>CAWFGZ010000013.1:0-452514 GCA_963815435.1 uncultured Alphaproteobacteria bacterium
CTTCGCATCCGCGCCGTGAGTCCTGGCCGACGAAGCAACCCTTGGCGAAATCGACGCCGTTCAGCTCCTCGAAGCCGCTCTCGAGCAGGGTCGATTTCTCGACCACCAGGTCGCGCGCGCCATCGGGCACGCCGAGGCTGATCCGCGCCCGCTCGTAGGCGGCGGCCTCGAGAGGAGCGAAACCGTCGGCCTCGAGCGTGGCGGCAATGAGGTCGGGCGACAGCAGCGCTCGTACGCCTAGCTGTGGCAGCCGCGGATCGACGAAGAGGAGGCCCTCCGCCAGCGACCGGCAAGCGCCGGCGCGATCAGCCAAGCCCACTCTAGCCGCCACGCCCTCGCCGAGCAGAGCCGCGACCGCGTAGCACCCCCTCGCATCCTCAAGCTCGACCTTAGCGCGGAGCTTGTAGAGCATCAGACGGCGAAGCAGTTGCTCCACACGCTCGCGTTCGGTCTCGAGCAGCAGCGCACCCGCCTGCTCGGCAACCATGAAGTCAAACAGAAACTTTCCCTGCGGTGTCAACAACGCCCCGTAACCGGCTTGTTCAGGAGCGATTTTCTCGACATTGCTACTGATCAGACCCTGGAGGAAGGGGCGCGCGTCAGCGCCGCGCAGCGCGATCACCCCGCGCGCGGGCAAGAGGACGTATCCGCTCGCAGACATCTCGGTGGTTCGGTCCGTCGCCATCGCCGTCTAGAGTTGGTCATGCCGGGGCGGCAGGCAAGGGGGCCACTACAGCTCTCCGCGCCGCAACCTCGCTGCGATCACAATCTCCCAGTCTGCCCCGGGCATTCCCTCCGGGTCAACCATCGCCAACACGCCCATCCTCCATGCCGCCAAACCCCCACAACAAGGCGGCAACACATCAAGCACACACCTCACAAAAAGATTCACCCCTTTTTCTCTTCCTTTCCCCCTCTCTATGGCGGTTCGCGCGCGCTTTTTTTTCCCCTATTTCGCTTGATTTCCTCTTTTGTGCCTCTGTGGTTTTGTGGCACGCCCCCACGCCTCTGCCCCCCGCGCCCCGCCCCCCAGACCCCCCTCATCCTTCGTTCCCCCCTTCCCCCGCCACCCTCGGCCCTACAACCCCCTCCCTCCCTCTTGCAGGGTTCGAAGGCGCGCTCGCATCGGCCTCTGGCCTCGGGCGAGTAGGCCGGGATGTGACCGATGCCGAGCTGCTTCAGGGCTCGCCCGACCTGGGTCAGCTGGGTCTTGGAGACCTTGCCGCCCCCTTCCGGCGTGAAGAAGTAGTGGCTGCCACGGTCGGTGTAGAGCTCCATGAACAGGCCGTGCCGCTCGACCACCTCGAGCAGCCCGCGGAAGCTACTCATCGTGCCTTCTTCGTCGACCAGGAGCGCCGAATAGAGCTCGCTGGTGGCGTCGTCCATCGTGATGATCAGGTCGAGCGCCGGCTGGTCGGTGAGCCAGGCGTGCTTCGAGCCGTCCTGATGCAGCAACATGCCACGCATTGGCCGGCGAGGACGCTTGCGACGATGGGCGCCCCGTCGGGCTGCCGGCGCCACCACACCGGTCTTTTGCAGGTAAATCCGGGTCGTGGTGTAGCCGAGCTTGTAGTCGTGGCGCTTCTCCAGCTTCTCGTGGAAATGCTTGATCGTGAAGCCCTGATAGTTCTCCTGATACAGCGCGCGCATACGCTCGAGCTCGTCCTCGGGCGCCCGTTTGGGCGACGGCTGGCCAGCCCGGCGATCGACCAGTCCTGCCGCGCCCTCCTCCTCGTAGCGTTCCCGCCAGCGGCGCAAGGTTCGCTCGCTGACCCCGAGCGCTGCCGCCGCCTCGGCGTGGCTCAGGCGACCCTTCTCCCAACGTTCCACCAGCTCCTCGAAACGCATGATCCCGATCCTCGCAAGCCTCTCCACCCAGCCCCCCGTTCCAAGTTCCTTGGAACGCTTCCAGAACCGGACAGATCACGCGCTACCTAAACCGGCCAGCTCACGCGCTCCCTACACCCCCGTCGGATGGGGCTTGACCCGGCGCCGCGGAGAGGCGAGGCTGTAAGGTTCAGGGAAGAGCTTCACCGGGCGCGGCCCATGACACGGCCAGCCCGGACTGGTCGGCGAGACGAAGGGCGCCATGGCGGTCGATCGCGAGCAACTCGGTACGTCGCCCCCCAAGCCGGCACCGTGGAACGACCCGCGGGTCCGCTCGGTCGTCTACCAGGTCCTGACCCTCGTCGGCGTCGTGGCGTTCATCGCCTACCTCGTCCACAACACCATGCTCAATCTCGAGCGCCAGGGGATCGCGTCGGGCTTCGGCTTCCTCCACAAGCCGGCCGGCTTCGCCATCTCGCAGCACCTGATCGACTACAGCGAGCGCTCGCCGAATTCGCAGGGTCTTCTGGGTCGGCCTGCTCAACACGATCCTGGTGGCGGGCATCGGCATTGTGCTCGCGACCCTGCTCGGCTTCGTGATGGGCCTCGCCCGCTTGTCGAGGAACTGGCTGGTCGCCCGTCTGGCCACGGTCTACATCGAGACGTTCCGCAACATCCCGCTGCTGCTCCAGATCCTGTTCTGGTACTTCGCGGTTCTCCAGACCCTGCCGCAGCCGCACGACAGCATGGCGTTCGGCGGCCTGTTCTTTCTCAACAACCGCGGCTTCTATTCGCCCAAGCCGATGTTCGGGGCGGGCTTCGGCTGGGTGTGGCTCGCCTTGCTCGTGGCGGTCGTCGCGGTGATCTTCCTGGCGCGCTGGGCGCGGCGGCGGCGGGAGGCGACCGGTCAGCCGTTCCACACGGTCACCGTAGCTCTGGCGCTGCTGATCGGCCTGCCGCTGGTCGCCTTCCTCGCGACCGGCATGCCGATCACGTTCGAGGACCCGGAGATGGGGCGCTTCAAGCTGGCAGGCGGGCTGGTCCTGTCGCCGGAGCTGGTCGCGCTCCTGCTCGCGCTCTCGATCTACACCGCGACGTTCATCGCCGAGATCGTGCGCGCCGGCATCCTCTCGGTCAGCCACGGGCAGATCGAGGCGGCGCACGCGCTCGGGCTGAAGCACGGCCCGACGCTGCGCCTGGTGATCGTCCCGCAGGCGCTGCGGGTGATCATCCCGCCGCTCACCAGCCAATACCTGAACCTGACCAAGAACTCCTCCCTCGCCGTGGCGATCGGCTATCCGGACTTCGTCAACGTCTTCACCGGGATCGTCCTCAACCAGACCGGCCAGGCGGTCGAGGTGATCGCGATGACCATGGGGGTGTATGTCGGTCTGAGCCTGCTCACCTCGATCATTCATGAACTGGTACAATCGCCGCATCGCGCTGGTGGAGCGCTGAGCATGGCCGCGGGCCGAGGCCGGCAAGGCCGCCGCCCGACCTCGCGCCGCCGAGCGCCAGCCTCGGCGCGATCGCCTGGCTGCGTCAGAATCTGTTCTCGTCGCCGTTGAACACGGTGCTGACCCTGATCTGCCTGTACGCTGCTCTATCGGATCGTGCCACCACTCCTGAACTGGGCAATCCTCGATGCCAACTTCGTCGGCGACAGCCGCGAGGACTGCGTTTCGGGCGGCGCGTGCTGGGTGTTCGTCAAGGCCCGCTTCAGCCAGTTCATGTACGGCTTCTACCCGGTGGATCAGCGCTGGCGGATCAATCTCGCGCTTCTGATCCTGATCGTCGCCCTGGTGCCGCTGTTCCTGCCGCAGCTCCGCCGCAAGGCGGTGCTCGGCCTGGCGCTCCTGATCGTCTATCCGGTCGTCGCGTACTCCCTGTTCCACGGCGGCCTGTTCGGCCTGTCGGTCGTGGAGACCCCGCTCTGGGGCGGCCTGTTCCTGACCCTCGTCGTCTCCGGTGTGGGCATCATCGCCTCGCTGCCGCTCGGCATCCTCTTCGCGCTCGGCCGGCGCTCCACCATGCCGATCGTGCGTGCGGTCTGTGTCACCTTCATCGAATTGATGCGCGGCGTGCCGCTGATCACCGTCCTGTTCATGGCCTCGGTGATGCTGCCGCTGTTCCTGCCGGAGGGGGTCAATTTCGACAAGCTGCTCCGCGCCCTGGTCGGCGTCGCGCTGTTCTCGGCGGCCTACATGGCCGAGGTCGTCCGCGGCGGCTTGCAGGCGATGCCTAAGGGACAATATGAAGCGGCGCAGGCGCTCGGGCTCAGTTACTGGAAGACGATGGCTCTGATCATCCTGCCGCAGGCGCTCAAGATCGTCATCCCGGGCATCGTCAACACCCTGATCGGTCTGTTCAAGGACACCACGCTGGTCCTGATCATCGGCCTGTTCGACCTGCTCGGCATGGTCCAGGCGGCGCTCACCGATGCCTCCTGGATCGGCTTCGCGACCGAGGGCTACGTGTTCGCGGCGCTCGGCTACTGGATCTTCTGCTTCGGCATGTCGCGTTACAGCATGCTATATCGAGCGCAAGCTGCACACCGGACACAAGCGTTAGGGGCGACGACGATGGCGAGCAACGGTAACGGCACCGACGACGCGCCGGTCATCGTCCTGCGTGGCGTGCATAAGTGGTACGGCCAGTTCCACGTCCTCAAGGACATCAGTCTCGACGTCTGGAAGGGCCAGAAGATCGTGGTCTGCGGGCCATCGGGCTCGGGCAAGTCGACCATGATCCGCTGCATCAACCGCCTCGAGGAACACCAGCGCGGCCACATCGTCGTCGATGGCATCGAGCTGACCAGTGACGTGCGCAACGTCGACGCCATCCGGCGCGAAGTCGGCATGGTCTTCCAGCACTTCAACCTCTTTCCCCATCTGACGGTCCTCGAGAACCTCATCCTGGCTCCGACCTGGGTGCGCAAGACCCCCAAGGCCGAGGCCGAAGCCACTGCAATGAAGTTACTTGAGCGGGTCGGGATCCCCGAGCAGGCCAAGAAATATCCAGGCCAGCTGTCCGGCGGCCAGCAGCAGCGGGTGGCGATAGCGCGCGCGCTCTGCATGGCCCCCAAGATCATGCTGTTCGACGAGCCCACCTCGGCGCTCGACCCCGAGATGATCAAGGAAGTGCTCGACGTCATGATCGAGCTCGCCGAGGAAGGCATGACCATGGTCTGCGTCACCCACGAGATGGGCTTTGCCCGCTCGGTCGCCGATCTCATGGTGTTCATGGATCGGGGCGAAGTGGTCGAAAAGAGCCCGCCGGCGCGGTTCTTTGCCAACCCCGAGTCCGATCGCACCAAGCTTTTCCTGAGCCAGATTCTGTCCCACTGACGACCGCTACCGTGTCCGAAGGCGGCGAGGCCGGCGTACATCTGGTTCATGTCAAGTTCGATAAGATATATTATGACAAATTATGTGCCTCCCACACCGACAACGCGCCATTGACCGATTGCCATGCAATCGAGCCCATGTCAGCCTTCGCGCCTGGCGCACCGCTGGCGGTTTCGGCCGCGCTCTACGCGAACATGCATGCCGGCTTGACCGGGCGGGTCCGGCTTGACGAAGCTTCCAGCCGACCTCGCGCGGCCAGCCGCGCGTGAGTGGCAAGAGAACCGCATCCACCCGGATCGGTTGCCCTGACGGGCAGCTCTCTAGGTCGAAAATCGGATCGTCCGGCACTCGACTTGTCGGTCGTATCTGATTGATCGGATTGGTGTATCGTGCCGATCATGGAAGCGTCGCGATCGGAAAAGGAAAAAAATCCTTTACTCGTTCGAGGATCCGTGTGTAAAGTCCCCGCTGCCGTCGCAACCTCTCGCAACAATCGCATCCCGGAGTGCCCCGCCATGCGGCTGCGGAACCGTGCTGTCGCGCGCGTCAACACCGAGCACCTGCTGTTGCTCAAGAGCCTGTTGCTCTGGGCCGTGATCGGCGTCACCTTCGTCGGCGCCTGGCACTACGGCCTGATCCAGCGCGTCTGGCATGACAACTCGACCGGCCTCACCGTGGCGATCACTCTGGTGTTTCTGGCGGTGGCCGGACGCGGCAGCTGGCACGTGCTCGAGCTTTCCCGGACGTTCAATCATTTCGACGAGGTGGCGGCGGTGATCGCCGCACCCGGCCAGGACGCGTGGACGCCAGACCGCGGGTTTCCAGACGGTTGCGTCTCCCAGTACATTCGAGACCTTCAGACCAAGGCGCGCAACACCGCCACGCGGGCGATGGTCGACCAGGGGCTCCTGCTCGACAGCTTCGAGGCCGAGCTGCGGTCCGGGCACGAGCTTGGCTGGTTCGTGGCCGATCTGCTGCTCTCGCTCGGCCTGCTTGGCACGGTGATCGGGTTTATTTTTATGCTTGCGCCGATCAGCGGGCTCCACACCGCGGACGCGAGCGCGATCCGGGTAGCGCTCGGAGCGATGAGCGGCGGCATGGCGGTGGCGCTTTACACCACGCTCGCCGGCCTGATCGGGGGCATGCTGCTGAAAGTTCAGGGCTTTCTGCTCGACGGTGCCGTCCGGGAGCTGCTGCGGCGGACCACCCAGCTGACCGAGATCTACGTCCTTCCGGCGATCGAGCGGGGGCGATGCGATGCGACGGTCTGATCATATCGGCGTCGGCTTCGCCGATCTGCTGTTCAACGCGCTGCTCGGCTTCGTCGTCATGTTCGTGCTGGCGTTCCTGCTGATCAATCCGGTTGCCAAGAGCGGCGCCATTGATCCGAAGGCGGAGTTCCTGATCACACTGAACTGGCCCGACGGCCGTCTCGAAGACGTCGACCTCTACGTCGAGGATCCTCTGGGCGAGCTGGTCTGGTTTCGCAACCGCGAAGCCGGCCTCATGCACCTCGATCGCGACGATCTCGGCCAGCTCAACGACGCGATCGAAGTAGCCGGTCGTCGGGTGATCAATCCGATCAATCAGGAAACCGTCTCGATCCGCGGCATCGTGCCCGGGGAATACGTCGTCAACCTGCATCTCTATCGGGCTGCGGGCGCGGGGCCGGTCCCGGCAACGGTCAAGGTCGAGAAGCTGAACCCCAGCGTCCAGCTGGTGTTTTACGGACCGGTTGCGCTGACCGAGCAGGGCGACGAACGGACCGCGGTGCGTTTTCTAGTCGGCGGGGATGGCCGGGTGCTCGACGTCAACCAGCTGCCCAAGTCGATCGTGCCGCTGCGCCGCCTGGCGGCGGGTGCTCCGGGGGCCGATTCATGACCGTCGCCATCGTCGGCCTAGCGGCGAGCTATCTGGTGCTGGCGGTTCTGCTGCTCAGCCTCAACCTCAGGAGCGCCTGGAGCTGGCCGATCAAGGCATGGGCGATCGCGATCACGGTCGCCTTCCTCGTGGCCGGATATCTGTCCCTCGAATCCATGCTGGGCTGGCCGACCGAGGCTTCACCTCCTGCCCGCTTCCAGCTGCATGGCGCTCTCGTTGAAGAGCCCGATCGGGGCGGCCGGTCGACGGGCGCAATCTATCTGTGGCTGTCGCCGCCCGACGCCGACGGCGCGCCGGGCGGGCCACCCCGTGCCTATGCCCTGCCCTATTCGCGGGACCTGCACGAACAGATCGCCCGGCTGCAGGGTCGACTGCAACAGGGCGAGCCGATCGATGGCACGACCAAACAACTCCCGGGAGCCTACCGCTTTGGCACCCGCTCGGTCCAGGTCGAGCTCTACGCAGCACCCCCGCCGGTCCTGCCTCCCAAGACCGGGTGAGGAGACATCATGCCTTCTGTTTCAATCGGTTGGTTGGATTTCCTGCGTCAACGCCTTGACGAAGCTCTGCCGCCAGTAGACGACGTCGCGTTGCTTGACCTGTGCGAGCAGCCGGCGCCAGCGGTCCTGGCGCTCATCCAACGGCATGATCAGCCCGAGATGCATCGCCTCGGCGACCGCTTCGGTATCGTACGGATTCACCACCACCGCACCGTCCAACTCATCGGCGGCGCCAGCGAAGCGCGACAGGACCAGAACGCCGGGATCGTCCTCTGACTGCGCCGCGACATACTCCTTGGCGACCAGATTCATGCCGTCACGCAACGGCGTGACCAGGCCAATTCGCGATAGCCGAAAGAAGCCGGAGAGCGTGCGCCGGCTGAAGCTCCGATTAAGGTAGCGCAGCGGCATCCAGTCGAATTCGCTGAAGCGCCCGTTGATCCGCCCCGACGTCGCCTCGACCTGGCGACGCATCTCGAGGTATTCCGGCACCTCCTCTCGTGACGGCGCCGAGATCTGAACGAAGGTGACCTGCCCCCGCTGGCGCGGGTAGTTCTGGAGCAGCGTCTCATACGCCCGGAGGCGCTCGGTAATGCCCTTGGTGTAGTCCAGCCGGTCGACACCAATGATCAGCTTGCGCCCGAGGAGGCTGCGCGCCAGGCGCTGGCTGGCCCGCACCGCCTCCGCCGAGGTCGCCATCTTGGCGAAGTCCTCGGTGTCGATCCCGATCGGAAAATCCTGCGCCCGGATGGTACGGCCAAAGGCATGAACGAGGCCATCGGAGAGGGCGTAGCCAACCCCCTCGCGGTAGAGATAATCGTGGAAATTGCGCAGATCGTTGCTGGTCTGAAAGCCGACCAGATCGTAGGCGCTGAGTGCCTGAGCGAGGCGGTCGTGCCACGGCAGGGCGACATAGACCTCGGTCGACGGGAAGGGAATATGCAGGAAGAAGCCGATCCGTCCTTGGATCCCCAGCTGCCGCAGCTCCTCGCCGAGAGGGATCAGCTGGTAGTCATGGACCCAGATCAGATCGTCGTCCCGCAGGTAGGGGTAGAGTTCCTCCGCGAACAGTTGGTTCACTCGTCGATAGCCGATGTACCACTCGCGATCGAAGCTCGAGAGGTCGAGCCGATAGTGGAACAGCGGCCAGAGCGCGCGATTCGAAAAGCCGCCGTAGTAGCGATCGAAGTCGGTCTGCTGCAGGTCAATCGTGATGTAAGTGATGTTGCCGGTGCGGAATACCTTGGGCATCGGCGCGCCGGCCTCGATCGTCTCGCCGCTCCAGCCGAACCAGATGCCGCCGCTCTCGCGCAACGCCGCCAGTACGCCGACCGCCAGACCTCCCGCGGTGGCCGCTTTGCTACCGGAGATTGGCGTGACGCGGTTGGATACGATGATCAGGCGGCTCACTATCTCCGCTCGCGACGCCTCAGACGACGTCCTCCCAGGTTCTGCTCAGCTTCATTGCACAGTTGATCAGGCCCACGAGCGAGTAGGTCTGCGGGAAATTGCCCCAAAGTTCGCCGCTCTTGGGGTCAATGTCCTCGGACAGTAGGCCGAGGTGATTGCGGCAAGCAAGCATGTTCTCGAACAACTCCCGCGCCTCGGTGCGCCGACCCTGCGCGATCAGAACATCGATATACCAGAACGTGCACACGATAAAGGCGTTTTCCGGCCGGCCGAAGTCGTCCTCTTTGACGTAGCGGAACAGATGCGGCCCGCGCCGCAACTGACGCTCGATGGCGGCGACGGTGCCGACGAAGCGCCCGTCGTCCGGGCGGATGAAGCCAACCTCGTGCATCAGGAGCAGGCTCGCGTCGATGTCGTCGCCGCCAAACGACGCCGCGAAGCTGCCAAGCGACGGGTTCCAGGCCGCGCGCAGTACGGTCTCACGGACCTGGTCGGCGCGGGTCTGCCAATGGGTAGCCCGATCCACGAGCTTCAGATGGCTCGCGATGCGGGCCAGTCGATCGCAGGCGGCCCAACACATGACGCTCGAATGGGTGTGCACGCGCGCCTGGCTGCGAAATTCCCAGATGCCCGCGTCCGGCACATCGTGCAGGGCAAACGCCTGATCGCCAATCGTCTCCAGACGATGGAAGGTGTGTTCGCCGGCCGGCTGGCGAAGGCGCTGGTCGAAGAACGCCTGGGTCGCGGCGAGCAGGACCGAGCCATAGCCGTCATGCTGGTCGTGCTCGTAGGCCTGGTTGCCGATCCGTACCGGGCGGTTGCGCCGATAGCCCTTGAGAGTGTCGATCTGCCGTTCGGCCAGTCTCGCCTCCAACCCGATACCGTAGACCGGCTGCAGACGGCCGTCCTGACTGCTGCCGACGATGTTGCTGAGGTAGGCGAGGAAATCCTCCATCGTCTCGATGTAGCCGAGCCGGTTGAGGGTACGCACGACGAAGTAGGCGTCGCGGAGCCAGCAGAAGCGATAGTCCCAGTTGCGGCCGCTGCCGTCGATCTCCGGGATCGAGGTGGTCATCGCCGCGACGATCGCGCCGGTTTCCTCGAAGCTGCAGAGCTTGAGCGTGATGGCGGCGCGAATCACCGCCTCCTGCCACTCGAACGGGACCGAAAGGCGCATCGTCAGGGTGCGCCAATAGGCAACGGTCTGCTCGAGAAACTCCCGTCCGGTCTCGATGATCGGCCCGCGCAGCGATTCGTCCGGCCCGAGCAATAGGACCACCTGATCCTCGAGGATGAACGCCGTCTCGTCGAGCAGATAGGTGAGCGGCGCGTTGGTGGTCAGGCGAAGACTGCTGTCCGGCCCGACGTAGCGGATGTGATTACTGCCGCGGGTGATCTCGGGTGTGTGGCTACCGTAGTGAAACACCGGGCGCAAGCGGATCCGGATGCGCGGGGTCTCGCCGAACGGCCGCACGATTCGCATCAGCGTGGTCGGGCGAAAGATGCGACCGAACTGCAGGAAGCGCGGCGCGAAGTCGGTGATCTCGACGCCGTCGCCCTCGCCGTCGGTGAGCCGCGTGATCAGGACCGCGGTGTTCAGGAGGTAGGACTGCTCGGTCTCGGCCAGCCCGTCGAGCTCGACGCTGTAGTAGCCGTGTTCCTCGCCGTCGTCGAGCAGCTTGCAGAACAGCGGATCGCCGTCGAAGCGCGGAAAGCAGCTCCAGACGATTGTCCCCATCGGGTCGATCAACGCGCTGATGGTGCAGTTGCCGACGATGCCAAGATCGAGGGAGGTCATCGGCGCGCATCGTCCAGCATCAAGCGGCACCCGCGGCGAGCAGATCGATCAGCCAGCTCTGCATGGCGCTTACGTCCTCGTGGCCTTAGACGGCAGCGGTCGGGCGGTCTTCCAAACCGATGCGGATCGTAGTTCCGCCCAGGTCGTTGACGACGGCGAGGCCGGCCTCGCCGGTCACGTCGTCGCCAGCGAAGACGACTTGCCGGTCAGCGAACGGACGCTCGCGCATGAACGCGGCGATCGCGTGGCCTTTGTCGCAGCCAGGAGGTTTCAGTTCGATTACCATCTTGCCTTCCAGCATGGGGGCGCCCTCGCTGTCATCGCGACAGGGCCCATGGCGGATATTTTCCAAGCACTTTCCGGCAGGTCCTATAGGCTGTGCCCCAGACTTGTCCCGCTCGAGCTGCAGAAACTAGCCCGATTGCGCCACCAGTGCTGGCCATGTACAGCCACACCACCGCCATCTAGCAGATCGCGTGGCGAGGATAGACCCGAGATGGCCGACCGATCGCTCTTGGATCGAGGCTCCCTTCGCAGACCTTCGCTATGTGAGGCACTCACCTTGTCCATCGAGGCACTCGTTCAACAATACGGCTATCCGGTCGTCCTGCTCGGCACGCTGTTCGAAGGCCAGCCGGTCATGCTGTTCGGCGGCTTCGCGGCGCATCGCGGCTATCTCGAGCTTGTACCCTGGGTCATCCTGGCCGGTGCTGCGGGTAATTTCCTCGGTTTTCAGGCTTGGTTCCTGGTGGGACGCAAGTTCGGCCAACCGCTGATCGACCGGCGCCCGCAGTGGGCGGCGCGGATCGGCAAGGTGCAGGACTGGCTCGGGCGCTTCGAGGCCATGCTGATCATAGCGATCCGCTTCATGCCGGGCTTCGATACCGTCGGCACCGTCGCGATCGGCATGTCGAGGGTCAGCACTCAACGATTTACGGTGCTCAACGCGCTGGGCGCTCTACTCTGGTCGGGAACGCTCGCGTTCGCAGGCTACCTGCTCGGTAACCTGCTCGAGGTGGTGCTCGGCGACCTCGGGGCGATCGAGAAGCCCTTGCTGATCGGCATCGTCATCCTGACCGTCGGGTGGATCGCCTATCGGCACGGCAAGGATCACTTGGCCCAGGCCGCGAACGGCGCGAAACCGGGCCCATCCGGCTGAATGCGGTGGACCGGGCCGGCCGGGCAGAGACGGCAGCGCATCGCCCTAGCGAACGGCGCTGTCCCGTTAGACGAAGCAGCCGGGGCGAACCCGGCTGTTTCAGCAATTCGTCGTCAGCGGACCGGCATGCCGTATTGCAGTCCGCCCTCCTTCCACTGGGCATTGAGGCCACGGTCGATCTTGAGCGGTGAGCCTTGGCCGACGTTGCGCTCGAAAATCTCGCCGTAGTTGCCCACCTGCTTGACGATCTGGTAGGCCCAGTCGTTGGGCACACCGAGGTCCTTGCCGAGCTCGCCCTCGACCCCGAGGAAGCGGCGTATCTCCGGATTGGTCGACTTGGCCTTCTGATCGTCGACGTTGGTCGAGGTGATGCCGAACTCCTCGGCGTCGAGCATGGCGTAAAGGGTCCAGCGCACGACGTCGCCCCATTCGTTGTCACCGTGGCGGACTACCGGCCCGAGCGGCTCCTTTGAGATGGTTTCGGGCAGGATGATGTGGTCGGCGGGGCTGGTGAGGCCGACCCGCTGGGAGTAGAGGCCGGACTTGTCGGTGGTGTAGACGTCGCAGCGGCCCTGCTCATAGGCGGCCAGCGCCTCGGCCGGCCGCTCGAACACGACCGGGGTAAAAGACATGTTGTTGGCGCGGAAGTAGTCGGCCAGGTTGAGCTCAGTCGTGGTCCCGGTCTGCACGCAGACCGAGGCGCCGTCCAGCTCCAGCGCGCTCTTGACGCCGAGCGACTTGGGCACCATGAAGCCCTGGCCGTCATAGTAAGTGACGCCGACGAAGTCCAGGCCGAGCGCGGTGTCGCGGTTGAGGGTCCAGGTGGTGTTGCGCGAGAGGACGTCGACCTCGCCCGACTGCAGAGCGGTGAAGCGCTCCTTCGAGGTGAGGGGCGTGTACTTCACTTTCGTCGCGTCACCGAACACGGCCGCAGCCACGGCCCGGCAGACGTCGACATCGATTCCGGACCAGTTGCCGGCATCGTCCGGATTGGAGAAGCCGGCGACGCCGGTGCTGACGCCGCACTGTACGAAGCCCTTCTGTTTGACCGCATTGAAGGTCGGACCGGCGTGGGCGCCGCCGGCGAGGGCGAGCGGACCGCCCGCAACAAGCCCCGCGACAAGCAATGTGGTTAGACGCATGAACGGTCTCCCATGGTTCGATCTGCCAGGCCGACTGCGGTCTGCCGACCGCCGGTTCCGGCGCAAATCGACGGGTGGAGCAGCTCCCTGTCCGGCCCCGTTCGACCGCGTCAGCCGACCGGCCGTTAGCTCGCCTCTTGCCACAGGATCGGCGGAAAATCCAGCCCAACCTCGCCGATCGGGGATGTAGGATGAAGGACGACACACTATTGGCCGCCAAAGGGCGCGACCCGCACCGCAATCACGGCGTGGTCAATCCGCCGATCTATCGGGCCTCGACCATCCTGTACGAGACGGTCGAGGCGTTCGAAGGGCCGCGTCAGCTGCGCGGCGTCTACTACGGGCGGGGCGGCACGCCGACCACCTTCGCACTCGAGGATACGGTCGCCGCCTTGGACGGCGCCCATGGTGCGGTCATCACCAGCTCGGGCAAGACCGCGATCGCGCAGGCCCTGATGACCTTCCTCGCCGCCGGCGACCACCTGCTGATGGTCGATTCCGCCTACGCGCCGACCCGCCAGTTCTGCGACCGCGTGCTGGCGCGCTTCGGCGTCGAGACGACCTACTACGACCCTCTGATCGGCGCCGGGATCGAAGCCCTGATCCGGCCGAACACCAGGGTCCTCTTCCTGGAGTTGCCGGGCTCGCTCACCTTCGAAGTGCAGGACGTCCCGGCCATCACGGGGGTGGCCAGACAGCGCGGCGTGCTGAGCATGCTGGATAACACCTGGGCGAGCGGGCTGTACTTCAAGCCGTTCCGGCACGGCCTCGACATCGCGATCAACGCAGCCACCAAGTACATCGGCGGGCACTCGGACCTGATGATGGGCATCGTCACCGTGACCGAGGAGCATTATCCGAGGCTGCGCCACGGCATGTACGATCTCGGCAGCTACGTCTCGCCTGACGACTGCTATCAGGCGCTCCGCGGGCTGCGCACCCTCTCGGTTCGGCTCGAGCGGCACCATCGGAACGCGCTGAAGCTGGCGCGCTGGCTCCAGACGCGCCCGGAGGTCGAGCGCGTGCTTTACCCCCCGCTCACCGACGATCCCGGTCACGCCCTCTGGCAGCGCGACTTTTCGGGCGCCAGCGGGCTGTTCGGGATGCTTTTGAAGCCTTGCCCTGCCCAGGCCTGGCATGCCTATGATCGAAGGGCTGGAGTTGTTCGGGCTCGGCGCGTCCTGGGGCGGCTACGAAAGCCTGATCATGCCGAATCACCCCGAGCGCTATCGTACGGCGACGACCTGGGACCCCGGCTGCCCGAGCATCCGGATCCACGCCGGGCTCGAGGACCCGGACGACCTTATCGCCGATCTGGAGGCCAGCTTCGCGCGGCTGAAAGCCAGCCGCTGATCGGCCGTCTGCCGCGCACCAGCCCCCGGACTGCGCTCACTGGCCGTCCTGGAGCTGGTCGAACGCCTGCAGCGCTGTGGCGCCGTACACGTAGGACGGCCCGCCGCCCATGTAGATGGCGACGCCGATGGTCTCGAGGATCTCGTCGCGGTTGGCGCCCTGCCGGATCGCGGCCTGGGTGTGAAAGCCGACGCAGCCGTCGCACCGTCCGGCGATCCCGATGGCGAGCGCGATCAGCTCCTTGGTCTTGCTATCGAGAGCGCCAGGTTTGGTTGCCGCCTGGGCGAGGCCGGAGAACGCCTGTGCGACCTCGGGCGACACTTGGCGGTAGATGTTGATCGCCTGTGAAAGGTTGTGGTTCGCCGACTTCCAGTCCGTTGCCATGTCGAGTTCCTTTGCCAACCGAGCCAGGACCGGGCGGTGTGCCGCGGCCTATGCGCCAGCAAGTCCGGACCTGCTGCGCGACCGCATTGACCTCGCTCAATTGTCGCCAAGTGTGTGGTCGATCGGGGCTCAAGCGCAACCCAGCGCTCCTCGGCATAGTCGAAGCAGCGACTGATCCGGCGCCCATCCCAATGGTATTGCAGATGCCGGCCCTGGACCGGGGGAGGCCCACTGCCCTCGGCATGCTCAGGCCCCAGAGCTCGATCAGGAGGGAGAAAGCGGGAAGCGCGACCTCGTCACCATCGGGTGCGTTCCTCGGCGCGACCTCGACTTGTCTGATCGTAGACGAAATTGAGTTCATAGTCTCAATTCAGAATAGAAGGCGCCACGCAGTTAAGGACGATGCGCAGCGATCAAGAACTCGCGGTTGCCCTTGGGACCGGTGATCGGGCTCTCGATCGCTCCCAGAACGTCCCAGCCCTGCTCCACAGAGAGCCAGCGGGCGATCTCGGCGCAGACCACCTCGTGCAGGACCGGATCGCGCACCACACCCCCCTTCCCCACCCGGCCCTTGCCGACCTCGAACTGCGGCTTGATCAGGGCGATCAGGCGCGCGCCCGGCTTGGCGAGCGCGAGCGCGGCCGGCAGAGCCACCTTGAGCGAGATGAAGCTGACGTCGGAGACCACCAGGTCGACCGGCTCGGGCACTTGCGCCCGGCTCAGGCGCCGGGCGTTGATCCGTTCCAGGACAACGACCTTGGGGTCGTTCCTCAGCCGCCAGTCGAGCTGGCCGTGGCCGACGTCGACCGCATAGACCCGGGCCGCGCCCCGCTGCAGCAGGACATCGGTGAAGCCGCCAGTCGAGGCGCCGACGTCGAGGGCGATCGAGCCATCTGGATAGAAACCGAAATGATCGAGGCCGTGGGCGAGTTTGACGCCCCCGCGTGAGACGTAGGGTATGGCCGGGCCGCGGACCTCGATGGGCAGATCTATCGGAACCGCTTGGCCCGGCTTGTCGAGACGGCGCGTACCCGAGAACACTTCCCCCGCCAGAATAAGCGCCTCCGCCTTGGCCCGGCTGCCTGCCATGCCCCGCTCCACCAGAAGTTGATCGAGACGATGTTTCGAGCCGCGCATCTCTCCCTCTCCGCTGATCGCATCGAGACTGTACCCGATCACGCGATAGGAAAGCGGTTTCGCGAGCCGCCTCGTTGTCATCACCATCAATTCACGGTCGCAATTCGAACGTCGAGCGCTACGAATGCTTGTCGCCGAGCCGAGGGTATGCCGGGTCGTTGGCCGAGCGATCGGGGTTGCGCGAAGGCTCGTCAGGTGCAAGAACTTAGGCAGCACCGCCTGGGGCACGAATTGGACAACATCAAACCCAAGGGCCCACAGTTCTCGAGGTTCAAGGCGGCAATCGCCGCCACTGGAGCAGGTAGAGCGGCCGAAACGCTGACCTTGGCACCGCCGGACGAGACACAGTCGGGCCTGTCATCCAGCGAACGTTCGCGACGCTTTTCGTCGTTATTGACCTGTTGGGACTGGTGTGCAACTGTTAGTTCAAGACTGACGTTCCGCAATTTAACTGCTGCTTTAGTGATCGGGCTGATTTCACTGATCTACGGCACTTCCGGTATCATCGTGTGGAGTGCCTACGGCCGGTTCCCACCGCAATCGAAGCGTGATGCCAGTACAATCATCACTGCGCCGGATACGCCTTCGAAATTGACTGCAACTAAGGAAGAGCCGCGCCAGGTTGCGGCCGTCCCGACTGGGGGCAGCGATCAGAACACGCCGCGTCCGGGCAGCCCGCGCGAAGCTGTACCGGCACCTATCGCCGGTCGAATTGCCGCGCCCTCCGATCTCACCACAGAGGGGCCGATGCGTCCGGCGCTGGCCAGGCGGGACGGAGCCGCAAGTGAAGGGGCGCGGGAGGACTCCGAGCTCGAAGCTGCAATCGATCGATTGGTCATGTCGACGCCCGGCCAACCGACCGATCCGCCGGAGCTGCCGCCCGCAGCGACCGTCGCCCGAACCTCTTCAACAGCGCTGGCCGAGCCAGCATCCTCGATGCCAGCCTCATCGGCGGCAGCAACGATACCGAGTGAGCCGGCCGTGCGCGCGCCCCCCGAGCCTTCGCTCAAGCCGCTCGATGCGATCGCCCCCCTGGCATCGGCAGACCCGACGACTTCACGGATGCGAAGCATGAGGCCCGAAGCTTCGGCCGAAACCGACCCGCCCATACCGACCCTCAAGCCGGCAGCAGATCCTGCGACCGTCGCCTCAGTTAACCTCGCAAGGCCTCCAGCGAGAAGCGAGACCCTCGCGGAGACCTTCCAAGCGTTCTGGTCCGGTCTGCGGCGGTTGTTGGCCGCGACTTCCCGGCCGGTCTTGCTGGCCGCCAACGACAACGGCAGCGATCGCCGGTCGGGTGACGATTTCGCCCAAACCGGCGTCGCCCAGCCCGATCCCGAAGGTAGCGACCGCGCGGATCGCGCCACCGCTGGAGCCAATGGGCTCGGCGGTGCGGGGGGCCCGAGCGGCGGCAGCGCACCGAGCGGTCCCAGCGCCGGCGGTGCCTTGGGTGGCAGTGGCAGCGGGGCCTCCTCCGATCCCGGTAGCAGCGCCGGCAGCAGCGGCACAAGCGCGTCCGCTTCTGGGAGCAACACTCGCGGGAGCAATGGCGGTGCGGGCGGCGACGGCGGTGCCCCTGGAGGCCATGGCAACGGCGGTGGCGGTAGGGGTGGCAGTGACCACGGTGGCGGCGGACGAGGCGGCGGTAGGGGACACAGGTAATCCGACTTGACGGCTTACCGTCCGCGGGTAGTCAACGGACGTTGAGCCTGCCGCTTCGGTCGCTCCTGATCCCGCCGTGCCTCGCGGGACGAGCAGTCGCTCAGAGTTCGAATTCGATCGAATTCAGCCTTACGCTACGGCAAGAACTCCGCTCGGCATCTCGAAGCTGTGCAGTGCGGTCACCAAACATCGGCAATGTTCGAGGAGCGAATCGTCGTTCGCGTCACGCGCTGGCCTTGGCCTGCCGGATGGTGGCGGCGCCGGGGCCGAGGGTCAGGCGCGCGAGCGTAGCGATCTGGGTCGCGTTCAGGGCGGCCTCCTCGTACATGCCGGCGGGCGAGCCGTGGTCGATGAAGCGATCGGGCAGGATCATCGAGCGCAAGCGCAGGCGGCCGTGGTCGAGCAGCCCCGCCTCGAGCATGAACTGCTGGACGTGCGAGCCGAAGCCGCCGATCGCACCCTCCTCGATCGTGATCAGCACCTCGTGTTCGGCAGCAAGGCGACGGATCAGTTCCTCGTCGAGGGGCTTCGCGAAGCGAGCGTCGGCGACCGTGGTCGAAAGGCCGCGCGCGGTCAGCTCGTCGGCCGCCTTGAGACATTCCTGCAGACGCGCGCCGAAGGACAGGATGGCGATCGGTCCGCCGCCCTCACGGACGACCCTGCCTTTGCCGATCTCGAGCGGCGTGCCGCGCTCGGGCAGATCGATCCCGATGCCTTCGCCGCGCGGGTAGCGGACGGCCGAGGGCCGGTCGTCGATCCGGGCCATGGTCGCAATCATGTGCATCAGCTCGGCCTCATCGGCGGCGGCCATGACCACGAACCCGGGGAGACAGCCCAGGTAAGCGACATCGAAGGCGCCGGCGTGGGTCGGGCCGTCGGCGCCGACCAGGCCCGCCCGATCCATGGCAAAGCGCACCGGCAGACCCTGGATCGCGACGTCGTGCACGACCTGATCGTAGGCGCGCTGCAGGAAGGTCGAGTAAATCGCGCAGAATGGCCGGAAGCCCTGGGTCGCGAGGCCGGCGGCGAAGGTCACGCCGTGCTGCTCGGCGATGCCGACGTCGAAGGCGCGCTCGGGAAAGCGTTTGGCGAAGGCGTCGACGCCCGTACCTGACGGCATGGCCGCGGTGATCGCGACTATCCTCTCGTCGGTCTCGGCCTCCTTGATCAGCCCCTTGGCGAACACCGCGGTGTAGGAGGGAGCGTTGCCCTTCTTCTTGAACTGGGCGCCGGTCGCGGTGTCGAACTTGACCACGCCGTGGTACTTGTCGGCCGAGTTCTCCGCCGGCGGATAGCCCTTGCCCTTCTGGGTGCGGACGTGGATCAGAACCGGTCCGGCGGGTCGGTTGTCGCGGACGTTCTTCAGCACCGGCAGCAGGTGGTCGAGGTTATGACCGTCCAGCGGCCCGATATAGTAGAAGCCGAGCTCCTCGAACAGCGTGCCGCCGGTCATCATGCCGCGGGCATATTCCTCTGCCTTTTCAGCCGCTTCGGCCAGTGGCCGGGGAACGAAGCCGGCCATCTGCTTGGCGACGTGACGAAAGGTCAGATAGGGCTGCGAGGAAATCACCCGCGACAGGTAGTTGTGCATCGCACCCGTCGCCGGGGCGATCGACATGTCATTGTCGTTCAGGATCACGATCAGGCGGGCATTCATCGCGCCCGCGTTGTTCATCGCCTCGTAGGCCATGCCGGCGCTCATCGCGCCATCGCCGATCACCGCGATCACGTTGAAGTCCTCGCCGGCGAGATCGCGCGCCGTTGCCATGCCGAGGGCGGCCGAGATCGAGGTCGAGCTGTGGGCCGCACCGAACGCGTCGTAGACGCTCTCGGCTCGCTTGGTGAATCCCGACAGGCCACCCGGCTGGCGGAGCGTGCGGATACGCGCCCGCCTCCCAGTCAGGATCTTGTGCGGATAGGCCTGATGGCCGACGTCCCAGACCAGTTTGTCGCGCGGCGTATCGAAGACGTAGTGCAGGGCTACGGTCAGCTCGACCACCCCGAGCCCGGCGCCCAGATGGCCGCCGGTGACCGACACCGCGTCGATTGTTTCCGCCCGCAGTTCGTCGGCCAGCTGGCGCAGGCTCTCCGGCGCGAGGTGCCGCAGATCGGCCGGCTCGCCGATCGTGTCGAGCAAAGGCGTGTCAACCATGGGCTCAATTTCCTCCCACAAACGCTTTTGCGATCTCGCCCATTAGGAGATCACCGAGGCGGCAATGCGACCCTAGTTCGATCGGCTTATGACAAAATCGAACACCTCGCGCAACAGCGGCGCCTCGGTGCCGAGCCGATCGAGGTGGTGATTGGCGCTTTTGCGCAACGCTTCGAGTCGCCGCCGTGCCCCCTCGATGCCGAGCAGCCCGACCACGGTCGCCTTGCCGACGGCCTGATCGCGGCCGAGGTCCTTGCCGGTGAGCGCGGCATCGCCGGTGATGTCGAGCAGATCGTCCTGGATCTGAAAGGCGAGACCGAGGTCGGCCGCGTAGGCGACCAGCACGGCGCGCGCCGCTTCGGCGGCCGCGCCGAGGATCGCGCCCGCCTCGCAGGCAAAGCCGAGCAGCGCGCCGGTCTTGAGCCGCTGCAGCTCGAGCACCTGCTCGAGATCGACCGCCCGTCCCTCAGCCTCGAGATCGATCATCTGGCCGCCGCACATGCCGGGCGCGCCCGCGCCGATCGCGAGCTTCCGAACCAGAGCGGAGCGCACCGCGGGATCCGAGTGGGTCGCCGGATCGGCGAGCACCTCGAACGCCAGGCTCTGGAGGGCATCGCCCGCCAGGATCGCCGTTGCCTCATCGAATTGACGGTGGCAGCTCGGCCGCCCACGCCGGGTCGTGGCGTCGTCCATGGCCGGCAGGTCGTCATGAACCAGCGAATAGCCGTGGATCAGCTCGACCGCGGCGCCGACCCGGAGCGAGCGCTCGAGCGGCACCGCGAACAGATCGGCGCCGGCGACCACGAGGAAGGGCCGAAGGCGCTTGCCCCCGCCCAGCACGGCGTAGCGCATCGCCTCGTGCAGACGGACCTGCGGGCCCGCGACGGGCGGCAGCAGGCGGTCGAGTTCGACCTCGGTTGCCTCGGCGACCGTCGCCATCCGCTCGGCGAGGGCGGTCATGGAGCGCGCGAGCCGGAATCCATGGGTTCGGTGCGCACCTCGCCGTCCGGGTCAAGCGTGATCCGCTCGACCCGGAGCTGCGCCTCCTGGAGCTTCCGCCGGCAATGCTCCTTCAATTCCGTGCCGCGCTCATAGGCCTGGATTGCGGCTTCGAGATCGAGCTGCCCCCGCTCGAGGTCCTGGACGATCCGCTCGAGCTCGCCGAGCGCCTGCTCGAAACTCATCGCCGCCACGTCGGGCGGCGTGGACTGGGCAGCGTATGGCGCCTCCTGCTCGGCATCGGGATTAGGCGACGAGGTCGGCCAGCTCGCAGATTCTTCGCTCACGGTCCAGGCAATACCGTCGGGGTCAGAGCTCACGCAGACCATTCAGATGCGCCAGGCAGCTGCTGGCGAGCGCGTTCAGATCATAGCCGCCTTCCAAGACCGAGACCACACGTCCGCCGGCGTGACGGAGCGCGAGCGCCACCAGCTGGCGCGTCACCCAGTCGTAGTCAGCCTCGACCAGCTCCAGCATGGCGAGCGGATCAGCTCGATGGGCGTCGAAGCCCGCCGAGATCATGATCAGCCCTGGCGCAAAGCCATCGATCGCCGGCAGGATATCGGCTTCGACCACGCGGCGCCACTCCTTGGAGCCCGTGCCTGCCGGCAGTGGCCGGTTGACGAGGTTGCCGACACCCGTTTCCTCCCGCGCGCCGGTGCCCGGATAGAGCGGCCACTGGTGGGTCGAGAGATACTGCACCCGGGGCTCGCGGGCGAAGATCGCCTGGGTGCCATTGCCGTGATGCACGTCGAAATCGAAGATCGAGACCCGCTCGATACCGTGCACCTCTAGCGCCTGCAGGGCGCCGATCGCAACGTTGTTGAACAGGCAAAAGCCCATCGCCCGCTCAGGCTCGGCGTGATGGCCGGGCGGGCGGAGCGCGCAGAAGGCGTTCCGGCCCTCGCCCGCGATCACGGCGTCGACTGCGCCGGCGGCGCCGCCCGCCGCCCGGAGCGCAGCTTCGGTCGAGCCCGGCGACATCACGGTGTCGGGATCGAGGCGCCGATAACCGGATTGGGGCTCGGCATTGAGGACCGCATCGACGTAGCGGCTCGAATGCGCCCGCTCCAGTTGCTGGCGGGTCGCCCGCGGCGCTGCCTCCCGGTGCACGCCCACGAGCGCGCCCTTGCGCTCCTCGCGCTCGAGCAGGGTCAAGATCGCCCGGATGCGGGCTGGCGATTTGGGATGTCCCGGGCCCGGATCGTGCCCGAGCGAGGAAGGGTGAGTGTAAAGCAACGTTGGCATGCATGCGCCTCCGCCTCCAGCTCTAGCATCCGGACGGCAGCGCCGTTAAGGGCGAAAGCGCCGGCGCTTGCCGTGTCGCGGAGCTGGTAATGAAAATCATCGTAGCGCTGATGCTGCTCCCGTTGGGCCGGATCGGCCTGATCATCGTCCTGATCAGGCTTCGACCCTGGCCGCCGCAGGCCGGTCGGGATGGGCGTCGTCGGCGAAAGCGGCGAGCCGTCTGAGCGCGCGCGAGCGATCGGAATGGTCGAGCCTCGCCCGGCCGAGGGCGCCCGCAACAGCTCGATCGTTCGGTCATAGGTCGTTCGGTCGACCGGAAAAGGTGTGCCGTCCTTGCCGCCATGGGCAAACGCGAAGCGCGCCGGATCGCGCGTGCTGGCGCGGGCGCCGTGGATCAGTTCGGCGACCAGTACGAGCGCACGCAGGCTCTTCGGTCCCATGCCCTCGATGCCGAGCAGGCTCTCGAAGTCGCCGGGCGCCCGCTCGTAGGTGCCGAGCAGGGTCCGGTGTAACCGCCTGGGGTCAATGTCGGCCGCAGGCAGGAGCGGATGGCGCGCCGGCATCCGCAGGAGCGGCAGGTGATCGAGCTCCGCCAGGATCTCGGCCGGCGGACGAGCGGCAACCGCCGTTGTCGCCTGACGCGCCGGCGCGCTTTCGGCGGCGACCAGATTGAGCGTCGGCGCCCGCAGATCGGCGCAGACGGCGGCGTGCGGCTCCTCGACGAAGCTGGTCACCCGATCGCCCAGCCAATGGTAGCGCCTGCGCCGTGCGGCTCGCGTCCGACATGCCCTGCTGGATCACGCACCAGGAGCCGCCCGGCGTGAAGAGGAAGCAGTGGTGATAGAGCTGGTGACCGTCCTGCACCGCCGTGTTGTCAACCTTGGCGGACATGCGGCTGGCGCGCACGAGCGCGGCGGGATCCTGCCCCAGGCGCTCGCAGGCGCGCTCGATCTCGGCCGGCGTCCTGCGGGAGGCCGCCCCCTTGCCGCCGGCGACATACAGGCCAAAGTCACCCTCCAGTCCGCGCACGGCTTCCTTGATCGCGCCGCAGGTCGTGGTCGTGACGCCGCTGGAATGCCAGTCGAAGCCGAGCACGCAGCCGAACGCCTGGAACCAGAACGGGTCGGAGAGGCGCCCGAGCACCTCCTTCGAGCCGTAGTCGGCGACCACGTGGCCCAGGATCTCCCGCGCGAGCCTGACCATACGGCCGAACAGCCAGGGCGGCGCCCGACCGCTATGCAGCGGCAGCTCGGCGAGCCCGATGCGTCCGGAATTCTTCACCGTCCTGTTCCGCCCCCTATCTCGGAGTGGGCGAACCCGCCCGGCGGCGCTGGCGACCCGCACGCTCGCCACCTCCGCGGCCTAAGTCGCGCGTCGGCAGATGATGATCGTAGAGTTTTCGTGACGAGTCAGTTTTGCTCGCAGCTTGTAAGATCAGCCTGCGCGCATGCGGCCGCAAAAACCAATTTCAGCATCACACCGCGAGCCGGCCGAGGTCCTGAACCAGCGCCTGGACCCGCTTCAGGCGCTCGAGCGGGCTCCGGGTCTCGCCGCTGATCACCAGGCGATGGTCGGAGCGCACGCGCATGGTCTTGGCATGATCGGCAATGTAGCCGACCAGGCGCTCCGGTCGGGCAAAGCGGTTGTCGTGGAAGGCGAGCAGCACGCCCTTGGGACCGGCCTCGACCTTGGCGACGCCCGCCTGGCGGCAGAGCTGCTTGATCCGGACGAGCTGCAGGAGCTGCTCGGTCTCGTCCGGCAGCGGCCCGAAGCGGTCGATCAGCTCGGCCGCGAACGCCTCGATGTCCTCCGGCTGCTCGAGCGAAGCGAGGCGGCGGTACATCGCCAGGCGCAGATCCAGATCCTCGATGTAGTCCTCCGGGATCAGCGCCGCTGCGTCGATTGTAATCTGCGGAGTCCAGTCCTGCGCCTCGATGGCGGGCCCCCCCTCGCCGCCCGCCTGGCGAGCGAGCGTGACCGCTTCCTCGAGCAGATGGTTGTACAGCTCGAAGCCGACCTCCTTGATGTGGCCCGATTGCTCGCTCGCCCAGCAGATTGCCGGCACCGCGGATGTCGAGATCGTGCGACGCGAGCTGAAAGCCGGCCCCCAGCTGGTCGAGGCTCTGGATGACCTGGAGGCGCCGCTCGGCGGCCTCGCGCAGCGTGCGCTTGGGCGGCAGGGTGAAATAGGCGTAGCCGCGCACCTTGGCGCGCCCGATCCGGCCGCGCAGCTGATAGAGCTGCGACAGACCGAAGCGGTCGGCGCGGTGCACGATCAGCGTGTTGGCGGTCGGAATGTCGAGCCCGGACTCGATGATGTTGGTGGTGACCAGCAGGTCGAGCTGGCGGTCGTAGAACGCCGCCATGACCTCCTCCAGCTGCTTCGCCGGCATCCGGCCGTTGGCGACGGCGATCTTCACCTCGGGCACCAGATGGTGGAGCTGCTCCGCGAGCTTCGCCTGGTCCTCGATCCGGGGGCAGACATAGAAGGTCTGGCCGCCGCGGTAGTGCTCCCGCAGGATCGCCTCGCGCAGCACCACGGGGTCGGTCGGCAGCACGAAGGCGCGCACCGCCAGGCGATCGACCGGCGGGGTGGCGATGATGCTGAGCTCCTTCAGCCCGCCGAGCGCCATCTGGAGTGTGCGCGGGATCGGCGTCGCGGTCATGGTCAGCACGTGGACCTCGGCGCGCAACTGCTTCAGGCGCTCCTTGTGGGCGACGCCGAAATGCTGCTCCTCGTCGATCACCACCAGACCTAGGTCCTTGAAGCGGACGTTCTTGCCGAGCAGTGCATGGGTGCCGACCACGATGTCGACCTCGCCAGAAGCGAGGCGTTCTTTGATCTCGGCGACCTGACGGGCCGGCACGAAGCGCGAGACCTGCTCGATCCGAAGCGGCAGACCGGCGAAGCGCTGGCGCATCACCTGGTAGTGCTGGCGAACCAGAAGCGTGGTCGGGGCCAGGATCGCGACCTGCCTCGCGGCTATCGCGACGACGAACGCGGCGCGCAGCGCCACCTCGGTCTTGCCGAAGCCGACATCGCCGCAGATCAGCCGGTCCATCGGCCGACCGGACGCCAGATCGTCGAGCACGGCCTCGATCGCCCGCTCCTGATCCTCGGTCTCCTCGTAGGGGAAGCGGGCGGCGAACTCCTCGTACAGCCCGGCCGGCGGCAGCAGCGACGGCGCTTTGCGCAGGCTCCGCTTGGCGGCCATCTCGATCAGTTCGCCCGCGATCTCGCGGATCCGCTGCTTGACCCGCGCCTTGCGGCGTCTGCCAGCCGAGCCCGCCAAGCTTGTCCAGCGGCACGGCGCCGTCGGCCGCACCATAGCGCGAAAGCACGTCCAGATTCTCGACCGGCACGAACAGCTTGTCGCCGCCCTGGTAGATCAGACGGAGGCAGTCGTGCGGCGCACCGCCGAGATCGAGGGTGACCAGGCCGTCGTAGCGGCCGATACCGTGATCGTCGTGGACCACGAGATCGCCTTCGCCGAGTGCCGCGAGCTCGGCGATGAACTTGTCGGCCCGCCGGGTCCGGCGCGCTGGCCGGCTCAGCCGGTCGCCCTGAATGTCGGCTTCGGCGAGCAGCGCGCAGTCGACGGTGGTGAAGCCGTGCTCGAGGGGCAGGACGGCAAGGGCCGGGCCGGCCGTGGCCCGACTTCCTGCCAGTGCTCGACCCGGTGCAGGCCGCCTACGCCGTGATCGGCGAGCACTGACGGAGACGCTCGAGCGAGCCCTCGCTCGCGCCGGCGATGACCACGCTCCTGCCGGCCGCCTGCTCGGCGCGGATATGCTCGGCCACGGCATCGAACAGATTGATGTCCTGGCGCGCCCGCTCGGCGGCGAAATCCCGCCCCCGGTGGCCGCCCAGATCGATCACTTCGAGCCCGCTCGCGTCGGTCGAAGGCGGCGCGGCGAACGGAGTGAGGTCGATCCGCCGGCGCCCCTCGAGCAGCGCACCGACGCGCGGCTCGCTCAGGTAGAGCGCCTCGGGCGGCAAGGGCCGGTAGGGTGCCGCGCCCATCGCGCGCGCCGCTTCGGGCGGGTCGAGGCGGGCCTGGTAGTGCTCGCCGATGGTCTCGTGGCGCGCCGCCATGACGTCGTCGGCCTGCGGGTCGAAGCTGACCGGGCAGCCCGGTTCGAGATACTCGGTGAGGTCGACCAGCCGCTCGTGGAACAGCGGCAGCCAGTGCTCCATGCCCGGAAACGGCCGACCGGTGGAGATCGACTTCGAACAGCGGATCGCCGGTCACGGCGCCGAAGTGCCTGAGATAGCCGCCTCGAAAGCGCTCGATGGCGACCCGGTCGAGGAGGACCTCGCTGACCGGCCGGAGGTCGATCCGGGCGACCTTGCCGAGCGAGCGCTGGGTCAGGGGGTCGAAGGCGCGGATGCTCTCGAGGACCTCGCCGAACAGATCGAGCCGGAGCGGCTGCTCGGTCCCGGTCGGGAAGATATCGAGAATGCCGCCGCGGACCGCATATTCGCCGGGCTCGACCACGGTGCCGCTGCGCCGATAGCCGTTACGGGCAAGGCATTCGAGCAGCCGCTCGCGATCGAGCCGCTCGCCCGTCTCGGCGGCGAAAAACCCGGAGCGGATCGCCTCGGGCGGCGGCACCCGCTGGACCAGCGCGTTGACCGAGGTGATCACCAGCCGCGGGCGCCCGGCGCCGCGGCCGAGCAGGCGGGCGAGCGCATCGAGCCGCCGCGCCATGACGTCTGTGTTCGGCGAGACCCGGTCATAGGGCAGGCAGTCCCAGGCCGGGATCGTCAAGACCTCGAGATCGGGCGCGAAGAAACCGGCGAGCTCGGCAAGGAGGCTCGCCCGTGGGCCGTCCCGCGCGACGTGCAGCAGATGCCCGACGTCGGCCCGGGCGGCATGCCGCGCCAGGAACAGCGCATCCAGGCCCTCGACCGCAGAGGTCACGAGCCAGCGGGATGCGTGGGCGGGCGCTTCGTCGGCCCGGAGCGCTAGAGCAGGATCAGCCACCTGGGCAATCTGTCTGGAGACCTGACATCGGCGGTTCGGATAACGTAGATGTCAATCGACCGCGTCGGCCGAATGGTCGGCGAAACGGAACGCGCGGAGGAGGCGGAACACGTCATTGTCGTGCTGGCTCGGCACCGCCGCCTGCCCTGAAATCCAGGCCAACAGGTCGTGATCGCTCTCCTCGAGCAGCGCCTCGTAGCGATCGAGCTGATCGCGGTCGAGGCGCGCGACGTGGCGCTCGGCGAAGCGGCCCAGCAACAGATCGCTTTCCAAGCGGCCGCGGTATCGGCTCTGATGGATCAGACGCTTGCGGCGGATGCGGACCGGCTCGCCCATCGGACTCGTTGCATGGTGGTTGTCGACGGACCAATGGCCAAGGATGTAGCGAACCCGAGAACGAATTCAAAGGTCGACGAGGCGCGGGCCCTTTCCCCAGCCTCACTTCCCGGCACCGATCCCATCGCTGCGCTGTTCGCGCCAGCGCGCGGTCTGAAGGGAGTTGGGCCGCGCCTCGAGGCCGCCCTCGGGCGATTGTTCGGTCTGCCCGAAGGCGTTGCTGCCCGCCGCCTCGATCTGCTCTGGCACCTGCCGTACACGGTCGTCGACCGCCGACTGCGGGCGAGCCCCACGGCTGCGCGCGAGGGCGAGCGCATGACCCTCGAAGTGCTGGTCGAACAGCACCAGCCGCGAGCCCACCTGCGTCGCCGCCGGAGCGGCTTCCTCCAGCAGCCTTATCGCGTTCGTTGCCAGACCGAGGCCGGTGCCCTCGATCTGGTCTTCTTTCGAGTGCGCGAGCCGTATCTGCGGGACGCGCTGCCCGAGGGCGCGTGGCGGGTGGTCAGCGGCCGGCTGACGCGCTTTCGCCGCGACTGGCAAATCGTCCATCCCGAGCTGATCCTGACCGCGGCCGAGTTCGCCGCTACGGCGCCTCTGCAACCGATCTACCTGCTGACCGAGGGACTGAGCCAGCGGCTGCTCGGGCGGGTCACGGCTCGCGCTCTCGAAGGGCTGCCCGAATTGCCCGAATGGCAGGACCGGGCCTGGCTCGAGCGCCGGCGGTGGCCGAGCTTCAGCGAAGCCCTGCGCCGCCTCCACCAGCCCGTGAGCGCCGCTGAGCTCGCGCTCGACTCGGCGCCCCGTCAGCGGCTTGCCTACGACGAGCTGCTTGCCAACCATCTGGCGCTGGCGGTGGTGCGCGGCTCCTCCGCCCGGCAGGCCGGGCGCCCGCTCGCGGGCGATGGCCGGCTGCGTCGGGCGGTGCTCGGCGCTCTGCCCTTTCACCTTACCGCCGGGCAGCGACGGGTGCTCGCCGAGATCGAGGGCGACATGGCAGAGCCGGTGCGGATGCTCCGCCTCCTGCAGGGCGATGTCGGCAGCGGCAAGACGCTGGTCGCCGCCCTCGCCATGCTGGCTGCGGTCGAAGCCGGCGGCCAGGCGGCGATCATGGCGCCGACCGAGGTTCTGGCCCGTCAGCACGCGGGCAGTCTGGCTGCGCTGCTGGCTCCGGCCGGCCTCGCCCCGCTTCTGCTCACCGGGCGCGAGCGCGGCCGAGGGCGTGCTCGCCGGCTCGACCAACTGGCGAGCGGCACGGCCCGGATCGCGGTCGGCACTCATGCCCTGTTCCAGAGCGATGTCGCCTTTGCCGATCTGGCTCTGGCGATCATCGACGAGCAGCATCGCTTCGGCGTGCACCAGCGACTGGATCTCGCCGCCAAGGGCCGGTGCCCCGATCTCCTGTTCATGACCGCGACGCCGATTCCTCGCACCCTGGTGCTCGCGCTGTATGGCGACATGGCGGTTTCGGAGCTGCGCCAGAAGCCGCCCGGGCGCGAGGCGATCCGGACCCGCGCGATGCCGCTTGCCCGCCTGAACCGGATCCTGGACGCGGTCGCGGCAGCGCTGGATCGCGGCGAGCGGCTGTTCTGGGTCTGCCCGCTGATCGGCGCTGACGAGGAGATCGGGCAGGCGGCGGCCGAGGAGCGCTTCCGAAGCCTTGAGGCGCGCTTTGGCCCGGTCGTCGGGCTGGTCCATGGCCGGATGGCGCCCGCGGACAGGGACCGGGCGATGGCCGGATTTCGCAGGCGGCGACTTTCGGCTCCTGGTTGCCACGACCGTGATCGAGGTCGGGGTCGACGTGCCCGAGGCAAGCGCGATCGTGATCGAGCGCGCGGAGCGCTTCGGGCTCGCGCAGCTGCATCAGCTGCGTGGCCGCGTCGGGCGGAGCGATCGGCCATCGAGCTGCCTCCTGCTCTATGGCGAACCGCTGGGCGTGGCGGCGCGCGCGCGGCTGGAGGTCATGCGCGTGACCAACGACGGCTTCCGGATCGCGGAAGAGGACCTCCGCCTGCGTGGACCGGGCGAAGTGCTGGGCATCCGGCAGAGCGGCCTGCCGGCGCTCCGCCTCGCCGACCTCGGTGCCCACGACGATCTGCTCGGACCGGCGCGCGACGACGTCCGCCTCTGCCTGGGTCGCGACCCGCGCCTCGAGAGTTCCGCGCGGCCAAGCGCTCCGCCAGCTGCTCCGCCTGTTCGAGCGGGATGCCGCGGTCACCTATCTGGGTTCGGGCTAGCGGGCGGCGATGCGGGGGCCCGATCGCCCTCCTTCCGGCTCGGCCTCGTCCGACGTCCGCATCTGAAGCCTCGGCTGCGGTCGCATCAGATCGACAGTGGATTTGCGGCTGGGACCAACGATCCCGCCCGAGATCACCATCTTGATTCCTTCCTCGATCGACATGTCGAGATGAATCAGATCCTTTTTGGGCACGAACAGCAGAAAGCCGGAGGTCGGATTGGGCGTGGTCGGCAGGAAGACGTTGACCAGCTCGTCCTCGGAACGGTCCTGAATCTCGCCCCAGGTCGGGCCGGTCACGAAGCCGATCGCAGCGATCCCGCGCCGCGGATACTCGACCAGCACCACCTCGCGAAAGGAGCGCGACGACTGAGCCAGCACAGTCTCGAAGATCTGCTTGAGGGTGCTGTACACGCTTCGCACGACGGGCATGCGCGACAGAAGGCGCTCGCCCATCCGGACCAGGGTGCGACCCGCCAGCCCTGCTGTGAGCATGCCGACCAGAGTGAGGAACGCCAGCATGATCAGCAGGCCGAGCCCGGGCAGGCTGAAGGGCAGATAGGTTTCCGGATTGTAGTGATCGGGGATCAGCGCCTCGATCTTGGTGTCGAGAAAGGTGAGGAAGTTCCAAACCAGGAAGATCGTGATACTGATCGGCGCGGTAACGATCACCCCGGTCAGGAAATAAGCACGCAGGCGCCCAAGAAGACTCGCTGGATGCGCCGACTTCGACGACCTTGAAGCCGCCTCCGTCCGGCTGCGGCCCTTCAGGATCTGCCTCTCTATGGCCCCGCTTGGGCGACATCCAACGAACGCCTCTTTCCCGGCATGACAAAGCGCCACTCGCCACGTTCCCGGACGGCCGCTGCCGTCCCACTCGATGGCGAGATGAAAATAGGCGGAGCCATCTGCCGCGTCCAGCAACGAGCGGTTGCTCCGGATCTCTGCATCGATCACCCTGCTCAACCGACAGTGTGACAATCTTGCTTGCAACCTTCGATTGATTATCCTCAGCATGACTTTGCCGCGATCCTCGCCCGGGACCGAACAATCGTGAATTTGAATCATCAGAAAGAGCGGTCAACAAACTGTTAAATATCGATTTTATTTTCCAGGTTCATGTGGCACTCGAGCCGAATTTGCATCAAATTTTTTCGAAGTTTTAGTAAATAATGGCAAGATAAACGCGTGGTAAAAAAAATGCTTGACAAGTCATTTCAACCGCATCGATTAAAGATATTGTTGGTTCGGGATGTTGACGATGGATTGGCTCAGCTACCGTGTCTTGGATCGAGCGGAGAGCGGCGGGGCCAATCGGCCACATCCAGAACAAGCGGCGGCAGGTGCAGGTTACCGAAGCACCCCGCAGCATCGCCAGAGGGTCGTCATCGAAGGGAGGATGAGACCATGACCATCGCCGACAGTCGGACCCACAAGTTGCCAGCACCGGATCGGAGTAGCGTGATCACCAACTCGATCTTGTTGACGCGCCGCATCCGCGAGTTACAGCGCCGCCGGCAGGGATTGGTTGGCCAGCAGGAGCAGGTGCGGGCGCGGCTGCCGGACTGGGCGATCGAGCCGCTTCGCTTGGTCGGCATGACCAACGAGGAGATTCGCAGCCTGGTCGCAGAGCTGTCGACCGCCGAGGCCGAGTCGGGTCTGAATGACATCGAACACGGCCTCGACGACGTCGACCGGCAGGTCGAGGATCTGGAGAATCTCCTTATTGCCACGCCATCGAGCACCTTGGACGAGATTGAAGCCGTGATCCGCCTGACCGTGGACCGGTTTCGCGAGATCATCGTGACTGATCCCGACGACGTGTTCTACGACCATGGCGAGGCGCGTCTGCTCGCTCTGGTCGGAAGGGTGCAGGAGGATCTGAGCCGCTTTCTGCAGCGCTCGCGCCTCGATGCCGGCTGAGGCGGCACGCTCGCGCCATCTCGCTCGCGAGCTGACTGCCGAACCACTGGGCCAACTGACCGCCACCAGATGGTGGCCGGCGGGCCCGTTTATGGGGCGGCAGCGCGCTTGCTATCGTCATCTCGCCGCCCACCATCGACGGTCGGCCCCTGACAACCGTTTGGGAGCTGCTGCCAGATGCGGCAGCGAGGAGTCGCGCCGGCGCGTCTCGCCGTCGACGCCGGCGGCACGTTCACGGACGTCGTCCTCGAGATCCCAGGCCGGCTGACCACCCTCAAGCTAGCTGACCACGGCGGCGGCGCCCGAGCGGGCGGTGCTCGAGGGCATCGAGCGGGTGCTGTCGGCCGCCGGGCTGAGCGCCGCCGACGTCGGTATGATCCACGGCACGACCCTCGCCACCAGCGCAGTGATCGAACGGCGGGGCGCGGCAACTGCGGTGATCACGACCGAAGGGTTCCGTGACGTTCTGGCGATCGCCGACGAAGGTCGCTTCAACCAATATGACATCAACCTGGTCAAGACCGAGCCCCTGGTTCCGCGTTACCGACGGCTGCTCGTGCCCGAGCGCACGAGCGCTGACGGCGAAGGGCTGATCCCGCTCAAGGAGGCGGCTGTTCGCGCCCTTGTGCCGGAGCTGGTTCGAACTCGAAGTCGAGAGCGTTGCGATCGGCTTTCTCCACTCCTACGCCGATCCGGCGCATCAGTGGCGCTGCGCCGAGATCCCGCGCGCAGCATTGCCGGAGCTCTGGATCACCCTATCCAGCGAGGTCTGCCCGGAAATCCGTGAGTACGAGCGGTTCACCACAGCTTCAGCTAACGCCTACGTCCAGCCACAGATCGCCCGCTATCTGCAGCATCTCGAACAGGATCTCCGCGATCTGGGCCTTGGCTGCCCCTTGTTGCTGATGACTTCGGGCGGTGGTCTGATGACGGTCGATCATGCGCTTCGCGCAACCAATCCGCCTGCATCGAGTAGCGTCCGGCCGGCGGCGCCATTCCGGCGGCGCGGATCGCCGAGGAATGCGGCCTCGAGCGCGTGCTCTCGTTCGATATGGGTGGGACAACGGCGAAGATCTGCCTGATCAACGACAAGCCGGACAGCCCACGCAGCTTCGAGATCGATCGCCAGGCCCGCTTCGTCAAAGGCAGCGGGCTGCCCCTGCGGATCCCGGCAATCGAAATGGTTGAGGTCGGGGCCGCGGCGGCTCGATCGCGCGGCTCGATACGACCCGGCGGATCGCGGGTCGGGCCGGCCAGCACCGGTTCGGTGCCAGGCCCCGCCTGCTACGGCCGGGGCGGCCGAGCGCCGACCGTGACCGATGCCCGGATGTCGAGCTCGGCAGGATCGATCCGAGGGCTTCGCCGGTCGGCCGGCTGCCGCTCGACGCGAACCTCGCGCGCCAGGCGCTCAGGGGGGCGATCGGTGCGCCGCTCGGGCTGGATCGGGTGACAACGGCCTACGGCGTCGCCGAGATGGTCGACGAGAAGATGGGCAATGCCGCCAGCGTGCATGCGGTCGACGCGGCGAGAACGTCGCCGAACGGACCCTGATAGCGTTTGGCGGCGCGGCGCCGGTCCATGCCGTACGACTGGGCGAGAAACTCGGCATCGATCGGATGGTCGTGCCGAATGGCGCGGGCGTCGGCTCCGCCCTCGGCTTGCTTCGGGCGCCGGCAGCCTTTCAGACCGTATGCTCGGAGTACCTGTGGCTCACAGCTTTCGACCGAGCGCGCTCTCCTCCAGGCGGCGTTCCACGACGCCTACCGAGGCCTCTATGGCCGGCTGATTCCGGCGTCTCGATGTCGAGGCGCTGAGCTGGGGTCTAACGCTCGCGAGCGAGGCCGAGCCGGTTGTTCGAGCCGGAAGCCCTCGGGCCAATCCGAGGTGCTGGCCTACGGCCGGGCGGGGCTGGCGCCGGGCGCCGAGCTCGGCGGGCCGGCGGTAATTTACGGAGGACGACACCACGACCCTGGTGCGCATCGGCTCCGCCGCCAGGGCGGACCAGCCCGCCAGCCGGCTTGCTCTGCCGGGGTTCCTTCGTTCGACCGCCGGCGCCGTTCCTCGTTCGCACCTCGATCACCCACAGGAAGCCCAATGCCCGTTCACCTGAACAACCTTCGTGGAAACGACATCTAGCGCGCATCCGTGCGGCCCTAACGGCTCGGCGGGGGCGGATTGCCGTGCTAGGATCGCCGCTCGGCTTGTCCTAGGGACTACGAACTCAGTGAACGACGATCCGATACTGTTCGATCTGGCCGATGGCGTCGCGACCATCACCCTCAACCGGCCGGACAAGCTGAACGCCATCAACGAGGCCATGCATACCGCCCTGGCGGCGGCGATCGGGAGCATTGAGGCGGACCGCACCGTCCGCGCGCTGCTCCTGACGGGGGCCGGGCGCGCCTTCTCGGCCGGACAGGACCTCGGCGATCGGGTGATGGGCGAAGGCGACGCCCCGCCCGATCTCGGCGACACGCTCGATCGTCTCTACAATCCGCTGATCCGCCGCCTGCGGGTGCTCGATCGCCCCGTCGTCTGTGCGGTCAACGGTGTGGCGGCCGGCGCCGGGGCCAATCTGGCGCTTGCCTGCGATCTGGTGCTTGCGGCCCGCTCGGCGAAGTTCATCCAGGCGTTCTGCAGGCTCGGCCTAGTGCCCGATTTCGGGCGGCACCTATGTCCTGCCGCGGCTGGTCGGCTCGGCCCGAGCCATGGGTCTGACGCTGCTCGGTGAGCCACTCCCGGCCGAACGCGCGGAAGCCTGGGGGCTGATCTGGCGCGTGGTCGACGACGAGCGGCTGTTGGACGAAGCGCGGGCGCTCGCCCGCCATCTCGCGACCCAGCCGACCAGGGGGCTCGCGCTGATCAAGCGCGCGCTCCAGGCGTCAGCCGCCAACAGCCTGGATCAGCAACTCGATCTCGAGCGCGACCTCCAGCGCCAGGCGGGCCGGACCGAAGACTATCGCGAGGGCGTGCGCGCCTTCCTGGCCAAGCGCCCGCCAGCGTTCAAGGGCCGCTGATGCCGCGCACTGCCGACGTCTGTCCCGATCGGCGTGGTCGGCGCCGGCACGATGGGCGCGGGCATCGCCCAGGTGGCCGCGGCCGCCGGCCATGAGGTGCTGCTCTGCGACGCCGCGACCGGTGCCGTCGACGCGGCCCTCGAGCGCATCACAGCAGCGCTCGACCGCGCGGTCGAGAAGGGCTCGCTCGACCGTGGGCAGCGGGACGGCACGCTCGGCCGGATCGTCCCCTGTCACGGCCTCGACGCCCTGGCCCCCGCCGCCCTCGTCATCGAGGCGATCGTCGAGGACCTCGCTGCCAAGCATAATCTGCTCGAAGCCCTCGAGGTGTTCGTCGACCCGGACGCCATCCTGGCCAGCAACACTTCGTCGCTCTCGATCACCGCGCTCGCGGCCAAGCTGCAGCACGCCGGTCGGGTGGTCGGCATGCATTTCTTCAATCCCGCGCCACGGATGCCGCTCGTCGAGATCGTCCGGGGCCTCGCGACCGCGCCCGAGGTCGTCGCGGCTGCCAAAGCGACCGTCGAAGCCTGGGGCAAGACCGCGGTCGAGGTGCAGTCGACGCCCGGCTTCATCGTCAACCGGGTCGCGCGCCCATTCTATGGCGAATCCTTGCGCGCGCTCGCCGAGGGCGCCGCCGATGCGGCAACCATCGACGCGATCATGCGCGACGCCGGCGGGTTTGCCATGGGACCGTTCGAGCTGATCGATCTGATCGGCCTCGACGTCAATCTCGCCGTCAGCCGCTCGGTGCACGCGGCGTACCACTACGATCCTCGATACGCCCCATCGATGATCCAAGAGGAAATGGCCGCCGGGGGCTGGCTCGGTCGCAAGAGCGGCCGTGGCTTCTATGCGCACGGGCCGGGCGCCGAGCCACCTGCGCCACGGACGGCGCCAGTCGCGCCGCCGCCCAAACGGATCATCGTCGAGGGCGCGCTGGGCGTCGCCGAACCGCTGCTGGAGCGTCTGACGAAGACCGGCATCGAGATCGGCCGCCGCTCGGGCGAGGGCCTGGTCCGAATCGGCCCGCTGCGGCTCGCTCTGACCGACGGCCGCGGTGCGACCGAGTGGAGCCACATGCTGGACGCCCCGGTCGTAGTGTTCGACCTCGCCGTGGACTATGCGGCCTGCACGCGAATCGCCGTGGCGCCGTCCGACCAGACCAGCGAGGAGCAGCTTGGGAGCGCGGTCGGCCTACTGCAGAGCGCCGGCATGCAGGTCGCGGTGATTGACGACCTGCCGGGCATGCTGGTCATGCGCACCGTCTGCATGCTGGCGAACGAGGCGGCCGAGGCGATCCAAGCGGGCGTGGCCAGCGCCGAAGCGATCGACACCGCGATGCGGCTCGGCGTCAACTACCCGCGCGGGCCGCTCGAGTGGGCCGAGGCGATCGGGCTCAAGCGTGTCCTCGAGGTGATCGATCACCTCGCGCGCACCTACGGCGAGGACCGCTACCGCGCATCCTGGCTGTTGCGGCGGAAATTCATGGCGAAGGGCCGGTTCCGTGACTGACCGGCGCCCCGCCGGCCAGCGTCTGGCCGAGGCGGTCCGGGAGGGGATGTACGCGCGCGATCGCGCCGCGAGGGCGCTCGGTATCACGGTTGAGGCCATCGCACCTGGCTTCGCGCGCTGCCGCATGGCGGTGCGCGACGACATGGTCAACGGCCACGATCTATGTCACGGCGGGCTCACCTTCACCCTCGCCGACACGGCCTTCGCGTACGCCTGCAACGCCTGCAACCGGGCCACCGTGGCGTTGAGCGCGGAGATCAGCTTCACGGCGCCCGCGCGCCTCGGCGACGTCTTGATCGCGACCGCCCGCGAGCGCAGGCGGGCCGGCCGGACCGGGGTCTACGACGTCGAGGTGACCACCACCGAGGCGATCTTGGTGGCGCTGTTCCGTGGTACATCCTACGAGACGCGGGGCGAGGTCGTGGCGGTTTCGGCGGCGCAGTGAGCGCGCTTCGGCCCGGCGCCGAACGAAGGGAGGTCGGACAGATCATGCCTGCACACGCGCCCGAGCGGCACGAGCTCGACCCGATCGAGATCGCCTCACGCGATGAGATCACGGCGCTGCAGCTGACCCGGCTGAAAGCGACCCTTCGCCGGGCGTACGACAAGGTCCCTCACTACCGGGCGACGTTCGACCGGGTTGGCGTCCATCCCGAGGACCTGCGCGACCTCGCCGATCTGGCCAGGTTCCCGTTCACGACCAAGGACGACCTGCGCCGGCACTACCCCTTCGGCATGTTCGCCGTGCCGCGCCAGGATATCGTGCGAATCCACGCCTCGTCCGGCACTACGGGCAAGCCGACCGTCGTCGGCTATACCAGGGGCGACATCGAGGTCTGGGCCGAGGTCTGCGCCCGCTCGATCCGGGCCTCAGGCGGGCGCCCGGGCGATCTCGTGCACGTGGTCTACGGCTATGGTCTGTTCACGGGCGGCCTCGGCGCGCACTATGGCGCCGAGCGGCTCGGCTGCACTGTGGTGCCGATCTCGGGCGGAATGACCGAGCGCCAGGTGCAGCTGATCGCCGACTTCCAGCCCGACATCATCATGGTGACGCCATCCTACATGCTGGCGATCGGCGACGAGTTCGCCCGCCAGGGCCTCGATCCGCGCGCCTGCTCGCTCAAGATCGGCATCTTTGGCGCCGAGCCCTGGACCGAAGCGATGCGCCGGGAGATCGAGGAGCGCTTCGCCATGGAGGCGATCGATATCTACGGCCTTTCCGAGGTGATCGGGCCGGGTGTGGCCAACGAGTGCATCGAGTCCAAGGACGGGCTGCACATATGGGAGGATCATTTCTATCCGGAGGTCGTCGATCCGGCGACCGGCGAGCTCCTGCCCGACGGCGAGCGCGGCGAGCTCGTGTTCACGACCCTGACCAAGGAGGCGATGCCGGTGATCCGCTATCGCACCCGCGATCTGACCCGGCTGCTTCCTGGCACTGCGCGCACCATGCGGCGCATGGAGAAGATCACCGGGCGCAGCGACGACATGCTGATCATCCGTGGGGTCAATCTGTTTCCGACCCAGATCGAGGAGCTGATCCTGCGCGATCGCCGACTCGCGCCGCACTACGTGCTGGAGGTGCGCCGCGAGCAGCGGCTGGATGAGCTCAAGGTGATCGTCGAGGCCAAGGCGGGCGAGGCCTCGCCGGCAACGCGCGCCGCTGCCGGCAAGGATCTGGTCCGGCACATCAAGTCGCAAATCGGTGTCACGACCGAGGTCGCGGTCGTCGAGCCGGGCCAGGTCGACCGCTCGCTGGGCAAGGCCAGGCGGGTCATTGATCTCCGGCCGAAGGATTGAACACGCCGGCACGCCCACGCTCGAACCCACTCCGCGCGTCATCGAACCGGAGATCGTCGGATCTCCTGAACGCGGTCGAAGGCCTGATCCGGGTGAACTCTAGGCAGCGCGGACGTCGAGCTTGATCGGGCCTTCGGCGCGGCCGTGGATGAACTGATCGACGTAGGGGTTGCCGCTGTGGTCGATCTGGCCGACCGGGCCGTGCCAGATGATCCGGCCGCTGTAGAGCATGGCGATCCGGTCGGCGATCTTGCGCGCGCTGGCGAGATCGTGGGTGATCGAGACCGCGGTCGCGCCGAGCTGGCGTGACGTTGCGGGCGATCAGCCCGTTGATGACGTCGGCCATGATCGGGTCGAGCCCGGTGGTCGGCTCGTCGAAGAACAGGATCTCGGGCTGCGTCGCGATCGCGCGCGCGAGGCCGACCCGCTTCTGCATGCCGCCGGAGAGCTCCGCGGGCGACAGGTCGGCCACCTCGGCGGTCAGGCCCACCTGACCGAGCGTCGCGATCGCCCGCTGCCTGGCCTCGGCGCGACCGAGCTTCTTGACCTGCAGCAGGCCGAAGGCGACGTTCTCCCAGACCGACAGACTGTCGAACAGAGCGGCCCCCTGAAACAGCATGCCGAACTTGGTCATCACCTCCTCGCGCTCGCGCCGCGACATCCGGGTCACCTCGGCACCGTCGATCTCGATCGAGCCCCGATCGGGCTGCATGATCCCGAGGATGCATTTCAGGAGCACCGACTTGCCGGTGCCGGAGCCGCCGATCACGACGACCGATTCGCCCTCGCCGACGTCGAGATCGACGCCGTCGAGCACACGTTTCTCGCCGAAACCCTTGTGCAGGTCGCGAAATCCGGATCTTGGGCTGACGATCGCTCATCGGCTGAAGAACAACTCGGTGACAACGTAGTTGAAGGTCAGGATCAGGATCGAGGCCGAAACGACCGCCTTGGTGGTCGCGGCGCCGACCCCCTGGGCACCGCCCCGCGAGTGGTAGCCCTGATAACAGCCCATCAGCGCCACCAGGAAGCCGAACACCGCAGCCTTCACCAGGCCCGAGATCACGTCCTCGGGCTCCAGAAACTCGAAGGTGTGGTTGATGTACTCGTAGGGTCCGAAGCCAAGCTTGTAGATGCCGACGATGTAGCCACCGAACACGCCGATGATGTCGGCCACGACCACCAGCAGCGGCAGCATCAACAGGCCGGCGATCAGCCGCGGCCAGATCAGGTATTTATACGGGTCGGTCGACAGCGTGGTGAGCGCGTCGATCTGCTCGGTCACCCGCATGGTTCCGAGCTCGGCCGCCATCGACGCGCCGACCCGGCCGGCGACCATCAGGCCGGCCAGGACCGGGCCCAGCTCACGGGTCATCGACAGCACGACGATGGTCGCAACCGCGCTCTGCGCTTCGAAGCGCGAGAACCCGGTGTAGCTCTGCAGCGCCAGCACCATGCCGGTGAAAATTGCGGTCAGGCCGACCACAGGCAGCGAGTAGTAGCCGATGTCGATCATCTGCCGGAGGATCGTGCGCGGATAGTAAGGCCCGCTCGCGCCGAGCATGATCGCCCGCGCGGCGAACAGCGTCAGATCGCCGATCGACGCGAGGAAGTTCAGGAAGATGCGGCCGATGACGGCGAGCGGGTTCATGCGCTGGTCCTAGGCGGGACCGGGCGGATATAGCGTCGCGCGAACCGCCTGCCAAGCCGGGTCAACACCTCGTAACCGATGGTGCCGGCGGCGGCCGCGAGCTGGTCGACGCCATCGGGCCCGCCGATCAGCTCGACCATGGTGCCAGGGAACACCTCATCAGCGGATAGAGCGGAAACGTTCAGGGTGATCAGGTCCATCGAGACCCGACCGACGATCAGGACCGACTGGCCCGGCGATCCGGGCGCTGGCCCGGTTGCTGGCCGAGCGCGGATAACCGTCGGCATAGCCGAGCGGGACGGTCGCGATGCGCGCGCCCGCACGGGCCGCGTAGGTTGCGCCATAACCGACCGTGGCGGGCTCGCTGACCTCGTGGACCTGAAGCACCGGCGCCTCGAGCGTGATCACGGGCGCCATCGGATTGGCCCGATCCGGCGTCGGATTGACCCCGTAGAGGGCGACGCCCGGGCGGCAAAGATCGAAGCGAAAGGCCGCGCCGAGGAAGATGCCAGAAGAGTTGGCGAGGCTCGCCCGCGCCGGCGGAAGCATCTGGCGCACCTCCTCAAAGCGGAGGCGCTGGCGCTCGTTCAGAGGGTTTGTCGGCTCCTCGGCGCAAGCCAGATGGCTCATCACGAGGACCAGTTCGACCCGATCGAGCTGTGCCCGATCCAGCCGCTCGATCTCGGCCCGGTTGAAGCCGAGGCGGCACATCCCGGTATCGATCTGGAGCGCCGCCGGCAGACGACGCCCGCCTTTTCTGGCGGTCTCGGCGTAGCGGGCGAGCTCGCCCGGGTGATTGAGGACCGGAATCAGCCTCGCTGCCTCAATAGCTTCCTCGGAGCCGGCCGGCAGGCCGTGAAGGACGTAGATCGCGGCATCGGGCAGATGCTCGCGCACCTCGATCCCCTCCTCGACATGGGCGACGAAGAAGCTGCGGCAGCCCGCATCCCAAAGAGCACCTGCGACTTCGGGCGCGCCTAGACCATAGCCGTCCGCCTTGACCACGCCCGCAACCTCGGACCCGGCGGCCTCACGCCGAAGGCGGCGATAGTTGTCGGTGAGCGCGCCGAGATCGACGGTGAGGATCGCCCGATAGGGCTCAATAGCCATTCACGATCATGTCGCGGAACTCGAAATTGCTGAACCGGCCGCGCGACGCGTCGAACGCCAGCTTGATTGAGCCGATCGGACCGTTACGTTGCTTGGCGATAATCAGATCCGCAACGCCCATGCTCTTCTGATACCGTTCCATCCACTTGCGGTGCTCTTCCTCGTACTTGTCCTCGCTTTGGCCGGCGCGCGGCTGGGGCTGGGCCCGCTCCAGATAGTATTCGTCCCGATAGACGAACATGACCACGTCGGCGTCCTGCTCGATCGCCCCCAATTCGCGCAGATCCGAGAGCTGCGGCCGCTTGTCCTCGCGCTGCTCGACCGCGCGCGACAGCTGCGAGAGCGCCAGAACCGGAATGTTCAGCTCCTTGGCGATCGCCTTCAGACCCTGGGTGATCTCGGCGATCTCCTGGACCCGGTTGATCTGCGAGGAGCTGTTGATCGGGCGCACCAGCTGCAGATAGTCGACGACCAGCAGGGACAGGCCGTGGCGGCGCCTGAGGCGTCGCGCACGCGTCCGCACCGCAGCGACCGAGAGAGCCGGCGTATCGTCGATGAACAGGGGCCGCACCGCGAGCTCCTGGCTCGCCTGGACCACACGCTTGAAGTCGGCGTCGCGCAGCTTGCCGCGCCGCAGATCGTCCGAGCTGAGTTCGGCCCGCGCGGACAGCAGCCGCATCGCCAGCTGTTCGGCCGACATCTCGAGCGAAAACAATCCGACCGCGTAGTGGCCGTCGATGGCGTTCTCGGCATCCGGTCCGATCGCCGCCGTTGCCGCCGCATTCGCCGCGATGGTCACCGCCAGCGCGGTCTTTCCCATGCTTGGCCGGCCGGCAAGGATCACGAGATCCGATGGCTGCAGGCCGCCGAGCTTGTCGTCGAGATCGATCAGCCCGGTTGGCACGCCGGTTACACGGCTATCCTTGTGGTAGGCCGCCTCGACCATCGTGATTGCGCTGGTCAGCACGGTAGGAAAGTTGCGGAAGCCGCCTTCGAACTGACCCTCCTGGGCCAGATTGAACAGGTGCTGCTCGGCGGTCTCGATCTGCTCGCGTCCACTCTCCGGCACGGTCGGATCGTAGGCCTTGTTGACCACCTCCTCGCCGACCTGAATCAGCCCGCGCTTGAGCGCGAGATCGTGCAGCAGGCGACCATAGTCGACCGCGTTCAAAATCGTCTCGGCGGCCCGGGCGAGGCGGGCAAGATACTGCGCGCCGTCCAGCTCGCGGAGCGCCTCGTCCTCGTCGAACGCGATCTTGAGAGTGACATGGTCGGCGAGACGGCCACGCTCGATCAGCCGCGTCATGGCCTCGAAGATCCGACCGTGCACCGGTTCGTAGAAATGCTCGGGCCGGAGAAACTCGCTGACCCGGTGATAGGCGTCGTTGTTGATCAGGATCGCGCCGAGCAGCGCCTGCTCGGCCTCGATGTTGTGTGGTTGGGTGCGGAATCCCGCGGGTGCCCGGGCCTCGAGAGCGTCATGTTCGGAGAGCAGATCGACAGCCATGTCGCGAAACTATCACCGAGCTGTGATCACGTAATGGGTTAATTTGTCCACACCAATGTGGATCACGGGGAGGACGAAGCGCCAGGCAGATGCGAGAATTGTGCGGCAATCCCTGGGCGACGTCCGGGGGTCGCTTTCTCCGGCCACTTTCCGGTGCCGCTGAGAGTCCAGGGTTGCCCCCGGTCAGTGGCTGAACCACTGACCGATCTGATCCGGTTCGGCCTGGATGCGTTCGTATTGGTCCTGAATGTAGCGCATCGTCTCGTCGCTGTAGCTGGCCTCCCGCTCAGCGCCTTTCTTCGCTGCCTTCAGCCCCTGCTCGGCCAGATCGAGCGTCATCCGCAAGGCCAGATAGTGGGGCGTGCCGAATCCGGCGCGGACGCAGAGCGCCGCGAGGCCACGCTTGTCGACGCCATAGAGCAGCTGGCGGACCCGGCGCAGATCGCAGTCAGCGAGCAGCGCGAGGGCCGCCTCGACCCGGCTGATTTCACCGTCGCGCAGAAAGCACAGCACCTCGTCCGGGCCAAGCTCCCCGATTGTCAAGCGGTGGCGCAACTCGCGCTCCAGGGTGCGCTCGCCGTGCTCCCGGGCGACGATGTTGAGGGTCGCCCGCTCGCGGGTCGCCGCCATCAATTGACGCGCGTCGTCCGCGCCGATCCTGCGCTCGCGTACGAGTTCCCACTCCAGCCGCTCGCCGATCACTCCGACCAGCTGGTCGACCAGCTCATAGGGTAGCGCGGGGCGCCGGATCAGCCGGTCCTGCACCGCGCGATCGGTGCGATAGTCTTCGGCAACACGCATCAGAGTCTGGACCGAGATCTGCGCCCCGGCGTTGCCGACCAGACGCGCCACCACCTCGGCGTCGCCGGTATCGGCCAGAAGATCCGACAGGAACGCCGAGAGATGCTCGCGGCCGGCTACGGCCAGGGCGTATTGCATGGCGTGCGTGCGCACGATCTCGGCCAGATCCTCGTCACTCAGCACCGGGCTCTGCTCGAGAATCGGCTGCGCCACTTCAATGTCGTCGCGGGCCAGGCGATTGGCGATGTCATGGGGTAGATTGGGGCTCGCGGCCACGGTCTCGGCAAGCGTTTGGCGGACCCGCTTCTCCAGATCCTTGACCAGGAGATGGAGAATGGCATCGGCAAGCGTGCGCGTCTCACCGTCGATCAGGCTGTCGTATTGACGGCCGAACTTGGCGGCGAGCGTAACGCGGGCGGCCGGCGATGGATTCCGGCCCAGCGCCTCGACGTCGGCGATCGAGAGCGGCGGCTCGGCGGGCGCGGCGACGATCCGCTCGGCGCCGCTCTGAACGCCTTGGACCAGCTTGGCTCGTCGTCGTCCGGCAACTGCGCCGGACGCTGTGTGGCTCGCTGGCGCACTCATGAGCACCTCTCGCGCGGGGAGACTACAGGCGCGACCCGATGCCGAGCGGCGGTGCCGGGTGCACGCGACATTGTGTCGACGGCCGGGTTAAGGTTCTGTTGAGTCGGCTGGGCGAGGGCTAGGCGCGAGAGGTTGGCCGTGCCGGAGGACATCGGAGCCGCCGAGATCACCCGGGGCGCGGCACGCGCGCTGATCGAGGCGGATCAGACCCTGATCACAGAGCTGCCGCTCGGCAATGGCCGCCGTGCCGATCTGGTTGCCCTCGATCGGAGCGGGCGGATCACCCTGGTCGAGGTCAAGGCGAGCCGCGCCGATTTCCTCGCGGATCGCAAATGGCCCGAGTACCTCGCCTACTGCGATCTGTTCTACTTCGCGGTCGCGAGCGATTTTCCGCTCGCCCTGCTGCCGCCGGAGGAGGGCCTGATCCTCGCGGACCGTTTCGCCGGCGAGATCGTGCGCGCGGCGCCGCTGCGCGCGCTCGGCGCGGCGCGCCGTAAGGCGATGCTGATCCGCTTTGCCCGGGCCTCGGCGGCCCGCCTGCAGGCGCTTCTGGATCCGCCGCTCTGAGCATTGGCGCTGTGCGATCGAAGACGCGCTCAGCCTTCGTCTTCGAACAGCCAGTCCTCGATCAGGTGCCGGGCGATCGAAGTCGCGGTTCGGCAGCTGCACTGGTCGCCGCTCGGAGTCGATCAGCTGCGCACGCGTGTACCAGCCGGCGTCGACCAGTTCCTCAGGATCGATGCGCAGCGTGTCGTCCTCTGCGGTGGCGCGAAACCCGAGCATGAGCGAGGCAGGAAACGGCCAGGGTTGCGACGAGCGGTATTGTACGTTGCCGACCTCGACACCCGCCTCTTCAAAGACTTCGCGGCGCACCGTCTCCTCGACCGATTCGCCGGGCTCGACGAAACCCGCCAGGGTCGAATAGAGGCCGGCTGGGAAGCGGGTCGAGCGGCCCAGGAGACAGCGCTCACCGAGCTCCGGATGGCGATGGATGACAAGCACGATCACCGCCGGGTCGCTCCGCGGAAAATGCTGCGCGTCGCAGATCTGGCAACGCCGAAGGTGACCACCCTGGGCGCTGACGGTCGCCCCGCCGCAGACGCCGCAGAAGCGGTGGCGGCTGTGCCAATAGACGAGCCCGCGGGCGTAGGCGAACCAACCGGCCTCCCTGGCCGGAAGCCAAGCCCCGACCGAGCGGAGCTCGACGAACCGGCCGACGGGCGCGGCGGCTCGCCCCAGATCGGCGGCGAACAGGCTGGCGCCCTCCGCCTCGCCGAGAAAGATCGCCTCCTCGGGCAAGGGCTGAGCCAATTCGGCGACGGTCAGGAGCTGAGCGCGCGGCTCGTCGGTGGCGGTCACCAGCACCTCGAGGCCGGACATCAGGAGCACGCGGGTGCCCGAGCTCGTCCGCCGCTCGCTCAGCCATTCCGCATCCAGCCGGCGGCCGGCGGCGCGATCGAAGCCGGCGCCGGTGTAGCGATGGGGCGGTGGATTGGAGAGCTGCGCCATCGGGCCAGCTTGGCCGTTCGAGCACGCTCCGTCCAGGCCAAAGGACGACTGTGGCGGCGGCAGCGCGGCGGCTTGCACTTGGCCGACGAAAGCCCGATATTGGCTCGGGGGAGCTGGCGGCGGACGGTCCACTCGCCAACCCGGTCAGATCCGGAAGGAAGCAGCCGTAACGAGCACGGGCCGGGTCGCAGTGCCAGCTCCCTTTGTCCAGCGGCACTCCGGACGCCCTCCGGGATCAGGTTTCGATGCCCGACAGCCCCGCAGAACCGCCCAGCCTCGACCATTCCGACGCCCGGCGCTCGGACCCCTATCGGGTCCTTGCCCGGACCTATCGGCCCCAGCGTCTGTCCGAGCTGATCGGTCAGGAGGCTCTCGTTCGGACGCTCACTAACGCCCTGCGTACCGGACGGATCGCGCATGCCTTTCTGCTGACCGGAATTCGCGGCGTCGGCAAGACGACGACCGCACGGATCATCGCCCGGGCGCTGAACTGTGTCGGCGCGGACCGTCGGGGGCAGCCGACGCCGGAGCCCTGCGGTGTCTGCGAGCACTGCGTGGCGATCGCCGAAGGACGGCACATCGACGTGCTGGAGATGGACGCCGCGACCCGCACCGGCATAGACGACGTGCGCGAACTGGTCGACAGCGTGCGCTACGCCCCGACATCGGCCCGCTTCAAGGTCTACATCGTCGATGAAGTGCACATGCTCTCGGAGAAGGCCTTCAACGGCCTGCTCAAGACGCTCGAGGAACCGCCCCCGCAGACGATCTTCATCTTCGCGACCACCGAGGTGCGCAAGGTCCCGGTCACCGTGCTTTCGCGCTGTCAGCGCTTCGACCTCCGCCGCGTCGAGGGGGAGCGTATGAGCCGGCACCTGGCGGAGATCGCGACCAAGGAGCGGATCCGGATCGAGCCCGCAGCGCTGGCCCTCCTGGTCCGCGCGGCCGAAGGCTCGGTGCGTGACGGCCTCTCGCTGCTCGATCAGGCGATCGCGCTGCTCGGCACCGATGGTGGCGCCGAGATCAGCGCCGAACAGATTCAGGACATGCTCGGGCTGGCCGATCGCGGCCGGGTGCTGGATCTCTTCGAGCTCGTGATGGCGGGCGATGCCAAGGCGTCTCTCGATCGGCTCTCCGATCTCTACGACCTCGGCACCGAGCCCGAGGCGGTTCTCCAGGACCTGCTGGAGATCAGCCACTGGCTGACCCGGATCAAGGTCGCGCCCGTAGCTGCCGAGGCGTTCGGCGTCGCCGAGGCGGATGCCGAGCGTGGTCGGAGGCTCGCCGAGCGGCTGACCATGCCGGTGCTCAGCCGGACTTGGCAGATGCTGCTCAAGGGTCTGGACGACGTCCGCCTTGCGCCGAGCCCGTTGCTGGCTGCCGAGATGGTCCTGGTGCGGCTCGCCTACGCCGCCGAGCTGCCGCCGCCTGCCGAGCTCATGCAGCAGTTGGTCAGTGGCCCGCGCGCCGGAACGCCGACGCCGGCCGCCGGGGGCGGCGGGTTGTCGGGCCCGCTCGCTGTCGTGTCGGAAGCATCGGGACTGGCGGAAGATCCCGGGTCGGTGCCCAAGGCGCCCTCGTTCGCGGCGCACGCCTCCTTTGCTCCCGCATCCTTTGCCGAAGTGGTCGAGTTGTTCCGCCGGTGCGGCGAGCCTCTGCTGCACGGGTGGCTCTATCAGGCGGCGCGCCTGGTTCACTTCGAGCCCGGCCGGATCGAGCTGATCCTCGGGCCCGGCACCCCCCCGGGATTGCCCGGCCGGGTCGCCGAGGTGCTCGGACGCTGGACCGGCCGGCCCTGGTTGGTCAGCCTCGCGGGCGATCCGACCGCCGCCGACCCGACCCTGGCGGAGCAGGCCGCAGCTGCCAAGCGAGCCCGCCTCGAGGCTCTCGCCGAGGACCCGCGGGTGAAGCCAATTCTCGAGAACTTCCCCGGCGCCCAAATCGTCGACGTGCGCTCGGCCACCGATCGGGGCGCCAACACCGGACCAGGGATGGAGCAACCATGAAGAACTTCGGCAACATGCTCAAGGAAGCCCAGAAGCTTCAGGGCAAGATGACCGAGATGCAGGCCAAGCTGAACGAGATCGAGATGGACGGCTCGGCCGGCGGCGGCATGGTCACGGTGACGCTGAACGGCAAGGGTGAGATGCGTCAGGTCAAGATCGATCCGACGCTGGCCGATCCGAACGAGATCGAGATTCTCGAGGACCTCGTGGTCGCGGCCTTCAACGACGCCAAGGCACGGGTCGAGACGCACGTTCAGCAGGAGATGGGCAAACTGACTGGCGGCCTCAATCTGCCGGCCGGCCTTAAGCTGCCGTTCTGAGCGGGCGATGGCCGCACGCGCCCTCGAAGAGCTGATCCAGCTGCTTGCCAAGCTGCCGGGGCTCGGGCCACGCTCGGCGCGCCGCGCGGCGCTCCACCTCCTGAAGCAGCGCGAGACGCTGATGCAGCGACTCGCTGCGGCGCTCGCCAATGCCGCACGGGAGGTGCGTCAATGCTCGATCTGCGGCAACCTCGATGACGCCGATCCGTGCTGGATCTGTGCCGAAGCCGAGCGCGACGGCCGGCTGATCTGCGTGGTCGAGGCGGTCGACGACCTCTGGGCCCTCGAGCGCTCCGGACTGTTCAAGGGGCGCTACCACGTCCTCGGTGGCACGCTCTCGGCGCTCGATGGCTTCGGCCCCGAGGAACTTGGCATCGACCGCCTGCTCCGGCGCATCCAGGAGAGCAGGGTCAGCGAGGTCATCCTTGCGACCAGCGCCACCGTCGATGGCCAGACTACGGCGCACTACATCGCCGAACGCCTCGGACCGGGTAGCCCGGTCGTGACCCGCCTCGCCCACGGCGTGCCGATCGGCGGCGAACTGAACTATCTCGACGACGGCACGCTCGGTGCAGCGCTCAAGGCGCGCCGGCCGATCAGCGCACCCTCGGCCGATGGCGCTTGACGGAGCAGCGGCGAATTTCTAGCTGTCGGCTAGCTGGCACCACTTCGTAGACCGCGATGGCCTTGCTCGAGATCCTCGAGGCGCCCGATCGACGTCTGACCACGGCATGCGCTCCGGTCGAACGGATCGACCCGAGGCTCCTGCGCCTGCTCGACGACATGCTGGAGACGATGTACGCCGCGCCGGGCATCGGCCTGGCGGCGCCACAGGTCGGGGTGCTCAGGCGGGCGTTCGTCATCGACCTCGGCGGCGAGGGCGAGCGGAAGCCGTTGTCGATGATCAATCCGGAGTTGGTCTCGCGCTCGGAGAGCACCAACGTTGCCGAGGAGGGCTGCCTGAGCCTGCCCAAGCAGTTCGGCGAGGTCGCACGCGCCGATCAGGTCCTGGTGCGCTACCTCGACCGCGCGGGCGCGGCCCGGGAGATCGGCGCCGAAGGCCTGCTCGCGCGTTGCCTGCAACACGAGATCGACCACTTGAACGGCGTCCTGTTCGTCGATCATCTGTCGGCGCTCAAGCGCACCATGATCCTCCGTCGTCTGGTCAAGGCGAAGCGCTCGCGCGAGCGCGAGAGCGCCTGAAGCGTCGCGCGCTGCGCGGCCAAGCCGCGCTCTTGGCAAGCGGCACCGCCCCTCCTATCACCGACGAATAAGCAGGGTCGTTTATTCGAGGGGTGAATGGGCTCAACCGGCGATCGAATCTTGCGCCTGGTGTTCATGGGCACGGCGGGGTTCGCGGTGCCGAGTCTCCAAGCGCTGGCCGTCGGGCGACATCCGATCGTCGCGGTCTACGCCCAGCCGGCACGTCCGGCCGGCCGCGGTCTGCGACCCCGGCCATCGACCGTCGAGGCGGCGGCGGAACGTCTGGGTCTCCCGATCCGCTACCCAGCGAGCCTGCGCGCAGCGGACGCCCAGACCGACTTCGCGGCACTCGGCGCCGATCTCGCCGTGGTCGCGGCCTATGGTCTGATCCTGCCGCGGCCGATCCTCGAGGCGCCGCGGCTCGGCTGCATCAATCTGCATGCCTCCCTGCTGCCGCGCTGGCGCGGCGCGGCGCCGATCCAACGCGCCATCATGGCCGGCGATCGCGAGACCGGCGTCACGATCTTCCAGATCGAGGCGGCGCTCGATTCCGGCCCGATCCTCGCCATGGAACGGATTTCAGATCACGTCCAACAGTACAGCGGAGACACTGCAGGACGAACTCTCCGCGCTGGCCGCCCGGATGGTCCTGCCGGTAATCGAGGACTTGTGGCCGCGGGCGCGCCCGGCCGCGACCCCAGCCTGAGCAGGGAGTGACCTATGCGGCGAAGATCGACAAGGCGGAGGGGCGGCTGGACTGGTCACGGCCGGCCTCCTGGCTCGAGCGCCAGCTGCGCGCCCTCAATCCCTCGCCCGGCTGTTGGACCGAGGCCCGAGGACAGAGGCTGCGGGTGCTCGCCGGCGAGGTGGTGGCCGGCCGAGGCTACCCGGGCGAGGTTCTTGACGAGCGGCTTACGGTCGCCTGCGGCGAGGCGGCGCTTCGGCTGACTCGAGCTGCAGCGGGCGGGTGGCAGGCCTATGCGAGCGGAGGTGTTCTTGCGCGGCTTTGCCACTGCCGGTCGGTACGCGGCTCGGCACCTGATGCCCCGCTACAAGCTGACGCTCGAATACGACGGCGGGCCCTATCGGGGCTGGCAGCGGCAAAGCGGTGGGCCGTCGATTCAGGCCGCGCTGGAGGAAGCGGTTCAGGCGTTCTGCGGTGAACCAGCGCAGGTGATCGGAGCCGGACGGACCGATGCCGGGGTGCACGCCAGCGGGCAGGTGGCGCACCTCGACCTCGCGCGTGACGTGCCCTTGGATACGCTCCGCAACGCTCTCAATTTTCACCTGCGTCCCCAGCCGATCGCGGTGCTCGAGGCGGTCGCGGTTGCCGACGACTTCCACGCCCGTTTCTCGGCCCGGCTGAGGCACTACCGCTACCGGATCGTCAACCGCCGCCCTCCCCTCGCCCTCGACCGTGATCGCGCCTGGCAAGTGCCCGTGCATCTGGACGTCGAGGTCATGCACGAAGCCGCTCAGCGGCTGATCGGTCACCACGACTTCAGCAGCTTTCGCAGCTCGCTCTGTCAGGCCAAGTCGCCCCTCAAGACCCTGGCGCAGCTCGCGGTCGCGCGCAGTGGGGATCAGGTCGAGATCATCGCGCGGGCGCGCTCGTTTCTGCATCATCAGGTGCGCACCATGGTCGGTACGTTGAAACTGGTCGGCGAAGGGCGCTGGCCGGTCGAGCGGATCGAGACGGCGCTGGCGGCACGCGATCGCGCGGCGGCCGGGCCGACGGCGCCGGCCTGCGGGCTCTACCTCGTGCGCGTCGACTACTGATCGGGCGGCGTCTTACGTCAGCCGCTCGGCCATCAGGTCGATCGCCGTATTGAGCACAAGGTCGACCAGAACCATCAGGAGAGCGACACCGCCCGAGGTATGCAGCGCGGTCCGGGTCACGAACCACTGATACAACAGGATCGAAACGGTGACGATGATCAGCAGCAGGCCACCGAGCATGGCCGGCACCGCCAGCCCGAGGAGCAGCGCCGCCAGGAACAGTCCGACCTGAATCACTGCGGCCCAATTGAGCGAAACGATCAAAGCCACGTAGTTGCCGCTCAGGTCGAAGAGCCGGATCAGGAGCACGGCGGCGAGCGGAAACGCGGCCCAGCTCAATGCGTAGGCCAGAACTTGCACGAGCACGACCCAACCGAGGTCGAACGTATCCACCCGGCCGATCAGCTCGCGCGCGACCAGTATCACGTAGCCTGGCGCGACCAGTACCGCAGCGAAGAACGAGCGCCAGAAGCCATCGACGGTCAGGGTGAAGTACCCCATGCCCGACTGATCGAGGCGTGCCAGCCGCCAGGCGCCATAGAGCGAGCGGAGGATCTCCTCGCGATCGGGCATCAGGTCGGTCTGACGTAGCGGGTCAGAAGCGCTCGATAGACCCGCGTCAGCGCCTCGAGATCGGCAACAGCGACATGCTCGTCGACCTGATGAATGGTCGCCCCGACCAGACCGAACTCGACCACCGGGCAGACGTCCTTGATGAACCGCGCATCCGACGTGCCGCCCGAGGTGGAAAGTTCGGGCAGCAGCCCGAGCTCGTGTTCGATCAGGCTCTCGAGCAGATCGGTAAGCGGCCCCGGCTGGGTCACGAACGCCTCGGCGCTGGCGCGGGTCTGCAACTCGTAGCGACCGCCGACGGTGTCCAACAGCCGCCGTAGCCGCGCCTCCAACGAACCGGCAGTGTGTCGGTCGTTGAAGCGCACGTTGAAGGTCGCGCGCGCCTCGGCCGGGATGAGGTTGCTCGTGGCATTGCCGACGTCGACCGAGGTGAGCACCAGCTCCGAGGGCTGGAAATGCGCGCTGCCGGCATCCAGCGGCTCAGCGGTGAGCGCGCCGAGCATGGCGAGGAGCCGCGGGATCGGGTTGTCGGCCCGCTCGGGATAGGCGGTATGCCCCTGCGTGCCGCGCACGATAAGCTCGCCGCTCAACGAGCCGCGCCGCCCGATCTTGATCATCTCGCCGAGGCGCGTGGGATTGGTCGGCTCGCCCACCAGACAGGCGTCCAGCGTCTCACCCTGCTCCTCGAGCCAGGCGAGCAGCTTGCGGGTACCGTTGATGGCGGGGCCCTCCTCGTCGCCAGTGATCAGGAAGCTGATCGAGCCCGCCGGCTGGTGCCCGGCGAGGAAGCGGGCGGTCGCAGCGATGAAGGCAGCGATCGCGCCCTTCATGTCGACCGCGCCGCGGCCGTAGATCGCGCCGTCGATCAGTTTCGCCGCTGAACGGCGTCGACCCGCCAGGCCGCCGTATCGCCGGGCGGGACGACGTCGGTGTGGCCGGCGAAGGCGAGATTGGGCGCGCCGGTGCCGAGCCGGGCGTATAGATTGTCGACCGGCGCCGTGCCGCTCTCCTCGAAGGTCAGCCGCCGACAGCGGAAGCCCAGGCGGGTCAGCGCGTCCTCGACCACCGCCAGAGCGCCGTGGTCGGCCGGCGTAACGCTCGGGCAACGGATCAACGCCTGGGTGAGCGAAACCGGATCGGTTAGCTCACTCATGCGCGCAGAAGCTCGTTGATCGAGGTCTTGGCCCGGGTTCGCGCATCGACCCGCTTGACGATCACCGCGCAGGCGAGCGCCGGGCCCGGACGGCCATCGGGCAAGGCCGAGCCGGGCAACGTGCCGGGCACGACCACCGAATAGGCTGGAACCCGGCCCTGATGAATCTCACCACTGGCCCGGTCGACGATCTTGGTCGAGGCGCCGATGAATACCCCCATCGCCAGGACCGCCCCCTGCTCGACGATTACGCCCTCGGCGACCTCAGAGCGGGCGCCGAGGAAACAGTCGTCCTCGATGATCACCGGGCCCGCCTGCAGCGGCTCCAGTACACCGCCAATCCCCGTACCGCCGGAGATGTGCACGTTCTTGCCGATCTGGGCGCAACTGCCGACGGTGGCCCAGGTATCGACCATGGTGCTCCGGTCGACGTACGCGCCGAGGTTGACGAAGCAAGGCATCAGGACGACGTCCGGGGCGATGTAGGCCGAGCGACGGACGACGCAGCCCGGGACCGCGCGAAACCCAGCGGCGGCGAACTGCGCCTCGTCCCACCCGGCGAACTTGGACGGAACCTTGTCCCACCAGCGCGCCCCGCCGGGGCCGCCTTCGATCGGCGCGAGGGGGCTGAGCCGGAAGGACAGCAATACCGCTTTCTTCAGCCACTGATGCACCCGCCAGACGCCGTCGATCTTCTCGGCGACCCGAAACCGGCCGCTATCGAGCCCATCCAGGGCGGCCTCGACCGCCTCGTGGACGGCCCCCCCGGTGCCTGGGCCCATCTGATCACGTCGTTCGAAGGCGTCGTCGATCACGCGCTCAAGCGCCGCCCGGTCCATGCCTGTCTTCCCTTGTGATGATCGCGCCTGTGATGATCGCGCCGCGCGCCGCCGTCGCGGCAGGCTATCGGAGCCGCGCGGCCTGTCAACCGTGCCCAGCCGTTGTCGTGGTCCCGCACTGTCCTTTAGATAAGCACCATGACTGAAGCCTCGACCTGCTCAGCCGGCACCGCGCGCGAGGTTCTGCCGGAGGGTTTCCTCGAGGAGGTCGACCGCCGGGTCGGTCCGCGCGGCTGGACCATCGATACCGAGCGGATCGAGCCACATGCCGCCGAGCAGTGGGGCGCGGCGCGGGGGCGCTCACCGCTCCTCTTGCGGCCGGCCGACGCGCGTCAAGTGGCCGCTCTGCTCGAGCTCTGCCACTCGGCCAACGTCCCCGTCGTGCCTCAGGGCGGGAATACCGGGCTGGTCGGCGCCGGGGTGCCGGATCTCTCCGGGCGCCTGGTCGTTCTGTCGCTCAGCCGGCTCAACCGGATTCGGGAGGTCGATCCCCTAAATGACACCATGACGGTCGAGGCCGGCTGCGTCCTCGAAACCCTCCAGCAAGCCGCAGCCGAGGTCAATCGGCTGTTTCCGCTCGCGCTTGGCGCTCAGGGTTCCTGCCAGATCGGCGGCAATCTTTCGAGCAATGCCGGCGGGGTGAACGTGCTGCGCTACGGCATGGCTCGCTCGCTGGTCCTTGGCCTCGAGGTGGTTCTGGCCGATGGCCGGATCTGGGATGGGTTGCGTAGCCTGCGCAAAGACAACACCGGCTACGACCTCAAGCAGCTCTTCATCGGCGCCGAGGGCACGCTCGGGGTGATCACGGCGGCCGTGCTGCGACTGCTGCCGCGCCCACGCGAACGTCAGACCGCGTGGCTCGCGGTGCCTTCGCCCGCCGCCGCCGTCGAGTTGCTTGCGCTGTTTCGCGAACGCCTCGGCGAGACGATCAGCTCGTTCGAGCTGATGAAGGGCGACTGCGTCGAGCTGGTCCTCCGCTACCTGCCGGGCGCGCGCAGGCCGCTCGCTCGCGAGGCGCCCTGGCACGTCCTTGCCGAGGCCGCCTGGTCGCTGGCCGAAGGCCTCGGGCCGCAGATGGAACGGCTGCTCGAGGCAGCCATGGCGCAGGGTCTCGTGCAGACCGGCGTGATCGCGGCGAGCGAGGCGCAGCGGCGGGCACTCTGGGCGCTGCGCGAGAACCCGACCGAGGCGATGGCGCGCGAAGGCCTGGTGCTGCGCCACGACATCGCGGTGCCGGTCTCGAAGGTGCCGGAGTTGATCGAGCGCGGCGAGGCCGAGCTGACTAGAGCGGTTCCCGGAGTGCGGATCATGCCCTTCGGGCATGTCGGCGACGGCAACATCCACTATAATCTTCTGCAGCCAGAGACTATGGCGGCGGACGACTTCCGCAGCCACGGCGAGGACGTGCAGCGGCGCGTGTTCGACATCGTCGAAGCGCTCGGCGGCAGCATCAGCGCCGAGCACGGGATCGGCCGGCTGAAGCGGGCCGAGCTGGCGAGGCGCAAGTCCGCGCTCGAACTCAACCTCATGCGTCAGCTGAAGGACACTGCTGGATCCAAAAGGCATTCTCAATCCCGGCGCCGTCATCTGAGCGAACCGATCGATCGCGAGGCCCCGATGAGCCCGTACACGCCACCCCTCGACGACATCCGCTTCGCCCTCCGTCACGTCGTTGGTCTGGAAACGCTGGCCCGCCTGCCCGGCTTCGAATCGGCGAGCGCTGACGTCGTCGACCATATTCTCGAGGAAGCCGGCAAGTTCGCCGGGGCCGAGCTCGCGCCCCTCAATGCCTCGGGCGATCGCGAGCGGGTGCAGATCGAGAACGGCATCGTGCGCACCCCCAAGGGCTTTAAGGACGCCTATTGGAAGTTCGTCGCAGGCGGCTGGCATGGCCTGCCTTTCCCGGAGCAATGGGGCGGACAGGGGCTGCCGTGGACGGTGGCAGCCGCGGTCTGGGAGATGTGGCACAGCGCCAACTTCTCGTTCTCTCTTTGCCCCATCCTGACCCAGGCCGGCGTCGAGCTGCTGCTCAACTACGGCACGGACGAGCAGCGGGCGCGCTATTTGCCCAAGTTGGTCAGCGGCGACTGGACCGGCACCATGTGCCTGACCGAGCCCCAGGCGGGGTCCGATGTCGGCGCGCTCAGGACCCGGGCCGTACCGGAGGGCGATCACTACCGCATCCGCGGCACCAAGATCTTCATCACCTATGGCGAGCACGACTACACCGAGAACATCATCCACATGGTGCTCGCCCGCACCCCTGAAGCCCCGCCCGGCACAAAGGGCATCTCGCTCTTCCTGGTCTCGAAGTTCCTGGTCAATGACGATGGCTCGCTAGGCTCGCCGAACGATCTGCGCTGCGTCTCCCTCGAGCACAAACTCGGGATACACGCGGCCCCGACCTGCGTGATGTCGTTCGGCGACAATGACGGCGCGATCGGCTACCTGGTCGGCGAGGAGCAGGGCGGCATGGCCGCGATGTTCACGATGATGAACAACGCCCGGCTCCAGGTCGGCCTTGAGGGCCTCGCGATCGCCGAGCGCGCCTATCAGGCGGCGGTCGCCTATGCAGGCGAGCGGGTGCAGGGTTGGCGGCGCGACGATGGCGCCGAGCGCCCGGCCAAAATCATCGAGCATCCCGACGTGCAGCGCATGCTCATGACCATGAAGACCCAGATCGGCGCGATGCGGACGCTTGCCTATTCGGCCGCCGCCGCCCTCGATCGCGCACACCGTGAGCCCGACCCGGCCGCACGAGCCGCTGCGGCGGGCCGGCTTGCGCTACTCACGCCGCTGGTCAAAGCGTGGTGCACCGATCTCGGCTTCGAGATCGCGTCGACCGCCCTGCAGGTTCACGGCGGCATGGGCTACATCGAGGAGACCGGGATCGCCCAGCATCTACGCGATGCCAGGATCGCCCTCATCTACGAGGGCACCAACGGCATTCAGGCGCTCGATCTGGTCGGCCGCAAGCTGAAGATGGCCGACGGCCGGCTACCCTGGCTGCTGTTCGAGGAGCTGAAGGTTGACCTCGAGGCGCTGGCGGCCGCCGGCCTGGACGAGCTCTGCCGCCCGCTCGCGTCGGCCCTCGAGGCGCTCGAGGACGCGACCCGCTGGCTGCAGGCCGACCATGGCAACGACGCCGATGCCGGGCCGGCGGGCGCGACGCCCTATCTGCGGATGTTTGCGACCACGCTCGGCGGCTTCCTGCTCGCCCGCTCGGCGCTCGCCGCGCGCCAACTGGAGAGCTCGATAGCGGAGGCGAGGGTGGCCGACGCCCGCTTCTACATCGGCCAGCTGCTGCCACCCGCCGCGGCGCTACTGCCCGCGGTCACCGCCAGCTCGGCGGCGCTGCGGGCGCCGCTTGCCTAGGTATGGCTGAAGAGGTCGTCGGTCGGCACGAAGCCCTGGTCCGTCTGCACGCCGGCGAAGGCCTGCTCATGGCCGACGAAATCCTCGACCGTGAACAGCGGTGAGTTGGCGGCCACGACGATCAGATTCTGGCCGGAGATCATGCCCTGCACCTTCGCCCCGCCGAAGCCGTGCAGCTCGGCGACATTGGAGCCTTCGGTGTCGTGGATGGTGTCAAAGCCCGAACTCGCCGGATGTGAACAGATAGCGATCGTCACCGGCACCGCCCTCGAGCCGGTCGCTGCCCGCGCCGCCTTCCAGGACGTCGTTGCCGGCGCCGCCTTGCAGATGGTCGTTGCCGGCGAGCCCGCTCAGCCAGTCCGCAGCGTCCGTCCCGACGAGTTGATCCGCGCCCGCCCCGCCCACATGACTCGGGCTGCTCAGGTAGGCGCTGAGCAGATCGTCCTGGCCTGAGCTTGCAGTCGACGATGGGGCGGCGCCGGTCGGGGGCGGCGCCGCAGCGGTGGGGCGCGCCATCAGATCGTCGAACGGGACCAGCCCCTGCCCGGTGTTGATCCCCGCCCAAGCCTCTTCGTGCCCGCGATAGTCGCTGATCGCCGCGACCTCGTTGTGATCGACCATCAAGTAGAGGTCGTCGCCGACCAGGGTGGTCTGAAGCGTTCCGCCATGGAACCCGTCCAGGGTCAGCTGGTTGCTGCCCTCGTGATCGAACACGGTGTCGACGGCGCTGTCGTTCAGGCCGATCAAGAAAGTGTCGTCGCCCGCGCCGCCGTACAGCAGATCGGTGCCGGTACCACCGGCCAGAATGTCGCTTCCGTCGCCCCCGTACAGCTCGTCGTTGCCCGCGCCGCCGAGCAGGATGTCGTTGCCCGCACCGCCCTCGAGGTGATCGTTGCCGTCTCCGCCGTCGAGCAGGTCGTTGCCCGCGCCGCCGAGCAGGACGTCGTCGCCGCCCATACCGTAGAGCGCGTTGTCGCCGGCGTTGCCGGTGAGGTGATTGTCGCCGCCGTCGCCGATCACGTCGTGATTCGCGGTACCGGTCAGGACCACGTTCTCGATTCCGGCTGCGACCTGCTGGGTGTAGGCGTGCGTGCCCTCCGGCAGCGCGCTGCCGAGATCGTCGCTGAACAAGAAGGTGACGTCGGTCGGACGACCCGCGGCCGCCATGCTGGCGGCAAAGCCATCGTCGATCTGCAGTGTGTCGGTGCCACCGCCTTCTGGTCCGCGCCCGGTGTCCAGGGCGACGTCGTGCAGATTGTCGACCAGCAGGCGATCGTCGCCGGTGCCCCCCTCCATCCGATCCGCGCCGGTGCCGCCGTCGACAAGATCGTTGCCCGGCCCGCCGTCCAGCCGGTCGTTGCCACTGTCGCCGAACAGCTGATCGTTGCCGGTGCCGCCGAGCAGGTCGTCATTGCCGCTGCCACCGTGCAGCTGGTCGTCGCCGGAGCCGCCGCTCAGGCGGTCCTCGCCGGCACCGCCGTCGAGTTGGTCATTGCCAGCGTCGCCATTCAGCTGGTCGTTGCCACCGTAGCCAAAGATGACGTCGTCGCCGGAGCCGCCGCTCAGATGGTCGTCGCTCTCTGTCCCCTGAATGACATCGTTGCCGCTGCTTCCAGTGACGACCGCGCCGATCGAGCCGACGTGGCCGGCGCCATTGCCCGCCGCGTCCTCGCCCAAAGGCTCGAGATTGAGGCCGATCGATGTGATGCTGAGATTGACCCCGGTCGAGAGGCTTGCCTTGGCGTCTACAGCGGCCGAGAGATCGGCCGCGGGCATCGGGACGTCGAGTGCGGTTGCAGCCGCGTGCGCCTCGCCGGGCAGCAAATCGCCGGGCACCGTTGTCGGATCGGGTGTGGGCGGCTCAGCGGTCCCCGTCCCGTCGCCCGTTGCCGACCCGTGGGCCGCAGCATTCAACTCGGCAACTCCGGCGCTTCGTGCCTGATCGGGGCCGCTCTCGGTCTCACCGCCAGGCGCGCTTCGGACCACGCTCGCTTCGGTCTGATGCTCATTCCCCGCGTTGCTCGAGGCGGGCTTGGCGTCGGCCAGCATCAGCCCCACAAAGGCCGCGGTCAGCGGACCGCCTATCGCCAGGCTGTCGAAACGCGGCGCACGCGCGGCTGCGTTTTGCCCGTTCGGGGCAGGTCGGCGCCGCGATCCGGGCTGCATGCGTTGCTCAACCGGTCCGTAGGTTGATTTAACGACCCGATCAGCTGCCAGAGAAGGAGCCATCTGACACCACCCTAAGAAGCCGGCATGCTTGCGCTGCCGGGCGCTCGCTTAGCGTACAGGATGAAGTCTTGCGACTTCCCCCAAATCACAGGTTGAGGGCGATGTTATTCCTATTGGTTGAAATCTTCAACTAAAAATTTAACCCGTGCCAGTCTAACTACCGACCAACGATAGGGGATTATCAGATCACAGTTGAGCTCTTTGTGACAACCTAATGATATAACGTGATTTGGTGCATGCGGCCCGGGGCGGAATCGGCGTCCGGCGTGGCCGCGCCGGCTTCGACCATGGCGTCGATTTCGCGCGGGTGGACTGGTGGGCTGAAGTAGTAGCCCTGCGCCAGACGGCAACCCTCAGCGCCGAGCAGGTTGAGCTGTTCAATGCTTTCGACCCCCTCGGCGATCGTTTCGAGGCCAAGGCTGCGGCCGAGGCTCAACGTGGCGCGGACGATCGCGGCGGCGCTCGCGTCGTGCTCGAGCGCCCCAACGAAGGAGCGGTCCAGCTTGATGTCGTCGAACGGAAAGCGGCGCAGATAGCTGAACGATGAGTGGCCAACACCGAAATCGTCGATCGAAATGCGGACGCCGAGCCGCTTCAGCTCGTGCAGGGTTCGGAGGTTGGCGCCGCTATCCTCCATCAGAACGCGCTCGGTAATCTCGAGCTCGAGGAGCTGCGCGGCCAATCCGCTTCCCTCGAGCGTGTCTTTGACGACCTGGGCGAGATCGGGATCGCGGAACTGGACCGGCGAGAGGTTGACCGCCATACGCAGATCGCGCGCCCCCTGCCCTTGCCAGCGGACCAGCTGCGCACAGGCCTGCTCGAGCACCCAACGCCCGATCGGCAGGATCAGGCCGTTGTCTTCGGCTAGCGGAATGAACCGATCGGGCGCGAGTCGTCCCCGCTCGGGGTGCTGCCAACGCAGCAGGGCTTCGACGCCGACCATGCGGCGCGCGCTGATGTCGAACTGCGGCTGATAGTCGATCTCGAACTGATGGCGCTCCAAGGCATGAACGAGATCGTGCTCGAGAGCCTTGCGTTCCCGCAGCTCGGTGTCCATCGCTTCCTCGAAGAAGCGGTAGGCGCGCGCCTGCTCTCCTTTGGCCCGGCCGAGCGCCAGGCCGGCGTGCTGAAGCAGGTCTTCCGCCTGGCCGCCGTCACCCGGGAACACCGCGACGCCGATCCGGGCGGCCGCGCTGGTCAGATGACCACAGAGATCAAACGGCTCGGCAAGGACCGCGAGCAGCCGCTCGCAAAGGGCCGCGGCAGCACGCGGCGCCTCGATCTCGCTTTGGAAGATTGCGAACTCGTCGGCGCCCATCCGGGCCAGCACGTCGGTTTCGCGCAGCACCGCGAGCAGCCGCGCGCCGGTGTGGCGGAGCAGCACGTCGCCTGCGGCACAGCCAAGCGTGTCGTTGATGGCCTTGAAGCCGGTAAGATCAACACACAGCACGGCCGCCATCCGGTCGCCTCGCCTCCTTCCGCCGAGCACGGCATGCAGCTGCTCGAGAAAGGCGCTCCGGTTCGGCAGCCCGGTGAGCGCATCGTGCCGCGTCAGATGATCGACCCGCGCTTCGGCCATGCGTCGCGCGTGGCGCTCGCGCGTGTGAGCGCGGCGCCGCCGGATCTCGGATTGGGCGCCAAGTGCCGCCGCCGCCATCGCGGCCACCAAAAGCAGCCCGGCGTAGATCGGGCTGCCCGGCACCATCGCATCGAGCGACGAACGGCTCGAGCCGAGCAGGAAGGCGAGCACGCCGGTCAGGCCATGCAGGCCGAGCTGGATCAAAAATGCGGTGATGAACACACCTGATACCTCTCGAGAATTCCCGGCGAGCCCCCGCGCGCGCCGACGCGAGCTTCGGTGCGCGTGGTTAACGAAGGCTTGACGATTGTTCGCGGCGGGCAGATTGGCCGCCCCAGCCATGGGCGCGCTGCATAAATACGCATACAATGGATCGTAAGCTTTCTAGGTTCAGCGTCCTCCGACGCTGCAGGATGAGGTTCTATGCGGTATCCGGGAGCGGCCGGCGAGGCAATGCGGGCGATTGCGCCGCCCGACAGTTTCGAGAGCCTGCAACGAGCGATTGGCCGCCATTATGAGGGCCTCAGCCCGCGCCTCCGCCAAGTCGCCGAATATGCCCTGACCAACCCCGACGAGGTGGCGCTGGAGACGATCGCCGTTCTCGCCGGCCGCGCGCGCGTCCCCCCTTCCAGCCTGATCCGTTTTGCCAAGGCTTTGGGCTTCGAGGGCTTCAGCGAGATGCAACGCCTGTTCCGCGCCCGCCTGGTCGAACGCGCGCCGAGCTACAGCGAGCGGATCCGTGGCCTGCGCGACCGGCGCGTGCGGGCGGATGGACAGCTGCCGGCACGTGTGCTGGACGAGTTCGCCGGCGCCAGCATCGAAGCCCTGGACCGGCTTCGCCGCGATCTGCCCTCGGAGCGTCTGGACCGAGCGCTCGGTCTGCTGGCCGCCGCCGACATCATTTATGTGGCGGCGCAACGGCGCGCGTTCCCCGTCGCAGCCTATCTCAGCTATCTGTTGAGCCAGCTCGAACGCCGCTCACATCTCCTCGACAGCGTTGGCGGCATGCTCGAGCAGGAGGCCCGCGGCATCGGTCCGGCCGATGTCCTGCTCGCGGTCAGCTTTCGCAGCTACTCGCCGGAGGTGCTGGCCCTCGTCCGCCGCTGCCATGAGCGGGGGCTACCCGTAATCGCGATCACCGACAGTCCGCTCAGCCCGCTGGTCCGCTTCGCCACGGTCAGCTTCGAGGTCATCGAGGCCGAGGTCGAGGCGTTTCGCCCGCTCAGCGCGTCGATGTGCCTGGCGCTCGCTCTGGTGGTCTCCCTCGGCCATCGTCTCCAGGAGGTGCCGGCGAGTGGCCCGGCTGACCGTACGGCGGGATGATCGGAGCCCGGCCGGAGAGGAGGTCCTCTGAGCATGCGCATCGCGATCATGGGTAGCGCCGGGGTCGGCGGCTACCTCGGCGGCCGCCTCGCGGCAAGCGCGGTTGAGTGAATTCTTGGATAAGGCGGACCGCGAGGGCCGGCAGCCGATTGAAATCAGGTAGCCGAAAGTCCCTGACGCTACGGGCGAGGCTGGCGGATCAGCCCTGCGGGTGATTAGGGTCGATCCAGCGGACCTCTTCGGGCGGCTCGGCCGGCTCGATCTCGAGGTTGATCACCACCGGCTCCTGATCGCTGCGCACAAGCACGCATTCCAGCGGCTCGTCGGTCCGCGCGTTGATCTCCTGGTGCGGCACATAGGGCGGGACGTAGATGAAATCCCCGGCATCGGCCTCGGCGACGTACTCCAACCGCTCGCCCCAGCGCATCCGCGCGCGGCCCTTGACCACGTAAATGATGCTCTCGAGGTGGCCATGGTGATGCGCGCCGGTCTTGGCGTTCGGTTGCACTGAGACGGTGCCCGCCCAGAGCTTACTGGCACCGGCCTTGGCCAAATTGATCGCGGCGGCGCGGGTCATGCCGGGCGTCTGCGGTGTGTTGAAGTCGAGCTCGGCTGCTTTGACGATGCGCACGCCATGATGGCGCCAGTCGGTCGTGCCTGCGGCTTCGGTCATCGCGGCTTCTCCCTCGGGCTCTGACCATTTTGATGCCTCCATCCGATGGCACTGGGCAAGGCTGGGGACCCGCCCGGCGAACCGGCGGCCAGCCGCGGCTTAGACCACAGCGTCGAGAAACGCCATGGACGCGAAGCCATCGACCCGGCCATCGCCCTCGAGGTCGACCTTGGCCCAATCGCCCGTCCGAGCGAGGACGTGCACCTCGCGGCCGAAGGCCAGGAGATCGATGACGTCGAAGGTGGTCGAGGGCCCCGCTCGCAGTCGCAGTCCGGCGCGCGCGGTGACCCGATAGAGACGCGCAGCGCCGCCGCCCTCGGGCGGCAGCAGCGCCTGGTCCGGCACGAAGGCGCCGAACTCGGGCTGCTGCGGATTGACGTCGTCGGTGTCGACCGACAGACCGCAGAGCGTGCTCTCCGGGTTCTGCTTGAGGTGCCAGCGTCCCGAGGCGTCGAACTGCGCGGTCTCCTGCCAGCCACGCGCGGCCGCGAGCCAGGCGCAGGCGGCGAGACCTGCGTCGAGGACCAGCCGGCAGACCAGCCCCGACCCGTACACGCCGACCTTGTAGTCCGGCACGCCACCACTCGCCGCGTCGAACGCCTGCCCAATCCCCCGGAAGAACGGCAGCACGACGGCGTCGACCTCGGCCGCGCTGGCGTCGAAGTCGACGGAGAAATAGATCGCCGAGCCAGGCGGCTGGGCGATCGTAGCTTCGGCATAGCGATAGGCATAGGCGCCGCGCGCCAGACCGCGCGCGAGGCTGAAGTGCTGGGGCGCATTCTGGGCATCCTGGTAGACGGCGCCGAGGCGGAGCCCGGCTGCCCCGAGCGCCGACGCTTCTGCCCGGGTGAGGCGCTTGCCCGGCAGCTGCGTGAGTTCCGAGTAGTAGCGCACCACCGTAGTGATGCCCGCTTGCCGCAGGCAGGCCGCCGCGGTGGCGCAGTTCTGTGCGGCATCGATCACGCTTGGCAGCATTGGCCTCCTCGCTCGGGTATCGCGCCCCGTTCGTGCCGATGACGACCCAGAATAGCGCCGCTGCTTCGATTTTTCGCCTGCCAATCGCTTCGCGTCTGCCAAAGCGTGGTTTCCTGTGTTATTTGCCCCCTGTGGGTGGAAAGTCAGCCGCTGGCGAATGGCCGGGCGAGGCGGGCGGCTCCGCCGAGCGCCTCTTCGATCCTGAGGCCTTCGTTCCACTTCGCCATGCGCTCGGAGCGGGCGAAGGAGCCGACCTTGAGCTGAAGAGCGCCCCAGCCGACCGCGAGGTGGACGATGGTCACGTCTTCGGTCTCGCCCGAGCGGGCCGAGACGATCGTCCGCCAGCCGGCGGCCCGGGCGGCATCCAGCGCCGCCTTGGCCTCGCTGAGAGTGCCGCGCTGATTGGGCTTGACCAGGAGCGTGTTCGCCGCCGCCAGATCGGCCATCTTGCGCACCCGCCCGGCGTCGGTCACCGTGAGGTCGTCGGCAACCACCTGGATGCCATTGCCGACCGCGCGGGTGAATGCCGCGAAGCCGTCGAGGTCGTCCTCGGCGAGCGGGTCCTCAATCGAGACGATCGGGTACCGCTCGAGCCAGCCCATGAGCAGGACGATCAGCCCCTCGCTGTCCAGCTCCCGGCCTTCGAGGCCGAGCCGGTAGAGGCCGTTTCGGCCAAATTCCGAGGCCGCGACGTCGAGCGCGATCGCCACCTGCTCGCCCGGCGTGAAGCCCGCCCGCTCGATCGCCCGAACGAGCATCTCGAGCGCCTCCTCGTTGGTCGCGAATTCCGGCCACCAGCCGCCCTCGTCCGCGACGCCGCTCAGCCTGCCCGCCTCGCCCATCAGGCGGCCGGCGGCAAGATAGACCTCGGCCGTCCAATCGAGCGCCTCGGCGAAGCTCGAGGCGCCCGGGCAGACCACCATGAAGTCCTGGATATCGACCCGCCGGCCGGCATGTGCCCCGCCGCCGAAGATCTGAATCTCCGGCACCGGGAGGGCAGCGCCCTCCGGCCCAAGAAGATAGCGCCAAAGCGGCACGCCTGCGGCGGCCGCAGCGGCATGTGCTACCGCCATCGACACCGCGATCGTGGCGTTCGCGCCGAGTCGCGTCTTGTTCGGCGTGCCATCCAGCGCAATCAGACGTGCATCGACTTCTTTCTGATCTGTCGCCTCCAAGCATATGATATTATTAGATATATCATCGTTCACCGCTGATACCGCAGCGCACACATCGTAGCCTCCGAAAGCTTCGCCGCCATCGCGCCGGTCGAGCGCTTCGCCGGACCCGGTTGAGGCGCCGGCCGGGGCGATCGCTCGACCCGTGGCACCGCACGTAAGCTGCACTTGGGCCTCGACAGTCGGCCGGCCGCGCGAATCCCAGACCCGCCGGCCACGCACCGAGGCGATCTCGGTCCCGCTCACGCGCCTATCTCCTCCGCCCAGGCGGCACGCACCTGATCGAGCCGCTCGACCGGCCGGGCCAGAAGCGCCCGCGCCACCTTGCGCACCTTATTCTTATCCGCCTCCTCGGTCAGATACTCGACCGGCGACTTGCCGTCGACCCGGGCAAGTAACAGACCCGGCAGCAGCCGTGCCGCGCGCAACTCCAGCGCATCCCGCGGCTCCCAGAGGACGCTCGCCAGATAGCTCGACGACAGAGCATCGAAGCAGCCGAGGAATTCGACCTGCGCGCGCGGCGTCCAGAGGCACTTCAGCAGCAGATGGTTCAGGCAGAACGCCAGATCGAACGCCGGATCGCCATACCAGGCGCACTCGGCGTCGAGGAACACCGGCCCCCGCGGCCCGATCAGCATGTTCTTCGGGCTGACGTCGCCATGCACGAGAGCCCGGCGGGTCGCCCTGGTGGTCTCGACCAGCCCTTTGAGCGCCTCGGTCCGGTCCGGATGAGCGCGCGCGGTCGCCACCAGGTACGGCTCCAGGCGGATGTCGTAGAAGATCGCATCGCTCGCGAACTGCGCCGCGACCTCGGCACGGTTGGCGGTAGCCGCATGAATTCTCACCAGACGATCGCCGACCGCCCGCGCGACCTCCGGGTCGGCCCGGCCATCACGCAGCTCCCCCTTCCAGAGCCTGTGCCGCGCCGGGTCGAGATAGGCCATGACCAGCACGCCGCTCGCCGCATCCTGGCCGAGGAGCGCTGGCACCGCGTCGGGCACGACCGCCGCCGCCTGCTCCATCCAGGCCGCCTCGTAGGCGTTGCGCTCGACCGGCGCGAACCAGTCCTGCTCGACCCGGAGCTTGGCGAGCGCCCGCTTGACGCAGACCGGCCCAGATTCGAGGTCGACCCGCCAGATGTCCGACGATACCCCGCCCGTCAGCCTGATGAAAGGTGGCCGCTCGCCCGGACCGGCGAGGCCAAGACGTCGAAGCGCCAGGACGACCGCGTGATCGACGTCCGCTTCAGGCATCATGACTTGGACGCCGATCTCCAACCCTCCCCGTCGCCCCATCATGCGCGAACTCCCGATACCCGATCAATCGCTGCCGGATCGGCCGCGTTTTCGTTCGATCATCGTTTGGCCCTCGGCGAGGCTGTGGCATAAGGGGACCGGGTCGTGTTCGGGGACGTGGCGGAACCGGTAGACGCATCGGACTTAAAATCCGATGGCCGCAAGGCCGTGCGGGTTCGAGTCCCGCCGTCCCTATCATTTTGCTGCAGGGAGGCTCTGGGGCGAGAATTGCCCCGCAAAGCCGGCCGCAGCCTGCGGGCGGCGCTCGGGTTCGTTTGGTGTCGCCTTGGCGGCGCTTTTGTGACCGATCGCGCGCCGCTCGGGTTCGTTTCGTGCGTCATTCGCGTCGCTTTCCGGCGCGCTTGGGCGCAATTTTGCGTCATCTGGCGCGGCCCCTGCGGCTGCTCGGGCGGTCTCGGCCTGGAGCGCCCGCAGCACATTCAGGGTGCGGAAGAACTCGGCCTGCGCGCCGCCCCGGTAGCGCACCAGGGTCGCGAACACCCCCGCCGCGCGGCCGTCCCGGACCAGCACGCGGCCGGGGCTCTCGAGCGCAGCACCGTCCGTGAGCAGCCCGAACTCGAGGCGATCGGCGCGGGCGAGCCGCCAGGCCGCGGCGACCAGCCGATGGGCGAGCAGCGCCTGGAGCGCGCCCGCGGGGCGAAGCTCCTCGAGCAGCGCGCCTTCGAGCGCCTTGAACTCGGCCCGGCTGTCGTCGGGCAGCAGGACGTGCTTTCTGGCCGAGAGGCCGTGCTTCAGCGCGTTCTGCGCCGAGCGCGCCTTGCCCTCGGCGGTCCGCGGCCCGCGCGACTTGGCTCCGTTGGCGCGGCTCGCCTCGGCGCGGGCGCTGGTGTGGCTGGACATGGCGAATCTCCCTGATCTGCATGCGGGCGAAACCGGCGCGGGCGGCCTCCGGTGCGCGCCCCGAAACTCTCCAGTATAGCCGATCATAGGAATAAATACAACGACCCGGTCGGGATACCCTCGGCCGCGACGACCAGGCGTCTTAACCTTTCGTCAACCATTGGGCGCTATTTTCCCGCTGTCCGCTGGTCCATGCGACCGTGGGAATCCGTGCCCGCCCCGCCGGCAGGCCACAGCCCGGCACGGGCGGCAGGGGGTTACGGGCACAAGGAGAGCGGCTCCGGTCGAGACCGGATCGGGAGTCGCCCCGGAACCGCGCTCGTGGCGAGACTCGCGTCAAGAACAGAGGCGAAAGATCGTTGCACCGCGACCGCGGCGCGCCTTCGCTCGAGAACGGAGGCGAAAGCGGTCGTGCACCGCGACCGCGGCGCGACACCCGTCAAGAACAGAGACGAAAAATCGTCGCACCGCGACGGGGGCGAGGCTTCGGTCAAATAGAAGGAGAGTGAACCCGGCCATGCGGGTCCCTCGTCAAATTTTCAGCTCCAATTCCTGGACCTCCCGCCGCGGTCTATCCGGACGACCACGCCGCGCGCAGTAACCGCATGCCACTCTCCTTACTCGAGCCCTCGCCCCGCTTCGAGCTAGTCGCCCAGGCGAGCGGCGGCTACGGCGAGTGGGTCGAGGCTGCGGCCTACCTGCCCGGCGCCCTCGAGCGCGCCCTGCACGCGGTCCGCGCCGAGCGCCGTCAGGCACTCCTCAACGTCATCTGCCAGTAGGGAGCGACTATAATCCGGATTGACCGCCTGCTCTACGGTGGACCCGCCCTATCTTTTCAGCGCCCAAATTCCCCGTGGAGAAATGTCAGCGGCAATGAGCCGACCTTTGTCCCGCAGCCTCTTCGCCGCCCATCGCATGTCGTATTGCCAACTGTAAAACAAACTGTCCGAGGCTCGCAGTTCGCCCTCATGCCGGGTCCAAATGTACTTGGACACGTCCAGCACAGTCGCCTTACCGCCATGATGGTCAAGGGCCTCGCAGACCCAATCTTCCAAGTCCTCTCGCGACGCCATCTTCCCTATCCCGTCGCTCACCTCAAGCAGCAATATCCATCGCAGCTCTAGAAACAGGAATCAACCGTTCCGCGAGGGGCTACGATATCGCCGTCCCGTCGAGCTCCTTCGCGGTCTGGAAGTAACGGCTCTGGCGGGTGCGCTGGTTCTCGTAGATCGAGCCCTGGTGCTCCGCTGGCGGCAGCGGCAGGCGGACAGGGACCTTTTCGAGACGGGGCTCGAGCGTGTCCTCGCCGCAAAGGAGCTGACCGCGATATTGCGCGAAGTCCGGAACACCGAGGATCGGCCAGGCGTCGGCGGCGCGGTATTGATGCAGGAGCAGGCGGCGCGGCCGGCCCGAAGTGTTGAGCGCCGAGCCGTGCACGAGACGCGCGTGGTGCACCGTGATCGAGCCGGCGGCGCCCGTGAGCTTGACCGCCCGCGCGAAATCCACTTCGCCACGCGCCGGGTCCATGGCGCCGCAGAACACGCCATCGGCATGGTGCTCGAAGATCCGCCCCTTGTGCGTGCCGGCAATCACCATGAGCGGGCCGTTCGCCTCGTCGACGTCGTCAATCATGATGCCGACCGCGGCGAGGTCGTCGTTGGTGTGCGGATAAAAAGCCCAGTCCTGATGCCACTCGACTGGCGCGCCGTAGCCCGCGGCCTTGAGGTTGAGCTTGCCGACGTCGAAGCGGACCGAGGGGCCCCAGAGCACCTTCAGCACCTCCAGGATCTTCGGGTGCGCAACCATCCGGGCGTAGGCGGGATGCCAGCGGTCCGGCGACTTGATCCGCCGCACCCGGGGCTCCCGCGCCGAGTGGCTGTCCTCGAGGTCGTAGATGTCATCGTGAGCCGTGACCGCGCGCGCCTTCTCGATGAACTCCTCGGTCACGCGGCGCAGCTCCTCGACCTCCGCCGCGCTCAGCACATCGGCGACCACGAGGTAGCCGTTCTCACGATAGAAGGCGACGGCCTCTTCACCAATCATCGCTCCCTCCCCAACGATGCCGCGGCCAAGTGCGCGATTTCGGTCAATGCATCCAATCCCAGGTTCAGTCGGCCTGGCTGCGCCGGATCGAAGCGTCCTTGCGCTTCGGAACTTCGGGCAGCAGCCGCGTGCCGAGGCCCGGACCGGCCATGGGATAAACGTAGCCTTGCTCGATCGCCGGCAGCTCGGTCACCAGCTCCTTGTACCACCCGGTATAGAAGGCACGGACGGTCTCCTGGATCAGCGCGTTGGTCGCGTTCAACGACAGGTGCACCGAGGCCGTGTAGACGACGGGCCCGGTGCAGTCGTGCGGAGCGACCGGCAAGTGATAGGTCTCGGCCATGGCGGCGATCTTGCGCGCCTCCGAGAGCCCGCCGACCCAGCTGAGATCCAGCATCGCGACGCCGAGCGCATTGCGCTCGAACAGCTCGCGGAAGGCGCTTCGCGTTGCCAGCGTCTCGCTCGCGCAGATCGGCACGTGGGTCGAGGCCGCGAGCTCGGCCAGATCGTCCGCCGAGGTCATCTTGATCGGGTCCTCGAACCAGAACGGCTCGAACTCATCGAGTGCCCGAAAGATCCGTTTCGCCGTCGGCAGGTTCCAGAGGCTGTGCAGCTCGACCATGATATCCATCCGGGCGCCGACCGCGCGCCGGATCTTGCGGAACGGCTCCAGCGCCTGGTCAAGCTCGGCCGGGCCGATGTGGAGGCCGCCGGAGGCCTCGGCCGCGAAATCGAACGGCCAGATCTTCATGCCCGTGATGCCCTGCTCGAGCAGGCTCTCTGCGAGCTCGTCAGAGCGATGCAGGAAGGCGTCCAGGTCCTCGTAGCGGCCAGCCGTCCGCTCGGTCGGCAGCCCCCAGTTCTCGGTCAGCTGGCCGACGTTCGCGCGCACGTAGCGATAGCCGGCACAGGTGTTGTAGACCCGGAGCCGGGGCCGCGACAGGCCGCCCAGAAGCTGGTGGATCGGCTGACCGGTCGCCTGACCGAAGATGTCCCAGAGCGCCAGGTCGATCGCCGAAAGGCCGCGCATCTCGGCACCGCTGCCGGAAAAGCCGAGGTAGTTGCCGAGCAATGTGCGCGAATGACGGTCAATCGCGAGCGGATCCTCGCCGAGCAGGCGCGGCGCCGCCGTCTCATGGATGTAGGCGGCGACGGCGTGCGGCCCGAAGAAGGTTTCGCCGAGCCCGACCAGCCCTTCGTCGGTGTGTACGTGGACCCAGAGCAGATTGGGGAACTCGCCGAGCTGGATCGTCTCGATCGCCGTGATCTTCATCGCCTTCGCCTCCCCCCAAGCCGAACCCGACCGCGCCCCTTCTCGCCCTGTGCGATATAGCGCGCTTTCGGGTGAACGCCGATCGAGTGATCAGTCGAGCAGCGGGATGCGGGCGAGCGGCGTCGGCAGGGTCAGCTCGGCCGGCCCCATCGCCTCGCGCGCGGCGATCAGGCGGCCCTCGCAGCCGAGAATCTCGTCGGCGAGAGCGATGATCCGCTGATTTGGCCAAGCGTGCGGCGCGACCTCGCGAACCTGGTAGGCGGCCTCCATCTCGCGCCCGCCCGCCTTGACCACGAGGCCGATCAGCGCAGCTGCCATCGAGCGGCTGATCCCGGCGACGCAGTGGACCAGGAGCGGCCCGTCGTCCTCCGGCCACGCGCGCACGAAATCGATCACCCGCGTGACATGCTCCCTCTCCGGCAGGATATGGCCGTCGAGCGGCTGGCTGATGTCGTGAACCTCGACCCGCAGGTGGCGTTCGGCGGCGATGCCGCGGGGCGTCGGCGGCTGCTCGATCGGGGCCACCAGCGAGACCAGATGGCTCGGCGCCAGCGCCTCCACGTGGCCCGGCATCTCGAGCAGACTGCATACGTAGATCATAGACTCTCAAGGCGCTCAGGTAGGTCGGACGGTGGTCATATAGGCGATGCGCCTGCCCGACGCCATTGTCACCAACGCTGCCCGAGTTCCGGCGCCGACGGTTATCCCTCGAGATCGCGGAACTGGCGCCTCAATTTGAACTCGCTCGACGTGACCCGGGCCTCGGCCGCGCGCAGACGGCGCTCGAGGTCCTGAAACTTGCGGATCAGATCGTGCGCGGTGCGACTCGGCTCCAGTCGGACCGAACGCCAAAACGCCTCCTCTTTGGCGCTCGCGTACATGTCGTCGGGCCGGCGCTCGAGGACGAAGGCCGCGATCACATAGCCGAGCAGGGTCGGAAAGGTGAAGAACATGGCGCTCACGAGGGTCAGGAGCCGGATCAGCCCCGGGCTGACGCCGAAGTAGTCGGCGATCCCGGCGCAGACCCCGGCGAGCCAGGCCCGCCGCGGATCGCGATACAGGCGTCGCCGGCTCGGCTGGCCGTCATTTCGCGGACACCAGGTCATTTGTCCTTCTCCCCCGTCGGCGCCTCGGCATCGAGAATCCGCTCGACGTTGTCGATCCGCTCCTCCATCCGCTCGGCGATCTGCCAGAGCTCGGCAAACTGCTTCTCGTCCTCGGGCGAGAGCGTCTTGGCCATCCGCCAGCGGGTCGTGTAGTGGGCGATGATCCAGATCGGCGCGACCACGACCATGAACAGGATCAGCGGCACCTCGATCATGGCCACGGCGCTCAGGCCCCCCGCGGCCGATCCGGGCCCTTGCCGATCCGCGACTTGAGCGCCTCGAGCTCCGCTTCGACGTCGCGGTCGGTCGCGAGATCGTCGATCTCTTCGGCGAGCGTCCTGCTGCGGCCGAGATCAAACGCCTCGACCTCACCCTCGATGTTGTCGAGGCGGCGCTCCATCTGTTCGAAGCGGACGAAGGCGTCGTCGATCCGGCGATCGTGCACCTGGCGGCGCACGCGCAGCTGCGAGGCCGCCGTAGCGTGGCGGGCAAGGATCACCTTCTGCTTCGCCTTGGCTTCGCGCAGCTTCGCCTCGAGCTTGGCGATGTCCTCCTCGTACTTGGCGAGCGCCTCGTCGAGATGGACCAGCTCCTCATCGAGGCCCTTCAGGTCCTCGACCAACTTCGCCTTCTCAACCAGCGCGGCGCGGGCGAGATCCTCACGGTCCTTGGACAGCGCAAGCTCCGCCTTGCGTTGCCACTCGGTCTGCGCCTCGCCGAGGCGGCCGCGCCGGCGCTCCATGGTCTTGCGGTCGGCGATCATCCGCGCGGCGTTGCTGCGTACCTCGACCAGCGTGTCCTCCATCTCGTGGATCATCTGCCGGATCATCTTCTCCGGGTCTTCGGCCCGGTCGAGGACGGCGTTCAGGTTGGCATTGATGATGTCGCTCAGGCGGGAGAAGATTCCCATGTCATCCTCCTCGAAGCTGTCGTCGGGGGCACCGTCAGCCGATGATCAGGCCGACCACCAGGCCCGCCAGAAACATGATCCAGTGATCGGCCGTGCGGCTGCGCAGATAGCTCAGGACCTGCTCGGCGGTCCGTTCAAAACCGCTGCGCGCGCTCCGCTCGCCAAAGGCCCGCATGCTTTCGTCCATGGTGGTAACTCCGTGCCGACGTTGCTTGTACCGGGCCGCGGACAGATCGCGATCCCGCATGCACTCAAGGGAAAGCACGTCGCGTGCCAGGCCCAATCGTGCTCTCTAACACATTGAAACGGGGCCATTTGTCTTCTCACCACCGCAACGACACGGCAAGGTTTTTGGTAAATTGGACCAACTATTGGCAATTTGCGCCATCAAAGCCCCATTTCTTACCTATGCTGCCTGATCCATCCGAGCTGCCACCGCTGATCGGCCAGACCCGCTCTTTCCTCGATCTCATGGAGCAGGTCTCGCGGGTCGCGCCGCTCGACCGTCCGGTGCTCCTGATCGGCGAGCGCGGCACCGGCAAGGAGCTGATCGCGGCCCGCCTGCACTATCTTTCGGGCCGCTGGGACCGGCCGCTGATCAAGCTGAACGCGGCCGCCATCCCCGAGACCCTGCTGGAGAGCGAGCTGTTCGGCCATGAGGCCGGCGCCTTCACCGGCGCGGTCCGCCGGCGCCTCGGGCGCTTCGAGATGGCGAGCGGCGGCAGCCTGTTCCTGGACGAGATTGCCAACACCAGCCTCGCCGTCCAGGAGCGGCTGCTGCGCGTGGTCGAGTACGGCACCTTCGAGCGCCTCGGCGGCAGCGCCACGGTCCAGGTCGACGTCCGCCTGATCGGCGCGACCAATGTCGACCTGCCGTCGGCCGCCGAGGTGGGCCGCTTCCGGCACGACCTCCTCGATCGCCTCGCCTTCGATGTCCTCACGGTGCCGCCGTTGCGCGCGCGGCAGGGCGACATCCCGCTGCTCGCCGAGCAGTTCGGCCGGGCGATGGCGCTCGAGCTTGGCTGGGAGCGCTTCTCGGGCTTCGCCCAGGCCGCGCTCGACGCGCTCCTCGGCTACGCCTGGCCGGGCAACGTGCGCGAGCTCAAGAATGTCGTCGAGCGCGCGGTCTACCGGGCGGCCTCGCCACGGCGCCCGGTCGCGACGATCACCTTCGATCCGTTCGCCTCGCCCTTTCGCCCGTCGGAAGCGAGTTCCGTCGCTTCGACCAGCCCCGTCAGCCCAAGATGGGAAGCAACCGATTGTCCCGCCGGCCTCGGCCGGTCAGCCAATCGATTACCGCGCCGCAGTCGCGGCTTTCGAACGCCGGCTCCTCGAGGCCGCGCTCGCCGCCTGCCGGCACAACCAGCGAGCGACCGCCGGCCATCTCGGTTTGACCTACGACCAGCTGCGCACCCAGCTGCGCAAGCACGGCCTGGCCGGGGTGCGCCGCTGATGTGGGACGTGCCGCCGCACAGCGCGTCCTTGCCCACCGGCCGAAGTTCCTTCCCATGCCTCACGACAATCGAGCTATACATGGTCCGGAAAATGGCACCGACGCTCTTGCTCGTGCCCGTCGCCCGCTGCGGCGGAACGCGGGCTGGCCGCGAACCGTTGACGATCAGATCACCATGAAAGATCCCTATCGCGTCTTGAACGTAGCGCCCACCGCCGACCAGACGGCGATCAAGCAGGCTTATCGCAAGCTCGCCAAGACCTTGCACCCGGATCGCAACCCCGGCAACGCGCGGGCCGAGCAGCGTTTCAAGGAGGTCACCCAGGCCTATCAGCTGCTCTCCGATCCGGCGAAGCGAGGCCGTTTCGATCGAGGCGAGATCGACGGCGACGGCCAGCCGCGGCGCGATTTCGTCTTCCGCGGCTTTGGCGGTTCCGCCGGCCCGCGCGGCGACGGCGCTCGAGGTCAGGCCGAGAGCCTGTTCGAGAAGGTCTTCGGCGGCGGTTTCGCCGGCACATTCGGGCGCGGCTTCGGAGCTGGCGCACCCTCCGGGCAGGCGGATGCCTCGGTCGAGGATCTGCTGCGAGGTCGCGCGCGCACCGCCGGCCACGCTACGAGCGCCGGCCAGAAGTCTCGTGGCGCCGATCGGCGCTATCGCCTCGAGATCGGTTTCCTCGATGCCGCTCGAGGCGGCAAGAAGCGCCTCCAGGTCGATCAACGCCGGACGCTCGAGCTCGATGTGCCGGCCGGCTGTGAGAGCGGCAAGGTGCTTCGCCTCAAGGGTCAGGGCCAGGCCAGCGTCTCGGGCGGACCGGCGGGCGACGCTCTGGTCGAGATTGTGGTCCAGCCGCATCCACAGTTCAGCCGCCAGGGACAGGACATCCAAGTAGAGTTGCCGATCAGTCTGTCCGAAGCCGTGCTCGGCACCCGGATCACCGTGCCGACGATCGATGGACCGGTACGGATGGCCGTGCCTGCGGGCGCCAACACGGGCCGGACGTTGCGCCTCAAAGGCAAGGGCATCGCGGGTCCCGGCGCGGTGCGCGGTGATCAGTACGTGCGCCTCCTGGTGATGCTCCCCAATTCGCCCGACCCGGACCTTGAGAGCTGGGCGAAGAGGCATGCTCATGATGTGCGCCGCGACGACCGCAAGGGCTGAGGGCGAGTGAACCAGCGGGCCGACGATCGCCCGGCGCGAGAGGACAAACGGCGATCGCGCAGCTTTCTCGGCTGGCTCGCGGGACGGGTCTTCCTAGGTGTCCAGATCGTCTGGCAGGCGATCTGGCACCTGATCGACGACGGCGGCATGACGCTCGCCGGTCACATCGCGTTCATGACCCTGTTCTCGCTGTTCCCGTTTCTGATCTTTCTGACCACCCTTGCCGGTGAGCTCGGTCAGACGGAGGCGGCGCGCAATTTCGTCGACATGTCGCTCGCGGCCGTCCCCTCCGAGGTCAGCCAGGCGATCCGACCGGCGATCGAGCAGGTGATTTCGACCCGACGCACGGGCCTGATGACGGTCAGCATCCTCGCCTCGCTGTGGGCGGTCTCGTCGGGCATCGAAGCGCTGCGAGAGGCCCTCAATCGCGCCTATGGCGTCGAAGAGCCACGCTCGATCTGGTTTCGCCGCCTGCAGAGCCTGCTGTTCACCATCGTGTTTTCGATCATCATCATCGTCGTCATGCTGATGCTTGTGATCTTTCCGGTCGTCTGGTCGTACGTCGAGCCTCACCTCAAGGTCCCCTGGCACTGGGGTACGTCCTACGACGTGATACGCTACGTCCTGGGAATCGGCCTCCTTTATCTGGTGGTGGCGCTGCTGTACCGATGGTTGCCGAGCCGCCACCTGCCGCGTCGCGAGATCCTTCCGGGTGCCGCGATCACCGTGGTCCTCTGGCTGGCGCTCGCCGGCCTGTTCTCGCTGTATCTGCAAAATCTCGGCCGCTTCTCGGTGACCTACGGCAGCCTGGGCGGTATCGTGATCACGCTCATGTTCTTTTACATTTCCGGCCTGATCTTCATCTTCGGCGCCGAGATCAACAGCGCCCGGCGCCGGGCCGAGGCGGCTCGGTTGCGCGCCGAGCGGGCCGAGCGAGCCGAGGCGACGTCTGGCTAATTCGGCCGACGCTGCTAGGATGCCGGCCCCCCGAGGGTCGAATCAGAAGTCGTCGATGTCGGATGCCGCTCCTCTCATGGCGGGCAAGACGGGGCTGATCATGGGCATCGCCAACGAGCGCTCGCTAGCCTGGGGCATCGCGCGGGCCGTGGCGGCGCGGGGTGCCGCGCTGGCCGTCACTTACCAGGGCGAGGTCATGGAGAAGCGTGTGCGGCCGCTCGCCGAGCAGCTCGACGCCAGGCTGGTCCGCCCGGCCGACGTTACCGACCAGGCGAGCCTGGACCAGCTGTTCGCCGACCTCGCCGCGGCCTGGGGCCGGCTCGACTTCGTCGTCCACGCCATAGCCTACGCCGACAAGGAGGAGCTCAAGGGGAAATATCTCGAGACCAGCGCCGCCAATTTCCAGCGCACGCTGATGATTTCTTGTTACTCGTTCACCGAACTCTGTCGCCGCGCCGCACCTCTGATGACTGCGGGCGGCAGCCTGTTGACGCTCACCTATGTCGGCGCCGAGCGGGTCACGCCCCACTACAACGTCATGGGCGTGGCCAAGGCCGCACTAGAGGCGAGCGTCCGCTACCTCGCGGTCGACCTCGGCGGCGCCGGCATCCGGGTCAATGCGATCTCGGCCGGTCCGATCAGGACGCTGGCCGCCTCCGGCATCGGCGACTTCCGCTACATCTTGAAGTGGAACGAGTACAACTCGCCCCTGAAGCGCAATACCACGCTCGACGATGTCGGCGGAGCCGCGCTCTATCTGCTCTCCGATCTCGGCGCGGGCACCACCGGCGAGGTGCTCCACGTCGACAGCGGCTATCACGTCGTCGGCATGAAGGCGGTCGACGCCGCCCGACATCTCGGTCGTCTGACCCGCGCGCCATGGCCGGCAACAGCTTCGGCACGCTGTTCCGTTTCACCACCTGGGGCGAGAGCCACGGGGTCGCGATCGGCTGCGTGGTCGACGGCGTGCCTCCTCGCCTGCCGCTCGCCGAGGCGGACATCCAGCACTGGCTCGATCGCCGTCGCCCCGGCCAGTCCAAGTTCACGACCCAGCGGCGCGAGCCGGACCAGGTGAAGATCCTCTCGGGCACCTTCGAGGGGCTAACCACCGGAACGCCGATCGCGCTGCTGATCGAGAACGTCGACGCGCGCGCCAGGGACTATGGCCCGATCAAGGACCAGTTCCGCCCCGGCCACGCCGACTTCACCTATCAGGCAAAATACGGCATCCGCGACTACCGGGGCGGGGGCCGCGCCAGCGCGCGGGAGACTGCGATGCGGGTCGCCGCCGGCGCGATCGCGCGCAAGATCCTGGGCGACGCGCATCACGATCCAGGGTGCGCTGATCCAGATCGGTGCCGACCGGATCAAGCGCGAAGCCTGGGACTGGAACGAGGTGGAAAAGAACCCGTTCTGGTGTCCGGATGCCAAGGCGGCGGCGCGCTGGGAAGCCCTGCTCATGGAGGTCCGGAAGAACGGCTCTTCTCTCGGGGCGGTGGTCGAGGTGGTTGCCTCGGGGGTGCCGGTCGGACTCGGCGAGCCCGTCTACGACAAGCTCGACGCCGATCTCGCCAAGGCGATGATGAGCATCAACGCGGTCAAGGGGGTCGAGATCGGCGCGGGCTTTCGCGCGGCCGAGCTCTCGGGCGAAGAGAACGCCGACGAGATCCGGATCGGCAACGACGGCCTGCCGCTGTTCCTCTCCAACCAGGCGGGCGGCATCCTCGGCGGCATCTCGAGCGGCCAGGACGTCGTCGTCCGTTTCGCGGTCAAGCCGACCAGCTCGATCCTGACCCCGCGGCGCTCGATCGACCGCTTCGGCAACGAGGTCGAGGTGGTCACCAAAGGCCGCCACGATCCCTGCGTCGGCATCCGCGCCGTGCCGGTCGGCGAGGCCATGCTCGCGATCGTCCTTGCTGATCATCTGCTGCGCCAGCGCGCGCTCGGCGGCTGATCGCGGCCGCCCGCTGACCAGGGGCCGCCTATGGCGTGCAAGGGCGCGTGCTGAAGTAGCCCTGGCGGCTCTCGTACACGGTCGAGAAGCCGGTGGCAAAGCCCAGATAGTCGCCCGAGCCCACGGCGCACAACCACCAGACGGAGCAGGGTTCGCGCGCGACCTGACCACCAGTGATCGAAGTTGGACCTGGCGTACGTCCGACAGATGGGCGCCTCGGGCTCGGTGCCGCCTGCAAGGCGCGTCAGCATCGCCCACACCGCCGCCATCTGGCGGCCGGACTTGGTCGCATAGTCGGGATCGTCGTAGCCCCACCAATCCCAGCAGCCATTCGGATTGACCGGCGTCTCATGCGCCTGGGGATAGAGGATGATGAGGTCGTTACTATCCGCCCAGCGGTTGTAGCCGGTCTCGGTGAGGAAGTCGTCACCGACCAGCTCGGTCGTCTGCTTGCAGCCGTGGAAGGCGATGTGCACACGACAGCGCGCGCCTCCTGCGCAGCTTTGCGGCACGTAGGCGAACCCGGTGTTCGCCATGCCATGCACGGTCGGATCTCGCAGAAACTCGCTCTGATCGAACTCGATCAGCTGGCCGCTCTGCTGAGCAGCCGGCTGGTTCAGCGTGCCATAGATCTCGGTCAGGATGTCGCCCGCCTGATCGTAATTGCAGGCGTTGATGTAGGGGCTTGCGGTCACATCGCAGGCATTGCCAGCGTTCTCCGTGATGAAGGCGTGGCCCGCGGGGACCTCGCTGATCTGATCGATGTTGGCGGCCGGTACGCCGGCCAGCCGATAAAAGGCCGCTACCTGATCGACCACCGCCGGCAACACGGTGTGATCGGCGGTGCCGGAGAACACGTAGACCCGGTCGTTGGCAAGACCGCTCAGGGGATCGATGCGCCCATGCTGCGCGTATGCTTTGGCGAGGTCGAGCAGGTGGGCCGGATCGGGCCGGCCCAGCGCGGTCTGCATGCAGCGCTCGAGGGCGATCGTGAGCCGACCCTCGGCGCAGTTGTACGGGCCGCCCGCGACGACGCCAACGCCGATCAGGCTCTCGGAGAAGGCAACGTGAAACTGGACCGCCATGAAGGCGCCGGACGAGAGCCCTGAGACCGAGCTCTGGGCGAGATCAACATTGAACGAGGGCAACGGATCGGCGCCGAGCACGGCTGCCGGCGGCCATGTCCAGGCCATGACGGCAACAATCAGACCTGCTCGGCGAAGCCACGCTTCGATTCGGGACGGCTGATCCATCACGAGATTCTCGCCTGCGTTCAGAGCCGGTGCCGCCGAGCGCCGGCTCAGCGGAAATACGCCTCGCTGGCGTAGCGGCGCATCATCCGCTGGCTGTTGAAGTAGCTGGCGATCTTGGCGATCGCCTCCTTCATCATCCAAGATCCACCGCGGCCGATCGCCGTAGTAGAGCGGCAGGATGACGTTCTCGAGCTTGTCGTAAAGGTCGCGGGCATCGTCGCTGTGGTCGCCGACGCTGTCGCGATCGCCGATCGCCCAGCCCGTGCAGCCCTCGATCCAGGCCTCGAGCCACCAGCCGTCCAGGACACTGAAGTTGAGAACGCCGTTCAGCGCCGCCTTCATGCCACTCGTGCCCGAGGCCTCGAGCGGCGGCAGCGGCGTGTTCAGCCAGATGTCGGCGCCGGAGACCAGATACTTCGCCAGTGCCATATCGTAGTTGGGCAGGAAGACCACCGGCACCAGGTCGGCCGAGCGCCCGGATGCGGTCGTGGATGCTCTCGATGATCTGCTTGCCGGGCAGGTCGCGTGGGTGGGCCTTGCCGGCCGAGTACGACCTGAAACGGCTGGCGCTGCGCGATCGCCCGCAATCCGCCCGAGATCGCTGAACAGCAGGTCCGGCCGTTTGTAGCCGGTCATCCGCCGCGCGAAGCCGAGCAGCGGCAGTTCCGGATCGAGGTCGATGCCGGCGATCTCGCGGACGCGCTCGATCAGCCCCGCTTGGCCTCGCGGTGCGCGGCCCAGACCGCCTCGTCCGGCAGCCGATCGGCCCGCACCAGGACCTCCGGCTCGTGCTGCCAGTGAGGGAAGTTGGCCTGATAGAGCTCGGCGAAGCCTGGAGCGGCCCAGGTCGGCAGGTGCACGCCATTGGTGACGGCGCGTACCCGATAGCCCGGAAACATGCGAAGCGCCGTCTCGGCGTGCCGCACGGCGACGCCGTTGATGTAGCCCGAGAGATTGAGTGCCAGGCGGGTCATGTTGAGGCTGTCGGATCCGGCCAGGATCTTCAGCTGGTCGAGTTCGATCGCCTCGCCCAGGATCCGCTCGACCAGCGGATAGGGGAAGCGGTCGTGACCAGCCTCGACCGGCGTGTGCGTCGTGAACACGCACATCCGTCGGACTTCGGAGGTGTCGAAGGCGCAGTCGCCGAGCCGCAGCATCTCGGGCGCGAGGCGATGGCGCCTCAGCAACTCGAGCGTCAACAGAGCCGAGTGGCCCTCGTTCAGATGATAGGTCTGAATCTCGAAGCCGAGCGCGCGCAGCAGCCCGACGCCACCCACACCGAGCACGATCTCCTGTTTCAGTCGGTGAGTTTCGTCGCCGCCATAGAGCTGATCGGTCAGGCGCTGGTCCTCGGTCGCGTTCTCGTCGAGATCGGTATCCAGGAGCAGCACCGGCACCTCATACCCGGTACCTCCCTTGAGCTGGTAGAGCCAAGGCCGCACCCAGACTTCACGCCTCTCGATCTCGACCACGATCTTGGCGCCGAGCGGCGCCGCCCAGAGAGCCGGGTCCCAGGGGTCGGGCAAATCGACCTGGCGACCCTCGCGGCTGATCTCCTGGCGTAGAAAGCCAGCGCGGCTGATCAGCGTGACGAACACCACCGGCATCTCGAGATCGGCGCAGGAGCGCGCTGTGTCGCCAGCCAGCATGCCGAGACCGCCGCTGTAAGTGTGGATCTCGGGCCGCAGCGCGATCTCCATCGAGAAATACGCCGTCCGGGTCCGGTCGAGGAAGGGATCGAGCTGCCCCATGGGGCCTCCGCAAGGCCAAGCGGCGTGATTGCACCCGCTTGCGAACGCTTTGTCCAGAGCCGAGGCATGCAGCCGACATGCAGCCGCGTTGATCGGGTCGATCGGCCACGCCTTGTGCTATGCTTGGCGCGCAAACCTCGGATCAAGCGAGCCGCCCATGCAGCCGATCGACCGCGTCTTGGAGACCATCCTCTACGTCGACGACCTCGACGCCGCCGAGCGCTTCTATGGTGAGGTCCTGAGGCTGGAGCTCGACAGCCGGAAGGCGGGCCTGTTCGCGTTTTTCAAATGTGGCCCCGGCATGCTCCTGCTGTTCGAGCCGAACGCTGCGGCGAGCAGCCGCAGCGTGCCGGCGCACGGCGCGCGCGGACCCGGCCATGCCTGCTTCGCGGTCCCTGAGGCGGCGCTCGCCGGCTGGCGGAGGCACCTGAGCGCGGCCGGCGTCGCGATCGAGCAGGAGGTCAGCTGGCCGCGCGGCGGGCACTCGTTCTATTTCCGCGATCCCGCCGGCAATAGCCTCGAGCTCGCGACCCCGAGGATCTGGGGCCTGCCCGAGGTCGCGATTGCTCAGCCCGAAGATTCCGACGGGCCGGACCTTGGTTGATCACAGCACTGGTTCTAGGTTGACGTGCGCAACCACCCTGATGACGAGCATGCTCGAACCAGCCACCTCCCACCGATCGATCGAGGTCGGCCTGATCGCCGATCTCGCCTGCCCGTGGTGCTATCTCGGCCTGGCACGCCTCGAGCGGGCGCGCGCGATGCGGCCGGAGAAGCCCGTGCGGCTGCGCTGGCAACCGTTCTTTCTGAACCCTGAGCTGCCGCCCGAAGGCATGGACCGCCAGACCTATCTCCGCGTCAAGTTCGGCGGCGAGGCGGCGGCCAGACGCGTGTATAAGCAAATCGTCGAGAGCGGCCTCGCCGACGGCGTCGACTTCGCGTTCGACCGGATGCGGCGGACGCCGAACACGATGCTCGCCCACCGCCTGATCCTGCTCGCCGAAGAGCACGGCTTCGGCGAAACCATCATCGGAGCCCTCTTCCGGGCCCTGTTCGTCGACGGCCGCGACATCGGCGATCCGCAGCAACTGATCGAGCTCGGCAGAGGCGCCGGGCTGGAGCAGAGCGAGCTTGACGAGTTCCTGGCCGGCGAGCGCCATCGGAAAGCGGTCGTCGCCAGCCATCGCCAGGCCGAGCGGCTTGGCGTGCGCGGCGTGCCGGTGTTCGTGGTCGGCGGCGAGCACGTCATCGCAGGCGCGCAGCCCGCGGAGGTGCTGGCCGGCCTCTTGGACCTCGCCATGGTGTCACGCCAGGAGCCGGGCCCCGCCCGGGCGCAGCGGGCGCCTGCCCGCGCAGCCCCAACCGGCGCTTGAGCGATCGGCATGCACTGTTCGGAATGCGGTGCGGAGAACCGGGCGGGCCGCCATTTTTGCGGCGGCTGCGGCGCGCCGCTCGCCCGCGCCTGCGCCAAGTGCGCCTTCGTCAATCGAGTCCGACGAGAAGTTCTGCGGCGGTTGCGGCCGACCGCTCGATGGTCCGCAGCTGGGCGAGGCGATCGCGGGGTCCGCACCAACGTCACCGCCGGCCGCCGCGCTCGAAGGCGAGCGCCGGCAGGTCACCGTGTTGTTCTGCGACCTCGCCGGCTTCACCCGCCTGACCCGGGAACTCGGCGCCGAAGCGACCCACGCGTTAACCGACCGCTTCTTCGCCCTGACTGATGGCGTGATCGAGCGCTTCGGCGGCAGCGTCGACAAGCACATCGGCGACTGCGTCATGGCGGTGTTTGGCGCGCCGGTGGCGCACGACAACGACGCCGAACGGGCGGTACGCGCCGCGCTCGGGATCCGGGAAGCCATGCCGGGCCTGAGTCGGGAGCTCGGCACCGAGCTCGGCGTGCACGTCGGCATCGCGAGCGGCCAGGTGGTGGCAAGCGGTGGCGCCGGGCACCGGCAGTACGCCGTGACCGGCAATTCGGTGAACCTCGCCTCGCGCCTGAGCGATGCCGCGCCGGCCGGCACGATCCTGGTCTCCGACGCGGTGCGGCGGATTCTCGCCGAGCGCCTCGACTGCACCCCGCTCGGCGCCCTGGCGGTCAAGGGCCTGAGCGATCCCGTCCAGGCCTTCAGGCTTACCGGCCTTCATGCGCACAAGACGGCGGGCCGCCCATTCGTCGGCCGGCGCACCGAGATCCATCAGCTCGAAGGTACCCTCGAAGCCTGCATCGAGAGCGGCGCCGGACAGGCGATCTACCTCCGCGGCGAGGCCGGGATCGGCAAGACGCGCCTGATCGAGGAGTCCCAGGAGCAGGCCGAGGCGCTCGGTTTTGCCAGCCACACCGGGCTGGTGCTCGATTTTGGCCTGGCGGGCGGCCGCGACGCGATCCGTGAGGTTGCGCGCAGCCTTCTGGGCGTCAGCATCACGAGCTCACCGGCCGCGACCGAGGCTGCCGCCGAGCAGGCGGTGCGCGAGCGATGGCTCGCGCCCGATCGGCGTGTCCATCTGAACGACCTCCTGGATCTGCCTCAACCGCTCGAGCTGCGCGCCCTCTATGACGCCATGGACAACGCCACCCGCAGCCGCGGCAAGCAGGAGACCCTAGCCGAGCTGGTGGTGCAGGCCAGTCGCCAGAGACCGCGCCTGATCGTGGTCGAGGACCTGCACTGGGCCGATCCGCTGACGCTCGAGCACTTGGCCAACCTCACCGAGACGGTTGTGACCTGTCCGGTGGTCCTGGTCATGACGTCGCGGCTCGAGGGCGATCCGCTCGATGCGGCCTGGCGCGCACGGGTCGGCGGCAGCCCGCTTCTGACAATCGATCTCGGCCCGCTGCGGCCGGACGAGGCGACGCGCTCGCTGGCGCCTACCTCGACGCGAGCAGTGATTTCGCCAGGCAGTGCGTCGAGCGGGCGGCCGGCAATCCGCTCTTCCTCGAGCAGCTGCTGCGTCACGTCGAGGACAGCGCGGCGGGCGGCGTGCCGGGCACCGTGCAGAGCCTGGTGCAGGCCCGGCTCGACCATCTGCCGGCCGCCGACCGCCAGGCGCTGCAGGCGGCCTCGGTGCTCGGGCAGCGCTTTTCGCCGAGCGCGCTCTGTCACCTGCTCGAGCGACCGGACTACGACTGCGGCACGCTCGTGCGCCATTTCCTCCTCCGACCCGTCGGTGATGCCTTCCTGTTCGCCCACGCACTGATCCGGGATGGCGTTTACGATTCGCTGCTCAAGGCCCGGCGTCTGGCCTTGCACCGGCGGGCGGCGGAGTGGTTTGCGGGCCGCGATCCGGCGCTCCGAGCCGAGCATCTGGATCGGGCCGAGGACCCGGTGGCGCCCCGCGCCTATCTGGACGCCGCGCGCGCCCAGATGTCCGCCTATCGCAACGAGCAGGCGCTCGGGCTGGCCGAGCGTGGTCTCGCACTCGCTGCAGGCCCAAGCGATCGCTTCGAGCTGCTCTGCCTGCGCGGCGAGATCCTGCACCATCTCGGCGTCATGGCTGAGGCCGGCGTCTCGTACACGGCGGCGCTCGAGGCGGCCCCGGACGTTGGCGCCCGCTGCCGCGCCTGGCTTGGCCTGGCGGCGGTCAAGCGCGTCACCGAGGACCTGGACGGCGCATTCGCCGATCTCGAGCGCGCCGAAGCCGCGGCGCGCCAGCTCAGCCTGAACGAGCAGCTCGCCCGCATTCATTTTCTGCGCGGCAACCTGCATTTTCCCCGCAGTGAGATCGAGGCTTGCCTGGTGGAGCACCAGAAGAGCCTCGAGTTTGCCCAGGCGGCCGGCTCGGCCGAGCTTGAAGCGGCAGCGCTCGGGGGTCTCGGCGACGCGGAGTACGTCCGCGGCCGCATGCTGACCGCGCGCGGCTATTTCGAACGCTGCATCGAGCTCTGCCGTCGCCACGGCTTCGGGCGCATCGAGGTCGCGAGCCTGCCGATGGTGGCCATCGCCCGCTTCTATGCCGGCGAGCTGGCCCAGGCTCACGCCGATGCACTGGCGGCCGTGGTTGCGGCGCAGCGGGTCGGCCATCAGCGCGCCGAGATCATCGCATGCCACACCGTATTCATCACCGCGATGGCCTGGAGCGAGCGCGATGTGGCTCGAAGTCATGTAGACCGCGCGGTCGTCCTCAGTCGGCAGCTCGGGGCGAGACGGTTCGAAGCGGAGGGTCTAGGCTTTCAGGCGGAGTTGTTGCACGCCGAGGGCCGGCCCGCGGAAGCACTCGCCGCGATCCGGCAAGGGATCGAGATCAGCCGGGAGACCGGCATGTCCTATATGGGACCGACCCTCCTGGGCGCCCTCGCCTACCTCACCACTGAGCTGGCGGAACAGCGCGCCGCCCTGGCAGAAGGCGAGCAGCTGCTCGCGGGAGGCTCCATCAGCCACAACCATCTCTGGTTCTACCAGTACGCGATCGAGACCTCGCTCGAATGCAGAGAGTGGGGCGAGACGGAGCGCTATGCTGCAGCCCTCGAGACGTATGTTCGGGCAGAGCCTTTGCCCTGGGTCTCTTTCTTGATTGCCCGCGGGCGCACGTTGGCCGCGATCGGCCGCGGGCCGCGCGACCGGGAAACCGTACGGAAGCTTGAGGAAGTCCGGGAGCAGGCCCGGGTGTTCGGCTGGCTCGCCGGCCTGCCCGCCCTCGACGCCGCGCTGGCCGCCGTTACGGATTCGGCCGTTGCCTCAGCACCACTCACGACCTCGCGGGCTCGACACTGATCGCGACCGCCTCGGTGTAAGTGATCGCGACCTGGTCGCCGACCTTCAGGGTCTTGAGGAAGTCCTGCATCTTCGGGTCGCGCACGGTGATCGTCTGCGAGTGGCCTTGGGGGTCGGTGAACGAGACGGTGTGGGTCGCCGGATCGAGCGCGTCGATCCGCACAGTCTCGGTTACCTGCCGCGCCACCCCGGCGCCGGGCTTCGCGCCCACTGGCGCGCGCATCACTCCCGCGCTCGCGCTGGCCTGCTGGCCGGGCTTGGCGAGCTGCGCCGCGATCGCTTCATAGAAGCGGACGACCACGCGATCGCCGACCTCGACCTGCGGCAGATTGCGCACCTCCTCGCCCGCCTCGACCGTGAAGAGAGTGCCTTGCGGGCCCTTGAGGGTGACCTCGCGTCGGGGCAGGTCGACCGCCGCGACCGTGGCACTGACCTCGCGGGTCTGCTCCACCATGGCCGGCTTGGGCGGGGTCGACTGGCAGCCGAAAAGGAGGGCGAGCGCCGCCACAACTAGAGCCATCCTGCCCATCGGCATCGTAGGTGTCCCCTTATTCTCTTGGATCTCAGTCATGGGAAGTTCTACGCGAGCCTAAGTCGCGTGCGCAGGGCCCCGAGCGCGCCAACCGACCCCGTGACCCTATTCCGGGCGCCAGGCCTCGTAGTCGCCGGTCGCCGGCGCGCGCCGCCCCCCGCGCTGGATCGCGCCAGGCGGCAGATAGGCGGCATCGGTTCCGGTCAGGTTGGGTAGCGGGGGCTCCTTTTCCCACTTCGGCACCGGCAACGGCTGCTCGCTCGGCGGCTTCTCGATCCGCTTGTGCAGCCAGCCGACCCAGCCGGGCGGCACCCTGGTCGGCTCGGCCTCGCGCGCGAACACCACCCAGCGGCGCTCGTGGCGCCACGGCCCCCGGTAGCCCCGCTCGCGGTAATACCGATTGCCAAATTCGTCCTGCCCGACCGCCTCGCCCTTCAGCCAGGTCCGCAGCATGGTGAACAGGCTGTTGGTCCAGAGCTCCCCTCAAGGCCGTCCCCTCGTCACCCTCGCTCGCCTGAGCGATGCCCGGCGCACTATGGCCAGGATCGGTTCCGCCGTCCAGCATTCGACGCAGCGCGGCCCTGTGCATAACGCGAGAACTTTCGTTCGCGAATTGTTCCGCATCAATCGTCTCCACATGGCATCAATCAGCGCTAAGTCAGCCTGTACCTCCACCAAGCTCCTTGGGCCTTAGCTCCATATCAGCGCGCTCCACCCGATCCATGGCCCCCCGCGTCGGCCAGTCTGCCTCAGGACCTCGACGGCTGGTGCCGGCGTCGCCCGGAGTGTCAAGGCCGGCCCTGCTCGCTACCACGATATGGTGTTTGGACTTGCCCATGACCGCTATATATGGTTAGTGAGGGTCAGCGAGGACGGTGGCCGGCATGACCTGGGGGCCGCGCCGGCGGCCTGCGGCGGCCCCCTGCGAGGTGTCGCCAAGCGTTTGGCGGAGTGGCTCGTTTGCACTGGCATCTTGGTCGCAACAGGCCCGCGGTAAGTTTCTGTTTAACTTTTCAGACCGCGTGCCTTACAAAGAGCTGAGTTGAATGAGCATGATCGCAACCACGCTGATCTCGCTTGAGCTGCCGGGCTCCACCGGGTTGTCCGTAGCGCGATGGGAACTCGTGCGACCTGCCGGCCCGACCTCCGGGGCGGAGGCGGCGCGATGAGGATCGAGCGCGCCCTCACGACTGCCGGCACGTCGCCCTACGAAGGCATCGGTTTTCGCGTGGCCACGAGCGAGATCCGCAACCCCGACGGCTCGGTGGTGTTCGCCAAGGACATCGAGGTCCCGCGAGGCTGGTCGCAGGTCGCGGTCGACATCCTGGCCCAGAAATACTTCCGCAAGGCGGGCATCCCCGACCCGGCTGCGGAAGGTGCCGTGCCGGGCTGGCTGTGGCGCAGCGACCCGACGAGGAGGCCCTCGCCGAGCTCCCGGGGTCGGAGCGCTACGGCGGCGAGACAGTCGGCCGAGGTGTTCCATCGCCTCGCCGGGTGCTGGACCTACTGGGGCTGGCGGGGCGACTACTTCAGCGAGGAGGATTCGGCGCGTTCTTCGACGAGCTGCGCACATGCTGGCGCGCGCAGATGGCCGCGCCCAACAGCCCGCAGTGGTTCAACACCGGGCTCAACTGGGCGTACGGCATCACCGGTCCGGCGCAGGGCCACTACTACGGCGACGCAGACCGGCGAGGTGCGGCGCTCGAAGGACGCGTACGGGCGGCCGCAGCCCCACGCGTGCTTCATCCAGTCGGTCGGCGACGACCTGGGCAGCGAGGGGGATCATGGATCTGTGGATCCGCGAGGCCCGGCTGTTCAAGTACGGCTCGGGCACCGGGACCAACTTCTCCGCGATCCGCGCCGAGGGTGAGCGGCTGTCGGGTGGCGGGCGATCGAGCGGTTTGATGAGCTTCCTGCGGATCGGGGACCGGGCCGCGGGCGCGATCAAGAGCGGCGGCACCACCCGGCGCGCCGCCAAGATGGTGGTGGTCGACATCGACCACCCCGACATCGAGCAGTTCATCAACTGGAAGGTGGTCGAGGAGCAGAAAGTCGCCGCCCTGGTCGCCGGGAGCAGGCTGCGACCACCACCTCAACGCGATCCTGAGGCGGGCCACGGCGCGGCCGACCTCGAGGCGAGCTCGCGGTTCGCCCGAGAGAACCGCGCCCTTCGCCGGGCGATCGAGCAGGCTCGCTGGGCCGAGATCCCCGAGAACTACATCCAGCGGGCCCTGCAGCTCGGCGAGCAGGGGGTCAAGGGGATCAAGTTCGACGAGTACGACACCGGCTGGGACTCCGAGGCCTACGCCACCGTCTCCGGTCAGAACTCGAACAACTCGGTCCGGCTCACCGACGAGTTCCTGCAGGCGGTCGAAAGCGACGGCGAGTGGAAGCTGCGCAACCGGACCGACAACAGCGTGGCCAAGGTGCTGCGGGCCCGGGACCTGTGGGACAGCATCGCGCTCGGAGCCTGGTCGTGCGCCGACCCGGGGTTGCAGTTCGACACCACCATCAACGAGTGGCACACCTGCCCCGCGTCGGGGCGGATCAACGCCAGCAACCCGTGCTCCGAGTACATGTTCCTCGACGACACGGCGTGCAACCTCGCGTCGCTCAACCTGATGAAGTACGTGGCCGACGACGGGCGGCTCGACGTCGACGCCATCCGCCACGCGTGCCGGCTGTGGACCATCGCCCTCGAGATCGCGGTGCTCATGGCCCAGTTCCCGAGCAAGCGGATCGCCGAGCTGAGCTACCGGTTCCGCACCCTCGGTCTGGGCTACGCCAATCTCGGCACCTACTTCATGGTGTCGGGCATGCCCTACGACGCGGACGAGGCGGTGGCAATCGCCGGGGCGGTGACCGCCATCATGACCGCGACCGCCTACGCCACCAGTGCCGAGCTGGCGGCCGAGCTCGGGCCGTTCCCCGGGTTCGAGGAGAACCAGGCGATGCTCCGGGTGATCCGCAACCATCGACGGGCGGCGCATCACGCTGCTCCCGAGGCCTACGAGGGGTTGTCGAGCCCCCCATGGGCATCGACGCCAGGCCTGCTCCCGACTACTTGCTGCAGGCGGCTCGCGACAGCTGGGACGAGGCCCAGCGGGGCGAGACCCACGGCTACCGCAACGCTCAGGTCACGGTGATCGCCCCCACCGGAACCATCGGCCTGCTGATGGACTGCGACACCACCGGGATCGAGCCCGACTTCGCCCTGGTGAAGTTCAAGAAGCTCGCCGGCGGCGGCTACTTCAAGATCATCAACCACTCCGTGCCCACGGCCCTGGCGCGGCTCGGGTACGGCGAGGGGCAGATCGACGACATCGTGCGCTACTGCAAGGGGGCCGGAACCCTGGCCGGCTCGCCCGGGCTCACACGCGAGCTCGAGGCCCGGGGCTTCACCGCCGAGGCCATGCGAGGGTGGAAAAGGAGCTGCCGCAGGCGTTCGAGATCGGGTTCGCGTTCAATCGCTGGACCCTGGGTGACGACTTCTGCCGGGATGTCCTGGGCTTCACCGACGAGCAGCTCTGCGACCCCACGTTCGACATGCTCGCCGGCTCGGGTCTCGGGCCCGATACGACGCGGCCAACGACTACGTGTGCGGCACGATGACGGTCGAGGGGGCGCCCCACCTGAAGGACGAGCACTGCCGGTGTTCGACTGCGCCAACCGCTGCGGGCGCACGGGCGGCGGTTCCTCCGCCGCGAGCCATGTCCGCATGATGGCCGCGGCGCAGCCGTTCCTGTCGGGTGCGATCTCCAAGACCATCAACATGCCGGCCACCGCCACCGTCAGGAGGTGGAAGACGTATACATGGCATCGTGGAAGCTGGCGCTCAAGGCGATCGCGCTGTACCGCGACGGCTCGAAGCTCAGCCAGCCGCTGTCGGCCCAGCTGCTCGACGAGCGACGATCGACGACGACGAGGCGAGGATCCGCTCAGCCGCCGCCGCTCAGCTGCAGGTGGTGGAGAAGGTGTCGAGCGTGCATCGCTACAAGCGGCGGCCCATGCCCCACCGACGCGGCGGCTACACCCAGAAGGCCGTCATCGGCGGCCACAAGGTGTACATCCACACCGGGGAGTACGCCGACGGCTCGCTCGGCGAGATCTTCATCGACATGCACAAGGAGGGGGCGGCGTTCCGCAGCTGATGAACTGCTTCGCCATCGCCATCAGCCTCGGTCTGCAGTACGGGGTGCCGCTCGACGAGTACGTCGACGCGTTCACCTTCACGCGGTTCGAGCCCACGGGATGGTCCAGGGCATCCGCACATCAAGATGGCACCGTCTATCGACTACATCTTCCGCGAGCTCGCGGTCAGCTACCTCGGCCGCAACGAGCTGGCCCACGTCGAGCCGAACGAGCTGCACCACGACAGCATCGGGCACGGCGCCAGGGAGCGCGACCTCAAGCGCGGCGACCGGCTCGCCGAGCTGGCTCGAGAGAGCGGCTACGTGCGCGGCAACCTCCGGTGCTCGGGGCGGCGGCGACGGTCGCGGCGCGAGCCCGCCGGCGGGCGGCTCACCTGCATCGAATGTCGGCGGCACCGGGAATCCCGGCGCCGGCGGCAGCGTCACCGCGTGGCGTGGCGGCAATTCGGCCGCCAGCGCGGCGCTGATGACGACGGAATCGACTGCGACGGCGGTTCTCGAAGAGCGGCTGGCTCGGCGAGACTGGCGCGGCTCAAGGGCTATGAGGGTGATCCCTGCCCGAGCTGCGCCAACTTTACCCTGGTGCGCAGCGGCACCTGCCTGAAATGCGACACCTGCGGCGCCACCACCGGCTGTTCGTAGGCGGCACGCGCAGACGGGCGAGCGGAAGCACATCAGGCAGTATCCTTCCTCCTCCCAAGCTCTGCGGCCCGGGCACAACTCGCCCGGGCCTCTTTTTTACGGAGCGTCGAATTGGCGACATCTTCCCTTCGGGCCTCGATTGGTGGTACATATTGCCAACTTTTCGTGGTCCTTCCCGAGAGCAAACGCGGGACCAATCGGATGACCGTCAACGAGACCGTGTTCCAACTTGCGGTGCTGTTTCTTGCTGGGCATCATCGCTGCTGGTATCGTCGATCTATTGACAGTTCATAAGGTGCGGACTGCTTTCGAATAGCCCTACGAGAGCCTTCGTATTTCGGATAGGCTGTTACATTGTCTATTTTTTCGTCTTGTGGGCCAGCTCCGGCACCCTCCCCCCGATGGCGGCCTGGAACGGTCCGCCTAGTTTGGCCGAGATGCAACAAATTCACATAGGGGATATCGCTGGCTCGTTGGTGGTCTCCGTTTTGCTTGGAATTCTATGGAGTGGATCTGTCAATCACAGTTTCTTTCTCAGATTCATGCAAACACTTAGGATAACAAAGAAGTTTGGTGACCAAGATGTATGGGACTTCACATTGAACTTAAAGATCCCAAACGTAGAATATACGTACGTCAGAGACTTCGAGAAGAAGGTTGTCTACAGTGGTTGGGTTAAAGCCTTTTCCGATGGCACTACAAGACGAGAACTGCTAATGGAAAATGTTGAGGTCTTTGATCTGGACACAGCCGAGAGACTGTTTGAAACGCCGCTCATGTACGCCAGCTTTTCGAACGACAGCTTCAACATGGAGTTCCCTTATAGAGGCTCCTCGAGGAGAGTGCAACGATGACCAACCGGAGCGATTCCAAGTCTGGAGTGGGCACGGATCGTGGCCCCCGGCTCAGGATACAGGAAGGCTACGTTAAGAAGGGGGACAGAATACGTCCTACCAAATCACTACGCGACCCGGTAGCCCTGCTCCCATGAAGCCGACGTCACAGGGTGATGCTTCATCTGGTTCAGCTACAACTCCAAAATCGAACCCTTCTGCGACTTAGGACAAATAGCTCCATGGGCGAGAAGGTGCTCACATCGAGAGGTCATGGCGATGGATCGCGAGACCTGGCTCAGGCGCATTCTCGAGGCGATCGGCGATCTCGCCGACGAGCGCTATCAGGAGCGCGTCTGGGTCCGCGGCGAAGGGCCCGAGGTCGAATTCGAGCACGGAGGCCATCTGCCGCCTCGTCGACGACTACGACCTCGCGACCTTCCTCGCCGAAGCTGCGGAGAAGGCCTGGGTCTCGAAGGACCAACTCACGGCGCTCCGAAGGCTCGAGGCCGCGCTTGCGCGCTATGCCGTCAACGGCGAGGGCGGCGACGAAGCAACGAGGACCCAGAGTCCGAAATGGCGAAAAATCCGCAAGCTTGCCCAAGCGACGCTCGAGAACTTCAGAACGCGCGCGGCCAGCGATTGACGCGTCCGGGTGACGAGCCCGACATCCTGCGGACCACAGCACGAACGGCCGGCTCAGGCCGAGAAAGGGTTCCTAACAGCTTTTCGCTCCTACTAAGGACGATGGTGGGCGAAAAAAGTGGTAGGATTGCTGTGGGTCCGCGCAACCGCACAGGCTGAAAGGTGGGCAATGCTGGAGCAAATCGCAGACTACCCGGCGTTCCGCGAAGAGTGGATTGCCGATATCGAGCAGGGGGGCCGTCCAGCGTAGAAAAGGGCCGTCGGTTTGCCGCGAAGCTGTTTGCCGAGTGGCTGGACCTGGCGGAAGACGATGAAGCGATCTTCTGCGACGGCTCCGGCGATGGCGGGATCGACCTTGCCGTCTTGGAGCGCGGCGAGAGCGACGAGACGGGGAGCGTGGGGGACACCTGGTACTTGGTCCAAAGCAAGTACGGCTGCGCGTGGGCTGGGCCGGATACGGCGCTCCAGGAAGGGCTCAAGATCATCAGCGCCTTGAGCGGCGACCGGAAACTATCCAGCCTATCCACCGCTGTGTGCGACAAGCTGACGACGTTTCGTCAGCAGGCCGGCGAGAACGACCGGATCGTGCTGACATTCGCGACCATCGACCCGCCATCGGGTGAGGAACGAAAGGTTCTGGACCAAATCCGGGACTTCGGCCGGACGAAGTTCGGTCCGATCTTCGATGTCGAAACCGTGAGCTTGCGGACAATTTACGACCGGCTCATTGATGAGATGAACAGAGAATCAGCCAATCGTTTGACGGTCCCGATCAAAGGCGCCTTGGCGCAGGGCGCAAAGGACCTGCTCGTCGGCGTAACGCCGCTTACCCACCTTTACCACTTTCTGAAATCGTATCGATCGGCCACGCAGAATCTGGATCAGCTCTACGAGCGCAACGTGCGCCGTTTTCTGGGCGGACGGGTCAAGGTCAACAAGGTGATGCAGGAAACCCTGCGCAATGAGCCGGAACGTTTTGGCCTGTTCAACAACGGCATTACGATAGTCGTGTCCAATTTCGCTGAGGTCGGAGACAGCCAGTACAACCTGACCGAACCTTTTGTCGTCAACGGGTGCCAGACCACGCGCTCGATATGGGAGGTCCTTGACGCAAAGCTCGGTGCCGGTGGCACCGGTGAGAACGAAGACCCCTGGCGGGAACGGGCGGAAGCTGGCGTCGTCGTGGTGAAGATCGCGAAGGTCGGCAGTGCCGGCGATGAACTTCTGAACCAGATAACCCGCTATACAAACTCGCAGAACGTGGTGCGCGAGAAGGACTTCATCGCGCTCGACAACAATTTCAGAAGCTGGCAACGCCGGCTGGAAATCGAGCGCGACCTCTATCTCGAAATTCAGCGTGGCGGATGGGATTCGCGCCGTGCCTTGCAGAAGCAACGGCCTGAGATGAAGCAGCTCAAGGACGCGGCCAGCGCGCAGGAGCTGCTCAAGGTGTATGGTGCCGGATGGCTTTCCGAACCAGGAACGGCGTTCGGAAAGAATCCCGCCGTTCCTGCCCGGTGGCGGAGTCTTTGAGCGAATTATCAATCGCTCAGGCTCGCCCTTCGGCGTAGACGACCTGTACGCGGCCCACCTCCTTCAGCGCGCCGGAGAAGAAGCTGGCTTCGGCCGCGGCGCCAAGAAGATATCGCGGCGTCAGACAAAGTATCTGTTTGCGTTCGTCGCCGTGAGCCTGTTGCGTGACATCTTTGCAGAAAGCCAGCAAACCCGACGATGAGGCGTCGATTTCCGCGGCACTGATTTGCGTACTGTCAAATGCTGACAGCAAGGAAGCGCTTGTTACCTCCACCGGTGATGTGGTGGACGGATACCTCCAAGAAGGCGCAGAAGACGCTGTGTTCACGGAAGAGGTCTAGCGGGATCGGTTTGGTTACGACCTCAACCGGTTCCTTAAGTGGGAACAGCTTGGCCGTGATCTGAGTAAGACACCCGGCCTGAAAACGCTTGTCTATTTCCAGCAGCAATTTATGGGCAGGTCGATGGGGGGCTTTCCTTCGAAGCGAGAGGCGTTATTGAGCACCATCGACACATAGCAAGACATGCTGACAGTACAAGATGATCGAGGGAATAATCGGGAGGAAAAGGTGAGTCAGAGGAAAAGGTGTTAGCGGGGAAAAATGGCGTCAGGAACCTCTTTTGCTCTTTCCAGACCGGAGGTTCAAAGCCATGAACGGGGAGCCCGTCCTGTGCGACCCGGAGACCGACACGCTCCTGGTCGAGCTCGCGACCGTGGCCGTCCGCGTCGCCTGCTGAGGTCAACGACCAGGTCGGCGGCGAAGATGTCGAGGAAGGGCTGGTCGTCCACTACGGGCCGGACGGTCTGCCGGACGCGTTCGAGGTCGAGCACGCGTCGGAGCGTCCGGACCTGGTCGCGCGCGCCCTCGCCGCCCTCCGCTACGCCAAAGGCTTCGCGGTCGAACGCGGCCACTGAAAATTCCGCTGCGACGGCTGCCGCTCGTGGCGAAGGTTGACTGGGGCCAAGACTATCTGGGAGCAGGAAACGCGCGGCGGGCCCCCTTGCGATTGCGCGCGCGATATTGCATATATCGTCAGTGCGCGTCGTGCTCGACACCTCGGTGCTGGTGGCCGGTACGCGTAGCGCCCGAGGCGCATCGCGCCGGTTGCTCCACGGTGTGCGCGAGCGGCTGCTCTTACCACTGGTCTCAGTGCCGTTGGTGAGCGAGTACGAGGCGGTGTTGCTGCGGCCCGAGCACCTTACGGTGGCGGGCGCGACGGAAGCCGAAATGCTGGCCCTGATCGACGACATCGTGGCCGCGGCCGAAGCTGTGGACCGTCATTACCTGGTGCGGCCCTTGCTGCGCGATCCGGCCGACCATCACGTCGTCGAGACGGCCGTGAACGGCCAAGCCGACCTGCTTGTATCGTTCAACGTCCGCGACCTTGCGCCCGCGGCGAGGCTCTATCCGTTTCGCCTTGTGAGGCCCGCAGCGGCGCTGAGGGAATTGCGGAATTTGCGAGGGTGACCAATGCGCCGGAACAATGTCAGCCTCCGCCTGCCGCCCCACCTCCTGGAGCGCGTCAGGCGGCTGGCCGAAGCCGAGTCGATCTCGGTCAATCAGCTGCTCACGGTGGCGGTCGCCGAGAAGATCGCGCGGCTCGACGCCGAAGCCTTCTATCGGGCCCGGGAAGGACGCTCCGAACCCGGCGCCGGCTGGCGGGCGCTTGAGCATATGGGACAGAATTCACCGCCGCTCCCGGGCGACGAGCTTCAATTCGGCTCGGAAGGCGAATCCGCGAGAAAGAAAGGCACGCCTGAAAGATGACAGGGCGGTGGTCGGTTCTGCGCGACGGCTCCGAACGGCCGCTCGGTCCTGAGGTCGACTGGGCCAGGATCGATGCGACCACCGAAGAGGAGATCGCCGCGCAGATCGCCGAGGACGATGCCGAAGGCGATCCGCGACGACGCTGCCTACGCCCGCCGCGTCCGCCGGAAAGTGGGTCTGTCCCAGGCCGCCTTCGCCAGGCGAATCGGGGTGCCGGTCGATACCGTCGGTAATTGGGAGCAGGGCAAGCATTCCGCGCGGACCCGCCCGGGCATTGCTGCGAATCATCGACGCGCCCCCGGAAGGGCGCTTGCGGCTCCGGACAGATCCTGACCGCGGCGCCGGCCCGTTCGGGCCTCGGTCCTTCCCGCCTCCCTCGGCCGCTCGCTGCTTCCCGCCGCGCAACCCTCCCTTCGGCCCCCGGCTGGCTGACGCGGCACGGATTCCCACGGTCCCATGGACCCGCCGAACCAATGGTTAACAGACGTGCGGTTAAGAATTGGTTACGCCACTGATCCGCGTTACGGTTGACGCTGCCGGCCGGCGCGTTCATCAAAGTGAGAAGGTCGTCGGTCTCGTATTCGGACCAGTCGCGGCTTTGCCTGGAGCTTCCACGTATGATCGTCCCGGGCTGCCTGATCGCCTTCCTGCTCCCCATTCTGGGCGGCGTGTTGGGGCATTGGCTGGACGGCAGTCAGGGCGGCGTCTGGGGCCTCATCATCGGCTTCGGGCTCGGCTGTGCCGTCGTGGGCCTGTTCGGCTGGGTGATGGTGAAGGTCAAAGAGGAGTGAAGCGCACTGCCGGTGGGGGCAGGCTCGAAGCCGAAATTCCGGCGGTCTCATGCGCTGCCGATCAGGATGCCGGTCAGGAATACGAGGAAGCCGCCGACCACGACCTGGAACGCCGCCGAGAGGAACGGCGGGTCCATGAAGCGATTGCGTGTTCGGCACCCAAGCAAGCGCGAGACGAGGCGCTATGGCGAGGCACGCCTGAAAGCCGACCGGACCGTCGTCGAGATTTCTAACTGACGGTTCCGAGAAAACGATTCGCGGCGCGTACTGACTTGTCGTACTTTGATGCGACCCAGCGAAGCGGAGGTCGCCGCCCAGGCGGCTGCGGATGACGCCGACGCCATGCGCGAGGCGCCGCCTAGCCCGCGGCGTCCGCCGTAAGCTCGGACTGTCCCAGGTCGCCTTCGCAAGGCGGATCGGCGTACCGTTGCTCAACTGGGAAGAGGGCAGACGCCTCCCGTGCGGCAGGATTGATTGCGAAGCGAGGCTTGATCATTTCGGCGTGCGCCCAGGGTCGATTGCCAACGCGGCTTGGCCTCGCGAATCGCGGCGGGCAGACGGACATCACGACCTGGCGGGGCGTCGATCTCGAGCCGGGCCGGTCGATCGCGCAGGGTCTTGATTTAATTCCTAGGATCGGGTATACTGGGGTCACTCGTCCGGCTTCTCAGGTAAAGCGGCCACGGCGAGCGCTTCGGTGTCGCTCGAAAACCAAACGAACCCAAAACCCGCGGAAATGCTGGGGAAATCGCCGCCATACGCCGGGGCGACGATCGCTACCCGGTGATGCGCCGGGCATCGGCTTGACCCATCACCGGTGGGAGCCAAAGCCCGTTTGCGCCCCTGGCTCACGCGCTGCCGATCAGGATGCCGGTCAGGAACACGAGGAAGCCGCCGACCACGACCTGGAAAGCCGCCGAGAGGAACGGCGTGTCCATGAAGCGGTGGCGGATCCAGGCGATCAGCCCGAGCTCGACCACGACCACCGCCACCGCGATCGTGGTCGCGACGTGGAAATTGGGGATCAGGTAGGGCAGCGTGTGGCCGAGGCCGCCGAGCGCGGTCATCAGGCCGCAGACGAGGCCGCGCAGCCAGGGCTTGCCGCGGCCGGTGAGGCTGCCGTCGTCGGACAGCGCCTCGGCGAAGCCCATGCTGATCCCGGCGCCGATCGAGGCGGCGAGGCCGACGAGGAACGCATCCCAGCTGTCGCGGGTGGCGAAGGCCGCGGCGAACAGCGGCGCCAGCGTCGAGACCGAGCCGTCCATCAGGCCGGCGAGGCCCGGCTGCACGACCTGCAGCAGGAACAGGCGCCGGCGCGTCTCGTCCTCCTGCGCGCGCACGTCGGCCGGCAGGTGTCTCGGCCGCGGACTGCTCGGCGAGCAGCTCGTGGTGGCGCTCCGCCTCGGCCAGATCGCCCAGCAGCTGCCGGATGCCGGCATCGCTGCAGCGCTGGGCGGCGCGCAGGTAGAAGCGCTGGACCTCGAGCTCCATGACCTCGGCCTGCTGGCGCACCGTCTCGAGGCCGAGCGGGCGGACCAGCCAGAGCGGCTTGCGGCGCGACGAAGCCGCGCACGTCCTCGCGCCGGATCAGCGGGATGTGCTCGCCGAACTTCTGGCGGTGCAGCTCGATCAGGCGGTGCCGATGCGTGCTCTCCTCGGCCGCCATGTCGCGAAAGATCTGCGCCGATGCCGGATAGTCGTCGCGCAGACCCTGCGCATAGCTCTCGTAGATGCGCTGGTCCTCTTCCTCGAGCGTGATCGCGAGCGCCAGGATCTCCTGCTCCGACAGATCCGAGAAGTTCTTCATCCGTTGGCCTCTGGTCCAGTCAGGGGTGGAACGTCGCTCGATCAGTTCTGTCCGAGGCGGGAATTCCCGCCATACGGAGCCCGCGCGAACAGGACTGGCGTCCAGCCCCGCGATCCGATCCCCTTTCGTCGCGTTAAGTCGAACATCGCGACGCTGGTCAAGCTTCCTCATGACCACCGCTCTCCGGTGACGCCCCGCTGAACGCTGCTGCAGCGATCACTTCACCAACTGCCCCGGACCAGCGATGCGCGAATTCCCGCGCGACGTTTTCGCCGTCGCCGCGGGCTCATGCCCGGAGCTATAGTGAGTGCCGATGCTCGAGCGCCTGCCTACGACCTCTTCGCCGCCTACCGACCGGTGCTCGGCCGCCCCGACCGACGACGCGGTTGTCGAGCTGGCCAACGCCGGCGGCGAGGCCCCGATTCTTTTGCTCTGCGACCATGCCGGTCGCCGGATTCCGCCCTGGCTCGGTGATCTCGGCCTGCCTGAGCACGAGCTTGCGCGCCACATCGGCTGGGACATCGGCGCCGCCGACATCACCCGGTCGTCTTGCCCAGCTGCTCGATGCGCCGGCCCTCCTCTGCCACGTCTCGCGTCTGGTCATCGACCCGAACCGCAAGCCGGGTGATCCGTCGTCGATCCCGGCGATCAGCGACGGCACCTTCGTGCCCGGCAATCAGAACCTCGCGCCGGAGGAGGTGCGCCGGCGTCTCGCCTACGCCTTCGTGCCCTATCATCGCGCCGTCGCCCGGCAGATCGCACGGCTGCGCCGCCGCCACGGCATTCCGGCGATCATCTCGATGCACAGCTTCACGCCGCGCATGGGCCACAGCTGGCGGCCCTGGGACGTGGCGGTGCTATGGGACGACGACGCGCGCCTCGCGCGGCCGGTGCTCGATCGCCTGCGCCGTGACCCTGCCCTGCATGTCGGCGACAACGAGCCCTATTCGGGCCGCTATCCGGTCGGCTACTCGATCCCCTTCCATGCGGTTCGACCGCGCCTGCCACACATCACGTTCGAGGTGCGCCAGGATCTGATCGAGACGTCTGAACAAGCGGCGGCATGGGCAGTGCGGCTCGCAGAAGTCTTGCGCGAACCGCTTTCTGACCCCAAGCTCTACCGCCTGAACGGCAGATAGAGCAGCGCAGACAACCATGCCATTGACCCCGCCGTCGCTCAGCCTGGGCATAGAGGAGGAGTACCTTCTGGTTGATCCGACCAGCCGCGACCTGGTCGCCTCGCCGCCCGAGGAATTCATGCTGCGCTGTGTCGAGCGGCTCGGGACCCGCGTGACCAACGAGCTCCTCCAGGCGCAGGTCGAGGTCGACACCCGGGTCTGCCTCACCGTTGCCGAGACCCGGCGCGACCTGGTCGAGCTGCGGACGGCGATCGCCGAGACCGCGCGCGAATTCGGCATGGCGATGATCGCGTCGTCGACCCATCCCTTCGCCAACTGGCGCGTTCAGCGCCGGGTCGACAAGGAGCGCTACAACATCCTCGCGCGCGACATGGCGGCGCTCGCGGAGCGCATGGTGATCTGCGGCATGCACATCCACGCCGGCATCGAGGACGAGGAACTGCGCATCGATTTGATGAACCAGGCGACCTATTTCCTGCCCCACCTGCTGGCGCTCTCGACCTCGTCGCCGTTCTGGGAGGGCCACGCCACCGGCCTCAAGGCCTATCGGCCGACCATCTTCGGCGATCTGCCGCGCAGCGGCCTGCCCGAGCATTTCGCCAGCGCCGACGAGTGGCATGCCATGTTGCATCAGCTCCAGCAGACCGGCCTCTGCGATGATGCCACCAAGATCTGGTGGGACGTCCGGCCGAGCGTCAGGTTTCCGACCCTCGAGTTGCGCATCTGCGACATCTGCACCCGGCTGGAGGATGCGATCACGATCGCGGCGCTCTGGCAGTCGATCCTGGCGACCCTCTACCGGCTGCGCGCGGGCAACCAGACCTGGCGTCGCTATCGCCGCACGCTGGTCGAGGAGAACAAGTGGCTCGCTCAGCGCTACGGCATCAGCGGCGAGCTTGCCGACTACGGCGTCCTCGCCTGTAAGCCCGTCGGCGCCCTCGTGGAGGAGCTGATCGAGCTGGTCCGCGACGAGGCCGCGCGGCTCGGCTGCCTCAGCGAGGTCCTGGGCGCGCGCGAGATCCTCGACCGCGGCACCAGCGCCGACCGCCAGCTCGCGGTCTGGGCGAAAGCGCTGGCTGAGGGTGCTACCGAGCGCGAGGCGGCCATGGCCGTGGTTGACTGGCTGATCGTGGAGACCATGGTCGGGGTAGCGCCCGATGCGGTGCCGACCGCGCCGGTGCCGTTTGCCAAACCGACCGCGAGCGCTACCTCAAGCGTTCAGCAGGCATCATGAGGGCAGATCGGATGGCCGAGATCAGCGAATTGGATGCGCGTACCCGGACCGAGCTCGAGGCGGCGGCCTTTCGCACGCTGGTCGAGCATTTCCGCGCTCATCCCGACGTCCAGAACATCGACCTCATGAACCTCGCCGGCTTCTGCCGCAACTGCCTGTCGAAATGGTACCGCGGCGGCGGCCGAGGAGCGCGGCCTTGACCTCTCTTACGAGCAGGCCCGGGAGATCATCTACGGCATGCCGTACGCCGAGTGGAAGGCCAGGCACCAGACCGAAGCCACGCCCGCGCAGCAGGCCAAATTCGCCAAGAACCACGCCGAGCACGGCTGAAACGCTGAGCGGTGCATTTGACATACAAAACTCGGAGTGTTGCGCTAATCTCGACTTTTGATAGAATATCCCAAGCAAGGGATATTCTGCAGGTTGGTAAGCTTCGACCTCCTAGCCAATCCGTTCGCTGTCCTCGGCGTTTCAACACGCGACGACCAGGACACGATTGCTCACGCTCTCAACGTTCGGCTGAGCGAAGCAGACGCTGACGAGACCTTGCTGCACTCGGCGCAGCAGACATTGATGGCGCCGAGGCCAAGGCTGGAGGCTGAGACGTCCTGGCTACCCGGGCTTGCCCCAAGCCGCGCTCAGGCGATTCTCAGTGCGCTTCGGCGGGGTGACCGCGCCGCCTTGATCTCCGAACTCGAAACGACTTCGGGCCTCGTACGCGCCAACTTGGCGGCGCTGCTGATCGATGCTCACCCGAGCGCCTCACTCATCCAAGCGCTGATCGACGCCTACGACGGAATTGACCCGAGTGAAATCACTGAGACCATCAATGCCGAGAGAGCGGTCGCCGGGTTTCCGGCGGCCGGGTCGCATCTGGTGCAAGACGCACTGGCCACGGCACGATCTCGTCATCTCGATGCCGCATTGGACGGGGTGACCAGGGCTGAGCATCCCGGCCGGCTGATGACCCGGTTGGTCGCGCCTTGCCTCAAACGTCGAGGTTTGGCCGGGATTTCATCGAAGCCCCGCCCGACCGCTACGCAGCTGGTCAACAGCGATCCTGAGCCGATTTGAGGAGCGTTTCGATGTAGCGATTGGCCGCCTGAAGCAAGACCCGAAGGATGCGGCGGCTCTTGAAGACATCGTCGTAATCCTCAAGGACTGGGACGAGTACAGCCAGCCTCGCCAGCTGATCTTCAAGCAAAAGCACCTCGATGAGCCGCGTTCCGGAGTAATCTACGGTAAGCTGCGCGAACTTGCGATCTGGCTCGCCAACGAACGGAACGAATATCGCCGGGCCCTCGTGATCTCGCAGGCACTGCTCGTCACGTTTCCTGAGCTGCCGAGCGTGATGGATCAGGTGCCTGAAGATATTGAGACTTTGAGGCAGCTCACTCGGCAAGCCGAGGACAGCGCACTGTTCGGCGAGCTGATGGAAGCCATCGAGATGGCGAAGGACTGCCTGACCCTCGGGGTAGAAATCGAACGCGGTGCTTTCTGCCCGGGCGGCGGCGGCCTGGCCGGGTCTCTCTACACCGCGTTCGCCAAGGCTGCACGTGGAGCCGTAGGCTGTCCGCAGGCCGATCTGCCCTGGCTCGCGATACGCCACCTCGCCATCGAGATCCATAACGAGCATCAACAGACCAAGGCAGCACTGCATCTCACCGTCGTAATCCGTTCCTTCGAGGAGGCTAAACCATCGGCGGAACTCGCCGAGCGGTTACGGGAAGATGAAGCCGCGCTCCGCCGCGAGCTGCTCTGGCCCGAGGTCTTGGCGTTGGCACGGGCAAAACGCTGGACCGCAGCATTGGAGCGGCTGCGCGGCTCGAGACCGTGGCCGCAGATGATGTCGAACGGCAGAGGATCGGAACGCTGCGCCAGCAACTCGAGGGCGGGAGGGGCGTCACTCGACGCCGGATCGGTGGGGCGGGGCAGCATGTCACCTCGGGCGATCGGCTGAGATTTCTAGATTTGCCCAACCCGCCGCGCGCGGCGGGCCAACCGCGTGTGCCCAGCGATCCAGCGCGGCCCTCGTTCGAATCACCACGGCCTGCGGGCGATCAGCCGTCAGACGAGGACGCCGCATCGCGATCCCTGGTCGAATTATCGCCGCCAGCCGGGAGCGACCGGCTGCTGAGCACAGATCAGATCCGCTACTGCCTCTTTCAGAGCGAGCGCTTGAAGGCGTTTCGGCCCGTGGCCACGACCGACGCGCAGATCGACCAGTTCAACCGCCTGGTCGACGATTGGAACAGCCGCTGCTCCCGCTATCGCTATCGCGAGGACAGTATGCAAGCAGTTCAGCGAGACCTTGACGCGCAGAAGGATCGTCTGTGGCGCGAGGGTAGGGATCTGGCGGCAGACGGCGCCCTTCCCCCTTCGGGGTCTGAGTCGGCACCTCTGCCGACGGAGGACGATCGCCTGTCGTATCCGCGGCGGGACGCCGCCCCGATCGCCGCGCCAGCGGCTCCGACGACGGATGGCGACCGGCTGCTGAGCCCAGTGACATCCCTGGTGGATACGCGGGAGGTACAGAGCCGGCTCGCAGCGCTGGGGTATTACGCCGCGAGGATCGACGGCATCTGGGGCCCAGGCTCGCGCCGGGCCTGTTGAACTTCAAGCGCGCTGCGGGCCTGCCTGCCAACGCGGACTGGGATCGCGCGACGCAAACCCGCTTGTTTCAGGCGGGGGACCGATGACCAGACCGGGAGAACACCAAACCACCGGCGATATCCGCGGCCTCGCTGAGCTTACGATGGAGTGCTGGCGCCTGCTGCGGGTCGCGCAGCGGCTGGTCCGCGATCAATCCGCCGACCGGCAAGCCGGGGCGCTGGCACAAATCCGCTATGTGCGCGGTCGCGTGGAGGCGATCCTCGGCGCGCGCGGCCTACGCTTGGTCGCCTACGTCGACGAGCCCTACAGCCCCAATCTGCCGGTGACGGTCGCGAACGCCGACGAGTTCCAAGGTAATGAGGGCCTCGTCATCGCAGAGACGCTCGAGCCCACGCTCCTGGCCGACGGCCGCGTCGTCGCCATGGGCAAAGTGATCCTGAAGCAAGGAGACTAGGACGATGGACCTCGGGATCGATCTCGGCACGACCAACAGCGCGGTTGCCGGCTACACGGCAACCGGCCTCAGGGCATTTAAGACCACGGAGGGGACCGACGTCCTGCCCTCCGCTATCTACATCGACAAGCGCGGCCACCGGTTCTACGGCAAGAAGGCCTACGAACAAGCCGTGCTATCGCCCCAGAATACGGCCCTCGGCTTCAAGCGGCTGATGGGCACCTCGACGCCCTTCGAATTCGCCGATTCCGGTCAGTCGCTCACGCCAGAGGAATGCAGTGCCGAGATTTGAAGCAGCTCCTCGCTCAGGCATACCTGGAGAGCGGCGAGCAGCAGGTCACCGGTGCCGTCATCACGATCCCCGCGGCGTTCAACCAGATGCAGTCCGAGGCGACGCTGCGTGCCGCCCATGCCGCCGGCCTCGAGCGGGTCGGCCTGCTCCAGGAGCCAGTCGCGGCCGCGATGGCGGCGATGATGGGAAGGGAGAAGAAGAGCGGGCAGTTCCTGGTCTACGATCTCGGCGGCGGCACCTTCGATCTCGCGCTGGTCCAGGCGCTGAACGGCGAGGTCAGCATCCTCGATCACGAGGGCATCAACATGCTGGGCGGGCGCGACTTCGACAAGGCGATCGTGAATGGGATCGTGCGGCCATGGCTGCTTGCGAACTTCGACCTCCCCGCCGACCTGCAGAAGGATCCGCGCTACCAGCGGGTGATCCGGATCGCACAGCTGGCGGTTGAGAAGTCAAAAATCACCACGTCGACAAAGGAGAGTGAGATCATCCACGCGCCCGATGACGAGGTCCGCGTGCAGGACGAGTTCGGGGCGGACATCTATCTCCATATAGAGCTCACGCGTCGGGACCTGGAGGCACTGGTGGCCGACCGGATCAACGAGACGATCGAGCTGGCGCGCAAGGTGCTCAAGAACAACGGTTACGGTCACGACGATATCGACCGGGTCGTGTTCATCGGCGGCCCGACCAAGATGCCCCTGATCCGAGAGCGCGTGCCGCAGCAGCTTGGAATTGCCGGTGACTTCACGATCGACCCGATGACCGCGGTGGTTCTGGGTGCTGCGATTTTCGCCGAAAGTCGGGACTGGAGCGCAGCGGCGAGCACCCGCAAGCCCTCGCGTGCGTCGGCCACGACCACCGGACCTTTAGACGTGACCTTCGACTATCAGGCGCGAACCACGGGCGATTTCTGCAATCCTCCGGGCGCGGGTGAAGAACCAGGCGGCCGGGTATGAGTTTCAGAATCGATTTGCAGGAAGGTTGGACGTCCGGCCGGAGCGAGCTGGTAGATGGCCTCGAGGTAAAGCTTTCGCTGCCGAGAGTTGGCGAGCATCGCTTTCGCGCTAACGTCTTCGACCCACGGGGCCGGCCCGTGCCGACTGCCTCGACTGAGATCACGATCGTGCGCACCCATGCCAGCGCCCGCGGCATCCCGGCGACCAAACACCTTGCAATCAAACTCCGGGAGAGCGACCTCAGCCAGGGAAACACACTCGATGTCTTCCTGCCAAAGGGGGTGCCGCTTCCCACATCCAACGCGCTGCTAGTGCTTGCGGCGGAGACCATCAGATCCGGGGAGCCCGGCATCATCGCATCGAGTGTTCGAGCAGGAACGTAAGGAAGTTAAGCAGCCCGAGCTTAATCGAGCAGTAGGCGTGCTCCGGGTCGAGGGTAACGATCTCCCGGAAGGTCGGACTCTGCGCAAGGGCGACGAGATCATCTTTCACTGGCACATGGACGACGGCGGAATTCTCACGGCATCAGTCGAACTACCCGAGCTAGGGCTGCACTTTCCCGAACGACGGTTCTTCGTCCCCCTGAACGATCACACGTTCGAGGGAGAGAAGGGGCAGCGCCTGGCAGCGAGCGCGCTCAGTGACGCCGAGCACGACCTCGCGCGCGCCGAAGGTATCGTCGGCAACAGCAGTGCGGGTAACGAGTTGGACCGCCTACGCGCGCGGTTGGCACAGCAACAGGACGAGCTGGAGCAGGCCTTTGATCCCGACACCAATCGGTCGGTCACAGAGCAGGCGCGGCATCTTCGTCAGGAGGTCGCGATACTTGTCGACCGGCCGGAACACCGCGCGGCAGCGCTGACTTCCGATCTCGACGAGATCAAGAGCGCGTTCAACTATCGTGGTCGCGAGATCGCCGATGCTCGCCAGATCAAACGCTTTGACGAGCTAGCTCAGAGCGCCGCACGCGAAATTGAACGCGGCGCTCCCGGGCTCGACACCGCAAGGCAGCAGCTTGAAGAGATGCGCAGCGTCATGAGGCGGGTGCTGTGGTCCGACCCGCCGTTCCTCGCCGAGATCTTCAACGCAGTCGCCGAGGAGAGCTATCTCGCCATCGATCCCGAGCTTCATGGGCGCTTGGTCGAGGCCGGCCGCAACGCGCTCCTGCGCGGTGACATCGAGGGCCTGCGCGACATCCTGTTCGAGCTGATCGGGAACCGCATGAGCTTCGGTGCCGGCGGCGAGGCAGCTACCGTGCTCGCCACCATCATGCGGGCGTGATGCGCGATTTTACGCCGTGCGTGGCAGCTATGTGCTTTCGAGCTAATGAGTAGCGAAAATCTGCCCGGCGACCTCTTAGGATGACCAGGCCGCGACTTGGCAAGCCGCGCGATGCTACCGTCCAGCACCGCTAAGCAGCTCCGCCACGAGAGTCGGGACGAGTTCGCTCGCCGGACCCTGGCGGTGCTCGGCAAAGCGTGCGCTGAATGCGCCCTTTTCCGGGTTGATCTCGATGGTATGCGCCCTGCCCTGCGCCCGGACCTCCTCGACGAAGCCCGCGGCCGGATAGACTTGGCCGGAAGTGCCGATAGCAACGAACAGGTCGCAGCCGGTGAGCGCCTCATAGATCGCGTCCAGCTCGAGCGGCAGCTCGCCGAACCAGACGACGTGCGGGCGCAGGCTGTCGGTGCGCCCGCAGGTGGGGCAGCGATACCCGACGCCAAGGTCACCTCGCCATCCGATGATCCCGGTGCAGCTCGTGCAGCGCGCCTTGAGCAACTCGCCATGCATGTGAATGAGGTGGCGGGAGCCGGCGCGCTCATGCAGGTCGTCAATGTTCTGGGTCACGATCAGCACCTCGCCCGGCCAGCGCCGCTCGAGTTCGGCCAGAGCGTGGTGAGCGGCGTTTGGTCGGATCGTCGGGTCAAGCAGCTGGCGCCTGCGCAGATCATAGAAGCGCTGCACGAGCGCGGGCTGGCGAGTCGAACGCCTCCGGCGTCGCGACGTCTTCGAGGCGCCAGCCTTCCCAGAGGCCGCCCGCGCCGCGAAAGCTCGGCAGACCCGATTCGACCGAGATCCCGGCCCCAGTCAACACGACGATGCGGCCGCGGCCGGATCCGGGTTCGGTGATCCCGGTCACGTCGCGTCGCTGCCTGCGCTGGGTGCTGCAAGCCTCTCCTCCAAGTTTGTGCAGCGCCGTTGCAAGAGTCGATGATGCGATCCGAACGAATCCGGAACCCCGATGGTCCACGGTCGAGTTCGCGTGAAGTTGCGTGGCCGTCAGGCGGCGACGAAGTCGGTCTCGACGGCCTCGATGTCGAACGCTGCCGCCATCAGGGCCCGGGTGTATGGATGGGTGGGCTGATCGAAGATGGCGGCGGCCGGCCCCTGTTCGACAACCTGACCTGCGCGCATCACGATCACTTCGTCGCTGAGCGCGCGCACCACCCGCAGGTCGTGGCTGATGAACAGGTAGGCGAGACCATGGCGAGCCTGCAGCTCACGCAGCAGATCGACGATCTGGGCCTGCACCGACATGTCCAGCGCCGATGTCGGCTCGTCCAGAACCACGAAGCTCGGCTCGAGAACGATGGCGCGGGCGATGCTGATCCGCTGCCGCTGGCCGCCCGAGAACTCGTGTGGATAGCGATCCTGACTGTCGGGATCGAGCCCGACCTCTTCGAGGACCCGCGAGACCAGTCGGCGCCGGTCCTGTCGATCACCGCCCAGGCCGTGCAGCTTCAGACCCTCCTCGACGATCTGCCCGACCGACATGCGCGGCGAGAGGCTGCCGAACGGGTCCTGGAAGACGATCTGCATGTGGCGGCGAAGCGGCCGCAGCCGCCGCGACTGCCAGCCCTGGATGTCCCGATCCTGGAAACGAATTCCACCTTCGCTCCGGATCAGGCGCAGCAGGGCGAGACCGAGAGTGGTCTTGCCCGAACCGCTCTCACCGACCACCCCGACCGTCTGTCCCCGGCGCACGGTCAGATCGACGCCGTCGACCGCCTTGACGTGCCCGACCGTGCGCCGCAGCAGACCGCGCTGGATCGGAAAGTGAACCTTGACCTGCCGCCCGGCCATGACCACGGCCGCATCGGCCGCTCGCGCCAGCGGCTTGCCCTTGGGTTCGGCGCCAAGAAGATGCTGGGTGTAGACGTGCTGCGGTCGCGCGAACACCTGTTCGACCGGTCCGCTCTCGACGATCTGGCCCTCGGTCATGACGCAGACCCGATCCGCCACTTTGCGCACGATCGTCAGGTCATGGGTGATCAGCAGCATCGCCATGCCGAGCCGGCGCTGCAGGTCCTTCAGCAGGGTCAGGATCTGGGCCTGGATGGTGACGTCGAGCGCCGTCGTCGGCTCGTCGGCGATCAAAAGGTCCGGCTCGTTGGCGAGCGCCATGGCGATCATCACCCGCTGGCGCTGGCCGCCGGAGAGCTGGTGCGGATAGGCGTCGAGGCGCTGCTCGGCTTCCTGCAGCTGAACGAGGTGCAGGAGCTCAAGCGTGCGCCGGCGGGCGGCGGCACGGTTGAGGCGACGATGCAGCAAAAGTGTTTCGCTGATCTGGTGTTCGACCTTGTGCAGCGGGTTGAGCGAGGTCATCGGCTCCTGGAAAATGATCCCGACCCGATCGCCCCGGACCGCGCGTAGGGTCGCCTCGTCCGCGCCGATCAGCTCCTTGCCGTCGAGGATGATGCTGCCGCCCGGGTGCCAGGCCTTGGGATAGGGCAGAAGCTGCAGGATCGAGAGCGCGGTCACCGACTTGCCGGAACCGCTTTCGCCAACCAGCGCCACCGTCTCGCCCTGACCGATGGCGAAGGACACCTTGCGCACGGCCTCGAGCGTGCCGCCCTCGACCCGGAAGCTCACCGACAGCTTCTCGACGCGCAACAGGCTCATGGCCAGCGCCCGCTCAGCGGAAGGTCTTGCGTGGATCGAAGGCGTCCCGCACCGCCTCGCCGATGAAGATTAGCAGCGAGAGCATGACTGCGAGCACGACGAAGCCGCTGATCCCGAGCCAGGGCGCTTGCAGATTGTTCTTCCCCTGGTTCAGCAGCTCGCCCAGCGAGGGCGAGCCGGGCGGCAGGCCAAAGCCCAGGAAATCGAGGCCGGTCAAGCTGGTGATGCCACCGATCAGGACGAACGGCATGAAGGTCACGGTCGCGACCATGGCATTGGGCAGGACGTGACGGCGCATGATCGTGAAATGGCCAACCCCGAGCGCTCGCGCGGCGCGCACGAAGTCGAGGTTGCGCGCGCGCAGGAACTCGGCGCGCACGAGGCCCACCAGCGTGGTCCAGCTGAATAGCAGCAGGAGGCCCAGCAGCCACCAGAAATTAGGGGTCACGACACTCGCCAGGATGATCAGCATGAACAGCGTCGGCATCGAGTTCCAGATCTCGATGAAGCGCTGGAACGAGATATCGAGCAGGCCGCCGTAGTAGCCCTGGACCGCGCCTGCGGCGACCCCGACGATCGAAGACAGGATCGTCAGCACGAGGCCGAACAGAACTGAGATTCGAAAGCCATAGATCACCCGGGCGGCGACATCGCGTGCCTGATCGTCGGTGCCGAGCCAGTGCGCCCGGCTCGGCGGCGCCGGCGACGGCACCGTGAGGTCGTAGGCCACGGTATTGTAGCTGTAGGGGATCGGCGGCCAGATCGCCCAGCCCTTCCCGGCGATCATCTCCTTGACCGCGGGATCGGTGTAGACCGCCTCGGTCGGGAAGAAGCCGCCGAAGGTGGTCTCCGGATAGGTCTCGAACAGCGGATAGTAATAGCGGCCATCGTAGAAGATCAGGAGCGGCCGGTCGTTCGCGATCACTTCAGCGAACAGGCTGACAAAGAACAGCACGAGGAAGATGTACAGCGAGATGCAGCCGCGTCGGTTGGCGTAAAAGTTGGCGAGCCGGCGCTGGTTGATCGGGTTCAGGCGCAAAGGCACACCGAGCAGACGGGTGCGCAGGCGCGGCGCGGGCTCGGCGAGCGTCGCCATCAGACTTCCCGGGTCTCGAAGTCGATCCGGGGATCGACCACCACGTACATCATGTCCGAGATCAAATTCATGATCAGCCCGAGCAGGCTGAAGATGTAAAGCGTCCCGAACATCACCGGGTAGTCGCGGTTGATCGCGGCGTTGAAGCCGAGGAGGCCCAGGCCGTCGAGCGAGAAGATGATCTCGATCAGCATGGCACCGCTGAACAGGATGCCGATGAACGCGCTCGGGAAGCCGGCGATCACGAGCAGCATGCCGTTGCGGAACACGTGGCCGTAGAGGACGCGATTCTCTGTCAGGCCCTTGGCCTTGGCGGTCATGACGTACTGCTTGTTGATCTCCTCGAGGAAGGAGTTCTTGGTCAGCATGGTCAGGCCGGCGAAGGCACCAATGGTCAGCGCGAAGATGGGCAGCGTCATGTGCCACAAGTAGTCGAGGATCCGGTGTGGCCAGGACAGATCGTGCCAGTTGTCGGAGACCAGGCCCCGCAGTGGGAACCAGTCGAAGAAGCTACCGCCCGCAAACAGCACAATCAGGAGGATGGCGAACAGGAAGCTCGGGATGGCGTTGCCGATGATCACGACCGTGCTGGACCAGACGTCGAAGCGCGAGCCGTCGCGCACCGCCTTGCGGATACCAAGCGGGATCGAGATCAGATAGGTCAGCAACGTCGTCCAGAGGCCGATCGAAATCGAGACGGGCATCTTCTCCAGCACCAAATTGACCACCTTCTCGTCGCGGAAATAGCTGGTGCCGAAGTCGAACTCCAGATACTGCTTCATCATCTTGAAGAAGCGCTGGTAGGCGGGCTCGTCGAAGCCGTAGAGGCGCTCGATCTGCTTGATGAACTCGGGGTCGAGCCCTTGGGCGCCACGATAGCGGGAGCCCTCGCCGCTGCGCGCAGCGCCACCGCCCTGCTGCACTTCGCCGCCGCCGGCACCACTCACCCGCGCGGTCGCCTCGACCGCCCGGCCCTGGATCTGGGCGATCATCTGCTCGACCGGCCCTCCGGGTGCTGCCTGCACGATGAAGAAGTTGATCACCATGATCCCGAACAACGTCGGAACCATCAGCAGCACGCGACGGATGATGTAGGCCAGCATGAGCCCGTACGGCGGCTAATTCTGGGTCGCCGCTTTGGCTCCCTCGACTTCGGACCCGCGGCGCTCCAGAGCGGCGAGTTTGACCGGATCGATCCACCAGGCGAACAGGTCGATCCCGTACTTGGGATCGATCTTCGCGCGCGAGAACTTGTTCCAGTAGGCAACGCGATCGTAGGTAATGTGCCAGTTGGGAATCACATAGTGCCCCCAGAGGAGCACCCGATCGAGGGCGTGGGTCGCGGTAACCAGGTCTTCGCGCGTGGGCGCCTGGATGATCTTGTTGATCAGACCGTCGACCACCGGGCTGTTGATACCGGCCAGATTGCGGCTGCCGGGGGTGTCGGCGGCCCGGCTGCCCCAGAAGTCGCGCTGTTCGTTGCCGGGCGACTCGCTCTCGCCCCAGCTGCCGACCACCATATCGAAGTCGAAGCCGTCGAGCCGGTTCTGGTACTGCGCGGTGTCGATCGTGCGGTAGGTCGCCTGGATACCCAGGCGCTTGAGGTTCTGGACGAACGGCCCGACGATCCGCTCGAAGGCGGGCTGGACCAGGAGAATTTCGAAGGCGAGCGGCTGCCCGTTCTGCTTGTTGACCAGGCGACCGTTCTGGACTTCCCAGCCGGCGTCCTGCAGCATCTGGAGCGCGATGCGGAGGTTGTGGCGGAGGTCGGTGGCCTCGGTCGAGGGCGCTCGATACTCCTTGGTGAATACCTCCGGCGGCAGCTGGTCGTGGAAGGGCTCGAGCAGCTTCAACTCGGCCGGGCTCGGCAGGCCGGAGGAGGCGAGCTCGCTGTTCGAGAAGTAGCTCTCGGTGCGCTGATACTGACCGTAGAACAGGTTCTCGTTGGTCCATTCGAAGTCGAAGGCGTAGGCGAGCGCCGCCCGTACCTTCGGATCCTTGAAAATCGCCCGCCGCGTATTGAACACGAAGCCCTGCATGCCGGTGCCACGCTGGTTCGGGATCTCCTCGCGCACGATCAGTCCCTTGTCGAAGGCTGGGCCGGTGTAAGCGGTCGCCCAGTCTTTGGAATTGTTCTCCTCCTGGATGTCGTAGTCGCCGGCCTTGAACGCCTCGAGGGCGACGCTCGCGTCGCGATAGTATTCGTAGCGAACCTCGTCGAAGTTGTCCTGACCGCGGTTGACCGGCAGGTCCGCGCCCCAGTAGTTCGGATCGCGCTCATAGACGATCGTGCGCCCGGGGTCGACGCTCTTGATCCGGTAGGAGCCGCTGCCGAGCGGCGGCGTCAAGGTGGTTTTGTCGAACTCGACCTTCTCGTAATAGTGCTTGGGCAGCACCGGCATCTGACCGGCGATGAGCGGCAGCTCCCGGTTCATCTTGCCATCGAAGATCATCTTGACCTGGCGATCGCCGACCTTCTCCGCCTTCACGATGTTGGCGTAATAGGCCCGATAGAACGGGTGGCCCTTGGTCTTGAGGGTATCGAGGGTCCAGATCACGTCGTCGACCGTGATCGGGGTGCCGTCCTGCCAGCGAGCCTCCGGGCGCAGGGTGAAGATCACGAAGGAACGATCCTCCGGGATCTCGATGCTCTCGGCGATCAGGCCGTATTCCGAGAACGGCTCGTCCAGGCTGCCGACCGTGAGCGTGTCGAACAACAGCCCCAGACCCGCGGCGTTGTTGCCCTTGAGGATGAACTGGTTGAGGTTGTCGAAGGTGCCGATCGCCGGTAGCGTGACCGTGCCGCCCTTGGGCGCATCCGGGTTGGTGTAGTCGAAGTGGGTGAAGTTGGGGCCATATTTGAGTTCGCCGTACATCGAGGCACCGTGCGCCGGCTGCGGCGTCGCCTCGGCGTGCAGCGAGGCGAGCGGCAGGATCACGGCGACCACCGCCACGAGCCCGGGCAGCGCGAAACGTGAACGAATGATCATGAGCCTGCTTCTCGATCGCGGTATGCCAAACGTCTCGCGGGCAATATAGAGGGACGCACCCCTCGATCCTAGATCGATGACCGAGGTTTAATGCGGCGCAACCCCGAGCCGCGCGAGCGCCGCGGCGTGCAGGCGCCGGTCGCCGGCGGCGACGATGCGGCCGTCGGAGACCGGCGTCAGGGCGCGGCCCTGCCAATCGGTCATGATTCCGCCGGCGCTCTCGACCACCGGCACTAGCGGCATGAAGTCGTGCGCATCCAGATCCGCCTCGACGATCAGGTCGGCAAAGCCCAGCGCCACCAACCCGTAGGCGTAACAGTCGCTGCCGAACAAGGGATAACGAACCGCTTCGGCGACGCGCTCGAATGCCGCCCGCTCTGCGCCCGGTTGAAACATCAACGGCGAGGTCGCGTAGAGTATCGCCTGGTCGAGCTTCGGGCACGGACGGACGCGGACGACCTGATCGTTCCAGGTGGTGACACCACCAGCCACGCCCACCCAACGTTCACGGAGGACGCATTGGTCAATTAGGCCGAGGAGCGGCCTTCCGGCCCGACTTAGGCCGATCAGAGTGCCGAAGAGCGGACGACCGGTGATGAACGACTTGGTGCCGTCGATCGGGTCCAGATGCCAGACGAACTCCGCGTCGGGTCGTTCGGCGCCGAACTCCTCGCCGTCGATGCCGTGCTCCGGGAAGCGGCCGCGAATCAGGTCGCGCAGCGCCCGTTCGGCTTCCCGATCAGCGATGGTGACCGGACTGGTATCCGCTTTGGTCTCGACCGATACGGGCGCGCGATAGTATCGGCGCACGATCCCGGCAGCAGCGTCGGCCAGGCTGTGCGCGAACGGCAGGAAAACGTCGGCCAGAGATCCGCTGCTCGACATGGTCAGCGCAGCGCCCGTTTGGCGAGCGCTCAACCGCTCGCGGGCAACGGCTCGGGATTATCCGACAGCGAGCGCAGATAGAGGATGACCGCGGCGCGATCCTCGGGTTTCTTCAGGCCGACGAAGGTCATCCTGGTGCCGGGCGCCCATTCCCTGGGGTTGGTCAGAAAGGCATTCAGCTTGTCGTAGTCCCAGGTCCCTTCTTTGGATTTGAGCGCATTCGAATAGTTGAAGTCCGGCACCGACGCGATCTGGCGCCCGAGCACGCCCCAGAGATGCGGGCCGATCTTGTTCGCCCCGCCATTCTCGAAGTTGTGGCAGGCGGCGCACTTCCTGGCGATCTTCTCGCCAGCGGCGGCATCGGTCTCGTGGAACAGAGCCGCAAGGTTGGTTTCGCCTGCAGCCTCTTTGCCGCCCGCGGCGCCCGGTGCAGCTCCGGCAGGCGCGGCCCTGGCTTCAGCGGTCTGACCCGTCTTTGCTGTGCCTCCAGCGGCTTGGGGGGACTCGGACTTGGCTGGGGAGGCCTCGCCACCGGCCGAGGTGGTCGTCGCGGCCGGCTGGGCGCTCCCGCCAGCGGCCTCGGCCGACGGGACGGCGGGTAGCGGCTCGGGACTGTCTGAGAGCGAGCGCAGATAGAGGATCACATCGGCCCGATCCTCGGGCTTCTTGAGGCCGGCGAAGGTCATCTTCGTGCCGGGCGCCCAGTCTCGGGGACCGGTCAGGAATTGATTCAGCTTCTCGTAGTCCCAATTGCCTCCCTTGGATTTGAGCGCATCGGAATAGCTGAAGTCCGACACCGAAGCGATCGGGCGACCCAGTACGCCCCAGAGATGCGGACCGATCTTGTTCGCCGCGCCCTTCTCGAAGTTGTGGCAGGCGGCGCACTTCTTGGCGATCGTCTGGCCCGTCTGCCCATTGCCGTTGGCCAGCAAGGCCGCAAGGCTGACTTGGGGCGCCTGAGCGGCGGCGGCCTTTTCGGTTTCACCGCCGCCCGCGGTCACAGCGATCGGATAAGCGTTCTCTTCGAGGACATGAGGATGGTAGATGATGCGGGAGATCACCCCCGAGCCTGAGGCGATGATTCCAGCCGTGAGGATTGCGGCCAACGTCTTGTTAACTTCGAGCGAAGATGCCATAGCAGGCTGGATCCGTACTGATGAGCCCCTGGTCGGTCAGAATTCAACCTTGATAAGCGCCGAATGACAGGATCGCGACATTCTCTGTCAACGCGGCAGACTGCCTCAGCGCGGGCGTGGCCGTCCCGTCCCGGCCGCAACCCAGTGGCGCCAAAGGGTTGGCGCATTTGACCGGGTTCGTCAAGCCGGCTTCGGGCGGATCGACCGGCCGGACCATTGTTCTGATCCCCGCCCGGCTTGCCTCGACCCGGCTGCCCAACAAACCCCTCGCGGAGATCGCTGGCCTGCCGATGATCGTCCAGGTGTGGCGTCGGGCCTGCGCAGCCGAAGTCGGGCCGGTCGTCGTCGCCTGCGGCGAGCCCGCGATCGCCGATGCGGTCAGGGCCCATGGCGGACAGGCGATGCTGACGGATCCGGAGCTGCCCTCGGGCAGCGATCGGATCTACCAGGCCCTTCGCGAGCTCGATCCCGAGCGCAAGTTCGGGCGGGTTGTCAATCTCCAGGGCGACCTGCCGACCATCGAACCCGCGGTGATTCGGGCGGTACTCGAGCCGCTCGATCGGCTCGGCAGCGACATCGGCACCCTCGCCGTCGAGACGCAGGATTCGCGCGAGCGAGCCGATCCCAACGTGGTCAAGGCGGTCATCGCATTCGACCGACGGCACGAACGCCTCGGGCGGGCGCTCTATTTCACCCGGGCGACTGCGCCGACGGGCGATGGCCCCGTCTATCATCACATCGGCATCTACGCCTACCGACGTCCCATTCTCGAGCGTTACGCCACCCTCCGGCCGAGCCCGCTTGAGCAGCGTGAGCGGCTCGAGCAGCTGCGCGCGCTCGAGGCAGGGATGAGCATTGGGGTGGCGCTCGTTGACACGGTCCCGCTCGGCGTCGATACTCTGGACGATCTGGCGCGGGCGCGCGCTGCTTTTGGCGCGCCCACGACCGCAGACCCGACCTGAGAAACCGAGCCACGAGCCATGGGTCAGCGCGCCGGCGCAAAAATGCTCGACACGGCGGCGGCGGCCCTGCCGGCGCGGCGTGTCGTGTTCCAGGGCTTGGCGGGTGCGTACTCGCATCTCGCCTGCCGTCAAGTCTGCCCGCGTTACGAAGCGGTCCCGGTCAACTCCTTCGAGGAAGTCTTCGCCGCGGTCCGCGAGGGTCGCGCCGAACGGGCGATGATTCCGATCGATAATTCGGTCGCCGGCCGGGTCGCCGACATTCACCATCTGATGCCGCACTGCGGCCTGCACATCATCGGCGAGCATTTCCAGCGCGTAAATCATCACCTTCTGGCGGTGCCGGGCGCTACCCTTGAAGGCATCAAGACGGTTCATTCGCACATTCATGCCCTGAACCAATGCCGGCGAATGCTGCGCGAGCTGGCGATCACGCCCAGGATTCACGCCGACACCGCGGGCGCCGCGGCGCAGGTGGCCGAGAGCGGGCGCCCGGACGAGGCGGCGATCGCGTCGCGCCTGGCGGCCGAGATCTATGGGCTTGAGATCCTCCGCTCCAGCATCGAGGATGCCGAGCACAACACCACGCGCTTCATCATTCTAGCGCGCGAGCCGCGCGAACCGCCGCCCTACGAAGGGCCGGTGATCACGAGTTTTCTATTCCAGGTGCGCAACGTGCCGGCCGCCCTTTACAAAGCGCTCGGCGGCTTCGCCACCAACGGCGTCAACATGCTGAAGCTCGAAAGCTACGTCGACAGCCGCTTCAACCAGGCGCAGTTCTACGCCGAGATCCTCGGCCATCCGGAGCAGCCTCCGGTCAAGAATGCCTTCGAGGAGCTCGAGTTTTTCTCCCACGACGTCCAGCGCCTCGGGGCCTATCCGGCGCACCCGTTCCGCTTCCGCAGTACCTGATCAGCATCCGGTGCCGGCATGAAACGGCCCGAGCGGGCGAGCGCGCGCGACCGCACAGCGCTATGCCCACCTTCGAGGCTCATCCCTTGGCGTTGCTGGCACCGTCCTCAGGAGCCTTAGCGGGCACAGAAGGGTTTTCATTCTCTTCCTTCATACCCGCCTTGAAGGTCTTGATTCCCTTGGCAAGATCGCCCATGAGCTGCGGCAGCTTGCCTGCCCCGAACAGGATCAGGACGATCGCCAGCACCACGAGCCAGTGTGTCAGACTGAAGCTGCCCACGCTGCACCTTCCTTGCGTTGTTCGCCCGATCGTCCATCGATGGACGATACAAAGAGAAACATAGCACAGCTTTGCCCGACGCCAACGCTCGCTAATTTGCGATCGGGCTCACGACATCATCATCCAGACTGAGCAGGCTCGCGTTGCCACCGACCGCCGCCGTGTTGGTGCTGACCGTGCGCTCGGTTGCGAACCGCGGCAGGTAGTGCGGCCCACCGGCCTTGGGCCCGGTGCCCGAGAGCCGCTCGCCACCGAATGGCTGGACGCCAACCACCGCCCCGATGATGTTGCGGTTGACGTAGATGTTGCCCACGCGCGCCCGGTTGACGACGCGCTCGATCGTTTGGTCGATCCGGCTGTGCACGCCGAGCGTGAGGCCGTAGCCCGTGCCGTTGATCGCATCGATCAGCTGATCCAAGCGGTCGCCGGCAAAACGGACCACGTGCAGGATCGGGCCGAAGACCTCGCCCTCCAGCTGCCCGATGTCGTCGATCTCGAACGCCTGAGGCGCGAAGAAGCAACCATTCGCGAGCGCGGGGTCGAGGCGCACCCGCTGGATCAGCCGGGCTTCGTTCTGCATGCGCTCAGCGTGGCGGCTGAGCCGCTCGTGCGCGGCCTCATCGATCACCGGGCCGACATCGGTCGCCAGCAAGCCCGGGTCACCGACCCGGAGTTCGAGCATGGCGCCCGCCAGCATGTCGAGCACGCGGGGCGCGATGGCGTCCTGCAGACAGAGGACGCGCAGCGCCGAGCAGCGCTGACCGGCGGAGCGAAAGGCCGATAGCAGGACATCGGCGACGACCTGCTCGGTCAGGGCCGAAGAATCGACCACCATGGCGTTCTGGCCGCCGGTCTCGGCGATTAGCGGCGGGATCGGCCCGTCCTTGGCGGCAAGAGCGCGATTGATCCGCCAGGCGGTCTGGGTCGAACCGGTAAAGGCAACGCCCGCGACTGCCGGATGGTCGATCACTGCGGCACCCACCTCGGGACCGCCCGGCAGGAGAATCAGAGCATCATCAGGCACTCCCGCGCGGTGCAGGAGGGCGATTGCCTTGGCGGCGATCAGCGGCGTCTGCGGTGCCGGCTTGGCGACCACGGCATTGCCCATGACCAGGGCCGCAGCGATCTGCCCGGTGAATATGGCGAGCGGGAAGTTCCAGGGGCTGATCGCCACGAACACGCCCCGCCCGTGGAGCGCGATCTCGTTGCTCTCGCCGGCGGGTCCTGGTAATCGATGCGACGGTCCGCCCGCGCGTGCCTCGGCCGCGTAGTAGCGAAGAAAATCGACCGCTTCCCGCAACTCGGCGAGCGCGTCGACCAGCGTCTTTCCCGCCTCGCGAACACACCAGGCCAGAAGCTCGGCCGAGTTCTCTTCGTAGAAATCGGCCGCGCGCTCGAGGCAAGCGCAGCGCGCCTCGAGCGGGGTGCGCTCCCAAGCTTCGATGCCGTGCCGGGCCGCACGCATGGCCTGCTCGACGGTGGCCGAATTCGGCCTCGATGACCGCCCCGAGCGCGCACGATCGATCGGCCGGATCGTGGACCGCCTTGGGGCTGCCGCGGGCTTCGCCTAGGCTCGATGTGGCTGTGAAACCCGGCTCGAAGGCATCATTGAGCTCGTCCGCCAGCTGGCTCAGCACTTCCGGGTCCGCCAGATCAACGCCGCGGGAGTTTCGGCGCCCAGGCCCATAGAGGGCAGTCGGCAGGCGGATTTTCGGATGCGGCTTCGGCTCGATGCGAGCCAACCGCACTACCGGGTCCTCGACCAGGGTCTCGATCGGCACCGCGTCGTCCATGACTCGATTGACAAAGGACGTGTTGGCGCCGTTCTCGAGCAGGCGGCGAACCAGATATGGCAGCAGGTCCTGATGGCTGCCGACCGGGGCATACACGCGACACGGAATGGCGAGATCGTCAGCCGAAGTCAGATCCTCGTACATCGCTTCGCCCATACCGTGCAGGCGCTGGAATTCGAATGCACGCCCGCTGCCCGCGAACTCGACGATGCTGGCCAGCGTCTGGGCGTTGTGCGTGGCGAACTGCGGGTAGAACGCGTCTTTTCCCGCGAGCAGGCGACGGGCGCAGGCGAGATAGGACACATCGGTCGCGAGCTTGCGCGTGAACAGCGGGTAGCCGCTCAGCCCCTGCTCCTGCGCCCGCTTGATTTCGGTATCCCAATAGGCGCCTTTGACCAGACGGACGGGGATGCGCCGCTGCTGGCGCGAAGCCACCGCCTCGAGCCAGGCGATCACGGCGAACGCGCGTTTTTGATACGCCTGCACCGCGAGCCCGAGGCCATCCCAGCCACGCAGCTCCGGCGCCGCCGCCAAGCGCTCGAACAGATCGAGCGACGGCTCGAGCCGGTCGACCTCCTCGGCGTCGATGGTCACGGTGATCCTGCCGGCGCGCGCGCCACCCAGCAGCTCGATGATACGTGGCAGCAGCTCCTTGATCAGACGTTGGTGCTGCGCCAGCTCGTAACGCGGATGAAGTGCTGAAAGCTTGATCGAGACGCCCGGCCGGGTCATCAGGTCATCGCCCCGGGCGGCGCCGACAATCGCCGCAATTGCCTCACGATAGGCGGCGTGATAGCGCTCGGCGTCGGCCATGGTTCGAGCGGCTTCGCCCAGCATGTCATAGGAATACCGGTAGCCCTTCTGCTCGGGCTCGCGCGCTCGGCGGATCGCCCCTTCGATGGTCTGGCCGAGCACGAAGTGGCGGCCCAGCACCCGCATCGCCTGCAGGATCGCCTGACGGACCACGGGTTCGCCCAGCCGATGCACGAGGCGGGCAAAGCGCGTCCCGACTTCACCTTCATCCTCCGAGTTGACCCGGACGAAGCGCCCGGTCAGCATCAAGCCCCAGGTCGAAGCATTGACGAACAGGGACTCGCTGTGACCGAGATGGCGCTCCCAGTCGCCAAAGCTGAGCTTGTCGCGGATCAGGCGGTCGGCGGTCTCCGGATCCGGGATGCGGAGCAGAGCCTCGGCGAGGCACATCAGCATGATGCCCTCGCGGGTGCTGAGCGCATATTCGTGGAGGAACGCCTCGACTCCGAGCTGATCGCCTCTGGCCTTGCGCACCCGCTCGGCCAAGCGGCGCGCCCGAGCCAGGATTCGCAGCTGTTGCTCGGGCCCGACGGCGGCCTCCGCCATCAAGGCCGCAACGCAGGCGGTCTCATCGGAGCGGTGCGCCTGGCGAATCGCCGCCCGCAGCGGATCGTCACTGAGTGGCGGCCGGTCGGCCAGAATACGGGCAGCCATCGCGCGATCTCCCTTGCCACCGGGAGTTTGGTCAGCGGGAGCCGCCACCGAACCGGTTGGCCGCATCACTCCTGCCGCGGCCGATGGTAGCACGGCCATGGCCGGCGTCGCCCGCGATTAGCGGCCAGCGCGCGCTTTTCTCGTGATGCCCTCCATGGCTCGCTCAGCCAGCGGCAGCCGCGCGCGCCGGGACCGCGTCCAGGGTCACGCGCGGCAAGCGCACTTTGGCCGCACGCGCCGCGCGGATCCGCTCCTCGGCGATCCGATCGGCGATCTGGTGGGTCGGCAGGCCTTCCCGCTCCGCCCGCTCGAACACCTCACCGAGCGTGGTGGCGATATGCTGCACCTGCGCCAGGGCCCGCTCCCGATCGTAGCCCCGGGGGCTCAGCTCTTCGGCGATGTTGATCAGACCACCGGCGTTGATCACGTAGTCGGGGGCGTAGAGGATGCCGCGGGCATGCAAGGCGGCGCCATGCCTGTCCTCAAGCAGCTGGTTGTTGGCGGCGCCGGCAACGATCGCGCAAGCCAGCCGTGGCAGACTCTCGTCGTTGATGACCCCGCCGAGGGCGCAGGGTGCGAGGACGTCGGCTGGTACACTCAGGATCTCGTCCGAACCGACCACCTTGGCCCCGAATTCGCGGCCGGCCCGCTCGGCGCGCCCCGGATCGAGATCGGTCACGATCAACTGGGCGCCGTCCTTCGCGAGCAGCTTTGCCAGATTGTAGCCGACGTGGCCGAGGCCCTGAATGGCCACCCGGACACCAGAGAGATCCTTGCGCCCGAGCTTGTGCGCGACCGCGGTGCGAATGCCCAGCCAGACGCCGCGCGCGGTGACCGGCGATGGATCACCGCTGCCGCCGCTCGCGCGCCCCAGCACATAGTGAGTTTCCTCGCTCGCCCAGTCCATGTCGGCCGGGCTGGTCCCGACGTCCTCGCCCGTGTAGTAGCGTCCGCCGAGGCTTTCGATCGCCCGGCCAAGAGCGCGGAACAGATCGCGCGATTTGTCGGTCCTGGAGTCACCGATGATGACCGTCTTGCCGCCGCCGAAGGGCATGCGCGCCATCGCTGCCTTGTAGGTCATCCCCCTGGCGAGCCGTAAGACATCGGTCACGGCCTCAGCCTCGCTGGCGTAGGGCCACATGCGACAGCCGCCCACGGCGGGCCCGAGCGTCGTATCGTGGAGGGCGACGATGGCCTTCAGGCCCGAGGGGCGATCGTAGAAGAACACCACCTGCTCGTGATTGTCGAATGCAGGCGACGCAAAAACATCCATTTCCGTCTCCAAGAGCACCGTCCGGGCCGCCCGGACCGACTTGACGACGGCCCTGGCGACCGGCCACAGACGCCATGATCCAGAGCGCGGTGCCGACGTGTATGTAGAAATGGTTAAGGAATTTTCAACTCTCGAGCTTGATCACACCTAGGTTATGCGACTGATGGATGCACTGCAGCAAATCGAGTGACAGCAGAGCGTTGGTCGGAATTGTCGATACGATGTCGGAATCGGCGCGGATCGATCTGACGACAGACGCTGTGCAACGCACGGACGGTAAGAAGGTTCCGAAGACAGCTTGGCGACCGTCAGCTACGCAACCAGTTCGGCCGCCGCTTGTCGAGGAAGGCTCCGATGCCTTCGCGTGCTTCGGGTGTCGCCCGCAGAGCGGTGATGCGGCGCGCGGTGTCGTCGACCAGCTCCGGATCGATCGGCCGTCCGGCGACGTCGCGGATCAGGCGCTTGGCGGCTGCTAAGGCGTGCGGACCGCCCTTCAGCAGTTGCCCGAGGATACTCTCGACGGCGGCATCCAGCTGATCCGCCGCGACAACCTCGTGGACCAGCCCGACGCGGGCCGCCTCGGCAGCGCCGATCCGCTCGCCCGTGAGCATCAGCCGGCGCGCCTGGCGCACGCCGACCGCACCGATCACGTACGGGCCGATCACCGCAGGGATCAGGCCGAGGCGGACCTCGGTCGTGCCGAACATCGCCTCGGCGCTGGCGATCACGATGTCGCAGCAGGCGACGAGACCGGTACCGCCGCCGAGCGCCGGGCCGTTGACCCGCGCCACGGTCGGCTTCGGCAGCTCGTGCAGAGTCGACATCAGTCGGGCGAGCGCCCTGGCGTCGGTCAGATTTTCGGCCTCGCCGTAGGCCGAGGTTCGGCGCATCCAGTTGAGGTCAGCACCGGCCGAGAAGCTCCGGCCGCTGCCGGTCAGCACGATCGCCCGCGCCGCCTCGTCGCCGGCCAGCCGCGCGAGCTCTGCGGTCAGCGCCGTGATCAGCCGATCGTCGAAAGCGTTGTGGATCTCTGGACGGTTGAGCGTGATCCAGACGCTGCCGTCCGGATGAGGTTCGACAAGAAGCAGCGCCTCGGTCATGATCGATGCATCCGTCCGCTCACCAGCCACCTCGGGCCAACCAAATCTCGATCTGATCGAGCCGATCGGCGCCCCAGAAAGGCTCACCGTCCGCGAAGATAAAGGGCGAGCCGAAAACGCCACGCTCGATCGCCGCCGCGGTCGCCTGCTTCAGGCGCTCCTTGATTGCAGGGTGGGCAACGGCTTCGAGCAGCGCTGATCGCTTGATGCCGTGCGGCGCAGCGATCTCGGCCACCTGCTCGGCAGCACTGATATCCCGCCCCTCGCCCCAATGGGCATGAAAAACGGCCTTGGCCAAGCGTTTGGCGAGCGCCGGATCGCCCGCTTCCAGCCAGACGAAGGCGCGGCTCGCGGCGAGCGAGTTGGCCGGCATCACCGGCGGCTCTTTGAACGGCACGCCGAGCAGGCGGGCAAAGCGCGGCACGTCGTGTCTGAGGTAGGGTCCCTTGAGTGGAGTCTGCATGAGCGGCCGCGCCCCGGTCTCCTTGAAGGCAGCGCCGAGCATGATCGGACGCCAGACGATGTCCCGCCCGTGCCGAGCGCCTAGATCCTCGATCCGGGTGCTCGCCAGGTAGCCGTAAGGGCTCGCGAACTCAAAGTAGAAGTCGATCGCCCCCGCGGTCGTCATCACCGCGCCTCGCTCCGCAGATGCCACGCTCCGGTCTGCATAGCGCAGAAAGCAGGCGCCGCCTCCCTCTTTTTCTTGGATTGAACGATCAGAGCCACCCGCGAGGAGCGCCCGACGGGGCCGACCAGCGATCATGTCTGCCCCGCCGGCACTGGCGCCTCGTCCGGGCGGGCGCGAGGCCGAAGATTTGAGTTGCCCGACGAGGCCCGCCAGCCCGAACAAGAGCCTCCGTACGATCGCATGCATTCCCGGCTTCCCATGAAGCGCGGGGGGCGCTACACGTAGCTCAAGGGGACCCGTGCGACACCGCCTGCTGGAGCAGGCGGGCGCCCGGACAGATCGGGGAGGATGCGATCTCGTGGAGACGAGTTCGAGATTAGCGTGCGCGCCTAACAAGCCATGAGTAGGAGGGGCGTGCCGCGGCGCCCGTTGAGGCTCTGCCTTGTCGTCGGCCGGGCGCAGCCGGCCAGGCTGTCGACGCCGCGGGGCGCGCTCTTGCCGCGGGAGCCAGGGCATGACGCTCGGGCTCGATTCTCTAACCGGGCGGGTCGGCGCCAGGACCCGTCAGCACGAGGTCAACCTTGGCCCCCCGCCCGGCAACATCTACGTCCTGATCGGCGTGACTGTCGCCGACAAGATCTCGCTGACGCGCCTGATGCCCGCCTGGACCGGCGGAGCGAGCGGCGCGCGCTGCGGGGCAGTCTGTACGTCGACACCGGTTGGCGTCCAGGCGACTTGAGCTGAAATTTGGCAACCAACCAAGGGGAGACTACGCAAGTGGGAGGTGTTTCTATGAAAATGAAACTCATGTCCGCGGCGGCCGCGGTGGCCTTGATGGCATCTGCCGGACCGAGCTATGCCGATATGGCAGCCGCCGAGAAATGGGTCGACCAGGAGTTCCAGCCCTCGACCCTGACCCGCGATCAGCAGCTCCAGGAGATGGAATGGTTCATCAAGGCGGCCGAGCCGTTCAAGGGGTATGAGATCAACGTGCTGTCGGAGGATATCCCGACGCACCATTACGAAGCCGAGGTTCTGGCCAAAGCGTTCGAAGAAATCACCGGGATCAAGGTCAATCACCAGATCCTCGGCGAGGGCGAAGTCGTCCAGGCCGTTCAGACGCAGATGCAGACAAACCGCAATCTTTATGACGGCTACATCAACGACTCCGACCTGATCGGCACGCACTCCCGCCTGCAAAGCGCGGTCAACCTGACCGACTGGATGGCGGGGGAGGGCAAGGACGTCACCGACCCGATGCTGGATGTCGACGATTTCATCGGCAAGTCATTCACCACCGGGCCGGATGGTAAGCTGTGGCAGCTCACCGACCAGCAATTTGCCAACCTCTATTGGTTCCGGAAGGACTGGTTCGACCGTCCCGAGATCAAAGAGAAGTTCAAGGCCAAGTACGGCTACGAGCTGGGCGTCCCCGTCAACTGGTCGGCTTATGAGGACATCGCCGACTTCTTCACCAACGATGTGAAGGAGATCGACGGCGTGCGCGTCTATGGTCACATGGACTACGGCAAGCGCGCCCCCGACCTCGGCTGGCGCATGACCGATGCGTGGCTGTCGATGGCCGGCGAAGCCGACGTCGGCATCCCCAACGGGCGCCCCGTCGACGAGTGGGGCATCCGCATGGAGAAAGGTTCTTGCAATCCGGTGGGCGCCTCGGTGTCGCGCGGCGGCGGCACCAACAGCCCGGCGGCGGTCTATGCGGTCGCGAAGTGGGACGAGTGGCTCCGCAAATATGCGCCTCCGGGCGCGGCCGACCTCGACTTCTACCAGTCGCTGCCGGCGCTCGCCCAAGGTAACGTCGCCCAGCAGATCTTCTGGTACTCGGCGTTCACCGCCAACATGGTTGCGCCGAAGAGCGCCGGCAACAATACCGTCGACGACAACGGCATGCCGCTCTGGCGGATGGCGCCGTCGCCGCATGGTCCGTACTGGAAGGAAGGTGCGCAGCGCGGGTACCAGGATGCCGGCTCGTGGACGCTGTTCAATTCCACGCCGGTGGATCGCCGCAAGGCAGCCTGGCTATATGGGCAGTTCGTCGTCTCGAAGACGGTGGACGTGAAGAAGAGCCATGTCGGACTGACGTTCATCCGCGACAGCACGGTGCGCGACAAGTCGTTCACGGAACGCGCGCCGAAGCTCGGCGGTCTCATCGAGTTCTATCGCTCGCCCGACCGTGTCGCCTGGACGCCGACAGGCATCAACGTGCCCGACTATCCGAAGCTCGCCCAGCTCTTCTGGGAGAACATCGGCGACGTCAACTCCGGCACGTTCACGCCGCAGCAGGCGCTCGATCGCCTTGCCGAGCAGATGGATCAGGTGATGGCCCGCATGCAGGCGGTGGACGAGAAGAGCAACGTCTATCACGGCTGCGGCCCGCGGCTGAATCCGAGAGAGCGACCCGTCGAAGTGGCTCAGCACCGAGCACGCCCCCTGGGCAAAGCTCGCCAACGAGAAGCCGCAGGGCGAGACGATCGCCTACGACGAACTGATCAAGCGCTGGACTGAGCACCAGTAGACCGCGCTACTGGAGCGTGAGTATCTCCCGGAGCGGGCCAAGGCTCCGCTCCGGGAGAGTTTCATGACGAGATTGGACTCCGACGAGAAAATAAGGGGAGGAATCGGCGGCGGGGCGATGTCTCTGGAACTGAAAAAAGTTACCAAGCGCGTTGGCGCCAACCTGCACATTTACGAGACGGACCTCATCCTCGAAAATGGCTCGTTCAATACGCTCCTGGGTCCGACGCTCGCGGGCAAGACGACGCTCATGCAGCTGATGGCCGGACTGGTGCGGCCGACCTCGGGCGAGCTCCTGTTCGATGGCCGGAGCGTCATCGACGTCCCGGTGCAAAAACGCAACGTCGCGATGGTGTATCAGCAGTTCATCAACTACCCGCACATGACCGTGTTCGAGAACATAGCCTCGCCGCTGCGCGTCGCCGGATTGCCGCGGAGGGACATCGAAGCACGCGTATCTGAGACGGCCGAATTCCTGCGGCTGACGCCGATGCTCAAGCGCCTGCCGAGCGAACTCTCCGGCGGTCAGCAACAGCGTACGGCGATCGCCAGGGCACTGGTCAAGGATTCGGACCTGATCCTGCTCGACGAGCCGCTGGCGAATCTCGACTACAAGTTGCGGGAGGACCTGCGCGAGGAGTTGCCGAGGCTCTTCGCGGGCCGTGACTGCATTGTCGTCTATGCGACAACCGAGCCGACCGAGGCGCTCCTCTTCGGCGGCAGCACCGCGACGCTGTTCGAGGGCCGGCTCACCCAGTTCGGACCGACGGGGGACATCTATAGAAGGCCGCGGGACCTGACGACGGCGAAGGTGTTCTCGGATCCACCGATCAACACCGCACCCGTGACCAAGCTCGGCAGAGATATCCTCATCGGAGGCATCGTCAGGCTGCCCGCCGGCAACGCCGCAGCGGCGATCGCCGATGGCGAGTACACCATCGGCATCAGGCCGCATCACATCATGCCTCGGAGCGAGAGCGACGGCACGGCCATCGAGGGCCGGGTTCTGATCGCGGAGCTCAGCGGGTCCGAAAGCGTCGTCCATTTCGACCTCAATGGTCACACCTGGGTGTCGCAGTCGCCCGGCATCCATCCTTTCGAGGTCGGCTCGATGGCGCGGCTCCACGTCGACGTTGACAAGAGCTTCTTCTTCGATGGCGAGGGCCGCCTCGTCGCCGGAGGGCCGTGATGGCGAGCATCAAGCTGGACGGCGTGCGGCACAGCTACAGTACCAACCCGAAAGAGCCCGTGGTCTGGGCGCTCAAGCGGTTGACCCTCGAATTTACCGATGGCGGCGCCTACGCGCTCCTCGGTCCCTCAGGCTGCGGCAAGACCACCCTGCTCAATCTTACGTCGGGCCTGCTCAGGCCGACCGAAGGCACGATCCTCTTCGACGGTCTCGACGTCACCGATGCAACGCCAGAGGCGCGCAACATCGCGCAGGTGTTCCAGTTTCCGGTGATCTACGACACGATGACCGTCTACGACAATCTCGCCTTCCCGCTCAGGAACCGCGGTGTCGGAGAGTCCGACGTCGCGCGGCGGGTGCGGGAAATTGCAGAAATGCTCGAACTCGAAGCCATGCTCGGCAGGCGTGCGGCGGGCCTTACGGCCGACGGCAAACAGAAGATCTCGCTCGGTCGCGGGCTGGTGCGCTCAGACGTCAACGTGATCATGTTCGATGAGCCGCTCACGGTGATCGATCCGCATCTCAAATGGGAGCTGCGCTCGAAGCTCAAGGAACTCCACCACCGCATCCGCCGCACCATGATCTACGTCACACACGACCAGACGGAGGCGCTGACGTTCGCTGACCAGGTCGTGGTGATGAATGACGGCGAGATCGTGCAGATCGGGACGCCGGTCGAACTGTTCGAGCGGCCGCAGCACACCTTCGTGGGCCACTTCATCGGCTCGCCCGGCATGAACATCCTGCCGTGCCAGGTGGAGGGCGGCAGGGCACGGTTCGCCGGTGCGGAGGTCGATACCGCGAACGCTGCATTGTGGCGCGGCAACGGCAACAGCCTGGAACTCGGCGTCAGGCCGGAGTTCGTCGCGTTCGCCGAAAGGGGGATTCCGGTCGAGGTCGTCAAGGTGCTCGACGCCGGGCGGCACCGCATCGTCGAGACCCGTCACGCCGCTTGCGTGATCCGACTCCTGGTGCCGGAGGACGAGCCGGTTCCGCGGGGGAGCACGCATGTGCGCTTCCGGCCCGATCACACGCAGGTCTACGCTGACGGCTGGATCGTCAAGTGACGCAGCCATGAGGAAAACCGCCACAAACAAGGGCTGGTTGTTCGTCCTTCCGGTCGTCCTGCTGGTAGCATTCAACGCCATCGTGCCGCTGATGACGGTGGTCAACTACTCCGTGCAGGAGTCCTTCGGTGCGAACGAGTTCTTCTGGTCGGGGCTGCGCTGGTTCGACGAAATGCTGCATTCGGAGCGCTTCCACGGCGCCCTCCTGCGTCAGCTCCTCTTCACCGCCATCGTGCTCGTGATCGAGGTCCCGCTCGGATTGATCATCGCGCTCGCCATGCCGCGCAAGGGGCCCTGGGTGTCGGTGTGCCTCGTGCTGATGGCCCTGCCCCTGCTGATTCCGTGGAACGTCGTCGGCGCGATGTGGAACATCATGGCGCTACCCGAGATCGGCCTCCTCGGCCGGACGATCAGGGCGCTCGGCATCGAGTTCAACTACACGCGCGAGCCGCTCGCCGCCTGGTTCACCATCATCCTCATGGATGTCTGGCACTGGACGTCGCTGGTAACGCTCCTCTGCTATGCTGGGCTCGTCTCGATCCCCGATGCCTACTACCAAGCCGCCAAGATCGACGCGGCCCGGCCGTGGGCGATCTTCCGCTACATTCAGCTGCCCAAGCTCAAATATGTGCTGACCATCGCCATCCTGCTGCGCTTCATGGACTCCTTCATGATCTATACGGAAGTCGTGGTGGTGACCGGCGGCGGACCGGGCAATTCGACGACGTTTCTGTCGATCGACCTCGTGAAGACCGCGCTCGGCCAGTTCGATCTCGGCCCCGCGGCGGCCATGTCCCTAATCTACTTCCTGATCATCCTGCTCCTGAGCTGGATCTTCTACACATTGATGATGCGCAATGAGGCGAGGTGACGATGCGCGCGCGTTCCCTGATCCCGATCGTCTACATCGTCTTCCTGATGCTGCCGATCTATTGGCTGCTGAACATGTCATTCAAGACGACGAACGAGATTCTCGGCAGCTTCACGCTGTGGCCACGCAGCTTCACGCTCGACAGCTACCGGGTCATCTTCACGGACCCGTCCTGGTACAGGGGCTATATCGCCTCCATCGAATATGTCGTGATCAACACTGTCCTGTCGGTGGCCGCCGCCCTGCCAGCGGCCTACGCGTTCTCGCGCTACCGCTTCCTCGGCGACAAGCACCTGTTCTTCTGGCTGCTGACCAACCGGATGGCGCCGCCGGCGGTGTTCGCGCTGCCCTTTTACCAACTCTATTCCGCCGTCGGCCTGTTTGACACCCCGTGGGCCGTGGCGCTCGCCCATACGCTGTTCAACGTGCCACTCGCGGTGTGGATTCTGGAAGGTTTCATGTCGGGCGTGCCGAAGGAGCTCGACGAGACGGCCTATGTGGACGGCTATCCGTTCTGGCGTTTCTTTATCAAGATCTTCATGCCGACCATCGCCGCCGGGATCGGCGTCGCCTGCTTCTTCTGCTTCATGTTCTCGTGGGTCGAGCTCCTGCTCGCCAAGACGCTGACTTCGGTCGCGGCCAAGCCGATCGCCGCTGTGATGACCAAGACCGCCAGCACGTCAGGCTACCAGCTCGGGCTTCTTGCCGCCGCCGGTTCGCTGACACTCATCCCGGGCGCCGTCGTCATCTACTTTGTGCGCAACTACATCGCCAAGGGCTTTGCCCTTGGCCGCGTGTGACAGGGCGGGTGCGCTATGGAAGACACATCGCCGCTCCACTGGATGGCCTGGACCTGGCCAACGGCGGCTTTCTTCGTCTTCATCGCTTTATGTCTCGTCGGCATGTCGGTGTGGGAGTATTACGCGCCGGGCGGCGCGCCGCGCCGCGGAATCCTCGGGACTCGATACGACGCGCGGCGACCGGCTGTTTATCTCGCTGCTGGGAAGTGCCTTCATTTTTCTTGCCTGGCTCGGTTTTATGGGAACGTCGCTGTGGGGCGGCCTCGTCATTTCGATCCTTTGGGCCATTGCGGTCTTCCGCTGGGTTTGAGCTTCTGAGGCGAGCCCCCCGAGCTCTGACAACGGTAGCTGTGCAGCAGCCGCGGGACGGCATCCACGGTGAGCCCGGCCCCGAGCTTGACGAGCGCGGGATGACGGTCGACTACGTCGAGCTGAGTCAGGGCAAGTCATGCCGGACAACCATCGCCGGCAAGGGCTGAGCCGCTAACGCCGAGGCGCATTCCTAGGAGTGGCGCCAACCCTCCCCTTCTCACCTTGGGAGGGGAGGCCGCGAGGCCGGGGGCGGAATCGAACCGCCGATCGAGGATTTGCAGTCCCCAGCATTACCACTTTGCTACCCGGCCGGAGGTATCTTGAAGGAAGTCTTCTATCGGCCCGGCTGGGAGTGGTCAACGGCGTGCGCCCGTGCGCCGTCCATGCGCGATCGCCGATTGTCGGGCCGCCGGAGCGCCGCTATAGTCCAGATCAACTGTGAATTTCCGGACCTGATCGCCGCACCTTGTCACCGCCGCTAGCGAGCAAGAACCGATGGACTATAGTCGCGCCCGTTGGACCATGGTCGAGAACCAGCTGCGCCCGAGCCGGATCGACGATCCGCGCGTGCTCGCCGCCATGCGCGACGTACCGCGGGAGCGTTTTGTGCCCAAGGCGCTGCGCGGCGTCGCTTACGCCGACGAGGACCTCCCCCTGCCGGATGGGGGTTACCTGATCGAGCCGCTGGCCCTGGCCCGCCTGATCCAGGCGGCGGCGATCGGTCCGCAAGAGGTCGTCCTGGTCGTAGGCGATGCAACCGGATACGTCGGGGCGGTTCTCGCCCGCTTGGCGGCGACCGTCATTCTGCTCCAGTCCGACCCGGCGAGCGCCGAGCAGACCGAGGCCCTGCTCGACGAGCTCGGCGTCGACAATGTCGTGGTCGCCGAGAGCGACGATCCGTTTGCCGGCCATCCGAGCCAGGCGCCTTTCGATGCGATCCTTTTGGCCGGCGCGGTCGACAGCGTGCCGCCGGCGCTGCTCGAGCAGATCAGCGAAGGCGGCCGGCTGGTGGCGGTGCTCGACGACGGCCGGGTCGGCAAGGGCACGCTGTTCACGCGGCTACACGGCGTGATCGGCCCGCGGACCCTGTTCGACGCACGCATCTCTCGCTTGCCGCGCCCCGCTCGAACGCCCGAGTTCGCATTCTGACCTGCCCTGGCCGGCCGGTCCCGCGGAGGTATCGCCATGACCCTGCCACACCCGCCGCCGCTCGAGATCGATCCGGCCGAGCTAGCTGAACTGCGCGCCGGATCAGCCGCTTACGCTGTCCTTGACGTCCGCGAAGCCTGGGAACTGGAGATCTGCGGCTTTCCGGAGGCGATCCACCTGCCGCTCGGTGCGCTGTTGGGACGCGAGCGCGAGCTGCCGCAGGATCGGCCTCTGGTCGTCGTCTGTCACAGCGGCCACCGATCTCTGCTGGCGACGCGGCATTTGCGCGAGCTGGGGCTGAGTCGCGCAGCCAACCTCCGAGGCGGGGTGGAGGCATTCGCCCTCGAAGTCGATCCCGGCATGTCACGCTACTGACACGTCACGTGCGTGCAATCTGGTCGACGAACCGTGAGCCGCGAGGTGTAAATGTTGGTTCAGATACTATCGTATCTGGCGAAGAGCGTGTATAGGGGGGCCATGAGACCGAGCGTCGCTGTCGCGATTCTCGCCGCCGTATTCGCGGCCGGCCCGACCAGGGCGCCCATTGCGCAGAGCTTGCAGGACGCGCTGGTGTCGGCCTATCTGACCAACTCCGACCTCGCGTCCGAGCGTGCCGCATTGCGAGCCACCGACGAACTGGTGCCGCAGGCGCTGAGCGGCTGGCGACCGACCCTTTCGATCAATTCCGGGGCGACCCACAACACCGTGGACCGAAGTCCGGGTGGCACCGACAGCTTCAACACCCTGTCGAGTGGGCTTAGTCTTCAGCAGGAGCTCTACAGCGGCGGCGAGACGGTGGCCAACACGCAGCGCGCCGAGCGGCTGGTTCGCTCGGAACGAGCCCGGCTGCTGGCGACCGAGCAGAGCGTGCTGCTTCAGGCGGTCACCGCCTACACTGATGTCGTCGCCGCGCAGGCGGTGCTCGATTTCGCGGTCCAGAACGAGAGCCGCCTGCGCCGCCAGCTGCAGGCTACCCAGGACCGCTTTCGGGTCGGCGAGGTCACGCGAACCGACGTGGCGCAGGCCGATGCCCGCCTGTCCGGGGCGATCGCCGACCGTGTCCGCGCCGAGGGTAATCTTCAAGCCGCCAAGGCCACCTACCGCCAAGTGATCAACCAGGAACCGGTGAAACTCGAGGTGCCGGGACCACTGGCCGGCCTGCCGGCCACAGAAGCCGAGGCGCACCAGCTGGCCGAAGTGGGCAATCCGACCATCGCGGCCGCCCAATTCAACCTGGCCGCAGCGCGCGCTGATGTCAGCGTGGCTGAAGCCGCCCTCCTGCCGCGGCTGTCCATTAGGGGAGAATTAGCTTATGCCCAAGATCCTACCGCGACGTTGGATCGGGAGAGCGATGCTTCGATCGGGGCCAATCTAACGGTGCCGCTCTATCAAGGCGGGGGTGAGTATGCGCGAGTTCGTCAGACCAAGCAGACGGTGCGGCAGCGCCAGGACGATCTGGAGTCGACGTTTCGCTCGGTGCGCGACGAAGTGACCAACTCTTGGGAAGCTCTCATCACGGCGACGACCCAGATCGATTCGCGTGCCGCCCAGGTGCGAGCTAACGAGATCGCGGTCGAAGGCGCGCGTCAGGAGGCCTTGGTGGGGCAGCGGACGACCCTGGACGTGCTCGATCAGGAGAGCGACCTGTTTTCGTCTCAGGTCGATCTCGTGACGTCCCGGCGCGACCAGGTCGTGGCCAGTTATCGGTTGAAGGCGGCGGTTGGCGAACTCACGGTCAGGGGTATCGATCTGCCGGTCGAGGCGTATAATCCGGAAGCCTATTACGCCGACACTCGCAACCGCCTGTTTGGCTTGGGTCCCACGTTGAAGGGCGACAGCCCTCGCTGATGGACCCGAACTTTGCGGCCGCGGGCCCGGGCTCCGTGGCAAATTCCTGGAGGTAGAGTGACGTGACGACCGAGCCTAGAGAACAACATGAGCCATCGATGGAGGAGATCCTATCCTCCATCCGGCGGATCATCGCGGACGAAGAGGCCGACGATGCCAGTCACGATGACGACGATCTGGGCGCCGCCGAGGCTCACTCGGAGGCGCTGAACGAGGATGCCGACGCGCTCGCCCGGGCCGCCGAGGACGACGAGTTCGACGATGTTCTCGAGCTGACCAAGGTCGTGCGCGAGAGCGGCGAAGTCGTCGACCTTAGAGCCGAAGGCGCAGCGCCGATGGGACGGCCGGCCGACGTGCCGATTGATGAGCCCGAAGTGCCGATTCACGACGAGGTCGAGATGGCCCCGCTCGAGGACGCGTCGGACGACGAACCGGGCGTCTCAATTCCAAACCAGCCGAAGCAGGAGGACATAGCTGCCGTGCAGATGAATCCGGCCGATGCGAGGGCGGAGCTGGTATCCGCCACTGCGGCGACCGCCGCCACTGGTGCGTTCGCCAAACTTTCCCGGGCCTTTCAGCGGACGCCACCCGAGGAGTCAATCGCCGACAACTCGGGCCGCTCGGTGGAGCAGTTCCTCGAGGACATGATCCGGCCGCTGCTCAAGGAGTGGCTCGACGGTAACCTGGAGCCAATCGTCGAACGTCTGGTCCAGAAGGAAATCCAGAAGATCGCGCGGCGCGCCGAGCTCATGTAGCGCTCGGCTCCCGCAGCCCGAGCGGGGTGCGTCGCGAGGCGCGCGGCATATCTGCTGTCGATCTCGGCAGAACCAAATTGGTTCCGTGGCCGTGCGAGGCTGAGCTTGCCTCCTGTCTTTTGCACTATGCGAAGACACCGCGCCCGCGCGATGTTTGACGCAGTTTTGTCGGTCGCCCGCGGTTCGACGGCGGATACGTTCCGCATCTCAGCGTCCTTGGCAGGGGCAGCCCCCGCCACGATCGCGCGTCAGACTTGCCCGCGGCAACGAACCGATTCGCCACGACAGCATGGCGCGAGGGTGCGTCCGGCTCCCGGTTCACGTAAGGTTAAGCTAGGCGGTGCTTGTTTCACCCGTACGGCGCTTGGACAATGGATTACGCCGAGGGGCGGGCCTCCGGGGGCACGGCATGCGGGTGCTGGTGGTCGAAGACGATGCCGATCTGGCGCGGCAGCTGAGGGACTGTCTCACCGAGGCCGGCTATGCGGTCGATCTGGCGACCGATGGCGAGGAAGGCCACTATCTCGGCGCGAACGAGCCCTATGATGCCGTGGTCCTTGATCTCGGGCTACCGGTCGTCGACGGCATCACGGTGCTTGAGCGCTGGCGGCGGGAGGGCCGGCGGACCCCGGTCCTGATCCTGACCGCGCGTGATCGCTGGAGCGAGAAGGTCGCGGGCTTCGATGCCGGGGCCGATGATTACGTCGCCAAACCGTTTCACATGGAGGAGGTGCTGGCGCGCCTTCGGGCGCTGGTCCGGCGCGCCGCGGGCCATGCTTCGGCCGAGCTCGCCTGTGGCCCGCTGGTGCTCGATACCCGAAGCGCCAGAGTCAGCGTCGCTGGCCGGCCGGTCAGACTGACCGCGCAGGAGTATCGCCTGCTCGCCTACCTGATGCATCATCAGGGCAAGGTCGTCTCGCGCACCGAGTTGACCGAGCATCTCTACGATCAGGACTTCGATCGTGACTCGAACATCATAGAGGTGTTCGTCGGCCGCCTGCGCAAGAAGCTCGCGGTCGACCTGATCGAGACCGCGCGCGGCCTCGGCTATCGGCTGCACGCGCCGGAAGCGGGGACAAATCCTCGTTGGTAAGGGCACAGCTTCTCAAAGCTCGCCACGACTGCACGGCCGACTCGCCAGCGAGCGGTTATGGCGGGCCGGCCTGCCCCGAATATCGGCGCGGCGCACTCGGACCGCCACCCAGGTCGGAGGATGCGGCGTAACTCGCTCGCCTTTCGCCTGGTAGCCGGCGCCGCCGTCTGGGGCGCCCTGGTGTTGAGCGCCGGCGGCTACGCGTTGTCCGCCCTGTTCGGCGACAATGTCGAGCGCAATTTCGATACCCATCTCGGCGTCCTCCTGGAGGGGCTGGTTGCGGGCAGCGAGATCGGCGTCGGCGGTCGTTTGGAGCTTCGCCTGCAGCTGGGAGAGCCGCGCTTCACTCAGCCGCTGTCGGGCTGGTACTGGCAGATCAACAATGGTGCGCAGGCGCTCGACCGCTCGTCCTCGCTTTGGGACCAGAGCCTGCCGGTCGACCTGGCGCCGGATCGTTCGAGCGCTGCCAGCGACGTGATTGGTCCGGACGGCCAGGAACTCCGTCTCCTGATCCGCACGATCACGCTGCCGGGCGCCGACGCGCCGCTTCTCTATGCGGTCGCCGGCGACCGCATAGAGATCCGGACCGATAAGCAGCGGTTCAACCGTCTGCTCTCGCTGGCGCTTGGCGCCCTCTTTCTTGGTCTGCTCGGTGCGGTTGTGATTCAGGTCCGCTTCGGGCTCGAACCGTTGCGCCGGATCGAGTCTGCGCTGGCCGCGATCCGGATCGGCGCTGCACGACGACTCGAAGGGCGCTTTCCTCACGAGATCAGTACTTTGGCGGACGAACTGAACGCGTTGCTCGATCATGATGAGGCGCTGGTCGAGCGCGCGCGGACCCATGTCGGTAACCTCGCCCACGGCCTCAAGACCCCGCTTTCGGTCCTGACCAACGAGGCGGCGCGGCACGATGGGCCACTCGCCGAGCTGGTCGCGCGCCAAGTGACGCAGATGCGCCGCCTGGTCGACCACCATCTGGCGCGGGCGCGGGCCATGGCGACCGGCTCCGTCCTCGGGGCGCGCACGGAAGTGGCGCCCGTGCTGGGCGATCTGCAGCGCACGTTGTTGCGGATCTATGCCCCGCGCGCACTCGCGATTGAGGTCGAGTGTGCGGCCGGCCTCGCCTTTCGCGGCGCTCGCCAGGACCTCGAGGAGATGCTCGGCAATCTGCTCGACAACGCCTGCAAGTGGGCCGCGCACAGCGTGGTGGTCCGAGTCGTGCAGGCGGCTGCGCGCCTGTCCCTCACCATTGAGGACGACGGCCCGGGCCTGCCCGCGGAGCGCCGCGCCGAGGTGCTCGAGCGAGGCCGCCGGCTCGATGAGCGGGTGCCCGGCTCCGGCCTCGGCCTCGCGATCGTCGCCGACATCGCCGAGCTGTACCGCGGCACGATCGCGCTCGACCGGGCACCCGCGGGTGGCCTGCGCGTCCGGCTCGAGCTGCCCGCCGCGCCCGCCGTCTGACCGGCCTGCCCGCAAACCTGAACCGCCGCTGAACGAGCGGTTCAGGTCGAGGTCAACCCGAATCGGCCAGGATTCGCCGTATGGAGCCGCCCAAGTGCGCGACTCCGTGCGGAGGTTTCCGACATGTGCAAGCGTCCTGGTCGCGCCGTTGCCCTGCTGGCGGCCCTCTGGCTCGGCGGCTGCGCCAATAGCGAGTACGGTCCGAAGGAGACCGTGGGCGCGGTCGCCGGCGCTGCCGGCGGCGGCCTGCTCGGCGCCCAGTTCGGCCACGGTCCCGGCCAGCTCGCGGCGACCGCCGCCGGCACCGTGCTCGGCGCGCTGCTCGGCGGCACGATCGGCAAGTCGCTCGATGAAACCGACAAGCTGTACGCCAGCCGCGTTGAGTACCACGCCCTCGAATACGCGCCGTCGGGCAGCGAGGCGACTTGGCGCAACCCGGACAGCGGCAACTACGGCGCGGTCACGCCGACCTATACCTACCAGAACCCGGACGGCGACTACTGCCGCGAGTTCCAGCAGAAAGCGACCATCGGCGGCAAGAGCGAGCGGGTCTACGGCACCGCCTGTCGTCAGCCCGATGGCCAGTGGCAGCTGGTCAACTGAGCCCGCAGAGGAGTTGGCGCGCCCCTCGGCGGCTTCGTGTCTGCCTTAAACTCTTCAGGCCGTCCGCCAATTGAATCGGGTGGAGCTGAATCTCGGTCTGAACGTCCGGTTCAGGTCGAGTTCAACGCGAAAATTGGGGTTCCGCGCATGGTGCCTCCGACCCAGCGAGCCGCCGGAGGAGGTCCCGATCATGCCGAGGCTTTCCCGCTTCGCCCTGGGCACGCTGGCGGCGCTCTGGCTCGCCGGCTATGGCACCGCCTGCCGCCAGCCGGACGGCCAGTGGCAGCTGGTCGGCAGAGGCTGAGATCGCCCGTCTGCGGCTAAGTCGCCGTCGGAGTCCCGCCGAACACATCTTGGGTCGGATCTTCCCGAATCCGGGCGCCGAGCTTCCCTGCAAGGTCTAGGAGCGCGTTGGCCGCCTGATCGATCGCGGCCTGATCGGTCCCGCGGAACACGATCGTGGTGCCGGGTCCCTCAGGCCGCCAGAAGGGATAGCTGCCAATCTCGAGCGCCGGAAAGCGCGCCTGGATTTCGCCAAGGCCGGCGTTCGCGACGTCGCCCTCGGGCGCGAACACGGTGATCGCGCGCGCGAGCAGCTTCGTCCCACCGCGCAGCGTCGGCAGCAGACCATCGAACATCGCCTGCATGATCTTGGGCACGCCCGGCAGCACGTGGACGTTCTCGATCCGAAAGCCCGGCGCGACGCTGACCGGGTTGTCGATCAGCTCCGCGCCCTCGGGCATGTCGGCCATCTTCATGCGCGCGGGATTGACGCGCTCGGGTGGGTAGTAGGCGAGCAGCCGCCGCTCGGCCTGGGGGTGACGCAGGTAGCGGCGGCCGAAGGCTTTGGCAACCGAAGCGGCGGTGATGTCGTCGTGGGTCGGACCGATGCCCCCGGTCGTAAATACATAGGTGTAGCGCGCCCGGCAGGCGTTGATCGCCTCCACGATCGCCGCCTCGTCGTCGGCGACCACGCGCACCTCTATCAGGCGGATCCCGATCGCGCCCAGCTTCTGGGCGATGTAGGGCAGATTGGCATCCACGGTCCGGCCCGAGAGGATCTCGTTCCCGATGATAATCAGACAGGCGGTCACCTGGAGGGCGGTCTCGGTCATCAGCACGCTCCCTGGGCGCGATCGGCGCCGAGCTTACCCCGGCCGCCCAACCTCGACCATCCTCGGCTGCCCGCAGCTGATTGTGAACCGGCGGGCGATGCGGCTAGATTTGGCCCATGCGCTGGCCTGAACCTTTGATCCCTGGCCGCCTGATACGGCGCTACAAGCGGTTTCTCGCCGATGTTGCCCTCGACGATGGCCGCGAGGTCACGGTGCACTGTCCAAACCCGGGGCGCATGCTGGGACTGGATGCACCTGAGGCGCCGGTTTGGCTGTCGTGTTCCGCGAGCCGCCTCAGAAAGCTGCCGCTGACGCTGGAGCTGGTCGAGGTCGCGGGCGGGCTGGTCGGGGTCAACACCATGCATCCCAACCGGCTGGTCGAGGAGGCGCTCCGTGCGGAGCTGATCCCGGATCTTTCCGGCTATCAGCAGATCCGACGCGAGGTCGCCTATGACCGGGGCTGCCGGATCGACTTCCTGCTGCGCGCCGAGGGGCGGCCGGATTGTTTTGTCGAGGTCAAGAACGTACATCTCAAGCGCACGCTCGGCGCGGAGTTCCCGGACACCGCGACCGCGCGCGGGGTGAAGCATCTCCGGGCGCTCGGCCGGCAGGTTGCGGCTGGCGCCCGTGCGATAGTGGTGTACGTGGTGCAGAGAACCGATTGCGGCGACTTCAGGATCGCCGCCGACATCGATCCGACCTATGCCGAGGCGTTCCGCGAAGCGCTGGCGAGCGGCGTCGAGACCCTCTGCCGGACTTGCCTGATAACGCTTGAGGAGATCCGTCTCGCCGCGCCGCTGCCGATGGTCCTCCCCGAGCCCGGGTCGGCGCCGTCGTGATGCACGAGCAGCTGAAGGTCGCCGAGCAGGCAACGAGCGAGGTTCAGGTCCCGTTGCACGACGCGGCTGCCTTTGCCGGCATGCGCCGCGCAGGCCAGTTGGCGGCAGCGGTGCTCGACATGATCGACGAACACGTCCGACCCGGGGTCACGACCGGTGAGCTCGACCGCTTGTGCCACGCATTCATTCTCGACCACGGCGCGGTGCCCGCGCCGCTCAACTACCGCGGCTATCCGAAGTCGATCTGCACTTCGATCAACCAGGAAGTGTGCCATGGTATTCCGAGCGAGGGCCGCGTCCTGCGCGACGGCGACATCCTCAACATCGACGTCACGGTGATCCTGGATGGCTGGCACGGCGACACCAGCCGGATGTTCTTCGCCGGAACACCGCCGCTCAAAGCGCGGCGGCTCTGCAAGGTGACCTACGAGGCGCTTTGGCGCGGCATCGGCGCCGTCCGGGCCGGTGCCACCCTCGGCGACATCGGCCATGCCATTCAGAACTACGCCGAGCGCTTCCGCTATTCGGTCGTGCAGGACTATTGCGGCCATGGTATCGGCCGTGTGTTCCACGATGCGCCGAGCGTCCTGCACTACTTCACTTCACGGGAGAAGAAGCTAAAGACGGACCAGGTCTCGCGGCAGCCGAAATTGATCTTGCAACCGGGCATGATCTTCACCATCGAGCCGATGATCAACGCCGGCGACTGGGACGCCGGTGGTTGGAAGGTCAAACTCAACAAGAAGGATGGCTGGACCGTAGTCACCCGTGACGGTCAGCTCTCGGCTCAGTTCGAGCACACCGTCGGCGTGACCGGGGAAGACTGCGAGGTGTTCACGCTGTCGCCGGCCGGCCTCGACCATCCCGAGTGGTGATTGCCAACCTGTAGTAGAATATTTTCTGGATTTTTTTCCGAAATCTAGCTATATGACGCTTTCATGGTTCAGAAGCAGGCCGCCGAAGGCGTCGCCTCGGTCGTCGAGGCGCTGCAGCGGGCCGGACTCGCGTTGTGCGAGGGGGCCGGCGAAGGTGGCACGCCCGAGTACATCGTCACCGGAAACACTTACGCCAACAAAGATCTGCTGAAGGCGCTCGGCGCGCGTTGGAGCGGCAGCAGGCGGGCCTGGATCTTTTCAGACGCGTTGCCTGGCGATCGCCTGGTCATGGGGCTGGCCGAGGCGCCCGCGCCGTTCTCCACCAGTAACCAGCCGGAGCGAAGGCGCGACCGGAAACGCTACCATGGCCATCGCGAGCGCCTCCGGCAGCGCTTTCTCGACGCGGGCCCACAGGCCCTGCCCGACTACGAGCTGCTCGAACTGCTGCTGTTCTTCTCGATCGACATCCGTGACACCAAGGACCTTGCCAAGGATCTGCTGAGCGAGTTCGGCAGCCTCGGCGGCGCACTCCGGGCCGAGCCGGAGCGGCTGTTCGAGATGGTTCATCTGCCGCGCCCGTCGGATGACTACCTGGCGTGGCTGCGCTATTGGCGCTCGCCCCAATACGAGCAGGACACGCGTACGCTCGAGCAGGAGCTCGAGCTTGCCGAGGACTCACGCCAGCTCCGAGACTACCAGGGCTCCGAGGAGTGGCAGCGTCAGGGCGACCGCTACTGGTCCTGGCGGTTCACGAGCGTCCTGTTCAGGCTGGTGCGCGAGTTCGCCGAGCGCCTGCATCGGGAGGAGCTGAAGGATCGTCCGGTGATCGGCTCCTGGACGGCACTGCTCGATTACCTCCAGGTCGCGCTGGCCCACGAGCCGATCGAGCAGTTCCGGGTGCTGTTCCTCGACCGCAAGAACATCCTGATCAAGGACGAGGTCCAGCAACGCGGCACCGTCGACCACACCCCGCTCTATCCGCGCGAGATCGTCAAGCGCGCGCTCGAGCTGCAGGCCTCGGCGATCATCATGGTGCACAACCACCCGAGCGGCGATCCAACCCCCTCGCGCGCCGACATCGACATGACCCAGCAGGTCGTTCAAGCGCTAACCGGGGTCGGCATCACGATCCACGACCACGTGATCATCGGCAAGAACCGCCACACCAGCTTCAAGAGCCAGCGCCTGATCTGAGGCCGGAGTTGCGCCGCCACGAGCGCAGCGTGCGCTCGATCGATCGAGAGATCTCAGCTCGATCGACGAACGATCTCGCTTCAGATCCCCGCGGGCGCCGCCAGGCGGTGCAGCTCAGGGCTTGGGCGCGAGGGCCTCGAGCACGACCTGATCCGGCCCGCCGTCCTCGTAGTGCGCGGGGATCGCCAGCTCGCGCGGCTGAGGCCGGTAGTCAAACCGGATGTCTTTGGTCTCGAAGGTCAGATGGTCGATCTTGCCGGCCATGATCGGCCAGCCCGCAGCGGCGTAGACCGCGAACGGAATCCGGCCGCAGCCGCGACCGCGCGGCGTTCCGCTCAGCTCTTCGAGCAGGTCCAGCGCCTGCACGGCCGGCTGGACGAACTCCTTCATCCAGCCGCTGACCAGCATCTCGGCGCAGATGTCCTCGCCGCAGCTGATTACGTGATAGACGGTCGAATAGCCGGCGACCACCGGGCCGGGGCCCCACGGCTCGACCCGATAGGCCGAGGCGTCCGGCTGCGAGGGCTGCTCGATGCGCACCTTGCGGGCAACGCCGCTCCGGCCGCGGACATAGACCTCACCCCGGCGCAGATCGATCAGGCTCTCGCCGGAGGCGGTCGTGATCAGCGCCCGCTGCTGGTCGTTGTCGACCACCATGCGCAACGGCTCACCCTGTTTGCGGGCCTCGATCAGTATGGCCGCGTCGGGCGAGGCGAGCGGCAGGCAGCACAGGATGGCAGCCGCGAACAGCATGCGGCGGATCGGCATGGGCAGCCTCCCAGATACCACCACCCAGCGATAGCGCCATCTGGTTGACGCACCCTTAAGCGGGCGATGCCGGCCCGGGCGGCGCGTCGTGACCACCTCCGGACGTCCCCAGGTCGCGATACAGATCGGCTTAACCTTGCGGCTCTAGACTGCTCGCCCCGGCACGGCGGACCACGGCTGGATGATGGATCAGGAGCTCTGCGCCACGGAACGACGCCTTGAGCGCATCCGGGACGGAAAGGCGCTGCTCGGGCTCGCGATCTGGGCTGGGGGCGGCTATCTGCTCCATCTCGGCTGGAGCGTGACGCGGGAGCTGTCCGAGCCATGGAGCGACTGGCTGGGCACAGTGATCTATCTGATCGCGTTCTTCTATGTCTTCGCGTTCTGGCCAATCCTGGCGGGCGTGGAGCGACTGTACCCTGGCCGCGGCTTGCGCGCCGAAGCGGCGGAACAGGCGCGCCTCAGCGCCAAGGCAGGCCTGCGCGGGACTGAAGCTCCCCGATAGGCACCTCGCGAAACCGCTCCGGCGTCGCCAGCTCCCCGGGCGAAGGCTGATAGTCGAAGCGGATCGCGGTGGTCACGAAAGTCGGGTGGTCGACCTTGCCCGCCATCAGCGGCCAGCCGGCGGCAGCGTAGGTAGCAAAGGGGATCGCTGTGCAGGGATCTCCCCCCGGTTGCGTTCGCGGCTGCTCGAGCAGCGCAATCGCCCGAACGGCCGGATCGACGAACGGGCTCATCCAGCCGCTCAGCATCATCTCGGCACAAACCCGCTCTTCGGCGAACAGAACTTGATAGCTGCTGACGTTGCCTGCGATCATCGGGCCAGGCCCGAAATATTCGATCCGATAGGGCGGTGGCTCGCCATAGCCGGGGCGGTAGCGGGCATGGGCCCGCAGCGCCTCCTCTCCCTCCTGGCGCAGATAGACGAGCCCGCCGGCCAAGTCGACCAGCGTCTCGGTCCCGCCCATGGTCAGAAGCACGCGCTGCGCCGGCCGATCGACCACCAGCCGCATCCCCTGCCCCGCCATCTCGGCTTCGATCAGCAGGCCGGCTCTGGCCGCGGCCAGCGGCACGGCCGTCAAGCAGGCCGCAGCAAGAACGGCAAGGCAGGCGTGCATGCTCGAGCTCGAAATCGCAGCAGCGGTGCGCCGACGTCAGTCTTCGGCCTGGTCAGCGAACACGCGCTCGAAGATCCGATCGATCTGACGGGTGTGATAGTCCAGGTCGAACAACTGGGCGAGAGCCGGATCGGGCAGTCGCGCCGTGACGGCCGGGTCGGCGCGTAGAAGATCGAGCAGCGGTCGATCCTCACGCCACGCGCGCATCGCGTGCTTCTGGACGATGGCGTAGGCGTCCTGGCGGCCGAGGCCGGCCTCGGTCAGCGCAAGCAGCACGCGCTGCGAGTGGATCAGACCCTGGGTGCTGTCCAGATTGGCGCGCATCCGGGCGGCGTCGACCTCGAGTCCCTCGATCACCCCGGCCAAGCGATGAAGCGCGAAGTCGAGGGCGATCGCGGTATCGGGCGCGAGAATGCGCTCGACCGAGGAGTGCGAGATGTCGCGCTCATGCCAGAGCACTACGTTTTCCAGGGCGGGGATCACCGCCGCACGCACCAGGCGTGCGATGCCGGTCAGATTCTCGGTGAGAATCGGATTGCGCTTGTGCGGCATCGCCGAGCTGCCTTTCTGGCCGGCTGCGAACGGCTCGGCGACCTCGGCGACCTCGGTGCGCTGCAGATGCCGGATCTCGGTCGCCAGCCGCTCGACCGCGCTCGCGATGATCGCGAGCGCGGCGAACCAGGCGGCGTGCCGGTCGCGGGGAATCACCTGGGTCGAGACCGGCTCGGGCCGGAGGCCAAGCCGCGCCGCCACCTTGGCCTCGACCGCCGGGGCGATGTTGGCGAAGGTGCCGACCGCGCCTGAGATGGCGCAGGTGGCGATCTCCGCGCGCGCCCGCCGCAGGCGCCTCCGGTTGCGCGCGAACTCGGCGTAGAAGCCAGCGAGCTTAAGACCGAAGGTGGTTGGTTCGGCGTGGATGCCATGCGAGCGGCCGATGCAGAGCGTTTCCTTGTGCTCGTAGGCCCGGCGCTTCAGGGCATCGAGCAGGCGATCTAGGTCCCCGAGAAGGAGATCCGCCGACTGGGCGACCTGCAGGGCGAGGGTCGTGTCGAGCAGATCGGATGAGGTCATGCCGAGATGCAGGAAGCGGGCATCCGCGCCGACGATGTTCTCGATATGGGTCAGGAAGGCGATCACGTCGTGCCGCGTGGTCGCCTCGATCTCCTCCACCCGCGCGGGATCGATGATCGCGTCGATCCGAAGCTCGACCTCGCGCCGGATAACGCGGGCGACCGCCTCGGGCACCTGGGCCAGCTCGGCCATGGCATCAAGGACGCAAAGTTCGACCTCGAGCCAAAGCCGCAGCCGGTTCTCCGGCGCCCAGATCGCGGCCATTTCGGGGCGACTGTAGCGAGCGAGCATGCCTCGGCGTGCCTGGCGATGGATCGGCCGACCTTGTAGCAGTCGATGCCCGGCGCCGATAGGGGCCAGAGCGGCGCGCGTTGTTGCGAATTCGATGAGCGCGTAGCTTGGCGCCATGTCGGCAGCCGGATCCAGAACAGGGCGTCGCCGCTGGCGGATTTCGCTCGCGGCCTTTCAGGGCCTGATGCTGGGCGGCCTGATCTTCCTCACCATGGCGGCGTTGCTCTTCGTCAGCCTCAATGTTGCCTTCCGCAATACGGCCGAGCTGCTTGAGGACAAGAGCCGGCTGATCATGTCGGCGCTGAGAGATGCCGTGGGTCGTCATCTCGATGCCGCCGAGGCCCAGCTCGACTACATCAGCGGGCTGATCGAGCGCGGCGAACTCGATCCCGATGACCTGCCGCGCCTCTATGAGATCCTGAGCGCTGGACTGGCGGCCACACCGCAGGTGCACGGCGTGGTCTTTTTCGACGCCCGCGGTTGGACGGCAGCCGCGGTGCGCGATCAGGCAAGCGGCCGTATCGTAACGAAGGGCGACGACTGGCGAGCGGACGCCGGTATCCCGGAGATGATGGCGGCCGCCGCCGCCCGGCCGACCGGCGCTGCCTTCTGGGGACCGCCGGCGTACACGGGAGAGGCGGGAACGGTCCTCAATCTCCGCCGGCCCGTGCGCAAAGGTGCCGACTTCATCGGCATGATCGTCGCCGTCTTCCGGATCTCGGATTTCTCGGCCTTCCTGGCCGATCTGGAAACCGAGACCGGCCAGAACGCCTTCATTCTCTATGACCGGAACTACGTTCTGGCACATCTGGCGCTCCAGAACGGTTTCCCCGGCCTCGGGCCGGGCCGACCGCTGCCCAAGGTGAGCGAGATCGGCGACCCGGTCCTGGCCGAAATCTGGAGCGAGGGCTGGGAGCAGCGCCGGCTCGATATCGGGTCCGGCCACGAGAGCCCCTTTGGCAAGGAGCAGTATGTCTTTCTCTACAAGTCGCTGGCCGACTATACCGATGCACCGTGGCTGGTCGGCAGCTACTTCCGCGATGAGCAGATCGGCCAGCAGGTGATCCGTTTCACGCAAGCCGCCGTGATCGGGGTCGTCGGGCTGCTGCTCGCGATGGTTCTCGTCTTCCTGGTGGCGCGCGCCGTGCGCCGCCCCATGACGCGCCTCGCCGCGGCCGCGGGCGCCATTCGCGACCTCGACCTCGAACACGTACCGGTTCTCGCGCGATCCCGTTTCCGCGAACTGGACGATGCGGCGAGCGCCTTCAACGCCATGGTGGCCGGCCTTCGGGCGTTCGCGCTGTACGTGCCGCGTAGTCTGGTCCTCGCCCTGATCAGACGCGGCAATGTGGCAGCGCTCCCCTCCGAGACTCGCGAGGTCACGGTGCTGTTCACCGACATCGTCGGCTTCACCGCCCGGACCGAGCAGCTCGGTCCCGAAGCTACCGCCGGCTTTCTCAACCATCACTTCGCTCTGGTGACCGCGTCCATCGAGGCGGAGGGCGGTATGATCGACAAATTCATCGGCGACGCCGTCATGGCGCTCTGGGGCGCCCTCGAAGGCCAGCTCGATCACGCCGCGCGCGCGGTCCGGGCGGCCCGGGGGCCATGGTCGTGGCACTGCGTCACGACAACGCCGGTCGCGACCCGCCGGTCCACTTGCGGATTGGCATCCACAGCGGCACGGTCGTGGTCGGCAACATCGGCACCGAGGCGCGCATGAACTATACCGTCGTCGGCGACACGGTGAACGCGGCGCAACAACTCGAGGCGCTGGCCAAGGAACTGCGGCCCGGTGCCGAGGTCGCCGTTCTACTTAGCGCAGCCACCGCAGACGCCCTGCCCGCGGATCTGCCGCTCACTTCACTGGGGCGGCACCAGCTGCGCGGCCGCGACGCACCGACTGAAGTGTTCGCGCTCGAGGTTTGAGCCCTTGAGTTCCCGGCTCGGCCTGGCAGGCTTGCCGCGCAGCCGCGCCTGTCCACTGCCCCGCCTTTGATGGTGTCCGTGTCTGTTGCTGTCGCGCAAGTAGCGAAGTACACCTTAACGATCATCCAGCGATCCGTGGATCGCCAAATGTTCGCGGGCGAGTGCTGCCCGATTGATGGACCACCTGACGAAAGGAGGTTCGCGGTGGCGGCCGGACCGAGCGATGCGCGGATTCAAGAGGTCCTGCGGTTCTGGTTCGACGAACGCTCGAGAGAGTGCTGGTTCCGTCCGACACCGGAGTTTGATCAGACCATCCGCAAGCACTTCGCCGAACTGTTCGCCCGCGCCGCAACCGGTGAGCTCACCGGCTGGGAGGCCAGCGCGGAGGGCTGTCTGGCGCTTTGCATTCTGCTCGATCAGATGCCGCGCAGCATGTTTCGCGGCGACCGGCGCGCCTTTGTGACCGACGATCGGGCTTTGGCAATCGCCGAGCGAGCACTGACCAAACGGCTCGACCAGGAGTTGACGCCGGAACGCAAGCAGTTCCTCTACATGCCGTTCATGCACGACGAAACGCTGGCCAACCAACTACGGGCTCTCGCGTTGTTCGAGAGCCAGGGATTGAAGGACGCAGATACGCCGAGCAGCACGTCGCGATCATCCGTCGTTTCGGTCGCTTCCCCCATCGGAACGCCGCCCTCGGACGCCCCACCACCGAGGCCGAAGCCGAGTTTGTCAGGGCGGTCGAACAGTACCACGACCAAGTGCCTGGCGCCGAAGCGGCGGTCTCCCACGGCCGGCCTCTGAGTCTCGATCTGAGGAACGACGTTCCGGTCGACCCGTCCTGATGCGCAACCACCAGCTCGCTGATCGAACCCTAGCGCGGCGCCTCAGCGAGAATAGGTAATGTAGTTGCTCCAGTAGCGCTCGAGTGCGCTCAGTACCCGATTGGTACTTGCAAGCTGGTCCTCGGATATGACTTCACTGGCCAACTGCTCTGAATTGGTTTGGTATAGCGCGTCGATCCGCTCGCATAGCTCCAGACCCTTCTCCGAGACCCGCACCCGAGTCATCCGCCGGTCGTGGGGCGAGCGCTCCTGGTTGAGATAGCCGTTCTCGACCAGCTTCTTGACATTGTAGGAAACGTTCGAGCCGAGGTAGTAGCCGCGCGCTGTCAATTCCCCGACCGTCAGCTGTTCATTGCTGATGTTCGACAGGATCAGGGCCTGCACGTTGTTGATGTCCTCGACCCCCAGGCGATCGAGCTCCGTCTTGATCACGTCAAGGAAGCGACGGTGGAGGCGCTCGATCAACCGGATGGTATCCAGGTAGCTCTGCTTCACGGCTCCCTCGAATTTCTGTTTTGGATCCACCAGATAGCGAATAACGAGCATGCCGGCGGGGAATTTGCAACCTTTGTTTATAAATCCCCGGCGAGCATCTTAATGATCGCGGAGAAGTCCAGCTTGCCGTGGCCGTGGTTGGTGAACAAGGCATAGAGCTGGCGGGCCTGGGCACCGAGCGGTGTCGCGGCGTCGACGCTCTGGGCGGCGTCCTGCGCGAGCCGCAGATCCTTGGCCATCATCGCTGCGGTGAAGCCCGCCTGGTAGTTCCGGTTGGCAGGCGATGCCGGCACCGGTCCCGGCACCGGGCAGTAGCTGGTCAGCGCCCAGCATTGACCGGAGGAGCGAGTGCTCACCTCGAACAACTTGGCAGCACTCAGCCCCAGGCGCTCGGCCAGCACGAACGCCTCACACACGCCGATCATCGAGATCCCGAGCAACATGTTGTTGCAAATCTTGGCCGCCTGGCCGTTGCCGGACGAACCGGTATGCACGACGACGCTGCCCATTTGTGCCAAGATCGGCCGGGCGCGCGCTACACCTGCCTCGCTCCCGCCGACCATGAAGGTCAGCGTCCCCTTCTCGGCCCCGGCGACGCCACCGGACACGGGTGCGTCGAGGACTTCGAGGTCGTGCTCTTCGGCCGTGCGGTTGACGGCGCGGGCGGTCTCGACGTCGATCGTCGAGCAGTCGATCAGCAGCGTGCCGGGGCCGGCGTGCGCGATCACGCCGGCATCGCCCAGATACACCTCGCGCACATGCCGGCCCTCGGGCAGCATGGTAATCACTGCCTCGGCATCGGTCGCCGCCGCGGCCGCCGAGGCTGCCGCTCGTGCACCTGCCGTTTTGGCCGCGTCGACCGCGGCCCCCATGACGTCGAATGCCGTCAGGCTGTGGCCCGCCTGCAACAGGTTGCGTGCCATGGGTAGACCCATGTTGCCAAGCCCGATGAACCCGATGGCGGCCATGCTACTGCCTCTTCGATACCTGATAGTTCAGCTTGCCCAGCGCCAGATCACCCTCGGGTAGAGCGGCAAAGTAGGCGTCGATCTCGGCCGGCGTCACCTCTGTCAGCCGCTCGGGACGCCAGCGCGGCCGATTGTCTTTGTCGATGATCAGCGCGCGAACGCCTTCGCGGAAATCATGCCCGGCCATGAAGCGGTGGACAAGCCGGTACTCCAACCGCATCGCGGCATCGAAGTCGAGTGCGGCGCCCGCGCGCAGCTGCCGGAAGGTGACCGCCAAGCTGGTCGGCGACTTCGTCTCGAGCTGCTCGATCTGGTCGCGTCCCCAGCCGGAGGGTTCGACGGCGAGCGCCTCGAGGACCGCCACCAGGCTCTCGTCGCCGTAGCACCGATCGATGCGCCGCCGCAACTCGGGCAACTCGGGCGCCCCGGGATCCGAGCGAAATCGGTCGAGGACCGCGTCGACCGCGGCGAAGGCGTCGCCAGCCAGATCGGCCTCGGCCAGTGCACTCTCAAGCTCCGCTAAATGGCCCGAGGGCACGTGGTGCGTGCCGATGCCGGCGTAGAGACAGTCCGCGGCTTTGAGGCGCGCGCCCGTGAGGCCGAGATACATCCCGAGCGCGCCCGGCCGACGCGGCAGGACGTAGGTTGCGCCGACGTCGGGAAAAAAGCCGATGCCGGTCTCAGGCATGGCGAACACGGTCTGCTCGGTGACCACGCGGTGCGAGCCATGCACCGACGCGCCCACGCCGCCGCCCATCACGATGCCGTTCCACAGCGCGACATAGGGCTTAGCGAAGTGATGCAGGCGCGCGTTCATCGGATATTCGATCGAGTAGAAGTGCACGGCCTGTTGGACGCCCTCGCTGACCAACGTCCGGTAAAGGGCGCGAATATCGCCGCCGGCGCAAAAAGCGCGCCCGCCCGCCCCCTTGATCAGGACGGCACCGACTGCGGGATCGTCCTGCCATTCGGCCAGACCGGCATCGAGCGCCTGGCACATCGACAGCGACAGAGCGTTCAACGCACGCGGGCGGTTCAGGATGACGACCATGAGGCCGCCGCGCCGCTGGAACCGGATTTCGTCGTCGACGCTCATACCGTCAGCCAGCCAGCAACCGGCGGGCGATGATCAGGCGCATGATCTCGTTGGTGCCCTCGAGAATCTGGTGGACCCGGACGTCGCGGAGGTAGCGCTCGACCTGGTAGTCCTTGATATAGCCGTAGCCGCCGTGCAACTGCAAGGCGTCGTTGCAGATCTTGAACGCCAGATCTGTGGCGAACCGCTTGGCCATGGCGCAGGCCATGGTGGCGTCAGGCGCCCCCGCATCGAGCCTGGCGGCGGCTCGCCAGACCATCAGCCTGGCCGCTTCCAGCTCGGTTGCCATGTCGGCGAGCCTGAACTGCAGCGCCTGAAACTCGGCGAGGCGCCGACCGAACTGACGACGCTCGAGCAGATGCGCCCGCGCCCGCTCGAAGCAGGCTCGCGCTGCCCCGAGAGCGCAGGCCGCGATGTTGACCCGACCGCCGTCCAGCCCCCGCATGGCGATCTTGAAACCCTCGCCTTCGGCGCCGATCCGGTTGCCGATGGGCACCCGGCAGTTCTCGAAGATCACCATCGCGGTCGGTTGCGAGTGCCAGCCGAGTTTCTTCTCCTGCTTGCCGAAGCCCAGGCCGGGTGTACCGCGTTCGACCAGAAGGCAGGAGATGCCCTGAGGCCCCTCGCCGCCCGTGCGGACCATGCAGGCATAGAGGTCGCTCTCGCCCGCCCCCGAGATGAACGCCTTGCTGCCGTCCAGGACGTAGGCGTCACCCTGCCGCTCGGCACGCGTCCGCAGGGCGGCCGCGTCCGAGCCGGCGTCGGGCTCGGTCAGGCAATAGCTTGCGAGACAGCTCCATGGTCATCAGATCCGACAGCCATCGTGCGCGCTGCTTGGGCGTTCCGAATGCGTCGATCATCCAGGCGACCATGTTGTGGATCGAGATGTAGGCCGCCGTAGAGGTGCACCCGGCCGCCAGCTCCTCGAAGATGAGCGCAGCATCGAGGCGCGGAGAGTCCGGTGCCGCCGTGCGCCTCATCAACGTAGATGCCAGCGAAGCCGAGCCCGGCGGCTGCCCGCAGGGTCGCTACCGGAAAGTGACAGCGCTCGTCCCAGTCAGCGGCGTGGGGCGCAAGCTCATTCTCGGCGAAACTCCGCGCCACGTCCTGAAACGCGCGCTGGTCCTCGCTCAGCTCGAAATCCATGGGCGCTCTCTCATCTTCATCGATCCGGGCTCCCAGTCAGGCGCCGGGGTCCTCCGCGGGATGGCCGATCAGATGGACCATGCCCGCCGGACTGACAACACTTGGCGGCGCGCGCTCTCGACGCACTAGGTCCGAGCGGCCGCTGGCGCTATAAGGCTCGCAGCGTATCCACCGAGTTTGTGCCATGACCCGCCCGGCTTATACCCCGTTCGCCGCGCCGTTTCCCAAAACTCGGCTCCGTCGTAACCGTCGCGATGACTGGTCGCGCCGCCTGGTCGCCGAGCACCGGCTGGACACGGCCGACCTGATCTGGCCCGTGTTCGTGCTCGAAGGCGAGGGTAGGCACGAGCCGGTGCCGTCGATGCCGGGCGTGCAGCGCCGCTCGATCGATCTGCTCCTGCCCGAGCTGAGTGAGGCGGCAGACCTGGGCGTGCCCGCGATCGCCCTGTTCCCGGTGACCCCACCAGAGCGCAAGACCGCGGATTGCGCTGAGGCGACCAACCCGGACAATCTGATCTGTCGCGCCGTGCGTGCGGTCAAGGCAGCCTTGCCGGAGCTCGGGGTGATCTGCGATGTGGCGCTCGATCCCTACACCACCCACGGCCATGACGGCCTGATCGACGACGAGGGCCACATCCTCAACGACCCGACGCTCGCGGTCCTGGTCAGGCAGGCCCTGGTCCAGGCCGAGGCTGGCTGCGACGTAGTCGCGCCCTCGGACATGATGGACGGCCGGGTCGGCGCGATCCGCAAGGTGCTCGACGAGGCCGGCCTGCAGCATACCCAAATCATGGCCTACGCCGCCAAGTACGCGTCCGGCTTCTACGGGCCGTTCCGCGATGCGGTCGGCTCCTCAGGCGCGCTGGGTCAGCGCGGCAAGGAGACTTACCAGATGGACCCGGCCAATTCGGACGAGGCGCTGCGCGAGGTGGCGCTCGACCTCGCCGAGAGCGCCGACATGGTCATGGTCAAGCCCGCCATGCCCTATCTGGACGTGCTGCGCCGGGTTAAGGACGCGTTCGCGGTGCCCACCTTCGCCTACCAGGTCTCGGGCGAGTACGCGATGATCAAGGCCGCGGCCGAGCGCGGCTGGCTCGACGGCGAGAGGGCGATGCGGGAGGCACTGCTCGGCTGCAAACGCGCCGGCGCCGACGGCATTCTCACCTACGCCGCTCTCGACGTCGCGAGAGCACTGCGTGGCTAGGGCCGCGTGCTTGGCCGCTGGCCAGGACGGGTCCCTCAGATCGAGCCGGCCTCGACCATGTAGTTATTGGCGGTGCACATCGCGGCGTCGTCGGAGGCGAGGAACAGCACCATGCGGGCGAGGTAGACCGGTTCGATCAGATCCGGCAGGCACTGTTTGGCGCGCTGGCGCTCGAGCGCCTCCGGCGTCGCCCAGAGCTGCTTCTGGCGTTCGGTCATCACCCAACCGGGGACGACCGTGTTGACCCGGATGCGGTGCCGGCCGAGATCGCGGGCCAAGGCGCGAGTCGTGCCGTGCACGGCCGCCTTGGCCGTGGCGTAGACCGGCAGACCGCCGGCCGCCTCCCACCATGAGTTGGAGCCGAAGTTGATGATCGAGCCCTTGCCGGCAGCAATCATGCCCGGCGCCACCGCCTGGATCGCGAAGAACATGTGGCGGAGGTTCGTAGCGATGCGCTCGTCGTAGTACTCGGGCGTCACCTCCTGCCAGGCGTGCCGGTCGTCGCGAGCCGCATTGTTGACCAGCACCAGCGCCGGCCCGAGCGCCGCCTCGAGGGTGGCGAAGGCGCGCTTCAAGGCGTCGATGTCACGGAGGTCTGCAGCCTCGAAGCGGATCGTGGCGCCCCCGCGTTCCAGCTCGCCGGCGAGCCCACGGCCCCGCTCCGCATCCATGTCGATAAAGCCGATCTTCGAGCCCTGGTCCGCGAAGGCGCGCACGATCTCGGCGCCGATGCCGGAGGCTCCACCGGTGACGAACACCACGGTCTCATTGAGGCTCGGATAGCGGGCGAAGGCCATCGGGCGACTCCGGGCGTGCTCAGGCGGCTGTCCCGGTGTTGACGATTTGCCGATCGCCGTCAAGGCCGCCCGAGACCCCGACGACGATGCTACTCGACGGCGCCGTCATGCTTCGGCTCGCCTTCGAGGCGCTCCTTGTTGAGATTCCAGGCGATCGAGATCCGCGGCCGCTTGCCCGAATAGGGCGTCACCAGATGGGTGTAGTGCGCAGGAAATATGATCATCGCCCCTGCGACCATGGGCGGCACCGCGGGAGTGCTGACGTGCAGAGGCTTGTCGCGACAGCAGGACTTCATTCTCGGGTCGGCGAACATCAGGACGCCGTTCATCGGGTCCCGGGCCGCTTCGTCTTCATCGCCCGGATCGAGCGCATAGACCACCGCGGCGGTAGCGCGGTTATGGCAATGGGGCAGCCCGTATTCGCCATCCCGGAACACGTTCGCCCAGCAATCGTCGACGAAGGCGGCCTCGCTCCGCAGCACCCGCCGGCAGAGCGTCTGCGCACGGTGGTTGATCAGCTCGAAGGCCGTCATGCCCAAGCTGTCGAGGCGCCGGACCTTTTGACCGCCCTGCCATTTGCCGGACTGCGGATTGCTCACGCGCTCGGCAGCCTCAATCTCCAGGATCTTTTCGATCAGCGGCCCATGCAGGTCCCGGGCATCCGGAAAGACCGTCATGAAGACGTTCTCATCGAAGCGCGTGATCCTGACCTCGGCTGGCCAGACCGCGACCTTGCGTGGGCCGAAATAGACGAACTCCTGATCCAGCGATTCTGTCACGCCGCCCTCCCGCCCTCCAGCGACGCCCACGACGAGGTGTCTCGGACGCCGAGTTTTGCGCCGGCCGGAGGCGGCGATCAAGCGGCCCGTGGACTGGCAAAACGGTGCCTCACGCGCTTTGACCGATCGAGGGCCGGTGCCGGTATTGCTCAACAGGCCTGTGAACCAGTTCACTGACAGATGTGCGGATGCCTGCCAGGATGGAACCTTTCCTCGGGACTGAGCAGGCACAACGATGCCCCATGTGGCGATCCGGGTTCTCGGCTGCGGCGATGCGTTCGGCAGCGGCGGCCGCTTTCAGACGTGTTTCTTCGTGACGGCGGGCAGGGATCGCTTCCTGATTGACTGCGGCGCCACATCGCTGGTCGCGATGCGGCGTTTCGGCGTCGATCCCGGGACAATCGACACCATCTTTCTCAGCCATCTGCACGGTGACCATTACGCTGGGGTGCCGTTCCTGTTGCTGGAGGCCGAATTCGTCAGCCGGCGCACGCGGCCGCTCGCGATCGTCGGTCCGCCCGGCACGCGCCGCCGGCTGCTCGATGCCCAGGAGCTGTTGTTTCCGAACTCCGGTCGGATGAGCTGGCGGTTTCCCCTCGATTTCGTGGAGATCGAGGCTGGCCGGACCGAGATCTGCGGCGGCGTTTCGATCACCGCCTATCCGGTCGAGCACCCCGCCGGAGCGCCGTCGTTCGCCCTTCGGTTCGAGTGCCAGAAGCGATTGATCGCCTATTCGGGCGATACCAAGTGGACCGAGAGCCTGTGCGAGGTCGCCCGCGACGCCGATCTGCTGATCACCGAATGCTACGCCTTCGACGGCAAGCCCCGCTTCCACCTCGACTATGCGACACTCTCAGCGCGTCTCCCCGAGCTCGGAGCGAAGCGCGTCCTTCTCACCCACCTCAGCCGTGACATGCTCGAGCACCTTGACCAGCTCGATCTGGAAGCCGCGACCGACGGCATGACGGTCGACCTCTGATCACGAGCCTCTACGCTAGCGTCGCGTCGCGGGGAGCGGTGCCGTCGACGACAGCATCCGCCGCAGCACGTCGTCTCGACGCACGAGGTGATGCTGGAGGGCGCCGGCGACGTGCAGGACCACCGTCACGTAGAGTACGAACTGCAGAGAAAGGTGGACGTACCGGAACACCTCGGCCACTGGCTTGTTGACCGGCACCAGGCGGGCGAGGTCGTAGACCCCGAAGAGCGGCACCGGAAAGCCGGCCATCGTGGTGTATAGAAAACCGCTAATCGGCATCAGAAAGAGGACGATGTAGAGGAGCGCGTGGGTAGTCCGCGCGAGCCTCGTCTGCCACTCCGGCATGTCCGCGGGCAGCGCCGGGACCGGGTTCGGCCAGCGCCAGCCGAGCCGGACGAGCGCCAGCAGAAAGATGACGATACCGTTCGTCTTGTGGATGTTGTAGCAGACGTTCTGGAGTATCCCTGGCCCGCTCAGGACCTGGGTGATGCCCGCGGGCACCTGGATGAGAAGCACCAGCACCGCGATCGCCCAGTGAAGGCTGATGCTGACGCTGCCCCACCGCTCCCACGTATTCCGTCTCATCGCTCATCGCCTCGTCTGCGTGCCGGAAAGGCTGGCGGGGCCGCCGCCGGACGGGCATGCGCGCCCGCCGGGCTCTGCTCGCACCCCGCCCGCCTCAGTCTACTCGAGCTGTTCGGCTGCGGGGTCGATCGACAGAACCTCGACGTCACCGCTCGGCAACTCTCGGATCTCCCCGGGCTGACTGCCGAGAAGGGCGCGCGCGACCGGCGCCGTCCAGGCAATTCTGCCGGCGGCGGGTTCGGCTTCGTCCTCACCCACGATCCGGAACGTCACCTTCGTATCGTCCTCGCGCAACAGCGTAACTGCCGCCCCGAACACGACGCGCTCGGTCGCGGGATCCGGCTCGACGACCTCCGCCGAGGCGCCCCGGGCGGTCCAGTAGCGAAGCTCCCGTGAAATCCTGCCGATGGCCTCGCGCTCGGCCGCCGCGGTCGCGCGTGCCAGATCGCCTCGGTAGTATGCGATCTTCCGCTCGATCAGCAGCCAGCCGCGGCGGGTCACCAGATTGCGGTGCGGGCTGATCGGCCGGTCCGGCAGCGGAACCAGCCCGGTCGTGCTCATCAGTCTCTTTGACGAAGGCACGGCTCATCGTATTCCACCTTGTGAAGGCCTCGATACGCAAGGAGCTGTCGAGGCTCGAATCGTACCAAACTCATGGCCCTGGCTCGGTTGATGCCGAGGTGACCGCGGACGAGCGGCCGGCCGGTCGGCCGCGTAGCGCCCCCTTCGCTTGTCCGCGCTTTTTTGGAAATACCGAAGTATGGTTGTAGTAAACGCTATTCTTGCTGAACTGTTGACGCGCTATCAAGCCCTGATAAGAGGGTGGACCGCCCGCAGCGCGGATGCACGGAGGCATGGAATGACCAAGGTCCTGAACCAGCCGCTCGGCGGCAACCAGATGCCGCGCTTCGGCGGGCCGGCCACGATGATGCGGCTGCCGACCCAGGCCAGCGCCGAGGGTCTGGACGCCTGCTTCGTCGGCGTGCCGCTCGACATCGGCACCTCCAACCGCGCCGGCGCGCGCTTCGGCCCGCGCCAGATCCGCGCCGAGTCGGCGCTGCTCCGGCCCTACAACATGGCGACCCGCGCGGCGCCGTTCGACAGCCTCCAGGTCGCCGACATCGGCGACGTGGCGATCAACACCTTCGATCTCGAAAAGCTCGATCGCGATCATCGAGCGGGCGTTACGACGAGATCCTCGCTCACGGCTGCCGGCCGCTCACCCTGGGCGGCGACCACACGATCGCGCTGCCGATCCTGCGCGCGATGAGCGCAACGCCACGGGCCGGTCGGCCTGGTCCACGTCGACGCTCACGCCGACATCAACGACGCCATGTTCGGCGAGCCGATCGCGCACGGCACGCCGTTCCGCCGCGCTGTCGAGGAGGGCCTTCTGGACGGCCGGCGCGTCGGTCCAGATCGGGCTGCGCGGCACCGGCTACGCGGCCGAGGATTTCGACTGGCCGCGCGCAGCAGGGCTTCCGCGTGGTGCAGGCCGAGGAGTGCTGGCACAGATCGCTCGCGCCGCTGATGGCCGAGGTGCGGCGAGCAGATCGGCGGCGGGCCGGTCTATCTGAGCTTCGACATCGACAGCCTCGACCCGGCCTTCGCGCCCGGCACCGGCACGCCCGAGATCGGCGGCCTCACGGTCATGCAGGGCCTCGAGGTCATCCGCGGCTGCCGCGGCCTCGACCTCGTCGGCTGCGACCTGGTCGAGGTCTCGCCGCCCTACGACCCGGTCGGCAACACCGCCCTGGTCGGCAGCCAACCTGCTGTTCGAGATGCTCTGCGTGCTGCCCGGCGTTGAATATCGTGCCTGAGGCGGGGCCGACCTCGGCGCGGGTTCAGTCTTTCTTCGGCTGACAGGGTCAGGCTCCGCCGCGGAAACTTTAAGAGCAGAGAGACAGGATGTTCGATCACCCGGAGTTCGACGCTCACGAGCGGGTCGTCTTCGCGACTGATGCCACCAGCGGGCTGCGTGCGATCGTCGCGCTGCACAGTACGGCGTTGGGCCCCGCCTTCGGCGGCTGCCGGATGTGGCCCTACACCGATGAGGCCAAGGCGCTGACCGACGTGCTGCGGCTCTCACGCGGTATGACCTATAAGGCCGCAATCTGCGAGCTGCCCTATGGCGGCGGCAAGTCGGTGATCATCGGCGATCCGAAGCGCGACAAGACACCGGAGCTTCTGCGCGCCATGGGACGCCTCGTCGAGAGCTTCGGAGGTCGGTACATCATTGCCGACGACGTCGGCACGACCCTTGCCGACCTCGCGGTCATGCGCACGGTCACCCGACATACCGCCGCCGCCACGCCGTCCGCCCAGGCGCCGCTCGCCGTCACCGCGTACGGCGTGCTGATGGCGCAGACCGCCGCGGTCACACACTATCTAAGGCGGGACGACTTTTGCGGTCTCCGGGTCGCGGTGCAGGGGCTCGGCAATGTCGGGCGGCCGCTCTGCCGCTACCTGCGCGAGCGCGGCGCCGACCTCGTGGTCACCGACATCGATCCAGAGCGCTGCACCCGGGCCGAGCGCGAACATGGTGCTAGCGTCGTCGGCGCGGAGAAGATCTACGATCAGGCGGCCGAGCTGTTCGCGCCCTGCGCCCTCGGCGCGATCCTGAACGACGACACGATCGCGCGGCTGAAGGCCAAAATCGTCTGCGGCGGGGCCAACAACCAGCTGGCCGAGGCGCGCCACGCCACGATGCTGGCCGATCGCGGCATCGTCTACGTCCCCGACTATCTCGCCAACGCCGGCGGCGTGATCGACTTCTACCAGGAGCACATCGATGACCGCCCGGAAGCGATCCTGCGCTCGGTCGAGCGGATCCGTGGCATCACCGCCGACATACTAGGGCGTGCTGCGGCCTCGGGCGAAACGCCCTTGCAGATCGCAGACCAGATTGTCCGGGAGCGGATCGAAACCGCTCTGGCCAAGCGGTCCGGCTGAAGGGGTCGGTTGCGACCGGACGAGGTATACGATGGCGACCTGCGGTGAAGTGCTGGTGCAGCTGCTCGAAGCCTATGGCGTCGAGATCGTGTTCGGCATCCCGGGCGTGCATACGGTCGAGCTCTATCGCGGTCTGCCGGCGACGCGCATCCGCCACGTTACGCCCAGGCACGAGCAGGGTGCCGGCTTTATGGCCGACGGCTACGCCCGGGTGAGTGGCAAACCCGGGGTCTGCTTCATCATCACCGGCCCCGGGATGACCAACATCCTCACCGCCATGGGCCAGGCATTTGCCGATTCGGTGCCAATGCTGGTGATCTCGAGCGTCAACCGCACCGAGCATCTGGGCATGGGACAAGGCCGGCTGCACGAACTGCCATCGCAGCGCAACCTGGTCGCCGGCGTCAGTGCCTTCAGTCACACTCTCATGCGCGCGGAGCAGCTGCCGGAGGTGCTGGCGCGGGCGTTTGCGCTATTCGCGAGCGCGCGGCCGCGGCCGGTGCACATCGAGATCCCGATCGACGTGATCACCAGCGAGGCTGGCCACCTGCCGCTGCTGCCTAGACCCCTGCCCCACCCGCCCGGGCCGGCGCCTGAGGCGATCGCGCGTGCCGCCGAGCTGCTGCGGGCCGGCGAGCGGCCGATCGTCGTGCTCGGCGGCGGTGCCGTCGGTGCCGGCGAGGAGGCACGTCGCTTGGTCGACCGTCTCGATGCGCCGTTTGTCAATACCGTGAACGCCAAGGGTCTGCTGCCGTCCGGGCACCCGCTGTACGCCGGCGAGAACATGGCCTTCGCGCCGATCCGCGACGCCCTGCGGCAGGCGGACGTTGTCGTTGCCGTCGGCACCGAATTCGGCGAGACTGAGATGTATCCGGATCCACGACCCCTCGCCTTCGAGGGCAAACTGATCCGCGTGGACATCGACCCCGAGCAGCTGGTGCGGAGCTTTCGCGCTGACGTGCCGATCCTGAGCGACGCGCGGCTCGCGCTCGCCGCTTGAACGCCGCGCTCGGCGCGCCGGGTCGAGCCGGCAAGCCCGACGATCGGGGCGCCGGGCGCGCGGCCGAAATCCGCGCAGCGGTGCAAAAGCTGTGGTGGCCCGCCGATCGCCGTGCACCAGCGCATGCTTCGAGGTCGTGCAGCGTACTCTGCCTGATCCGATCATCGTCGGCGACTCGACGCAGCCGGTATACGCCGGTAATCAGTTCTTCCAACCGTCGCGGCCGCGCTCCTGGTTCAACTCGAGCACCGGCTACGGCACGCTCGGCTACGCACTACCCGCCGCCATCGGCGCGAAGCTGGCAGCACCCGAAAGGTCAGTGGTAGCGCTGATCGGCGACGGCGGCCTTCAGTTCACCATCGCGGAATTCGCCTCGGCGGTCGAGGCGCGGACGCCGGTCGTCGTGCTCGTCTGGAACAACCAGGGCTACAAAGAGATCAAGACCTACATGGCAGAGAAGGGTCTCCCGGAGATTGGAGTCGACATCTACACCCCCGACTTCCTCGCCATCGCCAAGGGCTTCGGTTGCGCCGCCGAGCGCCCCGCCAGCCTCGACCATTTCCGGGAGTCCCTGGAGGCGGCAGCCGAGCGCAGCGTGCCGACCCTGATCGAGCTGCGCGAGGACGCGCCCTGGCTCGCTCCCTGAGCCGAGTGCAAGCATGGCGGGTGGCGGGATCGGTGGCGGGAGGACGCTCTGACGGCATAAGCTCGGGCAGCCCATGGCGACAACTCGAAAGGAGCATCCTGCGGTGACCAGCAATGCAAGCCTGCACGAACGTCGGGCGGCCGCGGTGCCGCGCGGCGTAGCGAACGCGACAGCGATCTATGCCGCGCGCGCCGAGAACGCCGAGCTCTGGGACGTCGAGGGCCGGCGCTACATCGACTTCGCAGGCGGCATCGCCGTGCTGAACACTGGGCATCGCCATCCGAAGGTGATGGCGGCCGCCGAGGAGCAGGCCGAGCGGTTCACCCACACGAGCTTCCAGGTCGTCCCCTACGAGTCCTACATCGCGCTGGCCGAGCGCCTCAACGCGCTCGCCCCCGGCGACTTCACGAAAAAGACCATCTTCTTCACCACCGGCGCCGAGGCGATCGAGAATGCGGTCAAGATCGCCCGCGCCGCGACCGGCCGCCCGGGCGTGATTGCGTTCAGCGGCGGCTACCACGGCCGGACCATCATGACCCTCGGCCTGACCGGCAAGGTGAGCCCTTACAAGCAAAAGTTCGGCCCCTTCCCGGGCGACATCTTCCGCGCCCCGTTCCCCAATGCCCTGCACGGCATCAGCGTCGAGGATGCGCTCGCGGCGCTCGACCTTCTGTTTCGCACTGACGCCGAACCCGAGCGGATCGCCGCCATGGTGATCGAGCCGGTGCAAGGCGAAGGTGGCTACTACATCGCGCCCTTCGAGTTCCTGCGCGCACTCCGCGAGATCTGCGACGCGCGCGGCATCCTTCTGGTCGCGGACGAGATCCAGTCGGGCTTCGCGCGCACCGGCAAGTGGTTTGCGATCGAGCACAGCGGCGTCGTGCCGGACCTGATCACGGTCGCGAAGAGCCTCGCCGGTGGCTTCCCGCTCTCGGGCGTGATCGGCCGTGCGGATATCATGGACGCGGTCCCGCCGGGCGGCCTCGGCGGTACCTACGGCGGCAATCCGGTCGCCTGCGCGGCCGGGCTGGCGGCGGTTCAGGCGATCGAGGAGGAGGGCCTGCTCGAGCGCAGTCTCGAACTCGGGGCTCGCATGATGGCGAGACTGGAGGACATCGCGGCGAGCAATTGGATGCCCTACATCGCCGAGGTGCGCGGTCTCGGCGCCATGGTGTCGTTCGAGCTGGTGAAAGATCGCGCGACGAGCAGCCCAAACCCCGAGCTCACCGGCGCGCTGACCAAAAAGGCCGATGGCCAATGGCCTGATCCTGCTCTCGTGCGGCCTCTACGGCAACGTCGTGCGGATCATGGTACCGATCACTGCGTCCGATGCCATCGTCGACGAGGGACTGGGCATCATCGAGCGATCTCTACGAGAGATCGCCCAGGGCGCTTGACCGCGGCGCGTTGATCTACTGTCGCGAATCGGGGCCGCCTCGGGTCGACACGGCCCGTCAACAAAGAACGCCCCACAGGATAGACGTCGGCGGGGGCGATGGTGGATAGTCTTCTCAATTCGGCGGGCGAGCCGCACGGCGCCCGTCTCGTGATTGCTTTTTTTTCGAGGAGGTGCTCATGGCCAAAATCATCTTTGTCCTGCATCGGAAGGCGGGATCGACGCGAGAGCAATGCTCGCAATACTGGTCGGGCGAGACCCACACCTCGATTGTCAAGAAGATCCCCGGTCTAAAGAAATGGGTGCAGGATCATGTGGTCACGGCGCCGGGCGAACCGGTCTGCGACGGCATCGGTGAGATGTGGTTCGAGGACGATGCGGCCATGGAGAACGCCTTGAAGTCGCCAGAGATGGGGGCGGCGGCCGAAGACGCCAAGAACTTCCTCGATATGGAGAAAACGGGATTGCTCATCGTCGCGGAAAAGACGGTGATCGGCTGAAGGAGCGAGAGACACACAACGCTTCGAGCTTCTGAAGATGGCCTGAGCCGATCCTCGGCCGCGCGACCGGGGAGCGCTCAGCCATGACGAGCGCTATGGTCAAGCGGCCTGAGGTAATAACTCCGCGCAGTCTCAAGGGGAGCGTGACCATGGATCGGATCGTCTTTCTCGACCGCGCCACCATCGGACCCACGGTCACGATCGGCAAACCCGGCTTCGCACACGAGTGGATCGAGCATCAGGCTACGGCCGAGGCGGAGGTCCCGCAGCGCCTTGCGGACGCCACCATTGCCATCACCAACAAGGTCCCGATCCGCGAAGCTGCGCTGGTCAGAACTCCCGCACCTCAAGATGATCGCGGTCGCCGCTACCGGCTACGACGTCGTCGACGTGCACGCCTGCCAAGCGCGCGGCATCGTCGTCGCCAACGTCCGGGGCTACGCGGTCAACACCGTGCCCGAGCATGCCTTCGCGCTGATCCTGGCGCTGCGCCGCTCGCTGATCGGCTACCGCCAGGACGTCATCGCCGGCGAATGGCAGCGCGCCGGCCAGTTCTGCTTCTTCAATCACCCGATCCGGGAGCTGCGCGGCTCGACGCTCGGGATCATGGGCGAGGGCGCCATCGGGCAGGCCGTCGCCCGGCTCGGTCAGGCCTTCGGCATGCGGACGCTCTATGCGGCCCACAAGGGCGTCCAGGGTCTAGGCCCTTTGTACACGCCATTCGAGCAGGTGCTCGAAGAGAGCGACATCATCACGCTGCACTGTCCACTCATGCCGAGCACGCGGAACATGCTGGCCATGCCGGAATTCGAGCGGATGAAGCGACGGCCACTTCTGATCAACGTGTCACGCGGCGGCTTGGTCAACGAGCCCGATCTGGTGACGGCGCTCGAGCGGGGTCTGATCACCGGCGTCGGCTTCGACTGCCTCACCTCGGAACCGCCGGGCAAGGACCACCCCTTCTGGCGGATCCTCGATCGACCCAACGTCATCGTCACGCCGCACGTGGCGTGGGCGAGTGAAGAAGCGATGCAGGTTCTCTGGGATCAGCTCATCGACAATATCGAGAGCTTCCATCGTGGCGAGCCCGCGAACCTTCTGACCTGAGGCCGCGTTGGTCATGGTCAGCGGGCCGCCTCGATCCCGGTCGCGAGCTCGAGCAGCTCGTTCGTGATCTGCTCCTGGCGCAGGCGCCGCTCGAGGCCCTGCAGCTCGGCGAGGCGCTCGTCCAGCTTGTCACGCGCCGATTGCATCGCGGCCAGTCGCGCGGCGTTCTCGGCGGCGAAGCTCTCCATCGCCGCGTGCGCGAGCTGAGCGAACACGTACTCCTCGATCAGACCGCCGATCAGGACCTGCGGCGCAAGATTGGTGAGCGGCCCGGCGCCGGAGCGGGGCGCCTTGAAGCGGCGAAGGTCGACCGGCAGCAGCGACTGGTGCTCGAGCGCGCGGCCGCCGCCAGCCCCCTGATGGCTGAAATAGACGATCTCGACCGCGGCGAGGCCGCCACGCTCGAAGCGATGGTAGAGGGCGCCGGCGATCCGCCGCGCCGTGTCGGTCACGGTGCCGGCATGGGTCGCCATGTCGGTCGCCCAGGCGGGCGCGAGGCCGCGCTCTTCGATCAGGGCCCGCCCGCGGCTGCCGACCACGAACAGAACGTCCCCGCCGCCGCTCACGCCGCGCGCCGCATCGGCGAGATCGTCATTGAAGGCGCCGGTGAAGCCGTGCTCGGACATGAACAGCACGAGCCCCGAAGGTGCTCGCGCCGCGGCCGCGGGGCGGCTCTCCGCGTCGGGTAGCAGCGGCAGGGCCTCGGCGATGGCATCGCCAATGACCTGCGCGTAAGCGCGGGTGCCCTCCATGGCCGCCTGCGCTTCCTGGACCCGGACCGCGGCCATGGCGCGCATGGCGCCGACGATCTCCTGCAGCTCGTGCAGACTCTGGAGCCGCGCCTGAACGTCAGACAGGCGCTCAGCCATCAGCTTGCGCCCTCCGTAGGCGGGCCGGGAACGTCGGTGGCACCCGCCATCGCCATCTGGAGCTCCTTGAACGCGCTCAGGAGCGCTGCCCGCGCGCCTTCGTCCAGCGTGCCCGTCTCGTCGACACGGTGCACCGCCGCGGCGGCGTGTTCGGCGAGCCAGTCGGGCAGCTTCGCCTTCAGCTCGGCGCAGCGCGCGGGCTCCAGGTCGTCGAGCAGGCCCTCGGCCAGCGCCTGCAGCAGAGCGACCTGCAGCGCGAGTGTCTGGGGCTGGTATTGGTTCTGCGAGAGAACGGCGCGGATGCGGCGGCCGTGCTCGATGGTTTTGCGGGTGCGCGCGTCGACCATGCCGCCGAAGCGGCTGAACACCTCGAGCTCGAGAAATTGCGTGTAGTCGAGGCGGAGCGATGCGCTGACCTCGCGCAGCGCCGGCGGCTGGGTCTTGCCGCCGACCCGCGAGACGCTGCGGCCGACGTCGACCGCGGGCTTCTGCCCCTCGTGGAACAGCCTGGCATCCAGATAGAACTGGCCGTCGGTGATCGAGATCAGGTTGGTCGGGATGTAGGCGGAGAGGTTGCCCGCCTGGGTCTCGGCGATCGGCAGTGCGGTCAGGGAGCCCCCGCCCTTCTCCGCATTCAGCTTGGCGGCGCGCTCGAGCAGGCGGGCGTGGATATAGAAGATGTCGCCCGGATAGGCCTCGCGTCCGGGCGGGTGGCGCAGCAGCAGCGACAGCTCGCGATGGGTCGCGGCGTGCTTGGAGAGATCGTCGACCACGACCAGGACGTCGCCGCCGCGGTCGCGGAAGTACTCGCCCATGGTGAAGCCGGCATAGGGTGCCAGCCACTGCAGTCCGGCCGGGAACTCCGGCTCGGCGACCACGAAGATGCAGCGCTCGAAGGCGCCATGCTGGCGCACCGCCTCGATCACCTGCTTGACCGACGACGACTTCTGGCCGACCGCGACGTAGATGCAGATCACATCGCTGCGGCGCTGATTGATGATCGTGTCGACCGCGATCGCGGTCTTGCCGGTCGCGCGGTCACCGACGATCAGCTCGCGCTGGCCGCGGCCGAGCGGGAACAGGGCATCGATCACCAGAATGCCGGTCGCGAGCGGCTCGGTGACCAGCTCGCGCTCGATGATTTCCGGCGCCGGGCGCTCGACATGATCGAAGCGGCTCGCGGCGATCTCGGGACCGCCGTCGAGGGGCACGCCGAGCGGGTCGAGGACGCGGCCGAGCAGGGCCTCGCCGACCGGCACTTCGAGCACTTCGCCCGAGGCCTGCACGCGGTCGCCGGCGGCGAGTGTGATCGGCCTTGCCGAGCAGGACGCAGCCGATCTCATCGGGCTCTCAGGTCGACCGCGAAGCCGAGCGTGCCGTCGGCGAACCGCAGCAGCTCGTCGAGACGGACGTCGGGCAGGCCGGAGACCATGGCGATGCCGTCGCCGATCCGCTCGATCCGGCCGATCTGCTCGAGGCGGGCCTCGGGCCGATACTGCTCGACCTCGTCGCGGGCGCGCGGCAGCCAGCGCTCAAGCGAGTCCTTGAGGCCTGCCATCGCGCTTCAGCTCCTCCTCGATCTCGCGCAGGCTGTCCCGCCAGCTGTGGCGCAGGATCGTGTGCGGAAAATGCAGCTCGGCACCGGCGATCAGTGCCGGATCGTCGGCGAATTGCACGACCGTGCCCGGGCCGAGCAGCTCCTGCAGCTCCTGGCGAAGAGCTTCGCTCGTCGCCGGCTCGAGCGGTCGCGCGGTCGTCACCCGGACCGCCTCGCCGTCCGCCAGCTGAGCAATCAGCTCCCGGCGTTCGAGCTCGTTCAGCGACTGCAGCTTGGCGAGCGGCGCGGCTCCAGAAACGGTCGCTTCGAGGCCGCCATCGGCCGCCTCGGCGAGCAGGCGGCGAGCCATCGCGACGCCCAGCTCGATCGTCTGCTGGCGCAGCGCCTCGGCGGCCTCGGCTCGTTCCTGCTCGATCCGCCGGCGCTCTTCCGCGAGCAGCTGCTCGGCGGCGGCGCGGGCGCGCTCGAGCAGGCTCGCGAAGCCTCCTGCTTGGCCCTGGCGTGCGCCTGCTCCAGAGCCTGGTCGCGCTCCTTGGCGATCGCGCCGCGCTGTTGCTCGAGCTCGCCGCGCAGCTGCTCGGCCGCGGCCTTGGCAGCGTTCGCCTCGGCGATCACGTTCTCGGTCCGCTGCTGGCGCTCGCCGATGATGCCCAGCACCGGCCGGTACAGGAAATGCTGGAGCAGCCAGACCAGGACCAGGAAATTGGCGGCCTGGAGCGCCAGGGTCCACCAGTCGATCCGCATGGCCTCAGTGCACGAACGGGTTGGCGAACAGCACCAGGAGCGCGATCACCAAGCAGTAGATCGCCATGGTCTCGATCATGGCGAGGCCGACGAACAGGGTGCGCGACAAGGTGCCGGCCGAATTCGGGCTGACGCGCGATCGCGTCCATCGCCGCGGCGACCGCCCGGCCTTCGCCGAGCGCCGGGCCGATCGCGCCGAGCCCGACCGCGATCGCAGCGGCCAGGATCGAGATCGCTTCGACGCTCATGCTCACCCCCTCTCGATGCTGCCGATGCCGGCGCCGATGAACACCGTCGCCAGCACGGTGAAGATGTAGGCCTGGATCAGGCCGATCAGGATCTCGAGCGCCATCAGCGGGATCGGCACGAACAGCCCGGCCAGCGCCAGCACCGTGGCGATCACGAACTCGCCGCTGAGCACGTTGCCGAACAGCCGGATCATCAGCGAGAAGGTGCGCGTGATCTCGGACAGGATGTTGAGCGGCAGCATGAAGAGGGTGGGCTTGGCGTAGCCGCCGAGATAGGCGCGCAGCCCGCGCCGGCGCAGACCATAGACGTGGACCGCGAAGAACACGATCGGCGGCAAGCGCCGCGGGGGTCTCGATCGAGGCGGTCGGCGGTTTGACCCCGGGGAGGATCCCCGAGAGGTTGGCGAAGGCAAGAAAGATGAACAGCGTGCCGAGCAGCGGCAGGAACGGCCGGCCTGCGGTCTGCATGGTCTCGCTGATCTGGTCCTCGATGGTCGTGACCAGAATCTCGAGCACCGCCTGCCAGCGCGCGGGCTGCAGCTGCAGGCGGCGGGTGATCAGGAAGGCGAGCCGCGGTGAGCAGGGCCATCAGGCACCAGGTGGTGACCACCGGCTCGGCAATCGGTACGGGGCCCAGGTGGAACAGCACCGGGGTGCTGAGCGGGGAGGCGTTCACGTCCGGGATTTCCAGGCGCGCACGGCAACGAAGCGGGCCAGCAGGAAGCCGACCAGGGTGCCGAGCAGCGCCGCGGCGCCCGCCTGCGCGATCAGCACGCAAGGCGGCACCCGCCAGGAGCAATCGGCCGAGGTGGAGCGCCACCGCCGGGCCGAGCGACCGGCCCGTGACGTAGCGTTCGACGTTCCGCCTGAGCGCCGCGAAGTAGCCCGCGCCCAGCAGGGCGCCGAGCAGAACGAACGGAGCCGCGTGACCTAGGATCTGGGCGAACGTGGGGCTCACCGTTCCTGAACCCATTTCCACGCAAGCCAGCAGCCGAGGCAGAGGCCAAGGAACATCAGGCTCAGGGTCCAGAAGATCCCGCTCTCGGCGGCCCGGTCCAGCCAGCGGCCGACGAAGATGCCGACCAGCGTGGGCGCCACCACCAGCCAGCCGAGCACGCCGATCATCGCAAGGTTGCGGCCGAGCGGCCGCTCGCCCTCGCGCTGCCAGCGTTCGCGGCGGGCGCGCCGCCGGCGCACCGGTTCGGCCAGCGAGTTGCCGTCGGGGTGGCCTCGCCGCTTTGCCATCATACCCTCGGTTTGCGTGCGCCGAGCCCGATCGGCGGCCTTAGCCCCGGGCCGCGCTCCGGCCGCAGATAGTCGAAGATCCGTCGCAGCGCGGCCAGCTGAAGGCGTGCCGAGCCGGCGCGCGCCGATTGCTCTTCGGCGGTCTTGTCGCGAAACGCCTCGAGCACCTCGACTTCGAGCTGCACCAGGTCGTCGCCGAGCACCGCCTCGCGGGTCGCGATTGCGATCCGCTCGCCGCCGCTCATCGTGAGCACGCCGCCGCGCACCGCGCAATGGCCCTCCGCGCCGCCCGCCCGGCGCCAGGAGACGACCGAGGTCGCGAGCACGGTCAGGAAATCGGCGTGTCGGGCGAGGATGCCGAAGGCGCCGCTCGCGTCCTCGGCGCGCAGGTGGACCACGTCGTCGAGCTCCGCGACTACGGCGGTCGGCATGGTGATTCGCAGCTTCATGCCGCCGCCTTGGCCACCTCCTCCTTCTGTCGGGCCTCGTCCAGCGCGCCGATCATATAGAGCGAGCTCTCGGCCCAGTCGTCGGCTGCGCCGTCCAGGATAGCGCGGCAACCCTCGAGCGTCTCGGCGAGCGGCACATTGCGGCCGGCTTTGCCGGTGAACGCCTCGGTCACCATGAACGGCTGGGTCAGGAAGCGCTGGAGCCGGCGCGCGCGGCGCACGATCTGCCGATCGGTCGCGCTGAGCTCCTCGATGCCGAGCAGCGCGATCACGTCCTGGAGCTCGATGTAGTGGTTGATCGCGTGGCGCACCTCCTCCGCGAGACGATAGTGCTCCTCGCCGACCACCAGCGGATCGAGCAGCGACGAGGTCGAGGCGAGCGGGTCGATCGCCGGGTACATGCCTTCGGCGGCGAGCTGACGCGAGAGAACGATCGCGCTGTCGAGATGGCTGAACAGCTCGGCGACCGCCGGGTCGGTGAAGTCGTCAGCAGGGACGTAGACCGCCTGGATCGCGGTCACGGTCGCGCCGGCGACCGAGGTAATGCGCTGCTGCAGCTCGGCGATCTCGGTCGCGAGGGTCGGCTGATAGCCGACCCTGGACGGCAGCCGGCCGAGCAGGCCGGAGACTTCGCTGCCGGCCTGGACGAAGCGGAATACGTTGTCCATCAGGAGAAGCACGTTACGGCCCAGCTCGTCGCGGAAATACTCGGCGATCGTGAGCGCGCTCAGGCCGACCCGCCACCTCGCTCCTGGCGGCTCGTTCATCTGCCCGAACACCAATACGGTGCGATCGAACACGCCCGACTGGCGCATCTCGAGCAGCAGCTCATGGCCCTCGCGCGAGCGCTCGCCGATCCCGGCGAACACCGAGATCCCGGTGTAGGTCTCAACCATGGTGCGGATCAGCTCCATGATCAGCACGGTCTTGCCGACGCCCGCGCCGCCGAACATCGCCGCCTTGCCGCCGCGCGCGAGCGGCGCCAGCAGGTCGATCACCTTGATGCCGGTCTCGAACAGCTCACGCGCGCCGGTCTGCCGGGCGAGCGCCGGCGGCGGCCGGTGGATCGGCCAGCGCGGCGTGTCCTCGGGCAGAGGCGGTCCGTGATCCACGACATCGCCGAGCGCGTTCAGAAGACGCCCGAGCACCGCCTCGCCGACCGGCACCCGGAGCGGCTCGCCCGTGCGCCGTACCGGCGCGCCGCGGCGCAGCCCGGTCGAGTTCTGGAGCGCGACCGTGCGCACGCTCTGCGGATCGAGATGGCTCTGCACCTCGACGGTGAGCCGCCATGGTCCGTCCCACTCGATCTCGAGCGCCTCATTGATCGCCGGCAGGTCGGCGTGCGGGAAGGCGACGTCGATCACCGAGCCGCGCACGGCGATCACGCGGGGCTGCGGGGGAGGTTCCGGTTCGCTCGACAACGGTCCAATCGCCTCGAAAGCTGATCGTCACTGTGCGCGCCAACCTTAAAGTGCAAACAAACCCGTGTCGGTGCAAACGAAGATGACAAAGGTTGCGGCATCAGCCGGCCACGCTAACCGCGTCGTAAATTTCGTCCTCCTGGGCAAAATGCAGCCGGAGGATGGCCTCGAGGCTGAACAGGACCCGACGCAGATCGCCGATCAGGGCGGGATCGAGCCCCTCGGTGGAGGGCAGGTCCCGAACCATGCGGTGGTAAACGCCGACGAGATGCATGATCTCGCGGTGCGTCCGGCTCATCGCCGCCATCGGATCGCGGCCGCCCAGCAGTCCGGCAAGCACCGGGTAGAGGTCGGTTTCCTCGCGCTTCTCGTGGGGCAGGAGCTGTTGGTTCAGGAGCCGATCGATCTCCCGAAGCTCGGCTCCGGCATCCTCAGCCGGCAAGACATCGAGCCGCTCTGCGAGCGTCCGGACGCGGTCCAGCAGGGGCTGCATGGCCTGGTGTTCGCCGCGCAGCCGCTCGGAGGTCGCCTGCGGCAGGGTCGGCCGGCGAGGTTCGGCGCCGCCGAGCGCCCGCAAAGCATTCAGGATCACCGTGACGTCGATGCCCTCCTGGAGCAAGGCACCGGCCACCGGCACGAGCAGCCCGAAGGCGGCCACGACCATCGCAGCGAGCGACAGACCCATGCCCACGAGCACGCTCTGCAGAGCGATGGCGCGCGCGCGCTGGGCGATTTTCAGCGCATCGGCGAGGCGGTCCAGCCGATCGACCAGCAGGACGACGTCGGCCGCCTCGGAGGAAGCGCCGCTGCCGCGCGCGCCCATCGCGATGCCGACGTCGGCCGCGGCGAGTGCCGGCGCATCGTTGATGCCGTCGCCGACCATCAGGGTCACGGCTTCGCTGCGTTCCGAGAGGACCGCTGCGACCTTGTCTTCAGGCGTCCGCTGGGCGAGCACGCTGTCGATGCCGAGCGCCGCACCGATCGCCTCCGCGACTTCGAAACGATCGCCACTGACCATGATCATCTTGACGATCCCGGCCTCGCGCAGCGAGCGGAGCGCCTTGGGCGTGTCGGTCCTGATCTCGTCGCTCAGCACCAGCGCGCCGCGGGTGACGCCATCGAGGGCGACGAACACGCTGGTCGCCCCCTCGTAGGCCATGCGCCGTAGCACCTGGGCGCTCCAAGACGCCGGCTGCGCGCGCTCGCTCAGCCAGGCGTAGCTGCCGAGCGCCACGCGCCGGCCGTCGACCGTGCCCTCGAGGCCGGCACCCGGCGCTTCGCGCACGTCAGCTGGCATGGCGAGCTGCAGACCGCGCTCGCGCGCGGCGATGACCAGAGCTTCGGCGATCACGTGCTGCGAGACCTGATCGAGCGAGGCAGCGAGACGCAGCAGCTCGTCCGCGGCCACGCTGCCGTCGGTCTCGGTCAGGCTGAGTCGCGCCTGACCCGAAGTCAGCGTGCCGGTCTTGTCGAACAGAAGGATCTTGCCGCGTGCCAGCGTCTCAAGCGCGCCGCCGCCCTTCACCAGGACGCCATGCCGCGCGGCGCGCGAGATGCCGGCCACGATTGCGACCGGCGCGGCGAGGATCAGTGGGCACGGGGTCGCCACCACGAGAACCGCGAGGGCGCGCACCGGATCGCCTGAGGCGACCCAGGCTAGGCCAGCGACGGCGAGGGCCAACGGCACGAACAGGAGCGCGTAGCGATCGGCCAGTCGGACGAAGGGTGCCTTCTCGGCCTGCGCCGCCTGGACTAAGCGCACGATACCCGCATAAGTGCTCTGCTCCGCTGTTGCGACGGCGCGCAGATCGAAGGGATCGCCGGCACTGACAGTGCCGCTGCGGGCCCGGTCCCCGGGCAGCCGCTCGACCGGGAGTGGCTCGCCGGTCAGCGCCGATTCGTCGAGCACCGCGGTGCCGCTCACGACCACGCCGTCGACCGGGACAACCTCGCCCGCGCGCACCAGCAGCCGATCACCGGGGCGCACCTCGGCAAGCGGCACCTGAGCGATAGTGCCGTCGGCGTAGCGGTTGGCAATCGCTGGCGCCCGCGCCAGGAGCCGCGTCAGCTCGCGCCGGGCACGGTTCTGGGCGAAATCCTCGAGCGCGCCCCCGCCTGCGACCATCAGGGCGATCACGACGCCTGCAAGCATTTCGCCGAGCAGCAAAGCGCCCGCCATCGAGACCACCGCGATCAGATCGACCCCCAGCTCCCGTCCGAACAGCGCGCGCACCATGCCGAACAGGACCACAACCAGCACGGGCAAGGTCGCACCCGCCCAAATCCGATCAGCCAGCAAGGGATAGCCAGCAAGCCACGCCGCAACGCCGCCCACGAGGCCGAGCGCGGCCAGGGCAACCAGTGCGGCGTTGGTCAATCTCGCCGGCTGCATGGCCTCGCCTTCAAAACCCCACGACAAAGCGGCAGCGCAGAACAGGCGCTCGCTTGACCATCTCCAGGGCCGCCCGTAACGTCACTCTTCTGGCCCTTTGGGAATGTCATGGGATACCTGCTTCTCGCCCTCGCATTGACGCTGAACGCCACGGCCAACATTCTTCTCAAGATCGGTGCCGCGCGTCTCACAATCCCCGGTGAAGCGGGCTTCATCGGCCGGCTGGCAACCAACTACCCTCTGCTCGCGGGGCTGATTCTGTTCGCTCTGAACGTCGTGTTCTACGTGGCGGCGCTCACGCGGCTCAATCTGTCGGTGGCATACCCGGTCATGGTGGCCGGGGGAATCATCATCGTCGTTTCGGTCTCGGTCCTGTTTCTCCGGGAGGCCGTGACCACGTCACAGCTGGTGGGTCTGGCGCTGCTCGTCCTCGGCATCCTGCTGGTCGCTCACCGGTCGTTCACGTGACCGACTGTCTCGTCACCGGCGGCGCGGGCTTCCTCGGCATCAACCTGATCCGCCATCTGCTGGCCCGCGGGCACAAGGTCCGCTCGCTTGACATCGCGCCGTTCGACTATCCCGAGCGGGACGCGGTCGAGGTGATCCAGGGCGACATCCGCGACCGGGCCACCGTCGAGCGCGCCATGAGCGGTGTCGACATCGTCGTCCACGCGGCCGCCGCGTTGCCTCTTTACAGCAAGGAAGCGATCTTCTCGACCGACATCGAGGGCACGCGAATTCTGCTCGAGAGTGCTTCCAGCGATGGCGTGTCCCGCTTCATCCACATCTCGTCGACCGCGGTCTACGGCATCCCGGATCACCATCCGCTCCTGGAGGACGACCGCCTGGAAGGGGTCGGCCCTTACGGCGAAGCGAAGATTCGGGCTGAACAACTCTGTCTGGAGTATCGGGCCAGAGGGCTCTGCGTGCCCATCGTCCGGCCCAAGACGTTCGTGGGTCCCGAGCGGCTCGGGGTGTTCGAGCTCCTCTACGACTGGGCGTTCGACGGCCGGAACTTCCCCCTGCTCGGTATGGGCGACAACCGCTACCAGCTGCTCGACGTCGAAGACCTTTGCCACGCCATCTATCTTTGCGCGACCGGCGAGCGGAGCCTCGTCAACGACACCTTCAACGTCGGCGCCAAGCAGTTCGGCACGATGCGCGAGGACTTCCAGGCCGTTCTCGATCATGCGGGCCACAACAAACGGGTCATCGGCTTCCCTGCCCGCCCCCTGATCTGGACCTTGAAGGTCCTCGAGCTCCTGCACCTCTCGCCCCTCTACCGATGGGTCTACGAGACCGCCGCCAAGGACAGCTTCGTCTCGATCGAGCGGATCGAAATCCGGCTCGGCTTCGCCCCGAAATACTCCAACCGGGAGGCGCTGATTCGCAACTACGACTGGTACGTCGCCAATCGCACCAAGATTCGCGGCACGTCGGGCATCTCGCACCGCGCGCCATGGAAGCAGGGCATCTTGCGGCTCGTCAAACGGCTCTTTTAGCCTCCCGCGTTTTTTCGGCTATATTATGCGCTGGTGAGAAACCCGGACGATCATCGACGGCAGATTGATCGGCCCATGAGTGATCCCTCTCTAGCCGACCTTCGTCACGCAGCTAGATGCATAGGTCATGGAAATGGAGCTTGCAGCGCCCCGAACTGACCGACCGCCGGACGTCGCCGAGCACCCGGTGCCGCTGGTCGTCGAGCTCGAGGGGACGCTGGTCGGCTCCGATCTGCTGATCGAATCCCTGTTCGCGCTGGCAAAGCGCCGGCCGCTCCGCCTTCTGATGGTGCCCTTCTGGCTCACCAGCGGCAAGGCCGGCCTCAAGCGTCGGCTGGCCGAGGAGGCCGCGCCCGAGGTTCGCACCCTCCCCTACCGGCGGGATCTGCTCGCTTACCTCGAGGCGGAAAAGCACCGCGGCGTACCGATCGTCCTGGTCACCTCCGCCGACGAGCGCGTGGCGAAGGACGTCGCCCGCCATCTCGGACTGTTCGAGGCGGTCCTGGCGAGCGACGGCACCACGGATCTGTCCGGGGAGCGAAAGGCGGACCGGCTGGTCGCCGAGTTCGGGGCGAAGGGCTTCGACTACGCGGGCCGCAGCCGGCGCGATCGCCCGGTGTGGCATGCGGCCCGCGCGGCGATCCTTGTCGGACCGCGATCGGGGCTGTCCGCCAAGGTCGCCAGGGAGACCAGGGTGGCGCGCGTGTTCGAGGGCGCCTCCTCAGGCCTCTACTACTACTTCAGGGCGCTTCGCCCCTATCAGTGGCTCAAGAATACGCTGGTGTTCGTGCCTCTGCTTGCGGCCCATCGTCTAGGTGAGGACGGTCTGTTGAAGGAGGCGCTCCTCGCTCTGGTCGCTTTCAGCCTCTGCGCTTCGAGCGCCTATATTCTGAACGACCTGATGGATTTGCCGAGCGACCGGCACCATCCGCGCAAGAGGAACCGGCCCCTCGCTTCGGGTCGGGTGCGCCCGGCTCATGCGGTTGCCATGATACCGTTATTGCTGGCGTCCGGCATCGCCTGCGCGCTCCTCCTACCGCGGTCCTTTCTCGCCGTGCTCGCAGTCTACTACTGCCTGACGCTCGCCTATTCCTTCCGCCTGAGGGACCTGGTGATCCTGGACGTGCTCGCGCTGGCCGGGCTCTATACGATGCGCGTCATGGCTGGCTCGGCTGCCGTGGGCATTGCGCCATCGGCCTGGCTTCTGGCGTTTTGCGTCTTTCTGTTTTTCAGCCTCGCCATGGTCAAGCGCTACGCCGAGCTGGTCGCCATGCGTGCGGTCGAGGGCACGCACGCGCACGCACGCGGCTACCTGCTCGAGGACAGCGAGTTGCTCGCGGCGCTCGGCGGTGCAAGCGGCTTTCTCGCGGTCCTCGTCCTGGCGCTCTACATCACGAGCGACACGGCACATCTCCTCTATGGGCGCCAGCAGCTGATCTGGCTGGTCTGCGTGCTCCTCCTCTACTGGATCAGCTACATGTGGCTGATGGCGCACCGCGCCCGCATGCACGACGACCCTCTGGTCTTTGCCCTTCGCGATCGCGTCAGCCAGACCGTCATCGTCCTGATGGCCGTGATCCTGTTCGTTGCGACATGAACGCTTCGCGTGCAAGCCGGCGCTCGCGGTGGGGCTGGCGCGGCTGCCTGGTCGCGCAGCTCCTGGCCAGCCTCTGCCTGCCTCTCGCGCCAGCCGTGTTGGCCGACAACGCACCCGTTTCGGCAGCGGATCAGGCCGCACAGTATCGGGCCGAGGTGCCCAAGACGATCGTCGAGCTCCAGCAGTTCCGGCGCAGCGACACGATTGCCGCCGAGGGCGCCGGGAACCGCCACGGGACTGCCACCCTGATCGACCTCAACCCCGACATCAACGCCTGGTTTCTGCTGACCCTGGACTGGGGCGATGCCGGGGGCCGCGCGAGCTATCACCTCGAGAACCCGGATCCGCGCGACCAGCGCCTGAGCTTGGCGGAGAGCCAGCCACACGGCATCCTGATTTCGACCGACAGCGGGAACCTCGCCTGCGACCTCTGGTCGGGCGATCCGACACCCTTGAAACAGGCCAGGAACTCGATCGCTGCCCTACGCACCCCTCTGTCAGGATCATCTCTACCTGCGAAACCAGGTTGCGGGGCACCAGACCGACCTCGAGCGGGTGACCGATTTTCTCCGCGACCATGTCTGGAGCGGGGAGGCCATCGTCGGCTTCGTGCGCGACACCTTCTACCGCGACGCCTTTATCGAGAAAGCGGCTCCAGGCGCGTCGCTCGAGCCTGCCCCAGAGCCAGCCGGCGCCCCGGTGCCGGCATCGCTCAGCGCCGACTACGCCGATCGCGCCGTGACGCCCGAGGATCTCGGCATTGCGGTCGCCGGATCCGCCTCCGGCCAGCTGGCACTCGGTCGCTGGTATCCGGTCAACGGATTGCCGGGTATCTACCTGAGCGTCATTCAGCCGGAAGCCATCGCCAAGGAGATCCTGGACAGCTATCCGAACAAGGCGAGTTCATCTGGATGCCGTCGAAGCATCCGCGCTCGACTATCTCGTCGCCTTCGATCTCGGCGCGTTCGATCTCGGCTTCATCCTCGGCACCGATCACCCGCGGGTCGACTGGTCGCCCCGCCCACCGGATGCCGTTCGCGACGACCGGCTGCCTGGCCCCGATGGCATCGGCACGTCCGCGCCGCTGATCACGACCGGCATGGTCAGCCCGAAGCTGGTCGGGCGGACCGTCGCGGCCTTCACCGGCGGCTTCAAGCGCGAGCACGGCGCGTTCCGCTACGGCGACCTGGCCGACCGCAACCACGGCAGCCACTACGGCTTCATCGAGGCGGGCGTGGTATTCAGCAAATTGCAGCCCGGCCTCGCGACCCTGTACCGGCTCGATGACGGCACGGTCCACATGGGAACCTGGTCCGAAGCCAATGACCATCTGCTCGCCCGGATCGAGTTCGCGCGCCAGAACGGGGTACCTCTGATCGAGCCCGACCCTGTGACCGGTGCGCCGGCGCCCGGCCCTCTGGTCGCCAGATGGGGACCCGGCAACTGGTCCGGCTCGGCCGAGGAGAAGCTTCGCACACTCCGCGCCGGCGCCTGCCTTCTGAAGGCCGCCGGGCGCCAGCTTCCTGGTCTATGGTTGGTTCTCGACCGCCACGCCTTCGGCCATGGCGCGGGTCTTTCAGGCCTACGGCTGTCGCTACGCGATGCAGCTCGACATCAACGCCCTCGAGCACACCTACCTGGCCCTCTACGTGCGCAAAGGCGACCAGGTCGTCGTCGAGCACTTGATCCACGGCATGGAGGAGGTCGACAAGACCACCGAGGGCCAGATGATCCCAAGGTTCATCGGTTTCGCCGACAACCGCGATTTCTTCTACCTGTACCGCCCCGAGGATCAGCGATGAGCGGACGCCACCTGCTCGCAGCGCTCCTTGCCTCCTGCCTGGCGCCCGGCATCGCCGCCGCCGAAACCGCGCTCCAGAAGCAGAACGATCAGCTGTTTCAGCAGCTGCAGGAGGTTCACGGCCTGAGCGACGCAGCAGATGGCCGAGGTCCGCGCGATCTTCGCCCGCTCCGGCGTGATCGGCCAGGGCAATCCCGCGATCGCCGAGCACCCGGTGACGCCCGAGCAGTGCCGCGCCAAGCTCGAGCAGCAGTCGGTAAGCTACGCCAACCCGAGTTCGAGAAAATCTGCGGCGCCAAGTACATGGCCCCCCTCTACGATCCGGCCACCCAGCGGCCCGAGGACGCGAAGGCCTGCATCGACCAGTTCGAGTTTCCGGACATCCCCTGCACCTACCCGGTCGTCTGGGTGCGCGCCCGCGAAGCGGCGCTCCTCTGCGAAGCGGTCGGCAAGCGCATCTGCGATGCTCACGAATGGGAGGGTGCCTGCGCCGGCAGCCTGCAGCCGCCGGATTACCGCTTCGATCTGGCCAAGGGCGTGAGCCCGAACGCCGCGATCGAGCGCATGCGCCGGGTCCATAACGAGGCCGACGCGCCCACCAAGACCTGGAGCTACGGCCCCGCCTACGAAAAGGGCGTGTGCGCCGCGGCCAGCCACAAGAGCCCGACCTGCGACGGCGGCGGCTGGTCGAAATGCGGCTCGAACACCTATCCCACCGGCGACTTCCCCGGCTGCCACAGCCCGCTCGGCGTCTATGATCTCAACGGCAACGCCGCCGAGCACATGAACCTGCCGCTAAGCGAAGACCAGATGGCGAGCCGCGGCAGCACGAACCTCGGCTACACCGAGATGAAAGGCAGCTGGTTCATCTTCGATACCTACCACGCCCACGAAGACTGGTGCCGCTGGCGTGCGCCCTTCTGGCACGGCAGCCGGGTCATGGATGCCAACAGCCATGAGAACTATCACCTGAGCTTTCGCTGCTGCAAGTCTCTGGACGCTGCCAACTGAATCGCCGCTTCGCTTGAGTGAAAGCAGTATTTCTCGCATCCCATGCGGACCAAATCCAATCAGTGCTAGCAGGCAATCTGGGTTGAGCTGCTACGCGGCGCGCCGCTCGGTGACGTTCCTGGTCGAGTGCGGATGGGCATGGCTGTTCGTGACGGTAGGTCTCGCTTTAGCATGGTGTTTGTTACGCCCAGATCGGCCCCGAGTCCACATGCTCCGCCGCCTGGACCACGGTTACGCCCCACTCCGATTCCTGGTTGAAATCGCCCAATCCAGCGAATTGCCGCCGCGGTCGCCGACGACGCCGGGATGAAGAATCAGGCACGGATAGGTCTCCCAGAGGTCCTGGGGAATCACTTGGGCGAGCATGGGACAGAGGATGAGATCGGGCCGGAACTGGCCGGCCGCCTCTCGCATTCCTTCCGCCTTGGTGGCAATTGCCACTCCCACGCGGTGCCCGCGGGCCGTGAACTCCACGTGGGCATGTTGGGTGAGACTGTTGTAGGCGCTGGAAAGCAGCAGAATACGCATGAAGGGCTCCTCAGACCAATCCAGGGGCTATGAGCCCATGTTCGGGATAAACGGCTACGGCCTCGTTCCGGCGGTCGAGGCGGCACGGGGACTACCGAACTCGTCCGACACAGCCGGGCGGCACACCTGTCTGATGGGCCTCGCCCTACTCGAGATGTTCGCTCGCAGCTGCGCCCGCCAGGTGCCGATTTGGTCCCGAACCGGGCCGTCCGAGGGGCCCGCTTGCCTGAAGTCTCGTCTGAAAAACTCCTTGTAACTATCCATGACTACTTCCTCCAATGGAGTTGACACATGACGTGATGAAGCTGAACCCGCTATTGGAATTGGTTCCTGGCCCGAGGCGCTTGCAGAGCCGGAGTACCCATTTGATCCTCACCCGGAGCCGATCTTTCCAGTCCGAGCGTCGAGCGGAAACGTGCTCGGTAGTCCTGAGGGCTGACCTTCAATCGACGCTGGAAGGTTCGGCGTAGGCGCTCCGGGTTGCCGAAACCGCACTCCGTCGCGATCTCGTCCACCAGCAGCTTGGTTTGTTCCAGCTGACACCGCGCCGCCTCGAGGCGGACCAACTCGACGTATTTACCCGGCGTCATCCCGACTTCACGCTCGAAAACTCGAGCGAAATTGCGCGGACTTATGGCCATGCGAGCCGCCAACTTCTCCAGACTCAGATCGGCACCCGGATTGCTGATAATCCAGGACTGCAACTCCTGAAAATCCCGCCGCGTCTTCGCCGGATTCAACAGAAACGTGCTGAACTGCGATTGCCCGCCTGGACGCTTGAGAAAAACAACCAGGGTTCGAGCAACCAGCAGGGCGATTTCCGTTCCCCAATCTTCTTCAATCATCGCCAGCGCGAGATCGATGCCAGAGGTAATGCCGCCGGTGGTGTACACGGCGCCGTCGCGGACAAAAATCCGGTCCGGTTCCATCTGGATAGTGGGGAAATCCTTCGCCAATCGGTTGCAGTAGTACCAGTGAGTGGTCGCGCGGCGACCATCGAGGACCCCGCTCGCTGCCAGGAGGAAGGCGCCCGTACAAATGGAAGCGGTTCGTCTCGCACTGCCCGCCGTCTGTTTCAGCCAGGCCAGCAAAGCGGGATCGCTGCGCGCTGCGTCGATCTCGCCCCCGGCGACGAGCAAGGTGTCGATGTCTACGTCCACGTCGCAGAACGCCTGATCGACCATGATCCGCATTCCGGATGAAGTGACAATCGGTCCGGAAGCGGGCCCCAAGATCCGAGCGGGATAGACCGGCTCCGATACTCGTCCGAGCTCTCGTAACCAGCGATCGGCATAGTAAAACGCGTCCAGCGGACCACAAATATCCAGAACTTCGCTCCCGTCGAACGCCAGCATCGCGATGTGACGCTGTGGGGGACGATCGTAAACGTCGGGCATCAGATCGCCTCCTGAGAGATGAGCTTTCGCGCCTTGGCATCTTGCCGCAACGACAAGTATCCCACGTTTCAGGACAAGACGCTCGGGCCGCGATTTCCGGTGTGGAGAGCTGTGAGAAACGGGCCGCAGCCATTTCTGTGGAGAAGTCGAACGAGACAGTCGCCTCCGGTTGGCCGTCGATGGCCGTGACCGCGCAGGGGGCGCGAGCCCTGGTCGCAATCGGGTCTTCGCTGCTGTAAGTCGCTGGACGCCGCCAAGTGGAACCGGTATCGTACCAGCGGTTGTGTGTTCAACGGGGATCGAGGCATGATCACCGCCCTCGTGACGGGCGCCAACCGGGGCATGGGTCTCGAGTTCTGCCGACAACTCATCGCGCGCGGAGACACGGTCATTGCGACCTGCCGGCGACCGTCGGCGGAACTGAAGGCGCTGCCGGTCGGGATTTTCGAAGATGTCGAGATGACGAGCGATCAGTCATCGCTCCGCTTGGCACGGGATCTTGTCGGGGTCCGGATCGACTGGCTGATCCTGAACGCCGGCACCTTCGATTCTTCCGGGCTCGGCGAGCTCCGATTTTCAGCGCATGCGCCATGAATACGACGTCGACGCGCTGGGCCCGCTCCGCATCACCCAGGCCTTGCTGCCGAACCTTCCAGCCGGCGCGAAGATCGCCCTGATCAGCAGTCGGGCGGGGTCCATTGGCGACAATTCATCGGGTGGAATTCTATGGCTATCGCATGGCCAAGGCGGCGCTCAACATGGCGGGCGTGTCGCTTGCGCGCGATCTTCGCGCGCGCGAAATCGCCGTGATCGCACTCCATCCCGGCGTCGTGGAGACGGACATTCTGGCCTCGGCAATCGATTCGATCCGGCACATGGTGCGACCCGCCGACAGCGTGCTGCCCGAGGTCGCCGTGCGCGACATGCTGGAGCGTATCGATCAACTGACGCTCGAGACGAGCGGCCGCTTCGTCCACCGGAACGGCCAGGTGCTGCCCTGGTGAAATGAGGCCGCACCACCCGGTGGCCCGCGGCACGCGACCGACGCTCAGCCGTTGGGCTGCTCTGCCTGGGCGAGCACCTTGGAGCGCGCTTCCATCAGCATGACAGCGGGAACCGGGATCGGCCCCTCGTCGCTCACGACCGGTGCGAGCTGCCGGTCCTCGAGAACCTCGGCGATCGCCCGCGGGCGGCCGTCGACGTAGACAACTGCGCTGACCAGGCGGACGCCGTGGCTGTAGTCGGCGTAGCGGGCGCCATGAACGATGCTGAGCGGCTGGATCGGATCGCCGTCGCCGCGGTGCCAGCCATAGATCGCGACCCGGCCCGGCCGCTCCAGGAGCAGGTTGGTCAGCACGAGATCCTTCTTGTCGCCGGCGATCAGCGCACCGAGCGGCGCCCCCACGGCGAGGCGCTGCGCGCGGATCTGCGCCTCGTGGCGCCAGTAGTAGGCGGTCGAGCGCATCTGCGGCCCCGCCGGCAGCGGCTGCGGCCGGAGATGTACATCTGCCTGCTCGTAGATCGCGTCGACGATCTTCGCAGTTGGCAGCACGAAGCCGAAGCGGTCGGCAACCCTGAGCGCGGTCGGCAATGCCATCGGGATACGAAGAAAGTCCTCATTTGACCCGAGCGCCAGATAGTCCGGCGTCACGCAAACGGTGACCCGGACGGTGTTGCCGTCGGCCGTCTGGCCTTGCAGGGTGACCGACTTCAGATGCCTCAGGAAGGGAGGCAGGTCGCCCGCGAGCAGCTCGGCGCCGATCACCTCCTCGCGCTCGACCTCGCTCATGGCCGCCGTCTGGCGGACGAATTCGCTCCCGGTCAACGTTCCGGGCGCCCGCTGGGGTATCCCCCGGCTGAGGGCTTTCGGACAGGTGACGCCCTCGGAATCAGCCGCCGCCGCGGCGGCGGGCAGGCAGAAGACGACGAGTGCTATGAGAACGATCTTCCAGCCCGCTGGCTGAATTCCCCATCACCCAGATCCTTCGCTTCCTCCCCCACCGGGCGTTCTTGGCCCCACGTCGTAGATCAACCTCGACGCGTCGGTGCCGATCTCGACGGTCTTGCCGGCGAGACCTCACATCGACAGAACGCGCGCGGTCTGTCCGATATTCCATTCGGCGGGAGAACCGCGTCTCGACACGATGCACGATTTCGATCACGAATGGGTAAATGCCCGGGCGGCAACTATGTTCCCGATCTCATCCACCCCCTCACCCCTCCTCGGTCGCTCGGCGGCTTCGAGCGCAGGAGCGATGCGGCCGACGCGGCGATCATCGCAGGCGAGGATCCGGACGATGGCGACGATGACGGCGGACCGCCCGATGAGCGGGTCACGCGCGCCGGACTTGCCGAGGAGCCCCGACGATGAGCGCGCCGGCTCGGCCGGGGCAAGATCGAAGGGGTCGACTGCCGGCGGGCAGCGGCTCCGACGATCGCCACATGCGGCCGCGCGCGATCAGGCCGATCCCACCGGACGCCGTGCCCGTGCTCGAGGCGATCAACGTATCGAAGGCCTTCGGCGCCACGACGGCGCTGGTCGACGTTTCGCTCAAGGTCTACGCGGGGCGTATCCTGGCGCTGCTCGGCGACAACGGCGCGGGCAAGTCCACCCTGATCAAAATCCTCTCCGGTGTCTTCCCGCCCGACCGGGGCGAGCTGCGCTTTCGCGGCGAGCCGGTGACCTTCACCAACCCGGCCGAGGCACGAGAGCGCGGCATCGCCACGGTCTTCCAGGACCTCGCGGTCTGCGAGCTCCTCTCGGTGACGCGCAACGTCGTCCTCGGCCGCGAGCCGCAGAAAGGCATCGGCCCCGTCAAGCTGCTCGACCTCAGGCGGGCCGACGAGATGGCGCGCTCCGCCCTCCACCGGCTCGGCGTCCGCTGGGAGCGCGGTCTCGACGAGAGGGGCGTGAACCTCTCGGGCGGCGAGCGGCAGTCGCTCGCCATCGCGCGCGCGATGTTCTTCGGCTCGTCCCTTCTGGTGCTCGACGAGCCGACCTCGGCGCTCGCGGTGCGCCAGGCGGGGCGGGTCCTCGATCACATCGCCGAGGCCCGCGACCAGGGCCAGGCGATCATCCTCATCACCCACAATTTCCGGCACGCGCTGTCCGTGGCCGATGACCTGACCGTGCTCGCTCAGGGACGGGTGGCGGCGCACTTCCGCCGCGACGAGATCGAGCTGGACGAGCTCACGGACCTCGTCGCTCGGGTCGGGTGACCGGTCGGGCGAGCTGCCCACATGCTTGATCGCGCCGGATTTCGGCGCATGTTCAGAGCCGCGGCCGGAATACGGGCTCGCGCCGAAAATCCTGGAGTGGAGGATAGCCAATGGAATATCTGCACACGATGGTCCGGATCAGCGATGTCGAGGCGAGTCTCGACTTCTGGTGCAACAAGCTTGGCCTCAAAGAGATCCGGCGCACGGACAACCAGCAGGGGCGCTACACGCTGATCTTTCTGGCAGCACCGGGCGACGAGCGACGCGCGCGTTCGGACGCCAGATCGCCGATGCTCGAGCTCACCTACAACTGGGACCCTGAGACCTACACGGGCGGGCGCAACTTTGGCCACCTGGCCTATCGGGTCGACGACATCTATCAGACCTGCCAGCGCCTGATGGACGGCGGCGTCACGATCAACCGGCCGCCGCGCGACGGCCACATGGCGTTCGTACGCTCGCCCGACGGCATCTCGATCGAGCTCCTGCAGAAGGGCGAGGCACTGCCCAAGCGCGAGCCCTGGGCCTCGATGGCGAACACCGGCAGCTGGTGAGGACGCCTCCTCAGCCCCGCCAGAACACCGGCGTGAACAGGACCAGCACCGTGAACAACTCGAGCCGGCCGAGCAACATGGCGAGCGAAAGCAGCCACTTGGCGGCGTCCGGAAGGCTGGAGAAATTGCCCGCCGGCCCGACTACGACGCCGAGCCCGGGACCGACGTTGGACAGCGCAGAGATCGACGAGGACATGGCTGTCAGATAATCCAGCCCGAGCATCGACAGCAGCATCGTGAACACCGCGAACGACAGACCGAACATGAACACGAAGGCCATTACGGCTACGGCGGCGGTGTCGGGCAGTGGCCGGCCATTGAAGGTCGCCACGAACACGCCGTGCGGTCGGACCAGACGACCGATCTGACTCGTCGCGATCGCGTGCAGTACGGTGAAGCGGAACACCTTGATGCCGCCGGCGGTCGATCCGGTGCAGCCGCCGATCGCCATCAGAAAGAACAGTGCCGCGATCGGGAACGTGCCCCAGAGGCCGTAGTTGGTCGAGGCGTAGCCCGTGGTCGTGATCAGCGAGACGGTGGTGAACGCGGCGTGGCGCAGCGCGGCGAGTGGCGCGATGTTCTCGACCAGCGTGAGCCAAGTGGCAATCGTTGCGATGTACGCAACGATGATGCCGAAGAACCAACGCACCTGGGCGTCGCGTAACAGCGGCCACCACTGACCGTTGGTCAGCTGGATGTAGAGCACGAAGGGCAGGCTGCCCAGGCACATGAAGACGATCGCGACGGCCTCGATGGCGGCGTTGTCGAAGCCACCGAGCGAGGCGTCACTGGTCGAATAGCCGCCGGTCGAGAGCGTGGTCATGGCGTGCACCGCCGCCTCGAACGGCGTCATGCCCGCAGCGTAGTAGAGGACGGCGCAGGCCAGAGTGAGGCCCAGATAGATCAGGCCGGTCGCCGATGCCACCTGGGCCGCCCGCGGCAGGATCTTTTCCGAAAGATCCGAGGATTCGGTCCGCACCAGCTGCATGCCGCCGACCCGCAGGACCGGCAGGATCGCCACCCCCATCACGATGAAGCCGGCCCCGCCGAGCCATTGCAGAATGCCGCGCCAGAGGAGAATGCCAGGCGGCGCGTGGTCGAGCCCGACGATCACGGTCGAGCCGGTGGTGGTGATGCCCGACATGGCCTCGAAGACGGCATCGGCGATACTCAGCCCGAGCTCGGAGAACGCCATGGGCAGCGCGCCGAACAGCGCCACCACGACCCAGACCATGGTGGTCAGGGCGAATGCCTGCCGCCCGGTGAGCTCGGCCAGACCCGGCGCGCGGTTCATGAGCACCAGCGTGACGCCGATGAACAGGGTCGCCGTGCCGGCGGCCAGGAAGACCTGCCAGTCGGGATGCCCGGCTGCCATGTCGGCGACCATTGGTGGCGCCATGAACAGGGCCAGAATGATCAGAAGAATGCCGACCACAAAGAGGATCGGTCGCAGATCGATCAGGACCGGTCTGGCAAGCACCCGGAGGGTGGTCACGATCGCGCAGTACGCATCTCGGTGGGACGAAGTCGGGTCAGTTGGGCGCTGTCCGGGTGCCGGGAACGTCGAGCGAGAATGCTGGAATTGCGACCTCGAACTCTTCGCCCGCGGTAGTGACCATCTGATAGCTGCCGACCATGATGCCGCTCGGCGTGGCAAGCGGCGTGCCGCTGGTGTACTCGAAGGTCTCGCCCGGTCGTAGCACGGGCTGCTGGCCGACCACGCCGGCGCCGCGCACCTCCATGGTCCGGCCGAGCGAGTCGGTGATCCGCCAGTGCCGGCTGATCAGCTGGACCGTCTCGCCGCCCTGGTTGTCGATCTGAATCCGATAGCCGAACACGAAGCGGTTCTGCTCGGGCATCGACTGATCGTCAAGGTAGAACGGCTCGACCGAGATCCGAATCGAGCGGGTCCGTTCCTGATACATCGCGTGCACCGATGGCGTATTCGCCCGGCGACCTGCCGGCTGCGCTCGTGGCCGACAACTATGGCCGCGCCGCCCTGTGCTGTCCAGAGCGCCGCAGCGCGCTGTAGGGAGCGCGTGAGCTGGCCGGTTTAGGTAGCGCGTGATCTGTCCGGTTCTGGAAGCGTTCCAAGGAACTTGGAACGGGGGGCTGGGTGGAGAGGCTTGCGAGGATCGGGATCATGCGTTTCGAGGAGCTGGTGGAACGTTGGGAGAAGGGTCGCCTGAGCCACGCCGAGGCGGCGGCAGCGCTCGGGGTCAGCGAGCGAACCTTGCGCCGCTGGCGGGAACGCTACGAGGAGGAGGGCGCGGCAGGACTGGTCGATCGCCGGGCTGGCCAGCCGTCGCCCAAACGGGCGCCCGAGGACGAGCTCGAGCGTATGCGCGCGCTGTATCAGGAGAACTATCAGGGCTTCACGATCAAGCATTTCCACGAGAAGCTGGAGAAGCGCCACGACTACAAGCTCGGCTACACCACGACCCGGATTTACCTGCAAAAGACCGGTGTGGTGGCGCCGGCAGCCCGACGGGGCGCCCATCGTCGCAAGCGTCCTCGCCGGCCAATGCGTGGCATGTTGCTGCATCAGGACGGCTCGAAGCACGCCTGGCTCACCGACCAGCCGGCGCTCGACCTGATCATCACGATGGACGACGCCACCAGCGAGCTCTATTCGGCGCTCCTGGTCGACGAAGAAGGCACGATGAGCAGCTTCCGCGGGCTGCTCGAGGTGGTCGAGCGGCACGGCCTGTTCATGGAGCTCTACACCGACCGTGGCAGCCACTACTTCTTCACGCCGGAAGGGGGCGGCAAGGTCTCCAAGACCCAGCTGACCCAGGTCGGGCGAGCCCTGAAGCAGCTCGGCATCGGTCACATCCCGGCCTACTCGCCCGAGGCCAGAGGCCGATGCGAGCGCGCCTTTCGAACCCTGCAAGATCGCCTGCCCAAAGAGCTGGCGCTGGCCGGGATCACCACTGTCGAGGCCGCCAACCGCTTCCTGCGCGAGGGCTACCTGCCCGAGCACAATGCCCGTTTTGCCGAGCCCGCCGAAGAGCCGGCCGCGGTCTTCGTCAAGGTGCCCGAGGCGCTCTGGCGCGACGCCCTCTGTGTCCAGGAAGAACGTCGGGTCGGCAACGACAACTGCGTGCGCTGGCATGGCCGCAGTCTGCAGATCCCGCCGACGCCGCTGCGTCCCCACCTGGTGCGGGCGACCGTCCGGGTGCACGACTATCCCGACGGCACGCTTGCCATCTTCAAGGGGCCGCAGCGCCTGGCCAGCTTCCCGCCGGCGGCGCCTGCGCGCGCCGAGGACCTGGCCGCGTGACCACCGCCACGCGGCCAGCCGCTGTGGACTTGCTGGACGACGCTGCGCGTCGCCCACAACCCCACAGGGCCCACAACAGCGGTCAACTCATGCGCTACCTATTGCGGACAAAACAACGCGCTCGCTACAGAGCGCCGCAGCGCGCTCGGCGGGCCGCCGGCGCAGGTCTTGCTGGCGTCCGGGCATCTGGTGTAAGGAGCGCCCGAACGCGGCGCACCCATGCGTCCGAATCGAGCGGGCGGTGCGGCGATCGCGCCACTCGCCGGCGCGACCCATCGTGGTCCGAATCGAGGAGCGAGATGTCAGCCAGGGTTGCCTTGATCACCGGCGTGACCGGCCAGGACGGCGCTTACCTGGCTGATCTCCTGCTCGCGAAGGGCTACGTGGTGCACGGCGTCAAGCGGCGCGCCTCGTCATTCAACACCGGCCGCGTTGATCACCTCTACGTCGACCCCCACGAGCATGAGACCCGGTTCTTTCTCCACCACGGCGACCTGACCGACGCCACCAATCTGATCCGTCTGGTGCAGGAGACCCAACCCGACGAGATTTACAATCTGGCCGCCCAGAGCCACGTTCAGGTCAGTTTCGAGACCGCCGAGTACACCGCCAATGCCGACGCGCTGGGCACGCTTCGCCTGCTCGAGGCGATCCGCATCCTGAAGATGGGCGAGCGAGTGCGCTTCTATCAGGCGTCGACCTCGGAGCTCTACGGCAAGGTCCGGGAAGTACCGCAGCGCGAGACCACGCCGTTCTACCCGCGCAGCCCCTACGCCGCGGCCAAGCTCTACGCTTACTGGATCACGGTCAACTATCGCGAGGCCTACGGCTACCACGCTTCGAACGGCATCCTGTTCAACCACGAGAGCCCGATCCGGGGCGAGACCTTCGTCACGCGCAAGATCACCCGCGCGGTCGCGGCGATCGAGCTCGGCCTGCAGAAGGGCCTCTACATCGGCAATCTGGACGCCCAGCGCGACTGGGGCCACGCGCGCGACTACGTCGAGGGCATGTGGCGCATCCTGCAGCAGAACGAGCCCGACGACTACGTGCTGGCGACCGGCGAGATCCACAGCGTGCGCGAGTTCATCGAGCTGGCCTTCGCCTGCACCGAGCGGGAGATCGTCTGGCAGGGCGAGGGGGTCGACGAGGTCGGCCTCGACGGCCGGACCGGCCAGCCGCTGGTGCGGGTCGACCCGCGCTATTTCCGGCCGACCGAGGTCGACCTTCTGCAGGGCGATCCGAGCAAGGCGCGCGCCAGGCTCGGCTGGCGGCACACGACCAGCTTTGCTGACCTGGTGCGCGAGATGGTCGAGGCCGACCTGGTCCAGGTCGAGCGCGAGGGGCGCAATGGTCCGGACTAGGTCAGGCGAGCGAGGGGGGGCATGACCAGCGAGGGCGACAACGTCCCCGTCATCTACCCGATCGCGGGCAAGCGGGTCTGGGTCGCCGGCCACCGGGGCATGGTGGGCAGCGCGCTGCTTCGCCGCCTCGAGCGTGAGGACTGCGAGATCCTGACCGCGACGCGGCGGGAGTGCGATCTTCGCCGACAAGGAGAGGTCGAGCGCTGGATGGCCAAGGCTCGCCCGCAAGTTGTGCTGATCGCCGCTGCCAAGGTCGGCGGCATTCTCGCCAACGACAGCTACCCGGCCGAGTTCCTCTACGATAACCTGATGATCGAGGCGAACCTGATCCAGGGCGCTTGCCAGGCAAGAGTTGAGAAGCTCCTGTTCCTCGGTTCGAGTTGCATCTATCCAAAGCACGCGCCGCAGCCGATGCCCGAGGAGTGCCTGCTCGAAGGCCAGCTCGAGCCGACCAACCAGTGGTACGCCGTGGCCAAGATCGCCGGCATCAGGCTCTGCCAGGCCTATCGACGCCAGTACGGCTCGGACTTCATCAGCGCGATGCCGACCAATCTCTACGGTCCGGGCGACCATTTCGAGCTGCTGACGAGCCATGTCGTGCCGGCGCTGATCGCCAAGATGCACGCGGCCAAGGCGGCGGGCGTCGAGGAGGTCGAGATCTGGGGCACCGGCCGGCCGCGGCGCGAGTTCCTGCACGTGGACGACCTTGCCGACGCCTGCATCCACCTGCTCAAGGTCTACAGCGGCGAGTTGCACGTCAACGTCGGCTGCGGCGAGGATCTGACCATCGCCGAGCTGGCCGAAACCATCCGCCGTGTGGTCGGCTTCGGCGGGCGGCTCCGCTACAACGCGGAGCGGCCCGATGGCACGCCACGCAAGCTGCTCGACGTCTCGCGCCTCAGAACACTCGGCTGGCAACCGCAGATCCGGCTCGAAGAGGGCCTGGCCCACGCCTATCGCTGGTATCGCGACCGGGTCGTTCCCGACGCCGCCTGACGTCCGCAATCGCGGCTGCGGCGGCATCAGGCGGGTGTCGCGTCCGCGCTGATGGCAGGGTCATAGAGCTCACCCTGGACCAGCGCGCGCCGCGACGGTGATGGCAAGATCTGCCGGACCTGCTAGTCTCCCAATGATCAGGGCAACAAAGGACAGAGGAGGCAACAATCCTCCCTAGGCGGACTCTCACCGCGCTCGCGCTATGCGCGCCGCTCGCCGGTCTTGCGATCGTCGAACCGGCAGCCGCCGCCGATCTCGATCTCAAGATGTCGGTCGAAAGCGCCCCTGGCGCTGCTACCCAGGTCATGCTCGCGGCCTTCCGCGATGCGCTCAAGGACGAACTGGGCGACGCGGTCGCGATCGATTACTACGACGGCGGCACGCTGGGCGACGAGATCGTCCACATGGAAATGGTGCGCTCCGGCCAACTGGACGTCATCCCGATCGGCTCGGATGCGGTCCAGCTCGATGCCAAGTGGGCGATCTTCGACATGCCGTTTCTGTTCCCGGATCGTGAGACGGCGTCCCGGATTCTCGACGGCGAGATCGGCCAGGAGCTCGCCGCCTCGATGCGCAAGAGCGCCGACCTCCAGGTCCTCGGCTTCGGCGAGATCGGCTTTCGCAACATCACCAACAACGTGCGCCCGGTGGTCACGCCGGCCGATCTCGAGGGCCTGAAGCTGCGCACGCCGGGCAGCAAGACCCGCATTCTCGCCTTCGAGATGCTGGGCGCCACCCCGGTCACGATGAACATCGGCGAGCTCTATCTTGCCTTGCAGCAGGGCACGGTCGACGGCCAGGAGAACGCGCTCGGCAACATCAAGGCATTCTCCTGGTTCGAGGTGCAGAAGTATCTGTCACTCTCGCACCACGTCTACACGCCGATCACGCTGGTGATGAACGGCGCGCGCTGGGATGGGCTGTCCGACGAGCAGAAGGAAGCGGTCCAGCGCGCCGCTCAGAAAGCGGCCGCGCACAGCCGCGACTACGGCGCCAACAACGACGCCACCCTGCTCGACGAGCTCAGTCAGGACATGGAGGTCAACGAGATCGACGTGAAGGCCTTCCAGAAGGCCGCCGGACCTATCTGGGACAAGATCGCTCCGGTCGCAGGCGGGGAGTTCACCAAGAAGGTGGTCGACGCGGTCGGCTCGTAGGACGTCTGAGCCTTTGTGATGCAGGAGGACGAGCCGGGGCGCGAGGCAGGTCGGGCGCAGCAGTCAGACGAGGATCTGGCCGCACGCATCGGCGCCGCCTCGCGCCGGCTCGAGCTCGAGGATCCGGATCGCGGGCTGCCGCTCGTCGACCGGGTCATAAATCGCACGGTCGAGCTTCTCGGCGTCGGGCTGCTCGGCGGCATCCTTGGCATCGTGTTCGCCAACGCGCTCTCGCGCTACCTCCTGAACTAATCGTTCGTGTGGGCCGAGGAGGTCGTGATCAGCCTGGTGCCCTGGCTCGCCGTGACCGGGTTGTTCCTCTCGGTCCGGCGCCGGCAGCTGATCAGGATCGAGTTCTTTCTCGACCGGTTCTCACCCGTCCTACGCCGTCTCCTGGCAGCGCTCGGGCAACTGCTCGGCGCTGTGATGCTGGCCTGGCTCGCCTGGCTCGGCTTCAGGTACGTTGCCACCTTCGGCGGTGACCGCACGCCCTATCTGGCTCTGCCTAAGGGTCTGTTCACCTCCGCGCTCTGGATCGGCGCCGCCGCGGTCGCGCTCGCTTTCGCGGCGAGCGCCTCGGAGGTGCGGCGTAGGCGCCGATAGCGTGCTGGGGGCGGCCGGCACCCGGCGGGGCGCGCAATGATCGAGGCGATCATCGCTCTGCTGACTTTATGCGGCCTGCTCGTCCTGGGCGTGCCCATGGTCGTTGCCCTGATCAGCGCGGTCGCGCTCGATCTCCGGCTGACCGGCGCCTGGGCGTCGACCCTGCCGCAGATGATGGTCTCCGGGATGAGTTGGTTCGTTCTGCTGGCTCTGCCGCTGTTTGTGCTCGCGGGCGGGGTGATGAACGCCGGCGGCATCTCGGCGCGCCTGTTCGAGTTCGCGCGCGCCCTGGTGGGGCCACTGCGCGGGGGGCTTGCCCATGTCAACGTCGTCACCTCGATGTTCTTCGGCGGCATGATCGGCTCGTCGACCGCCGATCTCGCGGGCACCGGCTCAATCGTGATCCCGGCGATGAAGAAGCACGGCTATCCCGCTGATTTCGCCGCTGCGCTCAGTGCCTCGTCCGCCGGCATCGGGCCGATGATCCCGCCCAGCTCACCGATGATTCTGTATTCGGCGGTCACCGGGACCACGCTTGGCGCCCTGTTTCTGGCCGGGCTGATCCCGGGCATTCTGCTCGGCGTCAGCCAGATGGCGATCGTCGCCTGGCTCGCCCGCAGGTTCGGCTGGCAGCCCTATGGTCGCTTCTCCTGGCGCGAGATCGGCCACGCGGGACGGCGCGCGGCCCTCTCGTTCGGGCTGCCGGTGATCATCGTCGGGGGGCTCGTCATAGGTGTCTTCACCCCGACCGAGGCGAGCGCGTTCGCCGCCGCTTACGCGATCTTCCTCGCCTGCTGGGTGTATCGCGTGCTGCGTCTCGGCGATCTCTACCGCGTTTTCGTCAATGCCGTGCAACTGACCGGCGAGCTACTCCTGATCGTCAGCCTGTCCTTCGCGCTCGGCTGGGGCCTCGCCAACGCGCATGTGCCCGAGGCGCTCGCCCGCGGAATCGACGCGCTGGTGATCGGCGACAGCCAGTTTCTGCGAATCCTCTCGATGGTCATTCTCGCGATCATCGCCGGGATGGTCCTCGACCCGTTGATCCCGGTGCTGCTGCCGATCATTTTGCCCACGCTGCTCGCCTATCACATCGATCTGATCCATTTCGGCGTGCTCATGGTGATCGCTGTGATCATCGGCCAGGTCACGCCGCCTATGGCGATCGCCCTGGTCATCACCGGTCGGATCGCCGACGTCGATCAGCTGCGCGTGTTCCGCGCCAATCTGCCGTTCCTTTGGGGCATACTCGCGTTCCTGCTGCTGATCATGGCCGTGCCCGAGATCGCCACCTGGCTGCCGAGCATCGTGCGCGGCTGATCGCCGGCCGCCCCGTTAGTGGTCGTGGTCGACCGGGAAGCGGGGGATGGTCACGTCGCGGTGGATGTCGACGCTGAGCATCAGACCAAAGCCGATCAGCACCGTCATCATCGCCGTGCCGCCGTAAGAGATCAGCGGCAACGGCACGCCGACCACGGGAATCAGGCCGGTGACCATGGCGATGTTGATGACGATGTAGAGCGAGAAGGTGACCGTAATGCCCATCGCCAGGAGGCGGCCGAACTGACTGCGCGCGCGGAGCGCGAACGCGAAGCCGTATACGATCAGCACGAGGAACAGCACGAGCAGTCCGAGCGCGCCGACCAGCCCGGCCTCCTCGGCGAGCATGGTGAACACGAAATCGGTCTGCTTCTCGGGCAGGAAGCTGAGCTGGCTCTGGGTGCCCTTGAGGAACCCCTTGCCCCAGAGGCCGCCCGAGCCGAGCGCGATTTTGGACTGGATGATGTGGTAACCGGCACCGAGCGGATCGCGCTCCGGGTTCAAGAAAGTCATAACGCGCTGTTTCTGATAGCCGTGCAGCTGCTGCCAGAGGACCGGCAAGGTCGCGAGGGTGCCACCGATCACGACGGCGAACTTCCACCAGCGGACGCCGGCCAGGAACATCATCGCCCCGGCGCCGGCAAGCAGCATGACCGACGTGCCGAGGTCCGGCTGTTTGAGTACCAGCGCGGTCGGTGCGAGGACCATCGCGAGCGGCGCGATCAGCTGGGCGGGGCGCGCCACGTCCTCGAGGTAGGCGCCGTGGAAGTAACGGGCGAGGGCGAGCACGAGCGCGATCTTCAGCACCTCCGACGGCTGCAGCTGGAACAGACCGAGGTTGATCCAGCGTTGTGCGCCCATGTTGATGTCGCCGGCGATCTCGACCGCGATCAGGCCGAGCAGCGCCGCGGCATAGATCGCGTAGGCCCAACGAAACCAGAAGCGAATGTCGATCAGAGCGATCACCAGCATCGCCGCCACGCCGACGCCGAAGCGCACGCTGTGCCGCCATGCCCAAGGGCTATGCGAGCCGCCGCCGGCCGAGTACAGCGTGCCGTAGCCGATCAGAGCGATCGTGGCGACGACGCAGATGAAGGGCCAGTTAAGGAGCCGAAGCTTCTCGACCAGCGTCAGCTCGACGGACTTGAACCGGACGACAGAGGCCATGGGACCTAGACCGGATCGCCGGCGCCGCGTGCGCGCGGCTCGCGTTCGGCGGTCAGCCCCGGGCCCGGGCGGGTCGGATCGATCTCGAGCGCCTTGACCATGATGTCGCGCGCGATCGGTGCGGCCGCCTGGCTGCCACTGCCGCCATGCTCGACGACCACGCTGATGGCATAGCGCGGCTCGCGATACGGAGCGAACGCGACGAACAGGGCGTGGTCGCGCTCCTCCCAGGGCTTCTCCTCGTTCTTGCGCACCCCGCTCGCCCGCTCGGATCGGCTGATGCGTTGGACCTGCGAGGTCCCGGTCTTACCGGCCATCGCTCGATCGGGATCACCGAGGCTCGCTTGGCGCGCGGTGCCATGGGCGCCATTGATCACCCGGTACATGCCCTCCTTGACGAAGCGCAGAGACCACTCCGACGCAGCCCCCGCGGTGGCCGGTTCCTGCCCTTCCGGCCCGGCGTTGGCCGCGGTGCCTCGCACCAAGCGCGGCTGGACGGGGCGCCCGCCATTGGCGATCCGCGCCGCCATCACGGCGAGCTGTAGCGGCGTCGCCTGAATGTAGCCCTGGCCGATGCCGACGATCAGGGTCTCGCCCAGCTGCCAAGGGGCGCCGCGGCTGGCGAGCTTCCAGGCCTTGTCCGGCACCAGCCCCGGCCGCTCGCCGGGCAGGTCGATGCCGAGCGCCTGGCCCAGGCCGAACCGATGCGCCATGGCCGCGATCGCGTCGACACCGACCCGGCGGGCAAGATCGTAGAAATAGACGTCGCAGGACTGTTCAATCGCGTCGACCAGCGCAAGCTGGCCATGGCCCCAACGTTTCCAGCAATGGAACTGGTGATCGCCCAGCTGGAGGTAGCCCGGGCAATAGACCTCGTAATCCGGGGTCGTCACACCCGCCTCGAGCGCCGCGAGCGCAACCATCATCTTGAACGTCGAGCCCGGCGGGTACTGGCCGGCGATCGCCTTGTCGACCAGCGGCGCATTGACGTTGGTGGTCAGATCACGCCAGGTTTCGGGACTGAGGCCATTGCTGAACGCGCTGGGATCGAAGCTCGGCACCGAGGCGAGCGCCAGCACGTCGCCGGTCGCGACGTCGAGGACCACGGCCGATGCGCTCTCTTCGCTGCCCAGACGCTCGTGCACGTAGCGCTGGAGGTCGAGGTCGATCGTGAGCGTCAGATCCTCGCCCGGCTCGCCGTCCTGGTGGTACAGCTCCTTGATCTCGCGACCGAGCGCGTTGACCTCGAAGCGGCTGAGACCGGGACGGCCGCGCAGGGCCTCGTCGTAGGTCTTCTCGATGCCGTTCTTGCCGATCTGAAATTCGGGCAGTTCCAGGAGCGGATCACCGTTCAGCTCCTGCTCCGAGACCGGCCCGACATAGCCCAGAACATGGGCCACGACACTGCCTGTCGGGTAGGCCCGCAAGAGGCCAGACTCGAGGGTGATGCCGGGCAGATCGGGCGCGTGAATCGCGATTCGGGCTACTTCGGTCCAGCCGAGGTCCTCGCGGACGGTGATCGGGACGAATGGACGGCGCCGGCCCGCCTCGGCGATCACCTCCTGGATGCGCTCCTCCGGTAGCGGGATCAGGCGCGCGAGCGCGCCGAGCGTCGCGGGCATGTCGTTGGCCTGCTCGGGGATCACCAGCACCCGGTAGGTCGGCTTGTTGCGCGCCAGGGCTACGCCGTGACGATCGAAGATCCGGCCGCGCGCCGGCAGCAGTAGGCGGTGATTGATTCGATTCTCGTCGGCGAGCAGCGCGTACTGCGTCGGCGCTGGCCACCTGGAGGTAGTAGAGCCGGCCCGCGAGCAGGCTGAAAAGACCGAGCTGGCCGGCGCCGAGCATGAGCGCACGGCGCGAGAAGACGCGCAGGCGATCGGCCTCATGGTGCATGGAGCATTCTCGGGATCTGATTGTGGATCCGGCCGAGCAGCCAGCTCGCCGCAGGATAGAGCGCGATCGTGACCAGCAGCTCGAACAGAGCCGGCTGGAGCGCGAACACATGGCCCCACCAGAGGCAGGACAGCAGCCACCTCGCCGCCTCGACCGCCGGCGCCAGAAGGACGAAACAACACCAAATGACCGGGAACGAGCGGGCCAGGAAGAACCGCTGTTGCACCACCATGAGATTGCGCACCAGGAGCAGCGCGAGCGACGTCAGGCCGAGCGGCAGGCCAGCCAGGCCGTCGTAGATCAGCCCGGTGAGGAATGCGGCCGCCGGCGTGAACAGGTCGGGCCGATACAGGCTCCAGAAGTAGACCACGCAGAGGGTCGTGAACGAGCTGAGGCTGACCGGTCCCGAGCCGAACAGCGTTGCGACGTCGATTAGGGCCGCGATCAACGCGGTGGCGAACGGCACGCAGAAACCGCAGATGTGCGTCCAGCTGGCGCAGCCAGAGCCAGATCACCGGACCTTGCCCGCCACGGCGCCCGACACCCCGGCCACTGGCGGCGGCGCGAGGTCGTCCGCGGGTCGCTTCTCGCCGGCACCGAGACCCGGCGGTGGCGGCGGTCCGTACTGCTCCTGCTGCAGCTCCTCGAGCTGCTCGGGTGCCAGCACCGGGGTGTATTCGAGCAAGCGCAGATATTCCAGGCGGTCCCAGTCGACCAGCGGCGTCACCGCGACCCGTTGATCCGCGATCGAGCTGACCACACCGACGGCGAGCCCGGGCGGCAGCACGCCCCCCCGGCCCGACGTGACCACCCGGTCGCCGACCGAGAGGCGCGGATTGAGCGGCAGGAACACCAGGCCGGGCTCCCGACTGTTGTCGCCCGCCAGGATCGCCTGATCCCTCGACGGCTCAACCATCACCGGGACCCGCGAGTTGAAATCGGTCAGGAGCAGAATGCGCGCGCTCCGACGGCCGACCTCGATCACGCGGCCGACCAGCCCGTGTTCGTTGACGGCCGCCATGCCCTTGACGACGCCGTTCTCGCTCCCAGCGTTGACCAGCACGGTCTGGACAAAGGGCCCGCCGGCGTCGGCGACGACCCGGGCGGTGACCGCGGTCGGATGGTCGCTACCGACGCCGACCTTCAACAGTTGGCGCAATGCCGCGTTCTCCAGCGCCAGCTGTCGGGCGACGGTCTGCCATTCGAGAAGACGCTGGTTTTGCTCGCGCAGCCGAGCGTTGTCGTCCCGCAGCGCCACCAACTCACCGATCCCATCAGCGGCCCGGCGCGAGGCCTCGATCGGCTCGACCAGCACGGCGAGAACCGGCACCAGGGCATCGCTGATGCGCTCGTTGACGACCTCGAACAGGCGAACGTCGGCCTTGCCGATGATCAGCAGACCGACCGAGACAGCGATCAGCGTACCGAAGGCGAAGCGCTCGACCAGCGCCTTCAACGGCACGGCTATGCGTGACAGCGAGCGACGCTCAGGCTTCACCCGGTGGCTCCGTCACGGTCGTCGAGGCGTCACGCCGCCTATGCACGCTCCGCTCGGCCGAACCCGCCGATCGGATCGCGCCAACGCCCCTCAGGGCTGCAGCATAGCCTACAGAATCGATCTTGGCGAACCAAGAGTGACGACAAGAGCGACGTCAGTACCACCCCTAGTACGCGGTGTGCAGGACGTGGCGGAGCGTCTTCATCTCCTCGAGGCAGCGGCCTGTGCCGAGCGCGACGCAGGTGAGAGGCTCATCGGCCAGGCTTACCGGCAGGCCCGTGGCGTGGCGCAGGACGAAGTCGAGATTGCCGAGCAGCGATCCCCCGCCGGTGAGCACGATGCCCTTGTCGACGATATCGGCGGAGAGTTCGGGGGCGGTATGCTCCAGCGCGACCTTGACCGCCTCGATGATCGCGCTGACCGGCTCGGCCAGCAATTCGGCGATCTGGCGCTGGCTGATCACGATCTCCTTGGGCACGCCGTTCATCAGATCGCGGCCTTTGATCTCCAACACCCGGCCGTTGCCATCTTCGGGCAGGCAGGCCGAGCCGATCTCCTTCTTGATCCGCTCGGCCGTGGCTTCGCCGATCAGCAGATTGTGGTTGCGTCGGATGTAGCTGATGATCGCCTCGTCCATCTTGTTGCCGCCGACCCGGATCGAGCGGGCATAGACGATGCCGCCGAGCGAGAGCACGGCCACCTCGGTCGTGCCGCCGCCGATGTCGACCACCATCGATCCGGTCGGCTCGGTCACCGGCAGACCGGCGCCGATCGCCGCCGCCATCGGCTCTTCGATCAGGAACACCCGCCGAGCGCCGGCGCTCTCGGCCGATTCCTGGATCGCACGCCGCTCGACCGCGGTCGATCCCGAAGGCACGCAGATGATCACCCGGGGGCTAGCGAAGCCGCGCCGGTTGTGCACCTTGCGAATGAAGTGCTTGATCATCTCCTCGGCAACTTCGAAGTCGGCGATCACGCCATCGCGCAACGGCCGGATGGCCTCGATGTTGCCCGGCGTCCGCCCGACCATCTGTTTGGCTTCCTCGCCGACGGCGAGGACCTGCTTGCGGCCGCGATTGTTGGTGATCGCGACCACCGAGGGCTCGTCGAGGACGATGCCCTTGCCCTTGACGTAGACCAAGGTGTTGGCGGTGCCGAGGTCGATCGCCATGTCGGCTGACAGCAGGCCGAGCAATCTCGAGAACATGAGCACGCGTTCCCAGGCTGAGGGTCCAGAGCCAAGCCCGCCGAGATCGACGGCCCGGTCGCGGTTGATCCGCGGTCACCGAGCCGTCGCTCAAAGGTCGACCGCCCCGGTCCGGGCGCACCCAAACCGAGGCCGTCACGCGGACAGGGCTGCTGGTGCTGTTTTTTCCCGTTTAACTAAAAGTTTGTTTAACGCGGTCACATAAGCGCGCGCTGAAGCGAGAATCGTGTCGGTTTCGGCTGCCTGGCCGTTGACCGTCTTGCCACTCTCCTCGAGCCGGACGCTGACTTCGGCCTGCGCGTCGGTGCCTTCGGTGACGGCGTGGATCTGGAACAAGGACAGCGTCGCCGAGTGCGGCACCAGCCGTTTGATCGCAATGAAGGTGGCATCGACCGGACCGTCGCCTTCCGCCTCCGCGCGCCGCTGCTCGCCATCGACCTCCAGGATCACGCTGGCGAGCGACTTGGGCCGGGAGCCGCACCGGACATCGAGCTCGACGACCTTGATCCGCTGATCGATGGTCTGGATCTCGTCGTCGACCAAGGCGATCAGATCTTCGTCGAAGATTTCCTTCTTCTTGTCGGCCAGCGCCTTGAAGCGGGCGAATGCGTCGGCGAGCGCATTGTCGCCGAGCTCGTAGCCCAGCTCCTTCAGCTTCTGCCGGAAGGCGTGGCGCCCCGAATGCTTGCCCATGACCAGATTGGAGCGCACCAGGCCGACGTCCTCCGGGCGCATGATCTCGTAGGTGCCGGCGTCCTTCAACATGCCGTCCTGATGGATGCCGGCCTCATGGGCGAAGGCGTTGGCACCGACGATCGCCTTGTTGTTCTGCACTGCGAAGCCGGTCACTGCGCTCACCAAGCGCGAGGCCTTGGTGATGTGCTGGGTGACGATCCGGCTCTGGTAGGGCAAGAGGTCGTGTCGCGTGCGGACCGCCATGACGATCTCTTCCATCGCCGCGTTGCCAGCCCGCTCGCCGATGCCGTTGATGGTGCATTCGACCTGCCGGGCGCCGGCCTCGATCGCGCGCAGCGAATTGGCAACCGCGAGCCCGAGATCGTTGTGGCAGTGGACCGAGATGATCGCCTTGTCGATGTTCGGCACGCGGTTCCTGATCATCTGGATCAGGTCGGCGAACTCTTCCGGATAGGCGTAACCGACCGTGTCCGGGATATTGATGGTGCGCGCGCCGGCCTCGATCGCGCTCTCGATGCAGCGACAGAGGAAGTCATGCTCAGAGCGCGAACCGTCCTCGCACGACCACTCGACGTCGTCGCAAAACCGGCGGGCGAGCGTCACGCTGTCGATCACCGCCTGGTGCACCTGCTCGGGGGCCATCTGCAGCTTGACCCGCATGTGCAGAGGGCTGGTGGCGATGAAGGTATGGATCCGCTTCTGCGCGGCCTGATCGAGCGCCTCGGCAGCGCGCTCGATATCGGCTCGGTTGGCGCGCGCGAGGGAGCAGACCACGCTGTCTTTGACCTTCTTGGCGATCTCGCTGACCGCCTGGAAGTCGCCGGGCGAGGCGATGGCGAAGCCCGCCTCGATGATGTCGACGCCCATCTCCTCGAGGACCTGGGCGATCCGGATCTTCTCGGCGACGGTCATCGAGGCGCCGGGCGACTGCTCGCCATCGCGCAACGTGGTATCGAAGATGATGATGCGGTCGTGGGGTGCTGGGTGATCAGATCGATTGGCCGACATGGGCCCGTTCCTTCTGGCGGTGGTTGACGTTCGCTGCTGCACAACCGTCCCCTGAACCCGCCCGTGGCGTCGGCGGCTCAGGGGCAGCTAAGTCGAAGCCCCGCCAAAAGGAGAACCCGGTGGGCACAGCCATCGCGACCGCTCATCGCCAACCCGCCGCGGTAAGCCGACATCAGCGCTGCCCCAAGCCGTAGGTTCACGTTCGCCTCTGGAGGTGTTAGGGCCGAAACTTCATAGAGCCCTAGTATGATGATACAAGACTATCGCTCCGATTTTGTAAAGGCCGTTGCCTTCGGTTTTCCCCGCGCGTCACCGCCATCCGTTGCAGCCGACATCGCCCGCTGGTCCCGTCGGATACACCGAAACCCGCCTTGTTGTTGTGCCTCAACTATCAGGCATAACCAACTTCAGGACAGTCATTTTCCTGCCCCGCACCGGTGGTCTGCAGGCCGTCTCAGCGTTTTTCGACCACTGGGAAGCCGGGGCGGCGCTGGCGCTCGACGGCGCTTGGCCGGCGCTTGAGCGCGAAGGTGAACTCGATCTCGACGGGCGCGCCCCGCGGCAATTCGGCAACGCCGATCGCCGCGCGCGCGTGCTGGCCGCTCTGACCAAAAACCTTGAGCAGGACTTCCGAGGCGGCGTCGATCACCTTGGGCTGCTGGTCGAAGTCGGAGCTGGAGGCAACGTAGCCGGTCATGCGGAGCGCGCGCTCGACGTCGTCGAGCCCGCCGGTGAGGATCTGATTCAGCCACGCCAGCGCCTGGAGCGCGCAGCGGCGGGCCCCCTCCTGCGCCTGCTCGAGCGCGACCTCGCGATCGACCTTGCCGCTCGGCCCGATCTCGCCGTCCAGCCACGGCAACTGACCGCTGACATAGGCGATGCCGGCGTGCACGACTACGGGCACGTACTGGAACGCGGGCGGCTTGACCTCGGGCAGCCTGAGGCCGAGCAGGGCGAGGCGCCGGCGCATGGTCGGCTGCTCAAGCGCCGGCGGCGCCTGCGGCTTGGCCACGGCAGGTCTGGCAGGCGACTTCTGCTGCTTACCAGCGCGCTTTCCCGGCGGATTGTAGCCACGAGCCATCGCTGGCCCGCCTAGTTTCTCGAGGTGTCGACGAGGCGCTTCGCGGTGATCCAGGGCATCATGCCGCGCAGCTGCTTGCCGACCGCCTCGCTACCGTGCGCCGCGTGCTTTGCGCGCATCGCCTTGAAGCCGACCTGCCCGGCCTTGTTCTCGAGCACCCAGTCGCGCGCGAAGACCCCGCTTTGGATGTCGGCGAGAATACGTTTCATCTCGACGCGGGCGTGCTCGTCAATAACCCGCGGACCGCGCGTGTAGTCGCCGAACTCGGCGGTGTTCGAGACCGAGTAGCGCATGTTGGCGAGGCCGCCCTCGTAGATCAGATCGACGATCAGCTTGACCTCGTGCAGGCACTCGAAATAGGCCATCTCAGGCGCGTAGCCGGCCTCGATCGAGGGTATCGTAGCCGGCCTGAATCAGGGCGCAGAGGCCACCGCAGAGCACCACCTGCTCGCCGAAGAGATCGGTCTCGGTCTCCTCGCGGAAGCTGGTCTCGATGATTCCCGCGCGGCCGCCCCCGATCGCAGCGCCGTAGGACAGCGCGAGGTCGAGCGTTCCCCCGAGGCGTCCTGCTGGATCGCCACCAGGCACGGCACGCCCGCCCCGCGCTCGTATTCGGCGCGCACCAGATGGCCGGGCCCCTTGGGCGCGATCATGAACACGTCGAGGTCGGGGCGCGGCTCGATCAGGCGGAAGTGAATGTTGAAGCCGTGCGCGAAGGCGAGCGCCGCCCCCTCCTTGAGGTTGGGCTTCAGCTGCTGCTGGTAGAGGTCGGCCTGCAGCTCGTCCGGCACCAGAACCATCACCACGTCCGCCCAGGCCGCCGCCTGGTCGGCAGGCATGACGTTGAAGCCCGCGGCCTCGGCCTTGGCCGCCGAGGGCGAGCCCGGGCGCAGGGCGACGACGACCTCCGGCACGCCGCTGTCGCGCAGATTGTTCGAGTGAGCGAAGCCCTGGCTGCCGTAACCAACCACGGCCACGCGCTTGCTCTTGATCAGGTTCAGATCGGCATCGGTGTCGTAGTAGACGCGCATGGCCTGGCCCCCGTCTGGATATTCGGTGAGGCTCAAGCCGCCCCGCGCACGGCTCCGTCAGCCCCGCCTTGGTTTGTTCCGACGCCGTCTTGTAGGCAACGCGCGGCGCGCGATCAAGCGGCTGGCGCTCAGCGACCGCTGCCCTCGTAGATCGCCTCGAGCGAGAGGGTTGCGCCGAGCGCCCGCAGGCCGATGGCGTCCGCGGGCGGTTCGATCGCAATGAGCTCCCAACCGCTCTCGGTGCGCGTATAGACCTCGACGCGCCGCTCACTCTGCGCCACCAGAACAAAGTGCTCGAGGGCAGCGATCGTCTGATACTGGCGCCATTTGGCGATCCGATCGTGGCGCTCAGTGGTGGGCGAGAGCACCTCGACGACCATCGTCGGGTCGGACAGCCGATCATCATCCGGGGCGAGCGGTCGGCAGGTCACGACCACGTCTGGATACATGACTGCGGTCGCGGTCACCACCTTGAGATCGTCGACGTCCACCCGGCAGGGGCCGGAGCGCAGCGCGGTCCTGAGCGCCACGAAAATATTGCCTTTGATCGCGCTGTGCGCGGCCGAGCCGCCGGTCATCATGCGGACGATGCCGTCGACGAACTCGTAGCGCTCGGGCTCCTCGGCCTCGAACGCGAGGAAGTCCTCGATAGTCCAGGGATGCGGCCGCGACTTGGCGATCGTTTCGCTCCATCTGCCGGATCTCGGCCTGATCATGATCGACGGCGGGCCGCCATCTGGCAAGAGCTTCTGCGCGGCCATGCCTTGCCGTGGCTCCGCGCCTCAAGGGCAACTTGTCAGCATGTCCCAACTATCCGCTCGCGAAGTTCTCTCGCAGTTGATGCAAATCAAGTCGCTTGTCCACATGCCTGCCAGGATCAAAGCAGCGTGGCAGATAACCGCTGACCTCGGGAGCGAATCGCGTGAGTGACATCATCCTGTTTGCCCACCCAACGTTCGGCGTCCTCGGTATCATCGCCGCGGTCTGGGTCTTCGTCGAGACTCTGAACGCCGGGCCCGGCAACCTGAGCCGTCTGCGGACCATGGCGGTACTCGTCACCGTATGGCGTCAAGGTCGCCTTCGTCCACACCGGTGTCGCAGGAGTCGAATGATGGCCACCGACGCACAGCAACTCGACCCTGCCACCGCCGCCTTCGGCCTCGCCGCGGCGGTTGCAGTTCTGTTCAAACGAGATCACCTTAGGGGGCGAAGAGCAAGCCTGTGAAATGCCGCCGGGCTTTGGTTTCCATGCCCGGCGGTCATGCGGCGACTGGCGCTATCGGGCGCTGGCGCCCGGTATTGCGGTCGACGCTGACCTTAAGGCCCGCGAGCAGACCAACCTTTTCCGCTCTGACAAGCAGAGCGGGAGTTAGAAGATCGTTGATACGGACGGCTCCCTTCCTCTGCGGTCATCACGCGCCAGCCCCATCACTCGGGCGACGGCTGAGGCGCCGACGCCTGTAGCCCTCACCGGCACGAAGAATGAGCCGACCCGGACGTCGGACCGATCTGGGACGATCTGCGCCGGGCTGCGCCCGTCGTTCACTCTTTGCGCTGCTGCGCGTAATAAGCAGCGAGTTTGTCGATGTCCGACTGGGTCATCAGGAATGACATGGCGAACATCAATTGGCTCGCCCGCTCGCCGCCATGGTAGAGCTGCAAAGCCTTGGTCAAATAGCCTTCATCTTGCCCGGCGAGCACCGGAAAGCGCGGATCGGTGCTGTTGCCGTTCGGCCCATGGCAACGACCGCACCTAGCGGTCCATTCGGCGATCGTGAGCGGCTTGCGGACCGGTAGGGCCTGGGGCTCCTTCGAGGCGTAGTAGGCGGCAAGATCCTCGACGTCCTGATCGCGGAGCGCCATCACCTGATCGTGCATCAGGTCATTCTTGCGGCTGCCGTCCTTGTAGGCATTGACGGCGGTGATCAGATAATCGGCGCCCTGGCCGGCGAGCATCGGGTTCTTCGGGTCGGTGCTGTTGCCGTCGACGCCGTGACAGCCGGCGCAGGGCGCCGTGACCGCCAGTCCCGCAACGGGGTCGCCCTTGGTCGGCGCAGCGGCCCCGCGCGGTATCATCGCAGCGTAGAAATAGGCGATATCTTCGACCTGGCTGCGGCTGAGCGCCTTCGTGAGCGCGTGCATCATCGGCTCGGCCCGCGTTTCGTCCTCGTAGGCCTCGATCGCGGTGATCAGATAAGTGTCGTGCTGACCGGCCAGGCTCGGCGTAGCAGGCGCCTTCGAGTTGCCGTCCTCGCCGTGACAGCCAGCGCACATCCCGGTTAACTTTCTGACCGCCGCGAACGGGTCCTGATCAGCCTCAGCCGCGGACGTGGCCTCGACCTCCTTCGGTCTTGAGCTGAAGCTCTCAAGGCTGGCGTAATAGGCGGCGACGTCGGCGATGTTCTGTTCGCTCAGTCCGGCGACGGCTTGCTGCATGCGGTCGTCTTTTCGGGTGCCCTTCTGGTAGGCCATCAACGCGCCTTGAATGTAGGAGGGGTGCTGGCCGGCGATATGGGGAACCCCGGCCGCTGCGCTGATGCCGCCGGTGCCATGGCAGGCGGCGCAACTGGCTGCGACGATCTTGCCGGCAGCGGTGTCACCGGCCGGCGACGCCCCTTCCGCCGACCATGCCGCGCCGATCGGAGCGAGGCCAAGGGCGAATGCGATCGCCAAGGTCTTGCTTGTCATGGCACCCTCGAACGACCTAAGCAGTGGCGCATGTCCACCTCAGCCGACCGTGGCCCTGGCTTCATGCTCGGCCGCATACTTATACTTGTAGAACCAGATCTGGTACATCGACACGAGCCACTGAGTGGCGAAGCAGAGCCCCATGATCCCGCCGCCGATGATGACTGCCCAGGCGAAGACGGTATTGATCTTGGTCAGGTACCAGGAGCCGATGTCTACGACTATCGAGAGGAACGGCAAGGCGATGACTGCGCATTTGAACCAGACGGGCCGCACATAGGCATGGCTGAAGATCAGGCCCATAATGAAGAAGATGAAGGTGATGCCGAACATGTGGATGTGGGAAACGCGGACCAGGCTGGCCAGGCTCATGCCGGTATCGATCTGGGCCACCTGGGTCAGATTGTCATAGCCGTTGAGATTGGGGATGTGAGGGTTACTGCCGTCGTGGCAGGCGAGACACCGTCTTTCGATGATGGGCTTGATGCTCGAGTCGTATTCAGCGTTGTCGAGGCCGTGGTGCACCCATCCGATGATCGACGCGCGCTCGTCTCCCGGGAGCATCCCCGACATCGGCCCCGACAAGGCCAACTCCAGTTTAGTCGCCGTCTTGTTACCGCTGTAGGCAATGGCGATGTCGTCGGCCGACAAGCCCGGCTTGCCATCGCGCCCGGCGTCGACTTCGTAAATCTGGATCATGGCGAACAGGTAACCGATACCCAGCACGATCAGTGTCGCCGTGTACAGCGTGCGCATGCTGAGCGGCAGCTCGCTGTAATGAAAGAACATCCGGTGCACTTGTGGCATGACCGTGTGGCTCCGCTCCCTTGCGCTCCGACCGCGCCAACTCTGCGAACATCACAACCGGCGTGGCCGAGCGGCTTGGCGCGAACCTCAGTCCACGCGGACCTCTGTGCGCCATAATCGCGGCACCCTGCGGGCGCCATGGTCTCCCTGACGCATACTCCAAGCTGCGCGCCGGTGTTGGTGTGATCAGCCTACGTTCGCAGAACCACGACTAGGTTCACCACGGCGCCAACGCGCAGCAGGATTCCAGACGCCTCATAGAGATCGCCGACGATGTGCGATGAGACAATCCTCGTGGGCAGTCTCACTGCGTAAACATCAGCGGCGACGAAGGGGCATCGGGAAGCGTGTACTCGATGTACGGGAACCCCTGGCTGGCGTGGCATCCGTTACAGCCCTTGACGCCTGCCTTGAACGCCGCCTCGAATTTCCCGAAGTCTTTCGCTTTGATGGCTGCATCGAGCGGCTCCAGGTAAGCCGTCTCGAAGGCTTTCAGAGCTTGCGCCCGCGCCGGCCTGGTGGCTTCACCGACCTCCTGGATCTCGAGCGCCTCCTTGAGCATATAGGCGGCCAGCCCCCAGTTGCCGCCCTTCGCGGCGTAGTACGTGTTGGTATAGCGGGTCGAGTACTCGATCATCACCGTTCCGAGCCCGGGCTGGATGTTGGCGAGGGTCTTCAGTTGCTCCTCGGTGCTGCCCTTGAGCCAATCCGAGTCTGCATAGGCGCCACCTGCTCCGACGACCATGAGACCAGCCGCAGCAATGACCATGTTGCGAATTGACACCATATTCTTACCTCCCCTTCTCACGGGACCAGCGGTCCCCTCTGGTGAGCCACAGCCCTGGCACCCCGGACGGCGCGCGGTCGCGGTAGCCGATGCAGCGGTTAGTCCGCTCAGGCCCCCGCTCGCCGCCCCACACAATACGCCGGCCTGAGAGCTCATCGAGGTCGGCCACTACGGTTCCACGATGGCTCGTAGTAGGTCCGGCTGTTGCAGCCATCAAAGCGCGAAGCGGGCAAATCGACAAGCCCTAAAGCGGTCGAAAACTCGGATACCGCATATGGGTTGAAAGCTTGATGCCGTGATCGCCCGATTTGCTACCGAAATCATGATTTCGGCACGGGCGAGGGATGCGATCGTGGGGGCTTGCCTTCTATGTCGTAGAGGGCCAAGCTCGGCCTCAGCAAACCGGCATAGGGGACCGGCATCTGGGAAATGTCGGTCGAACTTAGAGGAATTGGAGCTATGAACCGGAAGGCTCTCGTTGCGGCGGGCACAGCGCTGACCCTTAGCGCCGTTCTGGGCGGCGTAATAGCCCTTACAGGGCACCCGAGCCCGGTATGCGCCGCCACCGCTGAAATGAGCTTCAAAGAGGATGTTTTCCCAATCTTCAAGGGCCGGTGCATCGATTGTCACCAACCCGACGGCGAAGGCTACGAGCACAGCGGGCTTGACCTCAGCACGTATGCGGGAGTGATGAAGGGAACTAACTTCGGCCCAATAATCGTTCCCGGCGATCCCAACTCGAGCAACTTGATGTGGCTGCTGGATTGGAGGGCGGCGCCCGAGCTTCGCATGCCGCATGGTAAGAAGAAGCTCTCCACTTGTGACCGAGATGCGATCCGCAGCTGGATCTTCCAGGGTGCAAAAGACAATTAGCGCCGATCCTGCAGCACGCTCTTTCGCAGATGTGAATGCAGGAGGAGGAAAGGCGGCGGCGGGAAGGGCTTGCGGGCGACAGCGGCATCTACCTCGGATTGGCCGAGTACGAACATCTGAAGGACTCTGGACGGCTGGGTGCGCCGGGAAAAGATGTCATTCAACACGGTCCTCGCCTGGATCAAGGACGCGTTCGAGCCGCTGAACAGCTTCATGGCGTCCCTGACCGGTCACCATTAAATCACGCACAGTCTTGCCGACGTCATCGTGTTCCTGGTGCTCGGATTCGTCTTTCTCCGGCTCGGAACAGCAGAGCGGATGAGGCCGGTGGCGCTGATCCAGACCTTGGTGGTGGCGGTGGTTGTTGCCGGGCTCGGGCTGGCCGGCTGGTTCCTGTTCGTTTAGAAGCGTGCACCAGTCCGGGACAACCCCTCTTTGATAAGGTCTTAGATTTGTATTGGGAGTCGCCGTGGTGGATGGCCGACCTGCCGCCGTCCACCGTGGCAACCCGGCTTGATTGCGCCGCCGAAGCCGATTACTCGGAGAGGCTCTTGGTAGGCCCTCTCGGGGACGGCACTTGACGAGTCGCATGGGCGAAGAAGCGCCAGCATTGATCGGCATCGACTGGGGGACGACGTCGTTTCGCGCCCATCGGATCGGCGCGGACGGAGCGATCCTCGAGGCGAGAACCGCGCCGGCCGGTATCCTCAAGGTCCCGAACGGCGACTTCGAAGCCGTGTTCGAGCGCGAGATCGGCTCCTGGCTCGCCGCGGCGCCCGATCTGCCGGTGGTCGCATCCGGGATGATCACAAGCCGTCAGGGCTGGCTCGAGGTGCCCTATTGCCCCTGCCCGGCCGGCAGCGCCGAGCTCGCCTGCGCGCTCGTCCGCCACGTCACCCGCGCTGGGCGCGCGATTCACTTCGTTCCCGGCCTCTCGTTGATCGGCGAGGACGGCGTGCCGGATGTGATCCGCGGCGAGGAAACCCAGATCGTCGGCGAGCTTGGCGAGGACGCGTGGCCGGCGCGCGATCGTACTGCCCGGTACCCACAGCAAGTGGGTGTTCGCCGAGGACGGCCGGATCGTCTGGTTTGCGACCTTCATGACCGGCGAAGTGTTTGCGGTGCTCAAAGAACACAGCATCCTCGGTCGTCTGATGGCGGGCGAGGCGCCGGACGAGGCCGCCTTCGCCCGTGGTCTGGCCTTTGCTCGCCAAGGCCGCGGCGGCCTGCTCCGGCGGCTGTTCAGCGCGCGCACGCTCGGCCTGTTCGACCGGCTGTCGGCGAGCGCGATCGCCGCCTATCTCTCTGGTCTGCTGATCGGCAGCGAGATCGCCGAGGCGCTCGAGTGCCTCCCGGAGGTGCCGCGGGGCGCCGAGGTCACCCTGATCGGAGGTGCGGAGCTCGCCGAGCGCTACCGGATCGGGATCGAGGCCGCCGGGCTCCGGACCCGGGCCGGCCAGCCCGACGCGAGTGCGCGCGGCCATCTGCTGATCGCCCGCGCCGCCGGCCTGCTCCGATGAACGACCTCCAGGCGCGCCTCGAGCCGTTGCCGTTGATCGCGATCCTGCGCGGCATCCGGCCGGCCGAGGCGGTCGGCGTCGGCGAAGCGCTGATCGATGCCGGATTCGTCGCCATTGAGGTGCCGCTCAACTCGCCCGAGCCGCTGGTGAGCATCGCTCGGCTCGCGGACGCCTTCGGCGAGCGCGCGCTGATCGGCGCCGGTACCGTGCTCCAGCCGGGTCAGGTCGATCAGGTCGCCGAAGCCGGCGGCCGCCTGATCGTCATGCCGCACGGCGCGCCGGCGATCATCCGCGCGGCCAAGCAGCGGCGTCTGCTCTGTGTGCCGGGCGTCGCGACCCCGACGGAGGCGTTCGCCGCCCTCGACGCCGGCGCCGATGCCCTCAAGCTGTTTCCGGCCGAGGCTCTGCCGCCCGGCGTGATCAAGGCCTGGCGGGCCGTGCTGCCGAAAGATCTCTGGCTGCTGCCGGTGGGTGGAATTGCGCCCGAGACCATGGCCGCCTATGTCGCGGCGGGCGCCAACGGCTTCGGCCTCGGCTCGGCGTTGTACCGGGCCGGCATGACTGCTGCGAGCGTCGCCGCCAACGCCCGCGCTTTCGCCGTCGCGTATCGCGCGCTCGGTGACCGCTCGAAGGGTGCGGGCTAGCAGACCAGGTGATCGGGCTCCGGCAGCTTGCAGCTCGCCAGGGCGTATTGCCGTGGCTCGCCCGGCCGGATCGGCGGTTCGTCGAGGCGCGCGATGCCGAGGTAGCTGATGTGCACCCTGGCCAGCCCCTGGCGCTCGAAGCCAAGCTCGCGCGCCGCGGCCATCGACAGATCGATCAGGCGACCGCCGACAAAGGGACCGCGATCGTTGACCCGCAGCACCAGGCTGCGCCCATTCTCGAGGTTGGTCACCCGGACTACACAGGGCAGCGGCAAAGTCGGATGGGCCGCGGTCAGCGCATGCATGTCGAACTGCTCGCCGTTCGCGGTCGCTTGGCCATCATAGTCCTCGCCGTACCAGGAAGCGACGCCGGTCGCTTCGTACCTGGTCACGAACTCGGGATAGTACCAGCGGCCATTGGCCTGGTAGGGCGCGCCGATCTTGAAATGGGGTCCGGGACCGGCCGGCGGACCGCCACCGCAACCGGCGAGCGCCAGAAGCGCGCCGAGCAGGAACCCATGAGCAACCCCAACACCGAACCGCCGGCCTTTCGCTACCGACGCTGCAGGCACGTTCATGTTTCCTCCCGTGGTCAGCAAAAAAACACATCGCGCCGGTCAGGACAAGAGTAAGGCGACGTAGTCGGGCGAATTGCGTATCGCGTGCCGTGACGGTCGTGCGCTGGAGCGGCGTTGTCGTGCCCTGGAGCGCGTCGTAGCCTCGGGCGGCGCGCGACCGAGAAAAGCATGGTCGGCACGGGCGCGAGGGGCCCGGTGTCCGGCGGGAGGACGGCATGGAGCGGGCGTGGCGGAGAGCCGTAGCGTGGAGCGCTGTGGCGGGACTGATGCAGGCCCTCGTCGCGGCCTGCGACGGGGCGGTTGCGCCGCAGGAGCCGGGACCGGTTCGCCTCGAGCCGGTCATCGGCGGCCTGACCGCGCCGCTGTTCGTCACCCACGCCGGCGATCACAGCGGGCGCCTGTTCGTGGTCGAGCAGACCGGCCGCATTCTGGTGCTCCAGCCCGGCGCGCGCGTTGCAGAACCGTTCCTCGAGATCCCGGCGCGGGTGCTCACGGGCAGCGAGCGTGGCCTGCTCGGCCTCGCCTTCCATCCGCGTTTCGCGGAGAACGGGCGGCTGTTCGTGGACTACACGCGCGCCCCGGACGGCGCGACCGTGATCGCCGAGTACAGGGTCGGTCCGGATGGGCGCGCCGACGCGTCATCGGAGCGGGTCCTGCTGACCATCGCGCAGCCCTATACCAACCACAATGGCGGCATGATCGCGTTCGGACCGGACGGTTTCCTCTACATCGGCATGGGCGATGGCGGCTCGGCCGGCGATCCGCAGAACCGCGCCCAAAATCCCGACGAGCTGCTCGGCAAGATCCTGCGCATCGACGTCGATCAAGGCGAGCCCTACGGCATCCCAAAGGGCAACCCGTACACCGGTGGCGGCGGGCGGCCCGAGATCTACGCGATCGGCCTGCGCAACCCCTGGCGCTTCTCGTTCGATCGCCAGACCGGCGAGCTCTGGGCGGCCGACGTCGGGCAGAACGCGATCGAGGAGATCGACCTCATCAAGCGCGGCGGCAACTACGGCTGGCGCATGTTCGAGGGCACGCACCGTTACGCGGCCAACGGCGAGGTCGACGTCGCGGCACTCACCATGCCGATCGCGGAGTACGGCCACGATCACGGCCGCTGCTCGATCATCGGCGGCTATGTCTATCGCGGACAGGCGGTCCCGGCGCTCAGCGGGACTTACATTTATGGCGACTATTGCAGCGGCGAAGTGTTCGGTCTCAAAGACGGACGGCAGACCGTCCTGCTCGATACCTCGATGTCGATCTCGTCGTTCGGCGAGGATGCGGCGGGTGAAACTTACGTGGTCGACCTCGACGGCGCGGTTTACCGGATCGTGGCGTCCGGCGACGCTCGCTCCTGAGGACGCCTCAGCCCGACGGGCGAAGCGCCTCGATCTCCTGGTCGCTCGGCATCACCGTGGCGCCGTCGACGTAGTGCCAGTCGACCATCGTGCCGTGGCCGTTTACGACCTCGATCCGACCGACGAAGGCGCCCATGGTCGCTTGGTGATCGATCGCCCGCCAGGTGATGGGGCCGAACGGCGTGTCGACCTTGAGACCGCCCATCGCTCCGATCATCGCGTCGGTGTCGGTCGAGCCCGCCTTGTCCAGCATCGCGGCGATCGACTTGATCATCGAGTAGCCGACGACGGCACCGAGCTTGGGTGGCTCGTTCCACCTGGCCTGGAACGCCTCGCGGAATGCCTTGTGCTCGGGCGTATTGAGCTCTGCCCTGGGATAGCCCGTGACCAGCCAGCCCGCGGGCGCCTCGGCGCCGAGCGGGTCGAGATACTCGGGCTCGCCGGTCAGGAGGCTCACCACCTCACGGCGCTCGAACAGGCCGCGGGTCGTGCCCTCGCGCACGAACTTGACCAGATCGCCGGCGAAGGTCGCGTTGTAGATCGCCTCGGGCTCGGCCGCCGCCAGCGCCTGCACGGTCGGCCCGGCCTCGAGCTTGCCAAGCGCCGGCCACTGCTCCGCGACGAACTTGACGTCGGGCCTGAGCGCCTTGAGGAGCTTCTTGAACTCGGCGACCGCCGATTGACCATATTCGTAGTTCGGCGCGATCGTCGCCCAGCGGGTCGCGTCCAGTCCGGCGGCGGCCTTGGCCAGCATGGCGTTCTGCATGTAGGTCGAAGGGCGAAGGCGCCAGGTGTAGCGATTGCCCTGCTCCCAGGTGAGCTTGGTCGAGAGCGGCTCGGCGGCAATGAACAGGATCTTCTTCTGCTTGGCGAAGTCGGACACGGCGAGACCGACGTTGGAAAGGAATGTCCCGGCCAGCAGCGCCACGCCCTCGCCCGCCACCAGCTGATTGGCAAGCGTCACGGCGTTCGAGGATTCGCCGCCGTCGTCGCGCGAGAGCACCTCGAGCGGCCGCCCACCGAGCACGCCGCCTTGCGCGTTGATCTCCTCGACCGCCAGCTGCCAGCCCTTCTGATAGGACAGCGTGAAGCCCGGGAACCGCGAGTAGCTGTTGATCTCACCGATCTTGACCGGCTCGGCCGCAGACGCGGCGACACTCGCCGATGCCACCGCCAGTGCGGCCGCGACCCCAAGCAGGCTTCGACGATCGAGCATGGCCCTCTCCTCTCCGGCTATGGTATCGGCGATACTATGAGATCGCCGGGCAAGAAAGCGGGAAAAGCAATTCCGCGCTCTAAAGCCCCTAGTTCCCCTTTCGGCGCAAGCCGATCGTATCGGGCAGACCGACCCGTTCGCGCCCGAGGCACCCGGACAAGCAGCGGGCATTGCAGGCTGGACCGCTCGGCTGCAATCAGCGATGTCATAGAATTGCCACAAGTGCAGCTTAGACAATTCGCGAAGGGTCGAAAAAGGCGGCGATGAGCATGCAAACAGATGAGGCGCTTGCGGCGCTGGGCGCGCTCGCCCACCCGACCCGGCTCGAGGTGTTCCGGCTGTTGATCCGCCAGGGTCCGATCGGCATGCCGGCCGGGCAGATCGCCGAGGCGCTCTCGATCGGGCCGTCGACCCTTTCGCCCCATCTCGCACAGCTCGAGCGGGCCGGCCTCGCTACCTCCTGGCGCAACGAGCGGCGGATCTACTACGCCTTCAACGTCGAGGTGACGCGCCGCCTGCTTGCTTTCCTGACCCAAGAGTGCTGCCAGGGGCACCCTGAGCTTTGCCGCGGACTGCAGCAGGCGGCCCGACTTCTCAATCCGGAGCCCAGCGAAGAAGGGTAGCCGCATGCCCGACAAGCGTTATCGCGTGCTGTTTCTCTGCACCGGCAATTCGGCGCGCAGCATCATGGCCGAGTCGATCCTGAACCGGATCGGCCAGGGCCGCTTCGAAGCGTACAGTGCGGGCAGCCATCCGACCGGCACGGTTCACCCGATTGCGCTCGAGCTGCTGGCGCGCTACAACTATCCAACCGCCGGGCTGCGCAGCAAAAGCTGGGACGAGTTCGCCGGGCCGGACGCGCCAGCGCTCGATTTCGTGTTCACGGTCTGCGACAACGCTGCCGGCGAGGTCTGCCCGGTCTGGCCGGGCCAGCCGATGACCGCCCATTGGGGGGTCGAGGATCCGGCCGCCTTCGTCGGCCCGGACGAGAAGAGGTTGCGCCTGCTCCGCGACGTTTACTTCCAGCTTGAGCGGCGCATTCAGATCTTCACCAACCTGCCAATCGCCTCGCTCGACAAGCTGACCTTGCAACGACGCCTCGACGAGATCGGCAGGACCAAGGCGGGGCCCGGCGATGCCGCCGCCTGAGCCGCCACCCGATCGCGCGACGCCCGTGCGGCGGAGCGCGCCCCTAGGCCAAGCCGTGACGCCGTAAACCCGACCCTGCTAACCAAGCGGAACCGGCATGAGATCAACCGGCACGACCCTTTCGGCGGCGGGTGCGCGCACGTCGCGCCGCGCCACCCTCGGCATCTTCGAGCGCTATCTGTCCCTCTGGGTGGCCTTGTGCATCGTCGTTGGCATCGCGCTAGGCCGGCTGTTCTCGGCGCCGTTCCAGCTGATCGGCGGAGCGGAGGTCGCCCGGGTCAACCTGCCCGTGGCCCTGCTGATCTGGCTGATGATCGTGCCGATGCTGCTGAAGGTCGATTTCGGCGCCCTGCACCAAGTGACCGAGCAGTGGCGGGGGATCGGCGTGACGTTGCTGATCAACTGGGCGGTAAAACCCTTTTCGATGGCCTTGCTGGCCTGGCTTTTCATCGGCTGGCTGTTCCGCCCCTGGCTGCCCGCCGGACAGATCAACTCCTACATCGCCGGCCTGATCATCCTGGCCGCCGCGCCGTGCACCGCGATGGTGTTCGTGTGGAGCAACCTGTCCGATGGCGACCCCAACTTCACCCTCAGCCAGGTGGCGCTCAACGACACCATCATGGTGTTCGCCTTCGCGCCGATCGTCGGGCTGCTGCTTGGCCTGTCGGCGATCGTCGTCCCATGGAGCACGTTGATCCTCTCGGTGGTGCTGTTCATACTGCTCCCGGTGATCGTCGCTCAGGTGTGGCGACAATTCCTGGTCTCGCGGGGCGAGGCCGCCTATCGGCGTGTCCTGGACCGGCTGCAGCCGGTCTCGCTGATCGCCCTGCTGGCCACCCTGGTCTTGCTGTTCGGCTTCCAGGGCGAGCAGATCTTGCGGCAACCGCTGGTTATCTTGCTGCTCGCCATTCCCATTCTGATTCAGGTCTACTTCAACTCCGGGTTCGCCTACCTGCTCAACCGACAACTCGGCGTCGCCCATTGCGTCGCCGCGCCGTCCGCCCTGATTGGCGCCAGCAATTTCTTCGAACTCGCCGTGGCGACCGCGATCGGGCTGTTCGGGTTCGAATCAGGTGCCGCCCTCGCAACGGTGGTCGGAGTGCTGGTCGAGGTGCCAGTGATGCTTTCGGTGGTCAAGATCACGCAGGCCACAAGAGCCTGGTACGAGCGCGCGGCCTGAGCCGTCAGCCACTGTGGTCGACATACGGGGTTCTGCCGGCTCAATTCGCTCTTTCGGCAACACACGAAGTGTGTTAGTCCCCGTGCAAAATCATCAGCGCGGGGAGACCAGCCATGCAGGGATGCAAGACGCTCGTGGAGCTGGGTCGGCGCCAGTTCCTCAAGGGCGGCGGCGCGGCGGCCGCCGGGGCGATCGCGGGAACGGTGGCGGGTGCCGCGCCCGCGCGCGCGGCGCCGGCCTTGGCCAGGGTGAGCTATCCCTCCAACCGGCTGGCCAACCTCGGCGATCTCAAGCTCAACGAGCCACTCGAGATCACCTATCCGGATGCCGATTCGCCGGGCGTGCTGCTCAAGCTCGGCCAGCCGGTCGAAGGCGGCGTGGGACCCGCAGGCGACGTGGTCGCCTTCTCGACCCTCTGCCCGCACAAGGGCTTCCCGCTCATCTACAACCCCTCGGACCGGGTGTTCAACTGCCCCGGCCACTACTCGCGCTTCGATGCCGAGAAGGGCGGTCTCGAGATCTGGGGCCAAGCCACCCAGAACCTGCCGCAATTCGAGCTCCGGGTCGACGGCCAGGGCGACATCTACGCCGAGGGCGTGGACGAGCTGATCTACGGCCGGCTCAGCAACGTGCTCTGAGGGAGGCGAGGACCATGGCTTACAAGCGCTACGTCGACCGCCTGCCGATCATTCCGGCCGACGCGAATGAGCACAACGTCGTCTGCCACTTCTGTATCGTCGGCTGCGGCTACAAGGCCTACAGCTGGGACGTCAATCGACAAGGTGGCCCCGCACCCGACCAGAACAAGTTTGGCGTCGACCTCGGCCAGCAGCAGAGCGCCGAGACGGTCGCCTGGTATTCGCCCTCGATGTACAACATCGTCAAGCAGAACGGCAAAGACGTCCACCTGGTGATCAAGCCGGACAAGGCGTGCGTGGTGAACTCGGGGCTTGGCTCGATTCGCGGCGCGCGCATCGCCGAGATGTCCTACTCGCGCGCGCGGTCGAGCCAGCTGCAACGCCTGACCGATCCCCTGGTCTGGCGCTACGGCCAGATGCAGCCGACCAGCTGGGACGACGCGCTCGATCTGGTCGCGCGGGTCACCGTGGCGGTGATCAAGGAGCAGGGCGAGGACGGGCTGTTCGTCTCGGCCTTCGACCACGGCGGCGCCGGCGGCGGCTACGAGAACACCTGGGGCACCGGCAAGCTCTATTTCGGCGCCATGAAGATCCGGAACATCCGGATCCACAACCGTCCTGCCTACAATTCCGAGGTGCACGCGACCCGCGACATGGGCGTGGGCGAGCTCAACAACTGCTACGAGGACGCCGAGCTTGCCGACACCATCGTTGCCGTCGGCACCAACGCGCTCGAGACCCAGACCAACTATTTCCTCAACCACTGGGTGCCCAACCTGCGTGGCACCTCGCTCGCCAAGAAGCAGGCCGAGATGCCGGGCGAGCCGCACGCGCCCGCGCGGATCATCTTCGTCGACCCGCGCCGCACCGTGACGATCAACGCCTGCGAGGCCGAGGCCGGCAAGGACAACGTGCTCCACCTCGCGATCAACTCCGGCACCGATCTCGTCCTGTTCAATGCGCTGCTGACCTACATCGCCGAGCAGGGCTGGCCGGACAAAGAATTCATCGACGCCCACACCACCGGCTTCGAGTCGCCGCCACCCGAAGCGCCAATGTTCCCGGCGCGGCCCGGCGCCGAGCGCGAGACGCCGCGTCTCTTGGGTCTGAAGGACGTGCTCGCCGCCAACCGTACATCGATCGAGGAAGCGGCGCAGATCACCGGCCTCGCCCCCGACGACATCGTCAAGGCGGCGCACTGGATCGCCGAGCCCAAGGAGGGCGGCAAGCGACGGCGCACCATGTTCGGCTACGAGAAGGGGCTGATCTGGGGCAACGACAACTATCGCACCAACGCGCGCACTGGTGAACCTCGCGCTCGCCACCGGCAACGTCGGCCGTCCCGGCGGCGGCGTGCGTCCGACAGGGCGGGCACCAGGAGGGCTACGTCCGACCGTCCGACGCGTTCATCGGCCGGCCGGCGCCCTATGTCGATCAGCTGTTGATCGGGGGCAAGGGCGGCGTGCACCACATCTGGGGGTGCGACCACTACAAGACCACCCTGAATGCCATGGAGTTCAAGCGCGTCTACAAGAAGCGCACCGACATGGTGAAGGACGCCATGAATACCGTCGCCTATGGCGATCGCCAGGGCATGGTCGACGCCATCATGGTCGCGATCCGCCAGGGCGGGCTGTTCGCGGTCGACATCGACATCGTGCCGACCAAGATCGGCGAGGCCTGTCACGTGGTCCTGCCGGCCGCCACCTCTGGCGAGATGAACCTCACCTCGATGAACGGCGAGCGGCGCATGCGCCTGACCGAGCGCTACATGGACCCGCCTGGCCACGCCATGCCCGACTGCATGATCGCCGCCCGCATCGCCAATCACATGGAGCGCGTGCTGCGTGAGATGGGCGATGACGCCTATGCCGACCAGTTCAAAGGCTTCGACTGGCAGACCGAGGAAGACGCCTTCATGGACGGCTACCATCAGCACGCGGCGGGCGGTGAGTTCGTCACCTACGAGCGGCTGCGGGCGATGGGCACCAACGGCTTCCAGGAGCCAGCGAGCGGCTTCGAGAACGGTCAGATCGTCGGCACCAAGCGGCTCTACGCCGATGGCAAGTTCTCGACCGAGAGACGGCAAGGCGCACTTCATGGCCACCCCCTGGCGCGGGCCTCGAGGCGCCCGGCAAGCAGGCGGAGAAGGACAGGTTCCCCTTCCTGATCAACAACGGCCGCACCAACCACGTCTGGCAATCGGCCTATCTGGACGTCGAGGAGAACGAGCTGGTGATGGACCGCTGGCCCTACCCGTTCATCCAGATCCACCCGGACGACATGGCCGAGCTCGGGGTCAAGGCGGGCGATCTGGTCGAGGTCTACAACGAGAACGGCTCGACCCAGGCGATGGTCTATCCGACCCCGACCGCCAAGCCGAAAGAGACCTTCATGCTGTTCGCCTATCCCAAAGGCGTGCAGGGCAACGTCGTCTCGGCCGGGGTCAACGAGCTCATCATCCCCAACTACAAGCAGACCTGGGCGAACATCAGGAAGCTCACAGACGCGCCGGCCGCCGTCGAGCACCTCTCCTTCAAGTCGATGGAGTATCAGCCCGGCTGATCCGCCAGCCCGGGGGGAAAACGCCGCGGTTGCGCGAGACCGGCCGCGGCGTTTTCATGAGGTATCAAAGCCCCGAACCGGCTGAGCTCGTCCGATCGCTCGGCCCCCTCTGATACCCCTCACCTCAGTTCGCTGACCGCCCCCGCTCACCACCGATCCCAGGGGTCGGCGGGCTGTTGCCCGTCCGGGTTTTGCGCTTTGATAGCGGCGCTCGATCGGGCTCGAACGAACGGCGCCCGTCGTATCCGGGCACGGAGGATGACGGTCGGACAGAAGGAGATGAGACCGCGACGAGCGGCCCGCGTCGGCCGACGGCGGGGCAGCGCGTCGCGCCGCCTGCGCGCCCGCGCCCGTCTGCTGGACCATCGTCTGGCGCCGCTGCGCGCCCGCGCCCGCGTGCTGGATCAGCGTCTGGCGCGGCTGCGCGCGCTCGTGCGCGCCGACGAGATCGCGTTTGTAGCGCTCGCCGTCCTGGTCGGCGCGGGCTCCGGCGTTGCGGTCGCGGTCATGAGCCGCACGACCCAGCTCCTGCATCAGCTGCTGTTCGCGATCGAGCCCGGCGCCCGGCTCAGCGCCAGCTCGGGTCTGGCGCCCTTGCGGGTGGTTCTCGTGCCGATCGTCGGCGGCCTGCTGCTCGGCGCCGTCATGTCGGCGAGCGGCCGGTTTCGCTCCCGCCAGGTCGTCGACCCGATCGAGGCCAACGCCCTCTATGGCGGACGGATGTCGTTGCTCGACAGTCTGGGCGTCGGGCTGGAGACGATGATCTCGAATGGTGCCGGAGCGTCGGTCGGGCTCGAGGCCGGTTATACCCAGGTCGGCTCGGGCATGGCCTCGACCCTGGGCGGGCGCATCCGCCTGCGCCGCAACGACCTCCGCATCCTGATCGGCTGCGGCGCCGCCGGCGCCATCGCCGCGGGGTTCGAAGCGCCGCTGACCGGCGCTTTCTATGCTTTCGAGCTGGTCATCGGCGGCTACACGGTGGCTGCGCTGGCCCCGGTCGTGGCGAGCGCCCTGATCGGCGCCGGCGTTGCCAAGCTGCTGGCGGCACAGACGACCACGCTCGAGATCGTAAGCGGCGCGGTGCTGACCTGGCAGGATCAGCTCCTGCTCATACCGGTCGCTGGGCTGGCAGCCCTGGCCGGGATCGGGCTGATGATCGGCGTGACCTACGCCGAGCGCATCATCCGCAGCACACGCCTGCCCCGCGCCGTGCGGCCGGCGCTCGGTGGCGTCGCGGTCGGCGGGCTCGCTCTGATCTCGCATCAGGTCCTCGCTTCGGGGCATGGGGCGCTTGCCAGCCTCCTCGTAAGTCCACTGCCGCTCCGTGCGATCGCGCTGGTCCTGCTGTGCAAAGCCCTCGCCTCCGCGATCTCGATCGGCTCGGGCTTTCGGGGTGGTCTGTTCTTCGCATCGCTGTTCATGGGTGCGCTCACCGGCGCCTTGATCGCGGGCGGGATCGACGCGCTCACCCCGGCGCTGCACACCGACCTGCAGGCCTACGCTCTAATCGGCATGAGCAGCATGGCGGTGGCGGTCGTCGGTGGGCCGATGACAATGGTGTTCATGGCGCTCGAGATGACCGCCGACTTCGCGCTGGTTCCCTGGCTGATCGCCGGCGTTCTGATCGCCGCGCTCGCTTCGCGGCGCCTGTTCGGCTTTTCCTTCGCCACATGGCGCTTCCACCTGCGCGGCGAGGCGATCCGCGGCGCGCATGACATCGGCTGGATCCGCAGCCTCACCGTCGGCCGGCTGATGCGTCGCGACGTGCGGACCGTCCGCGCCGATACCCCGCTCGTCGCCTTCCGTCGTCAGTTTCCGCTCGGCTCCACCGGCCGTGTCGTCGCGGTCGACGAGGCCGGGCGCTATGCCGGCATCGTGCTCCTGCCCGAGGCGCACGGGCCTGAGCTCGACGACCAGGCGGCGAGCCTCAAGCTCGACGGCCTGCTGCGCTACAGCGATGTCGTGCTGCTGCCCTCAATGAACGTCAAGGAGGCGGCCGCGGTGTTCGAGAGCGCGGCCGCCGACGCACTCGCGGTGGTCGACGACACGGACCGTCGGCGCGTGCTGGGTATCCTCACCGAGGCGCACGCGCTCCGTCGCTACAGCGAGGAGCTCAACCAGCGGCGCCGCGAACTCGTGGGCGAGCTGTGACCGCAATTAGTCTGAAGCGCTCCGCGCGGGCGGGCGGCTCAGCGCTGCTCGCCGGCGGTGACCTTGACCTCGATCTGCATGTCGACGAAGTCCGAGGCGACGCCGCGGAAGCTGCCCTGGAGCGGGACCGCCTGTCGGGGGTCGCGCGCTACTCCGACCCGGATCAGGTTGGCGCCGCCGACCAGTCCGTTGGTCGGGTCGAACTCGATCCAGCCGGCGCCAGGCAGATAGACCTCGACCCAGGCGTGGGTCGAGCCCGCACCGGTCAGACCGGGGCCCGCGCCATCGAGCGCCGGATCGTAGAGATAGCCGGTGACGAAGCGTGCGGCGAGGCCGAGCGAGCGCACCGCCTCGATCATGAACAGCGCGAAGTCGCGGCAGGTTCCGCTGCGCAGCCGGAGGGTCTCGGCGGGCGGCCGGGTGCCGTGGATCGCCCGCAGCTCGTAGGTGAACTGCGCCTTGATCGCCCGGGTGATCTGCGCCAGCAACGCTTCGGTGCTGGTGCTCTCGCCGAAATCGAGGAACTGGCGCGCCCAGGCGCCGACCGCGCCCTCAGGATCGGGGTAGTGACACTGCAGGGTCGGCAGGAGGTCGGTCACCTGGTCGTTGTCGTACCGGAACGGATACTGCGCGGCGTACTCGCGCAGCATCATGGTTGGATCGCCGAGAGGATACTGCTCGATCTCGATCAGGCTCTCGAAGCGCAGCTCGGCCGACCTCTCGGCGAAGGTGATCAGGGCGATCGAGTTGGAGAACACGTCGTGGATCCAGCGCACCTCGCCCGGCGGGCTCAGGATCAGCCGGGCGTCGAGCACGCGCAGGTCGTGGCTGTCGCGCGGCCGGAACATGGCGCGGTGCTCGTCGAACTCCACCGGCCGCCGGTAGCGATAGAGCGTGGTATGGCGGATACTGAAACGCTGGGACACGCTAGTAGCGGTGCCCGAACAGGGCGTCGCCGAGCGCGTCGGTGAGCGTGATCAGATGCTGCTGGACCCGATCCAGGAACTCGTGCAGGCCCGACGCGAGCACATCCTCGATGGTGACTTCGGCGGCGATCGCCCTGAGGCTCGAGAGCGCGCCCGCGGCCCACGGCGGATCGAACTCGCCGAGCAGCCCGGCCAGCCCGCAGATCATTTCGTCGACCTCGCGCACGCACACCGCGACCGAGCGCGGAAACGCGCGATCGAACAGCAGAAAATCGGCGACCTTGGCCGGCTGCATGCCGCGCGGATGGACCCGCCGGAAGGCATGGTAGCCAGCGACCGAACGCAGCAGCGTGTTCCACTGGCTGGCGTCGATCAGGGAGTCCCCGTCGTCGACCGCTGGCAGCAGACGGTGATAGTTGATGTCGAGGAGCCGCGTGGTCTGATCCATGCGCTCGATATACTTGCCGATCTGATATGCGTACCAGCCCTGATTGCGGTACCCGGTGCCCTCGATGATGCCGGTGTGCAGCTGGCAGTCTTCTTTGATCCTGGCACACAGCCGTGACAGGTTGGAGAGCGCCAGATCGGCCGGGCCGAGCTGTTGCATGCGATTGTAGAACACGTTCAGATGCATCCAGGTCTCGGTGCTGATCAGGTGGCGGAGCGAGCGGGCATTCTCGCGCGCCATCCGCACCGCGGCGACGATCGAGCCCGGATTGGCCCGGTCCAGGATGTAAAAGTCGAGGACCGCATCCGCGGTCGCATGCTCGTGCTTGGTGAAGAAGCCCTCGGCATCGGAATACAGCTGGACGATCGGCAGCCATTCCTTCACGCCCTCGCTGTTCTGGGCGTAAGTCTCGTTGACGTCGAGGATGCGTGCCAGGTTCTCGGCCCGCTCCATGTAGCGGGCCATCCAGAAGCTGCTCTCGGCGAAGCGGGCGAGCAGGCTATCCAAGGACCCAGGTATCCTTCGAACCCCCGCCCTGCGAGGAGTTGACGATCAGCGAGCCGGCCCGCAGCGCGACCCGGGTCAGGCCACCCGGCAGGACCCAGGTGTCGGCGCCCGTGACCGCGAATGGCCGGAGATCGACGTGGCGGGGCGCGATCCCGCCCTCGGTCAGGGTCGGACAGACCGAGAGCCGCACCATGGGCTGGCTGATGTAGTTGGCCGGCTGCGCGGCGACCCGCTCGCGGCAGGCCTCGAGCTCGGCCCGGCTGGCGCGCGGCCCGACCGTGATCCCGTAGCCGCCGGAACTCGCCGACCGGCTTGACCACCAGCTGATCGAGATGGTCGAGGGTGTACCTCAGCCCATCCGGCTCCCGACAGATGTGAGTCTCGACGTTGGCAAGGATCGGCTCTTCGCCCAGGTAGTACCTGATAATTCGCGGCATGTAGGCGTAGACCGCCTTGTCGTCGGCGACCCCGGTGCCGATCGCGTTGGCGAGCGCGACGTTGCCGGCGCCATAGGCCCGCATCAGCCCGGGCACGCCGAGCAGGCTGTCCGGCCGGAACGCTTCGGGATCGAGAAAATCGTCGTCGATTCGGCGGTAGATCACATCGACCGGGGCGAGGCCCGCAGTCGTCTTCATGAACACCCGATCGTCCTCGACGATCAGGTCGTTGCCCTCGACCAGCGCCACACCGAGTTCCCGGGCGAGAAAGACGTGCTCGAAATAGGCCGAGTTGAAGACGCCGGGCGTCAGGAGGACGATCTGCGGGTCGTCGACGCCCTTGGGGGCGATCGCGCTCAGCGCCTGATTGAGCCTGGGCCCATAGGCGTCGATCTTGCGAAAAGCGAGACCGGCGATCAGATCCGCGAAGGTGCGCAGCATCAGATAGCGGTTCTCGATCACGTAGGAAACGCCGGACGGCGTGCGCGCGTTGTCCTCGAGCACCAAGAAGCGGCCCTCCCCGTCGCGCACGATGTCAATGCCGCAGATCTGGACATAGGTCCGGTGCGGCAGGTCCTGGCCGATCATCTGGCGGCGGAAGTTGCCGTTCCCGAGCACGAGGTCGGCTGGCACGACGCCGTCGTTCAGGATCTTCTGGTCGTGGTAAACGTCGTCGAGGAACTGGTTGATCGCCGCGACCCGCTGCTTGACCCCGCTCTCGATGATCCGCCAGTCGGCAGCGGTCAGGATGCGCGGGATGACGTCGAACGGCAGGATGCGATCGATCGCGTCGCGCTCGGAATAGACCGTGAAGGTGATCCCGAGATTGTAGAGCTCGCGCTCGGCAAGCTCGGCGCGCCGCCGGAGCTCGCCCATGCTGAGCCGCCCGATGCGCTCCCGGATCAGGGCGATGCCCGCCTCCGATGCCCGCTCGCCGCCGAGCATCTCGCAATAGTAGCCGCCGGGATCGTAGACATCCCAGCGGATCTGCTCCTGTGACTGCATCACGGCTGCCCAGCCCCACCCGCGGATCTTGACCCAAGCTAACGCAAATTCGGTGCCAGGTCAGACGATTTTCCGCGCTTCGCCGTTGCCTTCGAGCCCGTGCGCCGCCCGCGGCCCGATCGCAGCCCGCTTCCCGCCTTTCGTCAGCAGTTCAGATAGTTCAACGGCAAACCCGGGCGGGGCCAGTCGAGGGCAACCAGGCGACCGGAGCCGGACAGGGTGACGTAAGCGGTGCGAAGGTCCGGGCCGCCAAAGCAGATATTGGTGGTGTGGAGATCCGGCATCGGAACGTGCTCGATCGAACGACCGTCGGCCGAGATGACGGTGATGCCGCCATGGACCAGGGTCGCGACGCAGATGTTACCGCCCGCCTCGACCGCCAGCGAATCGAAGCGCTGGTAGCGACCGCCCGGGTCGGCGACCAGGCGACCGCCGTGCGGTGAGGGCCAGGGTTCCTTGGCGAGGACGCCGGGCTCGACGATCGCAAACGCCCAGAGCCGGGCCGCCTCGGTCTCGGCGACGTAGAGCGTGCTGCCGTCGGGCGAGAGGCCGATGCCGTTCGGGGTCACCATCGGGAAGGCGACCTCGCGGATCAGTGAGCCGTCGGCCCTGGCGTAGAAAATTGCGCCACGGTCCATGTCGCGCTGGCGGACCTTGCCGAGATCGGTGAAGTAGAAGCCGCTGTGGGCGTCGAACACGATGTCGTTCGGGCCGCGCAGCGGGACCCGATCGGTGCCCCGGTACAGCACCTCGACCGCGCCGCTCGCTAGGTCGATCCGCTCGATCCGGCCGCCCGAATAGTCCCGGGCCTGGAGCACCGGGCGAAGGCCATGCTCGCCCTGCACGAACTCGAAGCCGCCGTTGTTGCAGACGTAGCATTTCCCGTCGGGGCCGATCGCGGCGCCGTTCGGCCCGCCACCGGGCGTGGCCACCACCTCCTTGCTGCCGTCCGGCTGCACGCGCGTGAGGCAGTGCCGTTCGATCTCGACCACGAGCACCGAGCCGTCGGCCAGCGCGACCGGCCCTTCGGGGAAGCGCAGTCCGCCTGTGATCTCGCGCAGCTCAGGCATCTGGACCTCCCGCGCCATCCCCGATGAACTACTTGGCCACGGCGCTCGTGTCGACGATCACCGTCATCGCGCTCAATCGGCGCGAACCAGCTCGGCGCTGTCGGTCTGCGGCACATCGGGCGTCAGCGCTGCGATCCGATCGGCCAGATCGCGGAGAGACTCGGGCGAGTCGCCGGTCGCCACGTCGCGCAGGAGCGCTCGAACTTCGGCCTCGAGCGAGCGGCTGTTGCGTCTGGCCCGCGCCTTGAGTGCGTCGACGACCTTGTCTTCGAGATTGCGGATGGTCAGCGTCGCCACGCCCGGCGCTCCTTGCTTAAGTTCGACTGCGTTTTGCTAGCACGCCAAAACGGGCCGTGTTGAGGGTGTGGTCGTCGCAACGCACCTATGGCCTTGGAGTACGCGTTCGCGTCACCTGGCGGCGGCGAGCTCGCGCTTGACCTCGGCGAGGATCTTGGCAGCTTCGGACCCTTGGATCTTGGCGATGTCGTCCTGGTACTTGAGCAGCGTGCCCAGGGTGTCGTTGATGGTCTGGGGATCGAGTTCCAGGCGATCGAGAGTCATCAGCGCCTGGGTCCAGTCCAGCGTCTCGGCGACGCCCGGCAGCTTGAACAGGTCCTCGGCGCGCAGCCGCTGGACGAAGCCCACGATCTGGCGCGAGAGCCGCTCGGGCGCGCCCGGCAGGCGGACGCGGATGATCTCCATCTCGCGCTCGGCCGTCGGGTAGTCGACCCAGTGGTAGAAGCAGCGGCGCTTCAGCGCGTCGTGGATCTCGCGCGTGCGGTTCGAGGTGATGATCACGATCGGCGGCTCGGCGGCCTTGATCGTGCCGATCTCGGGGATGGTGATCTGAAAGTCGGCCAGGACCTCGAGCAGATAGGCCTCGAAAGGCTCGTCGGTACGGTCGAGCTCGTCGATCAGCAGCACCGGCGCGCCTGCGCCCTCATGGGGCTCCAGCGCCTGCATCAACGGCCGGTGGATCAGAAAGCGCTCGGTGAAGATGTCCTGCGCGAGCGCCTCCCGATCGGTCACGCCCTCGGCCTCGGCCATGCGGATCTCGAGCATCTGGCGGGCGTAGTTCCACTCGTACACCGCGGAGCTGACGTCGAGGCCCTCATAGCACTGTAAGCGCACCAGACGGCGGTGCAGGGTCTCGGCCAGAACCTTGCCGATCTCGGTCTTGCCGACGCCAGCCTCGCCCTCGAGGAAGAGCGGCCGGCCGAGCCTGAGTGCCAAGTAGAGCGAAGTCGCGAGCGCGCGGTCGGCGACGTAGTTGCCACGCGCCAGCAACGCCTGGGTGTCGTCGACGGAGGTGATCTCGGTCATGGCGTTTCGGTCGGTCAGATCGGTGCGCCGGTTAGAGCATATCATGCGCGCCCTGGCGATGACCTAGCGCAAAGCCGGCCGGAGGCCGCGAGGGCAAAACCGCCGGACGTTCGATGGGGGGCTTCAGGCGCCGCGGCGCCGGCGCCCGCCCCGTTCGCGGACAGGTCCGCCGGCACGTGCCGGCTGTACAGCGATCGGCCCGAGCCGCTGCTCGATCGTGGCGCGATCGGGCGCCGGGCCGGCCGGCCGGGTGGCCAGCGCCTCGACCATCGCCTGCACGTGCGCGGGGGTCGTGCCGCAGCAGCCGCCGATGATCCGGGCGCCGGCGTCGCGCGCCAGGCAGGCGTAGTCGGCCATGATCTGGGGCGTGCCGTCATAGTGAATATGGCCGTCCCGGTACTGCGGAATGCCGCAGTTGCCCTTGGCCACGATGACGTCGCCCGGCAGGGCGGCGCGCGCTAGGCCGAGCACGCTCTCGATCAGCTGCGCGGGTCCGATGCCGCAATTGGCGCCGAACGCCGCCGGGCGGGCGGCGAGGCGATCGCGCAGCCGCATGGCGCCCTCGGGCGTGAGCCCCATCATCGTCCGGCCGTGGGTGTCGAAGGTCATGGTGGCCACGATCGGCAGCCCGGTGCGCGCGGCGCCAGCGACCGCGGCGGTCAGCTCCTCGGCTGCGGAGATGGTCTCGATCCAGAGCAGATCGCAGCCACCTTCAGCCAGCGCCTCGGCCTGCTCGGCGAACGCGGCCTCGCCATCGGCGGGGCTGAGCGCGCCGATCGGCGCAAAGATCTCTCCGGTCGGGCCGATCGAGCCGGCGACCAGGGCCCGACGGCCGACGGCGTCGGCGACTTCGCGCGCGAGGCGGGCCGCCGCCCGGTTCAACTCGCCCACGCGATCCTCGAGCGCCATGCAGCATCAGGCGGTAGCGGTTGGCGCCGAAGCTGTTGGTCAGAACGAGGTCCGAGCCCGCCTCGATGAAGCCTCGATGGACGGTGCGCACGCGCTCCGGCTGATCGACGTTCCAGAGCTCCGGCGAGGCGCCGGTCTCGAGCCCGAGCCGTGAACAGATTGGTGCCCATCGCGCCGTCGGCGATCAAGACGGGCTTAGAGTCGAGCAGCTCCCGCAGCGGATCGGTCATGGCTCGAGAAATGCGCAGGTACGCCGGCGGCTAGCCGGCATCGACCCCGAGGCGCCGCCGCCTGGGCCGGCTGTCGGCCGCGCTGGTCCGGCCCGCGGCGCGCCGGCGCTCGCGCAGGCGATGCACGATCTCGAGGCGGAGCGCATCGCTCGCCCGCGGCCAGGCGGCGATCTCGATCGCCGTGCGCATGCAGCCGAGGCAGAGACCCGAGGCCGGATCCAGCTTGCAGATGCCGATGCAGGGCGAAGGAATTTCCATGACGAAGCCTGATCCACGCGCTCGACGGGCTGCTGCTCGAACGGTGCTCAGTTAGTCGTGCTCTCGGCCTGCTTGCAAGCGACAGGGCGTCGCGCAGACGCGACCCCGCGGGCACGGATGCCGGCTCCGGGCCGATCAGTCGCGCTTCGCCTCGGCGATCGCTGCGCGCAGAGACTGCAAGGATCGCGTCGACCTCCTGCCTGCGCAGGTCGTCGAGCCCGGCCGAGCGACAGACCTCCTCCAAGGCTCGGGTCTGGCTCGCGAGCATGGCCTGTCTGTGCTTCGGTGCGCACGAACCGAGCGAGGCCGCCAAGACGTCGGCGAGGCGGCGGAGCACCCGGGCATCGGCCCGTCCGGCCTCGCGGATCGGGTTGAAGGCGGCATGGGCGACCGCCTCGAAGCTGGCCGGCGTGACCATCAGCCGAAGCACGCCGTCTTCGTCCGATACCAGCGAGGGCGGCTCGGCTGAGCGCATGATTTCGGCGAGCGATTCGGCCAGCCGGTCGATGCAGGCGATCGCGGTCTGCGGGTCGTTGATGCCGGGCGAAAGTGCCCGCAGCGCGATCTCGACCAGGGCGCTGACCGCGAAGTCGATGTCCTGGGTCGGCGTGCGCTGTCGGCCGATCACGATCGGATCGCGGAGCATCGCTGCACGAGTTCGTCGGACAGGAGCTCGCGCGGCCAGACCCGCAGCAGAGGCGTATCCGCGATCACGAAATCGCCTGGCCGCTGCTCGACCTTGATCAACAGATCCTGAGCCGTCGCCCGGCGCAGCAGAGTACGTCCGTCGATCGCCTGGACATAGCCGCTCTTCAGGCTCTGAACCACGCCGGGCAGCTTCGGCCAGGCGATCGAGGAAGGGCGTCTCCGCAGGCACCGCAGGGCCCGGCTCGACCTGAGGAAAGCGATTGGCGATCGCGCGCGACAGCTCGTCGCTGACGTCGGCAATCACCGCATCCGCCTGAATCGAGACCGCAACGTGATGGATGAAGAAGATCAGCCAGAACAGGCTGATCAGGGTCAGGAGCAGGCCGAGCGTGATCGAGAGATGGGGGACGAAGGGCGCGGGCTCGGTCTGGGAAACGGTTTCGAGCACCAGCAGCGCATAGACGAATGTGGCCAGGAAGGTGCCGAGTACCACTTGGTTGATGGGATCACGCATGAAGCGCGTGATCAGGCGGGGCCCGAGCTGCGACGAGGCGAGCGTGAGGGTCACCAGCGTCATCGAGAAGACCAGGCTCGCCACCGTGATCATCGAGCCGGCGATGGTCGCGAGCACCTGACGCGCGCCTTCCGGGCCGATGCGCAGGAACCAGCGCGCCGGCTCGAGCCAGCGCGGGGGCACTGCGGTGTCGAGATAGAGCATGGCGAAGGCGAGCCACACCGCGGCGAAGATCATCAGCCCCGGGACCAGCCAGAGGCTCGCGGTGATCCGATACCAAAGGTATTGCAGATGCGCCCGCATCGGCTCCAGTCGGGGCTAAGACCGACGGCTGCTGCGCGATCCAGGTCGGCGCGGCGCCGACCTCAGTACGGGCATTCGACGTCGCCGAGCTCGACGTACACGCTCTTGATCTGGGTGTAGTGCTCGATCGCGGCGCGCCCGTTCTCGCGCCCGATGCCGGACTGTTTGTAGCCCCCGAACGGCATCTCGATCGGGGTGATGTTGTAGTTGTTGATCCAGCAGGTCCCCGCCTGCAGACGCGCGATCACCCGGTGCGCCCGGGCGAGATCACGCGTGAACACGCCGGCCGAGAGGCCGTAGGGGGTGCCGTTGGCGCGGGCGATCACCTCCTCCTCGTCCTCGAACGTGAGCACCGACATGACCGGGCCGAAGATCTCCTCGCGCACGATCGCCATCTCGTCCGAGCAGCGGTCGAAGATCGCCGGGGCGAGAAAGTAGCCGCCGGCGAGTGCCGGATCGTCCGGCCGCTCACCGCCGCAGAGGAGGCGCGCGCCGGCCTGTTTGCCTGCTTCGATGAAGCCCTCGACCTTCGCCCGGTGCTCGGCGCTGATCAGCGCCCCGACGTCGGTCTTCGGGTCGAGCGGATCGCCGATCGTCATCCGCTCGGTGCGGGTGACCAGCGCATCGATGAACCGGTTGTGGAGCGCCAGCTCGACGAACACCCGCGTGCCGTTCGAGCAGACCTCGCCCTGGGTGTAGAAATTGGCCATCATCGCCGCCTTGACCGCGTTCTCGAGATCGGCGTCGGCGAACACGATCAAGGGCGACTTGCCGCCCAGCTCGAGCGATACCTGCTTCAGGGTCTCGGCCGCGGCCGCCATCACCCGCTTGCCGGTCCCGACCTCGCCGGTCAGCGACACCTTGGCCACGTCGGGGTGGCGGACCAGCGCCCTGCCGGTGTCCGCCGCGCCTTGAACGACGTTGAAGACGCCCGGCGGCAGGCCCGCCTCGGTGTAGATCTCGGCGAGCCTGAGCGCGGTCAGCGGGGTCAGCTCCGAGGGCTTGAACACCATGGCATTGCCGCAGGCGAGCGCCGGCCCGGACTTCCAGCAGGCGATCTGGAGCGGGTAGTTCCAGGCGCCGATCCCCACGCAGACGCCGAGCGGCTCGCGCCGGGTGTAGACGAAGGCGCGGCCGAGGTCGATGTGCTCGCCGTGGAGGCTCGCCGCCAGCCCGGCGAAGTACTCGATGCAGTCGGCGCCCGAATCGACGTCGACCACCATCGCCTCGGCGATCGGCTTGCCGGTATCGAGGACCTCGAGCCGGGCGAGCTCGTCCCGGCGCGCCCGCAACAGATCGGCCGCCCGCTTCAGGACCCGCCCGCGCGCCGCCCCGCTGGTCTGCGACCACGGGCCGAACGCTGCCCGCGCTGCGCCGACGGCCCGGTCGATGTCCTCGGCGCTCGCCACCTGGATGCTCGCCAAGGGCTGGCCGGTCGCCGGGTTGATCGTCTCGAAGGACTGCCCCGAGGTCGCATCGGCCGGTTGCCCGCCGATGTACAGCCTTTGCTGCTCCAGGGTGGTCATGGCTGACCTCGCGTTGGTTGCGGTACGCTCCGCTGCGCTTATAGGCGCTTCGAGGATGGCTGGCCACGGTACCCTCATGCGCACCCGGGCGAGCACGGGACTTTGCGGAACCGCCACTTTGGCTTTAGGCTGGCGATCAATCGATCAAAGCAGAGGCAGCGCATGTTCCGCACGGGCGGCGCGGCCACCCGCCAAGGAGGCACCACATGACGAGAATGGCGACGATCTGGTTCCTGACCGCCGGTGCGGCGGCCATGCTGGCATCGGGGGCGGCGCTGGCGGCCGAGCCCGACAGCTGCAAGAAGGTGCGGTTTTCCGACGTCGGCTGGACCGACATCACCTCGACCACCGCCACGACCGTCGAGATTCTGAAGGGCCTGGGCTATCAGACCGATACCGAGATCCTCGCGGTCCCGGTCACCTACGCCAGCCTCAAGAACAAGGACATCGATGTCTTCCTCGGCAACTGGATGCCGACCATGGAGGCCTACATCAAGCCCTATCTCGCGGACAAGACGGTCGAGAACGTCGGCGTCAACCTCGAAGGTGCCAAGTACACGCTGGCGGTGCCGACCTATCTCGCCGATCAGGGACTCAAGGACTTTGCCGACATCAACAAGTTTCGTGATCAGCTCGGCGGCAAGATCTACGGCATCGAGCCCGGCAACGACGGCAACCGGCTGATCCTCAAGATGATCAACGAGAACGCGTTCGGCCTCAAGGGCTTCGAGCTGGTCGAGAGCTCGGAGCAGGGCATGCTCAGCCAGGTGGCGCGGGCGGTGAAGCGCAAGCAGCCGATCGTGTTCCTCGGCTGGGAGCCGCACCCGATGAACAAGAACTTCAAGATGACCTATCTCACGGGCGGCGACGACTGGTTCGGCCCGAACTTCGGCGGCGCCACGGTCTATACCAACGTGCGCGCAGGCTACCTCGAGCAATGCCCGAACGTCGGCCAGCTGCTCAAGAACCTGAAGTTCTCGCTGCCGATGGAGAACGAGATCATGGGCAGCATCCTGGACGATGGCATGGAGGCCGATAAGGCCGCCTTCGCGTGGCTGAAGGCGAATCCCGACGTGCTCGACACTTGGCTGAAGGGCGTGACCACGGTCGACGGCGGCGACGCAGTCGCGGCGGTCAAGAAGCACCTGGGCATCTCGTAACGTTACCCCCGAGCGCGGGCGCGCGAGCCTCGGGCGCTCCCGCCCGCGCTCGAACCTCCCGATATCCCGCCGCCAACCAGAGCAACCTCGCTCGCAGTGCACGGGGACCGCAGGGCTCGAAGAGGATCAGGCCTGCCACGGATCGATCACGCTTATGCCGCAGCCCTCGAAATCCGCGACGTTTCGTGTTGCGATGCCGGCGTCGCGAGAACGGGCGATTGCGGCAATCTGCGCATCGAACTGGATGATCGGGCGCCCAGCCCGGCGGCGGGCAGCGGCGATCTTTGCATAGGCGTGGGCTGCGGCCTCATCGAAGGGGAGAACGCGCCCGGCCAGATCGGTTGCAAACATCTCGCTGACGACCGCTTCCAGCCAACTCCACCGCCTGTCCGAGGTAGCAGTTTGAGACCCTAGAGAATTTCAGCCTGGGTCACTGTGGTCGTGAACAGGCTGGTCGCTGACCAGCCGAGATCCACGCCGCGACGGTCGGGTCCGGCTCGGGCCGCATCAGTTCGGAAAGCACGTCGGTATCGAAGATGATCACGGATCGAAGCCCGGCGGCTCGCGCATCGGCTCCCGCAGCGCGGTGGGCAGTTCGACCCCGCCAAATCGGGCGAAGCGGCTCCGTATCGCCAGGGCGAGGTCGAGGGACGACGCCTGCTGCTCGGCCAAGGCCAGCCGGAGGAGGTCGCGCCTCGTCCTCCATCGATCGGCCGTGCCGTGCCGCGCGCATCCGGAGACGCTGCTTCAGTCGGTCGTCGAGGTTGCGGATTGTGATGCTCGCCAAGGTCCTTGCCTCTGCAATCAAAGAGATCAAAACCATCATTGATGGCAGGAGCCAAGGCCGCCTGGCATGATCCCGCCCATCGCGATGTCCTTGCCGCGCCCGCTGAGGGCCGATCGAAGCCCCTTTCAGCAAGCGGGAGGCGGGCGCTAAGGTGGATTGCCGGGTCGAGCCCGACGGTGACAGTATGGAGCACCGTGCCGGCATGCCCGGCCCGGGCTCATCCGGCGCACCGGATCGGAGAGCAGGGTTATGGACTGGCTGGCGGCACACAAGATCCCGATCGGCAAGGGCGTCGAGGACCTGGTCAATCTTCTGATCGATCACGCCGGCTGGCTGTTCGATGCCATCTCGACCGGTCTCGGCTTCCTGATCAACGGCCTGATTGCGATCATGCAGGTCGTACCGCCGCTCGCTCTGGTCGCCCTGTTCGCGGCCTTCGCCTACTGGCTGCACCGCTCGGTCGGCCTGGCCGCCATGGTCGTCGTCTCCCTGCTTCTGATCATGAACCTCGGCTATTGGAACGAGACCATCGAGACGCTGGCCCTGGTCGTCTTCGCGACCGGCTTTTGCATGCTGATCGGCATCCCGATCGGCATCGCCGCCGCCCACCGGCCCTGGCTGTACACCGCCATCCGCCCGATCCTCGACATGATGCAGACGATCCCGACCTTCGTCTATCTGATCCCGACCCTGATCCTGTTCGGCCTCGGCGCGGTGCCGGGGCTGATCTCGACCATCATCTTCGCGATCCCGGCGCCGATCCGGCTCACCTACCTGGGCGTCGTCTCGGTGCCCAAGCCGCTGTTCGAGGCCGGCGAGGCGTTCGGCGCGACCCGCCGTCAGCTGCTCTACAAGGTCGAGCTGCCGCATGCCATGCCGACCATCATGGCCGGTCTCACCCAGTGCATCATGCTGTCGCTCTCGATGGTCGTGATCGCGGCCCTGGTCGGCGCCGGCGGCCTCGGCAAGCCGGTCGTGCGCGCCCTCAACTCGGTCAATATCGCGCAGGGCTTCGAGGCCGGTCTCGCGATCGTGCTGGTCGCCATCCTGCTTGATCGGGTGTGTAAGCAGCCGGGCGGCGAGAAAAAGGCGGGAGGTTGAGGCGATGGCACTCGAAGCGCCGGCCGGGAAGGTGGAAGTCGACTTTCGCCACGTCGACATCATCTTTGGGCCGAAGCCCGAGCAGGCGCTGGCCTTGCTCGACCAGGGTGAAGAGCGGCAGGCGATCCTCGAGCAGACCGGCCACGTGATCGGCGTCGCCGACGCCAACGTCGCGATCGAGCCGGGCGAGATCTGCGTGTTGATGGGGCTCTCGGGCTCGGGCAAGTCGACGCTGCTGCGCTGCGTCAACGGGCTCAACAAGGCGACCCGCGGGGAGGTGCTGGTCCACGACCCGAACGGGCCTGTCGATGTCACCCGCTGCAATCCGGCTTCGCTCCGGCGGCTGCGCACGCAACGCATCGCCATGGTGTTCCAGCAGTTCGCGCTGCTGCCCTGGCGCACGGTTGCCGAGAACGTCGGTTTCGGCCTGGAGCTGCGCGGAATGGCGAAGGCCGAGCGCGACCAGGTGGTTCGGGACAAGCTCAAGATGGTCAACCTCGAGCAGTGGAGGGACAAGTTCGCCCACGAGCTCTCGGGTGGCATGCAGCAGCGGGTCGGGCTCGCCCGCGCGTTCGCGACCGACGCCGACATCCTCCTGATGGACGAGCCGTTCTCGGCGCTCGACCCCCTGATCCGCACGCGCCTCCAGGACGAGCTCCTGGAGCTGCAACGCTCGCTTCACAAGACCATCATTTTCGTCAGCCACGATCTCGACGAGGCGATGAAGCTCGGGACGCACATCGCGATCATGGAGAGCGGGCGGATCGTGCAATATGGAGAGCCGGAGGACATTGTTCTCAATCCGTCAAATGATTACGTCGCCGACTTCGTAGCACACATGAATCCGCTCAATGTATTGCGCGGCGCCTCGCTGATGACCCCAGTGGCCGCAATCGCCAGGCGAGGCCAGGATCTGCTGCTCGATCGGGTCCGCCAGGCGGTCATGACCCTCGACGACGCCGGCGGCCCGGCCTCGATCACGATCGCCGACAAGCCCGTGCGCCTCGTTCCGTTCGACGATGGGATCGATCTCGAGAGCCTCGGTCGCGACGTCGTGGTCACCGCCTCGCCCGAGATCAAGCTGCGCACCGCGCTCGAGATCCGCCATCGGACCGGCAACCCGCTCGCCCTGATCGCCGACGACAAGCTGATCGGCGTGATCGGCGACGATGAGATCTACCGCGGCATCCTCAGGCAGACCGGAATCGCCGGGTAAGTCTCGGATCGAAGCCGTGATCGTCATCGGCGGGGAACAGATCGACCGGACGCTGAGTTGGCCGGCTCTGGTCGAGGCCCTGGATGCCGGGCACCGGCTCGGCCGCGGCCAGACGGGCGACCTGTTGTTGCAGGAGGGAGACGACATCCTCCTGAACCGCGCCGCCTGGAAGCCCGGCTATGGCCTCGGCCTCAAGACCGTGACCGGCTTCTTCGGCAATCCCGGACGTTCGCCGCCACGGCCGTCCGTCCAGGGTCTGTTCGTCCTGTTCAACCATGAGGACGGCCGCCCCCTCGCGGTGATCGATGGCGCCGGAATCACCGCCTGGAAGACCGCGGCCAATTCGGCCCTCGGCTCGCGCTACCTCTCGCGCCCGGATGCCAGGGGCCTGCTCATGATCGGCGCCGGCGCGATGGCGGGGCCGCTGATCCGGGCGCACCTGAGCGTCAGGCCGGGCATCCAGCGGGTCACCTTGTGGAACCGGACGCAGGCGCGCGCCGAGCTGCTCGCGGCGGAGCTTCGTGCGGAAGGCTTGGTGGTCGAGGTCGCGACACGGCTTGCTGATGCCGTGAGGGGGGCGGATGTCATCAGCTCGGCGACCAGGAGCCAGGAGCCGCTGATCCATGGCGAGTGGCTGACACCCGGGACACATCTTGATCTGGTCGGCGCGTTCACCCCGAGCATGCGTGAGGCGGACGACGTCGCCGTCCAACGCGGCCGGCTTTTCGTCGATGCCCGCGAGACCACGATCGAGCACATCGGCGAACTCATGATCCCGATCGCGCGGGGGATCATCGGCGCGGCCGACGTGGTGGCCGATCTCTACGACCTCGCCCAGGGTTTCGCCTGGCGGCGGGCGGCGGACGACATCACGATCTACAAGAACGGCGGCGGCGCGCATCTCGATCTGATGACCGCGATTGCCATCTACCGCGGCGTTGCTGAGGTGAGCAGCGCCCGGGCCTGAGGTGCCGGAGTAGTCTCATCAATTCTTGCGTCTGGTTCCGGCAGGTTGTCCGGTTCGAAAGGATGTGCCTCCAGCACAGATGCGCTGGCTTCCTCGGCGTACAGGGCCCCGGCGACCGGTGTGGCCCGCGGCGGAATGGCAACGTAACTGCCCTGCTCCTCGAGCGGCCGCGTGGCGCGGCGGGTCATCCGATAAAGCGCGAAGCCGCCGATCGCCGCGTGGATCGTGGCCAGCCACCAGAAGAAGGCGTTCGGCCCGAAGCTCTGCATTACGAACGCGGTGGTGAGCGGGCCGAAGGTGGCGCCGATCCCGCCGATCAGGACCAGGGTACCGCTGGCGTTGACGATCTGATCGCGGCCGAGATAGTCGTTGGTGTACGCGATGCAGAGCGAATACATCGGCAGCGACATGCCACCGAACAGCGTGGTAAACACCAGCAGGCCAGGCAGCGAAGTCTCCGCCAGGACGCTTGCCGCAAGAGCAAAGATCGCCGCCAACGAGGTGACCCCGGTAAGCACCTGGCGGCGATCGAAGGCGTCGGACAGGCGTCCGATAGGCCAGGTCAGCACCATGCCGCCGAGCATGATCAGGCCCATGAAGATCGAGATGTCGCGTACCGAGAGGCCGATCTCGCGGCCATAGACCGCGCCCATGCTGAAATACGCCCCGTTGGCCATCATGGTGCCGAAAATGCCGACCACCCCGGTCGGCGAGATGCGATACAGCTCGCGAACGCCCACAGGCGTCGGGGTCTGAAACGCCGGCGTGCGGCCGGTCGAGAGCAACATCGGGATCAGGGCCAGCGAGATGAGAATCGAGACCAGGATGAACAGCTTGAGGCCGCCGGGATCTGCGACGTTCAGGAGGCCCTGCCCGAGGGCTACGCCGCCCAGCATGACGATCATGTAGACCGCCAGCAGCTGCCCCCGGGTCGCGTTGGTCGCCTGGTCGTTCAGCCAGCTTTCGGCGACCACGTAAAGGCCAGCGTAAGAGAAGCCGGTGACCAGGCGGATCGCGGTCCAGGTCACGGGCTCGACGAACAACGCATGGACCAGGATCGCCGTGGACGCGAGCGAGGCCAAAGCAGCGAAGACACGCGTGTGACCAACCCGCGCAACCAGCTTCGGCACCGCGATCGAGCCGACCAGGAAGCCGGCGTAGTAGCCGGTCATGACGACCCCGGTCAGACTGGTCGGGAAGCCTTCGAGCGAGGCGCGAAGGGCCAGGAGCGAGCCTTGCAGGCCGTTGCCGAGCATGATCAGGGCGAGGCCGAGAAACAGCGCCCACGAGGATGCGATCGCAGCGACCATGGGGACCCTCTGGCTCGAACGGCGGCGCAGGGCTTGCTACGCCGGCGGACATCCGGGCGGCAAGCGAAATCTCCACAGGCCGGATCTGCGGTCTATTCAACGCCGACGGTAGCGCTGTGCGGCGCCTTTCGGCTAGGATACGCTGGAAGTCGCCTGTTGATTTGGCCATGGTGAAACGAGCGCATGACGCGGCTCCGGCCGGTTTCGAAACGCCGTCGGGCAAAGACGCCGGCGACGAGAACTTTCCGGTCGGCTCTTTTCTGTTGCCGGCGGCGTTGCGGCCGCATGTCGCGGCGTTCTACGCCTTCGTGCGCGCCGCCGACGACGTCGCCGACAACCCGGAGCTCGGCCCGGACGCCAAGCTCGATCGGCTCGAACGGTTCGCCGCGTCGCTCACCGGCACCGACGAGGAGGCAGCGACGCTGCCCAAGGCGGTGGCGCTTCGCGCGAGCCTCGCCGCGACCGGGGCGACGCCGCGGCACGCTCTCGACCTGCTTGCCGCCTTCAAGCGCGACGCGACCAAACGGCGCTATCGCGACTGGGCGGACCTGCTCGACTATTGCGCGCTCTCTGCGCGCCCGGTCGGCCGCTATCTGCTCGATCTGCACGGCGAGCCCGCGGCGCTCTATGTCCATTCGGATCCACTCTGCGACGCCCTCCAGGTGCTCAATCACCTCCAGGACTGCCAGAGCGACTACCGCGGCCTCGATCGGGTCTACCTCCCGCTCGAGGGCTTCGCCGCGGCGGGCATCGGTGTGGAGGAGCTCGATCGGTCTGCGGCGACCCCGGCGCTGCGCCGGGTACTTGACGGGACCTTGGCAGGCGTCGATCAGCTCCTCACGGCCGCACGCGATCTGCCCCGCGCGCTGCAAAGCCGACGTCTCGCCGCCGAGTCTGGCGTGATCGTCGAGATCGCCGGACGTCTGGCCGTGGAGTTGCGACGACGCGATCCACTCGCCGAGCGGGTCGAGTTGGGCCGCGGCGCCTTCCTCCGTGCGGCCCTGTTCGGCCTCGGCCGGATGATCTGGTCGCGTCGCAGCCGGCCGGTCGCGCCCGCGCTGCGGCCAAGGCCCCGATGAACGCGAACCCACGAGCCGCAGACCTGCCTAACGGTCCAGCGAACGACCCCATGCCGACGATGCCGACGCTCGATGCCGCGGCGGCGCGGGCACATGTTCGGGGCGTGGTGGCGGCGTCCGGCAGCTCGTTCTATTGGGGCATGCGCCTGCTGCCGCGGCTCAAGCGCGAGGCGATGTATGCGATCTACGCCTTTTGCCGCGAGGTCGACGATGTCGCCGACGGCGACGGGTCGAGGGCGGCGAAGCTCGCCGAGCTCGGAGCCTGGCGAACCGAGGTCGAGGCCTTGTTCGCCGGCCGCCCGAGCCGTCCGACCACGCTCGCCTTGCTCGAGCCGGTGGCGCGTTTCGGCCTCCCTAAGGCCGAGTTCGAGGCCATGATCGACGGCATGGAGATGGATGCCGGCGAGCGGATGCGCGCACCGTCGCTCGGCGAGTTGGAGCGCTATTGCCGCTGCGTGGCCGGGGCGGTCGGGCTGCTGTCGATGCGCGTTTTCGGCACCTACGGGGGTCGCCTGGACGAAGGCGCGCTGGCGCTCGGCGAGGCGCTGCAGCTCACCAATATCCTGCGCGATCTGATCGAAGACGCCGCACGCGGACGTCTCTACCTGCCGCGAGAGCTGCTGCGCCGCCGGGGGATCACGACCGACGACCCCGATCGCGTGCTGGCCGAGCCCGGGCTCGCCGCGGTGTGCAGTGCTCTGGCCGAGCGCGCCGAGCAGCGGTTCCTTGATGCCCGGGATCTGCTGGCGGGCGGCGACCGCCGCAAGTTGCGGCCTGCGCTGGTGATGATGCAGGTCTACCGGCGGACGCTCGAGCGGATGATCGCGCGCGGCTGGCAACGGCTCGATCAGCCGGTACGCCTCGCCAAGCCCGAGCGCTTGTGGCTGGCACTGCGCTACGGCCTGCTCTGACGGGAATGGCACCGGTTCACGTGGTCGGGGCCGGGCTCGCGGGCTTGGCTGCGGCGGTTTGGCTGGTCGAGCGCGGTCGGCCGGTTGTCCTCTACGAGGCGGCGCAGCAGGCGGGCGGTCGCTGCCGGTCCTACTTCGACCGCACCCTCGGCCGGGTCATCGACAACGGCAACCATCTGCTCGTGAGCGGCAACCGGAGCGCGCTCGCCTACCTCGAGGCGATCGGCAGCCAGGACAGCCTGATCGGCCCGCCCGAGGCGATCTTTCCGTTCCTCGACCTGGAGAGCGGCGAGCGCTGGTTGGTACGGCCGAACCGCGGTCCGGTCCCCTTCTGGATCGCCATGCCCGCGCGCCGCATTCCCGGCACGCGTCTTGGCGACTATCTCGGCGCCTGGCGGCTGGCCCGAGCCGGGCCGGACCAGACCGTCGCGGATTGCCTGACCAGCAAGAGTCCACTCTGGCGACGTTTTTGGGAGCCGCTCGCGCGCGCCGTGCTCAATACGCCGCCCGAGCAGGGCTCGGCTCGTCTGCTGTGGGCGGCGCTTTGGGAAAGCTTCGCCCGCGGCGCGTCCGGCTGTCGTCCCCTCATCGCCCGTGACAGCCTCGCCGCGAGCCTGATCGACCCGGCGCTCGGCTTCCTTGAGAAACGCGGCGTGCGGGTCGCGTTCGGGCATCGGCTGCGCACCGTCGCCTTTCAGGACGACAATGCGGCAGCCCTGGATTTCGGGCAGCGGCGGATCGAACTCGGCGCCGACGATCGGCTGATCCTCGCCCTGCCGCCCGCCCAGGCGGGCGCGCTGTTGCCGGAAATCCGGGTGCCGGACGACAGTCATGCGATCGTCAACGGCCACTTTCGCCTGCCGCGCCCGGCCCGTTTGCCGGACGATTCGGTGCTGCTCGGGCTGATCGGTGGCACCGCCGAGTGGCTGTTTGTCCGCGACCAGCTGGCGAGCCTGACGGTGAGCGCCGCCGACGCGCTGGCCGACCAGTCGAGCGAGGTGATCGCGGTTCGCCTTTGGGCCGATACTGCCAAGGCGCTCGACCTGCCGGCGAGCCCGCAGCCGCCGGCCCGGATCGTCAAGGAGCGGCGCGCCACCTTCGCCCAGACCCCCGCCGCCGTGGCCAGACGGCCGCCGGCGCAGACCCGGTGGCGAAACCTCCTCCTGGCCGGCGATTGGACCGCGACCGGGCTGCCCGCGACGATCGAGGGCGCAGTCCGCTCCGGCCAGCTTGCCGCCGAGTTCGCCGTTAAATCCTCATAAACCAAGGCGTTGTACAGCCGGTGCCAACCGATGATAGAACAGCGGCGTCGTCCCGATCCGATCGGGCTGATGCGCTTCTCGAGGTGGAGACATGGCGATTGTGGCCGACCCCATGCAACCGCAATCCTCGGCGCCGCCGTGGGCCGCACCAATTGCCGCGGGCGTCGATGCCGGTCCGTCAGGCCGGCCGGGGATGACGAGGCTCGGCGCGGTCACCGCTTTGCAGGTGGAGGCTGAATGTCTGCGCCGATTTCCTCGCGGCCTGGCGCCATTGACCCGGGTCAGCGGCGGCAGTGCCGGCCGGGCACGCCTGGCAGCCGAGCAGCTCGTTGCCGAGGGGGTGGGCGGGCTGGTCAGCTTCGGGTTCGCGATCGGTCTCGCACCGGTCCTGCGGCCGGGCGACGTGGTGCTTGCAGATACCGTCGTGCTGCCTGCCGGCGGGACGATTCCGACCGATCCGAGGTGGCGTGCCGACCTAAATCGCCGTCTGGCCGGCAGCGGCCTGAACCTGCGGGTGGCACGCATTGCTGGAGGCGACGAGCTCCCGACCTCGGCCGGCGCCAAGCGGCGGGTGTTTCAGACCACCTTCGCCGCGGCCCTCGATACCGAAAGCCATGCCGTCGCCGAGGTCGCGGCCGCCGCCGGCCTGCCGCTCCTCGTGGTGCGCGCGGTCGCCGAGCCGGCGGAGATGATGCGCCCGGCAATCGCCTTTGCCGCGACCTCGGCAGACGGCCAGACGCGAAACTTCGCCGTGGTGAGCCATCTGGCGAAGCGGCCGTGGGAGATCGCGGCCGCATGGCGCTTCTCCAAAAACGGTCGGCTGGCGCTGGACGCGCTCCGGCGAATCGCCGCCATCGGGCCTGAGGCGTTCGCCTTCGCGCCTGGCTGACGCTCGCGGCGGCCCCGACCAGGTTCGAGGCAGGCTCGGGACCGGGCCCGACGGGACGCGGCCCTGTGCAATAGCTTTCAGAAACGCCTGGTCGATCGCGACGGGAGCGCTGCCTCAGCTCGGCCGTGCGGCTGATCGGCAGCGGATCGCAAGCGTAGCGGAACACCTTCGGGCCGGCGTCAGCGAGGTGCTTGAGCACCAGGTCCTCCTGATTGACGATACCGTGGCCGATCTGCACATTGCCAATGTCGGTTGTTTTCGAATCACCTCTGCCGGCGCATTGAAAGGAGCGAACGGAGGCGATCATGCGGTTCGTCAGTCTTGCCAGCGGCGCCGTGTTCTTGCTTAGCCTTGCGGCGCTTGCGGCTTCGGACGAGGCCTTGCGGGTCGCCGGGGACGCCGTCAACGTCCGCGCCAAGCCGAGCATGGCCGCGAGCGTTCTGGTTCAGGCCCGCCGCGGCGAGCCCGCGCTCGAGCTCTCGCGCGCGGGCGAATGGATCCGGGTCCGGTTGCCGGGGCGCAACACCGTGGGCTGGATCCACGCCTCTTTGCTCGAGACCCCGGCCGGGTTACCCGCGACGCCGGCCGCTCCGGTGTCCCCGGCGCCGTCCACGACAACGTCGGAGCCCGCCACGCCGGCCGCTCCGGTGTCGCCGGCGCCGTCCACGACAGCGTCGGAGCCCGTCGGGACGACCGCGCGGGTCCGGGTCGGTGAAGCCGTGGAGTTACCGGGACCGGGCGATCTGACGGCACCGCAGCTGGCCGGGTCGGAATCTGCTGGCGCAGCGTCCCCCAAACCCGCTCTGCCGCAGGTGGCGGTGGTGACCGGCGCGAACGACGACGCCGCGGTCGGCCTCTTGAAGGAGAACGTCGACTACATCAACGCCAGTGCGATGGGAGCCGCGGGCGTGACGTTGTTCACCGGCATCAGGTCCCTCGGCGACGGCGTGGTCCAGGTGACCGCCACCGATACCTGGTCGACGGTGCCCGAAGCCGGCAAGCAGAGCTACATGAACTCGCTTTTCGCCACCTGGTCGGCCGCCGCGGGCGGTGGCCCGGCGCTGCGGGTCGAGGTCGTCGACCCGACCGGTCAGGTGCTGCGACAGATGCCGTGATCAGCAGGGGAGCGATCGGCGGTGAAGATCAGAATCGACGTCGACTGCACGCCGCAGGAAGCGCGCACCTTCCTCGGCCTGCCGCACATCGAGCCGATGCAGGATGCGCTGGTGGCGCAGCTGCAGGAGCGCCTCGCGCACTACCTCGCCGCCATGGACCCGGAGGCCATGCTCAAGCTCTGGCTGCCGGGTGGCATGCAAGGGCTGGCGCAGCTGCAGGAGCGCATCTGGAGCCAGTTCATGAGCGGTATGACCGGCGCCGCCGACGATGCCGCCAAAGCCAGAAAACCGAAGGGCTGACAGCGGGTGGTTCAGACCGTCGGCAGGCGGTGCTCCTTGAACCGCTCGCGCAGGACCGCCTTCTAAATCTTGCCGGTCGCGGTGTGCGGCAGCTCGTCGACGAACACGACGTCGTCCGGCAGCCACCATTTGGCGACCTTGTCAGTCAGGTACTCGATGATCTCGGCCCGCTCGACCCTCGCCCCCGGCTCCTGGCGCGCGATCAGCAGCGGCCGCTCGCCCCATTTCGGATGCGCTGCGGCGATCACCGCGGCCTCAGCCAGAGCGGGATGGCCGATCGCGGCGTTTTCGAGTGCGATCGAGCTGATCCACTCGCCGCCCGAGAGGATCATGTCCTTGGCCCGGTCGGTGATCTCCATGTAGCCATTGGCATCGATGGTCGCGACGTCGCCGGTCGAGAACCAGCCCTCCTCGTCGAACGCTTCCGCCGTCGCCCGGTCGTCCCGGAAATAGGCCGATGCGACCCAGGGGCCGCGCACGAAGAGCACGCCCGCCGCCCTCCCGTCGTGCGGCAGGCGCCGGCCCTGCTGGTCGACGATCTTGAACTCGACGCCCCAGATCGCATGGCCCTGCTTCTGCTTGATCCGATAGCGCTGCTCGACCGGCAGGCGGTCGAGCGCCGGGTCCAGCGAGCCGATGGAACCGACCGGGCTCATCTCGGTCATGCCCCAGCCATGTAGCACCTCGACACCATGGTCGCGCTCGAAGGCCTCGATCATCGAGCGCGGTGCGGCCGCCCCCCCGATCGTCACCCGCTTGAGCGATGACAGGCGGCGGCCGGTCTCCTGCAGGTGGCGGAGCAGGCCGAACCAGATCGTCGGTACGCCGGCCGCGAAGGTCACCCGCTCGCGCTCGAACTGCTCGTAGAGGCTCGCGCCGTCGAGCCACGGGCCGGGCATCACCATGCGGGCGCCGACCAGAGGGCAGACGTAGGCCAGACCCCAGGCGTTGACGTGGAACATCGGCACGACCGGCAGCACGGTCTCCCGGGCGCTCAGCCCCATGGCGTCGGGCAGCGCGATCGCCAGTGCGTGCAACACGGTCGAGCGGTGATGATAAAGAGCGCCCTTGGGTTTGCCGGTGGTGGCGAGGTGTAGCAGAGGCCGCACGCCGTCGTCTCGTCGAAGAGCGGCCATTCGAGCGTCGCCGGCTGATCCCCGATCAGCGTTTCGTAGTTGCCGACGTCGAGACCGCACGGCGGCATGTGCGCCTCGTTGCAGAGTACGAAAATGCCCTCGAGCGTCTTCAACCGCGGCGCCAGGCGCTCGACCAGCGGCAGGAACATCGGATCGGTGAACAGATACCGATCCTCGGCGTGGTTCACTATGTAGGCAATCTGCTCGGGGAACAGGCGCGGGTTGATCGTGTGGGTGACAGCGCCGATGCCGGCGATGCCATAGTAGAGCTCGAAATGGCGGTGATCGTTCCAGGCGAGCGTGGCGACCCGGTCGCCAAGACCTACGCCGAGCTGCGAGCTGAGCGCGTTGGCGAGCTTCTTGATCCGGTGGCGAAGCTCGGCGTAGGTCGTCCGATGCGCCGCCTGGTCCGCGGTGCAGGACACCATCTCGGCATCGCCGTGGTAGTCGGCCGCATATTCCAGGATCGACGAGATCAGAAGCGGCCGATCCATCATCAAGCCGCGCATCGTCACCTCCACCGCCAGTGCCGACCTCGCCTCGGACCGGCGCTTCTCGGTCCTTGCCCGGTGCCTGCCGGACCGGGCTAGAGCCGCACGTCGCCCTGTTTCGTCTGGTACACGTGGGCCGAACTGCGGTCCAGTCGGTCCAGGGCGAACGCAGCAACCACGGCGATCACGATCGCTGCGAGCACTGCCGAGATGAACGCCTTCATGTCGAGCTTCTCCCAAGGACGCAAAGCTTCGCGACGAGCAATCAAGCAGCCATCGGCTCGCCTCAATCGCCGGCCTGAGGTGCCGTGACCCGCTTCAGATAGGCGATCAGCGCGGCGCGATCCGCGGCGCTCGGCATGCGCTGCAAGGGCATCTTCGATCCGGGCACCAGTTCTTCCGGCCCGACCTCGAACAGCCGCGCGATGGTTTCTTCGGTCCAGACCAGATGGCTCGCGCGAAGTGCCATGGAGTAGGGATAGTCCGGTCGACTGCCGGCGGCGCGCCCGAACAGCCCGAACAGGGTCGGGCCCGCCTTGTGGCCGCCATCAGGTGTCACCGTGTGGCAGGCGGCGCATTTGCCAAACAGCCGGGCGCCATGGTCGCTGTCACCGGCCGGTCCGCGAGCCGCGGCCTCGAGTTGGGCCGGTGGCTGGGCCTGCGTTTCCTGGTTCAGATCATAGGTTACGACCAGGCCGTCGGCTCCGCCGGACAAGAAGTTTTGCCGTCCGGGGTGAAGGCGACCGCCCAGACGGCGCCGCCGTGGCGGTCATAGACCCGGAGCCGGTCGCCGTCGCCGCGGCGCCAGACCCTGACCGTACCGTCGACCCCGCCGGAGGCCACCAGCTCGCCGTCTGGCGACAGAGCGACCGCCAGCACGGGGCCCTCGTGACCATAGAGCGTGAGCGTCGGCTTACCGCTCGCGAGATCCCAGAGCTGGACCGTTTGATCGATCGAGGCGGTGGCCGCGAGCCGACCGTCGGGCGCGAGATCCAGCCCGGTGACGCCAAAATCGTGCGCCTTCCAGACCGTCAGCTGGGCGCCATCGGCGACCCGCCAGATCTGGACGCTGCCGTCCGAACTCGCCCGCAATCAGGCGCCTGCCGTCGGCCGTGAAACGCACCGCATTGACGTTGTCGCTGGCGCGCAGCTCGGCTCGCTCACTCTGCCGGTCGAGGTCCCAGACGCGCACGCTTCGATCCCAGCCGGCCGAGGCGGCCAGTCGCCCGTCGGGCGTGACCGCGACCGCGACCACCTTGCCGCGATGGCCCGCAAGGCGCGTGATCAGCGTTGCCCTCGTCAGATCCCAGAGCCCGACGGTGCCGTCGTCGCTCGCCGAAACCGCACGCTGATCACCCGGCAGAAAGGCCACGGCGTTGACCGCGGCGTCGTGACCGTAGAGGTGGGCAAGCGCCTTGCGGCCGGGCAGGTCCCAGAGAATCAGACTGTAGTCGAAGCTCGCGGTCAGCACGCGCGTGCCGTCGGCCGAGACCGCGACGCCCTTGACCGGTCCGCCGTGCTCGTTCAGAGGGGGCGGACCCGCGGCCCGTGCCGCCGTCAGCGGCAGGAGAACCGCCGCGGTCAGCACGTAGAGGAAGGCAATCCGCATGCTCTCGCCCCGGACGCTTGCGGGCTAGCGATAGGTCCGGCGGCGGAGCTCGGGGCCGCTGCCCTGGTCGCCCGGCCTGCGCTCGGTAGGCAAGGCGTCGGGATCGTCGGCATTCGGCGCCGTCAGCACCTGGCCCAGCACCTCTCCGGTATCGCCGTCAACCAGGAGCGTCGTCACCAGGAAGGCACCGTTGTAGTTGCCGGGCGGGTTCATCACCTTGACCGCGTAGGCCAAGCGCCCGCCGGCCTCGACCCGGTCGACCTTCAGGACCTGCACGCCCAGACGCTCGCTGAGCCGCTGCCGCACCTGCTGTTCGGACAGCAGCTTTTCGTCTGCGCCAGCGCCGCCCGGTGCGGCTCGCTGTGCGGGGCCGGTCGCGGCGCCGCCGGCCTCGCCCTGGATCTGCTGGAGGCGATCGATCAGCTGTTGCTCGTTCGACGCCTGGCTCGACGCGCGAGCAGGCGCGAGCAACGCCAGCGCCAGCGCGACCAGTACGAGGCCGAAATGGCGCATGTCAAAGCCTGGGGTCACTGCCCGATGTTCAGTCGTCGCCGGCCGCGAGCGCACCTTTCGCTCCAGGTCCTCGACCCACTTGTCGTGATGCTCGCGCGCCCAGTTCTCGTCGACCTCGCCCGTGCCCATGGCCTCGAAGGCGCCCTCCATGCCGATCGTGCCGATGTAGATATGGCCGATGATCACCACGGTCAGGAACAGACCGACGATCGCATGCCAGACCTGGGCGAGCTGCATTTCCTGCAACGGCGCAAGCTGGGTCGGGTAGTCCGTGCCGAACAGCCAGTTCACCCACGCGAAGGTCGGGCCGAAGGCATGAAACTGAAACGGGAACAGAAGCATGACGCCCGATGTGCTGACCGAAATTCCGGCGAGCACGACCAGCCAGAACAGGATCTTCTGGCCAGCGTTGAACTTCTTGGACGGAGGATGCGTGTGCCGCGAGAGCAGGCCGCCTGCCCTGGCCAGCCAGATGAAGTCGTAGCGGTTCGGAAAGTTCTGCCAGATCCAGAGCACGATCATCAGCGCGAGGCCGGCCATGAAGCCGAAGGCAAGGAAATTGTGCGCGTACTTGCCGCCGATCGTCAGCCAGGAGAACGCCTGAGGGCCGATCAGCGGCCTGAGGAGGTAGCGCCCGTAGAGCATGTTGAGCCCGCTTAGCGCGAGCACGACGAAGCAGCTCGCGGTCAGCCAGTGGGCGAAACGCTCGAGGAAGCCGAAGCGTTCAATGGGATGGCCGCTGCGCCCGCCCTCGATCCGGATCCGGCCACGGATCGCGAAAAACAGCGTTAGGAGGGCGACGATCCCGACCAGCGCCCAGGCGCCGTAGGTCGACAGCGGGCCGTTGCGGAACTCCCGCCAGTTTTCACCCTCCGACTGGATCAGCACTCCCGCCTGCGGGTTGGGCAGCGAACTGGTGAACTTCTCGCCGCTGCGGATCGCCCGCCAGATCTCGCTGTCGCTCGTCCCGCCGAGCGTCCCGCCCGGCACATGACCCTTCTCCTGAGCAAAGGCCGGCGTCGGCCCGGCTAGGCCGAGACCGCCAACCGCGACCGCGGCCAGGGCCACCAGCAGCACCGCTACGACTAACGGACACCACCTCACCATCGCCACGTCCCCTGACATCAGAACTTCTGGTACTCAGCGCGAGAGCGTAGTCGATCGACCTGCTGTGCGTCGAGCGCCTGGTCGGCCGGGCCTTGATAAGTACCCTTATTGTAGCTGAGGGGCCGGTTCTGCTCCTCCTGCCGACAGCCCTGCAGTATCAGGGCGAACCCCAAAGCCCCCAGAAGCCAGAGCCATCGACCGGTACGGTACGCCATGCTGTCCCCGAAACGTCACGGCGCAGCGTCGTCGGATCGTGAGCGGCGCGCGCGGGGGGTTTGAACTCGTCCTGCAAGGGTAAGAGGCCGTCGCGGCGGAGTAAAGACAACAGCCTCAGTCGTCTGTACCGGGCGCCTGTCGGGCAGGGTCCTGGATCGCGCGGTCGATCTGATTGAGCACTCGCAGCGCGGCGCAGGCGGCGCCGTAGCCGTTGTCGATGTTGACCGCGACCACCCCGGGGGCACAGCTGGCCAGCCCGGCGTGCAGCGCGGTTTCGCCGCCACGGGCGACGCCATAGCCGGTCGAGGTCGGCAGCGCGATCACCACACCGCCGACCAGACCTCCGACGACACTGAACAACGCCCCCTCCATTCCGGCCACCACAATCACGGCGGCGTAGCGCCGGAGGTCCTGCTCGTGCTTGAGGAGGCGCCAGAGGCCGGCAACGCCGACGTCGGTGATCTCGCGCGTCGGCACCCCGTAGAAGGCGAGGCTGCGTGCCGCTTCGCGCGCGACCGGCAGATCGCTCGTGCCGGCGGTCACGACCGCCACGACCGGATCGCCCCGCGGGCTGCGCGTGCCGCCGAGGATGGCCGTTCGGGACAGCGGATCGTAATCGAGCGCCGCCCGCTCGGCCGGCGCCAGCTCGGCGAGCCGTTGGGCCGAAAGACGGGTCAGCAGAAGCGCGACCCCGCGCGCCCGGGCGAGCGTGATGGCTTCGCCAATCTGGGCCGGCGACTTGCCAGCGCAGAGCACCGCCTCGCTGAGGCCGATCCGCTCCCGCCGCTGAAAGTCGAAGGTGATGTCAGCGGACATCGGCGCCTGGCCGGTGGAAGGCGCTGCCCATGCGGTAGGGCTCGTAGCGCGCGGGAGCGCTCTGGCCGTAGCCGGCGAGCAGATCCTCGACCATCCGTCGCAGCTGGGCGCCGCGCCCGCTCCGGATCCGGGCGAGACCCTCGAGGTCGAGCTGGATCGTGATACCGGCGCGGAACAGACGGCAGCGCACCGTGCGCGGCCGGAGCTGCTCGTCGATCAGCCGCTCGACCGCATGAATCAGGCGGAGCCGCCCGGCGGTGACCTCAATCCCGGTCTCGATCCGGCTCGAAAGACAGGGCGCGGCCGGCAGCTCGGCAAGCTCCGGCAAGCCCATGTGGCGCGCCAGCGCGCGCACGCCCGCCTTGTCGATCTGCGCCTCCACGTAAGGGTGGCGGACCGCATAGGTCTTCGCTGCTTCGAGACCGGGCCGGTAGTCGCCGAGATCGTCGAGATTGGTGCCCGATGTGATGGTCGCCGAGCTGCGCGCCGCGATCGCGCCGTAGAGATTGGTCTTGCAGAAGAAGCAGCGGTTGGCCGGATTCTTCAGATAGTCCGGGTCGGCGAATTCGCCGGCGTCGATGATCTCGAGGCGCCAGCCCTCCGCAGCGGCCAGGGCCCGCACCCGGGCGGTGGCCTCCGGCGGCACCGCGGGCGAGACGGCGTAAATCATGCCGGCGCGCGGGCCCAGGCGGCGCTGCGCCGCAGAGGCCAGGGTCATGCTGTCGACCCCGCCGCTCACCGCGACCACGACCTCGCCGATGCCATCCAGGATGGCGTTGAGCGCCGCCGCGCGCGCTTCAATCGCTTCGATCATCGCGCTCTCTCTCGAGGGCTCGGCCTTCGGCGGCCTGCCGTCTCCGCGATCGCCGCGCGTGGCTGCCGCCGGACCCGCCCCGGAGCCGCTCGATCCCGGCCTTGGCGGTGCGCTCACCACTGGGCCGCGTCACCAGCTTGATCTCGACCTCGCCCTCGGGCGTGTCGAGCGTAATCTGCTCGCGGGCGAGGAGCGCGCGCGCTTCGATCCGCCAGCGAAGGCCAATCGTCGTGGTCTCGGCAAAGCAGCGCTCAATCACCGTATCCAAACCCTCGGGTCGCGCCAGAACCTGGATCTGGGCCGCGAGGCGGCCCTTCTTGGCGAACGCTGGCAGCTGGACGACGTCCAGCACCCCGCCCGTGGCGCGGAGCGCATCGAGCCCGACCGCCAGCTCCTCGGCGCTCTGATCGTCGACCTCGAAAGCGATCACCGCGACCTGATCGTCGATCCGACCAGGCACCGCCGGCGCGTAGACCAGCACGCGCAGAACGTTGCTGATCCCGGCGAGCCGCCTCGTGCCGAAGCCCGTGCCGCTCGCGCTCATGCGCCACGCGCCGGTGGGGAGCCGCGTCTTTGGATCGAGATGGCGCAAAATCGCCGCCCCGGTCGGCGTCACCCGCTCGCCGGCGATGCCGTCGTCGAGCACCGCAAAGCCTTCGAGCAAGATGGCGGTCGCCGGCGCCGGGACCGGCAGGACGCCGTGCGCGGTCTCGATCCGGCCGCTCCCTTGCGGCAGCGGCGCGCTCGAAACGCTGATCGGCGCCAGCGTCTCGATCAGCCAAGCCGCGCCCACCACGTCGGCGAGCAAGTCCCAGTCCGCGAGCTCGTGAAAATGGACCTCCTCGAGCGGCACACCGTGCACCGCTGCCTCGGCTTTGGCCAGCAGAGTCAGGATCGCGATCGCCCGCTCGCGTACCGGCGGCGCCAGGTCCGCCGCGGCCAGATTGCGCAGAAGCGCAAGAAACCCGTCCGGCGGCGTGCTGCCGGCAACCGGACCTTCGATCACCACCCTGCTGCCGCTCAGAATGCCGTCGTGATGCGAGACCAGCTCGGTTCGCCAGTCGTCAGGCAGGCCGGCCGCGCGCATGGCGGCGAAGGCTCCGTCGGCGAGCTCCGGAAACGCATCGAGCAGCGCGGCGAGGAACATGTCGCCGGCGAGGCCGCCCAGGGCGTCGAGGTGGAGGTGCGTGGCCTGCCCCATGCCTTGCCCGCAGCTAGGCGGCCGGCCGGTAGACCGGGACCACGTAGGGCCCCTCGGGGATCACCGCGACGCGGCGATCGCCGCTCCGCGACACACTCCGGCGCACCGCTGCTCCGACCGAGCGAATCATCTCGACCCCGGTCAAACCATGATCCGCTTCCGGCAGCCCCTCGGAATAGAGCTGAATGGTGCCGAGCCGCATCGGTTTGAGCTGCATCTCAGTCTGCCATTCGTCGATGTCGGCAAAGCGCTTGGCGCTGATCTCCGCGAGAAAGCGCTCCGCGCCACGCTCGACCAGGCGCTTTTGCGCGGCACGGAACTCGGCCGAGCCCACGCCCTCGGAGCAGGCCGAGGCGATGATCAGATCACCGCCCGGCGCCATGATGTCCATGGGCGCGACCATACCCTTGACGGTCTGATAGTAGGTCTTGTCGAGCGGGTAACCGGCCGCGCTGGTGACCACGGTGCTGAACTTCTCGGCGACCGGCACCTCGGCGTAGGCCCGGATGTGCTCGACCGCTGCCCGGTGGCTGGCGGCGATCTCGCCGAAATTGACGAACGAGAGGCGCCGCTCCTCGTCGATCACGGTATTCAGCGCGAGGGCACCGCCCAGCATCCGAACGATCTCGAGCTGCGCCTCATGCAAAGGATTGCCTTCGAGGACGCAGTTCGCGGCCTTGGGATGCTCCATGAAGCGGGCGCTGTGGAAGGTCGTGATCGTGTCCTTGTGCGCGACGCCCGGCGCGATCACTTTGCGCCCGCCCGAGTAGCCGGCCATGAAATGCGGCTCGACCAGGCCGGTCACGATCTTGAGATCTGCCTCGACCAGGCGCCGGTCGAGCTTGACCGGTACATCGCCGTTTCGGGTCCTGCCGAGATCGACGTGGGCGGCATCGTCCCGCGCGAAGTGGTTCGCGACCGGCACGGTGTCGAGTACCCAGCGCGAGCCGACCAGCTCCTCGAGCTCGGCGCCTTCGTTCGGCCGGTGCAGGCCGGTTGCTACGAGCACGGTGATGGCGTCCGCCGCGAGGCCCGCGTCCAGCAGCCCGCGGATCAGGGTCGGCAGGAACAACCCGTTCGGCACCGGCCGGGTGATGTCGCAGATCAGGATGCAGGCGCTCTTCTTGTCCCTGGCGAGCTCAGCAAGCGGCGACGCCCCGACCGGCTCGGCCAGGGCCTTGTGAATCGCCGCCTCCGGGTCCGGCACGAGCGGCATCGAGCGCTTCCGGATCACCCGGAGGTCTACCTCGTCGGGCAGATCGACCGGGAGCCAGCCCCGCCCGTAGCTCAACTCGATACGCTGCATGTCGCCCGTCCCGTGGCGCAAGCGTTGTCAACCCAGCCTACACGAGTGCTAGGATTTGGGAAACGCCACGCGACCGCTCGCAAGGAAGCCCGCGATGCTCAGCCCCACCTTTCCAGAAATCCGTCTGCCGCAGCTTGAGGGCATCGCGATCCCGCCGATGCTGCGCCTGCGCCTCGGCCACCCGAAGGGCGAGCCGGTCGCGGACATCGGCGCGGCAGTTGATGAGGCCCTGGCCCGATCGCGCCGGCTCCGCGATCTCTGGAGCGGAGCGCGGGTCGCGGTCGCGGTCGGCAGCCGCGGCATCGCCCACATCCCGGAAGTCGTGGCGGCGGCGGTGCATCACCTGAAGCAGCGCGGCTTCGCGCCCTTCATCGTGCCGGCGATGGGCAGCCACGGCGGTGCCACCGCCGAGGGCCAGGCGGGCGTGCTGGCGCACCTCGGGGTCACCGAAGAGGCCGTTGGGGCGCCAATTCGCGCGACCATGGAGACGGTCGAATACGGCGCGACGCTGCACGGCATCCCCTGCCGGTTCGACCAGAACGCCGCCGAGGCCGACGCCGTGCTGTGCATCAATCGGGTGAAGTCGCACACCAGCTTCGACCGGCCGATCGAGAGCGGGCTGACCAAGCTGGTCGCGGTCGGCCTCGGCAAGCAGGTCGGCGCCCAGAACGTGCATCGCCTCGGCCCGCGCGGCTACATCGAGGTGCTGCCCGAGCTCGCCCAAATCGCCATCGAGCACTCACCGATCGCCTACGGCCTTGCGCTGGTCGAGAACGGCAGCGGGCAGCTCGTCGTGATCGAGGGGGTCGAGCCGGCCCACTTCGCAGCCACCGACCAGCGCCTGCTGAAGCTCGCCAAGTCGCTGACCGCGCGCCTGCCGTTCGAGCAGATCGACGGCCTGATCGTCGAGTGGATCGGCAAGGAGATCAGCGGCGCCGGCATGGACCCGGCCGTGGTCGGCCGGGTCGGCGTCCGGGGCGTGCCAGGCCCGAAGAAGCCCTTCATCCACAAGGTCGTGGTGCTCGGCGTGACCGAGGATTCCTACGGCAACGCGGTCGGCCTGGGCAATGCCGACTACACCACCCGCAAGGTCGCGAACCATCTGGATCTGTTCTCGATGTACATGAACTCAGTCACGGCAGCCGGCACCGAGGCGACCCGCATCCCGGCAGTCCTGGCCGACGATCTGACCGCTATCCGCGCCCTGATCGCGACCTGCTGGCGCACGGACCTGGAGCACGCCCGCCTCTGTCAGATCCGCTCGACCCTCCATCTGAACGAGATCCTGGTCTCGCCCACGCTCTACGCCGATCTCGAAGGCCGCTCCGACGTCGAGCGCCTGTCCGATCCCGAGCCGCTGCAGTTCTTCGAGGACGGCGAGCTCCTGACCCGGGTGTGAGCAGTGGACGTAGGGTGTGAGCAGTGGACGTAGATGGCCTATGCCACCGCGGGTGGAGCGACGACCTCGACGACCTCGTAGCGATCGGCGTGCTCGCCCCAGGGCTTACCGCCCCGATCCTGCTCGAATCTGCGGATCGCAGCGGCGGCCAGGTCCTCCTTGCTGACCGCCGGTGAGAGGTAGACGGTCGCGACGGCGACGTCGCGTGCGTGGCCCGAGCTGGTCGTCACGGTCTTGTAGAAGCGCACCTCGTGCGGTCGGCACTTCGGGCGGTGCCCGGCGATGTCGCCGAGCGAGACAAGACCAACCAGCCGGCTTCTCCGGTCCAGGACCGGGAGCCGATTGACCTGGTGGTCGAGCATGAGCCGCTGCGCTTCGTCGGCGGTCTGGTCGGCGAAGCAGACCACCGCGCCCGCGGACATGGCGTCGCGCACGGTGGCGCGCTCGACGTCGACAACCGCCGCAACCGCCCGGATCACGATGTCGCGATCGGTGATCAGGCCGAGCAGCCGGCCCCGCTCGAGCACCGGCAGGCAGCCGACGTCGTCGTCGCGCATCCGGCGCGCGGCGATCGCGAGCGGCGTGTCCGGCTGGACAGCGCCGACGTTGCGACGCATCAGGTCTTTGATCAGCACAAAGCGCCCCCAAATTATTCATGTTAGATGGGCGTGGCCTTCTGTCCAGATTGAGCTGGCCGGCGAACGGTTCCTTGATCCAGGTCAAACCTTCCTGCCATGGCCTGGGGTAGCGTCACCTTGCGATCGAGGCACTTGCTTCTCCGTCCGGTATTTGAGCGGCCTCGGGTTTCGGACGCGCCGCTCGGCACGGGGTGACTGACCATGAGCACCGCGGGTGTCGGCTGGGAGCATTTTCCGCACGAGGCCGACGTCGGCATCCGGGGCTTCGGGCCGACCCGCGAGGCGGCGTTCGAGCAGGCCGCCCTCGCGCTCATGCAGGTGGTCGCCGAGGTCGAGCAGATCCGCCCGCGCGAGGCGATCGAGCTGACCTGCGCGGCGCCCGACGACGCCCTTCTGCTGGTCGACTGGCTGAATGCCTTGATCTTTGAGATCGCGACCCGATCGATGCTGTTCGCCCGCTTCGAAGTCCGGATCGAGGGCGCGCGCCTCTCGGGCAAGGCCTGGGGCGAGCCGATCGACCCGGCGCGCCACCAGCTGGCGGTCGAAGTCAAGGGCGCGACCTACACCGCGCTCGAGGTCGCCCGTCGGGACAGCGGCTGGCTGGCACAGTGTGTTCTCGACGTCTGAGCGGGGCCCGCCATGGACAGGACACAGCTGACGAAGGTGAGCGAGGTCGAATGGCGCCTTGAGCCGTCCGGACCTATGCGCGTGCCGGGCGTGATCTTCGCCGACGAGGCGCTGCTCGACGCGATGGACGACAAGGTACTGGAGCAGGTGCGGAACGTCGCCAGCCTGCCCGGCATCGTCAAAGCGTCCTTTGCCCTGCCCGACGCCCACTGGGGCTATGGCTTTCCGATCGGCGGCGTCGCCGCGTTCGACCCGGACCGGGGTGGTGTGGTCTCGGCCGGTGGCGTCGGCTTCGACATCTCCTGCGGCGTGCGCACCTTGCTGACCGGGATCGAGCGGAGCGAGCTTGAGCCGGTCAAGGACCGCCTGGCGGAAGAGCTCTTCCGCGCCGTGCCGGCGGGCCTTGGCAGCAAGGGCAAAATTCGTCTCGACGCGCACGAGATGGACGCCATGCTCGAGGGTGGCGCCCGCTGGGCCCTGGAGCGCGGCTATGGTGAGCCCGATGACCTCGCGCGGATCGAGGAGCGGGGCCGGATGGCGGGTGCCCGGCCGGAGCTGGTGTCGACCAAGGCAAAGCGCCGGCAGGAGGCCGAGATGGGCACCCTCGGCTCCGGCAACCACTATCTCGAGGTCCAGGAGGTCGCGCAGCTGTTCGATGCCGAGGTCGCCGCCGGCTTCGGCCTCGAGCTGGGTCGGGTGGTGATCACCATCCATTGCGGCTCGCGCGGCCTCGGCCATCAGATCGGCAGCGAGTTCCTGCGCGAGATGGTCCTTGCCGCAGAGGCGGCTAGCATCGCGCTGCCAGAGAGAGAGCTGGCCTGCGCGCCGGTTCATTCCGAGGTCGGCCGCCGCTATCTCGGCGCCATGCGCGCGGGGATCAACTGCGCGCTTGCCAACCGTCAGATCCTCGGCCATCTCGCGCGCGAAGCTTTCGCCCGGGTGTTTCCCAAGGCCGCACTGCCGCTCCTGTTCGATGTCTCGCACAACACCTGCAAGGTCGAGGAGCACACCCTCGATGGCGAGCGGCGCGCACTCTACATTCATCGCAAGGGTGCCACCCGGGCCGTCGGACCGGGCGGTCCCGATCTGCCCGACGACCTCCGCCCGTATGGCCAGCCGGTCCTGATCGGCGGCAGCATGGGCACCAAGTCCTGGGTCCTGGTTGGCACCGCGGCGAGCGAGACCCGCGCCTTCGGCTCGGCGGTGCACGGAGCGGGCCGCAGCCTCAGCCGCCATCAGGCGGCCAGGCAGTGGCATGGACGCCAGCTGATCGAGGCGCTGGCCGCTCGGGGCGTCCTGATCCGCAGCCGCTCAATTCGCGGAGTCGCCGAAGAGGCGCCGGGCGCCTACAAGGACGTCGGCGCCGTGGTCGCCGCGGCCGAGCGCGCCGGCCTCGCGCGCCGGGTCGCGCGGCTCGAGCCGATCATCTGCATCAAGGGCTGAGGGTTCGGACGGAGGTACGCATGGAGAAGCCCCTGGAGATCACCTTTCATCAGATGGAGCCATCGCCCGCGATCGAGGCGCGGGTGCGCGAGAAGGCCGCGCTTCTGGAGCGGTTTGCCGACCGGATCACGAGCTGCCGCGTGGTGATCGAAAAGGACCATCGCCATCACCAGAAGGGCAACCTCTACCGCGTGCGGCTCGACATCGGCGTGCCCGGCAGGGAGCTCGCGGTCAGCCGCAAGGGTCCGAAGAATCATGCTCACGAGGATGTCTACGTCGCGATCCGCGACGCCTTCGGGGCGGCGGTCCGCCAGCTCGAGGACCACGTCCGCCAGCGCCGCGGTAAGGTCAAGGCGCACGACATGCCGCCGCATGGCCGCGTGCGTATGATCGATCGCGACGCGGGCTTCGGCTTCATCGAGACCGCCGACGGACAGGAGGTCTACTTCCACCGCCACAGCGTCGCCAACGGTGATTTCGATCGCCTCGAAGTCGGCAGCGAGGTCCGAGTAGCGATCGCCGAGAGCGAAAGCGAGCGAGGCCCGCAGGCTTCAACCGTGCATCCGATCGGCAAGCACCATCTGCCAATGTCGGAGCCGGAGAAAGGCCGGGACTGATATGCCACCTGCGGCGGACGGCCGGTCCGAACGCTGACCGGAGCGCAAGGGCCCGACGTCACCTGACATCGGGGAGGTCCATGTGATGACGATCGCACCAAGACTGCGTGAGGCCCTGGTCAAGGCTGCAGTGACCTACGAGGTGATCGAGCATCCACAGGCACCGTCCGCGAGTCGGACGGCCGAGGCGGCGCATGCGCCGGGCGATCGGCTCGCCAAAGCCGTCGTGCTGCAGGACCGTCAGGGTTATCTGCTGGCGGTCGTGCCGAGCACGCACCGCCTCGACCTCGACGCCCTGGAGCAGCTCCTCGGCCGACAATTCGAGCTCGCGCGCGAAGCCGAGGTCGGCAAGCTGTTTCCCGACTGCGAGGTCGGGGCAGTGCCGCCGCTCGGCGATGCCTACGGGCTGGACGTGATGGTCGACGAGAGCCTGACCCAACAACCCGAAGTCTATGTCGAGGCGGGCGACCACCGGCGACTGGTCCGGCTCAGCGGAGCAGATTTTGCCTCACTGACGGGCGGCGCGCGGCGCGCCCGCTTCAGCCACCACACATAGCCGGACCCTGCTTCTGTTGCCGCGGGGTCGAACCGGCCGCCGCTAGCTAGTGCCCGTCCATAAACGCTTGTTTTTCAAGTGATTAGCTGGGCTTGGCTGGGCGAGGTAGGCGATGTTGGGGGGCTTGGCTGAGACGATTCGAGTGGCGGGCGGCTTGGCGGCATGCCAAGGGGAAGTCGGCGCAGGGGTGATCGGCCGGCGCAGCCGGTGCGGCTTTGCGGGAGCGGCCGGCGTCAGGCGGATCTGAGACGCGCGAAGAGGGCGAGGTTGTAAGCGACGACCGCGGACCAGACGTAGGCCTTGAAGTGGTCGAGCCCGCGCCAGGTGCAGCGGGCCAGGCCGTAGGCGCGCTTGAGGCAGGAGATGTCGGCCTCGATGCCGGCGCGGAAGTTCCTGAGCTTGCGATAGACCCAGCGGCTCCGGACCATGTCTTCGATCCTGAGGCCAGCCTTCTTGTGGAAGGCCATGTCCTGCACGCCGCGGGCTTTGGCCGCGGCGAGATTGTCGCGGCTGGCGAAGCCGCCATCGGCCGCGGCCTGACGTGGCGCGGCGTCCCAAAACGCGATGTGGCGCTCCAGCATCGGCACGAGCCGCTCGCTGTCTGCCGGGTTGCCGGCTTCGATGACGAGGTCGAGGATCAGGCCGCTCTTGCCGGTGGTCAGGTTGAGCTTGTGGCCATAGTCGACGTCGCGGCTGCCTTTGACGATGATGTCGGCATGCGGCTCGAACAGGCTGACCACTTTGTCGGCGGCGGGCAGCGCCTCGCCGGCCAGCACCCGCCGCTCGGTCTGGGTGATGATCTGCTCGATCAGCGGCTGGTAGTGCCGGACTTGGCGCTGCCAGAGCGCGACCAGCGGGTCGGCCGCTCGGCTCAGCTGCGCCGCGGCCTGCCGCAGATAAGCCAAGGTCGCGCGGGTGATCCCGATCAGCTCGCGATAGAGCGGCACCCGTTTGGGCCGGCCGCGGGTGAACTCGATGGCCCGCCATCGTTTCTTCGCCGCGCGGCGATGATCGCGCCAGAGGGGCCCGTCGCCGCCAAGCCAAACTTGCGCCGCCTTGAGGAGGCGGACCATCACCCGCACGGCGTCCCACAACAAGCTGCTGTCGCTCGGTTCGTGGATCGGCGCCGCGGTGACCGTGCTGTCCAGCCGCACCATGCTGCCGTCCTCGAGCTTCTCCTGCCGGGCGCCGAAAAGCAGCGTCCGATTGATCTCTTCCCAGGTCTCGGCGCGGATCGCGCTGATCGTCCTCTGCAGCACCGACTTCTTCGGGCTCCACGCCCAGGGCAGTCGGGCAAAGGCCCGAAACGACGCCGAGTCCTCCAGATGAAAGGCCAGCTCCTCATAGCTCAGCTGGCGGTATTGCTTGAGCAGCGCACAGCGCAGCACGCTCTCCGCCGGCAGGCCGCAGCGGCCCGTCTCCTTCACCCCGTCGCGGCGCAGGTCCGCCGCCACCAGGCTGAGCAACGCGCCATGGGCATCCAGCCCGTCTGACATCGCCTTCAGTTCGCGGCCGATCTCGTGTCCGGCGAACACATCGAATATGCTGGCTTGGACCGTGCGTTCTTGGCGCATTGTCGGCTCCGGCGGTGGCGGGTGATCCTTTGGCATCAGTGGCTTGACGCCAAAGCCTACTCGAAACCGCCGGAGACCGCCCGCCAAAAAAACGCTAATTCCCACAATTATTTCAGCACGTTAGGCTTTATGGACGGGCACTAGCTAGCTTAGCTAGCTAGTCGCTGGCCAGCACGATCACCCGCATCGGTGCGCCGTGGCGCGGCCGCAGCGTGACGCTGGGGTTGGGCTCGACTGGCTCGCCGGCGATCGGGACCAGGGCGAAGCGCCGGCCGAGAGAGGCGAGGATCAGGGTCGCCTCGGTCATGGCGAACTGGGCGCCCATGCACATGCGCGGGCCGCCGATGAACGGAAAATAGGCGTAGCGCGGCCGCGCCCTCGCCGCTTCCGGCGCGAAGCGGTCTGGATCGAAGCGCTCCGGGTCCGGCCAGAACGCCGGGTGGCGATGGGTCACGTACTGCGAGAGCATGACCAGCGTGCCCTTGCGGATCCGGTACCCGCCAATAATGTCGTCGGCGACCGTGTTGCGATCGACCACCCAGACCGGCGGGTAGAGGCGCATCGCCTCTTCCAGCACCATGCGGACGTAGCCGAGGCGCGGAAGGTCATTCAGGCTTGGTGGTCGCCCGCTGAGCGCGGCGTCGATCTCGGCGCGCAGGCGCGCCGCGATCTGCGGATTCTGGCCGAGCAGCCAGAACGTCCAGACCAAGACGTTGGCCGTGGTCTCGTGGCCGGCGAGCAGAAAGGTGACCACCTCGTCACGCAAGGGCCGGCCATCGAGACCCTGGAGCAGGCCATCGAGGAGGTTGCCAGCCGCCTGCCCGCTCCGCCGTCGCCGCTCGATCATCCTCTCGACCAGGACATGCAGGCGGGCAAGCGCGCGCCGCAGGCGGAGATTGGCGGGACTCGGCACCAACGTCGGGAACGGCAGCAGGGCGTAGATGCGCCGCACCGTTTCCGAAAGCGCGACGTCGAGGGCCTCGCCGACCGCTTCGGCCTCGGTGCGGATCTCGGCGCCGAACAGGACCGCCGCCGCGACCTCGAGCGCGGCGCTCATCATGTCGCGATGGAGGTCCATGCGGCCGCCGTCGGCCGCCCGCGCGCGCCAGGACTCGCCGATCCGGTCCGCGGCGCGAAGGCTCGCCGTCGCGACGCTCTCGAGCTGGCGGCGCTGGAAGGCCGGCTGAGCGAGACTGCGGTGCGCCTGCCAGCGGGCGCCGTCCGACGTGATCAGCCCGTCGCCGATCAGCACCCTTAGGCGGTGATAGCTGAACGCGTTCTTGTCGTAATTGCGGTGGTTCCTCTGCAGGACGTGCTGGGCGTGCTCGGGATGGGCGAGGAGACACGCGCGGATCGGTCCGAAGCGATAGGCGACGACGTCGCCGAACTCCCGGAAGTCGCGCATGAAAGTGCCGAGGGCATCCCGCTCGATCTCCCGGCTGTGGCCGAGCAGCCAGTGGCCGCGCCGCCCCGGCGGCTCGCGGATCGCACTCTGCCCCCCGGCCCTCACCTCTGCGGTTGCCGTCGACATCGCTCGAGCTGTCCGATCCGGGCTCGCAGTCCGCCGGCTGACGAATCAGCCCTTGACGCTGCCGATGGTCAGCCCGGTCGTCATGCGACCGCGGAACACGTAGTAGATCACCAGCGGCGGGATCGAATAGACGATCGCGGCCGCCATCAGCAGGTTCCAGGGCGACTCGTCGCTGCTCAGGAAGAAGCCGAGCGCTACCGGCACCGTCACCTTGGTCGGCGTCGACAGCAAAAGGAAAGCGTAGAGGTACTCGTTCCAGGCCAGCAGCAGAGCGTAGGTGCCGACCGCGACCAGCGCCGGCATCATCAGTGGCAGGAAGATGTGGTAGAAGATCTGCGGCGTAGTCGCCCCGTCGATCTTGGCGCTCTCCTCGAGCGAGCGCGGAATGCTCGTGCTGTACTGCTGGAAGATGAAGATGGCGTACGGGGTCGCGAAGGTCACCTCGACCAGAATCAGCGACCACAGGTTGTCGAGGAGGCCGTAGCCGTCCATGATCTTGTAGAAGGGGATGGCCAGGAACGAGATCGGGATGACGTAGGTCAAGAGCGCGGCGTTGGATAACAGCCCGCCGAAGCGGACCCTGAGGCGGGTGATCGCGAAACTCGCGAGCGAGGCAATGCCGACCACGATCAGCGCCGTGCCGACGCCGACCAGCAGGCTGTTCAGCATCTGCACCCAGAAGTCGTCGAGGTACCAGTAGTCCTGCGTGAACACCGTGGCGTAGGTGCTGAGCGTCGGCTGCTTCGGCCAGATGTTGCCGCTGAAGATCGCATCGTTCGTCTGCAGCGAGACGATGATCATGTTGTAGATCGGCATCAGGGTCCAGAGCAGGATGATCGCTCCGAGCAGCAGCCCCAGGGTCTGGCGGGAGGCCGACCGGCTGCCGGGCAGTCCCGCAGTCGCGGCGCTCATAGCTCGACGGCCTCCTTGTGCAGCTTGTGCATGAGGTACATCACCAGCGGCACCAGCACCGGGAGCGCGGTGATCACGACCGCGACGCCGAGCGCCGGATCGCCGACCTCGAAGGCGTCGCGGATGCCGAGCGTCGCCAGCACGTGAGTCGAGAGCACAGGGCCGCCGCCGCTCACGAAGTGCACCGTGTTATAGTCGCCGAGCGTCCAGATGGTCGAGAGCACGGTGCAGATGATGTAGAGGTTGCGCATCATCGGGAAGGTGACGTAGCGGAAGCGCTGGATGCCGGTGGCGCCGTCGATCGCCGCTGCCTCGTACAGGTCGCCCGGGATCGCGGTCCGGCCGGCGAGGAAGATCACGGTCCAGAATGGCATCCACTTCCAGATGTAGAAGGTGATCACCGAGCCCATGGCGAGGCTTGGCGTGGTCAGCCAGCCCGGCCCCTCCTTGCGGAACAGCTCCCAGATGATGTTGTTGATCAGGCCCCACTGGCCGTTCAGCAGCCAGTGGGCGGAGATGAAGGTCGGGATCGCCGGCACCGCCCAGGGCAGGATGAAGATCAGGAACAGCCACTTCACCCAGCGGTAGCTCTGGAGGAAGAATCCCGAGAGCAGAAGCGCCAGGAACATCTTGACGTTGACGCCGATGATCAGGAGCAGGAGCGTGTTCCAGACCGTGCGCAGGTACAGCGGGTCGCCGAACAGCGCGACGTAGCTCGCCGGACTGCTGCCGAGCCAGAGGCCGTAGAGCACCGGGTAGACGACGAACAGCAGGAAGACGGCGATGTAGGGGACGACGAACAGCGCCCCCCACAGGCCTTCGGCCGTCAATTCACCGCCCCCGCCCATCAGATCGGCCGCGCGTTGGCGCAGCCGCTCCAAGGAGGCGGGGGGCAGCTGCCCCCCTGGGCCGGTGCTCTGGCCATCGCAGCCTCGCTAGTTGCCGACGTTGTACTGCGCGAAGATCTCCTTGATCCGCGGGAACGCCTCGTCGACGGCCTGCTCCGGGGTCTCGCCGTGCACCAGCACCGCACCCTCGGCGGTGCCCCAGACCTCCTCGGCATTGACCTGCGCATAGGCCGGATTGTAGGCCATCGGCCAGGGCTCGGTCGCGCCGTCGACCTCCTGCTTCACGGCGACCGGGATATGAGGGTCCTTGGTGTCGGTCCAGAACGACGGATCGTCCTTGATGATCTCGGGCATGACCGGCATCCAGCGCCCGCGCGCGGCCGCGAGATAATCGCCGAGGTTCTTGGGTGTCACGAAGAACTTGAGGAACGCCTTGGCAGTCTCGATGTGCTCGGCGGCCTTGGGTACGATCGCGACCTTGACCGCGACCAGGCTGGTCATCGGCTTGCCGTCCGGGGCGTGTCGGCATCTCGCGCGTGACGATGTCGTGATAGTAGAGCTGCTTGTCGTCGAACTTGGCGACCGGAATCGACAAGCGTCGCGTTGTTGGTCATGATGATTTGCTTGGAGAAGAACGCCACGTTGTTGTCTGGATCACCCCAGTTCAGCGCGCTATGTGGGATGTAACCAGCCTTGAAGGCGTCGGCGATGAACGTCAGCGTCTTGATCGCCGCCTGCCGCGTCTGGTCGCTTAGATTGAGCGTGCCGTCGGGATTGACCACCCGGCCGCCATAACCCAGCATGTATTGGTTGAAGGTGTAGTAGTTGTCGGTGTCGACGGTCGACACCGGCAGGCCTATGCGCATAGACCCGCTGGCCTTGGTCGCGTAGCTTGTCCTGCACGCCTTCCCAGAACTTCCAGTAGTCGTCCCAGGCCGTCGGGATATCGGCATCCTGGTAGCCAGCCGCCTCGACCAGTGGACGCCAGTAGAAGTCGTGCAGCGCCTGCTGCTTCATCGGCACCGCAAAATAGCTACGCTTCTTCTGAACCGAGTCATACAGATAGGCGGAGAGGAGAGCGCCGTCTTGGTATACTTGTCCTTCAACGGCTCGACGACATCGGATACGTCAGCGAGGTTGCCCTTCCACGCCTGTTGCGGTGCGATCTGCGAAATCGTCGACGTCGGCGTAGGCAATGTCGGGGACGTTTCCGGACGTGATCGCCGAGATGATCTTGGTCGGAATGTCAGCTCCACTGTAGAAGGAAAGATTGACCTTGTTGCCCGTCTGGTCCTCCCATTCCTGATCATGGTCCGAAGAGCCGCGTCCTCAGCCGGGAAGTAGCCCTTGTTCCACCAGATCGTGATCGTCTCGGCCTTGGCGACCGCGCCGAGGGCCAGGTATGCGCCGGCGATCATGCCAAGACAGGTCAGCAGACGTCGGGATCGCTTCATTGTACCGTTCTCCCTTGTTTTTAAAGCGACACACGCCCCCTGAGTGCAGCTTCTGGTGTTTCACATCGAGTTATGGTGATCAAGCCCGCCTTCAAGCCCGCGCCGGGGTCGGCCGCAGTCAAGCCTTGAAATGCTTGGAGAGCGCCAGACCCTGGCGCTGATAGGAGCGAACCGATGCCCGTGCCATAGAGACGATCGGGCCGGGCGATCAGGCGCTCGTAGATCAGCCGGCCGACCCGCTGGCCGTCCTCGAGCACGAACGGCACCTCGTGCGAGCGTACTTCGAGCACCGCGCGCGTCCCCTCGCCGTCGCGCCCGGCGCCACCGGCCTCGGGATGGCCGAAGCCGGGGTCGAAGAAGCCCGCGTAGTGCACCCGGAACTCGCCCATGGCGGTGTCATAGGCGAGCATCTCGGCGGCATGGTCGGCCGGCACGCGCACCGCCTGCTTGGACGCCAGAATGTAGAACTCGCCGGGATCCAGGACCAGCGAGCGGTTCCGGCTGGCGTGCAACCGATGCCAGAAGTCGTCGGGCTCGTAATGGTGGAGGCGGCGCAGATCGATCAGGCCGGCGTGCTTTCTCGCCCGATAGCCGATGACCGCGCCTTCGGCCGCGCCGGCGAGGTCGACCGTGATCGGCACCCCCTTCTTGATCTCCTCGCGCTCGAGACCGGGGTCGACCAGCATGTCCCGCTCGTTCAGGCGACGCATGGCGTCGTCGCTCGACAAGGGCGTGCCGCGCTTGATCCGGATCTGATTGAGCCGGTCGCCCGTGCGGACCAGGATGCTGAAGGTGCGCGGCGAGATCTCCGCGTAAAGCGGGCCCTGATAGTTGGCCCGCACGCGGTCGAACTCGACGCCATGATCGGTGATCAGGCGGGTGAAGACGTCGATCCGGCCGATCGAGCTCTTCGGATTGGCGATCGCCGAGGTGCGCTTTCGCAGCGCGAGGCTCTCCATCAGCTCGACGATGTAGACGCAGCCCCTCTCGAGCACCGCCCCGTGGTCGCCGAGTTCGAAGCGGTGCATGGCCAGGGCGTCGATCTTCTCCTGCACGGGCGCCTCTTCCCCCGGCAGGAAGCTCGCGCGGACGCGATACGCGGCCCTGCCGAGACGCAGATCCAGGCTTGCCGGCTGGATCTGCTCCGGCTCGATCGGCACGAGCGCCTGGATCTCCCGGCTCCGCTCGATCATGCCGCGCAGATGCTGGGCCGGCAGCAGACCGGTCGCATGCAGCGCATCTGGCGGCGGCTCGTCGGGATCGTCGGCGAACAGTTCGGGTGCGGTGCCGGCCATGTGCGCCCCTCGCCTCATCTGAGCATTGATCAGCGAGCTTAGCTGAGCGAATCGGCGCGCCGAAGCATTTTAGCTACACAAATCGTACACAGATCGTCCACAGCAGCGGAGAATAAGTTTTGCCTTTGATTCATGCAGTTACCAGGATCATGCACAAACCGACAAGTTTTTCCCGATCTTTGTGGAATATTTTCGCGAGCGTCGAATCGCCGCGCGCTTCATGACCTCGTTACCGGCATCGAGCGCAGGCGCGCCACGGTTTCGGGCTCGGCGCGCTTGCACATCACCGGCGGCAGGCCGCGCAGAACCAGCTCGAGATCGGCCAGGACCAGATCGCCGATCCGCTTGAACACCTCGTCCAGGGCGCCGGCGCGGTGCGCCGAAAGCAACATGCCTTCGAGCCGGCGAACGCGATGGTCCTTGGGCCAAGGCTCCTCGGGAAAGACGTCGGTCGCTGCCTTGAAGCGGCGCTCCGCGACCGCCTCGACCAGAGCCTCGAAATCGACCACCGCCGCCCGGCTCATCAACAGGAACAAGCTGCCTGGCCTGATCAGCGCGAGCTCGCGCCGCCCGAGCATGGCCCGGTTCTCGGTCGTGACGGCGGCAAACACCACGATGATCCGGGAGCTTGCCAACAGCTCGTCGAGGGCCACAGGCTCGCAGCTGTGGTCGCGGATCAGAAGATCCGGCAGCCACGGATCGAAGACCTTGACCGGGCAGCCCAATGGCACCAGCAGGCGGCGAAAAGCGCGCCCGAGATCGCCGAAGCCAATCAGGCCGACCGGCTGGTTCTGGATCAGGAACGCCTCGGCATTGCTCTCCAAACCATAGGCCTCGCGGCCCTCGCGAAAGGCGCGGTCCGCCGCCGAGATGTCGCGGGCGAGGTCGACCATCATGCCGAGCGCCAGCTCGGCCACGGTCTGGGCGAATACGGGGCTCGCGTTCAGAACCCAGATGCTCCGCCGAAAGCAGCTCTGGTAGTCGACATTGGGCAGGAAATTGCCCTCGATGTTGAAGATCGCCCGGAGCTTCGGCGTGCGGGCGAGGCGTTCGGCCGGCAGATCGGTCTGGCCGATCACGACCTCGACCTCGGCAAGATGCCGCTCGACCAGATCGGCGGGCATGCGGCCCTGCTCGTGGATGATCAGGCGGCCGAGCTCCTTCAGGCGGCCCTGCGCCGAGGGCGAGAAGCACATATCGAGGGTGCGTGGCAGTGGATCGACCAGGATCAGAGGCTTCTCGCCGTTCATTGCGTTTCTTCCCGAGGGGGCCGCGGGCGCCTCCAGCGGCCTCGTCCATGCTAGCGCATCGCGTGACGCAGGCAACGACTGTGGCACAGGCGGCGCGTGACAGGACGACCAAGCTGACCTAGTTTCCGCCCGAACAAGCGGAGCGCATGTCATGAACCCGCTCCGCCTCTGGACCGACAGCGAGGCTCTCGCCCGGCGCGAGCGCCGCTTCGTGGCGGCTGGGTGGGAGGCGACCGGGCACCGGATCGGCGCCTCGGGATAGCAACGACGTCGGCATCGGGGAGCAGAGCCATGGCACTGAAGGCGCATCTGATCGGCGGCAAGTGGGTCGAGGGCGGCGAGGGCGCCGCCGACATCAACCCCTCCGACATCAAGGACGTGGTCGGCACCTTTGCCCGCGCCGACCGGGCGACCGCGGAACGCGCGATCGGCGCCGCCAAAGAGGCTTTTCCCGCCTGGTCTCGGAGCACCCCGCAGCAGCGCTTCGATCTGCTCGACGCGAGCGGCGACGAGATCCTTAAACGCAGGCAGGAACTCGGCGAGCTGCTTTCGCGCGAGGAGGGTAAGCCGCTCGCCGACGGCATCGGCGAGGCCGGCCGCGCCGGGCAGATCTTCAAGTTCTTCGCGGGCGAGGCGCTGCGCCTCGCAGGCGAGCGGGTGGCCTCGGTCCGGCCCGGCGTCGAGATCGATGTGACCCGAGAGCCGCTCGGCGTGGTCGGGCTGATCACGCCCTGGAACTTCCCGCTCGCGATCCCCGCCTGGAAGATCGCGCCGGCGCTCGCCTACGGCAACACGGTGGTCTTCAAGCCGGCTGACCTGGTGCCGGGCTCGGCCTGGGCGATCGCCGAGATCCTGAGCAGGCACGGCCTGCCCGAGGGCGCGTTCAACCTGGTCATGGGGCGCGGCGCGGTGGTCGGCGAGGCGATCCTGGACATCGCCCGACGTCGCGGCGGTGAGCTTCACCGGCAGCATCGAGACCGGCCGGCGCATCGCCGCGAAGTGCGCCGCGCGCCTCGCCCGCTTCCAGCTCGAGATGGGCGGCAAGAATCCGCTCGTGGTGCTCGACGACGCCGATCTCGACACGGCCGTCAACGTCGCCGTCAACGGCGCCTTCTTCCAGACCGGGCAGCGCTGCACCGCCTCCTCGCGCCTGATCGTGACCGAACAGATCCACGACCGCTTCGTCGGCGCGGTGGTCGAGGCCATGAAGGCGCTCAAGGTCGACCACGCGCTCAAGCCCGGGACCCAGGTCGGCCCGGCGGTCGACCAGAGCCAGCTCGAGCAGGACCTGCGCTATGTCGAGATCGCTCAGAGAGGAGGGTGGCAGGCTAGCCTTCGGCGGCGAGCCGCTGAAGCGCGAGACCGAGGGCTACTACCTGCAGCCGGCGCTGATCACCGAGACCACCAACGCGATGCGGATCAACCAGGAGGAGGTGTTCGGGCCGGTCGCCTCGGTGATCCGGGTCAAGGACTACGACGAGGCGCTCGCGGTCGCCAATGACACGCCCTACGGCCTCTCGTCCGGCATCTGCACGACCTCGCTCAAGCACGCGAGCCACTTCCGGCGGAACGCCGAGGCCGGTCTCGTGATGGTCAATCTGCCGACCGCCGGGGTCGACTACCACGTGCCCTTCGGCGGGCGGAAGGGCTCGAGCTACGGCCCACGCGAGCAGGGCCGCTACGCGGTCGAGTTCTACACCACGGTCAAGACCGCCTACACCGCACCTTAGCCCGCCCCTGGGATCCTCGAACCGATGCGTGAGCCTCTCGGGCTGCAGACGCGCTGAGCGGCCGGGGCCTCGGCTGAGGCCCCGGCGCGCCGAGGTCCGAGACGTCGAGCCGAGGGACTTACGCCGCTTCGACGGGCGCCTCGCAGGGACAGCAGCGATAATCCTGCGCCTTGTCGAGGAGCTCGATCCGGCGCTTCAGGAGTTCGTTCTTGAGCTCTTTGCGCTCCAGATCGAGCTCGATCTCGCGCGTCACCGCCGGCTCGCAGATGTTGCAATCATCGAGGCACCCGCGCACCAGCATGCCGGGGGTCGGCAGCGAGGACGTCGCCTCGTACGTGAAGCTGGCTTTGACCTCGTCGGTCACATTGCCGGTCTTGCGATCGATCAGGCCGGCCTTGGCAAGGTCGGCGTCGACCGCGGCGAGTGCCTTGGCCCGGACGTCGGAGTCCAGCGGCTCGGCGGGCTGGGCGACCGCGAAGCTCGCGGTCGAGACGCGCGTCGCGAGCAGGGTCTGGGCGGCACCCGAGCCGGCGTCGGACTGTGCCGCGGCCACGCTTTGCCGGCCGATCTGCTCGATCTCGAGGCGCTGCTTGTCGGTCGCCAGGACCGCGCTCGGGATCACCGACACCTCGCCGCGCGAGGTGAACGGATTGTTGGCGATGCGCGTGTCTCCGGCCGGATCGATCACCCGCCGCTGGATCAATTCCAGGGTCAGGCGCACCGTCTGGGTCTTGTTGATCTGGTAGAAATAGTAAGTGACCGCGTGGCAGCGGTTCGGGTTGCTGAAGCTGCGCGAGGCGGATTCGAAGTGATCCTCGGATTCACCCTCGGCGTGGCTGCGCGATTGCACCTCGCCGACCGAGACCGAGCTGGCCGAGCGGGTCGCCTCGACCGCCCGCTCAGACGAGGCGCGCACGTGCTGGTTCAGCTCGCGCAGAAAATCGCTGGTCGATTCGGCGTTGTAGGAGCCTTTGACGTCGACTGACGGCCCGGCGAAGAAGGCCTCGAGCGCGCCGTTGGTCTCGCCATGCGTCTCGATCGAGCCACGCTTCTGATTGGCCGAGCGGGCCTCGTCGCGCACTGTCAGATCGGACATGAAGTCGCTCATGCTCGACATGAAGTAGCGCTCTTCGGAGGTCTGCTCGCGCCGGTAGCTGACGCTGGTCGCGCTGTCGAGTGAGAAGCGGGTGCGCCGGTCGGTGCTGAACAGGCGCACCGTCTCGCCCGGCAGGAGCGTCGTGCTGTACACGAGATCGCCGAGCGCGAGCGGGCCGGGGCAGCGCTCGAGCCGGGCGTGCAGCGTCACCTCGACCGGCACCCGACGGGCCTGGTTGTTGACGGTGACGGTCGCGTTGTGGATCAGGCGATAGTGGAAATCGATGGCATCGCAGCTGCGGTCGGGGTCGAGCTGCGGACAGCAGGGCACGCCCGTGGTCTGGTCGAGCGCCGCTGCGGCCGGGGCGAGCGGGTTGGCGGCGGCGCAACCGCAGTCGCGCGCGGAAGATGCGCTGGTCATGTGTTGGCGATCCTTGGACCGGAGGTTTTGGCAAGAAGCGTTGTAGGATTATCATCCTACACACGGCTCTGTCAAGCACGTCGCTCGCGCGCGCAGGACCGCGATCGCAACGCTTACCGGCTGGTGGCCGCCGCCCCTCGAACCCGCCCCTGCCGGCTGGTTTCAGGGGCGATCAGTACAGGACGCCCTTCGCCTTGGCGGTGTGGGTCGCGATCGCATCCATGAGCGCCGGCGACAGGCAGTCGTAGGGCTCGAGGCCGAGCTCCTTCAGCCGCGCGCGGACGGCTGGCATCTGGTCCGGCTTCGCCCCGGATTCGATGATCGAGGACACGAACGCCGCAAATTCTGGCGCCGACCAGCCGCTCTGCGGCGACAGCTCGGTATGGATGAAATCGAAGCCGTAGAGCGGATGGCCCTTGTTCTCGATCCGGCCATACATGTGCACGCCGCAGCCCTTGCAGGCGTAGCGCTGGATCGCCGCCGAGGCGTCCACGATCTGGAGCTTGTCGCCGTTCTCGGCCACGCTCAGATTGTCCCGCGGCACCACCGCGACCTGGGAGAACAGGGCGCCGGCCGGCTTCCAGCACTTCGTACAGCCGCAGACGTGGTTGTACGCAGACTGCCCCCTGATGTTCACCTTGACCGGCCGGTCGGCACATTTGCAGACCAGCGTGCCGCCGGCAAAGTTCGGCGCTGCCGGCTTGATGCCGTGATCCACGGCCGGGTAAATCGAGATTGCCACTTCACTGCCCTCCCCCTTCTTGCATCGAGCGAGGTCTTCATCCCTTACTGCCGATGCGGGTTCCTGATCGGCCGATGATCATGCGACCGGGGGCGGAACCAGGCAAGGCGAGATTGCAACCGCTCGGTCGATAACTCCGCGCTTGACAGGATGCAATGCCGCGATTTATCGTCCATCGTCGATTAACGATGGAATTGCCATGCACGAGCTTCTCGCCGAGCGACTGAAAGCGCTCGCGCATCCGGCCCGGCTCGAGATTCTGCGCGTGCTGGCCGCGCGCGGCACCTGCGTCTGCGGCGAGGTGGTGAACGTCATGCCGCTCGCGCAGGCGACCGTATCGCAGCACCTCAAGGTGTTGAAGGAAGGCGGGCTGATCCGCGGCCGGATCGATGGCAAGAACTCCTGCTATTACCTCGACCCGCACGGCATCGGCGAGCTGCGCGCGGCGCTCGACGAGCTGCTCGGCGGCTTGACCGCGGCAGCGTCGACAACCCCTGAACCTGAAAAGGAGGCACCAAGGTGAGGAGCGACGACGAGATCAGGACGCTGGTACGCGAGCGCTACGGTGCGATCGCGACCGAGAACGCCAGCTGTTGCGGCCCGTCCTCCTGCGGCTGCGGTGCCGAGATGGCGCCCGACGGGCTGAACGTCATCGGCGATGCTTATCAAGAGATCGCGGGTCGCCTCGCCGAGGCCGACCTCAACCTCGGCTGCGGCGTGCCCACCCGGCACGCGGCACTCAGGCCCGGGGAGACGGTGCTCGATCTGGGCTCCGGCGCCGGCAACGACGTCTTCGTCGCCCGCCACGAGGTCGGGTCCGAGGGTCTTGTGGTCGGCGTCGACATGACCCCCGAGATGATCGCCAAAGCGCGGGCGAACGCCGCGAAACTCGGCTATCGCAACGTCGAGTTCCGGCTCGGCGAGATCGAGCGGCTGCCCCTCGAAGCCGGCAGCGTCGACGTCGTGATCTCCAACTGCGTGCTCAACCTCGTGCCCGACAAGGCCAGCGCCTTCGCCGAGATGTACCGGGTGCTGCGACCGGGCGGACGGTTCTGCGTCGCCGACATCGTCGCCACCGGCGAGCTGCCCAGGCCGGCGCGCGAGGCCGCAGGCCTCCATGTCGGCTGCGTCGCCGGAGCGATGCCCGAGGCGGGCTATCTGACACTGCTCGAGCGGGCTGGCTTTCGGGATGTGCGTATCGCCGAGGCGAAGCCGATCGCGCTGCCCGATGAAGCGCTCGCCCCGCACATGGGCGCAGCGGAGATCGCAGCATTTCGCGCATCGCGGATCGCCCTCAAGAGCGTCACGGTGCTCGGCGCCAAGCCGGTGTCGTAGCCAGAGCCGAGCCTCGATCTGCGGCGGGATCGCCTGCGGTCCCGCCCCGGCTTGGATCAGGCCGCGCTGCGCGCCCTTGCGGCTTCGGCGTGCGCGGCTTCGATCAGGCCGACCGAGTTCGACATAGTCCGCACGACGCGGTGAGGAGGCGCGCCAGGCGATGCCGACCGTCCGGCCGGGCGCCGGCTCGGCGAAGCGCACGATGCGCAGCCGCGGATGGGCACCCACCTCCGCCGGCAGGGCGAGCTCGGGCAGGATCGTGCCGCCGTAGCCGTTGATCACCATCTGCACGACCGTCGCGAGGCTGCTCGCGCGGAAATCGTCGGCCTGACTGGCGCCCGTGGCGTGACAGAGGCTGAGTGCCTGATCGCGCAGGCAATGCCCCTCCTCCAGGAGCAACAGCCGCTCGGCGCGCAGATCCTCCTGACGCACCACACTCCGCTCGGCCAGGTGATGACCGGCGGGGACCGCCAGAGTGAACGCGTCCTCGAACAGCGCCTCGGTCGAGACCTCGTCGCGCCCGACCGGCAGGGCCAGGATCAGAAGGTCGAGCGCGCCGGCGACCAGCGCGTCGATCAGATGCTCGGTCCGGCTCTCGCGCAACGACAGGCGCAGCTCAGGGTAGGCGGCGTGCAGCCGCGGCAGAATCTGCGGCAGCAGATAGGGCCCGATCGTGGGAATCACGCCGAGGCTGAGCGGACCGGCGAGCACCCGCGCGCGCTGGCGCGCAAGGTCGACCAGATCCTGGACACGCGACCAGGATGTCGCGGGCGCGACCGGCCACCTCCGCACCGGTCGCGGTGAGGAGCACGCCGGCCGCGCTCCGCTCGACCAGCGTGACGCCGAGCGCCGCCTCGAGCTCGCGGATCTGCATGCTCATGGCCGGCTGCGTGATCCGGCAACGCTCGGCCGCGCGGCCAAAATGGAGGGTTTCGGCGAGCGCCGTGAAGTAACGCAGCTGCTTGAGGGTCGGGGTCATGGATCAGGCTGGCTTATCGGACTGAGAAAATCAATAGGACTGAGCCTGATCACTGGCAACCCGCGCGCGCGTCGGAAAGAGGTCCCATGTGCCGAGTCTGATCCGGACCAAGGAAGGGCTCGCGGCTCGGCTGATCCCTTCTGCAAGCTTTCTGAACTTCGCAGCAGGCGCTAGGCTGTGACCGCTTACCAGCGGGCTTGGCGCCATGTCGATCGACCCTTCGACCATCGTCGCCCATGACGACGACTTCCCGGCGGGCGCCGTCGTGCCGCCGATCTTCCAGACCTCGCTCTTCACCTTCGCCTCCTACGACGAGCTCGAGGACGCCATGGCCGGGCGAGAGCCGCCGGCCGATCTATTCGCGCGGCGACAACCCGACGGTGGCCGAGTTCGAGGCGCAAGCTCGCGGCGCTCGAGGGCGCCGAGGCGGCGCGCGCGCTTCGCCAGCGGCATGGCGCGCGATCAGCGCGGCCGTGCTCGGCACCTCAGCGCCGGCGAGCGCATGCGTCTGCGTGCGCCACTGCTATCCGGACGCCTACCGGCTGTTCACGACCTGCTGCCGCGCTTCGACATCGAGGTCGAGTTCGTCGACGGCCGCGACGCCGAGGCCGTCGAGCGGCGCGCTGCCCGGGGCCAAGGCTGCTCTATCTCGAAAGCCCGACCAGCATGGTGTTCGAGACCCAGGACCTGGCCCGGCTCGCGGCCGCCGGCGAGCGCGCAGGGCGCGATCACGATCGCCGACAACTCCTGGGCCACCCCGATCTTCCAGCGGCCGATCGAGCACGGCGTCGACCTCGTGCTGCATTCGGCCTCGAAATATCTCGGCGGCCACAGCGACACGGTCGCCGGCGTGGTCTGCGGGCCGGCGCGAGCTGATCGAGCGGATCGACGACCGGCGTCTTTCCGCTGCTCGGCGGCAAGCTCGTCGCCGTTCGAGGCCTGGCTGCTGGTGCGCGGCCTGCGCACGCTGCCGCTGCGCATGCGCCGCCATCACGAGAGCGGCCTCGAGATCGCCGGCCGGCTCGCCGGCGCATCGCTCGGTGTCGTGCGCGTCAACCATCCCGCCTGCTCGGCAACGGCGGCCCGGGCGTCGCCACGCTCGCGGGCTCATCCGGGCTGTTCAGCTTCGAGCTCGAGCGGCGACAAGGCGGCGTGCGCCGCTTCTGCGACGCGCTGAGGCTGTTCAGGCTCGGCGTCAGCTGGGGCGGCCACGAGAGCCTCGCCTTTCCCGCCGCGGCCGGGCTCGGCAGAAGGGCGCGGGCCAATTCGCTGCCGCGACTTCGGCGTGTCGCCCGCGGACCATCCGCTTGCATGTCGGGCTGGAGGATGCCGAGCGATCTGTGGCGCGACCTCGCCCAGGCGCTCGATCGCGCCAGGCAGCAGCGGCCGTGCGCTGGAACCATCGAGGAGGCATCGGGACATGAGAGCATCCTGATCGCGGCGCTGGCGTCGGCCGCGTTGGCTGGCGCTGGCCCTGCCGGCCATGGCCGAGACCAAGCTGCAGCTGGTCGAGGTGATCACCAGCCCGGAGCGCACCGAGGTCCTGAAGGGCATGGTCGCCGAGTTCGAGGCGGCCAATCCCGGCGTCAAGGTCGAGATCATCTCGCTGCCCTGGGGCCAGGCCTTCGAGAAGCTCGCTACCATGGTGCAGGGCGGCCAGATCCCCGACGTGGTCGAGATGCCCGAGCGCTGGCTGGCGCTCTACGCCAACAACGACCAGCTGGTCGATCTCGGCCCTTACATGGCCAAGTGGGACGAGACCGACGAGCTGACCGACCGCACCAAGCGAGTTCGGCACGCATCGTCAACGAGCACGATGTACATGATCCCCTACGGCTTCTATATGCGGGCGCATGTTCTGGAACAAGAAGCTGTTCGAGCAGGCCGGGCTCGACGGCCCGCCGGCGACCATGGACGACTTCATGGCGGACGTCGGAGAAGATCTCGGCGCTCGCAGCGGCAAGTACGGCTATTGCCTGCGCGGCGGCACGGGCGGCTTCAACGGCTACATCATGATGATGGCCAACATGAACGGCAAGGGCGACTACTTCGACGACGACGGCAACAGCACCTTCAACAGCCCGGACGCGGTCAAGGGCCTGCAGTTCCTGGTCGACCTGTACCAGAACGGCTACGCGCCCAAGGACAGCGTCAACTGGGGCTTCAACGAGATCGTCGCCGGCTTCTATTCCGGCACCTGCGCCATGCTCGACCAGGACCCCGACGCGCTGATCGCCATCGCCGAGCGGATGGACAGCCGAGGACTTCGCCGTGGCGCCGATGCCGCTCGGGCCGGCCGGCAAGGCCTTCCCGACCATCGGCTATGCCGGCTGGTCGATGTTCGCCGCCTCCCAGCACAAGGACGAGGCCTGGAAGCTGATCGCGCATCTGTCGTCGCGCGAGTCCAACCTCGAATGGGCCAAGTTCGTCGGCGTCATCCCGATCCACAAGGGCGCCGAGCAGGACCCGGCATTTCAAGACCGAGCAATACGCCGGCTGGTTCACCGAGCTGAACGACCAGCGCTGGCAGCTGACCGCGGTGCCGACCTATCTCGAGGAGTTCGGCTATTTCGTCGACGTCTGTCGGTGCAGACCGGCCAGGAGGCGCTGCTCGGCGAGCGGACCGCCGAGGACGTCGCCGACGAGTGGGCGGAGTACCTGACCGACGCCCAGCAGAAATGGCTGGCGGCGCAGTAGGCGCCGCCCGTTCGGCAGCGACTGCCGCCCCGGGCGCCCGGCGCCCGGGGCGGAGCGCCCGCCTCGTCCGAGGTCGTCCTCGAGCCCTACTCTATCTCAGCCCGGCGCTGGTCCTGCTCGCGCTGGTGATGTTCGTGCCGCTGGTCGTCGGCCTGTCCTACGCCTTCCGGAACATCCAGCTCTTCGAACCCGTTCAAGACCGGCTGGGTCGGGCTCGCGCATTTCGAGACCCTGCTGCCGACGACCGGATCTTCTATCGGGCGCTGGTCAACACGCTGTGGTGGACCGGCGCCTCGGTCGCTCTTCCAGTTCCTGCTCGGCCTCGGCCTGGCCCTGCTGCTCAACCGCCCGTTCCGCGGCCGCAAGCTGGTCCAGGCGCGTGGTGTTCCTGCCCTGGGCGGTGCCGACCTTCCTCTCCGGCCTGACCTGGGCCTGGCTGTTCAACCCGGTGATCGGCCCGCTGCCGCACTGGCTGGCCGCGCTCGGCATCCTGGCCGAGCCCTACAACATCCTGGGCGACCCCGGCCTCGCCATGTGGGGGCCGATCGTCGCCAATGTCTGGTTCGGCGTGCCGTTCTTCGCCATCACGCTGCTGGCCGCGCTGCAGGCGATCCCGCACGAGCTCTACGAGGCGGCGGCGATCGACGGCGCCACGGCGTGGCAGGGCTTCGCCAAAGTCACCCTGCCGTTCCTCGCCCCGACCATCGCGATCACCGTGCTGCTGCGCACGATCTGGATCGCCAACTTCGCCGATCTGATCTTCGTGATGACCAACGGCGGGCCGGCCAACGCGACCCAGATCCTGCCGAGCTACATCTTCACGCACCGCCTATAAGAAGCTCGACTTCGGCTATGCCTCGGCGATCGCGACCGCGCTGCTGCTGCTGCTGCTGCTCTACGCGCTGATCCTGATCCGGATGCGCCGCGCGCTGCCGAGCACGGCATGAGCACGCTGCCTCGTCGCAGCCCCGCCATCCGGGACCTGGGCCGGAGCCTCGCCCTGACGCTCGGCCACCGGGCGGCGATCGCCCTCTACATGCTGTTCGCGCTGTTCCCGCTGTTCTGGCTGGTCAAGATCGCGGTCACGCCCGACAAGCTGCTCTACACCGAGGGGCGTTCGCCTCTGGCCGTCGAGCATGACCCTGGCCAATTTCACGTTCGTCCTGCTGCAGAGCGACTTTCCGGCCTTCTTCCTCAATCAGTGCATCGTCTCGCTGGGCACGGCGCTCGCCGTGACCCTGGTGGCGAGCGGCGCCGGCTACGCCTTCTCGCGCTTCCGCTTCCCCGGCAAGTACGTCGTCGTGTTCATCATGCTGCTGACCCAGATGTTCCCGCTGGTCATGTTGATCGCGCCGATCTACCGCCTGATGGCGCCTCTGGGCCTGACCGACAACCTGCTCGGGCTGATCATCATCTACACCGCCTTCAACACGCCGTTCGCCACCTTCCTGATGCAGTCCTTCTTCGACGGCATCCCGAAGGAGCTCGAGGAATCGGCGATGATCGACGGCTGCACCCGCTTTCAGGCGCTGCGCCGCATCATCTTCCCGCTGACCCTGCCGGGCATGGGGGCGACGCTCGGCTTCGTCTTCACCGCGGCGTGGAGGGAGCTGCTGTTCGCGCTGATGCTGATCAACAGCGAGGAGAAGAAGACCTTCGCGGTCGGCCTCCTGACCTTCGTCGTCGAAGTTCTCGGTCGACTGGGGCCAGATGATGGCCGCGGGCGTGCTCGCCCTGATCCCGGCCTGCATCTTCTTCGGCTTCATCCAGCGCTATCTGGTCCAGGGCCTGACCGCCGGCGCGCTCAAGGGGTAGCCGCGTCCGCGGCCCCCTGGATCTTCGAACCGGCTGCTGGTGGACGCGTCAGGCAGCCTGAAAGCGAACCTCCGCGACCTGCTCGATGGCGCGCGCCATGACCGGGTCGACCTCGAGCTCGATGCGGACCTGTTCCAGGATCTCGCATCTCGTTTCGATTGAGGCGGCTGTCGACCGCAATCACGTCACAGGCGAGTGCGTAGGCGGTGTCGCGCAGCGGCGGCGTGAGGGCCTGCCGGATCAGCTCGAAGACCTTGTCGGCGCCACCGCTCTGGCCCAACATCTTCGAGCAGGCCGTCGCCATGCGCGTCATCGCCGCCCGATCGAGGCCTCGAAAAATCGGCAGGTGATTGACCAGATCGCCGATGATCTTGATCTCCGCCTCGGCGACCTCGTGATCCGACTCGGCGGCGACGACCATGGTGTAGACCAAAGCTTCCTGTGGACTGAGCATGCGCGACTCCGGCTCGGTGCTGGTTTGATCGCCACCGTCATAGAGGCGCCCGCTTGACGCTTGGTAAACTCCATCAGGTTGGTGCGGTCGCTCAGGGAGAGATGGGCCGGGTGGTGGCGAAGCCTGGGCCGCGCTCGATGTGCAGATAGACCACGCCGAGCCAGAGGCCGCGAGCGGCCATGAAAATGAGGAAGGCGAGCCAGAGGCCATGGTTGCCGAGGGCGGGGAGGAGCGGCCAGACCGCCAAGAGGAAAGCGGCGAGCGCCAGAAGCATGCCGTTTCGCATCTCCGGCGTCCGCGTCGCGCCGATGAACACGCCATCGAACAGGAAGGCCCAGACCGAGACCAGCGGTGATGCGACCATGTAGGGCAGAAAGGTCCGCGCCGCCGCCTGCACTTCGGGCAGCCCGGTCATCAGCCGGATCGCCTGAGGCCCGCCCAGCCAGAAGCCGAGCGCCACGAACAGGGCGAGCAGGAGCGAGCAGGCCAGATTGGCCGCAGTTGCCGCGCGGAAGCCGGCCGGGTCGCCGGCGCCAACATAGCGACCGACCATGGCCTCGGCGGCGTGCGCGAAGCCGTCCAGGCCGAAGGCCGCAAACAGCTGGAAATTGAGCAGGATGGCGTTGGCGGCGAGGATCACCTCACCTTGGCGCGAGCCAAGCGCGGTGAAGGTGACGAAGGCCGCCTCGAGGCAGAGGCTGCGCAAGAAGATATCGCGATTGACCGCGATCAGGCGCCGGAAGGCATCGGCGCGCGCGATCACCGGCCACTGCCAGCGGCCGCCGAGCCTGGTGAGCGCCCGGCCAGCGAGCCAGAGGCCAAGCCCGAGGCCGCCATACTCGGCGCAGACGGTCGCTGCCGCGACGCCCGGCACCGCGAGGCCAAGACCCAGCACCAAGATGAGATCGAGAGCGATATTGAGCGCGTTGGTCGCGATCAGCAGCGCCATCGGTCCGCGTGCGTTTTGCAGGCCGAGCAGCCAGCCGAGCAACACCATGTTGGCGAGCCCGGCCGGAGCGCCGAACAGGCGGATGCGCAGGTAGATTTCGAGGTTGACCGCGACCGCCGGGCTCGGTTCGAACAGCCAGCCCGAGACGCGCACCAGCGGGCCGGCCGAGAGCAGACAGACGAGGCCGATGGCGAGCGCCAGGATCAGCGGGCGCGCGAGGCCGGCGCGCAGCTCCGCACCGTCGCCCCGGCCATAGGCCTGCGCGGTCAGTCCGGTCGTGCCCATACGCAGGAAGCCGAAGGCAAAGTAAACAACGCTGAACACCAGCGCGCCGATTGCGACGGCGCCGAGATAGTGCGGCTCCGGAAGATGACCGACCACGGCGGTGTCGGTGATGCCGAGCAGCGGTACGCTGAGGTTGGAGAGGATCAGCGGCCACGCCAAGCGCCATGCCTGACGGTAGGCGTTCATACGCCCCGCCATTGCTGCTTCTTGGGCAAACCCGCGCGGTCGGGCAACCGGCGCGGGGTCGCCAAGTGGCCGCGCGGGGCGCGGCTCCGGGCTGGAATTCAGCTGGGGTCGCGGCTCACTGTCGCCCTAGTTGACGTAGTATTTGCGGTAGTAGCCCTGATAATAGCCCGAGTTGGCATAACCATAGCGGGCGTGCTTCTTGACGTCGACGCGGGCCAGGACGATCCCCGCGATGTCCGCGCCGGCGTCGAGCATCTGTCGGATGCCGGCCAGAGCCACGTTGCGCGGGGTCTGCTCCCAGCGAATCACGTAGATCGACTTGTCGACGATGCCCGAGAGAGTGAAGCTGTCGGCCACCGCCGCGATCGGCGGCGTGTCGATGATCACCAGATCGTAATAGGCCGCCATCTCCTCCAGCAGGACCTTCATGGTCGACGACCGGAAGAGGTCCGGCGGGCTCACCACACCGACGCCGGCCGGCAGGAAGTCGAGCCCGGATTTCTCGTCGCGCTTGATGGCCGCTTCCGGATTGGCGCGACCGGTCAGAACCTCGCTGAGCCCGTTCTGGTTGGCCATGCCGATCACCTCGTGCAGCCGCGGCCGGCGCAGGTCGGCGTCGATCAGAATCACCTTCAGCCCCGATCGGGCCGACTGACGGGCGAGCGCCGTGGCGATCGTCGACTTGCCCTCCAGCGGCACCGACGAGGTGATCAGCACCGTCTTCGGCGGGTGCTCGCCGTCGGTCAGAAACAGGCTGGTGCGGACCCGCTGCAAAGCTTCGGCAAAGGCCGAATTGGGCTTCTGCAAAATGTAGTCTTCGGCTGGAACGCCCTGCGTGTCGCGACGACTCAGGTCCGGCACCAGGGCCAGAGCGCGCACTCCGAGCGCGCTCTGCACCTCGTCGGCACTGCGGAAGCCGTAGTCCGAATCCCAGCGTTCGACGACGAACACCAGGAGCACCGCCAGGACCATCGAGCCCGCGAGGGCAATCATGGTCACGAGCGCGATCTTCGGATGCGATGGTGATGTCGGCGGGTCGGCAGGCGACAGGATCCGCGCGTCCGCTTCGGCCAAGCCCTGTTGCTCGACGATCTCCCGAAAGCGGGTCAAGAAGGTCTGGAACAGCTGGCGATTGGTATCGGCTTCGCGGGTGAGGTCTGACAGCTCCACGCCGGCCAGGTCGACCTTGGCGGCGTCCGACTGCAGCCTGGCCATGCTGTTGGTCAGTTCCTGCTCGCGCGCCTTGGCGACCGCGACCTCGTTGCTCAGGTTCTGAACGATCCGCCTGGCTTCCTCCAGCATCTTGTCGCGGACGCTCTGGATCTCGGCCCGCGTGTTGACCATCTGCGGGTGGTTTTCGCCGTAGATGGTCGACATCTCCGATAACTTGCGAATCAGCTCCGTCTCCTGGCCGCGCAGACTGTCCATCAGGGGCGAGGTCAGGATCAGGGCCGCCGCCTGCACCCCACCGTTCGAATTCAGCACGCTGCGGGCCTCGCTCAGGCGCGCCTCCGCCTCGGCCCGTTGCGCCTGAGCCAGAGCCAGTTGGGTATTCAGCTGGAAGAACTGCAGGGTGACTGGATTGGAATTCTGCGGTGTTGACCAGGTTGTTCTTGGTCCGGTACTCGACGATCTTGGCTTCCGCCTCGAGCACTTGGCCACGCAGTTCCTTGATCCGCTTCGAGAGCCACTCGGTCGCACGCTGCGCCGCCTGGTATTTGGCTTCGACCTGAGTGACAAGATAGTCCTCGGCGATCTTGTTGGCGATGTCGGCCGCCTTCACCGGATCTTCGGACAGAAAGGACACCGATAGGACGTACGAGCGGCCGACCTGCAGGACCTCAAGCCGACTGGCAAAGTTGCCGACGACCTGGTTGAGCGTGGCGGTAGCCGGATCGATCTTCTCGGCAATCGCTTCGAGCTTCGCATCGTCTTGGTTGCGGAGCGCCGCCAGCCAGTCTGCCGGGATGTAACGCAGTGGGTTGATCATTTGCAGTAATGATGTGCCAGACTCACCTTTAAGCAACGCGGGGTTGAACTCGGGATCCTGCACCAAGTTCATCTCGTCGACGACCCGACGCTCGAACGCGGGCGAGGTTAGCAGCTGGACTTCGCTCTCGATGGTCGCAGGATCGGCGACCATGTCAGGGACTACGCCCTCGATCTTCGGCAGTACGACCTGGCTGTCGCGATTTTGTATGTGGATCAGGGCTTCCGCCGTGTACATCGGCGTCTGACGGGAGATGTAGGCGAAGGCGCCCCCGGTGATCACCACGATGGTCGCCAGCAGCAAGAACTTGCGGCGCGCCAGCGCCCGCCAGAGCTCGCGCAGATTCAGTTCTTCGGCGGCGCCGGCCACGCCCACCTCCGAAGGACCACCGATTAGGCGTAAAGCCTCGTTCGCCATCCTATCGAACCTTCCTAGGTTGGGTTCTGCGGGCGTCTGCGCGAATGCGCAGCCTCAGCATCGATGCCCACCACTGCTGCCCGATGGCGGACCCGGCTGAGTGTAGCGATCACCCGCGCTCGAGGACAGGAAGGGAGTCGCGACTATCGGCCCAGGTGTCAAGAGAAATGCGGATGGGCCGAGTGTCAAGAGAAATGGAGGCTTCTTAGTCTCGCCTGGTGACCACAGCCGATTCGCTCCGGCGCAACGCGACGTGCCGAGCTTCAAATGCGCTCCACGTACGATACACTCTCCCGCGCGCCAATGCATTTTGCCGCGAATCGCCATTCCCGCCGTGAACCGCCGTGTCCTTCCCGATCGCAAGAACGCCTCGCCGCCTCGTCAAGCAGCCGGCACCACGACCCGTGCCCATCGCCAGTAGACCTACGTGAATTTAGCACAAATTCTCCGGAAATGTCGAGACAGTGTCATCAGAACGCTACGCATCCGCGCAAATGCCGCACCATCCAGGTTGGCCGCAGCGATCGAGGCCGCAACAGCGACCCGCCTCCATGCTGATTCTGGTCGCTGGACCCGACGTAGAGACCTAGTCAGATCTACCAGAAGGCGCCGCCATGAGCAAGAAAGCCGGGGACCAATACGCCCCCGATAAATCAAACCATTCCGCGACGGACAGGTCTGGATGGTCACGGCGCGTTCGCCCGCGGATCCATGGCGTCCTGCAAGCCGTCGCCGAGGAAGTTGAACGCGATCACGGTGACGAAGATCAGCAGACCCGGATAGATGGCAAGCGCTGGCGCCTGCCAGATCAGCTCCTGGGCGTTGGTCAGCATGTTGCCCCAACTGGGCAGCGGCGGCTGGATGCCGAGACCGAGAAAGCTCAGCACCAACTCGGTCAGGATCACGCTGCCGACCGACAGCGTGGTCGCGACGATGATCGGCGAGACCACATTTGGCAGAATGTGCACCAGCATGATCCGCAACGGCCCCGCGCCCTGCGCGACCGCTGCCCGGATGTAGTCCCTCTCGCGTACCGAGAGCGTCGCGCCGCGGACCAGTCGCGCGACCGTGGTCCAGCCGACCAGGGCGACGATCAGTAAGATGCGATACAGGCTCACGTGTTCCGATCGGGCCAGCTCGATCGGCAGACCGAGCTTGCTCAGATCGACCGCCGCCAGGACGATCAGGAGCGGCAGCAGGGGTAGCGCGATCACCGCGTCCGTAAAGCGCATCAGGAGGGCATCGACGCGGCCGCCGACGTAGCCCGCGACCAGGCCGATGATCGTACCGACGCTGGCGGCCGCGATCGCGCCGACCAAGCCGACGAACAGCGACACCTGGCCGCCATAGAGCAGGCGCAGCAGCAGATCGCGGCCGAGCTCGTCCGTGCCCAACGGGTGGCCGAGGCTCGGTGGCGCGAAACGGCCGAACAGGTCGACCGCGTTCGGATCGTGCCCGAGCAGGCGCTCGAAGAGCGGCGCGGCGAGACAGACGAGCGCCAGCAGCGCGAGCATCACTGCGCTGGCCAGCGCCAGTCGGTGGCGCAGAAAGCGGCGCGCGAGCAGGCGACCCGGCGAGGCGCCCGGCGCCAGCGGCGCGCGCGCCGCGGCGATCAGCGGGCTCGCCTCAGCTCTCATAGGAGATACGCGGATCAAGCCAGGCGTAGACCACGTCGGCACCGAGATTGCTGAGCAGGGTCAAGAGCGTTGCGAACAGCAGGCCGACCAGGGCGAGATTGAAGTCGTTGCCGACGATCGAAATCGTAGATCAGCTTGCCCATGCCGAGATAGGCGAACATCGTCTCGACGATCAGCGCGCCCGAGAACAGCGCCCCGAAATGCAGCGCGATGATCGTCACCAGCGGGATCATGGCGTTGCGCAGCGCATGGCCGAGCACCACGCCGAGCGTGCCGAGACCCTTGGCCAGCGCGGTGCGGATGTAGTCCTGCCTCAGGGTTTCGAGCATGGCGCTCCGGGTGAACCGGAGCACGCTGCCCGCGGTCAACACCGCAAGCGTCAGCATCGGCAACACCAGGTGGACCAGCCGGTCGCTTAGCGTGTCGGCGCCCACGCTGGTGACGCCGCCCGCCGGCAGCCAGCCGAGCTCGACCGAGAACAGCAGAATCAGCAGCAGCGCCAACCAGAACGATGGCATCGAGATGCCGGCGAAAGCGAACAGGTTGAGGCCGTAGTCCAGCCAGGAGCGCGGCCTGAGCGCGGCCACGATGCCGGCAGGCAGCGCGACGATCAGGGCGAGCAGGAAGCTCGTGCCCATGAGCAGACAGGTGTTGCCCAGACGGGGCAGCAGTACCTCGAGCACCGGTCGCGCCTGCAGGCGCGAATAGCCGAAGTCGCCCTGCAGCGCGGCGCCGAGCCAGTGGCCGTAGCGCTCGAGCAGCGGTCGATCGAGCCCGTACACCTGTTTGAGCCGGGCAATGTCCGCAGACGTGATGTGTGGATCGCCGCTCGCCATGAGATCGATCGGGTCGCCCGGCATCAGGCCGAGCAGCCCGTAGATCACGAACGACATCAGCAGCAGTACGATCAGCAATTCGCACAGCCGGCGGATCAGAAATCGTGCCATGTCCCAGGGCTCCCCGCCCCGGCCCGCTCAGCTCGGCTCGGCGGCCCGCCAATGCTCGACCCAGAGGGTCGAGGGGTTCTGGTGCCCGGTCGGCGTCACGCCCTCGAGCCAAAGCGGCCAGATGTGCGGCTCCGAGCGGAAGTACAGCGGCAGGGCCGGCAGCTGCTCGGCGTAGATTTCCTGCAGCCGGTGCCACATCGCTTTGCGTTTGTCGCGGTCGAGCTCGACCTCGATCTGGTCGATCAGCCGGTCCATCTCCGGGTCACAGAAGCCGGTGTAGTTCTGACCCGACCAGCCGTTGGCCTCGGTCGGAATCTCATCGCAATGGAGGACGGTGCGCGGCACGTTCTCGGGCGAGCTGATCCAGGCGAACATGGCCATACCAGTGAACTTGCGCTTGGTCAGGGTCTCGCCGAACAGCACCCGGGCCGGCTCATTGCGGATGCGCACGTCGATGCCGAGCCGCTGCCACTGGCTTTGCAGCACCTGCTCGACCAGCTCGCGGGTCCGATCACCGGCCGTGGTCATCAGCTCGAGCTGGAGGGGTTGCCCGGCCGCGTTGTGCCGGACCCCGCCTTTCAGGTCACTCCAGCCGGCCTGGTCGAGCAGCGCCCCGGCGGCCGCCAGGTCCTCCGCGTAGTGCGGAACGTCATCGGCGTACACCCAGTCGAGCGGGCTCACGCTGGTATTGGCGACCGGCTGCTTGCCCTGGAACAGCTGCCGGCTCAGGGCCTGGCGGTCGAGCCCGAGAATCAACGCCTTGCGGACCCTCGGATCGGCCAGGATCGGATTGTCGAGATTGAGATCGATGTGCTCGTAGTACAGCCCGGGCTTGTAGACGATCTGGTAGCGGTCGCCGTGCCGCTGCTCAAAGGCCAGTGCCTGATCGATGGTCAGGCCGAGCTCACCGGCGATCATGTCGATGCCGCCGGAGAGCAGGTTCGCCTCGAGCGCCGAGGTGTTCTCGATGACCTTGACCACGATCCGCTTGAAAAACGGCGGATCACCCCACCAGGTAGGGTTGGGCTCCAGGACCACGTAGGCACCGGGCGACACTTCGGTGATCCGGTAGGGTCCGAAATAGAGACCCGGATTGGTCGGATCTGTGTCGAACGTGGTTCGATTGCGGTAGCCCGCGGGATCGGCTTCGAACACCGCGCGGTCGAGATGCGCCGGCAACAACCGGAAGTCGTTGATCGCGTTGTAGTCGAAGTCGAGCTTCTTGTCATGGATCGTGAAGGTCTTGTCGTCGATCACGTCGATAGCGGTGATGCGTCGGTACAGCTCGGCGTTGCCGACGCCGCTCTGCGGGTGCTTGCCGACCTCGTAGGTGAACAGAACGTCGGCCGTGGTCACCGGCGTGCCATCGCCCCAGGTCGCGTTCGGCTGGATCGTGTACGTGAGCGCGATGCCGTCGGTACCGTCGGCCTGTTTCTCGATCACCGCCAGCCCGTTCTCGATCGTCGGCAGCTTGGTGCAGAGCATGCAGATCAGCTTCCAGCCGGCGTCATAGGCGGTGAGCGGCCGCTGGGCCATCGCCAGGATGTAGCTCTTGGCGGCCATGGCATCGATGTTCGGATGGAAGGTCGAGGGGAACTGGGTGATCCCGATAATCAGCTCGTCTCTGGCCGCCCGGGCCGTGCCCGGGAGCCAGGTTACCAGAGCCAGGAGCAGAACGGCGAGCAGCCGGCGCATACGTCGATCTCCATAGGTGGTCCAATGCTCGCGCGTCGCATTCAACGCTGGCGCGTTACATAGAGCGAGCGGTCGCCGAGTACCAGCCTGCGGGGCCAGCTCCGCCGCCCCCCGGGGACATACGCAGCGCGCCGGCTTGCCAGCGGTGGCGCCGGCAGGGATACTGGTTGAAGGTGGGGCGGGAGCGCGGACGGGAGGCCAGCATGAAGACCGGGTTCAACCTGCTCTTGTGGACGACGCACGTCACCGAGACGCACTTTCCGCTGCTCGGCAAGCTGAAGGCCGCCGGCTACGACGGTATCGAGGTGCCGCTGTTCGAGGGCGCCGTCGCGCATTTCGAGAAGATTGCCAGGCAACTCAGCGACCACGGCCTCGGCTGCACCACGGTAACCGTAATGCCGGACGAGGCGCACAGCGCGATCAGCCCGGATGCGCGCAGCCGCGAGGGTGCGCTCGACCACCTCAAATGGGCGATCGACTGCTCCGAGGCGCTCGGCAGCGAGGTGCTCTGCGGCCCGTTCCATCAACCGCTCGGGGTGTTCTCCGGCTTTGGTGCGACCGACGACGAGAAGCGGCGTGCCGCCGAGGTGCATCGCGCGGCCGCGGACTACGCGGCCCAGGGCGGCCTGCCGCTCGCGATCGAGCCGCTCAACCGCTTCGAGTGCTATTTCCTCAACACCCTGGCCGAGGCCAAGGCCTATGTGGCGCGGGTCGGGCATCCGAACTTCGGCGCGCTGTTCGATACCTTCCACGCCAACATCGAGGAGCACGATCCGATCGGCTGCATTGCCGAATCGGGCGACGTGATCCGTCACATCCATGTCTCGGAGAACCACCGCGGCACGCCGGGCGAAGGACACATCGACTTCGACGCGACCTTTCGCGCGCTTCGCCGGATCGGCTACGACGGCTGGCTGACCATCGAAGCCTTCGGCCAGGCGCTGCCCGACCTCGCCGCCGCGACCAAGGTCTGGCGGCAGTTCTTCACCACGCCCGAGGCGGTCTACACCGTCGGCCTCAAGACCATGCGGGAGGGCTGGGCGGCCGCCGGCTGAGCGCGTGGCGTATCCAGGCAATGCCGCTTTGAGGCGTGTGGGATGAGTACCGTCCTCCTGACCGGCTTCGAAGCCTTCGGCCATACGCCGGTAAACCCGGCCGAGCTCGTGGCCAGGCGCCTCGACGGTGCCGAGATCGCGGGCGCGACGGTCGTGGCGCGCGTCGTTCCGAACACCTTCTTCCGATGCATCGATGGGGTACGCGCGGCGATGGAGGCGGTTCAGCCCGAGATCGTCCTCATGATGGGCGAGTACGGCGGGCGATCGATGCTGACCGTCGAAAGGATCGCACAAAATCTCAACGATTGCGTCCGCTACCGGCTGCGCGACAACGCCGGTCGCTCGATCCAGGATCAGCTCACGGCGCCCGACGGGCCGAGCGCCTACTACGCCACCCTGCCGATCCGCGCGATGGTGAGAGCGATGCGTGATGCCGGTATCCCGGCGGATATCTCCGACGTCGCCGGGACCTTCTGCTGCAACCATCTGATGTACGGGATCTTACACCACATCGCGGTGAACGATCTGCCGGTCCGCGCCGGCTGGATTCACCTGCCGCATCTGCCCGAGGTCGCGGCACTCGAAGAGAACCTGGGCGCGCCGAGTATGTCGCTGAAGACCGCCGCGGCCGGGGTGATCGCAGCGATTGCAGCGATTCAGGCGCATCGGGTCGACATCGCGGATCCGATCCTGTCGCGCCTGCAGGTCTAGCGCAGTCAATCCGTATCACGAGCACTCATCGGGGGAGCGAGCCATGCACCGCACGTCGATCGGCACCTGGGCGTTCAACATCGGGCCGTACGCCGAAAAGCCGGTCCCCTTCGACGAGGTCGGACAGCGCCTCGCCGAGCTCGGCTTCGATGGCATGGAGCTCGGCGGCTTCAACGCCTATCCGAGCCCCACGACGATGCCCCGGAAGGAGCAGCGCGCGGCGCTCAAGGAGAAGCTACACGGCTGGGGCCTCGAGTTCTCCGGCCTCGCCGCCGATCTCTGGTCGCAGCACCTGATAGATACCGAGGATCAGACTGCCTATCTCGCCGAGTTCACGAAGAATGCCGACTTCGCGGTCGACCTTGGCATCAAGGGCGTGCGCGTCGATACCGTGCAGCCGCCGACCATCCACGGCCAGGTCGACTATGATGTCGCGCTCCGGCGCGTGGTCGACAGCTGGAAGATCTGCGCCAGGGAGGCGGCCGATCGCGGCCTCTACGTCACCTGGGAGATCGAGCCGGGCTTCGCCTTCAACAAGCCCTCGGACGTGCAGCGCATCCTGGATGCCATCCCCGACGAGAATTTCGGTGTGATGTACGACACCTGCCACGGCCAGATGGTCGCCGTGGTCGGCGCGCGCCAGTATGGCCGCAAGGAGACGCTGCCGGGCGGCCAGCTCGAGTTCATCGAGCGGCTCTCGGGCCGGATCAACCACATCCATCTGATCGATTCGGACAATACCTGCCACAAGGACGCCCAGGGCAACGACGAGACCAGCGCGCACGCGCCGTTCGGCGAGGGCGTGGTCGACTTCGACGCGCTCGTGCCGCGCCTTACGCGGGAAAAGCTGCCGCACGACTGGTGGACGATCGATCTCTGCTTCTGGGCGAACGCCTGGGAGCAGACCGAGAAGTGCAAGAAAGCGCTGGACGAGCTGAACCGGAAGTATGGCTAACCCAAGACCAGCTGAGCGTCTCTGGCTCCGCATGCTTGACGGGAACGATGTTTGCGCAGTACATGTGCATGTCATGTGCAAGCCAGGGTGATCGGGTTGGCCGCTGCAACCGAACGTGTCGTCGTGCTCATGCCGCCCGGGGACAAGGCACAGCTTGAAGAAAAGGCGCGCAAAGCCGGCACGTCGATCGCCGAGATCGTGCGCCGTTCGGTCGCCGCCTACGATCCCGAGCTCGAAGAGGCCGAGACGGAAGCTCTCCTGCGCCTTCTCGAGGAGAGCCAGCAGCGCGCGATGAAGGCGCTCGACGCGGCTGAGCGCGAGCTGGCCGCCACGGAGGCCTATTTCGCGGCGAAGCGGGCAGGCGATGGCTCTCGCGGATAGAATCTTCGACGCCCTCAAGGCCGCCATCCAACTCAGCACGCGCGTCGAATCTCTCGGCAATCGTTCGGAAGTTTTGGCGCGCGAGGTGCGCGAGCTGGATCGCCGCCTGATTCGAGTCGAGACCGCGCTCGAACTCGCAAGCGCCGGCAAGTTCTCGTCTCTTCTTCCGCCGGGCCGCGACAAATCGGATGATGGCGATCGCTGAGTGTCGCGGCGATCGAGCTGTTACCCAACGCTCCAGAAGCGCGAGGGAGGTCAATGAAAAAGAACCTGAACGTCGGCATGATCGGCTACGGCTTCATGGCCAAGGCGCATTCCAACGCCTACCGCCGGGTCGGGAATTTCTTCCCCGAACTCGAGCACCGGCCGGTGCTGAAGGCGGTCGCCGCGCGCAGCGAGGACAAGGTCAAGGCGTTCGCCGACGTCTGGGGCTACGAGGCGATCGAGACCGACTGGCGGCGCCTGATCGGGCGCGCCGACGTCGACCTCGTCGACATCTGCGTCCCGAACCACATGCACAAGGAGATCGCGCTCGCCGCGGCCGCAGCCGGCAAGATGATCTGCTGCGAGAAGCCGCTCGCCATGAACACGGCCGAGGGCGAGGCGATGGTCGCCGCGGTCGAGCGGGCGGGCGTGCCGAACATGGTCTGGTACAACTACCGCCGCGTGCCGGCGATCACGCTCGCGCGCCAACTGATCGACGAGGGCCGGATCGGGCGCCCCTTCCACTACCGTGCGAGCTTCCTCCAGGACTGGACCATCGCCCCGGACGTGCCCCAGGGCGGCGCCGCCCTCTGGCGCCTCGACGTCAACGCCGCCGGCTCCGGCGTCACGGGCGATCTCCTCGCCCATAACATCGACACCGCGATGTGGCTGAACGGGCCGATCACGCGCGTCATCGCCGAGACCGAGACCTTCGTCAAGGAGCGCCTGCACCAGGAGACCGGCAAGGTCGAGCCGGTCGGCATCGACGATGCCTGCATGTTCCTCGCCCGCTTCGCCAACGGCTCCATGGGCACCTTCGAGAGCACGCGCTACGCCCGCGGCCACAAGGCGCTCAAGACCTTCGAGCTGAACGGCGAGGCGGGCTCGGTGATGTTCGATCTGCACGACGACCAGTGGCTCGACTTCTTCGAATATCGCAACCCCGCGGGCCAGAAGATCGAGAGCCACACGACCGGCTGGCGCCGGATCCACGTCACCAATTTCGAGCACCCCTACATGAGCCACTGGTGGGTGCCGGGCCTGACCATCGGCTACGAGCACACCTTCGTCCACGCGCTCGCCGATTTTCTGCAGGGCATCGAGAGCGGCACCCCCGCCGAGCCGACCTTCCGCACCGCCCTCGAGACCCAGAAGGTCTGCGACGCCGTCCTCCGCTCGGCCAAGACCGGCCAGTGGGTGGAGACGGGCGTCACCGTCTAACTCGAACCTTGAGGTCACTTTGACGGCCAGCGGTTGAAGCAAGTAGCGTAGAAAAGGCTGACGCCTGTGGTACTTTTCTCTGCGCAGCTGATCGACAGACGACCGGCGGCGCGAGGTAACACCCGGCCGGCGGGGTGCTTGCCGTCTGCCCGCGGATCTCAGAGCACGGCCATGGAAATACAGGACACGCTGTCGGAGGTCTTGCCAGCGGAGGCGGCGCGCCAGCAGCGCGAGGAACTCGCTCGGCGACATGTTGACAGCGCCGAAGCTTGGCTTCGACGGATTGTGCACCATCAGCTGTCGCAGCGCTACGGTACGGATTTCCTGCGACAAGAAGGTCTCATCAAGAGTGGGATACGACGCCATGTCATTTCGCATCGCGAGGCCAACCCAGGGAAATTTCTGCGAGATATCGACGCAACAACATTCGATCAGTTAATCGACATCACCACCAATCCGAAACTGTTCGAAGATCATTTCGGAATGCCTCTGACGCACGCGTACCCACTGGGTCACGAGGAAGCGAGGCACTTCCTGATCCGTGTGCGAGACATCAGAAACGATGTTTCTCATGGTCGGGGTTGCAGCGTGCGCCGGCTGGAGCAGGCGATTTGCTACTCGAATGATCTCATCGAGTCTCTGAAGATACACTTTGGATAGATCAATATGCAGAAGGCTTTCAACGTTCCGTCGATCATCCGCTTCTCCGATAGCCTCGGGAACACGAGCTATCTCGAGAACGTGCCGGAGGATGTCAACGGTAGAATTGTCGACTGGCGACGAGATGAGCACGGGGACCTCTATCCGGGCGATACGCTCGTTGCCGAAGTTGAGGTCGACCCAAGCTTTCAGCTGAACGAATACGACGTTGCGTGGGACGTATTCGGGGGCGAGAATGGGACAGGCCCTGTCGGCCGCGTAGTGATTCAAAACAAACACGTGGGTGAGCAGTTTGAGCTTCGGTTTCGGGTAATCTCGAAGCGAGACTGGCACCGCTTCTTTGGATGCGACGACGGCCTCTGTCTCATTTACCGTGTGATGCCGCCGGTAGTCTGAGCTGTGACGGGCGGCTTCAGCGACGCAGAAGCGGAGCAGCCATCGGCGGCGAGCGACACGGCCGCTGATCGGCCGATTCCGGCGGACGTTCGTGAAGCACGGCCCGCTCGATCCGGCTCTCGGGCGCACGCTCAACAAGGCGCTGGAGCTGAGACTGGAGGGTGACTACGATCTTGCCTCGCCCGAGGCCGCGGACGTTCGGGTGGCGCTGCAAGACGCCGAGGCGCTGGTCGACGCGATCAATGAACTGATGAGTCCGGACGACGTCTGAGATTCCCGAAACCGGAGAGAGCCACTCATGCCCTATGCGCCCTCATTCAGGTATAGCAATAGCAATGCTGGGCGATCACGCTTTTCATCCATGCCGAATTAACAAGCCTTTTCTTTGAACCATTGTATCGAAAATATTATCAAATCGGATCTTGTAAAGGAATTCCGAAGCATCATTTAACAATTAGCGGCAAGTCTTTGCTACCACAAGCGATCGGAAGCCGCGTGCGGGTCCGATCCCGAGTGAGGCCGCATGGGCGGCGGACCGGCCGCAAGTCTGAGAGGGCTTTCCGCCTAACACAGAAAGAAAATGTCATGCATATGGTAACACGAACCTATTCCGGCGCCGGCGCCAAGGAGCTGTTCGATCTGCTCGAGAAGCGGAAGAGCGAGGTCAAGGAGGTCATGGGCGCGGTCCACGGCATCAAGTCATACGCGATGACGCGGACGCATGGCGGCGGCTACACCGTCACGATGTGCGACGGCAAGGCCGCTACCGACGACAGCGTCAAGGTCGCCGCGGCCTGGATCAAGAAGAATGCCCCGGACCTGAAGGTCCAGGCCCCCGTGATCGCCGAAGGAGAGGTCATCCAGACTTTGGGCTAGCAGGAAGGCGGCGGGCAGCATCCCCGAGCTGCCCGCTACCGAGGCTGCAACAGACCCCTGCCATCGGCCGCGCCAAGGGCAAACTGCGCGGCAAGCAGCCCAAGCTCTCACAAAATGCGATCCATCACCCGCGACAAGCCGAACTCGCTGCAGCTGCGCAACGACACCCGCCAGGTCCATGTGGAGTACCTGACCGCCAACCAGGACAAGCTGCTCGCCGCGGGCGCGCAGGTCGACGACTCGGGCCAGGGCGCCTACGGCGGGATCATCATCGTCGACACCGAGGACCGCGCCGAGGCTGAGGCTTTCATCCGGAACGATCCCTTCACCAAGGCCGGCCTGTTCGCAGGCATCGAGGTGGTGCGCTGGCGCAAGGCGTTCTTCAACAAGGAATGGCTCTTCTGAGCCCAGGCTGCCCGAGCGCGGCACCGACATGGAGGGCGGCAAGCCTGCCCGCGGCTGAGCGCGACTGAGCCGGCGAGCCCCCTGATCTGCTGCGGACAGCCGGCACCGCGCGGCGAGCCCCGACAACGATCCTGCGACGTCTTTCTCGGGCCCGCGGCGCACGCGCAGGCGCGCAGCCCAAAAACCCCCGAGCCTGCCGGGTCGGCCCGAACCGTTCAGCGGCGCAGGCTCAGCGCTCCAGCTTGGTGATCTTCGAGCCCTGAACGGAAAGATCGCCCATCAGGCCCTTCTGACCGAAGACGAAGGCGATCACCGGGTTGGCGGCCACGACCGAGCCGATATCGGCGGCCTTGCCCTGATCGATCATGGTGACCTGGGCGTTGGCGCCCGCCTCCCAGCCGGAGCTCGCGCGGAACTTGTCGAGCGCTTCCGGCGTCATGAACATGATGATCTGGGTCGACGTCTGTGCCCCGAGCTGCAGGCCGATCGAGGCCGAGGCGGTGCTGTAGTACCCTGCGGTCTTGTCGCCCACGATCAGAGCGCCTTCGCCGAAGGAGCCGCCGACCCCGATCGCGGCCTTGGTCACCTCGGGAAAGACGAGCATGCCCTGCGCTTTCTCGGCGGCCGCGTTGCACCCCGGGATCTGCGCGGCGCACTGATCACGCGCCGCTTTCACGCCGGCATCGATCTCCGCCGCCGTCTTGGCGCTGGTCGAAGACGTCCCGACCAGCGCGAGGATGCCATACAGGCCCGCCGCCACTGCCGCCAGCCGGGGATAATTCATGCCGCGCATCCGATCCCTCCCGTGTTCACTCGTGGTGCGCTACCGAGAGATGGCTCTCTCACGCCCGATTGTTAGTGCGGCGTGACCCTAAGGTAGAACTCAAGCCGGCGCCACATTCTTTCGCCGGGCGGGCGTTCCTACTTTCGCGACGTATAGACCCCCCCCCCGGGGAGCGTGCATGCACGGAACGCCGAGACCGGCTCGCTCTGGTGGTCGAGATCGGACGGTGGTAGCCCCCGCACCTACCGGTGCCCGACATGCGGGCGGTCGATCATCAGGGCGGCGAACACCGCGCTGAACAGCGCGATTGCCGCCGCGGCGAGCATCACCCAGCGAAAGCTGTCGAGGAACGCGCCGCTCAGGGCGGCCTCGAGCTGCACGCGCTCCGCCCCCTGGACGAACGACGGGATCGGACTGGCTGCCAAGGTCTTGCCAATCAGATCGGCAGCGCGTGCGGTCTCCGAAGACGGATCGAAGCCGGCCAGGACCAGATGGGCAGGCAGCGCGTGCTGGAAAATCGCGAGCGCCGCCGTGCCGGCCAGAGCCACGGCGAGCAGAACTCGAGACTTCCTCGACGGAATTGTTGATGCCGGAGGCGATCCCGGTCTGCGTTTCCGACACCGAGCTCATGACGGTCGTGGTCAGCGGTGAGACGACAACCGCCATCCCGAGCCCGATCATGACCATCGGCGGGAAGAAATTCGTCCAATAGGATCCGCCGGTGGCGGGCCAGGCAAGCAGCGCGAAGCCGACCGCCGTAATGACCGGCCCGACGACCAGTGGCCACTTGGCGCCGATGCGATCCTGCAGAGCTCCAGACCAGCGTGACAATCCAGCGATGATGATCGTGACCGGCAGGAAGACGGCACCCGTCGTCGTCGCCGCAAACTTTTGCACCTGGATCAGGTTGAACGGCAGCAGGAAGAAGACTCCGGCGAGTGCCCCATAGAGGAACAAGGTCAAGAGATTGGCGCCGCTGAAGTTGCGTGGGCGGAACAGACCAAGCGGGACCATCGGACTGGCGCGGAGCGACTCCGTGCCGATGAAGCCGATCAGCAGGCAGACCGCTGCCAGGAGGGCCCCGACGACCAGCGGGTCGGTCCAGCCGGCGTTACCCGCTCCGGTGAGCCCCGCGGCCAAGGCCCCGAGCGCGGCCGCCACCAGAACAGCGCCTGGCCAGTCCAGCTCGCCCGCGGCCTCCGGATCGCGGGTTTCCGGCATGTGCCGCCACGCGATCGACAGGGTGACGAGGGCGATTGGCAGATTGAGGAAAAAGACGGCGCGCCACGAGATCGTATCGACCAGCCACCCGCCGAGGACGGGTCCGAGAGCCCCGGTGACCGCCCCGAACGCGGCCCAGGTCCCGATTGCCTTGCCGCGCTCGCGTTCGTCGAAAACGGCACCGATGATGGCGAGATTGGCGGGGACCAGAAGCGCACCCCCGAGTCCTTGGAGCGCACGGGCAGTGATGAGCTGAGGCGCGCTCGCCGACAATCCGCAGATCAGGGACATGACGGTGAACAGGGCGATGCCAATGACGAACACGCGCCGCCTGCCGTAACGGTCGCCGGCCGATCCGCCGAGCAGCATCAGAGCCGCGAGCCCCAGCGAATACCCGTTCACGACCCAGAGGACCGTGGACAGCGGGACGGCAAGATCCGTCTGTATGACAGGCAGCGCGACGCTCAACGCGGTGCCGTCGATGGACACCATGCTCGAGCCGAGAATGGTCGCGGTTAGTATCCAGGGCTTGGAGTATTCCGGACAGACGTCTTCGACGGGGGCGGTCGAGACGATCACCCCCCGCTCGCAGGGCCCCGTGCGGATCACCCGGTCACCCTCTCAACCCTGCGCGCCCCCCAGAGAGGCCTGCGGCGGGATCAGCCCGTCCGCGCGCCCGCATCAGGGGAGAAGCGTGGCATCCAGGGTGATGTCCGCCTTCAGCAGCTTGGAGACCGGACAGCCGGCCTTCGCCGTATCCGCCACCTTGCGGAACGTCGCCTCGTCGGCACCCGGCACTTTGGCCTTGAGCGTCAGGTGCACCGCGGTGATTGCGAAGCCGCCCTCGACCTGCTCGAGGGTCACTTCGGCGGCCGTTTCGATCCGCTCGGCGGTCAGATTGGCTTCGCCGAGGAACAGCGACAGTGCCATGCTGAAGCAACCGGCATGCGCGGCGGCGATCAGCTCCTCGGGATTGGTGCCGGGCCGGCCTTCGAACCGGCTGGCAAAACCATACGGCTGCTCTTTCAGCGCGCCGCTTTGGGTCGAGATCGACCCCCTGCCCTCTTTGAGAGTGCCTTGCCAGACCGCAGAACCGCGTCGCTTGATCTTCATCGCGAGCTCTCCTCCTATGAGTTTTCCGCCGGGACGATCATGCCGCGCATCCCACGTTCCCGCCTTCACTTGTGGTGCGATAGAGAGACATGGTTCTCCGACGCCCGATTGTTAGTGTGGCGTGACGGTACAGCTCAACCGGGCGCCACAGGCTTTCGCCGAACGGGTTTTCCCCTCTTTCCGCGACCGGCAGGCGATCCCCTGGTAGCGTGCACGCTCGAAACGCAACGCCCGCGACCGGCTGACCGCGAACGGATCGATGGCCTCCGATCCGTCACTCTGATAGCTTTCGCCACGCGATCACCATCCCATGGGGAAGGCTCGTGGACATCGCGGCTTGGCTGCGCGAGCTGGGGCTGGAGCGCTACGCGGAGGCGTTCCGGGCGAACGAGATCGACGCCGAGATCCTGCCCAAGCTGACGGCCGACGATCTCAAAGACCTGGGTGTGATGGCGGTCGGCCACCGGCGCAAGCTGCTCGAGGCGATTGCCGCCCTGGCCGAACCCGCCTCGCCACCTACGGCGGCGAGCGCCGCAGCGACGGCGCGACCGGTGAAAGCCGAACGTCGCCAGCTGACCGTCCTGTTCTGCGACCTCGTGGAGTCGACCGCGCTCTCGGCCAAGCTCGATCCAGAGGACATGCGCGAGGTGATCACGGCGTATCAGAATGTATGCGCCGAGGTCGTGCGCCGCTTCGACGGCCACGTCGCCAAGTTTATGGGCGATGGCGTGCTCGCGTACTTCGGCTATCCGCGAGCGCACGAGTACGACGCCGAGCGCGCCGTGCGCGCGGGGCTCGAGCTGGTCCATGCGGTCGAGGAGCTCACCACGCCGCTCGGGCAGACCCTCGCAAGCCGGGTCGGAATCGAACCGGCCTGGTGGTGGTCGGCGATCTGATCGGCGAAGGTGCCGCGCAGGAGGAGGCGGTGGTGGGCGACACGCCCAATCGGGCCGCCCGCCTGCAGGCGTTCGCGGAGCCGGGCGCGGTCCTGATCAGCGCCAATACGAAGCGCTTGCTGGGCGGGGAGTTCGCCTGCGAGGACCTGGGGCGGCAAGCCCTGAAGGGCTTCGATCGGCCGCTCGGGGTCTGGCGGGTCACCGGGATGAGCGGGGCCGCGAGTCGTTTCGATGCCCGGGCCGGGGCGAGCCTCACTCCCTTCATCGGGCGGGACGAGGAAATCGCGCTGCTCCTGGGGCGTTGGCAGCAGGCCAGCGACGGCGAGGGCCAGATCATCCTGCTGTGCAGTGAGCCGGGGATTGGCAAGAGCCGTATGATTCGGGAGCTGCGGGAGGCATCGGGCGCAGAAACCGTGCTCCGCTATCAGTGTTCGCCGCATCATCTCAATTCGGCGCTCCATCCCTTCATTGACCAGATCGAGCGGGCGGCTCGCCACCACCGCGAACGGCACGGCGGGGCCAGGCTGGATGCGCTGGAAGCGGCGCTCGCGCCGGCGTTCGACGATGTCCCCGCGGTGGCGCCGCTGTTCGCGGCCATGCTGTCCTGGGAGACCGGCGATCGCTATCCGCCGCTCGAGGTGACCCCGCAACGGCAAAAGGCGAATACGATCAAAGCCCTTGCGCTTGGCACCGCCGGTCTCGCGCGTGCCGGGCCGTTGCTGGTTCTGTTCGAGGACGCCCAGTGGGCGGACCCGACGACGCTCGAGGCTCTCGATGCGATCGTCGATGCGATCGAGCGCGCCCCGATCCTCGCCGTGATCACGTTCCGCCCGGAGTTCGCACCGCCCTGGAGCGGGCGTGGCCACGTGACCCTGCACACGCTCGCGCGGCTCGGGCGGCGCCTGGCGGCGATGATGGTCGAGCGCGTCACCGGCGGCCACCGCCTGCCCGAGGCGCTGGTCGACGAGATCGCTGCCAAGACCGACGGCGTGCCGTTGTTCGTCGAGGAGCTGACCAAGACGGTGATCGAGAGCGGCATCGTCGAGCTGCGCGACGGTGCCTACGAACTGACCGGCACGTTCTCCGGGCTCTCGATTCCGTCGACGCTGCACGACAGTCTCATGGCGCGCCTCGACCGGCTCTCGGGGGTGAAGGAAGTCGCCCAGACCGGCGCCTGCATCGGGCGCGAGTTCTCCTACCGGCTGCTGTCGGCAGTGTCGTCGCTCTCGGCTGCCCAGCTCGAGGATGCGCTCGGTCAGCTGATCAACGCCGAGCTCGTCTTTCAGCGCGGCAGCCCGCCAGAAGCCACCTACAGCTTCAAGCACGCGCTGGTCCGGGACGCGGCCTACGAGAGCCTGCTGAGAAGCCGACGACGCTCGTTGCACGCGGAGATCGGTCGGGCACTGGAGAGTGAAGTCGGGTCGCCGGTCGAGCTCGAGTTCGACGTGATTGCCGAGCATTTTGCCAAGGGCGCCGTCTGGTCCGAGGCCATGGAATTTATCGGCGGGCCGCCGAAGGCGCGGGGCGGCGCCATGCGATCAAGGAGGCGCTGGCGCTCTACGATCAGGCTTTGGCGGCAGGCGGCCACCTCGATGCGCGCGAAACCGCCGATATCTTCATGACCATTCATCAGGCCAGGTCAGAGCTTTATTTTGCGATCGGCAGCTTCGACCATGCGCGGACCGAAAGTGCGCGCATGCTGGAGATCGCACGGAGCGTCGGGAACCGCGAGCGCGAGAGCATTGCGCTCGCGGGGATGGCGTGGGCAGCGATGTGGGCCGAGGACTTTCCCTCGGCGCTCGCGCATGCGCGTGAGGCGATCGAGGTCGCCGAGGCCGTCGGTTGTCAGTCGGCACTCGGCAATGCCCACATGACCACCGGATACCTTCACGCGTTATCGGGGCGGCTCGATCCGGCAGTCGAGGCGCTCGGCAAGACGCTCACCATCTGCCGGCCGGCCGGCGATGTCCTGCGCGAATCGCTGACACTGTTCATGTCGTGCAACATCGAAAACTGGCGCGGGGAGTTCGACCGGGCGATCGAGCTGGCATCGACCGGGGCAGCGATTGCGCGCGAGCACAACCTGATCTCGGCGGTATTGCGAAATCTCTATGCTCAGGGGCTCGCTCTGACCGGCAGAGGCAACTACGATCAGGCTCTGACCCTGCTCACCGAAGGTTTGACGCTGGCCGAGAAGATCGGCGATGAAGCGTTCTTGCCTCGTTACCTGAACGGTCTCGGCTGGCTCCACATCGAATGTGAGGACTTCGAGCGGGGGATCGCTTTCAGCAACCGATGCATCGAGATTACCCGGCGGCAGTACCACGCTGTAAATGTAGAGATGACTTGCTTTGCCGAAGTCAACATCGGCGATGTCTTCCTGGCGAAGGGCGACCTCCAGCTGGCACAGGAAATCCTCGACCGGGTGCACCGGACCGCCAGGGATCGCCCGACCGATGAGTGGATGAAGTGGCGCTATTCCACCCACCTGTATGCCAGTCTGGGCCGGCTTTGGCTGTCCCGGGGGAACCCGCGCCGGGCGCAGGAATTCGCCGATCAATGCCTGAAAATCGCGGTGCCGACGGGATCTCGGAAATACATCATCAGCGCCTGGCTGCTTCTCGGTGAGGCAGCCCTTGCGCGCGGCGACCAGGAGGACGCGGAGAAATGGCTGCGGCAGGCGCTCAAACTGGCGCGCGCCATTCGCCATCCGCCCCAGCTTTGGCGAACCCATTCAGCTTTGAGCCGATTGTATGCGGCGACCAGGCGCGATCGTTTGGCCCGGCGGCAGAACATGGCCGCCCGTTCGGTCGTCGAGGAAATCAAACGCAGCACGACAGAGCCGGAGCTGCAAAATGGCTTGGAAGGTTCACCACGACTCCGGCAGATCTACGAACTCGCTGCAGAACGATAGACCAGCGTGGTCCAAATCTGACGGCTGGTACCCAGCCGGCGGTCCCCCGTCCCCGGCGAGCCGGGAAGGGCGGAGACGAACGTCCCGCCCTGCCGCTCGCCGGGCTCGAGGATGCCGGCCACGGGCTGGGCGAGCCAGGAGGAAATCGCCGCTTCGGCCTCGGCGGTGGCAAGCGGGCGCTCGAACACGCGGGGATTGGTGGCAATCCTCAGGAAGGCCCACAGCGTGAGCCAGGCGAAACGAACGAGGTCAGACCCCGAGAGCACCGCTTCGAGCCAGGCCCGGCTTTTCTCGTGCTGATCCGCGCGCGGATGATAGGCGCACAACAGCAGGTTCGCATCGACGAGGATCATCGGTGCAGCGCGCCTCGACCTGCTCGATCAGCCCGGCAACATCGTCGAGGCAAAGCCCCGGCCTGAGATCGCCGAGATCGCGCGCCGTTATTCTGAACGCCTGCGGCCTGGCGGTGGCGCGCCGGCTCGCCAATCCGCGGCGCAGCGTCTCGTTGACGATCTCGCGGAAGGGCCGACCGGCGCGACGCAATTCCGCCTTGAGCTTGGCCGCGACATCGTCGTCCAGGGTGAGCGTGGTTCGCATGTCTTGATGCTATGCCATAGGCATCATGATGTCACGCCGGAACGATGGCCGAGCGTCCGTGGCTTCGCCTCGTGGCATCAGATGGACCGGTAGCGTGCGCGCCCGAAAACGGAACGCCGAGACCGGCCCGCCCCTCATGGCCGAAATCTGCAGGATGGCACCCGGCCCGCACCGCCCGCTGCTGGACATACGGGAGCGGCTCGTCGTGGGCCCGAAGCAGACCTGGCTTGAGCTTGTGACGGTGCAGTGCGTGCGGATACAATGCGCAAAATAGTGAACCTTCGTCCGTTGATCTCGACGCTCGGCGGGAGGCGCCGTGTCTTGCTTAGCTGGCCGATCACTACTCGATCTGCGAGAATGGCCGCACCCAACCCCAAGAGTACCAGAGGTATTCATTCTCCTTCGCCCTCGTTCCGCCAGGATTGCGGAAGACGTTTCCGCAGTAACTTGTGCTACTCAACACGAAGCATAGGCGATCGCCCTCTAGTTTTGCGATCCCGGCGCCGTTGCCCCAATAGCCGAATATCACGGCGGTGCCATCCGCAGCCACCGACGCGCCGTACGGCGACCCACCCGGCACAGTCCGGCCGTGCACGCGATGTCCAATGAAGAGCAATTCGACTTCGCGGGCAGTCAGCTTCAGCGAATCGAACTCCCGGGAGTCAAGGGTGTTCGGTATACCTATCTGGAGCAGGCCCCGAATGAGAGGGGAATTCGGTGGAGGCGTGAAGGTCGCCGACGGACCGGTTAGCTCGATCATCACGAACGGCGCGCCGCCTGCTCTCGCGCGCGCGCTGTTGAAGGCCGCAATTGTATCGACTGCCTCCTTCTTGCGTCCGAGGTGGCCGTAGCTCGCGGCCAGAAACGCAAAAGGCCAGGGGTCGTCGGGGTTGAGCCGTACCGCCCTTTCCAACGTGATCGCCGCTTCTTCCATTCGATTTTGCTCGAACTCTGCCAGCCCCTGATAGAAAACGAACAGGGACGGAAAGTGCGGATCGAGCCGCATGGCGGTCTCGATTTGCGTCTCGGCCTCGGCTGCCTTGCCGGCATAGATCAAAGAATAGGCGAGATAGGCGTAGCTCCAGGAATCTGGGGTCGAGCGCAATGGCAGCTTGGAACTCCTTGGCGGCGTCGTCGTACCAGCCACGGTCGCGGGAGATGTTTCCGGCCACTTGATGCGAGGTCGAGGTCGGGTGAACTTTCGCCAAGTTCAGGTATTCGCGCGCCCTATCGAAGGCGGCATCCGCCGTCATGCCAAGGCTGCCGGTCCAACCCTGGTCGTAGCTGCGGAAGTAGACCATCGCCAGCGCGGCGTGCGCACGGGCGTACGACGGATCCAGCGCGACGGCTCGCTCGAAGTGCGGGATCGCCTCGACGAAGTCCGCGGGCGTCGTGCGTTGGTAGAGCTCCCAGCCGCGCAGGAACTCGTCATAGGCCTGGGGCACGGCGGTCTCGTTCTGGCCCGCCAGGGCCCGTTGCTCGCCGGCGGTCAGCTTCAAGGCCAGGGCATCGACGACGCTCTTGGTGACGCGATCCTGCAGGGCGAAGATGTCCGCCATCGAGCCGTCATATTTCTCGGCCCATAGATGGCCTAAGGTGCTGGCGTCGACGAGCTGGATATTGATGCGCACTTGCTCGCCGGTGCGTTGGACGCTGCCCTCGACGATGTAGCGAACCCCCAGCTCGTGGCCCACCTTCCGCAGGTCGAGCTCCTGGTCCTTGTAGGTGAAGGCCGAGTGGCGCGCGATGACGAACAGCCCGGACAGGCGCGAGAGGCCTGTCATCAAGTCCTCCGCAATACCGTCGGCGAAATAAGCCTGCTGCGGATCGTCGCTCAGGTTGGCGAAGGGCAGCACGGCAATCGACGGCTTGTCCGGGATTGGCAAGGCCGCGCGCTCGGTCGATGCGGGCTCGATCGCAGGTCTTTCCCACGGACGCCACGACAGAGCGGCGCCGGCTGCGATGGCGACCACGAGCGCCGCCGCCGGCCACTGCCACGACCGCGCCAGCCTCGTCTTGATGCGCATCGTCTTGGCGGTCTTGCCGTTCGTCTCCGCGTCGGCGAGGACGCGGTACATCTTCACCGGCTGAGCGATATTCTTCACCCGCTGCTCACCCTGGAACTCGAAGCCGAGGCTGATCTTGTTGCCGACGTGGTTGACCACGGTCTGCGAGACACAGATGCCGCCCGGCGCTGCCAGTTGCTGCAGCCGCGCCGCGATGTTGACACCTTCGCCGTGCCGGTCCTCGCCCTCGATGATCACGTCGCCCAGATTGACGCCGATGCGCACGTCGATACGCGGGTCCCCCGTCACAGCCGCGTTTCGCTCGCGCATGCCTCGTTGCAGAGCGACGGCGCACTCGACTGCATCGACCACGCTCGCGAACTCGGCCAGCAGGCCGTCGCCCATCAGCTTGAAGACGCGGCCGCGATGCTTCTCGATCGCTGGCTCGAACAGCTCCTTGCGGTGTGCCCTGAGCCCCTCGAACGTGCCCACCTCATCTTGCTCCATGAGGCGGCTATAGCCGACCACGTCGACGGCGAGGATGGCAGCAAGCTTGCGTTCCATGCCGGTGGTTCCAGGGCGACCGGGAGGGAGCGGACGCTAGGGCGCCAATCATAGACCAAGCCGCGGCGACGGGCGAAGGCAATCCACGGGCGATGGGTCAATTCGCTGGAACACCTCCAACTGAACCCCGTGCCCCGGCTATCCAACTTTCCCAAACGACCCTGATGTCTGGACCGAAAGCTAAGAGCCGAACTTCAGCGAGCATCTTGAAGCGCGCATCCTTCACGTACCTGCCGTTGGATCTCGACCACCGGCTCAGCGGACTATCAGTCTGCATTGGGAACCACTGCGCTTCGCGCGGTCGCATCCCGCGGAGTCACCCGTCACGCCTCCGAGGCCCGCGCAAAATGCGACAGATGGCGCATTTTTGCGTCACTTCGGCCAGCCTCCATCGCGATCAACTAGGATCAATCGGCTCGTTTTTCTTTTCTAAAAACGACATGGTCTGAGAGGCCTCGTCAACTCCACAATTCGTATAATTCAATAATTTGCATCGATATGCTCTTCCGCCGTGGCAAGATGGAGGCAGCTGGAGGCGAATCTCCATCGCTTGAGATCGGGGGTGAGCTATCCGCCCACCAATCGAAAGTGACGCATATTTGCGCCAGCAGGCTACACTTCTGTGCTCTCAGGTGGCGCATCGGTGACGCATCGACCGCTCTCGATTGAGAAAAAACGCATCAATTGATGTTTCAGCTTATGCTGATCTGCCACATGATTTATACCAATGCGAGCGATTGTAGCTGCTTTGTCTGCGAGCTTACTGTCGTTCATTGCCGCTCCGGTATGCATCTTCAGGCGTTCGACTGTGGCGTTTTGACGGCTTCCGGTCGTGCGCTGGCTCAGCGCGGCGGGCCTTCGAACGGGGTGACGATCAGGCGGAGCAGCGGCCGGTCGCGCCGGCCCTCGACCCCGATCGGCATCGCGAGCCAGCGGCGCGTGCGGCTCTTCGAGCGGAACAGCGGGTCCCAGAAGCTGAAGATCGTGCCGTAGTTGCTGTCGGTATCGGCGCGGATCGCGTGGTGGTGCACCCAGTGGATCGAGGGCGTGATCACCACCTTGGCGAGCGCCGCTTCCAGGCGCGGCGGCAGCCGCGGCGTCGCTGTGGTGGAAGATCGCGCCGACCAGGACCAGCGCCTCGAACAGCAGCACCGAGGCGAGCGGGAGGTCGAAGAGGATGATCACCAGGGCGCGCACCAGGGCCGAGATCACCACCTCGCCGAAGTGGAAGCGGACCGCCGTCGTGCTGTCCAGCAGCTCGTCGAAGTGATGCACCTGGTGAAAGCGCCAGAGGAAGGGGATCTCGTGGTTCGCCCGGTGCCACCAGTAGATCCAGAAGTCGAGCAGCACGAGGTCGAGCAAAAGGCCCGGCCAGCCGCTCCACCAGGCCGGCCGCAGGCCAAGGCTGAAGTGATCGGCCCAGACCGTGATCGGGACCACGATCAGCGGCGAGATCAGGAGATTGATGCCGAACAGGCTGACGTTGCGCACGAGCCGCCGCCAGGCCCCGACCGTCGCCCGGCCGAAACGCAGCAGGAGGGGGCTGTCGGTCGCCGGCCAGAGCCGCTCGTAGACCAGGAAGAAGACGAACGCGCCGCCGACCAGCAGGGCTTTGAGCGACAGGAGCACTTCGATCGTCATGGCTGCGTCCAACATATGCTGCCCCCGGGCCCGTCGCCAAGTCGGACATGGTGGCGAGTGTCAGCCCTTCGATCGGCGCCCGGTCACCTCTTGAACTTGGCGCGCCACTGACTAAATACGCGATCGTCGGTCGCCTGATGGGACCGACAAGCAACCAGAGCCCGGTCGTAAGACGGGCGAACAGTCAATCGCTCACGAAGAGGATGTGACCATGCGCAACTTCGACCTGTCCCCACTGTTCCGTTACTCGGTCGGCTTCGATCGCCTCGACGATCTGTTCGAGACGGCATTTCGCAGCCCGCAGGAGACGACCTACCCGCCGTACAACATCGTCAAGGCGGGCCAGGACGCCTATCGGATCACATTGGCGGTTGCCGGCTTTCGCGAGGACGAGCTCGACGTGACGGTCAAGGAGAACGTGCTCACCGTGCGCGGCAAGGCGAACGAGCCCGAGCAGGACAAGGACGTCGCCTACCTGCATCGCGGCATCGCCCGGCGCGCGTTCGAGCACCGCTTCCAGCTCGCCGACCACGTCCGGGTGACCGGGGCCAACCTGGTCAACGGCCTGCTCGACATCGAGATGGTGCGCGAGCTGCCCGAGGCCATGAAGGCGCAGAAGATCGCGGTCGGCTCCTCGGCCGCGGCGAAGCCAAAGGTGATCGAGGGCAAGGCCACCAAGGCCGCCTGACCAGCGCAGAAAGCCCTAACTTTCGCGCTTGGTTGCGCGCCTGGGTGCGGCGCGCGCCTGGCTCCCAGGGCCGACCTCGGTGGTCGACCCGGAGCGGCGCGGGGCGCGCCCCGCGAAGCTGAAGACTCGCGGGCCCGTTATGAGGATTTCTGCCCGATCAGGGACGGGTGCCGGGCCGAAGCGGTCCGGCACCCTCTGCTTTAATCCCTCTGATGGCCGGCCGGCCGCCTGCGCGGCGCGCGCGGGCGCGCTTGTCCGCCATCGCCCGCTCGGCTAGAAATGGACCATGACGACGTCCGATCGCTCACCCGTCATCGGTATTCCGGCCTGCCTCGGCGTCCGCGAGGGCTTCGGCTTCCATCAGGTCGGCGCCAAGTACGTCGACAGCGTGATCGACGGTGCGGGCGGTCTGCCGCTGCTGATCCCGGCGCTCGGTCCGCGCCTCGACATCGATGGCCTTCTGGACGAGCTCGACGGGCTGCTGATCACCGGCAGCCCGTCCAACGTCGAGCCGCATCACTACGGCGGGCGACCGGTCCGGCACGACGATGCGCGCGATCCGGCGCGCGATGCGACCACGCTGCCGCTGATCCGCCGGGCACTCGATCGGGCGGTGCCGCTGCTCGCGATCTGTCGCGGGCTGCAGGAGCTGAACGTCGCGCTTGGCGGCTCGCTGCACCAGGAGGTGCATGAGCTGCCGGGCCGGCTCGACCATCGCTCCGACAAGACGCTGCCGCTCCGCGGAACGCTACGGTCCGGCGCACGAGGTGGTGCTCGAGCCGGGCGGCGAGCTGCAGGCGCTGTTCGACGGCGAGAGCCGGATCGTGGTCAATTCGCTGCACGGCCAGGCGATCGACCGGTTGGCCGGGCGGCTCGCGATCGAGGCGAGGGCGCCCGACGGCACGATCGAGGCGGTGCGCGTGCAAGGGGCGCGCGCGTTCGCGCTCGCCGTGCAGTGGCATCCGGAGTGGCGGGTGCTCGACAATCTCTTCTCGCGGCGCCTGTTCGCCGCTTTCGGCGCGGCGTGCCGGGTCCGCGCCCGTGCGAGATCACAGCATGAGCGACATGGAGCGCTGGCTTCGGGAGCGTGAGATCACCGAGGTCGAATGCCTGGTCGCCGATCTCAACGGGATTTCTCGCGGCAAGATCCTGCCGGCCGCCAAGTTCGTCCGCTCGCTCGCCGACGACACGCTGCGCCTGCCCGAGGCGGTGTTCATCCAGACGGTCACCGGCGACTATCCCGCGGACGACCGGGTGACCGACCCGGCGTTGCGCGACGTCCGGATGCGCCCGGACCCGAGGTCGCTCCGGCTCGTGCCCTGGTACGAGGAAGCCACGGCGCAGGTGATCAGCGATTGCTATCACCACGACGGTGAGGAGGTCGCGATCGCGCCGCGCCAGGTCCTCCGGCGGGTCCTGCGCGCCTACGAGGAACACGGCTGGCGCCCGATAGTCGCGCCCGAGCTGGAGTTCTTCCTGACCAAGATCAACGAGGATCCGGACTATCCGCTGGAGCCGCCGATCGGCCGCTCGCGACGGCCGGAATCGGCCCGCCAGAGCTACGGGATCGAGGCGGTCAACGAGTTCGATCCGGTGTTCGAGGACGTCTACGACTGGTGCGAGGCGCAGGACATCGACATCGATACCCTGACCCACGAGTCCGGCGCCGCCCAGATGGAGATCAACTTCAATCATGGCGACCCGCTCGAGCTCGCCGATCAGGCCTTCCTGTTCAAGCGCACGCTGCGTCAGGCCGCCCTCAAGCACGGCATCTATGCCACCTTCATGGCCAAGCCGATGGAGCGCGAGCCCGGCAGCGCGATGCACATCCACCAGAGCGTGATCGATCTGAGCACCGGTCAGAACCTCTTCGCGACCGGCGAGGACGGCTTCAGCGAACGCTTCCTCCAGCACATCGCCGGGCTGCAGAAACATCTGCCAGCGGCGATGCCGCTGCTCGCTCCGAACGTCAACTCCTACCGACGCCTCAGGCGCCATTCCGATGCCCCGATCAACCTGCACTGGGGCTGGGAGAACCGGACCGTGGGCCTGCGCGTGCCCAACTCGACCGGTGCCGCGCGCCGGGTCGAGAACCGGGTCGCCGGGGCCGACGCCAATCCCTATCTGGCGATCGCCGCCTCGCTCGCCTGCGGCCTGCTCGGCATGCTCGACGAGCTCGAGCCGACCAAGCCGATCGAGGGCAGCGCCTACCGCCTCGCCCAGACCCTGCCGCGCCACATCGCCGACGCTCTCGATCTGCTGCGCCGCGCCCGGCCGCTGCGGCAGCTACTCGGTGAGGAGTTCGTCGAAGCCCTGATTATGGTCAAGGAGGTCGAGCAGGAGGCCTACCAGCGCGTGATCAGCTCCTGGGAACGCGAGCACCTACTGCTCAACGTCTGAGCCCCAGCGACCGGTGCCGAACCCGCCATGAGAGCCACCGCCGATCTCGGATCGCCCAGCACCGGGCGCGCGCGCCGCCGCCGCCGCTCGCTCGACCAGCGGGCACTGCGGGCGGTGGCGTTCGCGGTGCTCGCGGCGAGCGGGCTCGCGCTCCTGACGATCCTCACCTTCGCCTACCTGCCGCGCTATGAGCCTGCCGGTCGATCGATCCTCGACAATGCCGATTTCCGTGAGGGCTTCCGTGGCTGGGAGGCCGAGGGACTGGCAACGCTCGACGAGGCCGAACTCGGCCACGCAATTCTACAGAATCACAACCGCGAGCGGACCGCCTATCTGCACCGCCGGGTCGCCCTGCCGCCCGGGCCGAACAACCTCCGCCTGAGTGCCGAGATCGCGACCAGTGGCGTCGAGCGTGGCAACGAGCCCTGGGAGGCGGCGCGGGTCTACCTGGTGCAGCAGGCACCCGACGGGACGCTGCTCTGGGACCGGCCCTATCGCCTTGCCAGTCTGATCGGGACCTCGCCTCGCCAGCACTTCGTCGCGGTGTTCCAGATCCCGGCCGCGATCCGCGACGTCGTGCTCGGCATCGAGCTGCCTCATACGACCGGACGCATGGAGATTGCCAATCTCGCGCTCGCGCTCGTCAATGAGCAGCCGCTATTCCGCCTGGCGGCGGCTCTGCTGGTGGCTGGCTGGAGCCTGCTCGCCTTCTGGGTCGCAGTCGGGCTCTATCGCGGCATGCGCTCGCCGACCGTGCGCGCTTGGCTGCTCGGGACGTTCGCGTTCCTGGCACCCGGCCTGCTCATGCCGGCGCCGCTGCGCGCGCAGCTGATCGACCGGCTGGCAAGCGGCTTCGGAATCGATCTGGCCGATCCCGACGCGTTCGGCCACGCCGTGCTGTTTGCTCTCCTGGCCCTCCTGGTACGCGCGGGCCGGCCCCGCGATCCTCTACTCCTTCACCTCTCGTGCTGGCTGCTGCTCGGGGCAGTGTGCGAGGTCCTGCAGCTGTTCACCCCGGATCGCGACCCGCTGGTGGGCGACTGGCTGATGGCGGCACTCGGTGCCGCGCTCGGCCTGGGCGCGGCCGAGCTCGGCCTCTGGCTCCAGCGCCGGTTCGGGCCCGCGGCGACGCCGCGCAAGCCATGGCCAGCTTCGGATCCCGACGCCCGGGTCTGGCCCTGACGGCGACGGACCTTCCCGCTTCACCCGAACGCAGAGGAACCCTGATCGTGAACCGGCTCAAGGACGAGCGTGCCCTGATCACGGGCGGCACCAGCGGCATCGGCCTCGCGGCGGCGCGCCTCTTCGTGGCCGAGGGGGCGCGGGTCGCGATCACCGGCACCAATCCTGCGACCATCGAGACCACGCGTGCTGAGCTCGGCGAGGCCGTAACTGTGATTCGCGCCGATGCAGGCGATGTCGCTGCCCAGCGTTCGCTCGCGTCCTCCATTCAGGAACTCTTCGACGCTCTCGATGTCCTCTGCATCAATGCCGGGGTCGGCGATTTCCGGCCCATCGAACAGATCGACGAGGCTGCCTTCGACTGCGCGGTCGCGGTCAACCTGAAGGGGCCGTTCTTCCTCGTCCAGGCGCTGCTGCCGATGTTCGCCAATCCCGCCTCGATCGTCATCAACACCTCGATCAACGCCCGGATCGGCATGCCCAGCACCACGACCTATGCGGCGACCAAGGCGGGGCTCGCTTCTCTGGTGCGCACGCTTTCGGGCGAACTGATCGGGCGCGGCATCCGGGTCAACGCGGTGAGCCCTGGCCCGACCGCGACCCCGATGCACGACAAGCTCGGCCTGGTCGGCGGCAATCTCGACGGGCTGGTCGCCCAGATTCCGCTCGGCCGCCGCGGGCGTCCCGACGAGATCGCGCAGGCGATGCTGTTCCTCGCCTCCGACGAGGCGCCGTTCACGGTCGGCAGCGAGCTGACCATCGACGGCGGGATGAGTACGCTCTGAGGCCGGCTTCGGTTCCTGCCGGCCCTGCGCCTCGGCCAAAGCTCCGGCGCAGCGGCGGCCCTCGAGGGTCGCGTGCGCGACCAGCGATCCAAGGAGGCCTCCGTATCTACTATGATTGATCATCTTCATAATCTTCTATCATAGGTTTCTGACCACTTCCCGCACAGGAGGCCTCGATAATATGTGCCGGTCACACCCGATCTTCTGCATCCTGCCACCGCATCTCCTCTCGGCCGTGTCCCATCGGGGCTCGGCGCAGCAGCGCGCCTGGGCCCTGCGGACGATGTCGGTCGACAACACCTTCCGCGCTCTCCGCGCGAGCCAGGCGGCGCCGCTCGACCGCCGGGCGGCGACGCCGGCCCCCCCTGGTCGCGGAAGGCGAGAAGCAGCGCACGATCTGCACCGCTCGCAATGAGGAGACCCTGCCCGGGGCGGTCGTGCGCATCGAGGGCGCGCCGGCAAGTGGCGATGCGGCGGTGGACGAGGCCTACGACGGTCTCGGCGCCACCTTCGATCTGTACTGGGACGTCTACGAGCGCAACTCGATCGACGACGAGGGACTGCCGCTCGACGCCACCGTTCACTACGGCACGGACTACGACAACGCCTTCTGGAACGGCCAGCGCATGGTCTTCGGCGACGGCGACGGCGACCTGTTCAACCGCTTCACCATCGCGGTCGACGTGATCGGCCACGAGCTGACCCACGGCGTCACCGAGGACGAGGCACAGCTTGCCTACTTCTTCCAGCCGGGCGCGCTGAACGAATCGAACTCCGACGTCTTCGGCTCCCTGGTCAAGCAGAAGCTGCTCCACCAGACCGTCGAAGAGGCCGACTGGCTGATCGGCGCCGGCCTGTTCACCAGCAACGTGCAGGGGGTGGCGCTGCGCTCGATGAAGGCTCCCGGAACCGCGTACGACGACCCGGTGCTCGGCAAGGATCCGCAGCCCGCTCATATGCGCGACTACGTGCGCACCTATCAGGACAACGGCGGCGTGCACATCAACTCGGGCATCCCGAACCACGCCTTCTACCTCATCGGCCCGGGAGATCGGCGGCTATGCCTGGGTGAAGGCGGGACGCATCTGGTACGAGACCCTGCGCGACCCGCGACTTCGTCCGAACACCGGCTTCAAGTCGCTTCGCCCGACTGACCGCCGACGTCGCCGCGAAACTGTACGGTAGCGGCAGCGCCGAGCAGCTGGCCGTGCGCCATGCTTGGGCCGAGGTCGGGATCAGCGTAAGCGCCTAGACAGCGCGCGAGATGATGGCCCGAGGGGGCCCGGACCGGTCGGCCAGTCCGGGCCCCCACAATATCGGCAGCCACGCTTCGGCGCGCGGGTAGATGGTCAACGTTCGAGCGGAGTCGGGACCGCGCCGCGGCCGGCGGCTCAGGCGTTTTGTTCAGGCGGCCGCGTCTGGTACGCTTCGGTGGTGCACGCTCGCGATCGCGCTTGAGCGGATGTGGCAGCGTCCCGAGCGTTGCGGCGAACCGGGAGGAGCCGATGCGAGTCATTTTCCAGACCGAGGGCGGCATCGCGCACTTTCCGGGGTTGAGCCGACCGGTGACCACGGAGAGCGATCACTGCCCGAGCAACAGGCGGCGGAGCTGCAGTCAGCTGATCGAGGCCGCGCGGTTCTTCGATCGCCCGGCAGAGGTCGGCAGGCCCGCGCCAGGGCGCTGCCGACTACCGGCAGTACACGATCACCGTCGATGCCGGTGAGCGACAGTCATACCGTGCGGCTGGTCGAGCCCGTCGATGATCCCGACCTCCAGCGCCTAGTCCGTTTCCTCCAGCAGAAGGCCAAGGCGATGCGCCGGACGCTCGACCCGGGCGTTCCCCATAGGCGACCGCCGGGCCGGTCAGCAGGTCAGCCGGACCGGGCACGCCCGCGGTCGAGGCACGGCCGCATGAGCGCCTGCGTCGCGGGGACGGAACCGAAAGGCCGGGCAGGATGATGCAGCGCGGCTTGGCGTCGGCCGGCATCTGACAGGCGTGCGCATTGTTGTCGATCGGCGGCAGCGAGTTGTCGGGCTCGGCCGGCCACCAGCGGCCATTGACCTCGACCTCGACCCGACCGCCCGGCAGCTCGTGCCACGGCACCGGCGCGCAGTGCTGCCCGCCGCAACAGTCCTTGCCGGTAGGCGAGCGCAGCCCGCTGTAGTCGACCACATGATCGCCGACGATCACCTGATGGGCGGCGACGGGCGCGGCGATCACCATGAGCACCGCGACGACGACATGCTTCATGTCAACCTCAGCGCTGCAGCCAGGTACGCACCCCGATGATGTGAGATTCAGTCGCCGGACCCGAACGTCAATCGGCGCCGCTGGCGAAATCGACGCCGGGCGGATCGGTCACCGCGCAGCGCCTGCAGATGGCCGCTAGCTCTGGGCGTCGCTCCTGGCGGGCGCGGCCGGGCAAGAGCGGCGGCGCGGCGCGCGGATGTCGCATGCGCGAGGTCGGGGCTGCGATGCTCAAAGACGTGCCGGCGCGCTGGTGACAGCCTGCGCGGTGCCCGAGGACGATGTCCACTGGGAGACGGCCAAGGGCTTCTGCCTCGGCTCCATGGCCGAGTGCCATCCGGCTCTTCGCCGAGCCGGCGGCGGCCTTCGCCCACGGTCGAAGGACGGTTCGTCTGGCCGAGGCGCGTGGTTTCAGCGCCGCCGGGGTCCGCGAGGTGTTTCCGACGGGCGAGGAGCACGAAGCGCGGCGCTTGGCCGGGCGGTAGCGGTCCTCAGCGAGGCGGCGTCGGCGGCCTAGGGCGGCGCGGCAGGCGCCGCGGCCGGCTTCGTGGCCAGCAGTGATGCGCCTGCTCGACGCCCGCGCTGCGGCAGCGATCAGCTCAGGCCAGCCGCCATCGGGATCAGGCAGGTTGTACGACGCAAGTGCGCCCCGCTTGAGGCCGCGGCCTTCTAATCCGCTCCGCGCGACCTGCCCCAAAACCCACTCCCAACAAACTGTCAGGCACGCGGGTGTCACCTCGGTGCCATCAGTGGGAGGCGTCGATCCTATTGCAGAAGGCGTGATAGCAGGATCGAATCCTGGTGTTCGAGTCGCTGCTGACACGCCAGGTTGGCGCGCCGTATGCCGTCCGCGTAGCTTTGTCGTTCCGCGACCAGTTGCGTGAACTGTTCGATCAGCAGATCGAGATCGAAACGTTCAACGTGCTGGCAGAAGCGCCCCACGCCCATCTCGGCCATGAGCACGTCGTTCTTCTCGGCATAACTGAGCGACACGATCGGCTTGCCCAGCTTCAACGCACAGACGATGTTGTGGTAACGGGTCGCGACGATCACGTCGGTCTCGGCCATCTGGCGCATCAGATCGTGGAGCGAGCGCATTGGGTCGGCGACCAGACGTTCTTGCGCCAAATGTGGCCTTGCCGTCGTCACCTTGGCGAGGATATCGGCGACCGCGTCCCGGTCCGCCGCATCTCCCATGAGGAGCCGCACGCGATGGCCCTGGTCCAGAAGCCATAGCACGAAGGCCGTGATCTTCTCGAGATAGGTGGCGTAGATCGCCGGCCCGAGGGGGCTGTCTCTGCGCCAGCCCAGATAGGTCATGACGCCGACACCGACGTTGAGCGATCCGGCCTGCGGCGTCGGCCTGGACCGGTGATGAGGGTGTCGGCAACTTGAAGGCGATGTCGGGATAAATCGCATCGTTCTGCGTATCGAACCCGATGCTCTCCATGAATGCCTTCGAGATGGTATCGCGGTAGGAGCGGTAGTGCGCCATGGCGACGGCCGACTTCATCAGCCAGCGGCTGAGCGGGTGATGGATCGGGCCCGCCCCGATGCTCACGAACGCGATCCTGGTACCGCAGAGCTTGGCCGCGAGGCACCATCCGAAGAGTGCGAGCGGGATGCCCAGTGGGCCGGCCTGGAAGTCGTCGAGGATCCCGGTCCCGGGAATGATCAGGAGGTCCAGTCGACGGGCATGTCCGATGGCGCGGATCAAACTGGCCAGCTGGCGCGGCCCGCCCCACGAAAGCCGGTCGAGGATCCGAAGCAGGGCATTGGCGGGTTGTCGCAGAGCGATCGGCAGTGCTGTAATTCGAAAATCGCGCGCGATCTGATCTGCCGCACCGTCGCTGTAAGCGCAAAAGCAGATGAGTTCCGCGTCGGGTCGCACCCGCCGCAGAAAGGCGAGCATCGCCTCGAGCGAGCCGTCGTTGCCCGAGTTGCCGCAGCCGAACAGGCCAAAGAGCCCGATTCGACTTGGCTGCCTGCGTGCCATGGCGGAAGGTCGCCGGCGCGCCACAGGCGAACGATCACTGGATGCGGTGGCCGATCGTGCGAGAATACTGGCCGGGCTTCCCCGGCCGGCCGTCGTGTGCGTCATTTGGCTTCTGCCAGCAATTGTCCGGGGTAACGGCTCGTCAAGACTGCGATTTCAAGACCAGGACCCAATCCTGGAAGCCGGCGCTGTTGGTGCCGAGGTCGCTCCCGAACTGGCGCGACGTCGATGCCTGAAACGGCGATCCGGCGACCGGCAAGAACTGTCCATCGGCCGGGTCGTACCAGGTCGCCGATACGCATGGCCCGGCGAGTTGGCGCAGATCGACGGTGATGCTCCGCCTGGTCGGCAGGTAGATCAGCGCGAACGATCGATCGGCGCTGCGCGCGGCGACCGCACGCCTGTTCCCGCTTGCCGTGCCGCCGGTCAGCAGGTCGCTGCCTGCATCGGGTGCCAGCTGCCACCAGGGGAGAGACATCAGGAGGTCGTGCAGGTGGGTCATGCTTTGGGCGCCGCGACTGTGCAGCGCCTGCTGCCAGGTCACCGGCGCCGGATAGAGCCCGCCACTGTCGAAATGCCAAATCGGGTTGTTGCCGAAGATCTGACCGGCCGCTCCGGACAGGACCGCCTGGTAGGCCTGGGTGCGCAGACGTTGCTCGGTTGCCTCGTGCTCGTTCTCGTAAGCACTCTCGATGAGAAAGAACGGCATTCGCTCCGGCCGGTCATATTGCTCGAGTGCAGGGCTGTAAACGGCACCATAGGTGTAGACGCTATTGACCTGAAGCCAGGGCTCGCCCTGCCAGTAGTCGAGCGCTGCCGTCTCCGGCGACCCGTGCGCGGTGTGGAGAGCCTGCGGATCGTATTCCCTGATTCCCCGCGCAATAGCTGTGACCAAACTCTTGTGTGGGGGATCATAGTCGCCGCCATCGACCCAGAGGATATTGTTGAAGTCACGGTAACGCCGGCCGAGATATTCGCCGTATCGGCGAAGCCGATGCGGTCCGTTGGCGACCATCGCCTCGTACCAGCCCTCCGAGCCGCCGTCATAGCCGAGATAGGATGGGGTCAGCATCACCAGGAAACCCTTCTCCGCCGCGCGCGCGCAGCACCCAATCGGCATGGCGGAAATAGGCTTCGTTGGGCGTGCCATAGTCCCCCGGCGTCAGGAATGGTGGCTCACCATACGCATTGGCCGGAGCGTTCGTGGCAAACTTGGCCTCGATCAGCGAGACGAGGATCGTGTTGAAGCCACGGGCGCGCCGGTCATCGAGATACAGATCGACATCCTCGCGGGTCAGCTGCGCGATCAGGGACCAGGCCGCGTCTCCCTGAATGAGGAACGGCCTGCCGGCAGCATCGACCAGATAGCGTTCGCCAGGTTTGACCGCGAGCGGAAAGACCGCCGCCGCTTCATTCTTCGCCGACGCAGGGATGTAGGTGATATCACCGGTCGAGGCACAAACGGCGTTCGATCTCGCGGCCATCGGCGTCGACCCGGATCCGACCTGGCCAGCCGCGGACGCCGCCGCCCCAGGGCCGATTGCCCAAGCGCCGATGGCGAGAGGAACGATCAGCACCAGGAGGCGGGATACCGGACCGCGGGCAAATCGCTGTTGCAATCGCACCGATCCTCTTCCAAGCATCCCCATCACTTTGCCTCCGCCATCTGCTCCAAACCGACGGCCTGTCTCTTGGGTAGTACTTCGGGGCGGTTGTAGCGCCGGTAGACGGTCTGCGTGGGCCTGCCGATCAGATGCTGCTCGACGCCGTCGTCAAGCGCCCGCCGATAAACGTCGAGCGACGCGTCGATCGCTGCCAGCGTGAGGTCAACGTCTTGATCGGTGTGGGAATAACTCACGACGAGCGATGGCATGAGCACGCCGCGCCGAATGGTCTCCTGCAGGAACAGGGTTCGGAAGGCCTGCGACGGCCGGCCGTCCTGGTCGAGCGTGGCATACGACAGGCAGCAGGGCTTGCCTAAGATCTTGACGAAGTCGCTCAGGCCGTGCCGGCGGATGATCTGGTCGGCCTCGCGCTGTAGGCGTGCACCACGCCGGTACAGGTGCTCGATCACGCCTTCATGCTGGTAAACCTGCATGGTCGCGATCGCGGCCGCCAGCGCGTGCGTCTCCGCGCCATGCGTGGTCGAGAGCAGAAAGACGCGCGGTCGGTCGTGATGATCGAGCCCGCCGAGGCGCATGAACTCCCGCCGGCCGGCAAGCGCCGATATCGAGAAGCCGTTCGCGAATGCTTTGCCGAACGTGGAGAGGTCGGGGATCACACCGTACAGCTTTTGAGCACCGCCATTGTGCCAGCGGAATCCGGTAATCATCTCGTCGAGGATCAACAGCGCGCCATGGGCATGGCAGAGGCGCTGCAGCGCCTGCAGGTAGCCTTCCGGCGGATCCTCGGTGCGGGCCGGCTCGAGGATGAGCGCGGCGATTTTGCCCGGGTGCTGGTCGAACAGCGCTGCGGCGCTGGCGAGATCGCCGTAGCGGAAGGTGACGGTCAGGCGGCGGATGGCCTCCGGGATGCCTGCGTTCATCGGGGTCGTGCCGATGAACCAGTCGTCGGTGGAGAAGAACGGATGGTCGGCGCAGCAGGCGATCATGTCGCGCCCGGTGTAGGCCCGGGCAAGCCGGACGGCGCCGGAGGTCGCATCGGAGCCATCCTTGCAGAACTTGACCATCTCGGCGCTGTCGATCAGCGTCAGGAATTGCTCCGCACACGCCACCTCCAGGGGCGAGGGACGCGTGAAGTTGCTGCCGCGGAGAAGTTCCCGCTGCACCGCCTCCAGTACGGCGGGATATGCATGGCCCAGGCCAACCGCCCGGTTGCCCATGCCGTATTCGATGTATTCTCGGCCATCGGTGTCCCAGACCCGGCACCCGAGACCCCGGGCGACGAATCCAGGAGCAAGGACGGGGTACTGATCATCCCCCTTCGCGTAGGTGTGGCAACCGCCTGGAATGAAATGATGGGCAAGTTCCGTCAGGCGCGCCGAAATCTGATGACCGTTCTGGCTCACGGCAATCTCCCCGCAAGTTTTCATGGCATCCCGGCGCCGCCGCTCCATGGCTCCCATGAGGGGCTGATGTGAGGGCAAGGACCGAGTCAAGAATATCTCATCGATGCGGCCAGGCAAAGCGAGACCATGGGTGGGTTCGCTTGGCCACTTGAGGTAGTCAACATCGCTCGATCCTCTCTCGTCTGCTCCACTCGCAACGCCGTTTGGTCGCAATACATACGACGAATTTGACTACCTGGAATATCAAGAGGATAGTACTTTTACCATCATATCCCTCCGCTCCTGTATCAGTCAGATTCACGGTGATCCATAGTATAGTTCATCGTCGAGCACATAAACGCACAGAGGCATGGTTTGAGGAGGACTGGCGTGAGGCAACGATTGCTCGTTACCGGCGCAGGCGGCTTCACCGATCTTCGACACCGCGATCGGAGAAGAAGATCGGATTCTCAGACGCTTACAGCGCGCGCGAATGGGCTTAGCACTACAAGAGGGCGGGTTCGGCGGGAGTGTCGTCGGGCTGGGAGGCAGCGTCGCGGAGGTTCGGCGGCAGCGCGACGCGAAGCGTCTGGAAGAGCTTGCCGGCCGAGCCGGTGGTCGGGGTACGTAGAACGAACCGTTTGCCGTCCTGCTCGACCTCGACCTCCTGGAGACGATCCAGGTCGCGCAGGACGTCGGCCCATTCGAAGTCGAGGCCGGCGGCCGCCAGGCGATCGCGGAGCTCCTTCTGCAGCACCAGCGCGAGGAACGAACAGAACACGTGGCCGCGGATGGTCGCGTCGCGTTTGTGGAAGATCGGCCGGGTCGCCAGCAGGGATTTGGCGCTTCGGAACAGCTGCTCGACGCCCTGCAGCTCGCGGTAGCGCAGCATCGCCTGGAGGGGGTCGAGCGCGGTGTTGGTGCGCAAGACGAAGATCCCGTCGAAGCGCGCGTCCTCGGCGATCCGCGCTTCGTCGATCGCAAAGCCGACCTCAGGCGCCTTCAGAAAGCGCCGGTAGCCGCGGTTGCCGACCAGCGCCTTGTCGCCGTGCCGGAGTGCTCGGCGCAGGCTGGCCACGATCGCCTCCCGGTCGGCGGCGTCCTTCTCCGCCTCGGCCAGGTTGCGACAGACGATGTAGCGGCGGCCGCCGAGGGTCACCGCCTTGGCCTCGAGCTCGGTGTCCGGCCGACCCTGGCGCGGGATGGTGAGCGGGACAAACGGGCCGTCGTCGTCCAGCACCAGGGTGCGAGCCTCCTTGGTGGTCCGTTCGCGGACCCCGAGCACGTACTCGAGGCCGCGCGCCTCCAGAGCGGCGAGCGTCTGGGCGCTGATCATCCCGCGATCGGCCACCACGCACACCCGAGCGATCCCGAACCGCCGGCGCAGGCGGTCGACCACCGGGATCAGGACCGTGACGTCGGTGGTGTTGCCCGGCCACATCTCGCAGCAGAGCGGCCGGCCACGTTGATCCATGACCACGGCGACGATCATCTGCATCAGGTCGGGCCGGTGGTCCTTGGAGTGGCCCCGCTGGCCGAGGGTCTCGCCGCCCGCGCCCTCGAAGTAGAGACTGGTGGTGTCCATGAAGACCACCGACAGCTCGCTGAACAGGTCGCGGCGGGCTTCGAACAGCCGCTCCTCCACCATATCCTTGCGGCAGCGCGGGACGAATGGCGTGCGGTCCGTCTGCTCGGCGTCCGGCAGCTCCTCGCCGAGCCAGCCCATCGCCCGGTAGAGATGGTGCAGCGCGAGGTCGTCGGTGCCGTCGATCCGGTAGTCTTCGCGCCAGGCATCGGCCGAGCGGTCCGAACCCGAGACCATCAGCCGGTGAAGCACGGTGAGGAAACACGCGCGTTCGAGTGAGAAGCCGAAGCCGCGCTCGGCGGCCAGGTCCTCGATCACGGCCCGGCAGCGGGTCTCACGCCAGAGCCGCTCGAAGGCGAGCGGCGGTCCGATCCGGTGAGTAGTGAGCGCCGGCACGCTGCCCTGGTCGAGCAGCGAGAGAACCATCGAGCGCTGCGCCATGCGGGCGGCGGAAGGGGCGAGCCGATCGAGGTCGCCGTTCGCGTCGACGGATTCCTTGCGGCCGAGGTTCTTGATGATCCGCTGCTTGGTACGGCCACCCTCGCGGACGCTCTCGACCAGGTAGAGGTAGCGGTAGGGGCCGATCTGCTTCTCGCGGACGAACATGCCGCAAAGCAGCACACGAACTGGCCAAAATGTCAATACAAAAGCGCGCTCTAGAGCGATTATTTAGCAGCACACCCCTTCACCGCCGCCAGTCTCGCTTCAACAAAATCAATCAATTGGCGGCCAAAACCGCCCGATCTCCCCCGCCCACTGTCGAAGATCGGCTTCACCCTGTTGCGCCAGATTCCCGGCGGGGAGGAACTGGCACTGACTTGCGCCTGGGCCGCTCAGCAGGTGACGCAGCGCCAGCCTGCCGCCGCCGACGTCCGCCCGCCCGCGAGACAGCGCCTTCACGAGAGCATCACCGCCGGGTGAGCGGGCGGCCCACGATCATGGCGTTCGCGTACAAAGAATTGGCAATTGCTGCGGCGCGGCCCGGCCTGCGCGATCTCGAGCGTGCGGGCGCGGCCCACGCGGTGCGTGGCCGCTGGGGCCGATTCGCCCGGATCGGTATGGTGCTCTCACTGGTCCTGGTTGACGCAGTGGCCGCCCAGGTTGCTTTCTTTTTCGGCGCTACGCTCTATTCGGGTCTCGCGAGCGATAGCCCCCCCGCATTCGGCATCGGCGTCGAGCTGTCGCTGATGGCGCTTACCCTGCCTGTCGGCTACCTCCTACTCGACGTCTATCGGGCGTGGGACCTGGCGCCGGTCGAGCGCTTTCCCCTGCGGATCAAGGCGACTTGTTTGCTGTTTGCGCTGCTGGTTGGCTGGCATTACGCGATCCAGGGTATGTTCTGGCCGGCCGGCGCCGCTGCCTTGACGTTCGTATTCGCAGTCGTGCTGCCGCTGGTCGGCGAGAGCATCATCAGGGCCGTCCTGATCCGGCGGGGCCGATGGGGCGTGCCCACCGTGGTAATCGGCGCCGGGCCGACCGGGCGGCAGGTAGTTCGTGTCTTACACCAGATGCCAGAACTGGGACTGCGACCTGTAGGCTTTTTTGATGACCACGACGCCAATGGCGAACGTTTGCCGGACGCAATCGAAAATCTGCCCGTATTGGGCTCGATCGCGGACAGCGCCAAGTACAGCCGGTACATTCGAGACTGCCATCGTCACGACGCCTGCCGAGACACGTCAGCCGGTGGGCGCCATCACCTCACAGCTCGGCTACCGCGACATCATCGTTGTTCCCGATCTGCGCGAGCTACCCACGCTCTGGGTGCGGACGCGCGACCTCAACGGGCTCATCGGTCTGCAGATGCGCCGAAACCTGCTGCTGAGGCGAAACCGCCTCCTGAAGCACGCGATCGACCGTCTGATCGCGCTGCCACTTTTCATCCTTTGCGTGCCGATCGTCGCGGCTCTGGCGCTTTGCATCAGGGCCGTGAGCGACGGTTCGCCGTTCTACACTCAGCTCCGTGCGGGTAAGAATGGGCGTCCCATCAAGGTCTGGAAGCTCAGGACGATGTATTCCGGGGCGGAGGAGCTGTTGGAGCAGTACCTGAGCAGCAATCCCAGCGCCAGGCTGGAGTGGGAGCGCTATCTTAAGCTCGCCGACGACCCTCGCATCCTGCCGGGCATCGGTCACTTCCTGCGGCGAACCAGCCTCGACGAGCTGCCTCAGATCTTCAACGTGATCCGAGGAGAGATGAGCTTGGTCGGACCACGACCATTCCCACAGTATCACTTGGATCGGTTCGACACGAGCTTTCAGTCGCTGCGGTCGAGCGTCATTCCAGGCATCACCGGTCTTTGGCAGGTTTCGGCCCGAAGCGACGGCGACCTCGAGGTGCAGCAGGCGCTGGACACCTACTACATACGCAATTGGTCGATCTGGATCGACTTCTACATTCTTTCAAGGACGCTGGGCGCGGTGTTGGCGGGGCGCGGCGCGCGCTGATAGCGAAATCAGACGCCTCCAACGCCCCTGGGTGGCACGAAGCGCTGTGCGTCGACAACTTCTATCCGGATGGCGCGCCAACATTACCCCGATGCACCTACTCCCCGTGACGATCTCCGGGCTAGAATCCCCTCGCTTGGCGGGCTGTCGGGGGCCGCGCCCAGAGGGGCCAGTTGGGTTCGCGCCCGCTTCGTGCGCCTCGCGCGCCGCCCTCGCGTGACGCTCGGCACCTGCGTAGCGTCGTCCGGCACGACCTCGAGGCTTGGCCCGCGCTCGGCCGGGTCCGGGCCCAGATGTGCGTCAACCGCAGCAACGTGGTGCTCCGCCGTGGCCTCGGGCGGCGCTGCGGTAACGTTGCGCGGCGGCGCGGCGTTGCGCAGCCCTGCGCCCAGCCACGGCGCCGCAAGGGCTCGGCACATGGCGAAATAGAGCTCGACATACATGGCCGAGCCCAACATGAAAGCCTGCATCGGGGTCTGAGGGAGCATGGCCACACCAGCTGTTTGTTGTGCGCATCGGTGCGGTCAGACTGGCAGGCTTCGGTTAAGGAATTCGTCAACAAACCGCCGCCCCGTCCAGCGCTCGAGCCGTGACCCGGCAAAGGGGGATCAGCCGCGCATGCGGGCGCCAGTCGGATCGTAGAGGGGCTCGGGCGCCATCCTGACCGGACAGTCATCGCCGAGGATGGTGACCGCGAGCTCGGCCTCGGGAGTGGCGAACGGCGGCTCGACATAGGCGAGCGCGATGCTCTGCCCGACCGTGTGGCCATAGCCGCCCGAGGTGGTGAAGCCGACCACGCGCCCTCGTGCCAGACCGGCTCGTCGCCGATAGGCATCGGCGTCGTCGGCATCGACAACCAGGGTCACCAGGCGGTGGTTCGGCTCGCTCATCCCGCTGCCGCAGCGCTGCCTCGCGGCCGATGAAGTCGCCCTTGTCGTCGAGGTCGACGAAGCGGTCCAGTGCCGGCCTCGAAGGGCGTGTAGTCCGGCGTGAACTCGCGCAGCCAGCGCGCCGAAGGTCTTCTCCAGCCGCAGCGCGTTCAGCGCCCTGCCGCCGAAAAGCGCAGGCCGAGGTCCGCCCCGGCCTCGACGCAGGGCGTCGTAGAGGCGCGAGCTGGTACGGCGGCTCGACGTAGATCTCGAAGCCGAGCTCGCCGGTGAAGGAGACCCGCGCGACCAGCGCCGGCGCCGTGCCCGACGTCCATCGGCCGGATGCTGAAGGAAGCGGGAAGGCGTCGTCGAGACGTCCGTCGCCCGTGACGCGGGCGAGCAGCTCGCGCGCGTTGGGCCCGGCGATCGCGAAGCCCGACCCGCTCGGTGGCGATCGGCCGCACACTGACGCCGCTCTCGGGCAGGCTGCTCCAGGAACCAGCGCAGGTGGATAGCGCTCGGCGCCGAGCGAGCCGACGAGCAGGAAGCTGCTCGGGCCCGAGGCGCGCGACGGTGAAGTCGCCGATGATGCCGGCCCTTGGGGCTCGAGCATCGGCGAGCAGCGCGTCATGCGCCCCTCCTCGGGCATCCGCCCGGCCAGCATGCGGTCGAGCCAGGCTCGCGGCGCCGGGCCGCTCAACGCGTACTTGCCGTAGTTGGAGATCTCCAGGATGCCGACGCCCTCGCGCACGGCGCGGCACTCCTCGCCGACCGGCGCGAAGGCATTGGAGCGGCGGAAGGTCGGCATGCTCGCGGGCGCCCGCTGCCCTCGGGCGCGAACCAGAGCGCGTGCTCCAGGCCGAAGGCGGCGCCGAACACGGCGCCCTCGGCCTTCAGAGCGTGCGTAGATCGCCGTGGTCTTCAGCGGCCGGGCGGCCGGCAGCTCCTCGTTCGGGAAGGCGATCGAGAAGCGCCGGCTGTAGTTCTCCCGGACCTTGGCGTGCGTGTAGCGCGCGTGGTCGCGAAGTCGCCGAAGCGGGCGACGTCCATGGCGAAGATGTCGCGTGCCGGGCTCGCCCTCGATCGATCCACTCGGCGAGCGCCAGGCCGACGCCGCCGCCCTGGCTGAAGCCCGCCATGACGCCGCAGGCGACCCAGTAAGTTCCTGAGGCCCGGCACCGGGCCGACCAGCGGATTGCCGTCCGGCGCGAAGGTGAAGGGGCCGTTGATGACGCGCTTGATGCCGGCGCGGCCGAGCGCCGGGATATGCGGCGAAGGCGACCTCGAGGCTCGGCGCGATGCGGTCGAGATCGGGCGGCAGCAGCTCGTGGCCGAAGTCGCCAGGGCGTGGTGTCCGTCGACCAGGGCCCGCAGGCCTGCTCGTAGGTGCCGAGCAGCAGGCCCTTGCCCTCCTGGCGGATGTAGATCTCGGCCTCGAAGTCGATCGCGTGCGGCAGCTCCTCGCCGCGCGCGACGATCTCGGGGATGTCCTCGGTGACGAGGTACTGGTGCTCCATCGGCGAGGACCGGCAGCTCAGACGCCGGCCAGGCGGCCGACCTCGCGCGCCCAGAGCCCGGCGGCGTTGACCACGACCTCGGCGCCGAAGGTGCCCTGGGCGTGACCACGTCCCAGCCGCCGTCGGCGCGCGGTGGATCTCGACGACGCGGCGTGAAGCGGTAGATCTCGGCGCCCTGCTTGCGGGCCGCCTTGGCGTAGGCGTGGGTGACGCCCGAGGGATCGATGTGGCCTTCGTAGGGATCGAAGAGCGCCGCCAAGGAAATGCCCGGTGTCGATCAGCGGGTGGCGCCGCTTGGCCTCCTCGAGTCGAGACGAACTCGCTCTCCAGGCCGAGGAGGCGCGCCTTGGCATGCGCGGCTTGAGGAAGTCGAGCCGCTCGGGCGTGCCGGCCATGATCAGGCCGCCGGTCAGGTGGATGCCACAGGACTGGCCGGAGATCGTCTCGATCTCCTTGTAGAGCTCTGATCGTGTAGTCCTGCAGCTTGGCGATGTTGGGGTCGCTGTTCAGGGTGTGCATGCCGCCCGCGGCGTGCCAGGTCGAGCCGGAGGTCAGCTCGTCGCGCTCGAGCAGCACGACGTCGCGCCAGCCGAGCTTGGTCAGGTGGTAGAGCAACGCTGCAGCCGACCACGCCGCCGCCGATCACGGCCACCCGAACATGGGATTTCATCCGCCGCGAGCCTCCCACAGTACGCCTTGTTTCTGCTTATACCGCGCTCGCGCGGCGCCGACAGCCTTGTCCGCGACCCGCACCTGCGTCGGTTCGACGAAGCCGAAGCGATCAGGTGGCAGAGCGCTGGCCGAAGGCTGTCGGGTCGCGCTAATCAGAAGACAGTTCGAGGAGGGTGGCGATGAAGACGCAGGCGCGGGTGGTGGTGATCGGCGGCGGCATCGTCGGCTGCAGCGTGCTCTACCACCTGACCCGGCTGGGCTGGAGGGACGTGGTGCTGGTCGAGCGGGACGAGCTGACGGCGGGCTCGACCTGGCATGCCGCCGGCAACTGCCCGAACTTCTCGACCTCCTGGAACATCATGAAGCTGCAGGCCTACAGCAACCGGCTGTACCGCGCGCTGCCGGACGGAGGTCGGGTGCCCGATCGGCCATCGGGCGAGCGGCAGCATCCGCCTCGCCCACACCGGAGACCGGATGGCGGAGTTCCGCCACGTCGCCGGGATGGCGCAGGCGCAGGGGCTCGCGTTCGAGATCCTGAGCCCGGCCGAGATGCGGGCGCGCCATCCGTTCCTCGAGACCCATGACGTGATCGGGCGGGCTGTGGGATCCCGGACGACGGCGACATCGATCCGTCGCAGGTGACCCAGGCGCTGGCCAAGGGCGCGCGCGCCGCGGGCGCCGCGATCTATCGGCAGCAACCCGGTCGAGGGGATCGAGCGGACCGCCGGCGGGCGAGTGGCGGGTGTGACGCAGGGAGGGCGCGATCGCCTGCCGAGATCGTGGTCAACGCGGCGGGCTACCGGGCGCGCGAGATCGGGCGCATGGTCGGGCTCGATCTGCCGGTGGTCAGCATGCAGCACCAGTATCTGGTGACCGAGGCGATCCCGGCGATCGAGGCGCACGGGCGGCCGTTGCCGCTGCGTGCGCGACCCGGACGTGTCGTGGTATCTGCGCCAGGAGCGCGCGGGGCTGCTGCTCGGGCCGTACGAGTGGGACTGCCAGCTCGCCTGGGACGGCGCGCGAGGCGCCGGCGGGCTTCGGCATGGAGCTGTTCGCGGACGATCTCGAGCGGCTCGAGCGCTACATCGAGGATGCGATGGCGCGCGTGCCGGTGTTCGCGCGCGGCCGGGCTGACGCGGGTGATCAACGGGCCGATCCCCTATACGCCGGACGGCAACCCGCTGCTCGGCCCGGCCTTCGGGCTCGAGAACTTCTATCTCGCCTGCGCGTTCAGCTTCGGCATCGTGCAGGCGGGCGGCGCCGGCAAGGCGGTCGGCCGAATGGATCGTCGAGGGCGCGCCGGAATGGGACCTGTGGGGGCTCGATGGGCGCCGCTTCACGGGCTATGCGACCCAGGCCTACGTGCGCGCCCGGGCGCTCGAGCTCTACCAGCACGAATATGCGATCGCCTATCCGTGCGAGGAGCGGGCCGCGGGGCGGCCGGCCCGGACCACGCCGCTGTATCCGACGCTCGCCGCCAAGGGGGCGAGGTTCGGCGCGCGCGGCGGCTGGGAGCGGGCGGCGTGGTTCGGGCCGAAGGGTGCGCGCGGCCGAGCAGCGAGCTGACGCTTCGGGCGCGGCCAACTGGCATGCCGCGGTCGGCGAGGAGTGCCGTGCGGTGCGCGAGCGGGTCGGCGTGCTCGATCTCGGCGGCTTCACCAAGTTCGAGGTCGAGCGGCGCAAGGGGCGGCGCGCCTTGCTCGACCGGCTGATCTGCGGCCGGCTGCCGCGGGTCGGGCGGGTGGCGCTCGCCTACATGTGCCACGCCGGATGGCGGCCTGCTCTGCGAGTTCACGATCGCGCGCCTGGCCGAGGACCGCTTCTATCTGTGCAGCGCAGCGACCGCGGAATGGCACGACCAGCACTGGCTGCTGACGCAGCGCCGGCCGGGCGAGGACGTCGACCTGCAGGATCGTCAGCGCGCGCTACGGCACGCTGGTGCTGGCGGGGCCGCGGGCGCGCGACGGTGCTGGCCGGATCACCGAGGCCGATCTGTCGAACGCGGCGTTTCCCTGGCTCGCGGCGCGCTGGATCGAGATCGGCTGCGCCCGGCTGCTCGCGCTGCGCATCAATTACGTCGGCGAGCTCGGCTGGGAGCTGCACGTCCCGCTCGAGCAGGAGCTGCCGGTCTACGCAGGCGGTGATGGCGGCGGGCGCCGACGTTCGGCATCCGCGACTTCGGCATGTACGCCATGGACAGCCTGCGGCTCGAGAAGGGCTATCCGGCCTGGAAGGTCGACCTGAGCCACGAGTACACGCCGCTCGAGGCCGCGCTCGAGCGCTTCGTCGACCTCGACAAGCCGGACTTCATCGGCCGCGAGGCGCTGCTGCGCCAGCGGGCGGCAGGCGTGCGCCAGCGCCTCGTGCCGCTGCTGGTCGAGACCGACGTCGAGGCGCCGTTCTGCGCGAGCGTCGTTCCGGGCGGGGAGCGGGTCGGCCTGGTCGGCTCCGCGGGCTACGGCCACACGCTGCAACAGAGCATCGCGCTGGCTTACGTGCGGAGCGACCTCGCCGCTCGCGGGCACGCGCGCTCGAGGTCGGCATCTTCGGCGAGCGCCGCCCGGCGACGGTCGCCGGCGAGCCGCCCTACGATCCGGAGAACCTGCGCCTGCGCGGCTAGGGCGCTTGGTGCTTGAAGTCGGCCGCCGAATTCCCACTCTCTATCGCTCGAGCGTCAATGGCAGATCCGAGCAACGATGCCGTGACCGTCGCGTCCCATCACGGGCCCCGCTGGCTGCAGCCGGCGGTCGACTATGGCCCGCTGGCGGTCTTCTTCGTGACCTACCTCGCCGGCGGGCTGATGGCGGCGACCGCGGCGATCATCGCGGCGAGCCTGATTGCGCTGGCGCTCGCCTGGACGGTGCAGCGCCGGGTGCCGTTGATCCCGCTGATCACCGCGGCCGTGGTCGCGGTGTTCGGCGGGCTGACGCTGTGGCTGCAGGACGAGACCTTCATCAAGATGAAGCCGACCATCGTGCAGGCGCTGTTCGCGGCGATCCTGCTCGGCGGGCTGGCATTCGACCGACCGCTCCTGAAGCCCTTGCTCGGGCGAGATGATGCCGCCGATGAGCGAGGCCGCCTGGCGTCAGTTCACGCTGCGCTACGCGCTGTTCTTCATCGCGATGGCGGCCCTCAACGAGGTCGTCTGGCGCACCCAGTCGACCGATGTCTGGGTGACCTTCAAGGTGTTCGGCCTCGCCGGCCTGACGGTCCTGTTCATCCTCACCCAGATGCCGTTCATCGCTCGCGACGAGCCGCGTCGCGCAGGCCACCGCCGGCAAGCGGGCAGCGCCCGGCGATTGAACGAAAGTCACGCGTCGGCGCGCGCGAGCACCGCGTGCAGGAGCACGTTGGCGCCGTCGGCGCAGGCTTCGGGTGAGGCGTACTCGACCTCGGCATGGCTGATGCCGTCCTTGCACGGCACGAAGATCATGGCCGTGGGCACCACGCGCGCCATGTAGACCGCGTCGTGGCCGGCGCCGCTGACGATCTCGCGCGCGGACAGGCCGAGCTCGGTGGTCGCCTGGCGCACCGCGTCGATGCAGGCCGGATCGAACGCGACCGGCGGCGAGTACCAGATCTCGTCGAGCTGGAAGTCGATCCGCCCGCGCGTGGCGACCCCGCGCCTGCTCGAACACCTCGCGCAGGGCGTGGTCCATGGCGTCCATCGTGCCGCCGTCGGGATGGCGCAGGTCGACCGTGAACGCGACCCGGCCCGGCACCGTGTTGCGCGAGCCCGGATAGGCCTGGAACTCGCCGACCGTCGCCCGGCCGTCCGGCGCGTGGGCGTGCGCGATCTGGTAGATATCCTCCAGCATGGCGGCCGCGGCGCGCAGCGCATCGCGCCGCACCTCCATGGGCGCCGGCCCGGCGTGGGTCTCCGCGCCGAGCACCTCGCAGTCGTACCAGCGCGCGCCCTGGCCGCCGGTCACGATCCCGATCCGCTGCCCTTCGGCCTCGAGGATCGGCCCCTGCTCGATGTGCAGCTCGAACAGGGCGCCGATCGGTCGGCCGCCGACCGGGCGCTCGCCGGCATAGCCGATCCGCTGCAGCTCCTGGCCGATCGTCCTGCCGGCGTGGTCCTTGCGCGAGAGACCGTAGTCGAGCTCGAACACGCCCGCGAACACGCCCGAGGCGATCATCGCCGGCGGGAAGCGGCAGCCCTCCTCGTTGGTCCAGTTGACCACCTCGAGCGGTGCCTGGGTCTCGATGCCGTGGTCATTGAGGGTGCGGATCACCTCGAGCGCGCCGAGCACGCCGAGCGCGCCGTCGAACTTGCCGCCGGTCGGCTGGCTGTCGAGATGGCTGCCGAGCAGCACGGGCGGGCGGCCCTCGTCGGCCCCCTCGCGTCGGGCGAACATGGTGCCCATCCGATCGACGCTGACCGAGAGCCCGGCCTCCTCGCACCATCGGCGGAACAGATCGCGGCCGCGCCGGTCCTCGTCGGTCAGCGTCTGGCGGTTGACGCCGCCGTTCGGCGTCGCGCCGATCTCGGCCATGGTCATCAGGCTCTGCCAGAGCCGCTCGCCGTTCACCTGCAGTTCAGCCATCTCGTCCTCCCCTTTGCTGGTCGAGAGACAACCGCATCGGCGCCGCCGCCGACAAGGGTGATGACGGCCCGGCGTCGGCGGGCTAAGAGGGCGCGATGTCGCGACCCAGTCTCGGGAGCCAGCCCATGCCGATCTTGCCCGAATTCGAGGATCCCATGGCGCGACCGCGCTACACCGGGCTCGCCACCTTCATGCGGACGCCCTATCGGGAGGACTTCGCCGGCGTCGACATCGGCCTGATCGGGGTGCCCTTCGATGGCGGCGTCACCAACCGCACCGGCACGCGCCATGGGCCACGCGAGATCCGCAATCAATCCTCGCTGATGCGCAAGATCAATCAGGCGAGCGGGATAGCGCCGTACGATCTTTGCCGGATCGCCGATCTCGGTGATGCCTGGGTGCAGCAGCCGTTCCACCTCGAGAGCTCGCTCGACGAGATCGCCGGGTTCTATCAGCGGCGTGCACGCCGCCGGAATCGTGCCGCTGTCGGCCGGCGGCGATCACGCGATCTCGCTGCCGATCCTGCGCGCGATTGCCGCCGAGCGGCCGGTCGGCATGGTCCACTTCGACGCCCATTGCGATACCGGCTCCAACTATCTCGGCTCCAACTACCATCACGGCGCGCCGTTCGCGCGTGCGGTCGAGGAGGGCCTGCTGGATCCCCGGCGCACCGTGCAGATCGGTATCCGCGGCGGCGTCAACGACCGCGATGTCTGGAAGTTCAGCCACGACACGGGCATGCGTGTGATCTACATGCACGAGTTTTACGAGATGGGACCGAAGGCCGCGATCGCGGAGGCGAGGCGCGTCGTAGGCGACGGTCCGACCTACGTCAGCTTCGACATCGACAGCCTCGATCCCGCCTATGCGCCCGGCACCGGCACGCCGGAGGTCGGGGGCTTTACGACGCTCGAGGCGCAACTGATGATCCGCGGGCTGCGTGGTCTCGATCTGATCGGCGCCGACGTGGTCGAGGTCTCGCCGCCGTTCGACCCGTCCGGTCTCACGGCGCTGACCGGGGCAAGCATGATGTTCGAGCTGCTCTGCGTCCTCGCCGATGCGCACGCGAGCCGCCGCTGATGGCAGGAGCGGGCGTCGACAAGGCTTCGCACCGGGTGCGCTCAAAAGGGTCCCGCTGGCCGGCGCAACGCCAAGCGCGGGTCCGTAGGAAGCCCGCAACCCGCCGGACCGCGCTCGCGCAGATCGCCGGCCGCGTCCGACATGTCCTGGTGCGCGTTGCGCTCGTCGTGGTGCTGCGCCGCTCGCCCTCCTGCTGGTTTATCGCTTCGTGCCGCCACCCATCACGCCGCTGATGGTGATCCGCCTGACCGAAGGTCAGGGCCTGCGCCGGAACTGGGTGCCGCTCGAGCAGATCGCGCCGGCGCTGCCGGACGCCGTGGTCGCCTCGGAGGACAACCTGTTCTGCGAGCACTGGGGGTTCGACTGGCCGGAGCTGCAGGGCGAGATCGAAGCCTATCTCGCGGGCGCGCGGGCGCGTGGCGCCAGCACGATCACCATGCAGACCGCCAAGAACCTGTTCCTCTGGCCCGACCGCAGCCTGCTGCGCAAAGCCTTCGAAGCCTGGCTCACGCCGCAGATCGAGCTGCTGTGGCCCAAGCGGCGGATCATCGAGGTCTATCTCAACATCGTCGAATTCGGACCGGGCGTGTATGGCGCCGATGCCGCCGCCCGCAAGTACTTTGGCAAGCCCGCGAGCGATCTCGGGCCGCGCGAGGCGGCGCTGCTCGCGGCCGTGCTGCCCAGCCCGCTCGAATGGTCACCCGCCCGGCCGACCGATTATCTGCGCGAGCGCACCCGCACGATCCGAAAGCGGGTCGAACAGCTCGGGCCGATGCTCGACTGCGTGCATGACAGTTGAAAGAATGGCGCCCGCCGGCCACTTGTGGCACTCTGCCGGCATGAGCCAGGACGATCCGCGGAGCGCGATCGGCGCCTTCCTCGATAGTGTCCACGCCGAGCAGACCGCCTTTCTCGCTGATCTGGTCAGGGTTCCCTCGGACAATCCGCCGGGCGATTGCGCCCGCGCGCGTACGGCGGAGCTGCTCGAGCGGCTCCGCTTTGCGGTCGAGCGCCACCCGGCACCGGAGGCGCTGGTGCGCGAGGTGATCGCATTGATGCTCCTCGAGCTGCTCACGAAGCGAGGATCGTGAAAGAGCCGGCTCTGCGCGCCGCGAAGCTCGACGACCGGACCTTCCGGCAAATCGTCCGCCATACGCCGTTGGTTTCGATCGACCTGATCGTGCTCGATGGCCGCGGTCGGGCGTTGCTCGGTCTGCGCGCCGATGAGCCGGCGCGCGGCTTCTGGTTCGTCTGCGGCGGCCGGATCCGTAAGGCGGAGCCGATCGTCGAGGCCTTCGACCGGATCGTGACCGATGAGCTCGGCTGGATGCTCGACTTTTCCGAGGTCAGGCCGCGCGGCGCTTACGAGCACCTGTACCCGACCAATCGCTTCGAGGAGCCGGGCTATGGAACCCATTACGTGGTGCTCGCCTATGAGATCGTCCAGACGAACGATGTCGAGCCGCGACCCGATCACCAGCACAGTGAGCTGACGTGGTGGTCCGTGCCCGATCTCCTGGCCTCGCCGGTCGTCCACCCGTATACCAAGGCGTATTTCCGATGATGACGCGCGTACCGCACCGCGGCATCATCGGCGAGCTTAAGGGCCGCTGACGGCCAGGCTGCTCGCGAGCAAGGGGAGGCTGCGATGCGCCTCGATGATCTCCTGAACGCTCCGGTCGAGCCGACTACCAAGGGCTGGCCGGCGCTTGCTGGCGCGGTTCCGCTCGGTGAGGTCGGCCGGCAGGGCTGGAATCTGCTACGCCAGGACCTGCCGCTGCCGGTGGCGGTGCTCAAGCGCTCGGCGCTCGGCCACAACAGCCGCTGGATGAGGCGCTTTCTCGAGCATTTCGACGTCCGCCTCTGTCCACACGGCAAGACGACCATGGCGCCGCAGCTGTTCGCGAGGCAACTCGCCGACGGCGCCTGGGGCATCACGGTTGCGACCGTGCAGCAGCTCATGGTCTGCCGCCGGTTCGACGTATCGCGGGTGTTGCTGGCGAACCAGCTGATCGGCCGCCAGGCGATCCGCGAGGTGATTGCGGCGCTGGAGGCGGATCCGTCGTTCGAGTTCCTCTGCGTGGTCGATTCCCTGGCGGGCGTATCGGCGCTTCGGCGCGAGCTCGCTGACCATCCGCTCGGACGTCCTTTTGAGGTCCTCCTGGAGGGGGGCGTCGCCGGCGGCCGAACAGGTTGCCGAAGCCCGCACGAGGCGCTCGCCGTCGCCCGCGCCGTGGCCTCGGCGCCGGAGCTGGCGCTGGTCGGAATCGAGGGTTTCGAGGACGTGATGGGAGGTGTTGTCGCCGAGGCGGAGCCAAGGATTGAGGCGTTTCTCGGCTACCTGGTCGACCTCGCCCGCGCCTGTGCCGAGCAGAAGCTGTTCGCCCCTGGGCCGGTCATCCTGAGCGCTGGCGGCTCGAAGTATTTCGATCGGGTGACCCGCGCCTTTCGCGGCGCCGATCTCGGGCGCGCCGTCGAGATCGTGCTGCGCAGCGGCTGCTATCTGAGCCACGATTCGAAGATCTACACCGATGCCTTTGCACGCCTCAGCGAGCGGACGCCGGAGGTGGAGCAGCTGGGCGAAGGTCTGAAGCCCGCGCTCGAGCTCTGGGCGGCCGTGCAGTCGACGCCGGAGCCTGGGCTCGCGATCGCGACCATGGGCAAGCGCGACGTCTCTCATGACGTTCATCTACCGCTGCCCCGACAGTGGTACCGGCCGAACCTGCAGACCCACCCCCAAGACCTCGGCTCCGGCTTCCAGGTGACCGCCCTCTACGATCAGCACGCCTGCCTGCGCGTGCCGCCCGACAGCCCGCTTCGGGTCGGCGATCTGGTGAGCTTCGGCATCTCGCACCCCTGCACAACCTTCGACAAGTGGCGGCTGCTCTACGTGGTCGACGACGACTACACGGTGACCGAGGCGATCCGGACCTTTTTCTGAATGCTTAGCTGGCGCCGAGCCAGGCGGCGCCGCGCAGGCCGCTCTCCGGGCCGAAGCGCGCCGCCACCAGGCGCGTCTTTGGCTCCGGCGCGACGACCAGGGGCGGCCAGAGACGCGGCACCTCGGTGCAAGACTCGGAATCGAGGACAGGCCACCGCCGAGCACGATCACATCGGGGTCCAGGAGATTGATGACCCCGGCCAGCGCTACCGCGAGACGGCGTCGATAACGGGCGAGGGTGGCGCCGGCGGCGGCATCACGCTCCTCGGCGAGGCGGGCAATCTCAGGGGCTTCGGCGTGCCGGCCGGCGATCGAGGCGTAGCCCCGCGCGAGCGCCGCGCCGTTCAGCCAAGTCTCAATGCAACTGGTCCGACCGCACCCGCAGGTGACCGGCGGGCCGTCCTCGGGCGCGAGGAGCGGTAGCGGATTGTGGCCCCATTCGCCGGCGATCGCGTTGGCGCCAGCGAGCGGCCGGCGGTCGACCACGATGCCGCCGCCGACGCCCGTGCCGAGGATTGCGCCGAACACCACCCGCGCGCCGGTGGCCGCGCCGTCGATCGCCTCCGACAGCGCGAAGCAGTTGGCGTCGTTGGCGATCTGCACCGGGCACTGCGTGGCCTGCTCGAGGCCGCGCCGGAGCGGACGACCTTCGACCCAGGGCAGATTGACCACCCGGATCAGGCTGCCGTCGGCGGCGATCATGCCCGGCATGGCGATCCCGATCGACATCGCCGGGCCATGCGTCCGGACGAACACGCCGACCAGCTCGACGAGAGCTGCGAGGGTTCCGGCATAGTCGTGCGGTACCGCCCGGCGGTCGCGTGCGAGCTCGCGGCCCTCCGGGTCGATCGCGATGGCAGCAATCTTGCTGCCGCCGACATCGAAACCAATTCGGATCATGCGCTCTCCCGTCGTTGACCTCAGCGAAGGAACGCGCTCCTTTGCAGCAGAGGGTGTCCCAAAGAGAGGCAAAGACCATGAGCAAGCAAGTGATCGGCGGAGCGTTCGCCGCGGCCGGAATGAAACTGCCGTTCTCAAAGGCGATCCGGGCGGGCGATCTGGTGTTCGTTTCCGGGCAGATGGCGACCGACGCGAGCGGGCGCCTGGTCGAGGGCGGCATCGAGGCAGAGGCCCGACAGATATTTGCGAACATCAAAGCAATCCTCGCCGAGGCCGGCTGCACCATGGCCGATGTGGTCAAGTGCACCTGCTGGATCGACGATCCGCGCGACTTCACCCGGTTCAATGCGGTATTCGCCGAGACCTTCCCGACCGAGCCGCCGGCCCGCTCGACGGTGGTCTCCAAGCTGGTTCTCGCCGGTAAGCTCGAGGTCGAGGCGATCGCCTACAAGCCGGCCTGACGCCCGACAATCGTCGCGCGGAAAGCTCTCTAGCCGCGTTCGTCTCGCTCGTTGTCCTCGTCGTCGTAACCCGGCTCCACGGCCGGCACGACGTAGGCCCCGCCGAACCAGCGGGCGAGGTCGACGTCGCGGCAGCGGGCCGAGCAGAACGGCCGGAATCGGTGCACCCGCGGTCGACCGCAGAGCGGACACCGGGGCTCCTTTTTTGCGGACTGTCCTGCGGGTCCGCGTCGGGCTGGACGATCGCTTGTCATCCGCTTCTCTCTTCGAGCCGGTACTCGCCCGGCGGCAAAGAGTTGTCGACCGCGAGCGCGGGCGTTGCGCCGCGGCGTTCGCCGAACCCGGCCCAGACCGCGGCAGCGCTGCCGGTGAGGTAACCGTGGAGATCCGACGCGACGCGCGCACCGATCCGCTCCGGTGATCGCCTCTCGAGTTCGGCGACGAGACCCAGCGCCTGTCGCCGGAGGCTCGGGAGCACGCCGGCGCCGGCGCAAGCCGGACATGGTCGCGCGAACTCCGCCTCCAGCGAGCGGCCGACACGCTTGCGGCTCAGTTGAATCAGCCCGAGAGGGCCCATCGGAAAAATCTGAACCGGCGCCGGGTCACCCGCAAAGGCTGCACGCAGCGCCGAGAACAGCCGTGCGCGATCCGGCTTGGTTGCAAGGTCGACGAAGTCAACGACGATGGTGCCGCCGATCCGCCGTAGCCGCACTTGCCGCGCGATCTCTTGCGTGGCCTCGAGGTTGGTCTCGAGGGCCCGGCGTCCACCGCCGTCGACGTCGATCGCGGTGAGCGCAGCGGTCGGTTGGATGATCAGCGACCCGCCGCCGGGCAGCGGGACGACCGGCTCGAGCGCTGCCTGCAGCTGCTCGCCGGCACCGCTCGCTTCGAAAGCACCGGCCGAGTAGTCCAGCCGCTCGAGCAGGGACGGCCGCCATTCCTCAAGATAGCTTCGCGCGCGCGCAAGAGCCGCCCGGTCGGCGAGGACGATGCGCTCGAGATCGGGACGCAGATGCTCTGCCAGGGCACGATGTAGGGGATCGCCGAGACCGTGCAGACGGGCCGGTGGTCGTGCCTGCTTCGCTTTCGCCTCGATCGCCTGCCAGAGGCGCTGCAGACGGAGCGTCTCGTCCATGAGCTCGGCGTCGGTCGCGGCCGATGCGGAGGTGCGGAGCACGATGCCGCCGTCAGGGAACAACCTGGCCGCGCGTGTCCACGCGGCCTCGGCGGCAGCTGACCTGCCGAGCCGCTCGGAAACGCGGAGATCGCCGCGGCGCGGCTGATGGATTACATGCAGGCCGGCCAGGGCCACATCACCGGTCACGCGGGGGCCCTTGCCGGCCCCGGCATCGCGGCGGCCCTGGACCACGACTGCCTGGCCCTCGGTCACCTGGCGGCCGATCGGGGTGCCGCGCGGCTGTCCCGAAAGGGCAGCAGCGTCGCGCGCGCTGAGAAAGGTGTCCTGCCCGAGGCCGCAGTCGACGAAGGCGGCATCGAGGTCGTGATCGATCGCGCGGACGCGGCCGAGAAACACCTGATCGCGAACGGAGGCCGTCTCCAGGTCTGCGAAGCTTACGTCCACCAGGCGGCCATCCTCGAGCAGGCCCGCGAGGATGCCGAACGCCGTCGGCTCGATGATCACCTCGCGACTCACGACGCCGACCGCCAGCCGAGCCCGCGCAGCAGGTCGAGCGTGGCGGCCAGCGGCAGGCCGACGACGTTCGAATAGCTGCCGTTGATCGAGAGGGTGAAGCCCTCGGCGCGCCCCTGGATGGCGTAGCCGCCCGCTTTGCCGCGCCATTCGCCACAAGCGAGATAGGCGTCGAGCTCCTCGGCACTCAGGCGCTTAAAGCGGACCGCCGTCATGACCACCCGTGATGCCCGACGCCCGCCCGGCGCAGCAAGTGCGATCCCCGTGTAGACCCGGTGGCGACGGCCCGAGAGTAGTTGCAGGCAGCGCTCTGCGACCGGCACGTCATTGGCCATGGGCAGAATCCGCCGACCGCAGGCGACCACGGTATCGGCACCCAGCACAAAAGAATCCGCCGCTTCCGGACGTATAGCGACGGACGTCATCTTGGCCTCCGCCAGGCGGAGGGCATGGGCCTGCGGCAGTTCGCGTGGCAAAGGCGTCTCGTCGACCCGGGGAGTTTCGACCCGCTCCGGCTCCGCGCCGATCTGGCGGAGCAACGCCAGCCGTCGCGGCGAGGACGAAGCCAAAATCAGGGACGGGGTGCGCGCCACCCGCTATTTGAAGCGATAGGTGATCCGGCCGCGGGTGAGATCGTATGGGGTCATCTCGACCGTGACCCGGTCGCCGGTCAGGACCCGAATCCAATTCTTGCGCATGCGGCCCGATGTATGGGCGAGAACGTCATGGTCATTTTCAAGTTTTACGCGAAACATCGCGTTCGGCAGGACTTCAGTCACGGTGCCGCTGAACTCGATCAGATCTTCTTTCGCCATTCGACCTCCTTTGTGGGTGATTTCGCCTGCATCGGCGCTTTGTAGATGACGCCTGCTCGTAACCAGGTCAAGGGGGGCGAATCCGGTCGATCGCCAGGATCACGCCATCACCGGCGCACCCGAAGGCGGAAAGCGTGCCTGAAGGCGCTTCAGCAGATAGTCGCGCAGGGCACGGTAGGCATCCAGTCGCACCTCGCGGCTGCCGCTGACTAGGCTCGGGTCCATGGTCGGCCAGAACTCGATCTCGCAGGAACTGGTGCGCGTGAGCTCCACGGCACGGTGTTGCGCCTCGGGCGAGAGCGAGATCACCAGATCGAAGTAATCGTCCTCGAGATCCTCGAAGCTTTTCGGACGGTGCTGTGACAGATCGATGCCGATCTCGTCGAGCACCGCGACCGCGAACGGATCGATCGACGCCGCTCGCACGCCGACCGAGTCGACGTAGACCTGCCGGCCGTGCAGGTACTTCATGAGGCTCTCGGCCATCGGTGAGCGGATGGCATTGTGGGTGCAGGCGAAAAGGACGCTGCCAGGCAGCTCCTCGAACGGCCTAGCCACGGATGTGCAGGACGCAGATCAGGGTGAATAGGCGCCGGGCGGTCTCGTCGTCGACCTTGATCTTGCCGGCGAGCGCATCGGCCAACTTCTCCGCGCCCTCGTTGTGCAGGCCCCGCCGGCCCATGTCGATCGCCTCTATCCGGCTCGGCGAGGCGCTCTTGATCGCCTGGAAGTAACTGTCGCAAATCAAGAAGTAGTCTTTGATGATGCGCCGAAAAGGCCGCATCGACAGGCTGATCTCGGTCTGGTTTTGCTGTGACCCGTCGGCCACCTTGAAGATCAGATTGGCCTCGCGCAGCGACAGCCGCACTCGATACGGCCCCGCGAAACCGCTGGTCAGCTCGAAGGAGTTGCGCTCGAGCAGATCAAATATCGCGACCTGGCGCTCATGTTCGACTTCCCGGCTCCAGCGAATGATGCTGGCGCTGTCCAGCTGGATCTCGATGATCCGGGCGGAATCATCCTCGCTCATGCCGGCTTGGTGGCGCCAAGGCGCAGCTCCACCGCCCGCGCGTGGCCGGCCAGGTCCTCGGCGCGCGCAAGGCGCGCCGCCGGCGGCCCAAGCACACCAAAGCTCGCGCGGTGAACAGGCAAGCAGCGTGGTGCGCTTCAGAAAGTCGTAGACCGAGAGGCCGGACGCAAAACGAGCGGTGCGTCCGGTCGGCAGGACATGGTTCGGCCCGCCGACATAGTCGCCGATCACTTCAGGCGTATAGGGCCCGAGAAAGATCGCGCCCGCGTGCCGGATCCGTTCAGCCATCGCCTCGGGGTGCGTCACCAGCAGCTCGAGGTGCTCGGGTGCGAGCTGGTCGACCAGCGCAGGCGCCCGCTCGAGATCGCCAACCAGGATGATCGCGCCCCAATCGCGCCAGCTGGTCGCGGCGATCGACCGTCGCGGCAGATCGGCGAGCTGCCGCTCGATCGCTGTGGCGACCTGCTCGGCCAGCTCGGCGCTGTCGGTGATCAGGATCGCCTGAGCGAGCTCGTCGTGCTCAGCCTGGCTCAGGAGATCGGCTGCGATCCAGTCGGGATCCTGCCCGCCATCGGCGATCACCAGGATCTCCGACGGGCCGGCGATCAGATCGATGCCAACCCGGCCGAACACCTGCCGTTTGGCCTCGGCGACATAGGCATTGCCCGGGCCGACGATCTTGTCGACCGGTCGGATGGTCTGGGTGCCAAAAGCGAGGGCCGCGATCGCCTGCGCGCCGCCGACCCGATAGATCTCGTCTATTCCGGCAATTCTGGCCGCGACCAGGACCAGCGGATTGAGCGCGCCAACCGGCGCCGGCACGGTCATCACCAGCCGTCTAACGCCGGCAATCCTGGCGGGCACCGCGTTCATCAGCACCGAGCTGGGATAGGCCGCCCTGCCGCCAGGCACGTAGATCCCGACTGCATCGATCGGGCGCCAGCGCAGGCCGAGCCGGACGCCAAGCGCGTCCTCGACCTGCTGACCTTGGGGGAGCTGGCTGCGGTGGAAGGCGCCGATCCGCTCGGTGGCAAAATGCAGAGCGTCGTACAGCTCCGAGGGGCAGCCGGCGACCGCCCGCTCGATGGCGTCGTGCCCGATCCGAAGCTCCGCTGGACTCGGCCTGTGCCGGTCGAAGCGAGCGGTATAGTCGATCAGGGCCGTGTCGCCCTCGGCCGCAACCCGTTCCAGGATCGCGGTGACGTCATCGCGGACGTCGTCCGGTGGTTGCCGCCGCTTGCCGACCAGGCGGGCGAACGCGGCCTCGAAGTCGGGGGAGCGATCGTCGAGCCGGGCCGCCACAGCTAGCCGTCCTCCGCCTCCACTGCGGCCAGGACGTGCGCGGGGGTCACCGGTGCCGGCCAGGGGTCGCCGAAATCCTCGAGGGTCGCGGCGATCGCCCGCACGCGGAGCTGGACTGCGGCATCGCCGGCGAAGAGCAGAGTGATGCAGAAGCCGCCGTCGGGGCCCGGCTCGGCGAGGAGGGTCAGCAGTTCGAGCTTGACCCCGCCGAAACGGCGGTCGAGGCCGTGGTGCTTCACGGCCTCAACCTCGCTGAAGGCGAGCGCCGACTGGCATTGGGTCAGACCCTCCGGGCGCGCTGGGTCCGCCAGGCACTCGCGACGAAAGCGGGTAAAGGCGGCAAGGAAGCGGTGCTCCTCGGCCAGATAGACCATCTCGGACAGCGGGATCAACGCATCCTGGAGGCAGGCTGCAATCACGCTCACATCATCGGCGTCGACCGCTTTCAGGCGCAGGCGTTCGCTCATCGCATGCCGGCTTGGTGGCTCACCGAATCCGCTCGATCGCGGCGCCGCAGGCCACCAGTTTGTCGGTCAGGCGCTCGTAGCCGCGATCCAGGTGATACACCCGATTGACCACGGTTTCGCCCTCCGCGGCAAGCCCCGCCAGGATCAGCGACACCGACGCACGCAGGTCCGTCGCCATGACCGGTGCCCCAGTCAGCCGCTCGACGCCCCGCACCAGGGCCGAGCCGCCATGGACAGTGATGCGCGCACCCATACGCATCAGCTCGGGCACGTGCATGAAGCGGTTCTCGAATATCGTCTCGGTGATCATCGAGGCGCCCTCGGCTACGCACATCAGGGCCATGAACTGGGCCTGGAGGTCGGTCGGAAAGCCGGGATAGGGCTGGGTCATGACGTCGACCCCGATCGGCTTGATGCCAGCGCTGACGACCCGAATGCCATGCTCGCTGGGCTCGATCGTCACCTCCGCCTCTTCGAGCTTCTCGGCTACGGTGTGGATCAGCTGCACGCGGCCGCCGAGCAGCTCGAGCGTGCCGCCGGTGATCGCCGCTGCCATCGCATAGGTGCCGAGCTCGATCCGATCGGGCAGCACCCTGTGTTCGGCACCCTGCAGGCGCGGCACGCCCTCGATCACCAGGGTGCCGCCGCCCACGCCCTCAATCCGCGCACCCATGGCGATCAGGCAGCGCGCCAGATCGACCACCTCGGGCTCGCGCGCCGCATTGGCGATCACCGTCTCGCCGTCGGCCAGGCTGGCGGCCATCAGCAGGTTTTCGGTGGCGCCGACCGATGGCACGTCGAGGCGGACCCTGGCGCCCTTCAGGCCGCGGCGCGCGCGGGCGTGGATGTAGCCTTCGCGGAGCTCGATCTCGGCGCCGAGCTCCTCGAGTCCTTTGAGGTGCAGATCGACCGGCCGCGGGCCGATCGCGCAGCCGCCGGGCAGCGACACCTTGGCCTCTCCGGCGCGCGCCAGCAGCGGCCCGAGGACCAGAACGGAGGCGCGCATCTTGCGCACAAGGTCGTACGCCGCGAGCGTGCCGGTGATGCGGGGGGTCGAGATCTCGAGGCGCTGAGGATCGCCCTCGACCGGCGTCGCCGTCATGCCAAGGGTCGCGCACAGCTGCCGCATCGTGTCGATGTCGACCAGCTCGGGGACATTGTCGAGAAGCAGCGGCTCCTCGACCAGGAGGCCCGCCGCCAGGATCGGCAGGGCGGCGTTCTTCGCGCCGCTGATCGGGATGTGGCCGCGCAAGGCTTGGCCACCGCGAATGAGAATCTTGTCCATCAGTGAGAGAGCTCCGGTACCGAAGTGTTGCGGCGCGCTCGCGGCCCGTTGTAGGGGCTCGGGCGCATTGCGACAAGTCGAGCCTCAGAAGTGGTTTACGTCGGCTTAACGACGGTCGGCTTGGCGGGCTCGCGTTGTGCACGCTGCTGGCGTTTGCGCTTGAGGAGGTTCTGGCGCATTTCTTCGGCCAGACGCGCCTCGCGCGCCGCCTTCTCGGCCCCGGCGCGCGCCGAGTGTTTCGGCTGCTTCGGGCGATCGTCCGACCCGGTCATCGCTGGCCCAATTCGCTTGCGTCCGACCCGCGGCCTGTGGCATCTAGCCTGCGCTTTCCCGGCCGCCGTAGCTCAGGGGTAGAGCACTCCCTTGGTAAGGGAGGGGTCAGAGGTTCAATTCCTCTCGGCGGCACCAGCATTACTGGGATCCAGGGGCGGCAACGCGGTCGAAGATCCAAACCCGCGCTGGAGCACTAACCCTGCGGATAGAGCTGACGCAGGGTGTGCAGGATCCGCTGCGTGGCGGAGAAGGCGGTCAGCGCCGCGAGCAGATAGACCGCCTCGGGCAGAAGGCCCAAGATCAGGCCAAGCGCGACCAGCACGACCCGCTCGGCGCGGGTCACGATGCCGACCTTGCATTCGAGGCCCAGCCCCTCGGCGCGAGCGCGAGTGTAACTCACCAGCAGTGAGCCGAGCAGCGCCAGAACTGCGATCGCCGCGTCGACTGACTGGCCGTGATTGGCGAAGTGATAGGCGATCGCCGCGAACACGACCCCTCAGAGATCCGATCGGCGGTCGAATCCAGGAACGCGCCGAAGCGGCTTGCCATCTTGGCCATGCGGGCGAGCACGCCGTCGAGCAGATCGAGGCTGGCGGCCAGAATGTACATCAGTCCGGCCGCAGGCAGCGGGCCATTAATGATCAGCGCGGCCGTCACCAGCGTCAGCAAAATGCCCATCAGGGAGACCTGGTTCGGCGTCACCCAGCAGCGCACACGCGAACGGCGTGACCGCACGATCCAGGATGATGCGCAGATAGTCCCGAACCGCTTCCATCCCCGTCACCCGGCCCCAGGGTGGCAACCTCTGGCCCACCATGACCGAACAACGCCTGAGCGCGACCTTCCATTCCCACAATAGTAAATGGTGTCGGCGCAGTGCAGGGCAATCCTGCGTGCCGGCCGGCACACCGGGATTTATCCCAAATGGGATCAATGACGGTCCTCGGGATAGAATTTTGGGTTGTGAAAGACGAACAGTTTATCGTCGATAGGTACGTCCGTCTGGATCGACTCGAGCAGCACGTGCGTGGCCAGCCCCTGGGCGTCGACGACCGTCCAGCGACGGAGCTCGAAAGGTTGCTCGGCGAAGGCGAGCACGAGCGTGCCCTGCTTCGGCTCGTCGGTCTGAACGACGCTGACCCTGAGCTCGCCGCCGCGGTGCTCGAGGTCGGTCACGGTGACCTTGCCGCTCAGGCGGATCTGGTCCTGGAGCAGGAAGCCGAGTGGGGTCGAGCTGGTGAACAGATGGCTCACCTGCTTCAGCCGCCGGTCCTGATAGACCAGATCCCAGCCGTTGGCGATGATCAGGAGATCGCTCGGCGCGTCGTAGTCGAGCCGCATCTTGTCGGGCCGGGCGTAGTACAACTTGCCGCTCGCCGTGCCGCCGTCGGGGTTGATCTGGGTGAAGTTCGAGCGCAGCGTGCGCAGACCGTTGAAATAGTCTTCGATGCGGGCGATGTCCTCGGACCGGGTGGTGAGTGAATCGTGGACCGCGGCCGAGGCCGGTCCAGAGGCAAGACCGTAGGCCAGTAAGATCAGCGCAGAGCACAGGCGCGCGGACCAGGGGGACCTTTGCCGCTGCACCGCGGCTTCTACCATGAGGCGCTCCTGGCGTCGGCGTCCTGGCCGCCGATCAACACCTGGCGGCGGCCGACATGGTCAGGATGGCTGACATGGCCCTCCGCTTCCATCCGCTCGATCAGCCTCGCCGCGCTGTTGTAGCCGATCCGCATCTTACGCTGCAGGAAGCTGGTCGAGGCCTTGCCTTCGCGGGCGACGATCTGGAGCGCTTGGGCGTACTGAGCATCGTCGCTACCGCCATTGCCGACTTCGCTGAGCCCGGCGCTGAGCGGGCCATCGGCCTCGAGCGCCGCCTCATCGGTCACCGAATCGAGATACTCCGGCTCGCCTTGCTGGCGAAGGAAGGCGACCACCCGCTCGACCTCTTCGTCCGTGACCAGGGGGCCGTGAATGCGCATGATCCGCTCGCCCGGCATCATGTGTAGGAGATCGCCCTGGCCGAGCAGCTGCTCAGCGCCCGGCTCGCCGAGGATGGTCCGACTGTCGATCTTGGAGCTGACCCGGAAGCTGATCCGGCTCGGCAGGTTGGCCTTGATGACGCCGGTCAGGACATCGACTGAAGGACGTTGGGTGGCGACGATCAGATGAATGCCGGCAGCGCGCGCCTTTTGAGAGAGGCGCTGGATCGCCGACTCGATCTCCTTGCCGGCTGTCAGCATCAGATCGGCGACCTCGTCGACCACCACCACGATGAGCGGCATCCGGCTCATCTCGATCGCCTGCTGCTCAAACACCGGCACGCCGGTTCCTGGCTCGAAGCCGGTCTGGACCCGGCGCGAGAGCTGTTCGCCCTTGGCCAGGGCCTCGGTCATCCGCCGGTTGTAGGCGAAGATGTCGCGAACGCCCAAATGCGACATCACCCGGTAGCGCTCGTCCATCTCCCGGACAACCCACTTGAGCGCGACCACCGCCTTGTGCGGCTCGGTAACCACCGGCGCCAGGAGATGGGGAATGCCCTCATAGACCGACAGCTCGATCACCTTGGGATCGATCATGATCAGCTTGCACTCGTCCGGCGGCAGCCGGTAGAGCAGCGAGAGGATCATGGCGTTGATCGCCACCGACTTGCCGGAGCCCGTGGTGCCGGCGATCAGGAGATGCGGCATCCGGGCCAGATCGACGACCACCGGATCGCCGCTGATGTCCTTGCCGAGCGCGAGCGTCAGACGGGCCGAGGTGTCCTCGTAGGCCGGGCTCGCCAGGAGATCACGGAGATAGACCGTCTCGCGCTGGTCGTTCGGCAGCTCGATACCGATCACGTTGCGTCCAGGGACCGTGGCGACGCGCACCGACATGGCGCAGAGCGAGCGAGCGATGTCGTCGGCGAGCGCGATGACGCGGGCAGCGCGGGTGCCGGGCGCAGGTTCCAGCTCGTACAGCGTCACCACCGGGCCTGGGCGCACGTCGACGATCTCGCCGCGAACGCCGAAGTCGTCCAGAACCTTCTCGAGCGCCCGCGCGGTCTCGGCCAGAGCGGCGCGATCGAGGGTGACGCTGCTGCGTGCCCGCGACTGTGTCAGAAAGTCCAGCGGTGGCAGCTGAAAATCGCCGCTTGGTACAAGTTCTCCGGCACTCTGGGGTGGCTCCCCGAGGACCGCCGCCTTGGGCGCCGGCGGAGCGCTCTCGGCTTGGCGTGGCCTGCCGTCTGCATGTGCCGCGACCGGCCGCCGCCGGCGGGTGTCGGCTCGGGGCTCGACAGTGGCAGCCGGCTCGGCCCGCACGCCCCTGGCGCCGCGGCCACCGGCCGGTTTCAGGCGCGCGGCGAGGCCACCCACGAACTGACCGACGAAACTGAAGCCCGCGGCGAACGGCCACGCCCGTCTCGGGTGAGGCCTCGGTGCCGGCTCGCCGAACCGCTGCTCGATCGCCTGCGCCCAGCGCGGCTCCTCGAGCGGCTCAGCCGGACGTCGGCGCCCAAGCCGCACCGCCGCCAGGAGTAGCCTTCGAAGCACCAGCCAGACCTCGCGCCAGCTGACCCCGATAGCCAACACGAGGAGCACGAGTGTGGCCCAGCCGGTAACCGTCGGATAGAGGTCGGGACCGATCGGCCGCTCCAAGCGATTGAGGACAAAGTCGCCGACGAAACCACCCAGGCCGACCCAAAAAGGCCAGCTGTCAGGCAACGGCCGGGTTGCCAGATAGGCCGCGGTCGCCAGCAGGGCCAGGGGTAGTGTTGCTACCGGCAGCCACGGCCAGGCAAGCGGCCGCCCGAAGATCAAGCGCAGCGCCCACGCAGGCAGGACCGACACAATCAGCCAGGCCGCGAGGCCGAGCGTCTGCAGCAAGACGTCGGCGACGCTGGCACCGAAGTGGCCGAGCGGATTGACGCTCGGTCGGGAGATCGCGTGATTGAGTGAGGGGTCGTTCGGATCGTAGCCCCATAGCGCCACGGCCACGATCAGGGCCGCGACCAGGAGCCCGATCCCGAGCGCCTCGGCCAAGCGCCGGGCCAGGAACCGGGACACGCCGGCCCGCTCGATACCGGGGACGGAAGGGGCGGCCATGACGCGCGAGTCCTCCGCCTGCTCAGATCCCAGCCGGGGCCAGAGCATCGACCAGATCCGCGAGCGCAGCATCGGTGGTCGCGAGGTCATGCACGAGGGCGACCCGGATCGCCCCGCTGCCCGGATTGACGCCTCGCTGATCCGGGCGACCCAGATAGGTGCCGGGGAGCACCTTGATGGCCGCTTCGGCCCAAAGACGCCGGGTCGCGGCGAGGTCGTCGCCGACCTTCAGCCACAGAAAAAAACCGCCATCGGGTCGATAGTAATCCAACTGTCCCGCAAGCCGCTGGTCGGCGAGATCGAACTTCTCCCGGTAGAGGGTCCGGTTGACGGCCACATGTGCCTCGTCCTGCCAGAGTGCGGTCGCCGCCGCCAGGACAGGCAACGGTTGCACCGCGGCACCGTAGCTGCGCAGGCGGGCGAAGCCGGCGATCACGTCGGGGTCCCCAGCCACGAAGCCCGAACGGAGCCCGGCCGCGCTCGAGCGCTTCGAGAGGGAGTGGAAGACGATCACGCACTCGAGCCCACCGTTCAACGCGACGGCGGCCTCGAGCCCCCCGGCCGGCGGCCTATCCGTGTAGATCTCGGCATAGCATTCGTCAACGATCAGGAGGAAGCAGTGCTCGCGGGCGAGCCGGATCAGCCGGATCAGGTACTCGAGGTCGGCCGCCAAGCCTTGCGGGTTGGCCGGTGAGCAGATGTAGAACGCTGCCGTCCGCTCGAGCAGCTCGCGGCTCAGTTCGTCGAGCGACGGCAAATAACGGCCTTCGGCGGACACTGGCAGCAGGACCGGCTCGGCCCCCGCCATCAGCGCGCCGCCGAGATAGACGTTGTAAAAGGGATTAGGCAGGAGCACTGCCGGCCTTTGTCCCGCCTTCTGCTCGGCCACGACCGCCTGGGCGATCATGAACAGCGCCTCCTTGGTGCCCGCGACCGGCAGGACGTGCCGCTCCGGGTCGAGCGCCGCTGCAGGTAGCCGATAGCGACGGGTCAGCCAGGCCGCGGCGGCTCCGCGAAACGCTGGTGTGCCGTTGACCGGTGGATAACGCCCCCAGAGATGGTCGTGGGCGTGCAGAGTCTCGGCCAGCAGCGCCGGGACCGGATGCATCGGCTGACCGATCGACAGATCGATCGGCCGTCGACCCGGAGGCGGTTCGAGCGGTGCCAGGAGCTGGGCGAGCCGCCTGAACGGGTAGTCACTGAGGGCTTCGAGCCGTGGGTTGAGCATCACCTGAGGCAAGTTGGGCATCGGTGCCGCGCACCCAGCGTGACACCAATCGGACCCGACATTAACATTTTCGGACAAGCTGCTTCAACCACTTAGAAAAAAGAGAGCCGTAGGCGCTGTTCGCCGTCCGGGCGAACGAGACCGGGGTCTATTTGCTCCTGCGCTGGGCCTGAGCTGGAGGGGCCAGCACGCGCCGCTCCGGGCGGTCGGGGTGGAACCTGCGACGTCGCAGACGCCGAGCTGGCTCGACCAGTCGCGCCCGGGTGCGGTGATCCAATACAAAGCGCTGGTCGGGATCGCGACGTAGGGCACGAGCGGCCACGCCCGGATGCGCCCGGCGTGGTGCCCGAATTTTGACCAGACCACCGGTCGCTGGCCAGCCGTCAGGCAAGGGGGGCGATCCGCGCTTCCTTGGGCGGGCTGGCTGCGACCGCATGCCGCACGGGCGATCCTGGTCGATCTCGCCCAGATTCGCGCGATGGACATCGACCGGTCGGAGTTTGATCTGCTGGTCATCGGCGGCGGTATGACCGGCTTGGCACTGGCCTGTGCAACTGCCGGCGCGGGGCTGCGGGTCATGCTGGTCGAACAACGAGCGATGATCTCGACCACCGCGGCGCCGTTCGATGGTCGCGTCACGGCGATCGCGCAGGGCTCGCGGCGCCTGCTCGAGGCGATCGGCCTCTGGGGGCATCTGATGTCCGAAGCTGAGCCGATCCTCGACATTCGAGTCGGCGAAGCGCACTCGCCGCTGACCGTGAACTACGACCATCGGGCGGTCAGCGCCGACGCGCTTGGCCACATCGTCGAGAACCGCGTGATCCGCAGCGCCTTGCTGCGGCGCGCCGAAGAGCTCGCGGCGCGTGGCCTCGCGCTGGCCGCGCCGGACCGGGTCGCACGTCTCGAGCGCAACGATGGAGCGGCAGAGGCTCGCCTCACGAGCGGCCGCTCGATCCGGGCGGCAATGGTCGCGGTGGCCGAGGGCGGCGCCTCGCCAACCCGCGCCGCGGCGGGCATCGACGTCCTGCGCTGGACCTACGATCAGACCGGCATCGTCGCCACGATCGCGCACGAACAGCCACACCAGGGACTCGCGATCGAGCGATTCTTCGCAGATGGCCCGTTCGCCATTTTGCCGATGACCGGCTGGCGCTCATCGATCGTCTGGGCGGCCGAGAGCTGGCTCGCGCGGGAGCTGATCGGTCTCGATGACGGCGAGTTCATGGACGAGTTGGGCGAGCGGTTCGGGGAGCAGCTCGGGCAGCTGCGCCTCGCTGGGCCGCGCTGGCACTACCCGCTCGCGATGGTCCAGGCTGAACGCTACACGGACCGTCGGCTCGCGCTGGTGGGCGATGCCGCGCACGCGATTCATCCGATCGCCGGCCAGGGTTGGAACCTAGCGCTGCGCGACGTCGGCGCGCTGGCCGAGCTGATGATTGACGCTCGACGGCTCGGGCTCGATCCGGGCAGCGCCGCGGTCCTTGCCCGTTACGAGCGCTGGCGGCGGTTCGATTCGCTCGCGCTGATCGCGATCACCGACGGCCTCACCCGGTTGTTCGCGAACGACCTGCTGCCGCTGCGGATCGGGCGCGAGGTCGGACTCGGCCTGGTCGAGCGGATCGGCCCCCTCAAGCAGTTCTTCATGCGCCACGCGATGGGTTTGGTCGGGGATCTGCCGCGGGCGATGCGCGGCGAGGCGCTTTGAGTCTTGGGACAGAAAGGTCCATCGGCACCCCCGCGAGCTCGGTCCGCAACTCGTTCAGCGAGACGAGACTGGCGATGGTCTCGGCCGGACGTTCCCGGGCGATGCCGACGAGGAGCGCCTCGATCAGCCCGAGCGTGGCCGTGTGCAAGCTGAACATGTCGGCGCGGCCGCGCGCGACCGGCAGGATCAAGCCGATCCGGTCGCGGAGTCTCGGGCCGAGCGTGTCGGAAAAGAGCATCGTCCTGACGCCGCGGCGGTCGGCCCGATTTAAGAGCGCCGCCAGTTCCCGATAGACCCGGCTGTAGGCGAAAATCAGCAGAAGATCGCCTTCACGCAGCTTCAGCAAGCCGTCGGCGAGGAGCAGGCCGGTCTGGGTCAGGCTCTGCGCCTCGAAGCCGAACCGCCCGAGCTGAATGGCAAAATAGTCCGCCATCGCGCTCGAAGGCCCGATCCCGAAGATGAACCGCCGCTGCGCCTCGACGATGGACCGCACGGCGGCCCGAAAAAGCTCCGGCGTGATGTCGCGACGAAGACCCTCGAGCGCGTCCTGATGGATCTCCAGCGTCGCCTTGAAGGCCGCTGCGAGGTCGTCGCCCACGTCGCTCAAAGTTCGGGCTAGCCGATGGGCCGGTGACGTGCCCTGCCGCAGCTCCGCGGCCAGCGCCCGCCGCAGCTCGCTCATGCCGGCAAATCCGAGCGCCTTCGCGGTACGGATCACGGTGGCATCACTGGTTCCGGTCTTCTCCGCGAGCGCCGCAGCGGACGCGACTAGCACTTCCTCTGGGTTTTGCTGGAAGAACCGCGCCACGCTCCGCTCGCTCGGGCTGATCCGCTCCCAGCGGGCATTCACTCGCTCAGCGAAGGCGACCGAAGCTTTCACGATGCCGAATCCCGGTTGACCTGGACCCGTCGCATACACTACAGATGCACGATCGGCGTAGCAAATACTACGTAACCGAACGACGCATCTGGCAATGTGATGGACCCGGTTTCATGGAGCTTAGCCACCCCGGCGATCGGCGCGGCTTTCGCGGCCTCGCTGGTCGAAGTGGTCGAGGCGTTCACCATCGTACTCGCCGTCGCCGCCGTGCGCGGCTGGCGACCGGCAGCGTTCGGGACCGCGGCGGCGCTGGGCGCGCTCGGGCTGCTGGTCGTGGTGCTCGGCCCCCTGCTCGGCCGTATGCCGCTGCACCTCCTCCAGTTCGTGATCGGCGTTCTTCTCCTGCTGTTCGGCATGGGATGGCTGCGCAAGGCCGTCCTGCGCTGGGCGGGCGTCATACCCCTGCACGACGAGGATGCCGCGTTCGCGGCCGAAACCGAGCACCTCGCCGAAGAGACGCGACGCAAGGACACCTCACTCGACTGGATCGCTGGCCTCGCTGCCTTCAAGGCCGTGCTGCTCGAAGGGCTGGAGGTGATCTTCATCGTCATCGCTGTGGGTGCAGGGCGCGGGCTGCTCTGGCCGGCTTGTCTCGGCGCCCTCGCCGCCTGCGCCGCCGTGCTCGCAAGCGGCGTTCTCATCCACCGGCCGCTCTCGCAGGTGCCCGAGAACACGCTGAAATTCGGCGTCGGCGTGATGCTCTCGGCCTTCGGTGTGTTCTGGACCGGCGAAGGCCTCGGCGTGGCTTGGCCAGGGCAGGATCTGGCGCTTCTGGTGTTTGCGGTCCTCTTCCTCGCAACCGGCATCGCGACGGCAAGCGGGTTGCGTCGTCCCGCTATGGCGATGCCTCGATCAGTCTGCTGCGCGATATCGTGAGCGAACTGGTCGGCATGTTTCTGGCCGACGCACTTCTCACCGGGGCGATCTTGGCGCTCGTGCTGGCGGTGACGGGCCTGATCCTGGGCCTTGGCGCCAACCCGCTGATCGGTGGCGGCGCGCTGCTGATCGGCTGCCATCTCATTCTGATCGAGGCGGCGCTGAGGGAAGCGCGCCATCGGCACCGAGGTCCTTGAAGAAGTTCAGCGCACCCAGACGATCCGCAACAGATTGGTCGAGCCCGGCGTGCCGAATGGCACGCCGGCGGTGATCACCAGGCTCGAACCGATCTGCGCGATGCCGCTTTCGAGGGCTAAGCGACATGCCCGTTCGGCCATTTCCTCCATGCTGTGGGCATCCTCGCAGACCATGCAGTGCAGGCCCCAGACCAGCGCCAGGCGGCGCGCGGTGGTGAACTGTGTGATCAGCCCCAGGATCGGTCGGTCGGGTCGCTCACGCGCCGCCCTGAGCGCGGTCGAGCCGGTCGTCGTGTAGGTCACGATCGCGGCCGCCCGCACCGTGCTCGCAACCTGACGGGCAGCGAGAGTGATGGCGTCGGGGGCGGTGTTCTCGGCCTCGGCGTGGTAGGCGTCCAGATAGCTGCGGTAGAGCGGATCACGCTCAACCTTCGTGATGATCCGAGCCATGATCGCCACGGCCTCGGTGGGATAGGCGCCGGCGGCGGTCTCGGCCGACAACATCAGCGCGTCGGCGCCATCATAGACTGCGGTGGCGACGTCGGACGCCTCGGCGCGGGTCGGCGCCGGCGTGCCGATCATCAATTCCAGCATCTGGGTGGCGACTACCACCGGCTTGCCGGCATCGCGCGCTGCCCGGATGATTCGCTTCTGCAGGCCGGGCACGTCTTCGGGCGGCATCTCGACGCCGAGGTCGCCGCGCGCGATCATGATGCCGTCGGCCAGGTCAATGATCTGATCGAGATGGTCGATCGCCGCGGGCTTCTCGATCTTGGCCATGATCGCCGCGCGCCCGGCGACCAGCCGGCGCGCCTCGGCCACGTCGTCCGGTCGTTGGACAAAGCTGAGCGCCACCCAGTCCACGCCAAGATCGAGCCCGAAGTGCAGATCCTGGCGATCCTTGGCGGTGAGCGCCGACAACGGCAGGATCACGTTCGGCACGTTGACGCCTTTGCTGTCGGACAGGCGGCCGCCGCTCTCCACTATGGTGTCGGCATGACCCGCACCGACCTTCTCGACCGTGAGCCGGATCTTGCCGTCGTCGAGCAGGAGCTCAGTGCCGGGCGCGATCGCTGCAAAGATCTCCGGATGCGGCACGGACACGCGCTGCTGATCGCCGAGTTCGGACTGCAGATCGAGACGAAAGGCGGCGCCCCGCGCCAACTCGACCTGCCCGTCGCGAAACCGGCCAACCCGGAGCTTCGGGCCCTGCAGATCGATCACGACGGCGACCGGTCGCTTGGTCAGGCCTTCGACTGCGCGTACCGCGTGATAGCGCTCGGCATGCTCTTCATGCGCGCCATGCGAGAAGTTCAGCCGAAAGGCGTCGGTTCCGGCATCGAACAGCGCGTGGATCTGCTCGAGCGTCGAACTCGCGGGACCGAGCGTCGCGAGGATTTTTGCATAGCGACTGCGTCGCATGGGTGCCTACCCGCCGAGCCGAACCAGAGTGGAACTGCCGTGCTGCCGGCTCCACGTTCGATAGACCATACGATCTGCCTTGTCATCGCCCGTGGTCGAGGGTGCGGAGAGGGCGCCCCCATGACGCGCGGCCGCGCGCATACGCCGTTACGCCGGTCGGGGCGATCCCCGCGGGCGGGCGTAACGGGAGGAAGCTAGGGTATGCTTGCGAATCTGGTGGCCGGCATCGTCGCTCTCGCAGTTGCCCTCGTATTCCTCAGTGTCCTGGTCTACAGCGTGCCCTCGGTCGCGCTCTGGATCGTCGTGGCGGCCGGCTTCGCCATGATGGCGGCGAGCTTTTTCGAGTCCCCGCGCGGCGGTAACAGCGCCTGAAATGGCATTGTCTTCAGACAGTCTGCCCGGTCGCCTGAATCGTCTCGACCAGCCAGCCCGCCGTGCGCAACAAGCGCGCATCGTCGCCCTTTTCTCCGACCAGCTGGACGCCGATCGGCAGCCCCGACGACCCGGTCAGTAGTGGCAGGGTGAGCGTGGGCACGCCGCAGAGCGTCCAGAGCGTGCAGAGGATCGGGTTGCCGGTAAACTCGAGGCCCTTGGGCGCCTCGCCCGGCGCGGCCGGGGTCAGGATCGCGTCGTAGCGCAGGAAGAGCTCGCTGAGCGCCGCATTCAATACGCGCGCCAGCTCGAGCGCCCGATTGTAGTCGACCGCGGGAACCGTCTGGCCGAACTCGATGATCTCGCAGAGCTGCGTGCTGAGCCGATCACGGCCGCGCTGGTATTCGCGGGCGAAGCTCTTGGCGAGATCGGCCGACATGATCGCGCGGTGCAGCTCGATCGCCCGGGCGAACGGCGCTGGCAGCTCGAGCTCCTCGACCCGATCGCCCAGCGCCTCGACCAGCTCGGCAAACCCTGCTCTGGTGTCCTCATTCGACTGGTCCCAGACCGGCGAGCGGACGAAGGCGAGCGTCGGCGGCACCGGCGGCGGCTGGCGCACGACCTCGAGCAGCTGCGGTCGCGCCTTCGGCCGCGTGTCCGGGTCGCGCGCGTCGAACGCCATCAGCGGCTCGGCCAGGAGCGCCATGTCCTCGAGCGTGCGGGCCATGACCCCGACCGTGTCGAGCGGTCGCGACTGGGCGAGGATCCCGGTGCGCGGGATCAGGCCGTGGCTTGGCTTGTAGCCATAGACGCCACAGAACGAGGCCGGGCGGATCACCGAGCCGTTGGTCTGGGTGCCGATCGCGAGCGGCACCATGCCGCAGGCGACGGCCGCGGCCGAGCCGGAGGACGAGCCGCCCGGCGTGTGCTCGAGGTTGTGCGGATTGCGGGTCTTGCTCGGCGCGTAGACGGCAAGCTCGGTGGTCACTGTCTTACCCAGAATCACCGCGCCGCTCGCCCGCAGCAGGCTGACGATGGTGGCATCCTCGCTGGGGCGGCGCCCGGCATGCAGGACGGTGCCGTTCTCGGTCGGCATGTCGGCGGTGTCGACGATGTCCTTGACGCCGACCGGCAGGCCGTGCAGGGGGGCCGAGCGGCTGTCCGCCCTTGCGCCGCTGGTCGGCGGCGCGCGCCTGGCTCAACGCATACTGGGGGTCGAGGAATGCCGAGGCCTGGACCTCCGGCTCCCGCATCTCGATGCGCGCCAGACAGGCGCGGGTCAGCTCCTCGGCACTGAGCTTGCCATCGCGGATCAGCTGCGCCGCGACGACGGCGCTCGTGCCCGCGAGCTCGTCACTGGCTCCGACCATCGCTCACCTGCCATAGAGATACCTCGGCAGCCATTGCACCAGGCCGGTGAAGTTGTAGACCATGATCATCGACAGGAACACCATGGCCAGGAAGGGCATCACGCCGCGGAGCCATCGCGACTACCGACGACAGGCCCTTTGCGGCCCGGCCGCAAAGGGCTTGTCCGGGCCCGGAAGACCGCGGTTGGCACGGCGCCGGAAGCATGCTGTAATCACCTCGGCCGCGCGGACTGAACCGGAAGGGCACGCGGAATGATCAACCTGATCGCGATCGTGCTGGGCGCCAGCCTGGCGGTGCTCTATGTCGGCTTCTTCGCCATCTCGATCGGCGAGACCCCGCTCCTGGTCATCGTCGTTGCTGTGCCTCGGCCTGATGGTCTACTCCACTTACGAGGACCTGAGGGACGCGTGGCGGTCCGATCGCTGACGACGACGGGCCCCGGCGCTATTCCTTCGGATTGAGCACTCGTTCGCTCAGCCAGCGCGCCGTGCGCAGCAGGCGTGCGTCGTCGCCGCGCTTGCCGACGAGCTGTACCCCGAGCGGCAGGCCGTTGGTGCCCTGAAGCAGCGGCAGCGTGACCGCCGGCGCACCCATCAGCGTCCAGATGGTGCAGAAGACCGGGCTGCCCGTGGTCCCGAGGTCGGCCGGCGCCTCGCCGGTCGTGGCCGGGGTGAGGATGGCGTCGAAGGAGTCGTAGAAGTCCTCGACCGCCCGGTTGAGCAGCGGGATGCGCGCCTTCGCGCGGATGTAGTCGCCGGCGAACACCTTGCCGCCGCGCTCGATCAGCGCGCGGAGCTCAGCGCTCAGGCTGTCCTTGCCGCGCTCGTACTCGGGCGCGAGGCTAACCGCCACGTCGGCCTCCATGATCGTCCGGTGCTGCTCGATCGCGTGGTCGAACACGTCCGGCAGCAGCACTTCCGCGGCGCGGTCGCCGAGGAACTCCGACCAGCTCGACGAAGCCGTTCCGTGTGTCCGCTTCGGCCTGCTCCCAGACCGGCGACTTCACGAAGGCGAGGCGCGGCGGCAGCGGCGGCTCCTCCAGGGCAGTGCGGACCAGGTCCGGGCGCGCGGTCGGCCGCGTGTCCGCATCCTCCGGATCGTAGGCCATGAGGGCCTCGGCGACGCCGGCCGCGTCCTCGATGCTGGTCGCGAAGACGCCGACCTGGTCGAGCGCGTCGGAGAGATGCAGGATGCCCGCGCGCGAGATACGGCCGTGGGTCGGCTTGAAGCCCACCACCCCGCAATAGGCGGCGGGGCGGATGACGGAGCCGTTGGTCTGCGTCCCGAGCGCGACCGGCACCATCCCGGCGGCGACCGCGGCGGCCGAGCCGCTCGACGAGCCGCCGGGGGTGCGGGTCGGATCATGGGGATTGCGCGTCTTGCCCGGATGATAGAGGGCAAGCTCGGTGGTGACAGTCTTGCCGAGGATCACCGCCCCCGCCTGGCGCAGCAGCGAGACGACCGTCGCATCCCGCCTCGGCCTGCGGCCCGCATGCAGCGCAGTGCCGTCCTCCGTCGGCATGTCGCGCGGTGTCGATGATGTCCTTGACGCCGACCGGCACGCCATGCAGCGGGCCGAGGGGCTGTCCCTCCTGGCGCGCCGCATCGGCGCGGCGCGCCTGCTCGAGCACGTGGTCGGGGTCGAGGAAGGCCCAGGCCTCCACCTCAGCATCCACCTCGCGGATGCGGCCGAGGCAGGCGTCGGCGATCTCCTCGCACGAGATCCTGCCGGCGCGGAGCGAGTCTGCGAAGGCGCGAATGGTAAAGGTGTCACCCGACAACAGCAGAGTTCTCCGTAACGGCCTAAGTCAGATCCCGGCGCCCTGGCGTCCGGATTCGCGAAAGACGAGACGCCCGCAGCCTCACCTTGCCGCGTAGATGGCGTTCGGCAACCACGTGGCGAGCCCCGGGAAGATATAGAGGAGAGCCATGGTCATGAACACCATGAATACGAACGGCAGCGCTCCCCCGAATATCTGCGTCAGCTGCACCTGCGGGCGGCGCCACGCCCTTGAGGTAGTAGGCGGACATGGCCATCGGCGGCGTATTGAAGGAGGTCTGGATGTTGAGGGCCACCAGGATGCCGAACACCAGCGGGTCGACGTCGAAGAACTTGAGCAGCGGCAGGAAGATCGGCACGAAGATGATGATGATCTCGGTCCATTCGAGCGGCCAGCCCAGAAGGAAGATGATGAACTGGGCGAGCAGCAGGAACTCGACCCGGTTCATGTTCAGGCCCTTGATCATCTCCTCGACCAGCCCCTGGCCGCCGAGATAGGCGAAGACCGAGGCGAAGGTCCACGAGCCGACGAACAGGTAGGTCACCATCGCCGACGTGCGGGCGGTGAGGAAGACCGCCTCCTTGAGCCGCGGGAAATCGAGCTCGCGATAGCCGGCGGCCAGGACGAGGCTGCCGAAGGCGCCCACGGCCGCCGCCTCGGTCGGCGTGGCGAGGCCCAGCAAGATCGCCCCCAGCACCGCCATGATCAGGAAGGCGAGCGGGAAAAAGGAGGTCAGAAGGGCAAGGACAACCTGCAGGAATGGAATGTCGGCCTGGTCTTCGGGCAGCTTCGGCGCGAGCTTCGGATTGAGGATTGCCCGCGCGACCACGTAGACGATGTAGAAGCCCGGCGAGCACGAAGCCCGGGAAGAAGGCGCCGGCATAGAGCCGGACCACGGACTCGCCCGCCGTCGCGGCATAGAGGATGAGCAAGATGCTGGGCGGGATCAGGATCCCGAGCGTGCCGCCGGCGCAGATCACGCCCGCCGACAGCTTGGTGTCGTAGCCGGCCTTGAGCATGGCCGGGAAGGCGAGCAGGCCCATCAGGGTGACGACGGCGCCGACGATGCCGGTCGCGGTCGCGAACAGGGCGCAGGTGATCAGCGTCGCCACGGCGAGCGAGCCCGGAATGCGCCGCGCCGCGACCTGGATGCTGAAGAACAGCCGGTCGAGGATGTTGGCCCGCTCGACCACGTAGCCCATGAACAGGAACAGCGGCACCGCCGTGAGCACGTCGTTGCTCACGATGCTGAACGTGTTCTGGACCAGGAGATCGAAGATCCGGTTGCTGAAGATGTGCTGGAGCTGGTCCGGGGTCGCGTAGGCGTAGTAGCCGAAGAAGACGCCCATCGCCATCAGCGTGACGAAGATCGGAAACCCGAGCAGAATCGTGAGGATGAACAGCCCCAGCATGAGAAGGCCGACTTCGCCCCCGGTCATGCGCGCGTCGCCCCGCCGACGGGTTCTTCTGGATGCCTCTCCGCGTGCTCGCGCTCGTGCAGGATCGCGGTCTCCAGCTCCTCGACATCGTGGAGCCGGGCCGGCCATTGGCCGTCGCGCAGGCACAGGACGCAGCGCGCCACCTCGGCGACGCCCTGCAGCAAGCAGCGTGGCGCCGGCGAGCGGAATCAGGGTCTTGAGCGGAAAGATCGGAATGTCGGCCGGGCTGTAGACGCTGACTTCGTGGTAGCGCCACGAATCGCCGGCGTAGCTGGTAACCGGCGAAGGTCAGCGCCAGGATGCCCGGAAAGAAGAAGAGGATGAACAGCGATGAGGTCAATTCCGGCCTGCCGTCCGCGGCGGCAGCAGCCGGTAGAGAAGTCGCCGCGCACATGGCCGTTGCGCCCGAGCGTATAGGCGCCGGCCATGATGAACAGCGCGCCGTACATGTTGTAGGAGAGATCGTAGGCCCAGATCGTCGGGTCATCGCAAGACATAGCGCATGAACACTTCGTAGCTGGTGCCGAAGGTGAGGATGAGGATGTACCAGCCGAACGCCTTGCCCAGGGCGGCGTTGAAGCGGTCGATCGTCAGTATGAGCTTCATCATGAGAGCCATCCCCGGGGGATCGTCGTGCAAACCGCAAGATCGGGACGACGCCGGGCGGCGTCGTCCCGATCTCCCGGGCATGTAGTCGAACGGCCGAGAGCCTGCTAGAAGCCGAGCGGCTGCTCCTCGCCATAGTAGTGATCGTAAGCCAGCTTGGTGTCGTGCTGATTAAGCAGCACGTAGTAGGCCACGTCCTTTGCCCAGGCCCTCTGGTTGTCGGAGATCTTCTTGAACTACTCTTGCGTGCCGTACTGCTCGACCACCTTGTCCCAGGCGTCGAGTTGCGCCTTGAAGATCGATTCCGACGTGCGGTGCACTTCACGCCATCCTTGTGGATCAGTGCCTGCAGGTCCGTCGCATATTGCTGTAGGCCCATCCACAGATTGGTGGAGGAGGCAGCAAAGACGGCGTTGCGCAGGATCGCCTGCTGCTCCTTCGGGAGCGAGTCCCACTTGCTCTTGTTGAACTCGATCTCCAGCAGCTCCGACGTCTGATGGTAGCTGCCCATCATGTAGTTCTTGGCGACATCGGCCGCGCCGAAGCGGCGATCCGAGGTCGGGTTGTTGTACTCGAACGCCTCGATCACGCCCTTTTCCATGGCCGGGATGATCTCGCCGCCCGGAAGCTGGGTCACCTTTAGTCCCATCGCCTGCATGACGTTCGTGGCGAGACCCACCGTGCGGTATTTCAGGTTCTCCAAGTCGGCGGGCGTCTTCGGCTCGAACTTGAACCAGCCCAGCGGCTGGGTCGGCATGGGCATCAGGAAGAAGCCGACGATGTCGAGGCCGAGCACCTTCTGGGTGAGGTCCTGATAGAGCTTGTCGCCCCCGCCGAAGTAGAACCAGGCGAGAAGTTGATGCGCGTCCCAGCCATAGCACGGGCCGGTGCCGAACAGCGACGCCGCGCGGTTCTTGCCGAACCAATAGGCCGGAACGAGGTGGCCGGCATCGAGCACGCCCTTGTTGACGGCGTCCTGCACCTCGAACGCCTTCACGACCGCGCCGGCATTGAGGTAATCGATTTTGAGCCGACCGCCGCCCATCTCATTGACGATGTCGACATATTGCATCGCATAGTCGTTGAAGATGTCGCCAGCGCCCCACGAGCCCTGCATCTTCAGCGTCACGGTCTGGGCGCGCGAAATGTTAGGCGCGGCCAGCGCCGCGGTCGCCCCGGCCGCGGTCACGGCCGCCCCCCTTAGAAAACGACGGCGCGAGGGCTTCGCCGGCGGCTCGGCCGTCGCGGTGGTCGGCTGTTCAGCCTGTTGGATCTTGGACATGTTCAACGATCTCCCTGGTCGAGCAGCATTGGGCGGACACCCCAATGCCTGCCACACAGCGCTATTATGATGACGCACCCGGCAACCGTGTTGTTCCGGGGCAGCGCCATTCTCGCAGACAGCTTAGTCCGAAGCCATCCCGTGTCAAATTGATGTCGCTGACACACGATATTAGCGGTCTTCGTAGCACGCGATCTGTTCGGTTGGCTGCTCCCTACCCGTACGGAGGGGCGGATGCGGCGGATGGAGGTGCTACAAGGGCTGCGAGCGATGAAATTCGAGGACGTCTGCGGGCGCTGGCAGCTGCGGTCAGGCGTAGACCGCTGAGATCCCGAGCAAGAGCGAGCGGACCTTGCGCCGCTGGCGGGATCGGCACGAAGGCGAAGACGCTGTGGGCCAGCTCGATCGACGGCTCGGCAAGGCGTCCGCCAGGCGGGTGCCGGTCGACCAGGTGCGCACGGTGCTGCCCCTCTATCGCGAGCGCTACGGCGGGTTCACCGCCAAGCACCTCCACGACAACCTTCGCCAGCAGCACGGTTTCGCGCTCGGCTACACCTGGGCCAGGCTCCGGCTGCAAGACGCCGGCCTGGTCTGCCCCGCTGGTAGTGGATGCTGGTCTGTGTCGCCCGGCGATCACCGCGCCGCCGCTTTGGACGGAATCCGTGACAGGGCGAGCAGGACGCCAAGCGTCGCCACTGCGAGCAGCATGGTCAGTGCCGCGCCCAGGAAGACTTCCCCACGGTCGGTGAGCGCGAAGATCCCGACGGGCAACGTGACCCATCCCGGGGGATAGACCATCGCCGTCGCGCCGAGCTCGCCCATCGAAAGGGCAAAGCTGAGGCTGAACGCGGCAATCAGGTAGGGCTTGATCAGCGGCAGCGTCACACGGCGAAGCAGATACCCTGGCCGCGCTCCGAGGCTCGCAGCGACTTCCTCGTATTCGGGCGCGACGCGCGCGAGACCGGCCGACACATTGCCATAGGCGAAGGCCGAAATCAGGATGAAATGCGCGATCACGACGATCGCCGTGGTGCCGTTCAACAGAACCGGCGGGCGGCTGAAGGCGACCAGCAGCCCCAGTCCGACCGATACCGACGGCACGGCGCTCGGAATGAAGAAGAGAGTCCCGAGCCACCGCCTGCCGGCTGGCGACACGCCGCGCAAGGCGAGCGCCGCCCAGGTTCCGGCAACCAGCGCGATGGTGCTCGCCAGCAGCCCGGTCAGCAGGCTGACCCGCAACTGCGCACCGGAGTCGCCGTGAACCGCATCAACGTAGCGGCGAAGGGTGAGATGGCTTGGCAGGATACCATTCCACTGTCCGGTGATGCTGGCCAGCGCGATCATCGCCAGGGGAATCCCATAGATCACGCCGAACAGGATCGCGAGCACGAGCCAGGCGCCGATCCGGCCGGACCTATGCCAGACCAGCAAGGCGCCCTCCGAACCGGCCGACCACGAAGCGGTAGAGAAAATAGAGCGACAATGACAGAGCGATGTTGACCACGGCGACGACGCAGGCCGAGGTGTAGTCGAACTCCTGAATCGCCTTGTCGTAGACCAGCAGCGGCAGCGTGATCACGCCCTTGGCGCCGATGAACATGACGATGCCGAACTCGTTGACGGTCAGCAGCAGGCAGAGGCTGCCTCCGGCGAGAAGGGCCGGCAGGGCGGCCGGCAGAATGATCTGGCGGATGATGCGCCAGGGTCCGGCGCCGAGGCTGCTCGCGACCTCGATCTGTGCGGACTCGATCAGCGAGAATGCGGCGAGCAGGGGGCGCAGGATAAACGGGGTGTAGACCGTCACTTCGGCCAGGATCACGCCCGCGGCGGAATAGAGAAAGTCGAGCGGCGGCAGCGGGAGATCCAGGATCTCCATCAGCGACGCATTGACCAGCCCGGCCGAGCCGTAGACGAAGGTGAACGCGAGCGCGACCAGGAAGGTCGGCAAGGCGATGAACGTGTCGATCAGCCGCGCCAGCACGCGGGCGCCGGGAAACGGCACGAAGGTCAGGATCAGCGCGAGAATCGAGCCCAGCAGCAGGCAGCCGGCGCTGGCGGCGAGCGCGATCTCGATCGTATGCAGGACCGCGCTTTGGAACAGGCCGGATCGAAAAACCGTGCCGAAGTGCCCGAGGGTCAGCGTCCCCGCATCACTCAGGACCGCTTCGCCGAGCACCAGCGTCAGCGGATAGAAGAACGATCCCGCCAGGATCAGCAGCGGCGGCGCGATCCAGATGCCCGCACCGGAGCCCGCCTGCCGGGCGATCGGCCCGGGCACGGGAAGCGCGGCACTAGACATGTTCTCTATGGTCGACCGGGATGAGGATCGAATCCTGCGCCGAGAAATAGAGGTCGAGCGGATATCCCGGCCGCGGCGGGTCGCGCATCGGGGTGCAGACCAACCGCAGAAGGCAGTCCTGCATCTCCAGCGCGATGCTGTGCAGGTCGCCCTGCCAGACGACCGACTGGACCGTGGCCTTCAGGGTGTTGTGCGCCTCAGCGAGCGGCGACAGCGAGACCTCGTGCGGACGGATACAGAGGAGGCAGTCGTCACCGACCTGCAGCCCCGGGTGCCTTAGCGCCCGCAGGCGCTCGCTGCCGAAACGGACGCTGGCCATGCGGCCGCCCTCCGTGATCCGTTCGACGGCAACCGGCAGCAGATTGGCGCGCCCCAGAAACTCGGCTGCAAAGCGGTTCGGCGGGCGGCGGTAGAGCGACTCGGACGGGCCATAGGCGACCAGGCGGCCGTTGCGGAGGATGGCGATCCGGTCGGCCAGCGTGAGCGCCTCGGTCTGATCGTGGGTCACGTAGAGAATCGTCAGCCCCGGCAGCTCGCAATGCAGGCGGGCAAGCTCGTCGAGCATGTTCCGGCGGATCTGGGCGTCGAGGGCGGAGAGCGGCTCGTCCAGCAGCAGCACCTGCGGCCGGATCGCCAGGGCGCGCGCGATTGCCACGCGCTGCTGCTGGCCGCCGCTGAGCTCGCGCGGATAGCGCCTGGCGAAGTCGAGCATCCCGACCATGCGCAGGCATTCCCGAATCCGCTCGCCCACCAGCGCCTCGGGCGACCGCCGGGCCCGCAGCCCGAAGGCCACGTTCTCGTCGACCGGCATGTGCGGGAACAACGCGTAGTTCTGGACAACCATGCCGATATCGCGGGCATAGGGCGGGAGCGCGGTCACATCCCGATCGCCGATGCGGACCCTGCCCTGTACCGGCCGGGCGAAGCCGGCGACGGCACGCAGCGCCGTGGTCTTGCCCGATCCAGAGGGACCGATCAGCGCGACGATCTCGCCGGGCGGAACTGCCAGGCTGAAGTCCTCGAGGACGGTCGTGCCGCGGTAGGCGACGCTAACGTCCTCGAAGCCGATCCCAATGCCCGCGGCGGGAGCCGGCGCCGCCCTGGCGGGCGCGCGCTGAACTCCCTCCAGGGCGAGCTGAGATGCGGTCAACTGCCGGTCACCTCATGCCAGCGGGCGACGTCCTTCTGCAGGTCGTCGAGGACCTTCGCCCAATCCGGCGTCCAGACCGTGACGCCCTTCATCTTCGACAAGAGCTGCGCGTAGTTGTCGTCGGTCGGATGAACGTCCTGCCGCACCGGCATGCCCTGGGCGATCGCGCTGACCTGCAGCTGCGCGTCCTGGCTCAACAGGAAATCGATCAGCTTCTTGCCGGCGTCGGCGTGCGGCGCGCCCTGCACCAGCCCGATGTAGTATGGCAGAGCAAAGGTCGAGCGCTGGCCGTCCGGACCGGCGGGCCAGAAGATCTGGATGTTCGGGTTGTCCGCCATCTGCGCCGTGTTCATCTGCAGATCGCCGTTGGCCACCCAGATTTCACCCTTGTTCACCAGCGCGGTCAGCTTACCTGTCGAGGATGACGGCCCGCGATTGTTTGCTTGCAGCTTCTTCAGATAGTCGAAGCCGGCGTCCTTGCTGCCGAAAGCATGATTGACCTGCAGCATGACCGCGGTGCCGTCGCCGGCCTGACCGGGCGTCGAATACTGGATCTTGTTCTTGTATTTCGGATCGAGCAGATCGGTGAAGCTCTCTGGCGGCGTGTCCAACACCGACCCGTTGTAGATGAAATTGAAATAGTTATCGACTAGCGCATAGTAGCGCCCTTGCGAGCCCTTCTCGCCGGTGGCGATCTGATCGGCGCCGGCCGGACTCGAGGGTTGCAGCAGGCCATCGGCGGCGGCCTTCTGGATGAACGGCGGCAGGGTCACCAGAACATCGGCCTGCGGGTTGCTCTTCTCCTTGGCGACGCGTTCGACGACGACGCCCGAGCCGCCCTCGACATATTGTACTTTGATCCCCGTCGCCTTCGTGAAAGCGTCGAACTCCGTCTGGTACCAGTTCGGTGAACCGTCGCGCAATCCATCGGCACTGTAGATCGTGACCACGTCCGATTGCGCGGATGCCGCGCCGGCAGCGAGCGCCGTGGCCAGGCCGGCAGCCAGCAACAAGTATTTCGAGTGCGTCATGGGCTGTTCCTCCCTTTCGTGCTGAACATACCACGTCCAGCTCAGCAGCCTATGGACTTAAAACGACAAGACGATGACGGCCGACGACGGCCAGCATCGCCTCGCACGCAGAGCGATGGTGTGAGCCTGGCGATCGTCTCCCGCGGTATTCTGGCATATTGTTGCAGCAGCTCTACCCTGTTCTTGAAGCCTGATTGAACGGAGGAGGACTCGCATGAGCCGGCGCTATCGGGTCGCCGTCATCGGCGCCGGGATTGGGGCGCAGCATCTGCAGGGCTACCTGGCCCACCCGGAGCTGTTCGAGGCCGCCATCGTCTGCGACCTCGATCGCGAGCGCGCGGCAGGGCTGGCGGCCACGGCGGCAGGCTGCCGCGTCGGCACGAGCCTCGACGAGGCCCTCGCGCTGCCGGACGTCGACGTGGTCGACATCTGTCTCCCGCCAAACCTGCATCGTGCGGCCATCCTTGCCGCCCTCGCCGCGGGCAAGCACGTGGTGTGCGAGAAGCCCCTGGTCGGATCGCTCGCCGAGGTTGACGAGATCGATCGAGCGCTGCGCTCGGCCGGGCGGATGCTACTCCCCGTTTACCAGTACCGGTTCGGCAACGGCCTCGGCAAGCTCTGCCGACTGATCGACCTGGGGCTCGCGGGCCCATCCTTCGTGGGCACGATCGAAACGCACTGGAACCGGCCCGCCGCCTACTACGCCGTGCCGTGGCGGGGCCGGCGCGCGAGCGAGCTCGGCGGCGCAGTGCTGAGCCATGCCATCCACGCTCACGATCTCCTGACCGTCGTGCTCGGGCCGGCGCGCCGCGTGAGCGCCCGCATTGCCTCGCGCGTCAATCCGATCGAGACCGAAGACTGCGGCGCCATCCTGTTCGAGATGGCCTCGGGCGCGCTCGTCACCTCGTCGATAACCCTGGGCGCCGCGGGCGACAGCTCGCGGCTCCGCTTCTGCTTCAGCGGGCTTACGGCGGAAAGCGGGCGCGAGCCCTACCGGCCGGCAAGCGATCCCTGGACGTTCACCGCGCGAGAACCCGCGCAGCAGGCGGCGATTGACGCAGAGCTCGCTGCCTGGGTCCCGCATGAGGAAGGCTTCGTCCGCCTCTTTGCGCTCTTTCACAACGCCTTGGAAGGGAGCGGCCCGTTGCCGGTGACCGTTGCTGAAGCCCGTGCGTCGCTCGAGCTGGTCACCGCGATCTACCATTCCGCCGCGATCGACACGACGGTCGAACTCCCGCTTTCCCGGGATCATCCGGGCTACCACGGATGGTTGCCAAGCGGCGCATCTTGAGACATCGTCGAGCCAAGGCGACGCCGGTGCCGGCCGGCACCTACAATCAGGGAGAACACCATGGCGCGAATCATACTGCCGCTCGCGACCGCCGCCATTGCTTTCTCGTGAATGCGGGAAGCGGCCGGGCGGCAACGGAGCTGCGCTACACCTGCTACGAAGACGGCAACGAATGTCAGGTGATGCGCGAGCTGCTCGACCGCTTCAAGGCCGACAATCCCGACATCACCATCGTGGTGGACATCGTTCCCTACAAGGCGATCCTCGAGAGCCTGCCGGTCCAGCTCGCCGCAGGTCAAGGTCCCGATCTCGCGCGTGTTACGGATCTGGGCGGGCTCCACCAATACTATCTGGACATCGCGCCTTACGTCGACCGCGACTACTGGGAGAAGAACTTCAGCGACACGCTGCCCTGGCACCGCTCGGGCCCTGATGACCATGGCATCTATGGCATGATGACCCAGCTCACCATCACCGGGCCGTACATCAACAAGACCCTGTTGGAGCAGGCCGGCGTCGAGGTCCCGGGTGCCGGCGCGACCTGGGACGATTGGACCGCAACAGCGCGCAAGGTCGCCGAAGCGACCCAGACGCCGTTCCCGATGGCGCTCGACCGTTCCGGCCACCGGCTCGCCGGCCCCGCGATCTCCATGGGCGCAAAGTTCTTCGACGCCAACGGCAAGCTGGACGTGGTCGATGAAGGCTTTCGTAAGGCGGTCACGAAGTTCGTGGAGTGGAACCAGAACGGCACCATGGCGAAGGAGGTATGGGGCGCCAAGGGCGGCGCCGCCTATCAGGATGCGGCGCAGGAGTTCGTGAACGGCCAGCTGGTCTACTACTTTTCCGGCAGCTGGCAGGTCGGCCGCTTCGAGGAGGCGATTGGCGATGCCTTCGACTGGCAGGTGGTCCCGTCGCCCTGTGGCCCGGGCGGCTGCACCGGCATGCCGGGCGGGGCGGGTCTCGTCGGCTTCAAGCACACCCAGCACCCCGAGGCGGTCGCGAAGGTGATCGACTTCTTCGCGTCCGAGCCGATCTACGCCGAACTGATCGCCCGAACCAAGAACGTCCCCGCGCACAAGGGGCTGGCCAAGAAGGGCATCGAGTATCCCGACGCCACGCCGGCCGGCGTCGCAGCGCTCCAGGCCTGGGGACGGTAGGTCGGCAACATCTCGCCGATCGCCTACAAACTGCAGGGCTATGCCAACAACCGCGCGGTCTTCAACATCATCGTCAATCGCGTCTCGCAGGCGATCGTGGGCGAACTCACGACCGATGAGGCCCTGGGCCGGATCAAGACCGACATCGCCGAGACGGTGAAGCAGTAACTCGCCACGCCAGGCGGCGGTGAGCCCCGATGCAGGCCTTTGCCCCTGAAGCCGTGCATCGAAGGCTCCTGGACGCCGCGCGCCCGGCGCTCGCCTGCACCACGGCCCGGCCGCTCGCGTCGCAACGGGCAGCACTCGCGGACAAGCTCGTCGAGCTCCTCGCCTGTCCTGAGGCGAAGGGCGGTCTCGATCTGCAGGTCCAGTTTTGCCGGCGCGGTGACGGCTTCACCGAGACCCGGTTTCTGATCACGAGCGAGCCGGACGCGCGCATCCCCTGCCACCTGCTGGTGCCGGAGGAGGCGCCGCGCCCGGTTCCCGTCTTCTTCTGCCTGCAGGGCCATTCGAGCGGCATGCAGCTGTCGCTCGAGCGCGACAATGCCGACGCGATCGGTGATCGCAACTACGCGGTACAGGCGCTGCGCCGCAACTACGCGGCGCTGGCGATCGAGATCAGGGGCTTCGGCGAGCGGCGTGGCCGCCGACCCGCCGCCCTGCGCGAGCCGGACTACGATCCGCACTCGCTCGATCCGAACCTGACCTGCAAGCACGCGGCTATGGTGGCGCTCCTGCTCGGGCGGACGAGCCTGGGCGAGAAGATCCTGGATCTCCGCCGCGCGCTCGATGCGCTCGCCCATTTTTGCCGAGGTCGACGGCGGCCGCGTCTATGCGATCGGCAACTCCGGCGGCGGTACGCTCGCTTGGTACGCCGCCTGCGTCGAGCCGCGCCTGAAAGGCCTGATCCTCGGTTCGTGCTTCGCCACCTATGCTTCCAGCACCGGCGCCGTCGATCACTGCTGCGACAATTACCTGCCGGGCGCGTTTCGCTGGTTCGACTTCCCGGACCTCGCGCTGCTCATAGCACCACGCCCCCTCGTCGTCGTCATGGGCCGGGACGACCGCCTGTTCCCGCTTGCCGGCGTCGAGGCCGCCTTCGCCCGGGCGCGCGCGATCTATGCCGGGCTCGGTGCGGAGGAACGCTGCCGCTTCGTCTTGTGTCAGGGCGGGCATCGCTTTTATGCCAGCGAGGCCTGGGCCGCGTTCGAACACGTTGTAGCGCCCGCGACCGCGCCGAGACTCTCATGTGAGCGTCGGTTCCGATGGCGGCGCCAGCGGCGACAAAGATCGATCACGGCAGGTCCGGTAGAGGCTCGGACCTCCTGCGCAGTGCCGTTCATCTGGTGCCCGGTCTGCTGGAAGTGCCGATGCGCTGGGCGCAGCGGGGGCTCGGGCTGCGGCGCATGGCTTGGCTCTTCCTCACCCCCAATCTTTTGATCTTCGGCCTGTTCACCTTCCTGCCGATCATCCTCAACTTCTTTTACGCGACCACGGGCGGCGGCAACATTCTGCTGCGGGACCGGCCGCGGGAGCGGCTCGGAACGGCCCTCTACGAGCGCGCCAGGCGGGCGATCCTCGGCTGGCGCTACTGGATCGACGAGCCGGGCAACGACGTCATGTGGTTCTGGAGCGAGAACCACGCGCTCTGCTTCCACGCGGCGCAGTACCTCGCCGGGCAGGCCTTTCCCGACGAGGTGTTCACCAACGCCGGCCGGACGGGCCGTGAGCAGCAGGCGCTCGGCCGCGAAGCGGCTGTTGCGCTGGTTCGAGGACATCGAGACCGCCGGGTTCATCGAGTGGCATTCGCCCGCCTACTACCCAATCGACTGCATCGGGCTCCTCGCCCTGCACCAGCTTGGTGCCGATGCGGTGGTCCGCGCCGCGGCGAAGCGCGCGCTCGATCAGCTGTTCCTCCTGATCGCGCTCAGCACGCTGAACGGGATTCCGTCGTCCACCCAGGGCCGGACCTACGACCGCGATCTCAAGCTCCCCGCGCTCACCGAGACCAGTGCGCTCGCCTGGATCGAGTGGGGCGAGGGCGCCCTCAATCCGATGGCCTTCGCCGTGCCGATGCTCTGCCTTGGCACCTACGCTTCGCCCGAGGCCGCACGCCGGATCGGTCTGTGGGACGAGCGTCTGGGCCTTCAGGCGCGCTATACTCAGGGCCGCAACCACGCGGCCCGGCTCGTGAGCTGGAAGAGCCGCGATGCGCTCCTCGGCTCGGTCGTCGACTACCATCCGGGCGAGCCGGGCTATCAGGCGGTCGTGACCCAGGCCCACGTCGAGGGTCACCCGGATGCGCGCATCTGGATCAACCATCCCGGCCAGGACGACCCCTTCGGCACGCGCCGCCCGTCGTACTGGGCGGGCGACGGCGTCATGCCGCGGGTCGCGCAGTGGCGGAGCCTCGCGCTGCTGCACTACCGCCTGGACGATCCGCGCGCGATCCCCTGGACCCATGCCTATGTCCGCCGCGAGGTCTACGACGAGGTCCTCCTATCCGAGCGATGGCTGTTCGTGCGCAGCGGTCGCGGGCTTGCCGGCGTCATGGCGGCGAACGGTCTGCAGGCGCTCGAGAGCGGGCCTACAGCGGGCTACGAAGTGCGCTCGCCCGGGCGGCGCAACACCTGGCTTCTGCGGGTCGGCTCGCTCGAGCGGTTCGGCTCGCTTCGCGGCTTCGCATCCGCCATGCAGGCGGGCGGGCTTCGGGTGACACCGGGCGAGCACGTCTGCTTTGCCGATTGCGAGCATGGCGAGGTGCGACTCGACTGGACGGGCGGCTTCACCGTGACGGGCCAGGATCGCCGCCACAACTTGCTCGCGGCCGACCCGGAGCTTACGCTCGACGACGGCCGTACGCTCGATCTCCGCCGGATCGCCAACGGCGTCGCCTCAAATCCGCGCCACCCGACCCTTGGAGAGATCAGATGACCGACAGTCTGGAAGGCGGCTGCGCCTGCGGAGCGGTGCGCTATCGGCTCAGATCCGCGCCGATGTTCGTGCATTGCTGCCACTGCCGCGACTGTCAACGCCAGACGGGCAGCGCCTTCGTGCTGAACGCTCTGATCGAGACCGACCGGATCACGCTGCTCGCGGGCGATCCAGCGCCGATCGCAGTGCCCACCGACAGCGGCCGCCCGCATGACATCTATCGCTGCCCGGCCTGTCAGACCGCGCTCTGGAGCGACTACGGCCGTCGTCCCGCTCTGCGCTTCGTCCGCGTCGGCACGCTCGACGATCCCGCGGCGCTGCCGCCGGACGTGCACATCTATACCCGCTCGAAGCTGCCCTGGATCAGGTTGCCCGACGGCGTGCCCGCCTTCGACGTCTACTACGACACACGGACACTGTGGCCCGCGGCGAGCCTCGAGCGCCGCCGCGCCATCCTCGGCTGATCGGGTGCCCCAAGGTCCGGTCCTCGCCGCCGCGATCGCCGCCGTAGCCTTCCTGGCGCTCGGCATGGTCGGCGCCTCGCCGGAGCGACCACGAGCGTTTGACGACGTCGCCGTGGTCGGGCTCGCTCCGGGGCCGGAGAGCAATCGGGAGAGCATCGTGCAGCTGTACGCCGCCCGAAGCTACGAGTGGTACGCTAGGCTGGTTTCGGTCCATACCTGGCTGGCCTTTCGACGAGCCGGAGAACAGAAATACACGGTCTACGAAGCGCACGGATTTTCGGCCTTATCTTTCGGGCCGATCGGTAAGGGTATGCCAGAAGTACTATCCGGACCGGAAATGGCACGGAGCAGAACCGGTCTTGTTGTTCGAGATTAAAGGCAAGGCGGCGGACCGCGCGATCATGGAAATCGGCGAGGCGGTCGGGCGCTACCCCGATCGATATCGACTATGGCCCGGCCCGAACAGCAATACCTTCATCGCCGAGGTGGCCCGCGAGGTGGCCGAACTGCAGGTCGATCTGCCGCCAACCGCAATCGGCAAGGACTATCTGGTCGGTGGGCGGATCTTCGGGCCGGCCCCGAGCGGTACCGGGTGGCAGATCTCGCTCCGGGGGCTGGCCGGAATTCTGGTTGCCCGGAAGGAGGGGCTCGAGATCAACCTGCGCGGGCGCAGTGTTCGGCGTCGATCTCGATCCGCCGGCCCTCAAGCTGCCGATCGTCGGTCGGCTGGGATTTCCTGAGGGGCCGCGCCCGGATCACTCGATCAGCCAGGCCGAGCTCGAGAGACGGCAACAGATCCCGCCCGAGAAACGCTGTCACTGATGCCCTTGCGCGCTCCGCTCGGGGAGGCGCGACGTCTGGGCAAAAAGCGGCTACAATCAGTCATCGATCTCGCAGGCCCAGGGCCGGGAGGCCACGTGGAACGCCGCCTCAGCGCAATTCTTGCCGCCGACGTCGTCGGCTACAGCCGCCTGATGGGGGCCAACGAGGCCGGCACGCTGGCCGCGCTCAAGGCCCATCGCAAGGAGCTGGTCGACGGCAAGATTGCCGAGCATCATGGCCGCATCGTCAAGCTCACCGGCGATGGCATGCTGGTCGAGTTCCCAAGCGTCGTGGACGCCGTCGCCTGCGCCGCCGAGATCCAGCGCAGGATGCGCGAGCGCAATGCCGATGTGCCGGAGGACAGGCGGATCGAGTTCCGCATCGGCGTCAATCTCGGCGACATTATCGTCGAGGACAACGACATCTACGGCGAAGGCGTGAACGTCGCGGCGCGCATTGAAAGCGTCGCGCAGCCTGGCGGTATCGCGGTCTCTGCCACAGTGCGCGACAATATCGGCAACCGCCTCGACCTCGCCTTCGACGACTTGGGCGAGCAGATCCTGAAGAACATCGACCGGCCGGTCCGGGTCTACAATGTCTTGCTTGGTGCAACCCCTGCCCAACCGCACGCCGCGGCGCAGGGCAGCCATGAAGCGCTGGCCGCGGAAAAGCCCTCGATCGCGGTTCTGCCGTTCAACAACATGAGCGGCGATCCGGAGCAGGAGTACTTTTCCGACGGCATCACCGAGGACATCATCACGGACCTGTCGAAGATCTCCGGTCTCCACGTCATCGCCCGCAATTCCGTGTTCACCTACAAGGGCAAGCCGGTCGACGTGCAGGAGGTCAGCCGGCGCTTCAGTGTCAATACGGTCCTCGAGGGCAGCGTGCGCAAGGCCGGGCAACGCGTGCGCATCAGCGCTCAGCTGGTCAGCGGCAAGGACGGCGGCCACCTCTGGGCCGATCGCTACGACCGCGATCTCACCGACATCTTCGCCATCCAGGACGAGATCACCCGTGAGATCGTCAATCAGCTGAAGGTCAAGCTGCTGCCTGAGGAAAGCAAGGCAATCAGCCAACCGCAGACGGAAAACATCGAAGCCTACACCTATTACCTGAGAGGCCGGCAGTTCTCCCACATGTGCTCGAAATCCTACGTGCTCCTGGCGCGGCGCATGTTCACCAAGGCGGCCGAGCTGGACCCGAATTACGCGCGCGCCTACGCCGGCATCGCGATCTGCGATTCGATCCTCCGTTCGTGGCATCGTCAGCTTGATGTCTCCTTCGAGGGCATCTTCGCGATGAGCGACAAGGCGCTGGCGCTCGACCCCGACCTGGCCGAAGCGCACGCCTCGCGGGGGCTGGCGCTGCAATGTAGCGGGCGCCACGACGAAGCGGTTGCCGAGTTCGAGCATGCGCTCTCACTCGATCCCGATCTCTACGAGGTCAGCTATTTCTATGCCCGGTTCTTTTTCGAACGGGGCAATTTCCAGAAGGCGGCCGAGATGTTCGAACGAGCCGCCGAGATCCGGCCGGACGACTACCGGTCTCCTATGCTGCTCGCGGCCGTCTATCGCTCCTTGGGCTTGGATGCGGAGAGGGAAAGGTCGGCACGGGTGACCGTGGAGCGCGCCGAACGCGAGCTCAATCTGCATCCTGAGAATTCCGGCCCCGCTCAAGTGGGCGCGGTTGCGCTGGCGCATCTCGGCGAGCGTGACCGGGCGAGGGAGTGGGCGGCCCGCACCCTGGCGATCGACCCCGACGACACCCTCGCCCAGTACAACATCGCTTGCACCTATGCCCAGCTCGGCGACCTCGAAGAGGCGATGGATCTGCTGGAGAAGGTGATGCCGCGCCGGGGTACGCCCGAGCAGATGTTGTGGTCCGAGAACGACTTCGATCTCGACCCGGTGCGCAGCCATCCGCGATATCAAAAGCTGCTCGAGACGATCGAGCAAGCCCGCGTGTCCACGGCTGATGCGGGCTGAGTGAAGCGCTGCCGGCCTGATGACAGGAAGAGCCAGCTGGCAGGGATGTATCAGTAGAGCGCGGTGAGCGGAAAGAACCGGTCGCGCGCCACCCAGCCCCTGCTCACCGACGCCGATCGCGTCGTGACCGGCCCGCTTCAGCAGAGCGCAGGCCACGCGCGGCAGGTTCTCGTCGACCTTGAGCCTCATGCCGCGCCGCGGCGACCGCCCTGCCGCCGAGCTCGCGCGCGAGCGCATCGTCGTAATCGGCGGCGTCGAACATGCAGCAGATGTTCGCCGTCGCGACGCTACTTGGCGATCGTGCGCGGCGGCCGGAAGCCCTCTGGAACGCCTCCCCCCACGAGTGGGAGAGGCTTGCCGGCCGAACGTCAAACGTTCTCGGCGGTATAGATGTCGAAGGGCAGGATGTGCGCGGCCGTGCCCGCCGCGCGGTCCCGGTCGGTCGCATCCGCCATAGCGCGAACGGTGGTTTCCGCGAAGCGCTCCATGGGGTGGGCGATGACCAGCTTTAGCACGCCCTCGATTAGGCCGGACCGGGTCGCCCGGGTCAGATCGAGAGCGACGGTGACGATCCGGCTGAAGGCCTCGTTCTCGCGCAGCGCCTCCATGACGCCCCGGACGCCGCCGCCGGCGACCAGAAGGCCTACCAGATCGGGATTGCGCCCGATCAGCTCACGCGTGATCTCGGCCGCATAGCGGGCCTCCTCGCAGCTGATCAGCGGTTCGAGCAGCTGGAATTCGGGGGCATGTTCACGGAAGAACGAGCGGAAGCCCATCTCGTTCTGGTCCTGACAGCGATAGCGGTGGCTACCGACGAGGATGCCGACCTTACCGGGCGCCTTGCAGATATTGGCGATCGCCCAGGCGGCGGTGCGTCCGACCTTCCAGTTGTCGAGGCCGACATAGCCGACACGGCTCTGCGCCGTCAGCTCTGAAATCAGCCCGATGACCGGAACGCCCCGGTCATGGGCCAGGTCGATCGCCTCGGCGACATGCGGGTGGTCGGCGGCGACGACCCCGATCGCATCGACCACTCGGGCGAGCCGGACGATTTGCTGCGCGACGATTTCGGGTGAGAGGTCGTCGAAGAACTCGACGCGGGCGCGGCCGCGGATCAGGGGCGAACTTTCGGTCGCCGTGGTCAGGACCTGGGCGACTGCCTGATAGAGCGGGCGGTTTTCCTGCAGGAGAAGGAAGCCGAACGTATGCTCCGGCTGGTCGGCGCGCAGGCGCTGGCGAATGGCGCCGGAGCCGTAGAAGCCGATCTCTTCGGCGGCCCTCAGGACCCGCTCCGCGGTGGCGTGCCGCACCGGCGCCCGGCCATTGATCACCCGGTCGACCGTCGACAGGCCGACCCCCGCAGTCTTGGCCAGATCAGCGATGGTTGGTCGGGTCATGCCGTCGCGACAAGTACTGGAATTAGGTTTGCCCGGAACCGCGCGGGAATATGACTGGCGCTCGAGGCGTCGGGCGTGCTCGAGAATTTTGGCACGTTCGCTCTGTCGCCGGGCGTGCTCGAGGCGATCCGCGACGGCAAGATGGACTTCACGATCGATCAGCAACCCTATCTGCAGGGCTACCTGCCGCTCGTGTTCCTGACCGACAACGCCAGGTACGGCGTCATGCCGATCGCCACGGTCAAGACCGGCCCGCTGTTCGTCACCCAGAAGGACGTCGCGAAGGTGATCGAGCTGACGGCCAAGGGCATCCGCTAGATGCCCCGCTGAGCCGCGTTGGGGGGAAGGTGGCGGGGTCCGGGACGAGCGCATCGGCAGTTGCTCGACGCGCGATCGAGCAGCGGAAGATCGCCCGCGAAGGCTGCGATACCGGCCGCCACCTTCAACCCAAATTTGGACCGCGCGCATGAGCGGAACGGCCTACTGCCACAAGACGCCACGAGTTAGCATTGAGGCAGAACATGTCGCTTCGTGACATATATTCCTACGTCCCCAGTGCCGAAGTGGCTGATGAAAAATCTGTCGAATTTCCGAAGCAAGCCAAAGCTGCCCGAAGGGTCAACCAATGCCCAATGCGACAGGTGGCGCATTTTTGCGTCACTCTTGCGGCTCAAAGACGTTGGAATTGGCACTTTTCGGGGAGCTTCTTGGCCCAAAATCACCGGTCGAATCGCCGCCCGGGCCAAGCAGATCGGGGCGGACTTTCGCTCCAAAGGCTGAGCCTAACCAGTTCGACGTCAATCATCCGCGGACGTGGTCCAGCACTGCCCCCGCATGGCGGGCAGGGAGTCTCAAGGTCGCATGGCGCGGCGCTCCGGATAAGCCCCGCGATTCCCACGGCCGAACCCTCACACCAGTCTTCCCGGCCGGACTGCCAATCCCGACCAGCATCTCCCCACACCCCGCCCACCCCCCTCGCCGCCCGGCAATTCGCGGTGACGGATTCCCACGGTCCCATGGACCCACGAAAAATATCGTTATGCATCACGTGGTTAAGATCGGGTTAAGAGTTGCTTCGTCCGGCTGCGGGGCCGGCTGCTGTCGCCGCCGGGACGAGGTCGCCCAGATACGCGGCTGACGCCGTGCGCGAGCGCGAGTTGCCGCTGATCCAGCTCGTGAAATTTCTGGTGGACAACGCGCTGTCGCCGATCATCGCAGATGGCTTGCGGCAAAGCGGCCACGATGCCGTGCACGTGCGCGACCAGGGATTGAACGCGACCGAGGACGAGGAAGTGTTCGTCCGAGCCAGGGACGAAGGACGGGGTTCTCATTTCGGCGGACACTGACTTCGTCGAACTGCTCGTACACCACCCGCTGGGACACGATCGGTTCGTGCACTGAAATTGTTTGAATTATCGGGCAGTCGGGGGTACGGCGCCCTTGTGCATGTGAACAGGACTTGAGGGATTTCGCCCAATGCCGGGGAACGCCCGATTGCAAAGAGGCTGGAGGCGCTGACAGGGGTACTGACCGCCGCCGGAGGCGCACGGTGCTGCTGGTTGAGCTGCCGGCCCGGCTGATCGTCAAGGAGGCGTCGGAGGACGAAATGCGGGCGGTCAGGGCGCCGCGGGCATCGTCAAAGCGCTCGAGACCTTCTTTCCCGCTCGGCTCGGCAGCGCCGAGATGCCGGAGGTTCTCTGGAGCAAATTCCTGAAGTAGCCGACGGTCTCTCTCAAGCCGTCCGCTAGGCTTACCTTCGGCTCCCACCCCAGTAGCGATTTCGCCCTCGCAATGTCGGGCCGACGCTGCCGCGGGTCATCTTGGGGAAGCGGTCGGGACACGATCTGGGAGCGCGATGCGGTGAGGTCCACGATCATCTCGGCAAGCTCGTGGATGGTGACTTCGCCGGGGTTGCCAAGATTGATCGGGCCCGTGATGTCGTCGCCCGTGGCCATCAGCCGAACCAACGCCTCGACCAGATCGTCGCAATAGCAGAACGAGCGTGTTTGATGGCCATCGCCGTAGATGGTTATGTCGCGACCGGTGAGCGCCTGTAGGATGAAATTCGACACGACCCGGCCGTCGTTGGGGTGCATGCGCGGGCCGTAGGTATTGAAGATCCTGGCCACTTTGATCGGCAGGTCGTGCTGGCGGCGATAGTCGAAGAACAACGTCTCCGCGCAACGTTTGCCTTCGTCGTAGCATGACCGCCGGCCGATCGGGTTCACGTGTCCCCAGTACTCCTCGCGCTGCGGATGCTCGTGCGGGTCGCCATAGACCTCGCTGGTCGACGACTGCAGGATCTTGGCGCCTACCCGCTTCGCCAGGCCAAGCATGTTGATGGCGCCGTGCACGCTCGTCTTGGTCGTCTGCACGGGGTCGTGCTGATAGTGGATCGGCGAAGCTGGACAGGCGAGATTGTAGATTTCGTCGACCTCTACATAGAGAGGGAAGGTAATGTCGTGGCGGATCGCCTCGAAGTTGGGATGATGCAACAGGTCGGCAATGTTGCCCTGAGTTCCGGTGAAGTAGTTGTCAACGCATACCACTTCGTTGTCCGCGGCGATGAGCCGGTCACACAGGTGGCTTCCAAGAAAGCCGGCGCCGCCGGTCACGAGGATTCGCGTTGGTGCAAAAGGCATTCCGGTCATGGTTCTTTCTCTCGCAGCCCCCAATCCACCTCAGAGCGCCGAGCGTGGGGCACCCTAGGACCAAGTCTCCAACTCGCCGCGGACGACGGCGCCATCGCCCTCTCCCTACCCCACCCTGCAGCGGCCGATGGACAGGGCGTAGATGCCGCGAGCCAATGCTCTGGACGTCGGCAAATCAGAGATCGAACTCCTTGCCGGTGCCGCACGTGCTGGTACTCATGCGATCCGGGCGGCAAGCGACGGCGTTGAAGCGGTGCTCGACGGCGCTCCTTGATCTGCGGGTCCGGCGAGCCCCGGTCATACTTTGAGGGCCTTTCGAAAAGGTGAATAGGGCGCTCGGCCTTGCATTTGCCTGAGCAGGCTGAGAGCCCCCGCCGGCCGATCGGCCAGCTCTTACCCCCGAGCCTACGGCGCTCACGTGGCCTGACGACGGCCATTATCACACATCGGACCGGTAAAAATCCGGCGCTGCTCTATGCCTCTTCTGCCCTCGGGCCATGCGAGAGAGTGCGGCTCCGCCAACGCCAGCATCGTTGCACGAATGACGACTCTGCGATCTCCTGCACGGCCCTCCTGAGCTCGGGTAACACGGGGTGTCGCGTGACCATTACGCCGGCTAGCCAGCCAGATACCGCCAGCAGCACCACCATCACGGTCGCGGCGAGTGACAGATCAAAGCCTCCCTCAGACAGCGCCACGACGACGACTGGCCCCGCCGCCGTTGCCGCCGTCACGACCGCGCTCTTCCAGAGCTCGCCCCAGACCTCGCCCCAACGGAAGGGGACGTGCCGCCGCACAAAGTAGAGGGAAAGAAACATCTGAAAGGGTATCGTGACGAGCTTGCTCGCTGCCATCAGCAGCACGCCGAAACAGGCGGCGGAACACAGCACCACCGCAGACAGCGAGTTTGTCGGCGAAGCGCAAGCAGAGCGCTGTCCTGAGGCTGCTGCGCGGCGAGGACCTGGAGCTGGTTTCGCGCGGACTCGGGGTCACCGCGGCGGAGCTGAGCGGCTGGCGTGAGGCGTTCCTTGCGGCGGGCGAGGCGTCGCTCAAGAGCCGTCCGAGCGATGCGCGTGACCATGAGATCGGGCGTCTCAAGGAGAAGGTCGGTGAGCTGACGATGACGACCGAGTTGCTCGAGGCGAAGATTGGGCGGATGGAGGGTGGCCGCCCTTTGGCCCGCCGGAGGTCGAGACGATGAGCGGTATGGTCTCGCCCTCCACGAACCGACCTTACGGCCTGCTGCGGGTGACCCGGGTCTGGGGCACGTCGCGGGCCGCAGTGTACCGCCATCGCCGCCCTGACGTCTCGCGCCCGCGGTGTCGGCCGGGTCCGTCGGGCCGATGCCGGACGAAGCCCTGGTCGAGACGATCCGTAGCGTACTCGCCGCGAGCCCGTTCCATGGCGAGGGCTATCGCAAGCTCTGGGCGCGGCTGCGCTTCGCCGGCATTCGCACCTCCAAACGCCGCGTCCTGCGCCTGACCCGCGAGCATGGGCTGCAGGCCCCAGGGCGCGTCGGCCGGCCGCGCGGCCCCAAGGCCCACGGCGGCACGATCCGAACCGAACAGATCGACGTGATGTGGGGCACCGATCTCACGTCCACCATGACCGGCCAGGGCCAGGCCTCGATCTTCGTCACCGTCGACCATTGCTCGACTGAGTGTCTCGGCGTTCACGCGTCGCGCCGGGCCACCCGCTTCGAGGCGCTCGAGCCGATCCGGCAGAGCGTGCGCTCCTGCTTCGGCGCCTTCGCCGAGGACATCGCGAGCGGCCTCGAGCTGCGCCACGACCACGGCAGTCAGTTCGTCGCCGATGACTTCCAGGCCGAACTCGCCTTCCTCGGCATCGTGAGCTCGCCCGCCTTTGTACGCGAGCCCGAGGGCAACGGCTGCGTCGAGCGCTTCATCCGGACGCTGAAAGAGAACCTGCTGTGGGTCCGCCGTTTCGCCACCATCAAGGAGCTGCGTCAGGCCCTCCACGCCTTCAAGGACACCTACAACCGGACCTGGATCGTCGAGCGACACGGTTATCGAACCCCAGCCCAGATCCGCGCCGAGCACCTCGGCACCCTCACTACCGCGGCATAAACATCAACGCGGTGTTCAAAACCGTAGACCGCCGTCCCACCAGATCTGTCAGTACGCGGTCTCGGTTAGCGCCGACCGCGAGGAGAACTGGTGACGTTAGCATCACCGGGAACCATGCCAGCCCGGCGACGGCCATGAGCTGAAGCAGCGGAACGACGCCGCTCAGCCATTGTTGCCCCAGGAAAAGCAAGACGATGGGGTAGGCCAGCAGGGCGACCAGCACCTGTGCGGGCCAATAGAACACCGTGATCAGGCTGAGCGCCCGCAAATAGGGCTTCTTCAAGCTGCGCCCTCCACGAACCTCGACCGCGAGAGCCGGAAAGGCCACGGAAAAGACGCTCGTCAACACGATCTTGTCCGGAATGTCGGACGCCACGCTCGCCCGATTGTACAAGCCGACGGCGGCGTGCGGGAGCAGGTAGCCCAGAAAGAGCTGAGGGAGCGCCTCGTAGATCCGGTTGATGACAAAACTGGCGCCGTTGTAGCCACCGAATGTCAGTACGCTGCGCCAAGCCCTGAAGGCCGGGCGGAGGATCGACAGATCCGGGCGGAGGTAGAAGGAGAGAACAGTGCTCGCGCTGGCTGCCGCAACGGCTGCCCATGCAAAGCTCATGTAGCTGAAGCCGACGAACGCCAGCCAAGCGCTCGCAACGGCGGTGACCGTGGCGTTCGTCGTCTGGATGCACGCTACCGCGCCAAACGCCATGTCACGCCGCAACAGCCCCAAGATGGGCAGCGACATGGCTTCGATCAATCCGGCCACCGCTGTGACTTCCAGAAAAGTCGCGAGCTGCTCCTCGCCGTAGAAGTCCCCGATCCATGGCGCGAGAACAAAGGTCGCTGCCGTCATCAAAGCCGTCATTACGAAGACCAGGGTGAACGACGTCCGGATATCGTCTCGCCCGATTTCGTGACGCTGGATCAGGAACTCCGAGCTCGCGAACTCGCGCAGTCCAAGCACGATCGTCATGATCGCCGTGCCGATCACAGCGACGCCAATCTCGGTCGGGGTTAGCAGGCGCGCCACAATTGCGATCGAGACCAGGCGGACGACGATCCGCAGGTACTGACCGGCGGCAGCAATGGCTAGCGCACGTCTGACCACGCTCTTCGGCCCCCATTCCTTGGCAACGGACTAAGTTCGGCAACTAGTCAGAATGATTTCGAAATCGCGGAAGGTCTGTGCCAACGAGGCGTCCAGAGCTTCGGCGATGTATTCCGCACCGTCATGGAATGCCGATCGATGGTAGAGCCATGAAAACGCGTACCTTCCGTGCCCGGGCAGATCGTCGGCGCTCGAGCGCGCGCCCAGCTGACAGAGGCTAGCCTCGATCGGCAACCGGGGCAAAGGCGCGCAAGGTTGCCCGATGGGCGAAAGCGGTAGCCCGAGAGAGGCGACGGGCGAGATCGGGCCGAGCTCCGCGGGACCCGATCGGCTGATCGCGCTCGGGGTCGAGGGCCGGTGCGGCGGCGCCCCCAGGCGAACCGGGCGTGCGCGCGTACCCGCAGGGCAAGGCCACTCGTCCCGTGGTTGGCCGCTCGGGGTAGGCAAGAGGGCTTGCGATCCTACGGGAGGGAGGGGCGTTCTGCCCGAATGCACCGCCGCGCCGCACGCCCGGGCTCGCATAATGGCGCTCGAGGGTGCGCAGGCCGCAGGCACGGCAAGGCAAGATGGCGAAGCAAGGGGCTCACCACGATCGCAGGCCGGGGCTGAGGGTCCTCCTGGTTGGCCATGCCTGCGCGCCGGACGTCGGCTCCGAACCCGGACTGACCTGGAACTGGGCCCGCCATCTCGCCGAGCACCACGACGTCTGGGTCGTGGCCCATCCGCACTGGCGCGCAGCGGTCGAGGACGCCCCGCGCCGCCCCGGCCAGCCTGCCCCGCGCATGGTCTGGGTCGACCTGCCCAAGCGCTGGGACCCCTGGCTCCCCGCCCGCGGCGAGCAAGGCATCCATCTGCACTACGTTCTGTGGCAGCGCGCCGCGCTGACGCAGGCGCGTTGGCTGCACGCGCTGCAGCGCTTCGACATCGTACACCACGTCGGATGGGGTACAGTGAACGCCCCACCGGCGCTGTGGCGTCTGGGTGCACCGTTTGTCTGGGGGCCGCTGGGAGGGGGCCAGGCGGCACCGCTGCGTTTCGGCCGCTACCTCGGCTGGCGAGGCACGTGCAGAGAAACCGCGCGAACCGTTCGCCGGCACCTCGTGCCATTTCTGCCGCCGCTGCGCCGGGCGGTGGCAAACAGTGCCGCGATTCTCGCGACCAATCTGGAGACGGCCGAGGTTCTCTACCGAGCCGGGGCTCAACAAGTTGAGCTTTTCCTCGACAATGGCGTGCTGCCTGAGCAGTTCGTCGCCCGCCAAAGAACTCGGCGAGCCGGCGATCAGCTGGAGCTGCTGTGGGCCGGCCGCGTCGAAGCGAGGAAAGCGTTGCCATTGGCTCTGGCGGCGATGGCGCGGGTGCGGGATCTTCCCGCCCGATTGACCATCGCCGGTGACGGTCCGCTCCGCGCGGCATATGAGCGTCACGCTGCAGCACTAGGTCTCGACAAGACGGTTCGCTTCATTGGTCATGTTTCGCACGCAGACATGCGCAAGCTGTTCGCGTCATCGGACGCGTTCGTGTTCACGAGCCTGCAGGACAGCTTCGGCTCGGTCGTGATCGAGGCGATGGCGGCCGGTCTGGCCGTCCTTGGGCTAAAGCATCAGGGGTTTGGTGCCATGATCCCCGAGGAAGCGGCGATCAAGATCCAGGTGGCATCGCCGTCGGCGACGATCCATGGCCTGGTCGACGGCATCCGCGCTCTCGCCGCATCACCCGGTCTTGGGCAACGCATGGGCGAGGGTGCACGCCGCCACGCCGCTGGCGAAAGCTGGAGCCGGCGGGTTGCCCGTATGAACGAACTCTATCGGTCCTGTCTGGATGCGCGGGGTGGTCAGACTAGAATCCGCGCGCGGCGCGCCAACCACGCTACCCTCTCGGAAGCCTCCGCTTGAAGTATTACGCGTCTGGCTCTTCAAGCCCACGCGCCATTTCGATGGCGCGCGGCGAAACTTCGCCCATGGAAATGTGGTGTCGAGTAGCGGGTTTTCTGGTCGTCGGCTATCTCTCGATGACCAGATCCTTCGCGTATCTCGGTGTGCCGCCGATCTTCATCGGCGAGATCGTGCTTGCCGCATTCCTGTTGCTGAAGCCGCGCGTGGCCATGGGCACATTGGTTGATTCGTTATTGCGCGGATCGCCGGTGACTGGGCTCGGTCTCGCTTTGTTTGTCTTTATGCTGTACGGTATCTGGCAAGTAGCCCGAGGTGTTCTTGACGACAGTACAATATTGTACACACTCAAGTTTTTTATCTTTAATTACTATCCGCTCTATATATTCTTTGGAATCTGGGTCGGGCTACAAGCTCCCGGATTTTTACGGGCACTGGTCCGCGTGGTCGCTTGGGTCAATGGAATCTACAGTCTGCTGTGGCTGCTCGGGCTGAAGAACGTCGTGGTTCCCCTGCCAGCGGCTGGAGTGACCCTCTTCGGGGCGGTGCCGGCCGGGGGGCCGGTAGCCATTATGGGGTTGCTGTGCTTCGAGCCCAATCTTCGGGCAGTCTGGCCCATCTTGGCGCTCAATATCGCGGTCACGCTGGCCATACCGACGCGCGCTGACTGGCTGGGCTTAGCGATCGGCGGTCTGGTCTGGGGTCTCCTCACCGGCCGGGTTGGCCGGATCATCGTCATTGGGCTGGCTGGTCTTGCGCTCCTTGGGATGATCGAACTCGCGGGCGTCAAGCTCGGTAGCGCCTCGTTCAGCGAGATCCTAGGCCGCACCATCGCCCCCATCGACCCCGAGCTCGCAAAAGAATGGAAGCCGGACGCGCAGCTGCAGGCTGGCACGGTCGAGTGGCGCGAGAAGTGGTGGAATCAGATCTGGCGATCCGCGCATTCGACACCGATGCTCGAGGCCTTCGGGCATGGCTATGGTTTCGACCTGTTCGGGCTGGCCCCAGAGGACGTACGGGCCGGGCAGCAGGAGGAGATCAGAACACCGCATAGCGTTTTCTTCTACGCACTCGGCTACACCGGATGGGTCGGGGTCGTCCTGTTCGCTGCTCTGCAATTCGCCATCCTCCAACTGCTTTGGCGATCCTACCGGTCCGCTGGACAGCCGGTCGGGGTGGTTTGGTGGTTCACAAGCATGGCGACAGCCTTCTTCGAAGCGAGCTTCGAGACGCCGTTCAAGGCGATTCCTTTCTACCTGCTGATGGGCTTCTGCATTGCGCCGGGATTGCTACAGTCAAATGGAGACCGGAATGCGCATCCTGCACGTGCACAACTTCTATCAATTGCCGGGTGGTGAAGATCAATGTTTCGCCTCGACCAGCGCCATGCTCAAAGACTATGGCCATGAGGTGGTGCCATTTACCATGCACAATGATGCGGTCGCCACGGTGGGCAAGGTCGCGACCGCAACAACCGCGATATGGAACGGCGCCACCTACCGACAGCTACGCCGCGTGATCCAGACAACCCGACCCGACGTTGCGCACTTTGAGAACACGTTCCCGCTCGTGTCGCCGGCGGCGTACTACGCCTGTCACGCCGAGGGCGTGCCGGTGCTCCAAATGCTCCACAACTTCCGCACGGTGTGCCCGTCGGCCATCCTGTATCGGGACGGTCGCGTGTGTGAGGACTGCCTGGGCAAGCGCTTCGCTTGGCCGAGCATCCGGCACCGCTGCTACCGGGGCAGTCGTCTCGGCAGCGCTGTGGTCGCTACGATGACGGCCGTGCACCGCGCTATCGGAACCTGGAGCAGAGAGATCGACGCGGCCTGCGCGCCCAACAGCTTTGTACGTGCGAAATTCATCGAGGCCGGCTTCACCTCCGCGACCCTGCATGTCCACCCCTATTTCCTGAGTTCGAACTCCCGATCCTGGCGATGGTACGGGCGGCTACGCTCTGTTCGCTGGGCGGTTGACGCCTGAGAAGGGCATCAGGACGCTTCTTGGCGCATGGGAAAAGCTGGGCCCGGACGTGCCGCTCAAGATTCTCGGCGACGGTCCCGAGGCGAACAGTGTGGCCGAGGCCGCCTCCCGGTGTCCATGGATCCATTGGCTAGGCTGGCGTCCCGTCGAAGAGGTTCAGAACCTGACCGGTGGCGCCAAGTTCGTTGTCATTCCATCGGTCTGGTACGAGACTTTCCATCGGATGCACCTCGATGCGTTCGCGAAGGGGACGCCGGTGGTCGGCTCTGACCTGGGCAGCATGCAGGCGATCATCGACCATCAGCGCACCGGTCTGCTCTTCAGGCCGGGCGACCCGGACGACCTGATCCAGCAGGTCCGCTGGCTGTTGGACCGTCCTGCCGAGGTCTACGCCCAGATGCGGGTCGCCGCCAGGCAGGAGTTCGAAGCCCGCTACACTGCCAAGGCGAGTCACGACCGCCTCATGGGGATCTACGCCTCGGCATATGAACAGATGGAGCGGCGGGTCAAGCATCGATCGCGCGTTGCAACGTCCCCGGCATCGGCCTCAGCGCGCCCTGTCGATAGCTGAGCGCTGGTCGCCGATAGGATCCGCGCGCCGAGGGCGTCACCCGATGTTTGAATCACCGTTGACCGGGATGGTGACGCCGCCCGCGCCCGAGAGGTTGCTGCGGCGCCGCCTGCGCTCGATGACGCGAACCACGGGCGTCGAGAACGGACGCAACCGCACGCGCAGTGGCTCAGCGGGCGCAGAAGCGCCTGGTCGTACGCCTACGCCAGTGAGATCAGACTTCAGTCGCCGGGAATGAGATTGCCGCCCATCCGGTGCCGACGTGGCACATCGGGGGCATGTGCTCCCGCTGACGAAGGGCGCAATCGGCGGGTTCTATGTCAATGGCCGCCGCAGCAGGTCCCGGCGCGCCCATGCCAACGCCAGGCGATAGCGAATCAACTGATCCGCTGCCAGCACCAAATAGAGTGGGTTGTTCAGCACATAGCGACACCACAGCCGGCGCGGCTCCTGCCACAAACGGAACGCCCACTCCAGGCCAGCCCGTTGCAGCGCCGGCGGTGCTTGCGCCACGGTGCCGCTGAGCAGGTCGAACGCCGCGCCTACACCGACCAAGGTCTTGCCGGGCAGACGCGGCGCGATCTGGCGCATCCACTTCTCCTGCCGCGGCATGCCGAGCCCGACCCAAACGATGTCCGCATTGCTGGAGCGGAGCTCGGCGACGACGGCGTCAGTCTCCGCGGGCGTAAGCTCGCGAAACGGTGGCGCGATCTGGCCAGCGACGACCGCGCCGGGCGCGAAGCGCGCGATGGCAGATCGCAGCCGATCGAGAGTCGGCGGCGTAGTGCCGTACAGATAGTGGCGCCAGCCGCGCGCGACGCCCCTTTGCAGCGTCAGCTTCATCAGATCCGGACCATAGACCCGGGGCTGGCTCGGTCGACACGTCAGACGCAGCACCCAGACCAGTGGCACCCCGTCCGAGGTTGCAATATCGGCTTGGCTGATCGCATCATGGAGGACGGAGTCCCGGCGTGCCGACATGACCGAATGCACGTTGCATACGGCGATGACCAGGGCACGGTCCCTCGGCCTGCGTCCGATGACGTCGAAGACCTCGTCGTAGTCGGTCAACGAGATCGGGACACCGGCGATTGCCATCTTCGGCGGCAGACTGCTGGTCGGCGCGAGAATGCCGCCGAGTTCAGTCATTTTGCAGAACCCGCCAGTTCGATCATGCAGCGCAAGCTCCAGAGACCGACCCGCTGCGCAGCGATTGTATCGAGCAGCACAATTCGATTTTCTCCGAACTCACCGGCACAACAAACCGTTGCATATACAAGTCATCGTTTGACCGTTACTTCCACGCGAGCCATCGTTTGAGCGTTACTTCCGCGTAAGATACAAGGCATGTTCAATTCGGCCTATTCAGCCAGGCGTAGTACTACCAGTGGTGCGACCCGCTTTCTGGCCAACGCCGTGAAAGCGTTCGAGTCGGCCGGCCCACCAAGAGCCACGACTGGCTCGGACGCGAGAACCTGAAGAGCCTGGACGACGAGCTTCCCTGCAGCGCAAGAGACGCGAGGAGAACGCCGGATGTCATCGAATCAGAGAGCGCCCGGGCGCTCCCGTTCACCCGCCGGCGACCCCGCCCCGTCGCGCGCGTTTAGCCGTACCGGGCTACAGCGACCTCTCCGATCGGGTATCTCCCGGAATGCGAGCACGATGCCCTACCATAAGGCCTGCGCCTCGGGTCGGTCTGCACGCCATCAGCACCGGAGCATCGATCGAGGCATCCGGATCATCTCACCGGCAGGAGCGCCACAGGATGCAAATTCTGGTAACCGGTCATCGCGGCTACATCGGCACAGTGATGGTACCGATGCTGCTGAAAGCAGGGCACGAGGTGACGGGTTGCGACAGCGACCTCTACGAGCGCTGCACCTTTGAGGCCGGTGGGCCGATCGCCACAGTGCCTAGCATTCGCAAGGACGTGCGCGACATTACGCTTCACGACCTCGAGGGCTTTGAGGCCGTGATCCACCTGGCGGCGCTCTCGAACGATCCGCTGAGCGATCTCAATCCCGACATCACCTACGACATCAATCACCGGGCGTCGGTTCGTCTGGCCGCCCTGGCGAAGGACTGGCCGGCGTCAGGCGCTTCCTGCTGGCGTCGTCCTGCAGCAACTACGGGCTCGCCGACGACGACCTGATCGACGAGACCGGCGCGCTGAATCCAGTGACGGCTTATGGACGCTCGAAGGTGCGCTCGGAGCACGACATCGCCCGCATGGCGAGCGGCGACTTCTGTCCGACTTACTTTCGCCCTGCCACAGCCTACGGCCTATCGCCCCGCCTGCGCGTCGATATCGTCCTGAACAATCTCGTCGCCTGGGCCGTGACGAAGGGTGTGATCCACCTTAAGTCGGACGGCTCGCCCTGGCGTCCTATCGTGCACATCGAGGACATCTCGCGGGCCTTCCTGGCCGGCCTGCAGGCGCCGGTTGAGAGCGTGTTCAATGAAGCGTTCAACGTCGGCCGGACCGAGCACAACTATCGGATTCGCGAGATCGCCGCGATCGTAGCGGAAGTCGTTCCGGGCTGCCGACTGGAGATTGCGCCCGACGCCGGTCCCGACAAGCGATCCTATCGGGTGAGCTTCGAGAAGATCGCCCGCGCCCTACCCGAGTTCAAGCCGCAATGGGACGTCCGCAAGGGGACAGAGCAGCTCTATGCGGCCTACTCGTCCTCGGGCCTCACGCTCGATGAGTTCGAGGGTCGCTATCAACGCATCAGCCACATCCGAAAGCTCATGCGTGAAGGCGTGCTCGAGGACGATCTGAGGCGTCGGGACCGCGCTGATTTCCCGAGCGCTGTGGCGATCCATGCGGGCGCGATCTGATCTGCCTATTGCGTCGGAGCAAACCAATGGCATCGACCGTGCCCCTGCTGAAGTCGTTGGATGACGTCGGCATAGGGGAAGAGATCTTTGCGTTGGCGGCAGAGATCTACCCGATCTGCCGCAGCATCACCGGCGATGGCGTGCGCACGACACTCGCCCACCTCGCCCGGCACATCGACCTCGAGGTGCACGAGGTGCCAACCGGCACCCAGGTCTTCGATTGGGCGATTCCGCGGGAATGGACCATTCGAAACGCTTACATCGAGAACGCGTCGGGGGAGCGGGTCGTCGACTTCGCCGACTGCAGCCTGCACGTCCTGAACTACAGTCGGCCGGTGCGGGCGAAGCTCCCGCTGGACGAGTTGAAGAAGCATACCTTCACGCTGCCCGACCAGCCAGACCTGGTTCCCTATCGCACCGCTTACTACGCCGATAACTGGGGCTTTTGCATGGCCCACAATCGGCTCGCGGCGCTTCCCGACGACCTCTACGAGGTGGTGATCGATGCCAGCATCGACGACGGCAGCCTGACCTATGGCGAGTATCTGCACCCCGGAGAGACCGAGGAGGAGTTCCTGCTCTCGGCCCACATCTGCCATCCGTCGCTCGCCAACGACAACTGTTCGGGGCTCGCGCTGCTCACGCTTCTGGCCGAGCGCCTCGCCGCGTTGAAGACACGCTACAGCTACCGTTTCCTGTTCGCCCCGGCACGATCGGCGCGATCACCTGGCTCGCCCGCAACGAGCATCGTGTGAGCCGCATCCGGCATGGGCTGGTCGTCTCCTGCGTCGGTGACGGCGGGGGGCCGACCTACAAGAAGAGCCGCCAGGGCGATGCCTTCATCGATCGTGCCATGACGCATGTCCTCTGCCACACCAGCTCGGCACCGACCATCCTCGACTTCTTTCCGTACGGCTATGATGAGCGGCAATTTTGCTCGCCGGGCTTCGATCTTCCGGTCGGGCTGTTTCAGCGAAGCCAGTTTGCCACATTCCCCGAGTATCACACCTCCGCCGACAATCTCGACTTCATCCGACCGGAGCACCTCGCCTCGTCCTACCGGATGATCGCTGCCGCGATCGACATCGTCGAGAACGACTGGCGCCCGAGAAGCACCTCGCCCAAGTGCGAACCCCAGCTCGGTCGCCGCGGCCTCTATTCCGCCCTCGGCGGCGACCGCGATGGGCCGGCGAAGAGCATGGCCTTTCTCTGGATCCTCAATCTCGCCGATGGCCGACACTCTTTGCTCGACATCGCCGAACGGGCGAAGCTGTCCTTCAGCGTCGTCGCCGGAGCGGCGCGTCTCCTGCGCGAGAGTCGATTGTTGGTCGAACATCAGGATGATGGGCGACCTGAGGTGCGAGCCGGAGGCATGATGATCGATGTCTGACAATCAAGTTCGGTCCCCGGCCAGCGTCGACGTCGCGATCCCCTGTTATCAATACGGGCGATTCCTGCGCGATTGCGTGACGAGCGTCCTGACCCAGGCGATCCGGGACGTCCGCGTTCTGATCATCGACAACGCCTCGACCGATGACAGCGTCGAAGTGGCGCTGCAGATCGCCGCCGAGGATCCGCGGGTCGAAGTCGTGGCCCGCCGCGACCAATCTCGGCCCGCACGCGTCGTTCAACGAGGGGATCGATGGGCTCGGCGCGACATACTTCATGGTGCTTTGCGCCGACGACCTGCTGGCGCCGGGGGCGCTCGCGCCCGTGGTCTCGATCATGGAGCGGCACCCGGACGTCAGCTTTGCCTACGGGCGCGCGGCTTCGCTCTTTCCAGGACAGCCGATGCCCGCCCTCGATTCCAGCCTGTGGGGCGCGCCGTGGCGGATTGTGCCAGGCCAGGATCTTCTCGAGCAGTTCTGTCGCGACGGCGTGAACCATATTCCGGGACCCAGCACAGTGGTGGTGCGAACCGTCGCGCAGAAGGCCGCGGGCTACTATCGCCCCACTCTGCCCCATACCGATGATTTCGAGATGTGGATGCGTCTCGCGCGCCTTGGACATGCAGCCAGGACGGAGGCAGAGCTGGGGATCTTGCGGTTTCACGGTTCGGCGAGGTCAGCTGCCGCTCGGCGCGTCCAGACGGTGCCCTATCACCAGCCGCCGGCAATGCCGTGGCATGACGAAGCTGCCTTCAAGAGCTTTTTTGTCCACGAGGGCGCTTTGCTGGCCGAGGCGACGCGTCTGCACCGATTGGCCAGACGGAGCCTCGGGGAGCGGGCTTATTGGGCAGCCTTGGCCCACCTGTCTCGCGGCCAGCTCGGCACCAGCTGGGACCTCTTGAAGTTTGCCTTCAGCCGTCGCCCGGCGACCGTGATCCTTCCCCCCGTGCGCTACCTGTTCCGCAGACAAAATGGGCTCCGCCGGGTCATCGAGGTCGCGTCCGAGATGGCGCGATGGTCGCGTCCTTCGCGCGCAGCGGCGCGGGCGGGCGGGTAAATCGGCAACGGCAACGGAGCGCTCCAATGCCTCGTTCATACGGCACCTACATTCACTGGTCTTCTGTCGATGCGCTTTGACCAGACGAAACTGTGCGGCGCGTGGCTGATCGAGGCCGTGCCAATGCGCGACAGGCGCGGCTTCTTTGGCCGGACGTTCTGTGTCCGGGAATACGAGGAGCGGGGGCTGACGACGCGCTTCGTTCAGCACAGCACCTCCTACTCCGCGGCGAAGGGAACCTTGCGCGGTATGCACTTCCAACGCGCGCCGCACGGCGAGGTGAAGGTGGTCCGTTGCCTGAGCGGAGCGATCTGGGACGTCATCATCGATCTTCGACCCCAATCACCGAGCTATCGCCAGTGGCAGGGATTTGAGCTGACCGCCGAGAACCATCGCCAGCTCTATGTCCCCGAGGGTTTCGCGCATGGCTTCCAAACCCTCAGCGACGACACCCAGGTAGGCTATCTCATTTCCGCGTTTTACGCCGCCCAGGCAGCAGACGGTCTACGCCATGACGACCCGGCGTTTGCAATTCCTTGGCCGCTGCCCCTGAGCGAGATCTCAGAGAAGGATCGGAGCTGGCTCGATTTCCCGAGTCGTCGCCCAGGTTTCGCGACCTCGCCCTAGGGATCGGAAGGGGCGCGGCACTAGACCCTGCTGGTCAAACGGCGGGGTTCACTGTTTCTCTCGCCGACCAAGCCGGTCTACCGAAGCATCATTCTTTCGGCAGCAACTCGGCTCAGCGGTGGCAGCCGAGCAGGATCAAATGCCGAGATGTCGACGGTCTGCGTGCTACCGTCAAGGATCAACTCGGCCATTGCCTCCCCTGTCGCCGGCGCGTTCAACATGCCCCAGACGCTGTGGCCGGTGGCCACGTACGCGCCCTCGACCCCAGGCACGCGGCCCATCAGCGGCAGACCGTCACTGGTCACCGGGCGGTAGCAGGCCTGCGCGGCCACGACATGAGCGTCGGCCAGCACCGGCGCAAAGGTCCGAATCATCGTCTTCAGCCGCTCCTGCGCGCCGGCATCGGAGGTGATCGCGGCGGGATCGGGAGGCAGCGGCTCCTCGCCCGAGAGGCCGCACACGTAGGTAGTGCCGTCGGGTCGAGGGAACACCTCGGGTGTGTCGACAGAGCCCTCCTCCGCCTCGCATTCGACGAACAAGGCATGCGGCGAGATGGGGCTCGGGTTCCGGAGGATCACGCTGTGACCCTTGAGACCGTAGATCATCGGCAGCGGCAGCCACTGCGACGCGAGTCCTGACCACGGCCCCATGGCGATCACGACGGCATCGCCTTCGATCAGCTCGCCATCGACCACGACACCACGAACGCGTCCGCGACCGCCGGGGTCGAGCTCCACGCCCGAAACGCGGCCAACCCTGAGGTGGGCGCCCCGCGCGATGGCCGCCTCCAGCATGCCCCTCGTGAACTCAGCCGGATTCACCTGAGCGGTCGTCGCCGTGGTGCCCAGCCGCTGCTGGGCAATCGCCCCCTGCGCCACCCAATCCGGTGACGCGAGCCGGCTGGCCGAGCTCAGCGGGCGACGGGCGCTGGCCGCGACGCTCAACGTCTCGAGCCGCCGATAACCCCATCTGCCGTCGAACTCGGCGGCGAGTTCAGCATGGAGCTCGAAGCTCCGCCGGGCGAGCGGCGCTAGTGGCGAGCCGTCGCACCAGTCCAGCGCGAGGAACCCACCGGACTTTCCCGAGGCGGCACAGGCGACGCCGGTCCGCTCGATGACCACAGCCGCCACCTGCTTCAGGCTCAGGAAGTAGGTGATGGAGGCGCCAATCACGCCGCCCCCACAAATCAGAACTCGCATTGACGATCACTCCTTCCCTCGCCACCCGCGTAGCACAGCAAGGAGCTTGCCGCCGTCAGTCCGATGTACGCCAGGCCGCGTTGTGATAGCCAGCGTGCACAGCCAGCATCCCGAGGGGCCGCTATTAGGATTTCCCCTGCCCGCTCCTGCCTCAAACCAGCAGTTCGCCGCAGCCCCGGCAAATCACCCGCCGGCGCGTGCTCTGGCGCAGGCCGGAGACGGGTGCAGTCGTCGTCTTAGGTTGCCGACGGCCGCTCCGTCCGTGCTTCGGAAGGAAGCAGGCGGCTCGTCTCCTTGGGATCGACGCGGATCTCTGCATGCCGGGTCAGCGTCCGGATGCCGTTGTGGACATCCTGGCTCGTGATCTTGGGATTTTCCTCCCGCGCCGCCACCAGGATTTCGTCACGACGTGCCTCGCCCTTGGACGCTATCAGCCTCTGGATGCAGCGCTGTACCGTCACCGCTTTGGGCACGGCGCCGTTCGATTTCGCTTTCCGCTGCTGCACCTTCGGCTTCTTGACCGCGGCGCGTCGACGGGCGCTCGGAGCGGCGGCTTTCGCGAGCGCCTGGAGCGATGCCGGGGCTTCCTTCAGCCGATCGGCAAGGTCTTCACCGGCGACTTTCTCGATTTCACCGAGGGCTGACTGCGCGCCGTCACGATAACCGCGCTCATAGGCAAGGCGGGTCAGTTCTTCGATCCGGCGGCGAACTTCTTTCTTCAGGTCCATGTCTTCCTCCGTGGATCTTGTATGGCAGTAGCTCAATCAGAGATTGATCGTCAAGGTTAGATTTCGTTCGGTGCCGTCGTCGCGGCAGAATCCTGTCCTTTCCATCCCGCAGGCAGGAAAGTGAATGGCTCAGTCTCACCCGATGGGAGGTAACTTTTCGAACTCTCTCCTAAGCCAGCACGCACTTGGTTCTTCCCAAGGCAAGACAGCCCGAGGAGGCTGCTGTCGGAGGGCGAGGCCACTTGCTCAGGCTGTCTTCTCGCAACCAACATCCGTGGACAAGATCGCCAGCGCCGAGACCAGGATGCCGTGCGCCCGTCCCCGGGAGCCCGACCACCGCCCGAGGCGCCCGACGCAGCGCCGGCTGCAAACGGTCGGCGCCAGGTGCCCACCGTTGGCTGCGATGGGCGGCCGGTCGCCATAGGTTGCTATGGCGACGAGGGGCATGTTAGACCGACGTTCGAGGCGGAAACGAGCACCGAGGCGGTTAAGGCCGCAGTCGAGCAGATCAACCGGTTTCAGTCCGGACGAACAGGCCCGCAGAGAAGAGGTTCGGGGAAATCGATCCCAGCGCTCTGTGGGCATTCAGATGCGCGCGGTTGGGGGAGGCCATCGATGTCGAACAGTCAGCACCTGGGACAAGGACCGTTCCACCAGCAGCTCAGTCGTCGTACGGCGTTTCGGCTCATGGGCGGAGGGTTCGGTTTCGCGATGGTCGGCGCCTTCGGGCCGCTGGCGTCGCGCGCCTGGGCAGCAGAGGGCGGCACGCTGGTGGTCGGCGCCAACTTCGTGGTCCAGAGCCTGGACCCCGGGCGCACGGTCGAGACGACGAGCTTGATGATCCTGCATTCGACCAACAACTCGCTGGTCACTTTCGCGGGCGAGGATCTGAAGACCCCGTTGCCTTCGTTGGCCGCCTCCTGGAACATCACCGATAACGGGACGACCTACACCTTCAAGTTGCGCGAGGGCGTCAAGTTCGCGAGCGGCAACCCGTTGACCGCCGAGGACTTCAAATGGTCGTTCGAGCGGGTCAAGAATCTCAAGGACAACCCGTCATTCTTCCTCGATCCGGTCACGGCGATCGAGGCGCCGGCGCCGGACACCCTCGTCCTCCGCTTGAACGAGCCGTTTCCGGCGCTGATCCCAATTCTCTCCAGCCCCGCCCTCTCCGCGCTCGACAGCAAGCTCGTGCGCGAGCATGGCGGCGATGCCGGTCCCGACGCCGCGACCAAGGATGCTGCCGAGCCCTACCTGAATGGGCATTCCGCCGGCACCGGCGCGTTCGTCATGACGAGCTACGTCCCCGACCAGGAGATCGTGCTGGAGCGCAATCCGACGCACTGGCGCGGCGCCCACAGCATCGAGCGCATCGTCGTGCGCAACGTCACCAAGGCGGCCTCGCAAAAGGCTCTGCTGTCGGGCGGCACCCTCGACATCGCCACCGGCCTCAGCCAGGACCAGGTGCCGGCGCTGAGGGAAACAAAGGGTGTCGTCATCAAGACGACCCCCGCCGCCTGCACATTCTACATCCTGCTCAACAACAACCCGAGCGTCGGCGGCGCCTTCGCCCATCCCAAGGTCCAGCAGGCCGTGCGCTACGCCCTCGACTACGACGGCATCCTGCAAATCGCAGGGTCCGGCGCGGTCCGCCTGGCCGGGATCATCCCGACCAACTTCGCCGGCGCCCGCGGCGCCGCCAAGGCCGCGGTCAACGATCCGGATCGAGCCAGGGCGCTGTTGAAAGAAGCCGACCTCGGCCGTGTCCAGGGCGCGATCAGCTATGCCAGCGATTCCGTGATCTGGGGCGTGGAGAGCAGTATTCTGGCCCAGAAGATCCAGTCGGATCTGAACGCCGTCGGTATGGACGTCAGCCTCGATGGTCTGCCGCGCAGTCCGGCGCTCCAGAAATATCGCGATGCCAAGGACCAGATCGGGGTCTGGAGCTGGACCGCCGACTATCCCGATGCGACCAATTTTCTGGTCTATGCGCCCGGGCGCACGGTCGGCAAGCGGGCTGGATGGCCGGCGGACGCAAGTCCGGAAGCCATGGAGCTGGCAGAGCTTGCGCACAAGACCGAGACCGAGGTCGATGACGCGGAGCGGGCGCGTCTGCTCGAGCAGGTCGAGGACCGGCTCGCGGCGATCGGCCCCTACGTGCCACTGTTTCAGCCAGCCGTACCCTATGCCTTCGGCGCCAGTGTCGAAGGCGTGACGTTCAGCAGCGTCTGGGGCGTCGACTTCAACACGGTCAAGAAGGTCGGCTAAGGATAGTCGTTCCGCAGAACCCGGGGTATGAGCGTCCGCGGCTTCATCCTGCGCCGGATCCTCGTTCTGCCGCTGATGCTGCTTGGCATCACGCTGTTCAGCTTCCTGTTGACCCACGCCATACCGGCCGATCCGGCGCTGGCAAATCTCGGTGATCGGGCCGCATCGAATCCGGAAATCGTCGCCGCATTCCGCCATCGCTGGGGGTTGGACCGCCCCGTCTACGTCCAGTACCTCGTCTATCTCCAGCACTTGCTGGAGGGCGACATGGGGACGTCGATCTCGACCCGGCAGCCGGTCGCCCTCGATCTCCTGCAACGCTTGCCGGCAACCGTGGAGCTCGCCGTGTCCGCGGGGTTCTTCGGCGTGCTCGTCGGGCTGCCGCTCGGCATTCTCGCAGCCGCAAAACGCGACACCTGGGTCGATCACCTCAGCCGGATCGGCGCCCTGATCGGTGTGTCGGTTCCCCTCTTCTGGCTCGGGCTGGTGGCGATCGTGGTCTTCTATGGCTGGCTCGGGTGGGCGCCGGGCTCGGGCCGGCTCGACCCGACCATCAGGCCGCCGCCGTTCGTGACCGGCTTCCTGGTCATCGACGGCATGTTGGTCGGCCGCTGGGACGTCGTCCTCGACGCCCTCAAGCACTTGGTGATGCCGGCGATCGTGCTGTCCTCGTACAGTTTCGGCATCATCACGCGGACGATGCGCGCCAGCATGCTCGAAGTGCTGGCGTGCGACTACGTGCGGAGCGCCCGGGCGAGGGGCCTGCGCGAGCGGACGGTGATCGTGGTCCATGCCGCCCGCAATGCGCTGATCCCGGTCATCACCGTGATCGGCCTGAGCTTCGGGGCGCTGCTCTCGGGCGCGGTGGTCATCGAGACCGTGTTCTCATGGCCAGGCATCGGGCTGTACGCGTTCCGCAGCGCGACCGCCCTTGATTTCCCGGCGATCATGGGCGTCGGCATGGTGGTTGCCATCGTCTACGTGCTGGTCAACCTGCTGGTCGACGTCTGCTACGCCCTGGTCGACCCGCGCATTCGCGTGGGCGGCTGAGCGCGACAACCATCCACTCGAACAAGTCCTCGGGGGCATGGCGACGACGACAACCGCCTATCGGAGGCGCTCCCTGCTGTGGTGGCGGGTGATCGAGCGGTCGCGCTTCTCGGGCCTGACGGTGGCGGCGCTGGCGTGTATCGGCATCTGGCTGACGGTGGCGGTATGTGCCCCGCTGATCGCTCCCTACGGCCCCCTCGAGCAGCACATCTCGGACCGGCTCGAGCCGCCTTCGCCGACCTACTGGCTCGGCACCGACCCGCTCGGCCGCGACATCCTGAGCCGGATCATCTATGGCGCCGGGATTTCGATCCCGGTCGGCCTCGCCGCGGTGCTTCTCGCGGTCGTGCTGGGCACACTTGGTGGGCACCGTGTCCGGCTTCTTCGGCGGTCTGGTCGATGGCGTCGTCATGCGCTTCACCGACCTGATGCTGGCTTTTCCGACCGTCATCCTGGCCATGGTGATCACGGCGGCGCTCGGTGCCGGGATCGAAAATGCGATCATCGCCCTGATGATCGCGTGGTGGCCGATCTATGCGCGCCTGGTCCGCGGTCTGGTGCTCGCGGAGCGCGAGCGCGACTACGTCTCGGTCGCGAGGACGATGGGCGCCTCGCGGACCAGACTGATCATCAGAGCATATCCTGCCGAACATCACCTCGCCGGTGGTCATCGTCAGCACGTTGGACGTCGGACGCGCGATCCTGACCTTTGCAACCTTGAGCTTTCTCGGGCTTGGCGCGCCACCGACGGTTCCCGAGTGGGGCGCAATGGTCGCCTTGGGCGAGAGCTATTTTGACCAATGGTGGATCGGGACATTTCCCGGAATCGCGATCCTGAGCGTCGTCATGGCCATCAACATCCTGGGCGATGGCCTCCGCGATCTGTTGGATCCGCAGCTGCGTCGATCAGCAAAATCCATCGGCGAGTCCACGCCGCAAGGCGTCTAGCGCGCCGCAACGATCGACAATGTCCGAACATCTTCTCGAAGTGCGCAATCTCAAGACTTACTTCTACACCAAGTCCGGCATCATCAGGGCGGTCGACGATGTCTCGTTCCATGTCGACGAGGGCGAGACGCTGGGGCTCGTCGGCGAGAGCGGTTGCGGCAAGAGCGTCACGGCGCTCTCGCTGATGCGCCTCATTGCGACCCCGCCGGGGCGGATCGTCGGTGGCGAGATTTTGTTCGAGGGCAGGAACCTGCTCGAGCTGTCGGACGTCGAGATGCGCGGGTTGTCCGGTGATCGGATCGGCATGGTCTTTCAGGAGCCGATGACCTCGCTCAATCCCGTGCTGACGATCGGACGCCAGCTCAGAGAGCCGCTCCAGCTCCACCTGGGCTTGACCGCGAAGGCCGCGATGGCACGCGCCGAGGACATTGCTGCGCATGGTCGGCATTGCCGATCCGAAAGCCCGCCTCGGCGCTTATCCGCACCAACTGAGCGGCGGCCAGCGCCAGCGGGTCATGATCGCCATTGCTCTCGGTTGCAATCCCAAGCTCTTGATCGCCGACGAAGCGACGACCGCGCTGGACGTCACCATTCAGGCCCAGATCCTCGAGCTCATGAAGAAGCTCACGGCCAAGCTCGGGACGGCCCTGATCATCATCACGCACAATCTCGGCCTGGTCGCTCGCTACGCCGACCGCGTCAACGTCATGTATGCGGGACGGATCCGTGAGTCGGGGCCGGTGGACGACATCTACAGCGGCGGCGCGACACCCGTATACGGTCGGGCTCTTGAACTCCGTACCCCGGCTCGATCAGTTGCTCAGCACCCGGCTCAAATCGATTCGGGGCGAGATTCCGGATCTCGCCAGCCTGCCGAGCGGCTGCGCCTTCAGATCGCGCTGCGATTGGGCGGTCGATCGTTGCGCGATCGACGATCCGCCGCTCATGCCAGCGGGCCCCGACCATTGGACCGCGTGCTGGGAGCACGCGCGGGTGGCCGCCGCGGGAGGTGGTGAACCTTGAGCCCCGGCCCGGATGCGCTCGCCGCCGGAGCTGACAGTAGCCACGCCGCCGCGGGGCTCCTTCTCGAGATCCGAGGATCTCAAGGTCTACTATCCGATCGTCCGCGGTACGATTGTGCGCCACCGGGCAGGTGACGTGCGGGCGGTCGATGGGGTGACCTTCTCGATCGATCGTGGCGAGACTCTCGGCCTTGTCGGCGAGTCCGGCTCGGGCAAGTCGACCATCGGACGTGCCATCATCCGCCTGATCGAGCCCACCAGCGGCTCGATCCGGTTCGAGGATCGGGATCTCTCGACCCTCGGCGGGGAAGACCTTCGCCGCATTCGACAGCGCTTCGCGATGGTCTTCCAAGATCCCTATGGCTCGTTGAACCCCCGGATGCCGGCCGGCGACATCGTCGGTGAGCCGCTGATCATCCACCGCATGTGTCAAACCAAAGACGAGTATCGGGCGCGGGTTGCCGATCTGCTCGGCACCGTGGGACTGAATCCAGCCATGGCCGAATGGTATCCGCACGAGTTCAGCGGCGGTCAGCGGCAGCGACTTGGCGTCGCGCGAGCACTTGCGGTTCAGCCCAGACTGGTGATCCTGGACGAGCCGGTCTCAGCTCTCGACGTCTCGATTCAGGCGCAGGTCATCAACCTGCTGCAGGATCTGCAGGAGCGCTTCCACCTCGCGTACCTGTTCATCGCCCACGATCTGTCCGTGGTGCGCCACATCAGCCACCGGGTGGCCGTGATGTACCTCGGCAAGATCGTCGAGACCGCCGGGCGCAACGAGCTCTACCAACATCCGCTTCATCCCTACACGCAGGCGCTGCTGTCGGCGGTTCCGGTCCCGGATCCGATCCTCGAACGCAAGCGCGAGCGCGTCGTCATCGCGGGGGACATCCCGAGCCCGGCCGACCCGCCGTCCGGCTGTGTCTTTCATACCCGCTGTCCGCTCGCGATCGACGCATGCCGCACTCATGCGCCCGAGTTGCGCGAGGTCAAGGAAGCGCACCGGGTGGCATGCCTGCGTGCGCCCGGCTATGGTCCCTATTGACCGGCCCGGCAGCGTTCGCACCGATCAGTGACGGGTGTTCGTCGGAGGACCAATGATTACGACCATCTTTATCGCCACACCTCTCGAAGCGGACTACGTGGAGCGAATTCGTGCGGTCGATCCGAACCGGCTCGAGGTCATCTACGATCCGTCCGTGTTGCCGGAGACCCGCTATACCGCCGACCACAAGGGCGAGCCCTTGGTCCGCCGGGGCGAGCAGCTGCACCGCTGGCAGGCCGGGCTTCGCCAGGCCGAGATCCTCTGGGACTTCCCGCCGTTCAATGCCGACGGCAGCAACGACATCGCGCTCGCGGGCAAGCTACGCTGGGTGCAGGCGACCAGCACCGGGGTCGGGCCGCTCGTCGAGCAGCTCGGTCTGCAGCACACCGACGTCATCGTCACGACCGCGCGCGGGGTCCATGCGGGGCCGCTCGCCGAGTTCGTGTTCATGGCCCTGTTGGCGCATTTCCGGGGGCTACGCCGCCTCGACGCCGAGCAGCGCGCGCACCGCTGGCTGCGTTACTGCGGCGAGGAGATCGCCGGGCGGACCCTCGTCACCATCGGCGCGGGCGACCTCGCACGCGCGGTCGCGCGCATCGCGCGAGCGCTCGACATGCGGGTCATCGCCATCGCGCGCCAGCCGCAGAGAAGCCGTGCCCATGCCGCTCTCTTCGACGCCATCCATCCGCGCAAGGACTTGCACCGCGTGCTGGCCGGCGCCGATGCGGTGGTCGTAGCGGTGCCGCACACGGCCGAGACCGAGAACCTGATCGATGCCGAGGCCTTCGGCGCGATGCGGCCCGGCTGCGCCTTCGTCAACATCGGCCGCGGCCAGGTGGTGGACGAGGCGGCGCTGATCCAGAGCCTTGCGAGCGGTCACCTCGGCTTCGCCGCCCTCGACGTGGCGGCCATCGAGCCGCTGCCGCCCGAGAGCCCGCTCTGGGACATGCCCAACGTTCTGATCAGCCCGCACTCGGCGAGCACGGTGACCAGCGAGAACCGCAAGATCACCGAGATCTTCTGCGACAATCTCCGCTGCTACCTCGACGGGCGGCTCGCCGATATGAAGAATGTGCTCGACAAGGAACGGCTGTACTAAAGAGGACGGTTCGATCGCCTGGCTCGATGGCCGCCCGCTTCTGAACCTGTTCGAGCGCGAGCGCGGGTAACGGACGATGAGCGACGATTTGACGACGCTCGGCAGCGCACGGCTGTCCAAGCTGATCCGCGCGCGCGAGATGTCGCCGCGCGAGGTCGTCGAGGCGCACCTCGACCGGGTCGCCGACCTCGATCCCCTGCTCGCGGCCTTCATCACGCGGATGGCGGATCAGGCGCGAGCCGAGGCTAGAGAGGCCGAGGCGGAGATCGCCCGCGGGCACCATCGCGGCCCGCTGCACGGCGTACCCTTCGCGGTCAAGGACATCATCGACGTCGCCGACGTCGAGACCACGGGCGGCTCGCGCGTACTCGCGGGCAACATCGCGCGGAAAGACGCCGCCTGCGTCGCTCGGCTCCGTAAGCGCTGGCGCAATTCTGCTCGGCAAGCTGATGACGTACGAGATGGCGACCGGCGGGCCGTCCTTCGATCTGCCCTGGCCACCGCCACGCAATCCTTGGCACGTCGACCACGCGAGCGGCGGCTCGAGCAGCGGCTCGGCGGTAGCGGTGGCGGGCGGTCTGGTCCCGTTCGCGCTCGGCTCTGATACGGGCGGCTCGGTGCGCGTGCCCGCAGCCTACTGCGGACTCTCGGGCCTGAAGCCGACGTTCGGCCTGATCGACACCGCTGGTGTGCTACCTTTGTCACCCTCTTTCGACACCCTCGGTCCGCTCTGCCGCACCGCCGAGGACTGTGCAATCGTGCTGCAGGCGCTCGCGCCCGCGACCGATCGGGCGCAGGACGACATCCTCGGGCCCGGCAAGGACCTGCGCGGCACGCGGATCGGGGTGGTCCGCAGCTTCTTCGCGGAGGGCGTCGGCGCCACTGATGCTGTGCTCGACGCCATGGACCGGGCGGTCGATGTCTTTCGCGAGCTCGGGGCCGTGATCGAGGACGTGGCCCTCGACCCGCTCCAGGACTTCGGCGCCTGCTCGCGAATCTTGGTTCTTGCGGAGTCCTTCGCCGTGCACGAGCGGGAGCTGGTCAGGCACGCCGAGGCCTTCGGCGAGGTCTTCCGCCATCGCGTCCTGCCCGGGGTCCTGCTGCAGGCGGCGGACTACGTGGCGGCGCGCCGGCTCAGGGAGAAGCTGACCTCGGGGATGCTGACTGCGTTGAAGCGGGTCGATGCGCTGCTCTGTGCCACCACCCTCGGTCCCGCGCCGGCGCTCGCGTCGATGACTCTGACCGGGCGCCTCACTCCCTTTCCCACCGCGCCGTTCAGCGTCGCGGGCGTCCCGGCAATCTCGGTCTGCAACGGGTTCGCCGGCGGATTGCCCCTCGGCATGCAGATCGCGAGCCGGCCGCAGGATGAGGCGACCGTGCTGCGCATCGCCCACGCCTATCAGCAGGCGACGACGTGGCACGAGCGGCGCCCGTTCCTCAACTCCGGCCAAGCGCGTCCGGCGTCGCGGACGCCACCCTGGGCGCCTGCGGCAATGGCGGTCGATCCCGATCTCGACGCCTTCGTCACTGCGCGACTGCGCCTCTCCGGCATCCAGCTCAGCGAACGGGCCAGACAGCAGCTCGGCGAGGCGGCGCCGGTCGTCATGGCCATGGCCGCCCGCGTCCGCAGCGCCGAACGCTGACTACGCCTCTTGGTGCTCGGTGACGCGACTGCTATTTCGATTCGCGCTGCCGCTATACCCAAGCCGTCTGCCGGACGGAGGCGCGCCCGCCTGCCGCGATGTCGGCGGGCCAGCACTTTGCGCGCTGTCATTTTCGCGGACGAGCCAAAGCTTCGAGCGTCGAATCGGCGTGAAGCGGGAGGAAGACGATGGCGACGAGCGAGGGTGTGCAGATCCGGAACATCAAGGCCGAACCGGGCAAGAAGGTCCGGGGGTTCGTCGATGTCGGCGAGACGCCGGTCGGCCCGATCCGGATTCCCCTCGTGCTGATCGCCGGACGGCGGCCGGGCCCGACGCTCTGCCTGACCGCGGGCGTGCACGCGACCGAGTATCCGGCGATCGACGCGGTGATGCGCACCATCCAGGCGCTGAACCCGGAGGAACTCGAGGGCACGGTGATCGCAGCCCCCGTGGTCAGCCAGATCATGTACCAGACCCGCACGCCCTTCATCTCGCCGATCGACGGCCAGAACCTCAACCGCATGGCGCCCGGCCGCCCGGACGGGACCATCTCGGAGATCCTGGCCCACGTCCTGCTCGAGGAGGTGGTGCTGAAGGCGGACGTGCACATCGACTGCCACGGCGGCGACATGGGCGAGATCCTCTGGCCGTACGCCGGCTATGCGCTGAGCGGCAACACCGAGCAGGATCGGCGCGGCGAGGCCCTGGCCCGCCTCTATACGCCCCGCATCTTCGCGCTCTATCGGGAAGGATCGCCGCTGCCGCCGACCGCCGGCTCCATCACCGCCAACGCGTCCAAGCGGGGGACGATCAGCATCCTCGGCGAATCGGGGAGCAACGGCACGCTCGAGGAGAAGGACGTCCAGGTCCATCTCAAGGGCATCGCCAACGCCATGCGCTACCTCGGCATGCTGCCCGGCGAGCCCGAGATCACGGGCGATCGTCTCCAGGCGCGCGGCCAGTTCGTGGTCAGCGCTCGCCGGGGCGGTCTGCTCCGCGTCGGGATCGAGATCGGCCAGGAGATCAAGGCGGGGCAGGAGATCGCCGAGATCGTCGACCTGTTCGGCGATGTGGTCGAGTGCGTGCGCTCGGATCAGGCCGGCATCGCCCGCATCATCTGGGCGCACAAGGCGGTGAATACGGGCGACCCGATCGTCAAGTGCTGGCAGGCCGAGCCGGCACCGCCATTCGATCTCGACGCCTGAGGCAGCGGCCCGAAGCCAGGAGAGGCACAGTGGACATCCGATCGCAAAAGCTCAGCGACTTCTTCAACATCGGGCGCGACCTCGGCTGGGACGTCGAACAGCAGAGGTGGACGGTCAACCAGCTGATCAGTCCGGAGGCGCGCAGCTACACGATCGGCGACATCATACCGGGCGGCCTGCCGCCCGAACTGCCGATTGTCAAATCCGGCAACCGCTACGGCTACCCGCCGCTGCGGGAGCGGATCGTCGAGACCATGGACTACGAGCTCGGCCGCGATCACGTCCTGATCACGCTCGGCACGCAGATGTCCAACTTTCTCGCCATGACGACGCTTCTGGAGCCGGGCGACGAGGCGATCGTCGACACGCCGTCCTGGGAGCAGCCCCGCGTCCTCTGCCAAGCCATGAAGGCAGAGTGCAAGCTGCTGCGCCGGCGGCACGAGCTGAAGTGGAAGTTCGACCTCGACGAGCTGCGCTCGCTGATGTCGCCCAAGGTCAAGCTGATCTACATCTGCCAGCCCAACAACCCGACCGGCGCCTGCCTCGAGCGGGACGAGCTCCAGGCGGTCTGCGACATCGCGGCCGAGCACGGCGCGTACGTGATTTCGGACGAGATCTATCGCGGCCTGGAGTGGAGCGGCGAGCTGTCGCCTTCGGTCGCCAACACCTACGAGCGCGGGGTCGCCACCAGCAGCGTCTCGAAGGTCCTTGGCATGAGCGGGACCCGCCTCGGCTGGCTCGCGACGCCCGATCGGGGCTTCCTCGAGCGCTGCATGGAGCTCAAGTACTACATCACGCTCCACCAGCAGAGCCGGCTCGACGAGACCATCGTCATGGCGGCGGTCGAGCGGCAAAAATTCTGGAGCCTGGTGCGCGGCAGCATGGACGCGGCGCGGCGGAACTTCGGTCTCGTCGCGCGGTGGATGGAGACCAACGGTACCTTCCGCTGGGTGCCGCCGGCGGGCGGCTTCCTGTCGTTCCCGCAGTACGATCTCGACCTCCCCTCCTGGGATCTTTGCGTCACGCTGATCAAGGAGCCGTACCGGACCTACGTCATCCCTGGCAGCTGCTACGGCTACGAGAACCACGTGCGCCTCGGCTTCGGGCCCGACACGCCGAGCCAGAGCGTGGAGGACGGTTTGAACCAGATCAGCCGTTTCGTGGACGACTTCAGGTCGGGCAGGATCGAGGTTGAGCTCAGCGGGAACTAGCTTGCTGACAAACGGGCCAGAGACGTGGCGGTTTGCGTGGTTGCGTTAGGCCGGGTGACGTGCGTCTGCTCGAGGTTGTCTACGACGAGTGGCGCTTGGCCACTCTCGATTGCGGCCGATGGTGCCCTGAAGTTCGCCGCTCGCCCCCCGGTTTGACGGCGTCGTCGCCACGCTCGCCTTGGTATGATCCTCGACCGAATGGCCCGAGGCGTCAATCCGCGACAGACGAGGGCGAGCTCGTCCGCGCCGCAGGGGGCTAGGTCTTCGTCGCTCCGGATGCTACCCTGGACGGTCTCAGCATATCAGGGCAACAAAACGAGGGAGAGCTCCGATGCATCCACCTACCAGCGTCGTCCGGTGCTGCCGCTCCACCGTCGGCCGCGGCGGTCTCGTCGCCGGCCTGCTGCTGGCGGCCGTCGCCGGCGCGCCGGCCCTCGCCCAGGACAAGCAGGTCCTGGTGCTGGGCGTCGACATCAGCGACTTCGCGCAACTTCGATCCGGCGCGCATGTCCGACTACTCCTCGCCGATCACCAACGCCGCGGTCTACGACCGCCTGGTGACCCAGACGCCGGGCAACTACGAGACCGTCGAGCCCTCGCTCGCGACCTCGTGGGAGCGCATGGAGGACGGCAAGCGGATCCGCTTCATGCTGCGCGACGACGTCAAGTTCTTCGACGGCACGCCCGCTCACCGCCGCGGACGTCAAGTTCTCGCTCGACCGGCTGCTGAACGTGAAGGACCAGCCGGCGGTCTACGCCTCCAACCTCGAAGGCACCGAGATCGTCGACGACCACACGGTCGACCTGCTGATCAAGGACCCCAACAAGCCGATCATGATCAACCTCGCAGCACCCGCCTTCGCGATCTACTCGAAGGCGATGACCGAGGCGCATGGCGGGGTCAGCGGGCCCGAGGCGGAGACCCAGGACCAGCGCGACCCAGTGGCTCAACCAGAACTCCGCCGGCTCCGGCCCCTACCACATGGTGGCCTGGGAGCGGAACGCGCAGATCGTGATGCAGAAGAACCCGTACTACTGGGGCGGCGAGGTGCCCTTCGAGCGCGTCGTGATCCGCCACATCGGCGACAGCGCAGCGCAGCTCCTGGCGCTCGAGAACGGCGACATCGACGCCGCCTTCAACCTCACGACCGAGCAGCTCGCCGGCCTCGAGGGCAATGCCGGACATCGACATCAAGTCGGGCCTCAGCCTCGACTACGTCTACATGGCGCTGACCACCGACCCCGAGCTCAACGAGGGCCTGTCCAAGACCGACAACCGCCTCGCCTTCGCCTACTCGATCGACTACGACGGCATCATCGAGCATCTGATGGGCGGCAACGCGGTGCGCCCGGCCAACTTCCTGCCGATCGGCGTCGGCGGCTCGACCGAAGGAGCTGACCAAGGAGATCGGCTACCGGGAAGACCTCGACAAGGCCAAGGAGCTGCTGGCCAAGGCCGGCAATCCCGACGGCTTCGCGTTCGATCTGTCCTACGCCAACGCCGCGATCGTCGGCACCAGCTACCAGCTGCTTGGCGCAGAAGATCCAGTCGGACGCGGCGCGCGTCGGCATCACCGTCAACCTCGACCCGATCGATCAGGTCAACCTGCGCACCCAGTACACCGGCGGCCAGAGCCAGGCGGTGATCACCTTCTGGAACCCGCCCTCGCCCGAGCCCGACCTGTGGGCGGCGGCCTCGATCGAGCGCGTCGCCAAGCGCGTGCACTGGACGCCGTCGGAGGAGATCAAGCAGGTCGTCGCCGACGCGGCCGCCGAGCAGGACCCGGCCAAGCGCGCCGAACTCTACACCGAGTACACCCAGATGTTGCAGGACATGGGCACCTACATCCTCTCGTTCCAGCCGATCTACCGGATCGCGACGCGCAACTCGATCGCGGACTTCGAGCTGACCGCGGCCGGCTGGCAGGTCGAGATGGGCAAGATCAAGCCCGCCTCGTGAGCGGCGTTTCGCGACTCTGACGCGGGAGCCGTAGCCGCTTGCTGCGCTACCTCGTGGCGAGGGTGCTGGGCATGATCGTGATGATCCTGCTCGCCACCCTCGTCGTCTTCATCATCGCGAGCCTGGTGCCGGCCGACCCGATCCTCGCCCAGCTCGGCGACATGCAGGCGGCCGACGAGGCGCTGGTCGCGGCCTACCGCGCCAAATGGGGCCTCGATCTGCCGCTCTGGGAGCAGTACTGGATCTTCCTCACCAAGCTCGTGCATGGCGACTTCGGCATCTCGATCTCGAGCCAGCGCCCGGTGCTGGCCGACATCGCGCAATACGCTCCGGCCACGATCGAACTCTCGACCATCGCCTTCGTGCTCGCGGTCCTGATCGGCGTGCCGCTCGGCGTGCTCGCCGCCGTCCGGCGCGACAGCTGGATCGACCACGTCGCGCGCATGCTGTCGCTGGTCGGCGTCTCGGCGCCGACCTTCTGGCTCGCCTTCATCATGCTGGCGCTGTTCTACGGCGGCCTGCGGATCGCGCCCGGGCCCGGCCGGCTCGACGTGATCTATCCTGCCGCCGCCCACGGTCACCGGGCTCTATCTGATCGACAGCGCGCTCGCCGGCCAATGGGACGTGTTCCGGAACGCCGCTGCCCACCTGGTGCTGCCCTCGATCGTGCTGGCGGCGACCACGCTCGGCCTGATCACCCGCACCACGCGCGCGGCGATGCTGGAGGCGCTCCACCAGGACTACGTCCGCGTCGCGCGCGCCAAGGGCATGGCCGAGTGGGCGATCGTGCGCCGCCACGCGCTGCCCAACGCGCTGATCCCGGTGGTCACGCTCGGCGGCCTCGCCTATGCCGTGCTGCTCAGCGGCACGGTGCTGACCGAGACCATCTTCTCCTGGCCGGGCCTCGGCCGCTACACCTTCCGCAGCGCCGTCGTCGCTCGACTTCCCGGCGATCATGGGCATCACCTTCATCGTCGCCGTGGTCTATCTGGTGATCAACCTGATCGTCGATCTGTCCTACGCGCTGCTCGACCCGCGCGTGGTGCGCAGCTGATGGCGATCGCTCTGGCCCACGAGGCCGCCGCACCGCGCGGCCGCGGCCGCCGACTGCGCCGCGGCCTGCGCCGCTACTGGCTTGCGCACGCGTCGGCGGCGCGATCGTGCTGGCCTGGATCCTGATCGCGATCGTCGCGCCCTACATCGTGCCCCATCCGCCCGACGCGCTCGACCTCACCCAGCGCCTGCTGCCGCCATCCGCGACCTACTGGCTCGGCACCGACCTGCTCGGCCGCGACGTCTTCTCGCGCCTCCTGGTCGGCGCGCGGATCTCGCTGTTCGCGGGCTTCACCGTGGCGCTGCTCGGCGCCGCGATCGGCACGCTGGTCGGCGGCATCGCCGCCTATGCCGGCGGCAAGGTCGAGGAAGGCATGATGCGGCTCACCGACCTGATGCTGTGCTTCCCGCCGATCATCCTCGCGATGGCGATCGCGGCCGCCCTCGGCATCGGCGTCACCAACACGCTGATCGCCATGCTGGTGGTGTGGTGGCCGAAGTTCGCCCGCCTCGCCCGCAGCCTGGTCATCGTGCAGCGCAGCCAGGAATACGTCGAAGCGGCCGCGGTGGTCGGCTACGGGCCCGGCCGCATCCTGTTCCGCCACATCCTGCCCAACGCGCTCGGTCCCCTGATCGTGCTGGTGACGCTCGACGTCGGCCAGGCGATCCTGACCTTCTCGGGCCTCTCCTTCCTCGGTCTGGGCGTGATCCCGCCGACGCCGGAATGGGGCGCCATGGTCTCCGAAGGCCGCGAGCTGATCCAGCAATGGTGGGTCGCGACGTTCCCGGGCCTCGCCATCCTGACCGTCGTCATGGGCTTCAATTTCCTCGGCGACGGCGTGCGCGACTGGCTCGATCCCAAGTCCCGCGGGCGATGAGCCACGAGCTCGGCGCCGCTGCTCGAGGTGCGCGAGCTGCGCACCCACTTCACGACCGATCAGGGCATGGTGCGCGCGGTCGACGGCGTGAGCTTCGCGCTCGCCGCCGGCGAGGCGCTCGGCATCGTCGGCGAGTCCGGCTCCGGCAAGAGCGTCACCGCGCTCTCGATCATGCGCCTGCTCGAGGAGCGACGCCCTGATCGCCGGCGGCGAGATCATGCTTCCGCGGCAAGAACGTCGTCACGCTGCGCGGCCAGGAGCTCCGCGCAGCTGCGCGGCGGCGACGTCGCGATGATCTTCCAGGACCCGATGACCTCGCTCAACCCGGTGCTCAGGATCGCGCGCCAGCTGATCGAGGGCCTGCTGGTGCACGGCCGCTACACCGCCAGGACCGCGCGCGAGCGCGCCGTGGGCCTGCTCGGGCGCATGGGCATCACCGAGCCCGGAGCGCGCGATCGACGCCTATCCGCACGAGTTCTCGGGCGGCATGCGCCAGCGCGTGATGCTGGCGATGGGCTTCGGCAACGAGCCCTCGCTCCTGATCGCCGACGAGCCGACCACCGCGCTCGACGTCACCATCCAGGCCCAGATCCTCGACCTTCTGCGCGAGCTGAACGCCGATTTCGGCGCCGCGATCCTGCTGATCAGCCACGATCTCGGCGTGATCGCCAACGTCTGCGCGCGCGTCGTCGTGATGTACGCGGGCGAGGTGGTCGAGGAGGGCGCGACCGAGCGACCTGCTGAGCGAGCCCGCACCACCCCTATACCTGGGCGCTGCTCAACGCCGCGCCGCGGATCGATCGCAGCATCCCGGGCCAGAAGCGCCTGACCACGATCGAGGGCGCGCCGCCCGATCCGCTTGGCCCATCCCCCGGGCTGCCGCTTTGCGCCGCGCTGCCCGTTCCGCATCGAGAAGTGCGACCAGCATCCCGAGCTGCTGCCGACCGGCCCGACGCCGCCGCGCGCGCTGCTGGGTGGCGCAGGCGGGCGAGCGCCTGCCGCAGCGACCGCCGCCGGCGGCGGCCGAGCTCAACGTCAGGGCGGCAGCGAGCCAGGACTTTGCACCGACTGCAGGTCCCATCCTGGAGGTGGCGGGCTGGTCAAGCATTTCCCGCTGCGCCGGGCGACGCCGTTCAGCCCGAAGCGCTTCGTCCACGCGGTCGACGGCGTCGATTTCACGCGCGGCGCGGCGAGACGGTGGGCCTGGTCGGCGAGATCGGGCTGCGGCAAGTCGACCATCGCGCGCCTGATCACCCGCATCCACGAGCCGACCGCCGGCACGCTGCGCTTCGAGGGCCACGACATCTCGCATGCCAGCCGCGCCGAGATCCGCCCGCTTGCGCCGGCGCATGCAGATGATCTTCCAGGACCCATACGCGAGCCTCAATCCGCGCATGACGGTCGGCGAGATCCTGGCCGAGCCGCTCGCCTTCCACGGCATCACCCGGGGTGAGCGCGCCACCCGGGCGCGGGTGCAGGAGCTGCTCGCGCTGGTCGGCCTCAGCCCGCGCGCCGCCGACAGCTACCCGCACGAGTTCTCCGGCGGCCAGCGCCAGCGCATCGGCACCGCCCGCGCGCTCGCGGTCGAGCCCGCGCTGATCGTCGCCGACGAGCCGATCTCCTCGCTCGACGTCAATATCCAGGCCCAGATCATCAACCTGTTCGTCGATCTGCAGGAGCGCTTCGAGCTGACCTTCCTGTTCATCGCCCACGATCTGGCCGTGGTGCGCCACATCTCCGACCGTATCGTGGTGCTCTACCTCGGCAAGGTGATGGAGGTCGCCTCGGCCGCGGCGCTGTTCGCCGAGCCGCTCCATCCCTACACCGTCTCGCTGATCTCGGCGGTGCCGATCCCCGAGGTCAGCGCCGAGAGCGCGCGCGAGCGCATCCGCCTCACCGGCGAGCCGCCGAGCGCGGTCGAGCCCGCCCTCTGGCTGCCGCTTCCGCACCCGCTGCCCGATCGCCCGGCGATCTGCGCCGAGGTCACCCCGCCCCTCGCCGAGACCCGGCCCGGCCACTTCGCCGCCTGCCATTTCCCGGGCAAGCTCACTCGTGCGCTCGATTGACGACCGCCACCTCGGTCTAATGCGACGCAGAGCCGCCGAGGTTCTCTCCGACGACGGCTTCTTGCTCCCGCCCCAGGCGAGCGAGCGGCGTCACGCCGCCGGCCCGTTCGGGGCGAGCACGACCTTCATCGCCGCGTCGGTCTGCGCCGGCTCGACCGCCTCCTGGGGCTGCTCGAGAGGGAGCCGATGCGTGACGATCCGATCGAGCGGAAGCTGGTCGAGGTGCGCCGCCATGGCCTCCATCGCCGGCACGTAGGCGTCGCGGTCTCGCCGCCGATGCCGAGCACGCAGACGTTCCGCGCGCAGATGTGGGCGTTCGGGTTGACCGGAACCGGGCCGAGGTCGACGAACGCGCCCGCCTCGATGACCGTACTGCCCCAGCGCACGAGCTGAGCGCGTCGACGAACGTCTCGGCGACCCCCGAGCAGTCGACCACAAGGTCGGCGCCGCGCCCGCCGGTCCGCCGACGGACCGCCTCGACGCGCTCCTCGCGGCTCGTCCGGTCGACGTCGAGCAGTGAGCGTCGCCCCGAACGCTCCCGGCGAGCTGCGAGGCGCGAGGGGAAGCGGTCGAGCACGATCAGCTCGCCGCAGCCGAGCATCCGCGCCTTGATCGCGTGGCAGAGGCCGAGCGGCCCGACGCCGATCACGACCACCGAGCCGCCCGGCTCGAGCCGGTGCGGCGACGGCAGCCTGCGTCGCGTTGTCGAGGCCGTGGGTGACCGCCATCACCTCGGTCAGGACCGCGACCTCGTCGGGCAGCGCGTCGGGGACGCGGAAGAGCCGCGTTCCCGGCAGCAGGTACATGAGCTCGGCCCAGCCGCCGAACAGATGCGGCGCCCGCTTCGCGTTCAGGCTGTTGCCGTAGTCCTCCAGCCGCTCGCAGGCGTAGTAGGGAAAGTCCCGGCGGCAGAACCAGCATTCGCCGCAGGCGACGTTGGCGCCGGGCACGACCCGGTCGCCCGGCCGCAGCGGGCGGCCCGCGCTGTCTCGCACCTCGCCGCCGGTCTCGACCACCACGCCGACGTTCTCGGGCCGCAGATCAGCGGGTACTCGAGCGCCCGCTCGTGCGGCGTGCCCGCGTACTGCTTGGTCTCGCCCCGGAAGGTGTGCTTGTCGGTGCCGCAGATCCCGGAGTAGATGACCTTGAGCAGCACCGCGCCGGGCTCGACCGAGGGCCGCGGAAACTCCTCGATCTCGATCCGCCCCGGGGCGGTCATCACCGCCGCCCGCACGCCGCTCATGGCGCCCCGCTCCCGCGGCCCGGCGGGGAGGGGGCGACCCGCGCTGAGCGGCGCCTCCTCCCGCTCGCCCGCAACGTCCTCACGCTTAGGCGCCAAGTGCCTCGTTGAACGCGTCGATGTACGCCTGCTCGTTCGACGACGGCCCCTTCAGCACCATGCCGAGCGGCCGCTCCGGCTCATTGTAGAGGAAGCGGTCGGCGCGCTCCTGATGGCCCTGCTTCACCAGCAGCTTGTACGCTTCCTCGTTGAACAGCGGGCGCCCGTAGGTCATGAAGTTCTTGGCGATCCACTCCGCCTGCTCCATCGTGTCGATGAACGTCTCGAAGGAGTCCTTGTGCGCGGATTCCTTCAACAGCATCTCCGCGTCCATCCAGCCGAACAGGCCCTCCTTCGGCGACGCGATCTCGATCGTCGGGCCGCCCGCGTCCTTGACGCGCGCGTCGGTGCCGATGTTCTCGACCGTGAGCCAGGCCAATTCGTCGGTCGAGCGCCCGGATCGACTCGGGGTTCTGCGACACGAGCTTGAGCACGTTGGGCTTGAGCTTGATCAGGAAGTCCTTGGCGTTCGCGATCTCGTCCGTGGTCATGTCGTACGGCTTCTTGGCACCCGTCGCGATGCCGGCCATCGCCATGAGGTCGGTCGGCTGGTTCTCGAGCACGATCTTCTTGGCGTACTGCTTGTCGAGCAGGGCGTGCCAGGAGTCCGGCTTGGTCTTCACGTATTTGGGGTTGTAGTAGATCTGGACGCTCGACCAGCCGAACGGATAGCCCATCTGGTTCGAGCCCGCCTTCCAGAACGGCACGTCGAGGGCTGCCGAGTAGAGCTGCTTGGCGACCGGGAACGACTTGATGTCGAACGCCTCGATCAGCCCCTCGTCGTAGAACTTCGGGACCCAGAGGGCGTCCTCGGATGGCATGTCCCAACCGCCACCGCCGCTCTTGACCTTGATGTAGGCGTCCGCGTCGTCGCTGAAGAGCTGCGGCCGCGCCGCGATGCCGGTCTTCTGCTGAACCTCCTGGAGCTGCTCCGGGAAGTAGTGGTCGGACCAGGTGAGCCAGTTGAGCGTGACAGCGTCGGCGGCTGCCGCCCGCCCGGCGAGCCCAAAAGTGCCGGCCGCGTAGAGGCCGACCGCCCCCGCCGCTCCGCGCTGGAGAAGCTTTCTCCTCGACAACCGCCGTTCGAGCTGATCCATCCGTGCCTCCTCGTTTTCGTTGACCAGCCGTGACTGCGTCCTGCACGTCACCGGCGCGCGGCAAGAGCGGCCGCACCTGCTCCCCGCAGACATTGCTGCACCGCGGTTCGCCGGAGCGATCGACATTCCCGGCAAAGCGGGCGCTACTCGCTCAAGTCATTGCGCGACTCTACAAACCTGCGCACCGGCTGTCTAGAATACGGAACGGTCGCACAGGTGATGCAGCTCTTCTACCTTTCGGAATTGCAGGATCGATTCGAGCTGGCTGCCGTTGCCGATCCGAGCCGCGTCGTTTGCGAGGCGATCGCATCGCCCCTCCATGCGCGGTCTTCGGCGCGGTCGGTTTGCGGCTCACGCCCGAACCGCACCGCCCGCTGGCCAAGGCGGAGCAGCCGCGGCAGCGCGAAGCCGAGCCCGAGGATCGCGAGCGAGGCGGCGAGCAGCATCGCCGCGACCGCGTTGACCTCGGGCGTGATGCCGAATTTGACCTGTGTGAAGATGTAGATCGGCAGCGTGTCGTGCCCGCCGATCAGAAAGTAAGTGATGATGAACTCGTCGATCGAGAGCGTGAACGTGACCAGCGCGCCGCCGACGATCGCCGGCAGGATGAGCGGCAGGACGATGAAGCGCAGGCGCGCGAAGGCGTTGGCGCCGAGGTCGCTCGCGGCACGCTCGAGGTCGCGGTCGAACGCCTGCAGCCTGGCCGCGACGAGCAGGATCACGAACGGCGTCGTGTAGACGCTCTGGCCGATGACGGCAGTTTGCAGCGAGAGCTGCATGTGCAGCGTGCCGGTGAAGAGGACGAGCAGGCTCACACCGATCAGCAGGCCCGGGATCATGATCGGCAGCACGAAGGCGATCCGGATCCCGTCACGGAACGGCAGCCGCGAGCGGACCAGCGGGAAGGCGGCGGCCGTCCCGACGATGGTGCTGATCGCCGTCACCTCGGCCGCCACGCGCAGCGTCGTCGCAAGCGCGTCGTGGATCTGATAATTGCCAAGCGCGGTCCGGTACCACTCGAGCGTCCAGCCGGTGATCGGGAACGAGCCGTACCGGTTCGCGTTGAAGCTGAACAGCACGAGCAGCACGATCGGTCCGAAGAGGAAGACGTAGATCAGAGCGCCGTAGAGCCCGAGCGCGACCCGCGCCGCGCGCGCGCCAGGCGACACGAGCTCGAGATCACGCGCCATAGGCCTCCGGCGCGGACAGCGAGCGCCGGAACACGACCAGGAGCAGGACAATGAACGCCGCGATCAGCAGCGAGACCGCGGCGCCGCGCGTGTACTGGGCCGCCTGGAAGAAGTTGACGACGAGGTTGCCGATCATGACGCCGCCGGTGCCGCCGACGATCTGTGGCGTCAGGTACTCACCGAGGATCGGGATGAAGACGAAGATCACCGCGGTCACGATCCCGGGCCGCACCTGCGGGACGAGGATCAGGCGGATCGCGGTCAGCGGCGGGGCGCCGAGATCCATCGCCGCCCGCAGCTGCTCCCAGTCGAAGCGCTCGATCGACGAGTACAGCGTCAGCGCCGCGAACGGAAAATAGAGGTAGACGAGCACGAGGATCACTGCCGGCCGGTCATAGATGAAGAGGCCGATCGGGTGATCCGTAAGCCCGGCCCAGATCAGAAAGCGGTTGAGGACGCCCTGCTCGCCGAGAATGGTCACCCACGAGTACACGCGGAGAAGATAGCTGGTCCAGAACGGGACGACGATCAGCACGAGCAGAAGGGCCCGCAGGCGGCGCGGCACGTAGCGTGACAGCCAGTAGGCGAACGGGAACGCGAGCGCGAGGGTCACCGCCGTCGCGACGATCGAGACCCATACCGTCGCCCACGTCGTCCGGACGTAAGTCGCGACGCTGAAGAAGTAGCGGTAATTGTCCAGCGTCCACTGATGTACGACGTTGTAGTCGATCACCTTCCAGAAGCTGTAGCAGAGGATGATGCCGAGCGGGACGACGAAGAAGCCGCCTAGCAGGAGCGCCGCCGGCAGGAAGCCGCCGTAGGACGCAAGGGCCGCCCGGAGCCGCGGCGAGCGCGTCGCTTCGAGGCGGCCGTCGGGCACGGGCGCCCTCATGCCCGCTCCTCGTCGGCCGGCTCCAGCAGGAGCCCGTCGCGCGCATCCCAGCAGACGGCCACGTTGGCGTCCGGCCTCGGCAGCGCCGCCGCGTCCTGTCCCTGCAGTGCGACCACGAGCTCGGCGTCGAAGCCACGGCAGGCGACTGTGACCCGCACGTGATTGCCGAGAAACGACGACTGCAGCGCACGTCCGAGCACCGCTCCGGCCGGCGGCGCCGTCGGATCGGCAAGGCGCAGCGCCTCGGGGCGCAGCATGAGGGTCGCCGCGCCGTCCGGACGGCCCTCCGCGGAGGGCACGCGCGTACCGTCGGCGAGCACCGCGACGCTGCCGTCAACCGTGACGTCGAGGAAGTTCGCGTGGCCGATGAAGTCGGCGACGAAGCGCGAGGCGGGTCTGCGGTAGATCTCGATTGGCGTGCCGAGCTGCTCCAGGCGTCCGTGGTTGAGGACGGCGATGCGGTCGGCAAGCGACATCGCCTCCTCCTGGTCGTGGGTGACGTAGACGAAGGTCGTCCCGACCTCGCGGTGAATTTGCGCTAGCTCCACCTGGAGGCGCTGGCGCAGCTTCAGGTCGAGCGCGCCCAGCGGTTCGTCGAGCAGCAGCACCGCCGGGCGCTTGACGAGCGCACGGGCCACGGCCACGCGCTGCTGCTGGCCGCCGGAGAGCTGTGCCGGCGAGCGCTCACCGAACTCTTCGAGTCCGACCAGGGCGAGCGCGTCGTCGACCCGCCGGCTCGCCTCAGGCTTGCCGACCCGGTCCATGCGCAGCCCGAAGCCGACGTTGTCGCGCACGCTCATGTGCGGGAAGAGCGCATAGGACTGGAAGACCGTATTGACCGGGCGCTTGTGCGGAGGTAGCGCGTCGATCTGCCGGCCGCGCAGCCAGATCGTGCCCTCGGTCGGGGCGACGAAACCGCCGATCAGGTTCAGCGTCGTCGTCTTGCCGCACCCGGACGGGCCGAGCAGGCAGAAGAACTCGCCATCCTCGATGGCCAGATCGAGCTGGCTGAGCGCGACGTTGGCGCCGTAGCGCTTGACCACGCTGCGCAGCTCAATCCCCGCCGCGGGGAGCCTCGACGGCGCGGTGGCAGACGCCGCGTCGGTCACCGTCATCCTCGTCATCGTTGCAGTGCCTGGGAGAATGCCTAAAGGCCCTTCCCTCGACGGTTACCATTATGCCGACGACCCGTCCAGCACGTGGGAAAGGGCCACGCGAGCCACGTCGACCGGGTCTCAGGCGGCCGACCGCTCGCCAGAAAATCACGCCCATCAGGCGGACTATCGCGTTTGCGATCGGGCGCGTCCTGGCCAGGCCAGAACATCATCTCCCGAGATCACGGACTGGTATCGTTCCCTTTTGAGAGGGCCATTGTTGTCCCCGGGGTGAATCAGTTGTCACCGACAGCGCGCCGGTGGCAGTAGTCGAACAGGAGCTGCCATTCGCGCTGCTGGATCTCGCGACCAAGGCGCTCGGCGCCCTCACTGCCGCGGGCCGCCTCGCAGAAGTCGACAAAGGCATGGGGGTCCCAGGCGCTCTGCAACTCGAGGAAGGCGGCGCCCCGCGCCTTGGCAGCGCGCGCGAGGTCGCGGGCTGCGACCTGCAGCGCCGGGAAGATCGGGTGCGAGCCGACCCGACGAAACCAGTACTTGGCGTTCGGGTAGTCGCCCTCGCGCCGGTGCATGATGCCGTGCCAGTAGCTGCCTTCGCGGCTCTCGAGGCTCTGGCTCAGGCGATGCGCCTGGTCGAGATCACCTACGTACAGCCAGAGACCGGCGAGACAGGCACTCGCCATGGCGCGGTCGCGAAGGGCCGCATCGCTGAACAGCCGCCCTTCGTCCAGGGCGTCGAGCCGGGCAGCGAGCGCCGGGTTCGGCTCGCCCGGGCCGAGCGGCATCAGACGTGGCTTCTCGAGCAGCGCAGCGACCGCGGGACCATAGTGGCTCGGGTCGAAGTCGGACATCAGCGCCCCCATCGCAAGTCGGCCGGCAAGGCGGCCGCCGCCGCCCGGCTCAGCCGGCTTCTCGGCCACCGCGCTCGCAGAGCGCCAGGCCATGGCGGGCACGGCGGCTCCACTCGCTGTCGGGATCGAGCCGCAGATAGCGCCGCCAGAGCTCACCGGCCTTGGCGGGATCGCCCGACTCGAAATGCAGCTGGGCGAGGTTGTAGAGCGGGTCGGCATAGTCCGGATCGGCGGCGATCGCCCGTTCCAGACAAAGGCGCGCCGCCTCCCTCTGTGCGCCGGCGTCCACCAGACCGGCCAGATTGTACCAGGCGTCGGCGAAGGCGGGGTCGAGATCCAGCGTCCGCTGCAGAGCGAGCCTGGCCTCGCCCGGTCGGCCGAGCTCGCGCAACACGTTGGCGAGGTTGAACAGCGCGATCGGATCGTTCCGATCGACATCGACGCAACGCCGGTAGAAGACCTCGGCCGCCTCGAGATCGCCCGCCTGCTCGGCTTCCTCGGCCGCCTCGAACAGCTCGTCGGCCGAGGGGTTGCCCGGATCCGCGAGCGGCAGCCGGAACTGGCCGTCGAGCTCGGCGATCCGATCGTCGATGCGCCGCGCGAGCCGGCCAGTCTCGTCGCAAACCAGTTTCAGCCGGCTGAGCGGTTGATCGGCACCGCCGGGGCGCGCCAGGCGGCCCGCATTCTCCAGGATTGCCGCGAGGTCCAGACCCTCACCGAGGAGGCGGGCAACCTCACGCGCGGCCACGAGATCGCCGAAGCTGCACTGTCCTCCGTCCGGCTGGATGACGTCGAACAGCGCGAGCAGGTGCACGACCTCGGGCGCGAGGCCCGCCCTGGCGGGCAGCTCGTCCAGCGCGAGCGCGCTGGCGCGCAGCGGGTCGACCGGCAGCAGCTCAAGCACGCGCAGCAAGGCGTTCTCACTGAGACAGGGCACGCCGGCCGCCTGCACGCGCTCCAGCTTTTCCTGCAGACGGCCATCGGCGAGCTGGCTGAGCGCACCCTGCCCGATCACGACCAGGCTCGTGCGACGCGACAGCCCGCGGCGGACAGCCCCACCCCGCCGCGCCACTTCGGCCGCAACCGCGCGGCTCGGCAGGGCAGCCAGCCGACCGACGATACCGACGGTCTGGCCCGCGAACTCGACCATCACGGAAGCTCGGAAGGCCCGGATGCCTAACCGGCCTTACGCCTCTTCTTAGCTTCGTCGGATGCGGCCGCCGGCTTCTTCGGGGCAACCTTGCGCGGCTTGCTCTCGGCCGGCGGCTTGGCCTCCTCGAGCGAGCGCCTGAGCGCATCCATCAGGTTGATCACCTTACCGCGCTCGGGCGCCTTCGCGAGCACCGGCTCCTGTCCCTTGATCTTGGCCTTGACCATCTCGATCACGGCGTCCTGATAACGGTCCTTGAACTCGCTCGGATCGAAAGTGCCGGACTTCTGCTCGATCAGCTTTTCGGCCAGGTCGAGCATTTCCTCCTCGGGCTCCTCGTCCTTGATGTCGGTGAAGTACTCCTTGGAGTCGCGGACCTCGTCGGCGGTCCGCAGCGTCATCATCAGGAAGCCCTGGTCGCGGCAGGTCAGCGCGATCAGACGCTCGCGGTTGGCGAGCACGATCCGCGACAGCGCGACCTTGGCCTTGTCGCGCATCGCGTGCTGGATGACCCGGTAGGTCTCCTCGGCGACCGCCCCGTCCGGCGCGAGATAATAGGGCGTATCGAAGTAGATCGGATCGACCTCCTTGGCGTCGACGAACTTCTCGATCACGATCGCCTTGCTCGAATTCGATCTGGACCTTGTCGAAGTCCTCGTCGGTGAAGACGACGTACTGGTCCTTCTCGTACTCGTAGCCCTTGACTAGGTCCGAGCGCTCGACCGGGCCGAGCTCCGGGTCATGCGGCTTCATCTGGATGCGGTTATGGGTGTCCTTCTGCAGCAGGTGGAACGCCACCTTCTCGCTGCGCGAGGTCGCATTGAACAGGCGGACCGGGCAGGACACCAGCGACAGCTTGAGATGTCCCTTCCAACTCGAGCGTGGCGCCATGGCTCTGATCCCTTCTTGTGGCTCGCTCTTCAGGCACCCTTTTGCAGCTTGCGCTCGACCTCTTTGGTCAAGGCGCGGGCCGCCTGGTCGATCCCGGCCCAGGGATCGACACTCCCGTCGGCCAGCCGTTCCGGAACCGTAGCGTAGTTCAGATCGGCCGGCTCGTCGATGGCGGCAAGCTCGTCCCACTTGAGTGGCGTCGACGCCGGCACACCCGGGCGCGCCCGCAGCGAGTAGGCCGCAACCGCAGTGGCCCCCCGGACATTGCGCAGATAGTCGAGATAGATCCGCCCGCGGCGCTGCTGCTTGGACATGTTGGCGGTGAAACGCCGCGGCGCGCTCCCGGCCAAATGGCGGGCAAATGCCTCGGAGAAGCGCTGCACCTCGGCCCAGCCCTGGCGGCGCACGAGCGGCACCACCACGTGGAGGCCTTTGCCGCCTGTGGTCTTGACGAAGGGCACGAGCCCGAGACCGGCCAGCACCTCGCGCACCTCGAAGGCGGCTTCGACCACCTGGCGCCAGGGCAGCCCCTCGTCCGGGTCGAGGTCGAAGATAAGACGATCCGGCCGCTCCGGCTGGTCGACCCGGCAGCCCCAGCTGTGAAACTCGACCGCCCCGAACTGGGGCAGCGACAGGAGGCCGCGTGCGTCCTCGACATAGAGGTAGTCGGCGCGCTCGCCCGACCCTTCTTCAGCGAGCGCGATCTGCTTGACCATCTCGGGCATGCCCGAGAGCGCATGGCGCTGGAAGAAGCAGTCCGCGGCCTTGCCGGTCGGGCAGCGGACCAGCGAGACCGGTCGGCCGATCAGCTCGGGCAGCATCCAGTCGCCGACCCGGGCGTAGTAGAGGGCGAGCTCGAGCTTGCTCGGCCCGCCCTTGGCAAACATCTCCCGGTCCGGATTGGTCACCCAGATCGCGGCGAGGTCGGCGTCGGTGACGTAGCGTTTGCGCTCGGTCTTCGGGTGGGCTCGGGCGTTTTCGCGCCGCTTTCGGCAGCGGCCTTGTCGGCGCGCAGCCCCTTGTAGACGGCGTGGCGCAGGATGCCATCCGCGGTCCGGTTGCCGTACTCGACCTCGACGAGCAGCGCCGGCCGGATCCAGACGATGTCCTTGCGCCGCTCCTCGGGCGGCAGGGCGACCGGCGGCTGCTTGACGCGCAGCCCCTCGAGCCTGGCGCGCAGACCTTCATCTCGCCATGGAAAAGCCGGTGCCGACCCGGCCGAGGTAGCGCAGGCCTTCGGGTTCGGCTTCGGCCAGAAGCAGCGCGCCGATGCCGCCCGCGGCCTCCGACTCGCTGTAGCCGACGATCAGGAACTCCTCGCTCTGCCGGCACTTGACCTTGAGCCAGCTCTTGCTGCGCGCCTGCACGTAAGGGCGCGTCCGCCCGCTTCGAGACCACCCCCTCGAGGCCGAGCCGCGAGGCCTGCTCGAAGAAGGCCGGGCCCTCGCCCCGGACATGCTCGCTCAGCTGGAGCATCGAGGACGGTCCGACCGACCGGATCGAGCAGCGCCGCGAGCGCCCGCTTGCGTTCGATCAGCGGCACCGCGGCAGGTCGTAGCCGTCGAGGTAGAGGAGATCGAAGGCGAAGAAGGTGAGCTCGTGGGTGCGGCCCTCGGAGAGCGCGTCCTGGAGCGCGGCGAAGCTCGCGATCCCGTCCGGCGTCCTGCACCACGATCTCGCCGTCGATCAGCGCCTGCCGGCAGGGCAATGCCTCGAAGGCCTTGGCGAGGTGGCCGTAGCGATCGGTCCAGTCATGGCCCGAGCGGGTGAAGAGCTGCGACCTTGTCGCCGTCGATCCGCGCAATCGTCCGATAGCCGTCGAACTTGATCTCGTGCAGCCATTCGTCGCCGTCCGGCACGTGCGCGGTCGGCGTGGCAAGCTGTGGCCGCACCTCGCCGGGCAGCGGCGCCTTCGCGGCGCCGGGCAGGGCGGCTGGCTTGACCGGTCTTGCGGTCCGCCTGCGCGGCGGCTCGGCTGGCGCCTCCGGCTCGCGCAGCTCCTCCACCCGCCGGCCGGTCAGCACGCTCTCCGGCCGCTCGTCCAGGATCGCCGCATCGGAGCCGGGCCGCGCGAACGGATCGCGCTCCTTGATCAGGAGCCAGTTGTCGCCGCGATCACCCTCCCTGGGCTTGATCCGGACCAGGGTCCAGCCGCCGCCGAGTTTCTCACCGGAGAGCCGGAACTTCAGGGTGCCTTTCTGATAGTCGGCCTCCGCATCGCCCATCGGGACCCAGGTGCCGCGATCCCAGACGATCATCGCCCCGGCACCATACTGCCCCTTGGGGATCGGCGCCTCGAAGTCGGCGTATTCGAGCGGATGGTCCTCGACGTGCACCGCGAGGCGCCGCACCTTGGGATCGAGCGAGGGGCCCTGCGGCACCGCCCAGCTCCTGAGCGTGTCGCCGAACTGCAGGCGCAGATCGTAGTGCAGCCGCCTCGCGGCGTGCTTTTGCACCACGAAGACGCTGGTCGCGGGCGTGACCTTGCCGCCCGGCGGCTCGCGCGTCTTCCGAAAATCACGCTTCGCCCGATAGCGCTCGAGCGAGTCTCCCGTCCGGCCTCCGGCCAATGCCCGATCCCCGCGCGTGACGGCCCGAAGAGCAGTCTAGCGCAAGAAGGTTTCCATGGGCATCGCGGGCTCGCGCCCGCCAACGAGGCCTATCGCGCCGGGCGATCGAGGCGGTAGAAGGCGATCGCGTTGTCCGCGGAACAGCTTCCGCCGTTCCGAATCGGAGCAGCCGCGGTGATCCAGTCGAGGATCTCGACCCATTCGGGGTAGCGATGCGTCAGCTCCGAGACCGGCCAGTCGGCGCCGTACATGATCCGATCGAAGCCGAAGCACTCGATCGCGTGCTCGATGTAGGGGCGGAGCTGCGCGCGCGTCCAGCTCGACGTGGTCGGCCTCGGTCGCGACGCCCGAAAGCTTGCACCAGACGTTGGGCAGCCGGCTCAACGCCTCGAGGTTGGCCCGCCACGGCTCCATCAGGCCATCCTTGATCGCCGGCTTTGCCGATGTGATCGAGGACGAAGCGGACCTCGGGGCACTGGCGCACCAGCGCGATCGCATCCTCGAGCTGCCAGTGCTTGATGCAGATGTCGAAGCTCAGATCGAAGCGCGGCAGGAGCTTCACCGCCTCGACGAAGCGCGGCTGGAGGCAGAAGCCGGGCTCCGACTCGATCTCGATCAGGCGGCGAACGCCACGGGTGATGCCGTGCGCGGCGAGCTTTTCGAGATCCGAGGTGATCGCGGCGCCGTGCTCGAGCGGGGCGGCCGCAACCATGCCTTGGATGCGCCGGTCCTTCGCCGCGAGCCCATCGATGAACGACGCTTCCTGGAGGTGCTGGCCGGGATCCGCCCAGACCTCGACGAACACGATCCGCTCGACCTCGACCGGCCCGCGCTCGCGATCGAACTCGGGCAGCAGCCATGCCTGATCGAGCGGCGGCTTGCCCTTGATCCAGCTGTAGCGGATGACGCCCGGGTCGTAGAGGTGGACGTGGCTGTCGACGATCGGAAAGTCGGGCATGGCTCCTCTCCGGTTCATTCGGCCGGGCGGGCGGTGGCGCGATCGGGGGGCCGGGCGCGCGTGGGCGCTGCCGCCGCCTCGATGCTGCGCTCGCGCCGGCGATGGGCTGCGACCGCGAGGCCGACCGCGATGATCAGCATCAGGCCGTTGAACACCGGCTCGACGAAGAAGGGGGCGCCGAGCTGATTCAGGCCGGCCACGGCGACCGCGAGCACCGCCACCGCCAGTACGGTGCCCCAGACGTTGGCCCGTCCGGGGCGCACCGAGGTAGCGCCGAGCAGGGCACCGGTGAACGCCGGCAGCATCAGCTCCTGGCCGACCGTGCTCTGGCCGACCAGCAGCTGGGCCTGGAGTACCAGCCCCGCGAAGGCCGCGATCACGCCCGAGGCGATGAAGGCGAGCGTGACATAGAGCCTGGCCGAGATGCCGTTCAGCTCGGCCGCGCGCGGGTTGTCGCCGAGCACGTAGAGGAAGCGGCCGAGCGGCAGGTACTCCATGACGATCCAGAGCACCAGCGCGATCACGAGGACATAGAGCACCGGCGCCGGCACGCCCAGGATCTTGCCGGAGATGGCGACGAACTCGGATGGCAGCGTGCCGACCACCTGGCGGCCGCCCGTGTACCACTGGTTGAGGCCGAGCAGCACCGAGCCCGAGCCGAGGGTCGCGATGAAGGAGTTGATCCGGACCCGGGTCACCAGGAGGCCATTGATCAGCCCGACCAGCCCGCCGAGCAGAAGCACGGCCGCGCAGGCCGCCGGCCACGGCCAGCCCTGCTGCGTCTGCAGGCCGTTGGCCAGAACCTGGGCGATGCCGAGAATCGAGGCGACCGAGAGGTCGAACTGATTGGCGGCGAGCGGGATCATCACCGCGAGCGAGACCAGCGCGTTGATCGAACGGTTGTTGACCAGCGACTGGAAGGTGAAGGCCGTGAGGAAGGTATCGGGCTTGAGGATCGAGAACAGCAGGATCAGAAAGATCAGCAGGATCAGGAGCCCCCAGACCGAGAGGACGCGGGCGAAGGAGATGGTCGACCTGGCGCCGGATGCGGGCGTCGCGCTCATGGGTTGATCCTCGCGCTTTCCATGGCCGCCGGTCGCGAGCGCCGTCAGATGCGCGATCGCGAGCTTGTCACGGGAGACTTCCTCGACGACCCGGCCGCGATCGAACACCAGGGCCCGGTGGCAGATCCCGGCCACCTCCTCGAAGTCGGAGGAGATCAGCAGCACAGCCAGGCCTCGTTCGAGAGCGGCCTGGAGCAGATGGTAGATCTCCGACTTCGAGCCCACGTCGACCCCGAAGGTCGGGTCCTCGAGCACCAGGAGGCGGGCACCTGCCTCCATCCAGCGGGCGAGGATGACCTTCTGCTGATTGCCGCCCGAGAGCGTCGCGATGACCCGCTGGGACTCGGGCGGTCGCACCCGGTACCGCTCGAGGACGCGCCGACATTCGAGGTCCTCCGGTCCGGGACGAAGCAGCTGCATCAGGCTCGTGCCGCGGATCGTCGGATTGAGGAAGACATTCTCGAGCACCGTGAGCCCGGACGCCATGGCTTCCTCGCGCCGCTTGCTGGTGACGAAGCCGACGCCGCGGCGCATGGCATCGAGCGCGCTTGTCGGGCGATATGGCGCGCCATTGAGGGTGAGCCGGCCGCTTTCGATCCGCCGGTCGCCGAACACCGCCCGCCCGACGACGTCATGGCCGGCGCCGCGCAGCCCGACCAGCCCGAGGATCTCGCCCGCCTCCAGCCGGAGCGAAACCGGGCCGACGCCGCGGGCGACCAGCCCGTCCAGCTCGAGAACGCTGCGCCCGCCGCTCTTGGCAAGCTCGACGAACACCTCCTCGAGCGGGCGCCCCACGATCTTGAGGACGAGATCCGCCGACGTCGTGTCTGCGACCCGATCGGTCGCCGACCTTGCGACCGTCGCGCAGCACCGTGACCCGGTCGGCGATCCGGAACACTTCGTCCAGACGGTGGGTGACATAGACGATGCCCATGCCGCTTGCGCGTAGCCGCTTCAGGACGGCGAGCAGACGCGCGACATCGGCCTCGGGCAGCGCCGCGGTCGGCTCGTCGAGCACCAGGAGGTCGGCCTTCACGGCCAGCGAGCGGGCGATCGCGACGATCGACTTCTCGGCCGCCGAGAGATCGCCGACCCGCGCCTCCGGGTCGACGTCGCTGCCCATCGCCGCAAGCGCCTCGGCGGCGCGCACGCGCGCGGCCTGCCAGGAGATCAGTCCCTTGCGCCTGGGATAGCCGGTCACCACGGCGATGTTCTCGGCAACGCTCATGGTGTCGACCAGGCCGAGGTCCTGGTGGATGAACACGATCGGCAGCTGCTCGACGAGCGGATCGACCGGCCGGCCGTGCAGGTGGATCTCGCCGCCCTCGGGCGGATAGACGCCCGCGAGGATCTTGATCAGGGTCGACTTGCCGGCGCCGTTCTCGCCGAGCAGCGCGTGCACCTCGCCGCGCTCGACCTCGAGGTCGACGGCGTCGAGCGCGAGCGTGCCGGTGAAGCGCTTGCTGAGCCCGTCAAATCTCGAGCAGCGGCGTCGGCGTTGCCGTCACAGCGGGGATCGGCCTTCAAGGGCGCGGGGCGGCGGCCTGCGCGCGGACGCTCCGCCCCGATCGCCCTGCCCTACTTCACGCCCCAGAGCTCGAGATAGTGCTGCTCGAAGTTGTTGCTCGGGATGAAGGTGTCGCGGTCGCCGCCCTCGGCGTTGATGTTCTCGGGCGTGACCAGATAGGGCGTCTGCACCCAGCCGCTCGGCGGCTGCTTGTGGAAGGCGCGATTGAACTCGTCGATCGCCTGATAGCCCTCGAGCTTGTAGGGCTCCGAGGCGGTCACCAGCTGGTACTGATCGCCCGCCCGGATGCGTTGATAGGCCGACTTGTTGCCGTCGGCCCCGACCAGGATCACGTCCTTCGGATCGACGCCGCCCGCGCGCAGCGCCGGCACCATGTAGTCGAGCGTGTAGTCGGCGACCGCGGTGACGTAGAGCGGCGTGCCGTATTCCTGCACCCACCTGGTGATCGCCTCCGGCATGCGCTGCGAGACCTCGACGATCGGCGAGTTGTGGAACTCGAGCACCTTGCAGCCCTGGCACTGCTCCAGCCGATCCTTGGTTGCGTTCGCTTTGGCGCAGGCGATCGCGTACTCGCAGTGCGTCGTGACCACGACCCGCGCCTTGCCGTCGGAATGCGCGATGATCCAGTCGGCCTGGGCGCGGCCGATGTCGCGCGGGTCCTGCTGGATGTTGTCGTAGAGGCCGAGCTTGTCGTCCGGCCCGGGGAAGGCCGTGCCGTGGATGCCGAGCATCACGATGCCCTTGGCGAGCGCCTCCTTGACCGGCTCCTGCAAACTCGCGACGTCGGCGGTGGTGACGATGCCATCGACCTTGAGCGCGATCGCCTGGTTCATGCCCGAAATCCAGGTGACCGGGCTGCCCCGGCCGTCGATGATGGTGACCTGCCAGCCGACCTTCTCGCCCGCCTCCTTGATCGCCTGGCCCCACTCGCGCGAGGCGTCGTTCTGCTCGTCGGTCGAGAGATAGGCGATGTGCTTGCCGGGCTCGGGCTTGGGCGAGGAGGTCGGGCCGTTCCAGGTCGTCTGCGGACCGGCAACCTTGACGACCGCCGCCTTGGCGTCGTCGAGAACCTGATCGGCAATCGCCGGGCCACCCGCGGCGACGACGGCGGTGAAGGCCAGCACGGATACCGCACAGAGGACTGCGCTGCGCATCGGGATCTGCCCCCCTTCGGTTCGGGCCGATTGACAGCCCATTGTCACGCGAGCCTAGTCTGTCTCAGCTCGCCCCTGCCGGCAACTGGCCACTTGCGCCGACCGCTCCGCCGCCGACACGTCATCATGCAGCGAGGACCTCGAGCGCCGCCGCGAAGAGGTCGCACGCCGCGGCGCGATCTGGTAGGTTGCCTGTCTCGGCGGGCCACCCGATGCGGAGGTTGAGCGGATGCGGGGTGAGGACCAGACCCGGGCGATCTTCGAGGACGTGCTGCGCGACCTGCGGCGGGCTCGGGGCCTGCATTGGCGTCTCGGGCGGCGGTCGCGCGACGCGCCTTGATGTCCCCCGCGGCCAACCTTTGATCCCATGTCGCCCGGCTCTGGTCGCCTCATCGGCCTCATCCTGGCGCTCTGGCTCGCGGCCTGTCAGGGCGCCCCGCAACAGGCTCCGCCAGAGCCGCGGCTCGAGCGGCTGAACCTTCCGCCCGGCTTTACGATCGAGGTCTTCGCCAGGGTTCCGGGCGCGCGCTCGTTGCGGATCGCCGACGACGGCGCCAGGATCTACGTCTCGACCCGAGGCAGCGAAATCTTCGCCGTGCTCGATCCCGAGCGCGACGGGGTCGTTAACGGGGTCGTCAAGGTCGCGGGCGGGCTCAACGTCCCGAACGGGATCGCGCTCGCCGATGATGGCACCCTGTTCGTCGCCGAGCAGGATCGGATCATCCGGCTCGACGGCTCGGGCAAGGTCGAGGTCGTGGTCCCCCCGGGCGTCCTGCCCGACTTTCGTCACCACGGCCGGCGTTACGCCGGTTTCGGCCCCGACGGCAGGCTGTACGTCGCGATCGGCGCACCCTGCAACATCTGCGAGGTGCGCGGCTTCGAAGGCACGATCCTCCGCCTGCGCCCGGATGGCCAGGACCTCGAAGTCTTCGCCCGCGGCGTGCGCAATTCGGTCGGTTTCGACTGGCAACCGACGACCGGCGAGCTGTTCTTCACCGACAATGGCGGCGACTTTCTCGGCGATCTCATCCCGCCGGACGAGCTGAACCGCGCCCTCGAGCCGGGCTTGCACTTCGGCTATCCCTACCTCTACGGCCAAGGCATCCCCTACCCGCAGTTCGCCGACCAGCCGCAGCCGCAGCCGACCGTCCCGCCCGCGCTGGAGTTCGAGGCGCACGTCGCCGCTCTGGGCATCGAATTCTACCGAGGCTCGATGTTTCCCGACCAGTATCGGGGCGATGCCTTCGTCGCCGAGCACGGCTCCTGGAACCGCACCGAGCCGATCGGCTATCGCGTCATGCGGGTGCGCTTCGACCAGCGCGGCCAGCCGAGCGGTAGAGAGGTCTTCATCGATGGCTGGCTGCAGCGGGATGGCTCCGCCTGGGGCCGCCCGGTCGACATCGCGGAATTGCCCGACGGCTCACTCCTGATCTCGGACGACTACGCCGGGCTGATCTATCGAGTCACGTACGGTCGTTAACGCCCTCACGCTTCACAGTGTCCAGTCGGACGGCGCGCTTTTCATCAACTCTTCGGCCGCTGAACGGAATCGCGCCATTTTATGGCGTCGAGCTCAGCAGCGACCGCATCCATGACGTCGATCACGGGCTCGACCCGGAACCGGAAGACCGCGAACGTCGAAGTCAGTTGATGAATGGCGCCTGGGTCGTCGGTCTCCAGCACCATATAGCCGCCGTACTCGCCGACCCTGACGACAAAACTGATGGATCGCCAGGCTGTCGGGCTTTTCCCAGGGCTGAAAGAGCTCGAGCACGCGCTTTTGGGCGGCTTCATATTCGGCTGGCGAGCCCTGCGAACGCTCCCACCACGTGATCACCTACTTCATCGATCCCTCCCCGATCGGCTAAATCCAAAGCGACTTCATGAACCCCGAGCCGGAATGTCGGGGGCCCGGGCTTGCGCCCTTGGCGCCGCCCGGTGAATCGAAGCGGGGTGGTTGACCTAGATCCAGCCCTGCTTCTCGGCAGCCACTTTCAGCTCGGCTGCGATCTCGTCGGCGGTCGCTTTGGCTCGGCCTTCGACCGTGGAGGACCCCGACGCCTCCCCGTACACCTTCATCCCGCCGACGACGATCAGGCCGATCGGGTTTGCGGTCGCGGCGGCCACGGCCAGCGGGACGACCATGCCCGGCATCTTGTTACCGCCCGAAGCCACCTCACCGCCGCCGAGCTTGCGCAGACCCTCTGCCGTCATGCGGTAGCCTTCGACCACCGTCTTCAGCTCGGAGGCCCCGGAGCCGAAACCGAGCAGGACGCGCTCGCCGGCGCTGCCCTCTTCGACGGTGACGAAGGACCCCCGGATCACGATGTCGTTGACCTTAGGCGGCGGCTGGCCCGCAGCCTCAACGGCTGGGAGCCCCATGCCCTGGAGATCCGCCACCAGGTCCTTCGCGACCGCGGCGCCGAGCTTGCGACCCTCTTCGATCTCCTCCGGCGTCTGTGGCGTGGCGCCCGCCGCTTTCTCGGCCGCCACCGAGGTCGCCTGAATGTCGGCAGGGGTCGCGGCAAAGTCGTAGACGATGATGCGATCGGGCCGGGGGAGCTTCGGGCCCGCGTAAGTCTCCCGATTACTGACGCTGGTCGACGCGCAGCCAGCCAGAACCAGAACCGCGAGCAACCACAGCGCAGAGCGGCTGAGCGATTTCACGGCATGCCTCCGAGAGTCCGTCTTTGTAGTGGGAGAGGGCGTGACGATAGATAGATAGCAGACATGGCCCGCGCCGCGCCAGCGCCGGGACCTCTGGCACCCTCTGGCGCCAAAGGGCCCGTCTGTGGCAAAGTCCCGCATGATGGTCGGTGTGCTTCGACGGACCGGGCAGGGCGAGCAGCCGACCCTTGGCAGGCTCTCGGCCTGCCATATCTTGCCTGTTGCGGGGTCGCTGCAGGGGGTCGGTTTGCCGAGTTGGCTACAAGAAGGGAGAGGCTTCCGATGAAGGTGGAAACAGTCCTGGCCGTCAAGGGTCGCGAGGTCGCCACGGTACACCCCGCCGCGACGCTGGCCACCGTGGCGCAGCGGCTCCGTCTCGAACGGATCGGCGCGCTCGTCGTGCTCGACGGCGGTAAGCTCGTGGGCATCATCTCGGAGCGCGATGTCGTCCATGCCTTTGCCGCGCATCGGACCGAGGCGTCCGAGATCAAGGTCGCCGACGTGATGACCCACGACGTCATCACCTGTCGCCCCGAGGACAGCCTGACGCGCGTGCTCGGCGTGATGACGCGCCATCGGGTCCGTCACCTGCCGGTGCTCGAAGGCGGACGGCTCGTGGGGCTGATCAGCATCGGCGATGCCGTGAAGCATCGGCTCGACGAGCTGGAGACCGAAGCCGCCGTCCTGCGCGACGCCTACATCTCGAGCCACTGATCGCGGGGCCCGCGCGCGCGGCCCTGAACCGCGCGACCGAGGCTGCGGTCATGCGCAGGTTTTCTCTGCGCGAGCCTGACCAGCATCCGCCGCCCTCCGGAAATCGCGGTTCGGCCGACGGGCCAGCCAGGCAGCTCTGCCCGGATGAAGCTGCGGGCTGACGTTGACCGTGCTCAAACGGCATGCCTTCCTCGCCATCGGCCGCAGTTCCAGCACTCCTGAAAGCTGATCCACGATCATCGCAGCCCTGCCCGGCGCTGTCTTCAATCCGGCCCGACGCTTGATGACCCCGATCAAGGCTGCGCTCGCAAGCCAAGGTCTTGTTTTGCCGCGCCTTCTCGGGTTCGTTTGGTCGGGCGCCGGAACGGCGGCAGGAGCGCGGGCGGGGCGCCGGGGCCGAGACGGCAGCCCGGGAGCGCCGCCTCGGGCCGGTCGCCGCGCCTCGCCCGACCGGCGGCGGTCGCGATGCGCTCGACCAGTTCGCTCTGGAGCGTGCCCGACCGGCGGCGGTCCTGGGCCCTTGCGACCTGGCGCCGTTGCGGCGGCTGGCCGCCGCTCGGGCGTTGGCCGTGTCGTCCTTGCGCATGGGGCGGGGGGTCCCTTGTTGGTGATGCTGGGTTGTGCTGGTGGTGCGAGGCGGCCTCGGCGAATGCGCCGAATTCCGAGGTGATCATGCTACCATTCAATAGGAATATATGCAACGACACGACGACCTCCTCAGAACTTTGACGGGGAATTGGCTTGAGCCGGTCGCCTCCGGTGCTTCACAAGCCCGTCAGGGGCAATCCGCGCTCGCGCAAGGCGTCGGCTGGGTGCCTCAGCGTATCGGCTATGTCGGGGGTGGGTGGGACGAAGTGAGGAGACGCTGGCTCGGAGGCGTTGGGTCTCGCTCGAGGATGACTGGCGCCGAAATGGTGACGCTCAGGTCTGCCGCGAGCTCCGGAGAATAAATTCCGGCCGTTTTTCAAGCACTTAGCGGATTTTTCCAGATGCCGGGCGGAGGAATTTTCGGATTTTCTCCGAATTTCCAGGCCGGCGGGGCGAATTTCCCGGGCCGCCGCGGAGTGGACAGAATGCGCCACAATGCTACACTTTTGTAGCATCTGTAGCATCCGCCTAAACCTTTGCGGCGGCAGACTTTTTCGCCACTTTGGCAATTCGACCACCGATTTTCGGCCAGAAGACGCTCGGAAGGCGTCGATTTCGGTGTCTTTTCGCTCCCGAGAGTGACGCAAAGTGACGCAAAAATGCGCCACCTGTCGCATCGGCCACCGGGTCGAGCCTTTTGGGGCGCCGGTGGTTCGCTCCGGAAATTCCATCGAATTTTTCATCAGCGCCCGCGGCAGTCACCCGGAGGAGCGTTAACCAGCCGTTAACCCTTTGATGGTTAACGATGTCTTTGGCGGGTCCATGGGACCGTGGGAATCCGTCACCGCAAATCGAATGGTGCGAAGGGGCGGCGGGCGGGGACGAAAGGGGAAAGCCTGCGGGGGGCGGTGCTGGACCACGTCTGCGGATGATTGGCGCCGAACTGGTGAGGCTCAACCTTTGTAGCGAAAGTGCGACCCGAGCTGCCTGGCCCTGGGCGGCGATTCAACCACTGATTTTCGGCCAAACGGTGTTGAAAGCGGCGATTCCAGTGCCTTTGAGCCGCAAGAGTGACGCAGAAATGCGCCACCTGTCGCATCGGGCACCGGGCGAGCCTTTCGTGGCAGCTCCGGCTCTCTCCGGAAATTCCACCGAATTTTTCGTCGGCCTCGGCGGCAGTCGCAAGGTGGAGCGTTAACCGGACGTTAACCACCTGATGATTAACGATATCTTCGGTGGGTCCATGCGACCGTGGGACTCCCTGACCGTGAATCGACGGACGGCGATGGGGAGGCGGGTGGGGGAGAGACTGATCGGAGCGAGCGTTGTGTTTCGAGCGGCAGCGCGAATCGCAGAGTAAGCAGACCGAGGGTTCGAGTTCCCTCCGCTCCGCCAGTCTCCTCAGTTGAGACATTCTTTATCGCTCGACCGACACCGGCCGAAACGGCGCAGAATTTGGGGCTTTGCGCCTATATGTCCGAACCACCAATGCCGGCCGTGGGGCCCGTTTTGGACCTTTTTCCGTCTCTAGCGCCCACTTTCTCCGACGCAACCGAACCACGGCCATTTTGGTACGATGTTGAAAGCTCAATAATTCAATGGGTTGGAGGACACCCGAAGGGGAGCGGGTTTGGAAAAGCTCCCGCTCAGGCGGAGTGAACAGGAATCGAACTCTACGGTTCGATTCGATTTCCAGTAAAAACAGCTCTAACAAGCCAGCACAGCTCGTTAGACTGCGAGCGAGGGCTTGAAGCTCGGCCGATCCATGAGCTGGTGCGCCGATCATGAGCAGCGAGCAGACGAGAGACCGTTTGAAGACCCTTGTTGTCGCCGCTGGGCGGCGCAGGAAGCGGAGCTTGCCAGGCTGGAACAGCACGGGGAGACCCGTCGAAGCAAAGGGGTCTCGGCCGATGAGTTTTGCGGATCGCGACCGCAGCGGCGCTCTGGCTACTTAGGCACGCGCGGCGCTGAACGCGGCATAGGGCAAAGCTCTCATTTTCGACGGCCTCGCCGCCCAAGCGGGGTACAGTGCACGCGAGGCATCTTTCACCCGTGTGACGAGCCTTGACATGTTGCCCTATCCGGGTGACCTCATCCAGCAGTGCCGGCGCGGAGCGTTTCGGCCGCCGGATCGACACAGAAGCGAGTTGAGATGGGAACGTAAGGAACCTAATGCTCTGATTCACACAGAAGGTGCAGGGATTGTGGCAAGGCGGCTGAGGATGAAGTCGGCAGAGCGGGTCCAGGTGAAAGGCCCGCGAGCCTGATTGTGCTCGGCGAGGTAGCGGTTGACGGCGGCCGGCACCGCGTTGAGCGAGGAGCCCGAGGTCGGCGTGAAGTGGAAGGTCCAGCGTGGGTGGCGGGCGAGCCAGGCACGAACCCCGGATGACCTTGCCGTCGAGCACGTTGAGGGCGGCAAACAGCGTGGTGGTGCCGTGGCGCTTGTAGTCGTGGGTGATGGTGCCGGCCTTGCCCGGCTTGAGCGGCAGGCCGAGGCAGCCGTCGCGCGTCGAGGACCTCGTCATCTACGAGCTTCACACCGGAGCGCTCGGCTTCGGGTCGCCGCGGCCGGGCACGCTCCGGGACGCCATCGCGCTGCTGGACCAACTCGTCGACGCCGGCGTGAATGCGGTCGAGCTCCTGCCGATGTCGGAGTTCGGCGGGCGCGGTGAGAAGTGGGGCTACTCCACCTCGCATTTCTGCGCCATCGAGTACAGCGGTGGCGGCCGCGACCAGTATAAGTTCTTCATCAAGGAGGCCCACAGACGCGGCCTCGCCGTGATCATGGACGTCGTCTACAATCATTACGCCCACGATGCCGGGCGGGCGCAGTGGTTCTACGACGCGGCTTGGCCGGATCTGAACTGCTACTACTGGTATGAGGGGATCCCATTCCAGTACGCGCGGGCGGACCGCGGCTACGTCGACAACGAGTCCACGGCGTTCGCCCCACGTTACCACGAGGAGATGGTCCGCAAGCTGTTCATCAGCAGCGCGGCCGCGCTCGTTCGGGAGTTCCACGTGGACGGGCTGCGCGTCGACCAGACGACCTCCATCCACGCCTACAACAAGCGCCATGCCGACGGCATGCCTGTGCCTGACGCCAACATATTCGGCGCCAAGCTGCTGCGCGAACTCGGGCGCACCTTGCGGCTGATCAAGCCGGAAGTGATCCTGATTGCCGAGGACCACTCGACCTGGGACGAGGTGACGAAGCCGGTCGAGAGCGGCGGCATGGGCTTCGATGCGCGCTGGTACGCCGACTTTTGCCACCACCTCGCTGGTGATACGGACAAGGGCGCCGATTACGCCAAGCTGATCTGGGGCGCGAGCCAGTCCCTGCATGGCGAGCCCCTGCGGCTCGATTACTTCGCCGGGGCACTTCAGGCCTCCGGGGCGAGCCACGTCGTCTATGTCGATTCCCACGACGAGGCGGGCAACAGCAAGGGCCCCTTGCTCGATCCGGACTGGGACCCGAAGGACACGGATAAGCAGCGCACCTCGCATCGCTCGATCGTTGTCGGGGCCGGCGGCGCGCCCTTGATCGGCGCGACGCGCTGGTACGCGGAGGCACGATGCCGTTTCGCCTACGGCATCACGGCGCTCTCAGCCGGCACGCCGATGGTCCTGTTCGGCGAAGAGGTCGGCGCGCAGCGCCGCTTCAAATACGCCGCGGTGCTCAAGAACCGCGAGGACCTGCACGCCCTGCGGCAGGGCGCTGGCGCGGGCCTGTTCCGCTTCTATGGCGACGTGAACCGGCTGCGTCTCGCCTCCACCGCGCTCCGGAGCAGGAACATCGAGGTGATCCACGCCTCGAACGAGAACCGGGTCGTCGCCTTCTGCCGTTGGCAGGACCTGGACGTCTATCTCGTCGTCGCGAGCCTGAACGATCGGAACTTCGACCAAGGCTACATTATCTCGGACTGGCGCGTCGGGGGCCGGTGGAAGGAGATTCTGAACAGCAACTCATCCCATTACGGCGGCGGTAATCTCGGGAACAGCGGCGGCATCATCACGGGCCGTGAGGGCAGCCTGAACCTGCTCGTGCCGGCGGTAGGCCTCGTCGTGCTCAAGCTTCAATAGGTCACCGATACACGACCGGCGAGCAGGACTGCATCGAGGAAGTTGGTGTGGTCAACACCTGGAATGAGTGCCAGGCGGCGGCCTCCATGATCTCGAGCGCGCGGTCGACGAAACCGAGCGGTACCTGTCGGTGGAATAGGTCGCTCATCGAATTGACGAAGATCATGCGCGGGCGCAGCCAGCGCAGCGGTTGGTCGAGTTGTTCCGGCCTAGGCGTCAGATCGAAGCCCATGCTGAAGGGGTGGCCCGCGACGCTGCGAAAAGCGCTTAGAGAACCGTTCCGCATAGCAGTGATCCGCAGCCCGAGCTGATCTTGGTGTGACCGGGTTCCAGGTAGCGTTTGTGCATTCGATGGTCGTTGATTCAGCCATGGGCGACCTTGGGGGTGGTACATCGCTAATCGCGTTGCCTTCCAGTAGTCGCTGTGATCTTGCCACGTACGGTTGTAAGTAGAAAGAAGAATTTCCCGAGATACTCCATCGCTGAATGAGCCAGGGCGGGTTCGAAGACCAATGGTCTACGAAAGCCACCTTGAGCGCTGCTCCTCCCACGCCAGTGGCCCGTTTCCCAGCATTTCAGCCAGCCTCAGCCCCTTCGGCTGCCTCCCATCGAGGATCGCCTCCACAATGTCGGGCGCCAGGCAGGTGAGCGGCAGCAGCCGGCAGACGTAGGCGTCCGTGACGCCCTCCTGCTCCGCAAAGTCCGTGATCGACTTCGCCTGACCGCTCTCGATCCGCTCGCGCGATCTTTGCGCTCGCACGGGTACCTTAATCAGTGTCCCATCGCGGCTCGGACGGGTGGTCGCGAGCCCTTGCGGTCGTCACATCCGGTGTCCGGGGTCTTCAGACCCGGCGCTATGAAAAGTGCACAAAGTCCAAATCGTGCCCCTGCAACCACCCTTAACCTGCCTTACAAGTCTGGCCGTCCGGTCATCCGGGCGGCCTCTTGGCGTTTGGGAGCCGGGGGCCGGATGGCCCTTCCCGGAGGCCGTTTCCTTCCTGTTTGCGGCCAGCGTGAGCGCTGCGCGCGGCCGCGATGTCGTCGCCGCCGTCGTCAGGCTGGCAGACGGCCCGATATCAATGGCTTGTCGCTCTCGGCCCTATCCACGGAGGCGGAGACCTCGGCCGGAGCCGCGGCTCCGCGTCGGCGCAAGCCCTTGCGCACGTCCTTGAAGGAATCACGCAACAGGATCGCCATCCTTTGGCTGGCGAGTTCGGGCAATCCGTCGCGAATAGCTTCGAAGACCGCCCGATGCTGATGCAGGCGTTCATCCTTGATCCGCGCGGCGCCCTCCCAACTGATGCTGAACGTGGCGAGCAGGGCGGCGTGAATCAGGCTTGCGAGAGCGCCGATAAAACGATTGCCGGTGGCCTCGAGGATCGCCGAATGGAACCGGAGGTCAGCGGCAACGAGATCGCCGGCACCGTCCTTGAAACGCTCCATGTCGGCGTATGCACTGCCGATCCGCTCTAGCGTGGCAGGCAACGGCTTCGACGCGGCCTGCGCCGCCGCCGCCGGCTCGACCATCTGGCGCAACGCGTAAAGGTCGGCGACGAAATCCTCGGTCGGAACCGCCTGGAGATGCCAGGCCAGCACTTCCGGATCGAGCATATTCCATTCGGCTTTCGGGCGAACGCGCGTGCCCACCTTGGGGCGTGCAACGATCAGGCCCTTGGCAGCCAGCGTGCTATAAGCTTCGCGCAGCGCCGTGCGCGAAACCGAAAAACGCGAACACATCTCGAACACGTTTGGCAGCAGCGAGCCCGGGTGATAGAGGCCACCGACGATGTCTCGCCCAAGCGCGTGGGCGAGATGGGCTTGGACGTTGCGCTCAACGAAAGCGTCGTCTCCGCCAAGCCGGATGGGCAGATCGCCGGTCACACGGCGCAATGTTGTCCGCGCGGGGCGCGCGTCGCGGCGGGGCGGCCGATCAGGTGGTGGCACGACGGATCTCCCGCATGTCTACGCGGCGCGGCGCAGGCTGAACGAGCCCACGAGGAAGCGCTGCAACCCAATGAACAAGAACAACAGCACGCCACTGCTGATCATGATCCAGGCGCCATTGAGCGAGCCATTGAAGATGATGAGCGTCGCTATCAAGCCGAGGATCATGCCGCCAAACAGGGTGCCCGCGACCATCCCGATGCCGCCGGTAAGCAGCGTGCCGCCGAGCACCACCGCGGCGATGGCGTTGAGTTCGTTGCCGGTCCCCGCCAGCGGATAGCCCGAAGAGGTGTAGAGCGCGTAGATCACGCCGCCGAGGGCGCTGTAGAAGCCGCCGAGCGCGTAAATCATGATGGTGGTACGGCGGATCGGCACGCCCATCAGGATCGCCGAGGCGCGGTCGCCGCCGATGGCGTAGACGTTGGTGCCGAAGCGCGTGAAGTGCGCGATGACGATGGCGATCGCCAGAACCGTGAGCATGACGATGGCGGAACTGGCCAAAAAGCCGCCGCCCGGCAAAGGAATGTTCGCTCCGGCGAAAGCATCAACAAACGGGTGTCTGATCGGTATCGAATCCAGGGTGACCATGAAACAGGCGCCGCGCAGCATGAACAGACCGGCGAGCGTGACGATGAACGGCTGAATTTCGCAGAAATCGATGATAAATCCCTGAGAGGCGCCGAACATCAGGCCGAAGGCGAGCATCAACGCGGCAGCGGCAAGCGGATGCCACCCCATGGTGTCCAGGCTCGCCATGACGACGCCGACGAAACCGATCATCGAGCCGATGGAAAGGTCGATGCCGCCGGACAGGATCACGAAGGTAGTGCCGATGGCGGCGATGATGATGAAGGCGTTGTCGGCGAGGATGTGGCCGAGCACCAGCGTGCTGAGGAAATGTCGGTAGAGGAGCCCGCCGGTGACGAACAGCGCCACGAAAACGGTGATCGTCGCCATCAGTGGCAGATATCGCTCTCTCATCGTCTCATCGTCCGGCTGAACAGCGAGAGCACAGCGTTGCGGAAGTTGTTCGACTGCAGCAGCAGCACAAAGAGCACGACCACGGCCTTGACCAGCAGGTTGTACTCGGGCGGCAGGCCGCTCATCAGGATCGAAGTGGTCAAGGCCTGGATAATCAAGGCACCGATCACCGTCATGCCGAGGTAGATCCGTCCGCCGGCCAGCGAGCCGCCGCCGATCACCACCGCCAGGATGGCATCGAGCTCGCTGAACAGCGCGACGCTCACCGGATCGGAGGTGTGGGTGTCGGCCGTCAGAATGACGCCCGCCCAGGCCGCGCACACGCCAGAGATCAGATAGGCGGAGTATTTGATCAGCCGGGCGTTGACGCCGGCGAGGCCGGCGGCCGCGGAATTGCCGCCCACAGCCTCGAGGAACAGGCCGAGGGCGGTCCGGCGGATCAGCAGCCACAGCACGACGAAGATGGCGGCGCCGAGGATCAACCTGGTCGGGATCAAGCTGATATGACCGACGCTCAGGCCCTGCAGCAGCGGGCTCTCAAAGCTCGGATTGGTGCCGCCGTAGATCAGATTGATCATCAGACCGATGCCACGACCCGACACCATCAGGATCAGAGTGGCGATGATCGGCTGGATGTCGAGCACAGCCACCAAGAAGCCGTTCCACACCCCGCACAGGAGGCCGACCGCCAACGCGATGATCAGAATGACCATGTGCGGGTCGCCGGCGTGCATACGCCACGCGATGGTGGCGCCGACCACCGCGATCACCGAACCGACGGAAAGGTCGATGCCTTTTGTCCCGATCACGACGGCCATGCCAAGCGCGATGAGCGCCGGCGGTACGGCGCGATAGAGGACGTCGATCAGGCTGCCGAAGAGGCGGCCTTCGACGATGCGAATGGTGAAGAAGCCCGGCGCCACGAAACCGTCGACGATCAAAATCACCGCCAGCGCCAAGAGCGGCCACACCGCCCGGTGGCCAAATACGGCGCGCAGACGCACGCCCAAGCCATTCGTCGCCGGCATGGTAGAGGTTTGTTCGGTCGTCATCCGCCGGCAATCATTTGAATGATATTCTCGCGGGTGATGTCGTCGCCGGCAATCTCGCCGACTTTGTGCCGATCGCGCAGCACCGCGACCCGATCACTGACGGCCACCAGCTCGTCGAGTTCCGACGAGGCCACCAACAATGCCAAGCGTTGCTCGCACAAATGCCGAATGAGCGTGACCACTTCGGCGTGGGCGCCGACGTCGATGCCGCGCGTGGGCTCATCGAGAAGCAGGACATTCGGCTGCGACACCAGCGCGCGCGCCAGCACCACCTTCTGCTGGTTGCCGCCGGAGAGCTGCGCGACCGGCTTGTCGGCGTCGGGTGTCGCAATGTCGAGGGCCTTGATCATCTCCTCCGTCAGCCGCTCCTGTTCATCCTGCGGCAGCCGGTGGAGCCAGCCGCGCTTGCTCTGCAGGCTCAGTATGATGTTCTCACGCACGCTGAGCTCGCCGAGCAGCCCTTCGGCCTTGCGGTCCTCCGGGCAAAAGGCAATCCCGTGACGCAAGGCCTGACGCGGCGAGTTGTGCGCGATCGACTCGCCGTTCAGCTTCAATTGTCCCGAATCCGGGCGAATCGCCCCGAACATCAGCTTGGCCGTTTCGGTGCGTCCCGACCCCAGAAGACCCGACAGTCCGACGACCTCGCCATGCCGCAGGGAGAGATCGAACGGCGCCATCGTGCGCCGCCGCCCCAACCCTTCGGCCTCCAGAGCCGACTCTCCGGGTGCCTGCGCGGCATGGGTCGTCGGCCGCTCCTCGACATGCCCAAGCTCGCGACCGAGCATCATCGAGATCAGCTTCAGCCGCGGCAATTCGGCCGTCAGCGCCTCACCCACCAAACGGCCGTTGCGCAGGACCGAGATCCGGTCGGAGATCTCGTAGACCTGATCGATGAAGTGCGTGATGAAGACGATCGCGATGCCGTGCGACTTGAGATCGCGCACGATCTGGAACAGGAGTCCGGTTTCGTTCGAATCGAGGCTGGCGGTCGGCTCGTCCAGCACGAGGACCCGGGTGTCGTCCTCGAGCGCGCGCGCAATGGCCACCAATTGCTGGATCGCCACCGAGTAGGCGCCGAGCGGCCGTTCGATGTCGATGTCGAGGTTGAGGCGCTTCAGCCGCTGACGCGCCAGAGCCCGTGCATTCCGCCAGAATATGAACCCGAAGCGGCGCGGCTGGCGCTCCAATGTCAGGTTCTTGGTGACCGTCAGGGTCGGGATCAGATTGACTTCCTGATAGACGGTGCTGATGCCGAGGGCCTGGGCCCCGGCGGTGGTGTTGATCTGCACCGGACGTCCGTCGAGGCGGATTTCGCCCTCGTCGGCTCGCAAGGCGCCGGTCATGACCTTGATCAGGGTCGACTTGCCGGCGCCGTTCTCGCCAAGCAGCGCGTGCACCTCACCGGTGTTCAGTCGCAGATTGACTTTCTCGAGCGCCCGGACGCCGGGGAACGTCTTCGAAACACCGAGCAGCTCAATTCGCGGAGTCGAGGTCTCACCCACGCCAGCCTGTCCCGCCGTCGTTGTCAGTGCAAGGCTGCCACACCCCGCCGGCAGGTGAAGAGAGCGGCGCCTCGCCGAAAGTCCGAGGCAAAGCGCCGCCCTCTGGTCACCCGACCAAGGGTGTGCGTAGCCGTTAGTTCCCGGGAGTGGCAGCCGTATGCAGATCGGACGGAATTACGATCCACTTCGGCAGGTCTTTCGGGTTCTTCAGATAGTCGAGCACCACCGGGTAGATGTACTTGCCGATCGCCGAGCGTAGCTCGACCGAGGCATTGGCATCACCCTTTGCCAGGGCTTCCTTCATGGCCGGGACATAATCGACGGACACCATCAGCACGTCTTTGCCCGGCTTCAGGCCAGCTTCCTTCATGGCCTGGATGGCGCCGAGCTGCATGTTGTCGTTATGCGCGAAGGAGGCGCAGATGCCCTCGAGGTTGTTGGTGGCCTTGATGAAGGCTTCCATCACCTTCTTGCCGCCCTCGGTGGTGAAGTCGCCGCTCTGCGTCTTAACGATCTTCATGCCGGGGAAGTTGGAGATGACCGCCTCAAAGCCCTTCTTGCGCTCGATCGCCGGGGCCGAGCCGACGGTGCCCTGCTCCTCAACGATGTTGCACTGGCCCTTGCTCGCCTGAGCCAGCCAGGCACCCGCCAGTCTGCCTTCGAGATTGAAGTCGGCCGAAATGCGGGTGACGTACAGCGACTTGTCGGTGACGTCGACGTCACGGTCGACGAGGAAGACCGGAATCTTCGCGGCCTTAGCCTCTTTCAGCACCTGGTCCCAGCCGGTTACCACGACCGGGGCGATGATGATGGCGTCGACTTGCTGAGCGATGAAGGCGCGAACGGCCTTCAGCTGGTCTTCCTGCTTGCCTTGCGCGTCGGCGAACTTGAGTTCAATTCCCTCCTTCTTGGCCTCTTCCTGCATGTCCTTGGAGAAGGCCGGACGCCAATCGCCCTCGTCGCCGACCTGGGAAAATCCGATTGTTACCGCGAACGCCGATGTCCCCATGAGCATCAGCAGCGCACCAGCGACGGTTGCGCCAATCCACTTCAACGATTGCATGGATGCCTCCTTCTTGAGCCAGTTGTTGGTGGCATCGCCCGTCCAACATCGGGCAGCAACGCTGCGCTCTCCGAAAAGGGCGTGCCGAAATTCATCATATGATAATACTTAAGATCGACACAATCCAGGATTCCCCGTATACCCGCGTCCGAACGGTGGGCTGTCAATCTCAAGCAGCAGCTTGGCGCGGAGAGCGGCGAGAAGCGAAAGGCTCGATCAGCGAAGCGCGCCGGCAACAAGGTAGGCGGCGTCGTTCCAGCGCAGCTCGTTCTTGAAATCGCGCAGCGTCGTCTCGCCGTCGATAAGCAGGAACTCGATGCCCGCCATGGCGGCGAAATCCTCCAGGTGCTCGGGGGTCAGCGCCTGCGAAAAGCCGGTGTGGTGGGCGCCGCCGGCGTGGATCCAGGCGGCCGCGGCGACGGCAAGGCTCGGCTGCGGGATCCACAGTGCGCGGGCGACGGGCAGCCTCGGCAGTTTCTCGGGCGGCGAGATGACCTCGACGACGTTGACCACCATGCGGAAGCGGTTACCCATGTCGACGATCGAGGCATTGACGGCGTCGCCGGTCGCGGCGTCGAACACCAGACGGACGGGGTCCTCCTTGCCGCCGATCGACAGCGGGTGCACCTCGCATGACGGCTTGCCCGCCGCGATCGAGGGACAGATCTCGAGCATGTGGGCGCCGAGAACGGCGGGACCGGCCGGATCGAAGTGGTAAGTGTAGTCCTCCATGAAGCTGACCCCGCCGGCAAGACCGTGGGCCATCACCTTCATCGAGCGCACGAGCGCCGCGTGCTTCCAGTCGCCTTCGGCGCCGAAGCCGTAGCCGTCCGCCATCAGCCGCTGGGCGGCGATGCCGGGCAGCTGCTTCAGGCCGTGCAGGTTTTCGAAGGTGTCGGTGAAGCCTTGGAAGTCGCCGTCGTCGAGGAAGGCGCGGAGCGCCAGCTCGATGCGCGCGGCATCACGCAACGACTGGTGCCTATGGCCACCACGTTCAAGGCCGGGCATCAGGGTGTAGCTCGCCGCGTATTCCTCGCATAGCCGGTCGACGTCGGCGTCGGCCACCTCCTCCTGGAACGCCACAAGGTCGCCAAGGCCATAGCCGTTGACGGCGACGCCGAAGCGGATTTCGGCCTCGACCTTGTCGCCTTCGGTGACCGCGACCTGACGCATGTTGTCGCCGAAACGCGCGATCTTCATCCGTCGCATGTCGTGCCAGGCGGCGGCGGCGCGCATCCAGGCTCCGAGCCGGGCATGAACCTGTGCTTCCTGCCAATGTCCGACAACCACCTTGCGGTTCAGGCGAAGCCGCGAACAGATGAAGCCGAACTCGCGGTCGCCGTGGGCCGACTGGTTGAGGTTCATGAAGTCCATGTCGATGGACGACCATGGGATGTCACGGTTGAACTGCGTGTGCAGATGGCACAGCGGCTTGGCGAGTCCCCGCAGACCCCGGATCCACATCTTGGCCGGGCTGAAGGTATGCATCCACGCGACGAGACCGATGCAATTCGGGCGCCGCGTCCGCATCACGCAGCATCGCAGCGATTTCGTCGGGAGTCGTGACCACCGGCTTGAACACGAGCTTGACCGGCAGTCCCGCCCCGGCGTTGAGCCCGTCGACAATCCGGCCGGAGTCGGTTGCGACCTGTTCCAGCGTCGCGGGGCCGTAAAGATGCTGGCTGCCAGTGATGAACCAGACTTCGAGGCGGGAAAGATCGATCATGGTCGTTCTCGGTCAGGGCAAGATACCGTTCTGCCTGGGCGCTCAGCCCCAGGGCGGCCGCCGATCATTGACAACGGATGAACATCGCCCTTTCATCGGACGATAGGGGGGCGGGCCTGTCTTGTCCACGCGGAAACCGGGCACGCCGTTCATTTCGACCTGATCGGCGCGATGCCATGCTGCTCAGTCGCCTGCGCGAGGAAGTCCTGGCCGCGAACCTCGAACTGGTTCGCCGGGGTGTGGTCGTCTTCACCTTCGGCAACGTCAGCGGCATCGCCCGCGAACAGGGCCTGGTTGCGATCAAGCCGAGCGGGGTGCCCTACGAAGAGTTGACGGCGGAGCAGATCGTCGTCACCGACCTCGACGGGCGGGTGGTCGAAACCAACCTGCGCCCCTCGTCAGACCTGCCGACCCACCTCGAACTCTACAAGGCCTTCCCCAATATCGGCGGCGTCGCCCACACCCATTCCGAGTACGGCACCGCCTGGGCGCAGGCGCGACGGCCGATCCCGTGCCTTGGTACGACCCACGCCGACTATTTCCACGGGCCGGTGCCGGTGACGCCAGACCTGACGCCGGATGAGATCGCCGGCGAGTACGAGAAGGCGACCGGAGAGGTGATCGTGCGGACGTTCCGCGGTCTCGATCCGGACGCCAATCCGGGGGTGCTGGTCGCCAACCACGCGCCGTTCACGTGGGGCGCGGACGCGGCCGATGCCGTGCACAACGCCGTCATTCTGGAGTACATCGCCCGCATGGCGACCCACACGTTGACTGTCAACGCCGAGGCAAAGCCGCTGGTGCGCGAACTGCACGACAAGCATTTCTTTCGCAAGCACGGGCGGGGCGCTTATTACGGACAGACCAAGAGCTGACAACCGTCGCGTCCGGGCCGCCACGATGCCGGGGCTGAGGGGCGAAGGTCATGTCGGACAAATCGCCTGAGGGGGGACCGACCAGGATGGCCATCGTTGCCGGCGTTGATTTCGGCACGCTCAGCGTGCGCACTTCGATCGTCGACGGCAAGCGCGGGGTGCTCGCCTCGGCGGATGCCGCATATCCGCTCCACCGCAAGCGCGATGATCCCGATTTCGCTACCCAGTCGCATGCCGACCATATGCGCGCGCTGGCGGAGGCGACGCGGGCAGCAGTCAAGGCGGCCGGCATATCGGGCGACGCGGTCGAAGCGATCGCCCTCGACACCACCGGCTCGAGCGTCGTGCCGGTCGGCGCCGGCATGGTTCCGATTGACGACTACTATCTGTGGTGCGACCACCGCGCCAAGAAGGAGGCCGCGGAGATCACCGAGCTTGCCCACCGCGAGAAGCTGCCGCAGATCGACTGGTGCGGCGGTGTCTATTCGGCCGAATGGGGTTGGGCCAAGCTGCTCCATTGGTTGCGGCACAATCCGGACAAGCGCGACCGGTTCGTCTCGGCGTTCGAGCACTGCGATATGGTTGCGGCGACGCTGGCCGGCATCACCGACCCGAAGAAGGTCAAGCGCAGCATCTGTGCCGCGGGTCACAAGTGGCTGTGGCATGCCGATTTCGGTGGGCTGCCGCCGGAGGATTTCCTGGTCAAGCTCGATCCGCTCTTGAAGGGCGCGCGGGCCAAGCTCGCGAGCGATTATGCAACCTCGGACGCAATCGAGGGTCACCTCACGCCGGAGTGGGCGGACAAACTTGGCCTCAGGGCCGGCATCCCGATTCCGGTCGGCGCCTTCGACGCCCACTGGGATGCGATCGGGGCGGGCGTCAAGGAAGGCGACGTCGTCAATGTCGTTGGCACCTCGACCTGCATCATCGCCTATGCCAGCCAGCCCCAACTCGTGCCGGGGGTGTGCGGCGTCGTCAAAGGCAGCGTGCACCCGGCTTTCACCGGCATCGAAGCGGGGCTGTCGGCGGTCGGCGACGTGTTCAACGCCATCGCAACGCGCGCCGGCACCACCGTGGCGGCGTTGTCGAAGGGGCTCGACAAATACCGCGCCGGCCAGACCGGCCTGTTGCGGTTTCCGTGGGACAATGGCGACCGCACCGTCCTGGTCAACGCCAACGTCGGCGGGATCACGATCGGCTGGAACCTGGAGCACACGGCGCAAGACGAGCTGTTCGCGGCGATCGAAGGCACCGCCTTTCACACCCGCGTCGTCCTCGACCGGATGAGCGAGTACCAGGTCAGGACCGACCGGGTCATCAACGGCGGCGGCGTGCCGCAAAACAATCCGGTGCTGAACCAGGTCTATGCCAACGTGCTCGGGCGGCCGGTGCTGGTGCCGGAATCGAGCGTCACAGGCATCGGCTCGGCCATCTTCGGGCTGCTGGCGGCCAAGGCGGTCGGCAGCATCGAAGAGGCCCAGGCGCAGGTGTGTCCGCAGCACAAAGTGTTCACGCCCCAGGCCGCGACGCGCGAGGTCTATCAGACGCTTTATGGCCTGTTCCGCCGCATCTATTTCGACTTCGGCAAGCCGGCCGAAGGACGCTGCGTTCGGCGACGTGCTGCCGACCCTCATCCGTGTCGCCCGCGGATGAGCCGACATGTGGCAAGCGGCCGAACACACGGGGCCGCATCTCGCCAACCTCGAGCGGACTGTCGCGGAGTTCCGTCGCCGCTTCGGTGGCGAGCCCAAGGTCTACCGCGCGCCGGGCCGGGTCAACCTGATCGGCGAGCATACCGACTACAACGACGGCTTCGTGCTGCCGGCGGCGCTGGAACTGGCGACCTTGGCGGCGATTGCACCGCGCCGCGACCGAACGCTGCGCGTGCACTCGCTGCTGATGGACGAAACGGTCACGTTCGCTCTCGACGACGCCGATGCCGAAACCGCGCAGGCACTGGAGCGACTACGTCCGCGGGGTGGCGGTGGTGTTCGAGAGCGCCGGCCACCGGCTCACCGGCGCCGACCTGATGATCGACAGCGACGTGCCGCTCGGCGCCGGGCTGTCGTCGTCGGCGGCACTCGAGGTCGCCACCGGATATGCCCTCCTCGGCAACAGCGGCCTGCGGGTCGATCTGACGCGGTTGGCGCTTGCCTGCCAGCGCGCCGAGAATTCCTTCGTCGGCATGCGCTGCGGCATCATGGATCAGTTCATTGCCTGCCACGGCGCCGCCGGTCACGCGCTGCTCATCGATTGCCGCAGCCTCACCGGACGGCTGGTGCCGATCGACCCCAAGGTGCGGCTGGTGATCTGCAATACGCATGGTTCATCATGCGCACGCCGCCGGCGAGTACAATCTTCGCCGCCAGGATTGCGAGGAAGGGGTCAGACGCCTGTCGGCGGCCCTGCCCGGCATCAAAGCGCTCCGCGATGTGACGCCGGATCAGCTCGAACGTCATGCCGATCTGCTGACGCCGGTGATCTATCGGCGCTGCCGCCACGTGGTGAGCGAGAACGAGCGCACGGTGCGCGCCGCGGATGCGCTGCAAGCCGGCGACCTCACTCTGTTCGGCCGCCTGATGGGTGAATCGCACGTGAGCATGCGCGACGATTTCGAGATAAGCTGCCGCGAGGTCGACGTGATGGTGGCGTTGAACGCCGCGGCCGATGGCGTCTACGGGGCGCGTATGACCGGCGGCGGCTTCGGCGGTTCGACGATCAGCCTGGTGGAGGCGAGCGCCGTGGACGCGTTCAGCACAAAACGTGGCGAGCCGCTACCGCGCGGCGACCGGGCTGGAGCCGCAGATCTTCACTTCTCCCCCGGGCGCCGGCGTCGGCGCCGTCGGCTAGAAGCGGCGCGATGGACTTTCTGCAGGCCGCGCCGCATCGCCGGCTCAACCCGCTCACCGGCGAATGGGTGTTGGTATCGCCGCACCGAACCGAGCGGCCGTGGATGGGTCAGACCGAGGCGCCCGGCGGCACCGAGATCCCGGCCTACGATCCTGATTGCTACCTTTGCCCCGGCAACCGCCGTGCTCATGGCGCGGTCAACCCGCGTTATGCGCACACGTTCGTCTTCGACAACGACTTCCCTGCCCTGCTGCCGCAGAGTTCGGGCGAAAGGATCGCCCGCGGCGGGTTGTTGGTCGGCGAGGCGGAGCGCGGCGTCTGCCGGGTGATCTGCTTCTCGCCGCGACACGACCTGACGCTGGCGCGGATGAGCGTCGAGGACATCGAGCGCGTCGTTCAGGTGTGGCGCGCTCAGTACCAGGCGCTCGGCGCCATCGACGGCATCAACGCCGTGCAAATCTTCGAGAACCGCGGCGCCATGATGGGGGCGAGCAACCCCCACCCGCACTGCCAGGTGTGGGCGACCGAGTCGCTGCCCAACGAGATGGCCAAGGAACTCGCGACCCAGACCGCTTATTGGCGCGAGCACGGCCAGCCCCTGCTCCTCGACTACCTCGAGCTCGAGCAGGAGGTGGGCGAGCGGATCGTCTTCGAGAACGAGCATTTCACCGTGCTGGTGCCGTTCTGGGCGATCTGGCCGTTCGAGACGTTGGTGCTGCCCCGTCGCCACGTCGGCGCGATCGACGACCTGAGCGGCGAACGAGTCGACCGCGCTTGCGGCGGCCTTGCGCGAGCTCACCATCCGCTACGACAACCTGTTCGAGACGTCCTTCCCCTATTCGATGGGCTTTCACCAGCGCCCGACCGACGGCGAAGAGCACGCCGAATGGCAGCTGCACGCTCATTTCTACCCGCCGCTCCTGCGCTCGGCGACGGTGCGCAAGTTCATGGTCGGCTTCGAGATGCTCGGCTCGCCGCAACGGGACATCACCGCGGAAAGCGCGGCGGTGCGGCTGCGCGCCCTCTCCGTCAGACCCCCTACACCGAGAGCGGCTAGTCGCGGCGAGGCAGCATCAGCGCGTAGCCGGCAACCGAGATAGTGGTGCCGGCCCCTGCTCGACATCTGGATCGAAGCCCGAGTTCAGGCCGCGCACCGGGCCTCCTGCTGGAGCGGCTTCAGACGAGCCCAGCTGGAGCAGCATTCTCCGAGCAACAGGTCCGGATCGGAGACCACTTTGCGGGCCGCGCACCGGCCCGCCTGCCGTTGCAGCAGGTGGACGCGATGGAAGTGACTGGCTTCGCGCACCAGCCGCCAGGTGCGGCGATCCTCCCAGCAGGCGCGCAGGCTCGGGTCGAAGGGGCTGGCTCTGCCCCCGGTAGGCGACGGCATATGTGCTGTAAACGACAATATGGGCGTCGCCTCAGTGATCCAGCGAGATCCAGAGCTGTCCGTCAGCGATGCGGCAGTGAAAGACTTCGAGCCGCGCGAGATTTTTCGATATGTCGCCGAGAAATTCCCAACCCGGAGAGGTGCCATCCGCATTGAGCAGCGGACACCAGGCGCGGATCTCGCCGGTCTGCAGATCATAGCAGCTGCCGTGCCAGCGACAGACGATGCCGAGGTCGTCGCTCACGACGCTCTGCCGCGGCGGCATCATGGCCAGATGCTCCTGCTTCGGCGGCCTTCGGTCGTAGAACGGCAGGCGCACGTGCGGGCAGGCGTTGTTGAAAGCGACGTAGCCGTTTGGCCCGCGATGGACGACGACGTCACATTTTTCGAGCTCGAGGATGCGCCGCTCGCCCACGGCCAGCTCATCCTCGGCGAACGCACGCAGCCACTCGCGGCCGGCGTAGCGTTCGGTCTCGTGCAACACCCGCTCATTCAGGGTCGCCTCGACCTCCGGCTTGAGCCGCTGGATTTCATAGAGCGTGATGCGCTCGCTGGTACCGCGCAGGCGCGTGCGCACGAAGTCGAGCATCTCGACCTGATCCTCGACGAGGCGGTAGAGCGCCTCGGAGATCAACATACGCGTGCCGGCCTCCTTGTTCGCGCCCTCGACCCGGCTCGCTACGTTGACGACATCGCCGATCGCGGTCAGCCGTTCGTGGCCGAGCGTGCCGACCGAGCCGAGCAGCGCTTCGCCGTAGTGCAGGCCGATCCGGATGTCGAAGTCGAGATTGTACATCGACGCCACGAAGGGCTTCATGCGATCGATCGCGGCCAGCATCTGCAGCGCCGCGTTGACCGCGCGGATCGGCGCATCCTTCTGATCGTGGACGCCGAAGAGCGCCATCATCCCGTCACCGACGAACTTGTCGATATAGCCGCCGTTGCGCTCGATGATCTCGCCTGCCTGCACGAAATAGCGGTTCAGGAGGTACATGACGTCATAGGGCGACAAGGTCTCGGCAATCGTCGTGAAGCCGGCGACGTCGCTGAAGAACACGGTCACTTCGCGGACCTCGCCGACGCGGGTCGCCGCGGACCGGTCGAGCTGGCTGGCCATCATGAGATCGGTCTCGTCGATGACCAGCCGTCGCACCCGGAGATCGCCGTCGGGTCGCAACTGGCAGGCGAGGCGTACCTCGTCGCCGAGACCGAGCCGCTCGGCCAGCGCCTGCTCGGCGGCGGTGCGCGAAGGACACCTGTCGAGCCCGGCGAGCACCCAGACCCGGCAGGTCGAGCATTTCGCCCGGCCGCCGCAGGCATGGGTCAGCGGCAGCTCGGCACGGAGCGCCGCCTCGAGCAGGGTCTCGCCCGCATTCGCGTCGAACTCTACGCCGTCGGGCAGCGAGATGATCCTGGCCATATCATCTCAACTCGTCGCTTCGCGGCTACGGAGGTGGGCGTCGGCTCGAGCCATGCGACCGAGCTTACGACCGCCTGCGGCGCCCTGTCCACCTCCGGCGGGCCGCTGGCCCAGGTCAGGGCCGTTCGTGGCCCTGGTTTTGAACGGGCAAAGCCGAGGCAACGGTTCGAACGCGGGCATACCTTCCGGAAGGCACCCGAGAGCTGAAACGCCGCCTCATCCATGGCAAGGTCGCAGGGTAGTGAGTTCCCGGAGGCCGGGCCAACATGGTAGTTTCGATCTTTGAGGAACCTTTCCGCCAGGAGGCTGGGGAGATGGGTAACGGCGAGATCAAGGCTGAACTGCGGCGGACGTGGGAGTTTTCGGCACCTGGCTGGGCCAAGTGGGAAGGCGTGTTCGCAGGAGGGTTGGCCGAGGTTACAGAAACGATGCTGGATATGGCCGGGGTCGATGCCGGCATGCAGGTTCTCGATCTCGCCTGTGGAGCTGGCAGCCAAAGTCTGCGAGCAGCGGATCGAGTTGGCCCGAAGGGGCGGGTCGTCGCCAGCGACATATCGGCAACCATGCTGATGCATGTTCAAGAGGCGGCCAGGCGCAGAGGTCTCGGCAATGTCGAGATCCTGGAGTGCGCAGCCGAGGATCTGCCCGCAACGGTGGACCTTTTTGATGCAGCGATCAGCCGTCTTGGCCTGATGCTCTTTGCGGCTCCCGAGCAGGCATTGAAGGCGGTTCAGAGCGTCCTGAAGCCGAAGGCGCGTATCTCCGCGCTCGTGTTTACGACGCCTTCCGCCAATCCCTTCATGTCGAAGCCCATGCAAGTCCTGCTTCGCCACGCCGCGAAAGAGCCACCAACCGCTGGCAGGCCAGGGATTTTTGCGCTGGGCGGCCCGGGTGTTCTTGAAGGTCTGCTCTCCGAGAGCGGGCTGGCGGAGGTCGAAGCCAGAGTTGTGAGGGCCCCGCTACGCCTCGCTTCAGCTGCCGACGCGCTCGAAATGATGCAGCAGGCTTTTGGTGCCTATCGCGCGGTGGTCGCCGACCTCAGCTCGGAAGCTCGTGGCGCCGCGTGGTCGGAAGTCGGCGAATGCCTGAAGCAATTCGAGAACCAGGATGGCTTTCATACTGAGTTCGAGTTTGTAATTGGTTCAGGTGTCAGGGTCGGTTAAAGGCGAGACTTTCTGCGCTTGGAATTACGGCCGGTCCGAATCAAATTGCCGACCCGACGCGCTGGCGTTCGAATGTCTGCACTGGGGTGAGACGCGCTTGGCTCGGCCGTCGATCGGTAGATCAGAGAGCTCGGCGAGGTGCCGTTCTCAGCCGCGAGGGCGGAAGCCTGCGCGGCGACGGCCGGGGGTCAATCGATGACTTCAAGCGCGGAGCGGATCGCCCCGCGTCCGCTATCGCCACTGGGGGCGGCCACCCCTTCAGAAGATTCCGGCGATCGACCGGGTCAGGCCGGCCACGAGCGCGGGTGAAGCCTCCCAGAGAGGAGGGCGCGCGACTACCAGCGGCACGGCAACCGCACCGCCCTCAAGGTCGCGAACGGTCGGATCAAGGCCAGGCACAGGAAGAGGCGCCGGCGGGTCGAGTTCTGGACTTCGTAAATGGCCGACTATCCCGGGCAAGGAGATCCAGGCCGCGCCCCGCGCGTCCACCCCTCACCCGCTAAGCCTCGGACGGGCTCTCATGGGCTCGCGTGCCGGGCCGCTCAGCTCCGCCAGTCGAAGCTATGGAGCGTGCCGAATCGCCCTCCCAACGGCGCAGATCCGGGTCGGCCCAGCGGCTGCCCCGGCTGCTCGCCAAGGTCATGCTCTCGATCTGAAACGCCGCCTGGGCCGCGGCACCTGCGACTTTTGTGGGGCGCCCTGCCTGGTCCTTCAATGGCGTGAGCTTTGCCTGGCCGACGCTTCCCACGGTCAAAGACGGGGTGTCGCCCCACTGGATCGCGATGTCGGTGACCTGTGTGGGCAGCCACTTCGCCATCACGGCACCCCAGAGGGGCTCCAAAATACCGCCCTTCTTGCCCGTGAAGATCGCCTCCAGCTCCCGGCGCTGGTCGGCGCTGGCTGCCTGGTCGATGTAGAGGCGGGCGGTGCCGTTGCCGGCGAAGAAGTTTTCCGGCCAGTCCGCCGTCAGGACCACCCTGGTGCCGTCCAAGTCGACGCCGTCGGAGTTGCCCTGCTGCACCTCGTAACCGAGGACCCCGGAGCACCAGCCTTGATCAGGCTCGCCTTCCGGACCGAGCCAGCACGGACAGAACATCTTGCAGCTGCAGAACTCGGTGCTTCGTCCAGCAATATGCCAAGCCATTATCCAGCTCCCTTCCCCTGATTGACATTGGGCCAAAGCGCGCTCCTATCGGGCGCGGCTTCCAGGCGAACCGGATACCGCATCGCGAGATGCGTCTCCGGATCGCCGGTGGACACTCGTCTAGAAGGTTATCGTAAATCTTCCGAAGTCGGTCAGCAACCAAATTTCGGCGATCAAGTCTTGGTTGGGCGCGGGGCTCGAGCGCAAGCTGTCCGTCTCGAGGGAGGCTGGAACGCGATCAGACTTGGCCCTCCTGCGCGACGCCTACAGCAAGCCCAATGAGCACATCCAGCTTGGCGCGGTCGGGGTCGGCGGCTGGCTCAAAAGGCTGTAGCTCACGCGGCCGGAGACGGAGATGGCGGCGCGAGCGACACGTTGCGTCCGCTCTTTCCTGCCACCGGCTGACCGGGCGCGAGTTCGCAAAGTCTTGTGAAGATTGCGTCGCCAGCCGCCGGTGCAACGTGATTCGCTCGAGGTTGAGGGGCACCGCGCCAGGCTGGCTGGCTTGATCATAGCGAGGGTCTCGAGAAGTCCGACATCGGTGATATCGTCGGTCACGAAGACGGTCCTGGGCAACAGTCCGCTTGCCGCCAGCTGGCGCAGCTCGAACTCGCAGCCGCTGTTGGCGCCAGAAACCCCCGCAGATCCATCGAGAACAGCATCGCTCCGGCGCAAGAGCTCGCTCAGCGTCGGCCGCCAAGTGTTTTCGTAACAGTAGAACTTAGCAATCCGAAAGCGGCCGTCCGGATCCCGCGCCTCATCGAGCCGCTCGAACCGTGGATCGTTTTCTCCGGTGCTGCCAACGAACAGGTGCTGCATCCGCCCGCCGACGAACGCGATGAAGTCGGCGGGATCGAGAATACGCATGGCCAGATCAGCGCCTGCAATCAACCGGACGCTGCCGCGCAGCCGCCAGCGCTGTGCGATGACATCGAACAGCCGTTCGCTGCGGCGCCGGAAACCGAACACGCGTAAGAGCAGCAGCCGGCCACCTTTAGATGCAGGATCGGCGGTTGGCCAGATGGCAAGCCCCAGTGCGATGACTGCACGGTAGGCGACGAAGGCGAGCAACCCCGCCGCGAGTGCGCCCCAGCCGAAGTCGACTGCAATATAGCCTGTCTGCTGTAGGATGACGATCAGCCACCAGCTATCGACCAACAGTTGGGTATCGCTGAATGCCTTTTGCTCGAAGCGCCGGCTCAACCATCTGAGGATGCACCAGATCAGATACCCGACCAGCACCGCGGCCAGCATAAACCAAAGCCCACGCAGCCACCCAGCACCAGAAAGTCGAGAAATGATCGCGAAATACTTGATAGTCCAAAGCCACAGCCAGCGCGTTCTCTGTAACGAGATTGCTGAAGCTGAAGATCAGCAGACCCGCCAGCACGAAAGGCGAGACTGAACGTAACCTACGATTACCAGTGATCAGGACGATCAGACAGGGAAACCATGTCTCGTGGGCCAATAGCAATGCATAGTTTTTCGCATAGCTGACTGGAGAGACGTTCATATTTCCGAGCGCAAAGCGCCGCACGGCCGACCATGCAAGAACGATCGCAGCTCCGACGAGAACGTAGGCGCAGAGGGCAAGCAGCGCTTTCCTTTGCGGTATCGCCAAAAGAACTGCGAGAGTGAGCGCGACGGGCCAACAATTAGTATACCAGACAACAAAAGCACGCGACGCGTAAAAATCATCACCCATGCCCAAAAGGAAAAACATGGTCAAAATCCCGCCGGCGACTGAACCGCTGGCCGTATAGGTGAGGATCAGACGGACGTGAATTCGGTGCTCAGCAACTAAAGTGGGATAGTCGGCCCGCACATCAGAGGCGGCGTCAGCGTAGCCTAGCGCGGAATTGCCAGCAACGACAGCGCAGCCATCCTCCGAAGGGCCATCGGCCTCTGTGGCATTGGCGACGCTCTGCATGCTGCGCGTGACCGCGCGCCGATGCCAGGCGAGCAGCAAGAACGAGACCAGCACGGTGAGCACAACCGCGTATTCAAAATAGGTGGAAATCAGCCCGGGCACCAGATTGATCATCTCGCCTCACTCACCCAATATGCTTCAACGCGTCGAGTGCTCCCGGCGCATCGTCAGCGGAAAACCTGCAGGCAATGCCAACCTCGTCGTTGTGCCCGATGCTCACTGGCTGGTCGCCATGTACTCACTTAGACGGGTCACGATACCGGTCACTTTGTCCCGCGGATCGGCGCCGGGGAGGTCGGCCAGCGAGGCCAACGTCAGAGGTAGCCACAACTCCTGCGGAATACCGGCCCCGCGGCCATAGACCTGAATCTCCAGCGCGAACACCGGGCCGGATCTGACTCCTCTTACTGGCATCGCGTAGCCCGCGACCGCGCGAAACTTGTAAAGGTAGCCGAAACGCGGGCCGTAGCGACGCGTCAGACGAGCAGCCACGCATTGCGGATCGGCCTCGAGATTGGTATGAAAATCAAACATTTGGTCGAGGACGTGCCGGGACTTGGGAGCTACCGGCACTGGCAGACGGAGCATTGCCGCCCGCTTCTCGACATCCTCGCGATCCGCCGCCATCTGCGCGCCGGTCAAGCCCACGTTCGACATGGCGGTGGCAAAGCCGAACATCAGGCCCAGATACCAGCTCGCGGAGCGCGCCTCCCGCAGTGCGATCGGATCGTTGACGTCGACATTCGCGGCTTCCGTGGCGTCGACGTCTTCCTGACGGCAGACCAGCGTGGCTGGCATCAGGCGCGTGCCCTGCACGAGCTCTGCAGGAAGCCAGCCAGCGCGCATCGCCTGATAGAAGAGCTGATTCGAGGCGAATTCCAGAGCAAGGAAGGCGCCTGCGATCGACCACACGATCGCGACAAACAACGCGCCTCGCGCCAAAGAGGTCTCAGAAAAAGAGCGCTGGCCGAACCTGCTTTCGGGCTTTCTGTTCATCGTCAACCCACGCCCCGCAACTCAACTACTGCGAGTAACGTACGCTCGGAATCAGCCTCCGCCTGTGAGGTGCTTCACAAGGGCATTCTGGACCGGCGGATTTTTTCCCGGGCTCCCACAGCGCGCGCCGGAAGACGAGCGAGACGGCGTTGCCTATCCCGCTACTCAGGAGCCGCTGAGGGGATCAGCGGCGGCCGGCCGGTCAGAAGATCCCAGCGATCGAGCGGGTCAGGCCGGCGACGAGGTCGGGTGATGCCTGCTCGAAGTCCAGATTGACCTTGGCGGCCTTGCTCATCACCCGGGTGCGGTAGCGCTTCCAGTCGCTGGTCTCGGTCGAGCTGAGGACGCGGTTGCCGGAAGTGCCCTCGGCGAGGTTCTGGTCGAGCTCTCGGTCACCACGACGCCCTGGTTCGCCCGTTCGGAGACCTGAACGTCGGTGATGATGCTGTAGGTGACGTCCTGGACGAAGGCGTCGGCTGCCGACGACAGGGCGGCGCCGGCGAGCGCGCCGCCGATGATCACGGCCGGGTTGTCGCTGACCACGCGCCCGACGCCAGCACCCGCGGCGCCGCCGAGGATCGTGCTGCCGAAGCCGTCGGCGAAGGTGTGCTCGGCCGCGCCGTCGCTGGTCCTGCCGGCCTGGAGCACGTTCGCCTGGAGCAGGTAGTGCGCCTTGGTCGGATCGTCGACCACGCGGTAGCCGCGGGCCTGGACCGCCGCCTTGACCGCGGGCTCGATGTCGAAGTCGGGCTTGTCGGAGGTGTTGCGAACCTCGACGAACACGGTGCGCTCGATCCGCCGTCACGGGATCGAGAAAGATCGTGTCCGACATCTTGGTCTGGACGTCGAGGTTGCGCTTGCTGATCGCCGTGGTGGTCGCGGCGCAGCCGGCGAGGAGCAGGGCCGACCCGATGCCCAGCGCCGAAGAGAAGAAGCGCCCGATCGTCATGGCTTCAACCCTCCAGGGGGACCGCTCGCCCCGGCGCGGGCGACCCGATTCCGGCCCCTATCTATGTCGGCGTGACCGAGCGCCTCGGCAATGGCGGGCGATTGGCGCAACCGGCCGCCTGGGCGATCAGAGCGCCTTGTGCAGCTCGGCCTCGACCTCGTCCCAGTTGACCAGGTGATTCAGGAATGCGGCCACATACTCGGGCCGGCGGTTCTCGTAGTCCAGGTAGTAGGCATGCTCCCAGACGTCGATGCCGAGCAGCGGCGTCATGCCGTCGACCAGCGGATTGGCGCCGTTCGGCGTCTTGACGACCTTGAGCGTGTCGCCGTCGAGCGCGAGCCACGCCCAGCCGCTGCCGAACTGGGTCACGGCCGCGGTCTTGAACTGGTCCTTGAACGCCTCGAAGCTGCCGAAGGCGTCGTTGATCCGCTTGGCGAGTTCGCCGCCCGGGGCGCCGCCGCCGCCCCTCTTCATGATCCGCCAGAACAGATCGTGGTTCCAGTGCTGGCCGGCGTTGTTGAACACCCCCGCCTTGGCCGGATCCTTGGCCGAGGCCTGAACGATCTCCTCGAGCGAGGCCCTGGCCAGATCGGTGCCTTCGATCAGGTTGTTGAGGTTGGTGACGTAGGCCTGGTGGTGCTTGTCGTGATGCAGGTGCAGCGTCCGCGACGACATGTAGGGATCGAGCGCCTCATAGGGGTAGGGCAGGTCGGGCAGATTCGAAAGCCATGGTTTCCTCGCCTCGCTCGTGTCCGTGGTGCCTCCAAGGGTTTCGATGCCTCGCTAGATAGTTCATCACCCGGCGAAAGCAAAGCCTGCGTCTGGGCGGTCGCGACCGTGGCGAGCTGTCCGACGATGAGCCGCGATCCCGCCAAGCACAACCATCACATTCACGTGGTCGAGGCGGACGAGCGTTAAGCCGGCCCGGGTGCTCGAACGCAAGCTGGAGCGCCACCATCCCGGATACTGCATCTGGTCGAGAGGCCATACCATGAGCACCGAGATCGTCGCTGCGGATCGCGCGACCTGGCACCCATGCTCGAGCGGGCGAGGCCGGTTCGTGGTCGGCCCGCCGATGCCGGCGCGCATGCCCGGAGCGGGTCGAGAGCGCGATCCAGCAGGAGCAGGACCAGCAGCGAGATCCTGGTGAGCCTGCTGCAGCTGGCGACGATCGCGATCTTCGCCGTCCTCTATATCTCTGCGCCCAAGGCGTTTCCGCCCGGGGTGCCGTTCGAGCCGGTGCCGGTGTACGCTCGCCGTCTATGCCGGGTTCACTCTGCATCCGCCTCTGGCTCGCCTGGCGGCTGTTGTGACAGCGCGGTTTCTCGGCGCTTTCGGTCGTGGTCGACATCACCGTGCTGATGGTGACCATCTGGAGCTTCTATCTCCAGTATCAGCAGCCGGCGGCCGATCTACCTGAAGGCGCCACCCTGATGTATGTCTTCATCCTGATCGCCTTGCGCACGCTGCGCTTCGAGCCGGGGCTGGTCGATGCTCGCCGGGGCATCCGGCTCGCTCGGCTGGCTCTGTCTCGTGGCCTACGCCGTGCTGGCGGAGGGCAA
>CAWFGZ010000014.1:0-92632 GCA_963815435.1 uncultured Alphaproteobacteria bacterium
GGCGTGGATGTCCTCGAACGGGTCGACGGCCGCCGCCGCGATGCGCGCCGCCTCCGCAAAGGCCGCAGGGTCGGGGTTCCATTCCGGACAGCGCCTGCTCGGCCGCGGCGATGCGGAGCGGCCGGTCGCCAGCACCCCCGACCCCGATCCTCGCCTCGGCGATCCGCCCGCCCTCCAGCCGCAGCAGCACCAGCGCCATGCCGAGCGCGAAATCCCCGGCACGCCGGCTGAACTCGGCGAAGCGAAGCGCCAGCTCGAATCGAGAACGGGCAGCTGCACCTCGGCGAGGAGCTCGTCCGGCCGCAGCGACGTCGTGAGGATCGACAGAAAGAAGTCCTGCGCCGCGATCGATCGATCGCCCGCGCGGCTGCGCGCCACGATCACGGCATCGAGGGTCGTCGCCACGAGGCACCATTCGGCGGCCGGGTCGGCGTGGGCGAGGCTGCCCGCAAAGGTGCCCCGGACCCGGATCGGCAGGTGGCCAATGTAGCGGACGACCTCGGTCAGGAGCGCGCCGAGCGGCCCCTCGGCCACTCGCTTCTCGAATGCAACGTGGCGGGTCAGCGCGCCGATGCGGAGCTTGCCGTCGGCCGCACCAAGTTCGATCGAGCGCGCCTATTCGGTTGATGTCGACCAGCACCGAAGGCCGCGCCAGGCGGAAATTCATGGCCGGCACGAGGCTCTGGCCCCCCGCCAGCACCTTCGCCTCGTCACCATGCTCCGCCAGGAGGTCGAGCGCCTCGGCGACCGAACTCGGAGCGCGGTACTCGAACGCTGCCGGCTTCATCGCCTCAGTCGATCCCCCCGACGCACCCCGGCTTGCTTTGCGGCATCAAGCGCGATGCAACCACCATTATCGGACGTTGCCTGCATACCGATCGAGCGCCCAAATTCCAACCTGGATTTCCCGAAACCTCGGACCTGGCTCGGCAGCACGCGCAAACGGGACATGCGCATCGTCGAAGGCGTTGACTGAGGCGTAAGCGGTCCTGCGCACCCTCGAGGCGGCGACTGCTGGTCAAGGCCGCTTTCATGACGGCCAGCGGCTCGATGGGACAGGCTTAGTGCTTGCGCAAGACGAGCGTCACGACCTGGTGCTCGAAAGCATGGCGGCCGGGTTCGGCAGCAAACAGGTCTTGCAGTCGACGGAAGAATTCATTGGCAAGTTGATCGGCCTCGCTGCCAGTCGCGGTTGATCCCTCAAACAGCTGGCGGCGCAGCGTCAATTCGGCGAACGCGCGAGCAAAGCTCGCATAAGATGCGGCATAGGTCGCAATATCGCCGGTCTTGGCGAGGTCGTCTTCGTAAGGCATCGGAAACAGATCATTGGTCAGCTCGACGACATCGAAGGCATCCTTCAGATCGGTCTCCCGTTCAAGCGGTGCGCGAACTTCGTGGGAAAGGCGAAAGTAGAGCGGGAAGATGAAATCCTCGAGCAAGGCGCGATCGATGCGCCCTTCGTCGGCCAGCCCCGTCGCGATCTGCCAAAACACGCGGTATAGATGGCGACCGGCCGCGCGCAGGCCACTAGGGTCATCGAGATCGGGCACCGAAGACAACCCGTCGACGACCAGCCACCCGCCGGGTTTCAGTTCACAGGCCCGCCGTCTTAGGAAATCCGTCCAGTCGCGGTCGGCCATGGCAGCGATCTCGCCGCGGGCGGGTTCCGCCAGGTCGCAAAAGAACAGGGTGCCGGGCGAAGTGATCCGAACCGGGCGGGGCAGCCAGTGCGAGGCTGCGAAGGAAATACCGAGGTCGATCGTGCCAGTGCTCGCTACGGCTTCGAAGAAGCTGCCGATCGAGGCTTCGACCCGCAGGTGGTCGACGTCGTGCAAATAGCCGTTGGGGCCACGAATATTGGCAAACAGGTCATTCCAGTCGTTGCCGATCAGGTCGTTGTGCATGGCGACAACCGGCAGGTCGGGGGCGCGGCGACGCACCTCGTCCAGGACCGCATGAAATGCCGACATCGAATTGCGACCAGGTCCGCAGCCGTAGTCCATGATGCGCAGCTCGGGACCCGTCAGGTCGAGATGGCGAACCGCGTTACGCAGCCTGGCCTCCTGTCGGCGGATTCCTTCGCTTTGAGCTTCGGAATGGCTATCGTAGAAACCCTTGCCGCCCATGCCGTCCGTGGCCTGGGTGCTCGCACCGTCATTTTGGCTGGCTGTAGTCATGGATCGGAGTGTCCCTGTCGCGCCGATTGAGCCGATGGCCGCCGATGAGGTGTGGATGACAGGACTATCCTCGAATTGTACCTGGAGGCCAACCTCCGATCCAAGGAACGCGGCGCAGGACGTCGATGCCGACGACCTCCTGGTCGAGCCCGCGCACGATGTCTTTCAAGGCGAGCGGGTTTGCCAAGCCGCGACCAAGTGGGCATCATCCATCGGAGAGCTTGCCCGCCAAGTCCTGCTGCCTGGCGTGAGGGGATGGTAAGAATGAGCGAAATCGCGGCCGTGCAGGTGCTCGACGCCGGCGCATCCTGCCCGGAGCTGCCGATGGTCGAGGGCGGCGTCGTCGCGCGCGCGGTGGTCTGGCCCGGGGTCGGCGCCGAGCTCCGCTCGATGCATCGGATTCAGCTGGCCTCGGGCGCGCAGACCGTAGCGCTCCGCCATCCGATGGAGGCGGTCTACTACGTGATGAACGGCAGCGGCACGGCCCTCGAACCCGGCGATGCGACCGGGCAGCCTCTGATCGAGGGCTCGATGGTCCACATCGAGCCCGGGACTGCGTACCTGTTCCGGGCCGGGCCCGAGGGGCTGGAGATCCTCGGCGGCCCCTGTCCTGCGGACGCGTCCATGTACGAGCGGCTTTGAGCCGGGCGCGGCACCAGAGGGGAAAGGCGCATGGCCATCCGGATCTTTCATCGCGACAAACCCGACCGCATGCTGCCGATCATCTCGAAGGATGCGCGCCTGGTCGTCTGGCCGGGCGTCGGCGCGCAGACTGCGAACATGAACTATGTCCGCATGCAGCCCGGCGAGCAGAACGTCCCCCATGTCCATGCGGAATCGGAGGACACGATCTTCATTCTCGAGGGGCGCGGTTCGATCACCGATTTCGCCAACGACCGCCGCCTGGAGTTCGAAGCGGATCAGGTCATCCACGTGCCCGTCGGTCTGCGCCATGCCGTGGCCGCCGATCGCGGCAGTCCGATCGTGAGCGTCGGCGGCCCGTGTCCGGCCGACATGGCGATGCTCAAGGCCGTAGGCGCCCTGCCGGACATGTCCTGACCCTCGCACCTCTGGATCGAAGGTCCAGCGTCCCGATACGCGCATCTTTCATGTGACGCCTCGCGAACGAATCGAGTAGCATCGCCACCAATGGAAATCGGTATGCGCGCATGGGAGGGCGGCATGACCAACAAGAAACCACCCCTGATCCTCGGCTTCGCCTGCGCCTTGGCGCTGCTCACGGCCCCGACCAGGGGATGGGCGGCGGACGATCTGAGCGCGGCTTTCATCTACGTCGGACCGGTCGGCGATGCCGGCTGGACCTATCGCCACGATCAGGGCCGAAAGTGCCTGGAGCAAAAGACCGGCATCAAGACGGCCTTCGTCGAGACCGTACCCGAGACGCCCGATGTCGCCAATGTCGAGCGGGACTTTCTCGGTCAGGGCTACGATCTGATCTTTGCGACCGCGTTCGGCTATCAGCCGTTCACCCAGGAGGTCGCGAAGGCGAACCCGGACAAGCACTTCTTTGGCATCACGCCGACCGTCGCACCCGCCGACAACATCCTGAACTACTACGGCGAGCTCTGGGACGGGCGCTACCTGACCGGACTGGTCGCCGGTGCGATGACCAAGTCGAACATCATCGGCTTCGTCGCGGCGCAGCCGATCCCGACCGTGATCGCCGGGCTGAACGCGTTCACGATCGGCGTGCGCGAGGTCAATCCGAAGGCCGAGGTGCACGTGGTCTGGACCCTCTCGTGGTTCGACCCGCCGGCCGAGAAGCAGGCCGCGGTCGCGCTGGTCGAGGCCGGCGCGGACGTGGTCGCGCAGCATCAGGACACGCCCTCTTCGGTGCAGGGTGCTGCCGAGCACGGCGCCTGGGCGGTCGGCTCGGAGTCCGACATGACCGCCTTCGCGCCCGAGAAGTACCTCACTGGCACGATCTGGGACTGGTGCTCGTTCTACGTCAAAGCGGTCGAGATGGTCCGCGACGGCAGCTTCAAGCCGGGCGAGTTCTACGGCGGGCTCAAGGACGGCACGGTCTCGCTCGCCCCGATCAATCCGGCGGTTCCCGAGAAGGTGCGCCAGATGGTCGAGGAGAAGAAGCAGGCGATCATCGACGACAAGCTCGACTACTGGCAGGGTCCGCTCAAGGACAATCAGGGCAAGGTGGTCGTGCCCGCCGGCAAGACCTTGAGCATCGCCGACATCAACGGCATGGACTGGCTGGTCGAAGGCGTCGTTGGCAAGATCCCCTGATCTGATCGATCGCCGCCGGCCGCAGCGGGCCACGCGCGCCGCAGCGGAGCCGCTCGCACCGGGTCCGCCGCTGGTGCGGATCGAGGGCGTGACCAAGCGGTTCGGTCCGCTGCTCGCCAACGACGACGTCACGTTCGACATTCCGGCCCGGCAAGGTGCTCGGTCTGCTCGGCGAGAACGGCGCCGGCAAGACCACGGCCATGAACGTCCTCGCCGGTCTCTATCTGCCGGACCGTGGCCGGATCCTGGTCGATGGCGAACCGCTTCGCCCGGGTTCGCCCAAGGCCGCGGTCGATGTCGGGATCGGCATGGTCCACCAGCAGTTCAAGCTGGTCGAGACGCTCACCGCCTTCGAGAACCTCTCGCTGGCACTCGACCGCGGCCGGTTACTGCAGCCCACGGCGGCGGGCGATGATCTCCAGGCGCTCATGGGCGAAGTCGGCTTCGAGCTCGATCTCACGGCCCGGGTCTGGCAGATGACGCTCGCCGCGCGCCAGCAGCTCGAGGTCCTGCGCACGCTGGCGGTGGGCGCCAGGGTCCTGATCCTGGACGAGCCGACCTCGGTCCTCTCACCGCTTGAGACCGCCAGGCTGATGGCGATCGTCAGGCGGATCGCCGCCTCGGGGCGGGCGGTCGTGCTGATCAGCCACAAGCTGCTCGAAGTTCTCGAGGTCGCCGACGACCTGGTGGTGATGCGCGCCGGCCGGGTCATGCATACCGGCGCCACGGGCCAGATCGACCTCTCCGAGCTGGCTCGTCTGATCGTCGGTGACCGCGAGGTCCGCTCCGGCAGCCGGCCGCCTGGCCCGTTCGGCGCTCCGGTCCTCCGCGTCGAGCATCTGCGAGGTGGCGAACGATCTCGACCTGCCGGCGGTGCGAGACGTCAGCTTCGAGGTTCGGGCGGGCGAGCTGGTCGCGATCGTCGGGGTCACCGGCAACGGCCAGAGCGAGCTGATGGATGCAATTGGCGGCCTTCGACGCTACCGCCGGGGCCGTATCGATGCGCCGGCGCAGTCGGGCGGACGGGGTTTTGCCTACATCCCGGCGCAGCATCTCGGCGTCGGGCTGGCGCCCGGCCTCTCGATCGAGGACAACGCGATCCTGGGGCACCACCGGCGCCCGCCGTTCGGTCGCTGGCTGCAGCGCCAGCACATCCGGCGGCGCGCCGAGGACGTCGTCGGTCGCTTCCAGGTTACGGCCGACCTCGGCGTCCCGGTGCGCCGGCTCTCGGGCGGCAACCTGCAGCGCGTCGTCCTCGGCCGCGAGCTGCACGGCGACCCGCAGCTGATCGTCGCCAACTATCCGGCAAGGGGGCTCGACGTCGCCTCGGCGGCGCAGATCCGAAACGCCCTCGTCGCCAGCGCGCGCGACGGCGCAGGCGTGCTCATCTCGAGCGAGGAGCTCGACGAATCGCTCGAGATCGCGAACCGCGTCCTGGTCATGCACCGCGGCGAGATCGTGGCCGAGCGCGACCCGGCGCGCGTCGACATGGACGAGCTCGGGCGCCTGATCACCACCGGAGCGGCCTGAGATGGCGCTGCCGGCGATCCGCCTGGAGCCGAGGCTCTCCAGTCCCTCGACCAGCGAGCGGCTGGTGCGGCTCGCCACGGGTCTCGTGCTCGCGCTCGTGCTCGGCGCGATCGTCCTCGCGCTCGCAGGGCACGACCCGCGCATCGGATACGCCGCTCTCGTCCGCGGCGCGCTCGGCTCGCCGCGCGCCCTGGCTGCAACGATCGACAAGGCGGTGCCGATCGGGCTTTGCGCCGTCGGGATCGCGCTCGCCTACCGCGCAGGCCTCTGGAACATCGGCGCCGAGGGGCAGCTCTACTTCGGCGCATTCGCGGCGACCGGCATCGGGCTGTCCCTGCCCGAAGCCACGCCCGCAGTCCTGGCGCTGCCTCTGGTGCTCGGCGTGGGTCTGCTCGCCGGCGGCGCCTGGGCGGCGATCGCCGCGCTGCCGCGCGCGTACCTCGGCATGAACGAGATTCTCTCGACCCTCATGCTGAACTACGTCGCGATCCTCTGGGTCAACTATCTGGTCGACGGCCCCTGGGCCGATCCCATGACCTTCTCGTTCCCCTACTCGAAGCCTCTTCCTGAGGCCGCCAGGCTCGGCACGCTCGTCGGCCCGGTACATTGGGGGATCGTGTTCCTGGCGCTGGCCGCCCTCGGGCTCGCGGCGGTCGATCGCGGGCTGCGCTGGGGCTACGATCTCAGGGTATCGGGCGACGCGCCGCGGGCGGCGTCTTACGGCGGCATCGCTTCGATCTCCACGATCGTCTCGGGCCTCGTCGCGGCGGGCGCGCTCGCCGGACTCGCGGGCGCCATCGAGGTTTCGGCCTCGACCGGGCGGCTGCAGGCGGGTCTCTCGCCAGGCTACGGCTTCATGGCCATTCTGGTGGCCTGGCTCGCGGGTGGTCGGCCGATCGCCATCGTGCTCGTCTCGCTGCTCTACGCCGGCCTCTTGAACGGTGGCTTCTCGCTCCAGGTCTCGGGGATTCCGCCGGCGATCAGCACGATCCTGCAAGCGCTGATCCTGATCGTGGTCCTGGCCGCGCTCGGTCTCGGCCGCTACCGCATCCGGCTGGTCAGGCCGGTAGAGGCGGGTGGATGAGCCTCGAGCTGCTCCTCGCCGCCGCATTGGCTTCGGCGACGCCGGTCCTGTTTGCGGCCCTGGGCGAGCTGCTCTCCGAGCGCTCGGGGGTCCTGAACCTCGGCCTCGAGGGCACCATGCTGATCGGCGCGGTGAACGGCTTCGCTGCCACCCAGGTGACCGGCTCGGTCTGGGCGGGCATCGCCGCGGCGCTGATCGCCGGCGCGCTGTTCGGCCTCGCCTTCGCCTTCCTGGTCGTGACGCTGCGTCTCAACCAGGTCGTGACCGGGCTCGCCTTCACCATCCTCGGCGCGGGCCTCTCAGCCTTCATCGGCAAGCCCTACATCGGCACCCCGCCGCGCGCGCGGGTGCCGCACCCCGATCTCGGCCCGCTCGGCGACCTTCCCTTTCTTGGCCGGGCGCTGTTCCATCAGGATGCTCTGGTCTACCTGGCGCTCGTGCTGACCGCGGTGATCGCTTTCTACCTGAAACGCACCCGGCCTGGGCTGATCCTCCGGGCGCTCGGCGAGAGCCCCGACGTTCTCGATGTGCTGGGCCTGCCGATCGCCGCCATGCGCTACGGCTACGTGATGACCGGGGCGGCGCTTGCCGGGGTGGGCGGCGCTTACCTCTCGCTCGCCTATACCCCCTCCTGGATCGAGAACATGACCGCCGGGCGCGGCTGGATCGCGATCGCGCTGGTCATCTTCGCCACCTGGCGGCCCGGGTGGGTGCTGGCCGGCGCCCTGTTGTTCGGCACGGTCGACGCGCTCCGCTTCAGGGCTCAGTTGGGGGGCGAAGCGCTGATTGATCCGCACTTTCTCAACATGCTGCCGTATCTGGCGACGCTGGTCGTGCTGGCGCTGGTCAGCCGCTCGGTGGTCCGGCGCCGGCTCGGCGTCCCCGCGGCGCTCGGCGTTGCCTACGACCGTGAGCACCGCTGACAGGGGAGACGGGAATGCACGCTCACATATACGGCGAGAAGCGGCAGCTGCCGCCGGGCTTCGAGGAGTTCGCCGATCGGGCACGCACGGCCGTGATCTCGATCGACATGCATCAGGGTCATCTCGCCGATACGCCCGACTGTCCCTGCCCGGCGCCGCGGGCGCGCGAGATCGTGGCGCCGATCGACGCGTTTCACGATCGGGCGCGCGCGCTCGGGGTGCCGATCATCCACGTGCGCACCGTGCTGCGCCGGGGCGGCGTCGACGACGTCAAGGGCGGCAAGGCGGCCTGGCGCCTGGTCTTCCCGCTGTTCGTCGGCGCCATCCCCAATGCCGATGAGCACGCGATCGAGGGCACGCGCTGGACCGAGTTCGAGACCCGGGTCGAGCCGGACGATCTGATCGTCCAGACCAAGAAGCGGCTCTCGGTCTTCTATCCGACCGACCTCGATTTCCTCCTGCGCAACCTCGGGGCCCGCACCGTGATCCTCAACGGCGGCTTCACCGACTGCTGCGTGCTCAACGCCGCCTTCGATGCCAGCAACCACGACTATCGCGTGGTCGTGCTGCGCGATCTGGTGCGCGGGACCAACGACGAGATGGAGGCCGCGGCGCTCAAGATGGTCTCGCTGCACCTCGGTCTGGTCATGGATTCAGCCGATCTGCTGGCCGAGTGGGAAGGCCGAGAAGCTCCGGCCGCTGTCGCCGCCAAGTGAGCGGGCAGGGCTGATTACCATCGAACCGGAGGACGCCTGACAATGAAAATGGTCGATCTCTCGCACACGATGAACGTCCACACGCCCGGCTGGGTCGGCTACGCCGGCAACAAGATGTACTACGCGCAGAACCTGCAGACCCAGCGCATCGTGGCGCAGCGGATCGACACCGCGCTGCACGTCGGGACCCACTTCGACGGCGCGCTGCACGCCACCGACGGTCGCGGCGACATGGCCTCCTACCCGCTCGACTTTCTGGTCAATCGGGGCGCGATCGTCGACGTCTCCGAGCACATGGCCGACTGGACCCTGATCACGCCCGCCATGCTGACCGGCAAGGTCGAGATCGAGAAGGGCGACATCCTGATCATCCACACCGGCTGGCACCGCTACTACGAGGGCCAGCCCAAGCAGGACCTGGTGCGCTACTTCTGCATGCATCCGGGCGGCGGCATGGAGCTGCTGCGCTGGATGCTCGAGATGGAGATCAAGTGGTTCGGCATCGACTGCGGCTCGGCCGACCACCCGATGAACACGACGATCCGCCTGATGCGGCCCGACATCGCGCGTCAGTTCGAGGAGCAGGTCGGGATGACCTGCGAGGAGTTCTTCCCGCGCTACGAGTACAGGCACAGGCTGTCGGGGCGGAAGGTCAGGAACGACCTCTTCCCGTTCCACAATTACGCCTTCCAGGAGGGCCTGCACCACGCCGAGAACGTCGGCGGCGACATCGAGCAGGTGCTGAACACCCGCTGCGTGATCGGCGCCTTCCCCTGGAAGTACGAGGGCCTGGAATCCTGTCCCTGCCGCATCATCGCGTTCTTCGACCTGGGCGAGGTCGGGATGAGATGAGCCCGAAGCCCGGGCATACGTCGTGGAACGGTCATCGACCGGCCTCGCAATTGCCAAGGCCAGCGCTGCTCGGCATGATGGCACGCGGCAGAAAACGGAGAAATGTGATGGCGGAAACCGCGGCGCCGCCGCGTCCGGCAATGCCGGATCGGGGCCCTCGCTACGACGAGGGCTTCGCGCTTTGGAGCGAGCATCAGGCGGCGTTGATCCGCGCCCGCCACTTCGAGCTGGTCGACTGGGACAACGTCGCTGAGGAGATCGAGAGCTTGGGGATCAGCGACCGCCGGCAGTTACGCAATCGGCTCGGGGTTCTGAAGATGCATCTGCTGAAGTGGCAGTTCCAGCCGATGCATCGATCTCGAAGCTGGCAGAGCACGATCAGGGTTCAACGCGGGCACGTCGAGCAATTGTTGCGGGAAAGTCCGAGCTTGAGCCGCGAGGTGGCGAACCTCGCGCGTAGTGGATATGCGGCGGCGCGCGAAGAGGCCGCCGCTGAGACCGGTTTCGCGCTGAAAACGCTTCCTAGGTCGTTGCCTTACCCGGCTGAGCAGATCCTGGACGATGGGTTCTATCCCGGCCCGATCGACGCACCATGACCCGAGCCTCCAACCTCCGCACCGGCGGTCAGATCCTGGTCGACCAGCTCGAGATCCATGGCGTGGAGATGGCCTTCGGCGTGCCCGGCGAGAGCTATCTGGGACTGCTCGACGCGCTCTATGACAGCGAGATCCGCTACATCATCTGCCGCCAGGAGAGTGGTGCCGCCATGATGGCCGAGGCCTACGGCAAGCTCACCGGACGGCCCGGCATCGCCATGGTGACCCGCGGCCCGGGTGCCACCAACGGCTGCCATGGGGTGCACATCGCGCGCCAGGACTCGACCCCGATGATCTTCTTCATTGGTCAGGTCGCGCGCGAGATGCGCTGGCGCGAAGCGTTCCAGGAGATCGACTACCGGCAGATGTTCGCGGGCGTCGCCAAGTGGGTCTGCGAGATCGATCAACCGGCGCGCATCCCGGAGATGATCGCCCGGGCCTTCCACACCGCGACCTCGGGCCGGCCCGGGCCGGTTGTGGTCGCGCTGCCCGAGGACATGCTGACCGAGCCCGCGGCCTGTGCCGATGCGGTCCGCTACCAGTCGGTCCAGGCGCATCCCGCGCTGCAGGACATGGCGCGCCTGCGCACCCTGCTCTCCGCCGCCAAGCGGCCGTTCGTGATTGTCGGCGGTGGCGGTTGGGACGCCAGAGCCTGCGCCGACATCCGGGCGTTCGCCGAGCGGTTCGAGCTGCCGGTCGGCGTGTCCTTCCGCCGCCAGGACTATTTCGACAACGCGCATCGCTGCTACGCCGGCCACGTCGGCATTTCGGTAGCACCTCCGCTCAGCGATCGGGTGCGAGACGCGGACCTCCTGCTCCTGGTCGGGACCCGCCTCGGCGAGGCATCGAGCCGAAGCTACAGCCTGCTCGAGATCCCCGAACCGAAGCAGACGCTGGTCCACGTCCATCCGGACGCGGAGGAGATCGGGCTGATCTACACGCCCGATCTCTCGATCCTCTCGGGCGTGGGTGCGTTCGCAGCGGCGGCGCGCGCGCTCGAGCCGGTCGACACCAGCGCCTGGCGCGAGCAGACCGGGGTCGCGCACGAGCAGTATCTGGCCTCGCTGAAACCCTTGCCGATGCCCGGCGAGCTGCAGCTCGGCGAGGTGGTGGCCTGGTTGCGCGAGAACCTGCCCGCAGACGCGATCGTCACCAATGGCGCCGGCAATTACTGCATCTGGGTCAACGGCTACTACCAGTACCGCGGCTATCGGACCCAGCTCGGGCCGACCAGCGGCTCGATGGGCTATGCCACGCCGGCGGCGATTGCCGCCAAGCTGGTTCATCCCGAGCGCACCGTGGTCGCCTTTGCGGGCGACGGCTGCTTTCTGATGACCGGCCAGGAGCTGGCGACCGCCGCACAGTACGACCTCGCCATCATCTGGTGCGTGGTCAACAACGGCATGTACGGCACGATCCGCATGCACCAGGAGCGCGACTACCCCTCGCGGATCATCGGCACCGACCTCAGGAACCCCGATTTCGCGGCGCTCGCGCGGGCCTACGGCGGCTACGGCGAGGTGGTCGAGCGGACCGCCGACTTTCCGGACGCCTTTCGCCGCGCCCAGGCCGCCGGCAGCTTCGCGCTCCTGGATCTTCGGGTCGACCCGGAGGCGCTCACGCCCCGGTTTTCGCTCAGCCAGATCCGCGCCGGCGCGCTGGCGCCGGCCGGGTAGAGGCCCGACCACCCTCAGTAGGCACGGTAGCGAGACTTATCCTCGCCGGTCATCCTGACGCCCGATTGCGGAGGATGCACCCTGTCCGGCATCGGTACGTCCAATGCTGACACAAGAGCCTGGCGCGCGAATTGACGCGAGCCCGGTTGCCTGGCAGTGGTCTCTGCTGGCATGAGCCCGGGCGCCGCGCCATAATCCGGCTGGCCAACGCAATGCACAGGGCTGCTGGGAGGCTGAAGCAGATGTCGGGACCATCGATCGCCGAGCTGCAAAGAATGGCGCGCGAGACCTTCGGTCGCGAGCTGAGCGAGACCGAGGCCGAAGCGGCTCGCGGTCGCCTGCCGGCCATGGTGCGAAACGTCGAGCGGCTGCGGCAGTGGGACAAGCGCCTCGGCGACACCGCACCAGCGCAGGTGCAGCGGGTGCTGGCAGGAGGCGACGATGAGTGACGACGGGCTGGTCTATGCCAGCATCGCCGAGCTGGCGCCACGCCTCGCCGCGAAAGAACTCTCGCCGGTCGAGGTGACCGAGGCGGCGCTCGCCCGGATCGAGGAGCTCGAGCCCAAGCTCAACGCATTCATCACCGTGACCGCCGAAAGCGCCCGCCACGCGGCGCGCGCCGCCGAGGCGGCGATCCTGGCCGGCAACTACCTGGGGCCCTTGCATGGCATTCCGGTCGCGATCAAGGATCTGTACGCGACCAAGGGCGTCGCCACCACCTACGGCTCGCCGCTCTATGCCGACTGGGTGCCCGACTTCGACGCGGCTGCGGTCGAACGGTTGAAGCGCGCCGGCGCCGTGATTCTCGGCAAGACCAACCTGCACGAGCTCGCCTACGGCTCGACCAGCGCCAATGTCCACTATGGCCCGGTGCACAATCCCTGGCGGCTGGATCATCATCCGGGCGGCTCGAGCGGCGGCTCCTCGGCGGCGGTCGCCGCGGGCATGGCCTACGGCGCGATGGGCAGCGATACCGGCGCTTCGATCCGTCAGCCCGCCGCCTGCACCGGCATCGTTGGCATCAAGCCGACCTTTGGCCGGGCCTCCAAGTTCGGTGCCCTGCCGCTTTCCTGGTCGCAGGACCATGCCGGGCCGCTTACCCGCACCGTGCGCGATGCCGCGCTGATGCTGCAGCCGCTCGCCGGCCACGACCCGCGCGACCCGACCAGCGTCGCCCGCCCGGTGCCCGACTTCGCCGCGGGGCTCGAGGGCGGCGTCCGCGGCCTGCGGATCGGCGTCGCGCGGGCGTTCTTTTTCGAGGACTGCGATCCGGAGGTGGCGAGCGCCGTGGAGGCCGCGCTCCAGGTCTTCGATGAGCTGGGTGCGGTGGTCGAGGAGATCGAGCTGCCGGACATGCAGGCCGTGTTCACCACCGGTACGATCACGGTCGCGGTCGAGGGCGCCACCTATAACGCGGCGAATCTGCGCGAGCGACCCGAGGCGTTCAGCGACGAGCTGCGCGCAGCCTTCAAGCTCGGCGGCTTCTACAGCGGTGTCGACTATCTGCAGGCGCAGCGGCTGCGCCGGCAGCTGATGGCAGAGACCAACCGTGCCATCGCCGGCTTCGATGCGATCGCGATGCCGACCTCGCCAGTGCCGGCGACGCCGATCGCGGGCAGCCCGCCCCACCACGCGCTGTTTCGGGTCCGCAACACCATGCCGTTCAACGTGCTTGGCCTGCCCGCCGTCTCAGTGCCCTGCGGCTTCACGTCGGGCGGATTGCCGATCGGCCTGCAGATCGCGGGCCGGGCGTTCGACGAAGGCGGGATCCTTCGCGTCGCCTATGCCTACGAACAGGCGAGCGCGTGGCACAAAAAGCGCCCGCCGCTCTGAGGGCCGGCTGCCGCGGCAAGCCAAGCCTTGATCGCGGCCTTGCGCCGAAAGACAATGCCGACGGGGACCAATGCCAGATGAAAGGGAGGCACTATTCCATGACCCGACGCTTGACGACCGCGGCAGGCGCAGGCGCGCTGCTGGCCGCATGGGCATTCGCGGCTCCGGCAGTGGCCGAGGTGCCGGAGTCCAAGGACCCGATCAGGCTCACCCTGAACGACTGGACCGGCCAGTTCCTGTCCACCGAGCTCATGGGCCGGGTACTGCAGTCGATGGGCTACAACGTCGAATACGTCCAAGCCGACTATATCGCCCAGTTCGCCGGCCTCGAGGCGGGTGATCTGGATGTCGCCATGGAGATGTGGGAGACCACCGGCAAGGATGCCATGAACGCCTCGCTGGCGACCGGCAAGACGGTCGACCTCGGCGAGACCGGCATGCTGGCGAAGGAGGAGTGGTGGTTTCCCGAATATATGAAGGAAAAGTGCCCCGGCCTGCCGGACTGGAAGGCGCTCAACGACTGCGCCGAGGCGTTCTCGACGCCCGAGACCTCGCCGAAGGGGCGCTACCTCGCCGGGCCGGTGACCTGGGGCGGTTACGACGAGGAGCGGGTCGAGGCCCTCGGACTGAACTACGAGGTCGTGCACGCCGGCACCGATGCGGCCTTGTTCGCCGAGCTCCAGTCCGCCTATCAGCGTAAGGCGCCCTGGCTCGGCTGGATCTACACGCCGCACTGGGCGCCGATCAAGTTCAAGGGCGAGTGGGTCCAGTTTCCGGAGTACGAGGAGGCCTGCTACAAAGATCCGAGCTGGGGCACCAACCCGGATCTGGCGTACGACTGCGGCAAGCCGCACGGTTGGATCAAGAAGGTCGGCTGGAAGGGGGGCGAGGACAAGTGGCCGTGCGCCTACCAGGCGATCCGTGCGTTCCACATCGACAACGAGACCATGGGCAACCTGATCGTCGCGGTCGATCTCGACGGCCGCAAGGTAGCCGAGGTAGCGCAGGAATGGCTCGATAAGAACCCGGATGTCTGGAAGTCCTGGACGGTGTGCGCCAGCTGATGGCGCCGTGCCGGCCTGCCGGTCATGCGGCGCGGGCGTTGGGATGGCCGGGCTCGGGGCGAAGCCGTTCGCCCGCCCGGCCTGTCGCGTCCCGCCGCAGCCGTCCGGTTGAGCGGCGAGATCAGAAGCGGGGGCCGGTCTTCAGGCGGCGTCTCGGGGAGCAGAGCCAGGTCGCTGCGCTAACTAAGGGTTAACTCTTGCGCCATACCCTTTGTTCGGATGGTCCATGCGACCGTGGGAATCCGCCCCTGCAGAAATCTGGCGGCACGGATTCCCACGGTCGCATGGACCAGACAGCGGCACTTTAGGATCGAATGATTGAGCAAACGTTAACCGGCCCCGGTTCTAGCGAGCTCGGGGGCGGCCGGGGGGCGAAGCCGCGGGCGCCTGGATCGCGGCCTCGGCCGTCATGAGCACCGAGGTCAAGCTCGCCTGCGAGGGTGTCTGGAAGCTGTTCGGACCGGAGCCCGCGCGCTTCCTCGCGGCGCACGGCTACCGGCCGTCGCCCGCTCAGCTGACCGAGGCCGGGCTGATCGCGGCGGTGCGCGACGTCGCACTGGAGATCCGCTCGGGCGAGATCTTCGTCATCATGGGGCTCTCGGGCTCGGGCAAGTCGACCCTGGTCCGCTGCATGTCGCGCCTGATCGAGCCTTCGGCCGGGCGCATCCTGTTCGAGGGCGAGGACCTCCTCGAGGCCTCCGAGCGAAGGCTGATCGAGATCCGTCGCCACAGAATGGGCATGGTGTTTCAGCATTTCGCGCTGCTGCCGCACCTGACCGTGCTCGGCAACGTCGCCTTTCCCCTCGAGATCCAGGGCCAGGACCGGGCACGGCGCGACGCGCGGGCGCGCGAGATGATCGAGCTGGTCGGCCTTGCCGGCCGCGAGCAGTACTATCCACGCGAGCTCTCGGGCGGCCAGCAGCAGCGGGTCGGCATCGCCCGCTCGCTCGCCGTCGAGCCCGAGATCTGGTTCCTGGACGAGCCGTTCTCGGCCCTCGATCCCCTGATCCGGCGCGAGATGCAGGACGAATTCCTTCGTCTGCAAAGCGTCCTCAAGAAGACCATCGCCTTCATCACCCATGACTTCGACGAAGCGATCCGCCTCGCCGACCGGATCGCGATCATGCAGGACGGCAGGGTCATCCAGATCGGCACGCCCGAGGAGCTGGTCACCCGGCCGGCAACCGACTACGTCGCCGAGTTCACCAAAGAGGTGCCGCGTGCCAAGGTGCTCTCGGCGCGCACCGTCATGCGCCCGGCGGCGAGCGCCAACGGCTTCGCGGGCGAGGTTCCGGCCGAGGTCAAGATCGAGACCATTGCCAGGCAGGTGATCGACGCGGCGCGGCCGCTCGCGGTCATCGACCGCGCCGGGCGGGTGCTCGGCCAGCTCGAGCGCGAAGCCGTGCTCGCGGTTCTGCTCGGCGACCGACAGGACGGTACCCGCGATGGCTAGGCTGCTCGTCGCGCGCTCCCTCGAGGTGGCGGCGCCGGCGGGGCTCCGCGTCCGCTGGCTGCCCTGGCTCGTCCTGCTCGCGTTGACGCTCGGCCTCCACCTCGCCCCCGACCTCGCGCCCTGGGCCTTCAACTACCCCCGCGCCTGGGTGATCCCGCTCAAGGTCTGGATCAATGGCCTGATGCACTGGCTGCGCGACGACGCGAGCTTCGGTCTGTTCACCTTCGAGGAGCTGACCCGCGCGATCGCCTGGCTGATCGAGCAGCCGTTCATGTGGGCGCGCAGTCTGTTCTCGACCGGATTCCTGCACGGCGTCGGGCCGGACGCGACCCTGATCTGGCCGCGCATCTCCTGGGTCGCTCTGATCGGCATCCTCGCCCTCATGGCGCACTACGCCAAGGACCGCGGCCTCGCCCTCCTGGTGGCGCTCTGCTTCCTCTATCTCGCCGTCTTCGGACAGTGGGAGAGCGCCATGGTTACGCTCGCCTCGATCGTGATCGCGGTGCCGCTCGGCGTGCTGGCAGGCCTGTTCGTAGGCATCGCCGCCTATCGTCATCCGGCGTTCGAGCGGGCGATCACGCCGTTCCTCGATCTGATGCAGACGGTGCCCGTGTTCGCCTATCTGGTGCCGATCCTCTGGTTCTTCGGCTTTTCACCGGTCGCGGCGATGGTTGCGACGATCATCTATGCCACCCCGCCGATGGTCAGGAACGCGGTGCTGGCGCTTCAGCGCGTGCCCGCCGAGGTCAAGGATTTCGGCCAGATGGCCGGTTGCACGCGCCGCCAGATGATGTGGAAGGTACTGATCCCGTCCGCCCGCCCCTGGCTGATGATTGGCGTCAACCAGGTGATCATGCTCTCGCTCAACATGGTGATCATCGCCTCGATGATCGGCGCAGGCGGGCTCGGCTTCGACGTGCTGGCGGCGCTGCGTCGCCTCGACTTCGGCGCCGGGCTCGAGGCGGCGATCGCGATCACGCTGCTTGCGATCGCCCTCGATCGCCTCTCGCAGGCCTTCGCAAGCCGGCCGCCGCCGGCGCATCTCGAAGAACGGGCGAGCCTCGTGCGCCGTCATCCCTATCTGCTCATGGCGCTGGCGCTGCTGGCCGCAACCTGGCTGATCGGGGCGGTGCTGCCGGCCGTCCAGACCTATCCCGAGGCGTGGCAGATCACGAGCGGCGATCGGGTCAACCACGGCATGGAATGGCTCAATATCCACTTCTTCGACAGCATCGAGGCGGTCAAGTCGTGGCTGCTGATCAACCTGATGGTGCCGCTCAAACGGTTTTTGCTGAGCCTGCCCTGGCTCTCGGTCGTCGCCGCCGCCGGGCTGGCCGGCTGGCAGCTCGGCGGCCGACGCCTGGCGCTGCTTACTACCGGCTTCGCCCTGTTCATCGTGCTCACCGGCAATTGGGCGAACGCGATGGAGACGGTCTACCTCTGCGGCCTCTCGGTGCTGATCGCCTGCCTGATCGGCATGCCGATCGGGGTCTTCGCGGCGCGCCGCGAGCGCGCGCATCGCGTCGTGCAGGCGATCGTCGACACGCTCCAGACCCTGCCCGCCTTCGCCTATCTGATCCCGGCCGTGATGCTGTTCCGGGTCGGCGATTTCGCGGCCATGCTGGCGGTGATCGCTTATGCGATCGTGCCGGCGATCCGCTACACCGACCACGGCATCCGCCAGGTCGACCCGTCACTGATCGAAGCCGCGAGGGCGGCCGGCTGCACCCGCGGCCAGATCCTGCGCAAGGTGCAGCTGCCGCTCGCGCTGCCGGAGATCATGCTCGGCCTCAATCAGACCATCATGCTGGCGATCTCGATGCTGGTGATCACGGCTCTGGTCGGCACCCGCGACCTCGGCCAGGAGGTCTACATCGCGCTCGCCAAGGCAGACGTCGGGCGCGGCCTGGTCGCTGGCGTCTGCGTCGCCTGCCTCGCGATGATCGCCGACCGCCTGATCGCGCCCTGGGCCGCGACCCGCAAGCGCCGGCTGGGGCTGGCCTGACATGATCGGCGAGGCCGAACGGAAGGCCGCGACGCTCGCCTGCTGGAAGGGCAAGGTGCGGCCCGAGCCGCAGGGCGGCGGGATCAGCAATCACAACTTTCTGGTCGAGGATCGCGGCCAGCGCTTCATGGTCCGGATCGGCGAGGACTTCGAGGTCCACAACGTGCTCCGCCGGTTCGAGCTCGCCGCGTCCCGCGCCGCGCATGCCGCCGGCATCGCGCCCGAAGTCGTGCACGCCGAGCCGGGCGCCATGGTGTTTCGCTGGATCGCGGGCCGGACGCTCGCACCCGCGGACGTGCGCGATCCGGCGATGCTGGAGCGCATCGTGCCTCTGGTCCGGACCTGCCACCGGGAGCTGCCGCGGCACTTTCGTGGCCCGGCGCCGATGTTCTGGGTGTTCCAGGTGATCCGCGAATATGCGACGCGCCTGCGCGAGGACGGCTCTCGCATGGCGCCGGAGCTGCCGCGCCTGCTCGCCGCAGCCGAAAAGCTGGAAAGGGCGATCGGGCCGATCGAGCTGGTGTTCGGCCACAACGACCTGCTCGCCGCCAACCTGATCGACGATGGCAGTCGCCTCTGGCTGGTCGATTGGGAGTATGGCGGCTTCAACAGCCCCCTGTTCGATCTGGGGGGCCTCGCCTCCAACAACGAGCTGGCGCCGCCGCAGGAAGACTGGCTGCTCGAAGCCTATTTCGACGCGCGGGTGACCGATGAGCTTCGCGGTCGCTACGCGGCGATGAAATGCGCCTCGCTGCTGCGCGAGGCGATGTGGAGCATGGTCAGCGAGATCCACCTCTCGGTCGACTTCGACTACCAGGCCTACACCGCCGAGAACCTTCGCCGCTTCGAGGCGGCCTACGCGGCCTTCGCCCGAGATTGAGCTGGGCGCTTGTCACCGCGATCGGCCTTGGCTAAGTGGCGTTGGCTGAGGAGGACGCCGGATGACGACCGTGACGATCGATGTCGCTAGGACCCAGCTTTCCGAGCTGATCGAGCGCGCCGAGGCCGGTGAGGAAGTGATCATCGCCCGCGGCAAGACACCGATCGTCCGCCTCGTGCCGATCGAGGCACCCAGGTCAAAGCGTCAGTTCGGCGCCATGAAGGGCAAGGTCCGGGTGGGCCCGGAGTTCTTCGAACCAATGCCTGAAGAGGAATTGCGCCTCTGGGAAGGCGAAGATGAGTGAGGGCACTCCTCGGTACCCACACATTTCTGTGGTGGCTTGATGACGACCCGCGCCTTTCCAAACCTGTCTTTGACCGCATCGTCGGCCGCTCGTCGGATGGACTAGTCAGTGCAGGTCTCCAACGGAAATTTATTCGATCGATACGGAGTTGTTCGCCTGTGGTAATGGCCGAGCGGCTGGTCAGGGGCCGGTAGATGACCAGCCTGCCCTCCCACGGCCGGGTCGTGATCGTAGGCGGCGGCATCATGGGCTGCTCGGTCGCCTATCATCTGGCCAGGCTCGGCTGGCGGGAGGTGGTGCTGCTCGAGAGAAAGCAGCTGACCAGCGGCTCGACCTGGCACGCCGCCGGTCTCGTCGGGCAGCTCCGGACCAATGCCAACGTGACCCAGCTCCTGAAGCACAGCGTCGAGCTGTACGAGCGGCTGGAGGCCGAGACCGGCCAGGCGAGCGGCTGGAAGATGAACGGCGGCCTGCGGCTCGCCTGCACCTCCGATCGGATGATCGAGCTCAAGCGCCAAGCGACCACCGCGCACAGCTTCGGCCTCGAGATGCACCTGCTCTCGCCCACCGAAGCCAAGGATCTCTGGCCGCTGATGGACATCTCCGACCTGGTCGGGGCTGCGTACCTGCCAACCGACGGCCAGGCCAATCCCTCCGACATCGCCCAGGCGCTGGCCAAGGGCGCGCGGCAGAACGGTGTGCGGATCATCGAACGCTGCGCCGTCACCGGCTTTCGCGCTCAGGGCGGCCGGGTCGCGGGCGTCATCACCGAGCAGGGCGAAATCGCCTCCGAGGTCGTCGTGTTGTGTGCGGGCCAATGGTCCAGGGCGCTCGGGCGCCTTGCCGGGGTGCGCGTGCCGCTCGCCTCGGTGCAGCACCAGTACATGATCACCGAGCCGATCGCCGGCGTCACGCCCGACCTGCCGACGCTCCGCGACCCCGACCGCCTGATCTATTTCAAGGAGGAGGTCGGCGGGCTGATCATGGGCGGCTACGAGCCGAACCCGATCTCCTGGGCGCCGGACGGCATCCCCGATGGCTTCCACTTCACCCTGCTCGATCCGGACTGGGATCACTTCGAGCCGCTGATGGAGCAGGCTCTGCTGCGCGTACCGGCGCTCGAGCGGGCGGGCGTCAAGCAGCTGATCAACGGCCCGGAGTCGTTCACGCCCGACGGCAACTTCATCCTCGGCGAGGCGCCGGAGCTCGCAGGCTTCTACGTCGGCTGCGGCTTCAATGCGTTCGGCATCGCCTCGGCGGGCGGCGCCGGACGCGCGCTCGCCGAGTGGATCGTGGCGGGCGAACCGCCCATGGACCTCTGGCCGGTCGACATCCGTCGCTTCGGCGAGCCGCAGGGCGACGACGGCTGGGTCCGGGCGCGCACGCTCGAGCTCTACGGCAAGCACTACACCATCGCCTGGCCGGGCGAGGAGCACGCGAGCGGCCGGCCGCTTCGCCGCTCGCCCCTCTATGAGCGCCTGCAAGCCGCGGGCGCGGTCTTCGGCGAAAAGCTGGGCTGGGAGCGGGCGAACTGGTTCGCGCGGCCGGGGATCGACGAGCCGCAGCGACCGCTACAGCTTCGGCCGGCCCAACTGGTTCGATGCGGTCGGCGACGAGCATCGGGCGTGCCGCGAGCGGGTCGCGCTGTTCGATGCAACCTCCTTCGCCAAGTTCATGGTCATCGGGCGGGATGCCGAGCAGGCCCTTGCCTGGATCTGCGCGAACGATGTCAGCCAACCGCCCGGCCGGGTCGTCTATACCCAGATGCTGAACGCGAGGGGCGGCATCGAGTGCGACCTGACCGTGACCCGCCTGGCCGAGGATGCGTGGTACATCGTCACCGGTACCGGCTTCGCGACCCACGATTTCAGCTGGACCCTCCGCCACATCCCGTCAGGCGCGGATGCCCGCCTGCTCGACATGACCTCGGCCTTCGCGGTTCTTCCCCTGATGGGGCCGCGCGCGCGCGACGTGCTGCAACGGGTCACGGCCGAGGACGTCTCGAACGACCTTTTCCCGTTCGGCAGCTGGCGCGAGATCCGGATCGCGGGCGCGCCGGTGCGGGCGCTTCGCGTCACCTATGTCGGCGAGCTCGGTTGGGAACTCCACGTCCCGGCCGAATATGCGCTGACCGTCTACGATGCGCTGCTCGAGGCCGGGCGGCCCCTCGGCCTCGCGCATGCGGGCTACCGCGCGATCGAGATCGCTCCGTCTGGAAAAGGGCTATCGCGCCTGGGGCGCCGACATCGGCCCCGATCACACGCCGCTCGAGGCCGGCCTCCGCTTCGCCCTCAAGCTCGCGAGCGGCCAGCCGTTCCTCGGCCGCGACGCGCTGCTTCGCCAGCAGCAGGAGGGGCTCAAGAAGCGGCTCTGCGGCTTCACCGTCGACGACCCCGGCTTGGTGCTTCTCGGCCGCGAGACGATCTATCGCGACGACCAGCGGGTCGGCTGGCTCACCTCAGGCGGCTTCGGCTACACGATCGGTAAGGCGATCGGCTACGGCTACGTCCGCAATCCCGCGGGCGTCGACTTCGACTTCCTCAAATCGGGGCGCTACGAGCTCGAGGTCGCGACCGCACGCGTCCCGGCCACCCTGCATCTCGGCGCCCTCTACGATCCGGACATGGTGCGGGTGAAGAGCTGAGCGCGGCTCAGCTCGGAAGCTGATCGATCATCGGCTCGGTGATCAGGCAGACACCGCCCTCGGTACGGCGGAAGCGCTTGGCATCGAGTTTCGGATCCTCCCCGACCACGAGGCCGGCGGGGATCTCGACCCCCCGGTCGATGACCACCTTCTTCAGCCGCGCGCCGCGGTGGATATGGACGTAGGGCAGGGCCACCACGTGCTCGAGCTCGCTGTACGAATGGGCGTGCACGCCGGTGAACAGGAGCGATTTGTCGATCCGGCTGCCCGAGATGATGCAGCCGCCCGAGACCAGCGAGCTGATTGCCATGCCGCGCCGTCCATCCTCGTCGTGCACGAACTTGGCCGGCGGCGTGATCTGACCGTAGGTCCAGATCGGCCATTGCTGATCGTAGAGATCGAGGGCCGGAACGAAGTCGGTGAGGTCGATGTTGGCTTCCCAATAGGCGTCGATCGTGCCGACGTCGCGCCAGTAGGCCTCGGGCTCGCTGCCGCTGCGCACGCAGGATTCCGGAAAGCGATGGGCGATCGCTTTGCCGTTCTTGACCAGATAGGGGATGATGTCCCTGCCGAAGTCGTGGTTCGAGTTCGGCACAGTCGGCGTCGCGCGAAAGCTCGTCGAACAGCAGGGCGGTGTTGAAGACGTAGATGCCCATGCTGGCGAGCGCCATGGCGGGCTTGTCCGGCATGCCCGGTGGCTCGGCCGGCTTCTCGAGGAAGGCGATAATCCGGTCCTTGGCGTCGACATGCATGACGCCAAAGCCGGTCGCCTCCATCCGCGGCACCTCGATGCAGCCGACGGTCACGTCCGCGCCGGTGTTGACGTGCTGCTGCAGCATCAGCTCGTAGTCCATCTTGTAAACGTGGTCGCCGGCCAGAATGATCATGTACTCGGGATCGTAGCTCTGAATGATGTCGATGTTCTGGGTCACCGCGTCGGCGGTGCCGAGATACCACTGGCTCTCCGACACCCGCTGCGAGGCCGGCAGAATGTCGAAGCTCTCGTTGCGCTCCGGGCGAAAGAAGTTCCAGCCGCGCTGTAGATGGCGGATCAGGCTGTGCGCCTTGTACTGGGTCGCGACGCCAATCCGGCGGATGCCCGAGTTGATGGCATTGGAGAGCGCAAAGTCGATGATCCGAGTCTTGCCGCCGAAGAACACCGCCGGCTTGGCGCGCTTGTCGGTCAGCTCCTTGAGGCGCGAGCCGCGACCGCCCGCGAGGACGTAAGCCATGGCGTGGCGAGCGAGACCGTGACTGTTCGGATTGCTCATGACGTCGCTCTCCCTGTCCGATTGATCGATGGACCCGGACGCCGGCGGATCAGCCCGGCCGGCAGCGCCCGGGTGGCGCGGCGCGAGCGTTGGCGGTCACGACTGTATCAGGCGCGACTTCCTCATGCCTAGCCCGGCAGCGCCTGCCAGATCTCGCCGGCGTAGTCGCGGATCGTCCGATCCGAGGAAAACCAGCCGACCTTGGCGGTATTGAGGACCGCCTTGCGCCACCATGTGGCAGGCTCGCCAAACGCCTCGTCGACCGCGCGCTGGGTTGCGGCGTAATCGGTGTAATCGGCGGTCACCATGAAGTAGTCGTGGGCCAGCAGTCCGCGGACCAGCGGCGCGAAGCGCTGCGAATCATCGGGTGAGAACCTGCCCGCGGCGACTGCGTCGAACACCTCGGCCAACGCCCGGATCCCTTCGACCTCGGCCATCGGCTGGTAGCCGTTGGCGCGCCGGGCCTGAACCTCCTCGGCGGTCAGGCCGAAGATGAACATGTTGTCGGCGCCGACCAGATCGCGGATCTCGATATTGGCGCCATCGAGCGTGCCGATGGTGAGCGCGCCGTTCAGCGCGAGCTTCATGTTGCCGGTGCCCGAGGCCTCCATGCCGGCCGTCGAGATCTGCTCCGAGAGGTCGGCTGCGGGGATGATCCGCTCGGTCAGGCTGACGTTGTAGTTGGGCAGAAAGATCACCTTGAGCCGATCGCCGACCACCGGGTCGCCATTGATGACCCGGGCGACATCGTTGATCAGCTTGATGATCAGCTTGGCCTGCCGGTAGGAGGCGGCGGCCTTGCCGCTGAAGATCTTGACCCGCGGCGCCCGATCCTGGCTCGGCTCAGCGCGAATGGCGTGGTAGGCGGCGATCGTCTCCAGGATGTTGAGCAGCTGGCGCTTGTATTCGTGAATCCGCTTGACGTGGACGTCGAACATCGCGTCCGGGTCGATGGCGATGCCGGTCTGCTCCGCGATCAGCCCTGCCAGGCGCTCCTTGTTGGTCCGCTTGGCGCGGGCGAAACGCTCGCGAAATGCGGCGTCCTCGGCGAGCGGCGTGAGCGCCTGAAGCTGCTCGAGATCGCCCAGCCAGCCCGCGCCGATCGCCTCGCTGATCAGGCCAGACAGGGCGGGATTGCATTGGCCCAGCCAGCGTCGCGCGGTGATGCCGTTGGTCTTGTTGGTGATCCGGTCGGGAAATACCCGGTGCAGGTCCTTAAAGACCGTCTGCTTCATCAGCTCGGTGTGCAGCGCCGAGACGCCGTTCACCTTGTGCGCGCCGTAGAACGCGAGATGGCCCATCCGCACCCGCTGACCATTGGCGTCGTCGATCAGCGCGACGGCGCCCGGATCGACCTGGTGGCCATCGAGATCGGCGAGCAGATCGCCATTCAGCCGACGGATGATCTGCATGTGGCGTGGCAGAAGCCGTTCCATCAGCGCGACCGGCCAGCTCTCGAGCGCCTCCGGCAGCAGCGTGTGATTGGTGTAGGCGATGCAGCCGCGGCTGATCGAGCGGGCCGTCTCCCAGGCGAAGCCGTGCTCGTCCATCAGGAGGCGCATCAGGTCGGCGACCGCGATCGCGGGATGGGTGTCATTGAGCTGGAGCGCGATCCTTTGCGGCAGCGTCGCCAGCTCGCCGTGCTGCTGGAGATGGCGGCGCAGGACGTCCTGGAGCGAGGCGGAGGTGAAGAAATACTCCTGCTTTAGGCGCAATTCCTGGCCGACCGCGGTCTCGTCGTTCGGATAGAGCACCCGGACGATGTGCTCCGAGGTGACCTGCTCGGCGACCGCGCCCAGATAGTCGCCGCGGTTGAACTGATCGAAGCTCATCGGATTGGCCGCACGCGCCGACCACAGCCGCAGCGTGTTGACCCAGTCACCCCGCCAGCCGACGATCGGCGTGTCGTAGGCGATCGCATGGACCCGCTCGGCCGGATGCCAGACTTGACGCTCCGTTCCGCCCTCGCCGGTCACGCGCTCGACCCAGCCGCCGAAGCCGACCTCGCTCACCACCTCGGGGCGCTCGAACTCCCAGGGATTGCCGAAGGCGAGCCAGTCCTCGGGCTGCTCCACCTGCCAGCCGTCGCTGAACAGCTGACGGAACAGACCGTGCTGATAGCGGATGCCATAGCCGAAGCCCGCCACGCCGACCGTCGCCATGCTCTCCATGAAGCAGGCGGCGAGCCGGCCGAGGCCGCCATTGCCGAGCGCGGCGTCGGGTTCTCGCTCCCTGATCCGCTCGAGATCGACGCCCTCCGCGGCGAGCGCCGCGCGGCAGGTCTCGTACAGCTGCAGATTGCCGAGATACTCGCTGAGCAGACGCCCGATCAGGAACTCGAGCGAGAGGTAATAGACCCGCTTCTGACCGCGCGCGTAGATCTCGCGCGTGGTCTTGATCCAGCGGTCGACCGCCTGGTCGCGCACCGCGAGCGCGGTCGCGACGTACCAGTCGTGGTCGTGCGCGTGGGCCGCGTCCTTGCCGACCGCGTAGGTCAGCTTCGCCAGGATCGCGGCGCGCAGGGTTTCCGAGGTCAAAGTCGTCATGTTCGCGTGTCAGGCTCCGGCGCGCAGCGCCTTGAGATGATTTATCAGACCGTCGGTGGAGACGTCGTGACTGGTGACCGGCGCCGGCCCCGCCAGCTCGGGCAGGATCACCTTGGCCAGTTGCTTGCCCAGCTCGACACCCCACTGGTCGAACGAGTTGATGTTCCAGAGCACACCCTGGGTGAAGATTTTGTGTTCGTAGAGCGCGATCAGCCGCCCAAGCGTGTCCGGATCGAGCCGCCGGTAGAGGATCGAGTTGGTCGGCCGGTTGCCCGCGAACACCTTGTGCGGCACCAGCGCCTCGAGCGCCTGGCCGGCGAGCCCTTCCGCCTCGAGCTCGGCGCGCGCCTGCTCAGCGGTCTTGCCGAAGGCGAGGGCTTCGGTCTGGGCGAAGAAGTTGGCGAGCAGCTTGTCGTGGTGGTCGCCGAGCGGGGTCAGGCTCTCGGCCGCGGCGAGGAAGTCGGCCGGGATCAGCTCGGTGCCCTGGTGGATCAGCTGGTAGAAGGCGTGCTGGCCATTGGTGCCGGGCTCGCCCCAGATGATCGGCCCGGTGGCGTAGTCGACCCGCGTGCCGTCGCGCCGCACCGACTTGCCGTTGCTCTCCATGTCACCCTGCTGGAAGTAGGCAGGGAAACGATGCAGATGCTGATCGTAGGGCAGGATCGCATGCGTGCTGGCGCCGAGGAAGTTGCGGTACCAGACGCCGATCAGGCCGAGGATCACCGGCAGATTGCGCTCGAGCGGCGTGGTCCGGAAGTGCTCGTCCATGGCGTGGCCGCCGGCGAGCAGCTCTTCGAACCGGTCCATGCCGACAGCGAGCGCGATAGACAGGCCGATCGCCGACCACAAGGAGTAGCGCCCGCCGACCCAGTCCCAGAACACGAACATGTTCTGCGGGTCGATGCCGAAGGCCTCCACCTCCCTGGTGTTGGTCGAGAGAGCAACGAAGTGCTTGGCGACGTCCGCCCCGGAGCCGAGCTTCTGGAGCAGCCAGCTCCGCGCCGAGGCGGCGTTGGTCATCGTCTCCTGGGTCGTGAAGGTCTTGGACGCGATGATGAACAGGGTGCGCGCCGGATCGAGCCCGGCCAGCGTGTGTGCCAGGTGCGCACCATCGACGTTGGACACGAAATGCGGCCTTAGATCGGCTCGCTGATAGGGCTTGAGCGCCTCGCACACCATCAGGGGGCCGAGGTCCGAGCCGCCGATGCCGATGTTGACGACGTCGGTGATCGTCTGACCAGTGTGGCCCCGCCAGGTGCCGTCGCGCACCTGCTCGGAGAAGGCGCGCATCTGTCCGAGCACGGCATTGACCGCCGGCATGACGTTCTCGCCGTCGACCAGGATCGCGCGGTTCGAGCGGGTGCGCAGTGCTATGTGCAGCACCGCGCGGTGCTCGGTGGTGTTGATCTTGTCGCCGGCGAACATGCGTGCGCGCCAGGCTTCGAGCTCGGCCTGCCGGGCGAGGTCGAACAGCAGGCGAAGCGTCTCCTCGGTCACCCGGTTCTTGGAGTAGTCGAGCAGCAGGTCGTCGAAGCGCAGTGAGAAGCGCGCGAACCGCTCGGCATCGCCCGCGAACAGGTCGCGCAGATGCCGCGTCGCCATCGTCTCTGCATGGCTTTGCAGCGCCCGCCACGCAGCGGACTTGGTCAGAGCCGACATGGCGTTCCTCTACTTCGCCGGGCTGCCCAGCGCCGCGGCGGCGCGGGCGAGCCTCGTGATCCTTGGCCAGTCACCGGCGGCCACGGCATCGCCCGGCGCGACCCAGGAACCGCCGACGCATAGCACGTTCGGCAAGCTCAGATAAGCACGCGCCCGGTCGGCGTCGATACCACCTGTGGGGCAGAAGCGCGCCTCCGGCAGCGGCGAAGCCAGCGCTTTGAGGTAGGCGACGCCGCCCGCCGGCTCGGCCGGGAAGAACTTCAGGCAGCGATAACCCCGCTCCAGCAGGCGCATGACCTCGCTCGCCGTGGCGCTGCCCGGCAGGAAGGGCACCGGGCTTGCGGCGGCAGCTGCAAGCAGCGCATCGCTCGCGCCGGGGCTGACCACGAAGCGCGCACCGGCACGCTCCGACTCCTCGTACTGCGCCGGCGTCAGCACGGTGCCCGCGCCGACCACCGCGCCCTCGACCTCGCCCGCGATCGCTCGGATCACGTCGAGCGCCGCCGGGGTTCGCAGCGTGATCTCCAGCACCGACAGCCCGCCGGCCACGAGGGCGCGGGCGAGCGGCAGCGCGGTCCCGGTCGAATCGATCACCAGCACCGGTATGACCGGCGTCGCGCTGAGAACGGAGGTCAGATCAGAACCGGGCATCGGCTTCGGACCTGGTGTAGGCGTGCGGCTCGGGCACGAAGGTGATTGCCGCCGCGCCCGCCTCGGCGTTCGTGACGCCGGCGCGGAAGTTCCCGAACAGCTCGCGGCCGACGCCCTCGCTGTAGCGGGAGAGATCGGGCTCGGTCGCGGTCCGCCAGGTCCACTCGGCCTCGTCGACCAGCACCTCGAGCCGTCCCCCGCGGGCATCGAGACGGATCGGATCGCCGTTCTGCAGCCTGGCGAGCGGGCCGCGCTCGGCGGCCTCGGGCGTGACGTGGATCGCCGCCGGCACCTTGCCAGACGCGCCCGACATCCGGCCGTCGGTCACCAGCGCCACCTTGAAGCCCCGATCCTGCAGCACGCCGAGGGTCGGCGTGAGCTTGTGCAGCTCCGGCATGCCATTCGCTTTCGGCCCCTGGAAGCGGACCACGGCGACGAAGTCGCGCTCGAGCTCGCCGCGCTGGAACGCTGCCAGCAGCTCGTTCTGATCCTCGAAGATCAAGGCCGGCGCCTCGATCAGGCAGCGCTCGGGCTTGACCGCCGAGACCTTGATCACGGCGCGCCCGAGATTGCCCTCGAGCAGCTTCAGACCGCCGTTCGGGCTGAACGGCTCGGCGAGCGGCCGCGATCACGCTGGCATCGAGGCTCGCTTTGGGCCCGCCCTGCCAGACGACCTCTTCGCCGGCGAGCACGGGCTCGCCCCGATAGCGCCCGAGACCGCCGTCGCCCGCGACCGTGCGGACATCGGGGTGCAGGAGGCCACCGTCGAGCAGCTCGCCGATCAGGAAGCTCATGCCGCCCGCGGCGTGGAAGTGGTTCACGTCGGCCAGGCCGTTCGGATAGATCCGGCAGAGCAGCGGCACCACCTCGGAGAGTTCGGCGAAGTCGTCCCAGTTGAGCTGGATGCCGGCCGCGCGCGCCATGGCGACCAGGTGAATGGTGTGGTTGGTCGAGCCGCCGGTCGCGAGCAGGCCGACGATGCCGTTGACCACCGCCCGCTCGTCGATCATCTCGCCGACCGGGGTGTACTCGTTGCCGACCGCGGTGATCTCCGTGACCCGCTTTGCCGCCGCCTTGGTCAGCGCGTCGCGCAGCGGCGTGTTCGGGTTGACGAAGGAGGCGCCCGGCAGGTGCAGGCCCATGATCTCCATCAGCATCTGGTTGGTAGTTGGCGGTGCCGTAGAAGGTGCAGGTGCCGGGCCCGTGATAGGCCGCGCTCTCGGCCTCGAGCAGCGCGTCGCGGCCGACCTTGCCCTCGGCGTACAGCTGGCGGACCTTGGACTTCTCGTCGTTGGCCATGCCCGAGGGCATCGGCCCGCCCGGGACGAAGATCGCCGGCAGGTGGCCGAAGCTCAGCGCCGCCATGACCAGGCCGGGCACGATCTTGTCGCAGACGCCGAGGAACAGGGCGCCGTCGAACATGTCGTGCGAGAGCGCGATCGCCGAGGCGAGCGCGATCACGTCGCGCGAGAACAGCGAGAGCTCCATGCCCGCCTGGCCCTGGGTGACGCCGTCGCACATCGCCGGCACGCCGCCCGCGAACTGGGCGACGCCGCCCGCTTCGCGCACCGCCTGCTTGATCAGGGCCGGGAAGCGCTCGAGCGGCTGATGCGCCGAGAGCATGTCGTTGTAGGAGGAGACGATCGCGATGTTGGCCTTGACGGCGCCCTTGAGCGCGTCCTTGTCGTGCAGGTCGCAGGCGGCGAAGCCGTGGGCGAGATTGCTGCAGGAGAGCGCGCTCCGGTGCGGGCCGCGCCGGGCCGCGGCCCGGATCCGCTCGAGATAGGGCGCGCGGGTCGCGGCGCTTCGCCCGGCGATGCGCTCGGTGACTTCGACGATCCGGGGATGCATGGGGATCGCTCCCTCTCGCTGTACCATGAAGCTGCCCGGGGTCAGGCCGCGTCCTCGTGCCAGGTGCGGCCGTCGCGCTCGATCAGGGCGATCGCGGCGGACGGACCCCAGGTGCCGGAAGTATAGGGCTTGGGGGGCTCGCGCGCCTCCTGCCAGGCCTCGAGGATCGGCTCGATCCAGGCCCAGGCGGCCTCGACTTCGTCGCGGCGCATGAACAGCGTCGGGTTGCCGCGGATGACGTCCATCAGGAGGCGCTCGTAGGCGTCGGGATAGCGGACACGGAAGGTCTCGGCGAAGCTCAGGTTGAGCGGCGCCTCGCGCAGCCGCATGCCGCCCGGCCCCGGGTCCTTGGCCATCAGGAACAGCTTGACCCCCTCGTCCGGCTGCAGGCGGACCACCAGACGGTTCGCCGCAATGACGCCGGCATCCGGCTCGAAGATCGAGTGCGGAATGGCGCGGAACTGGATCACGATCTCGGACGCGCGCAGCGGCAGACGCTTGCCGGTTCGGAGGTAAAAGGGCACGCCCGCCCAGCGCCAGCCCTCGATCTCGGCCTTGACGACGACGAAGGTCTCGGTGGCGCTCGCCTCCGCCTCGATCTCCTGAAGGTAGCCGGGCGCGGGATCGCCGCCGATCGCACCGGCCCGGTACTGGCCGCGTACGGTCTTGATCGCCACATCATCGCCCGCGATCGGCCGCAGCGCGCGCAGCACCTTCAGCTTTTCGTCGCGGACCGAGTCGGCTTCGAGCCGGGTCGGCGGCTCCATCGCCACCAGGCAGAGCAGTTGCACGATGTGGTTCTGGACCATGTCGCGCAGCGCCCCCGCGTGGTCATAGTAGGCGCCCCGGCCCTCGACCCCGAGGCTCTCGGCGACCGTAATCTGGACGTGGTCGATGTGGGCGCCGTTCCAGAGCGGCTCGAACAGCGAGTTGGCAAAGCGCAGCGCCATCAGGTTCTGGACGGTCTCCTTGCCGAGGTAGTGATCGATCCGGAAGATCTGATTCTCGGCGAACGCCGCGCCGACCTCGTCGTTGATCGCCCGCGCCGAGGCGAGATCGTGGCCGATCGGCTTCTCCAGCACGACCCGCGCCTTGGCCGTGATCTGCCCGGCCACGGCCAGATGGCCGCAGATCAGGCCGAACAGATCCGGCGAGGTCGCCAGATAAAAGACACGCACGCGCTCGGGGTCGCTCAGCAGCGCCGCGAGCGCGTCGAATCCGCTCGGCCCGGCCGCATCGACCGCGACGTAGTGTAGCCGCTCGAGGAAGCGGCTGAGGCAGTCCTCGTCCAGATCGGCCTCGGCCACGTGCTGGCGCAGCGCCGCGTCGATCTGCCGCATATAGTCGTCGCGTGCGAGGTCGCTGCGGGCGCAGCCGACGATCCGGCTCTCGGGCAGGAGCTGGCCGTCGAGATCACGGTAGTAGAGGCCGGGCAGCAGCTTGCGGCGCGCGAGATCGCCGGTGCCGCCGAATACTACGAGGTCGAAAGGCTCGACGGGAATGATCTTGGCGGTCATGGCGGTGCGCTTCCCCGGAGTCGGCCCCGCGGCGGGGCGCTCATCCAGAAAGCGCTGGACGCGTTCCCGCGTAGGCAGCGCGGGGATCGCGCCGCGCTCGGTCGTGGCGAGCGCCCCCACGGCGCAGGCGAGGCGGCAGATCTCGCGCAGGCGCGCCTGATCGCGCGCGGCCGAGCGGTCGTTGACGAGGCCCTGCAGCAGGCCCGCGACGAAGCCGTCGCCGGCTCCGGTCGCATCGACCGACTCGACCGCAAAGCCGACCAGGACGCCGTCGAAATCAGGGGTGAAATAGACGCAACCGGCCGCACCCAAAGTAACCACCATGAGCTCGAGCTGGTCGTGCCAGAGCTGCTCGCGCGCTGCGGCCGGATCGTCGGAGCCGGTGAGGAAGTGAAGCTCCTGGTCGCTGATCTTGACCACCTGCGCCTTGCCCATGGCGAGGCGCAGGCCATCGCGGGCGGCCACGGGATCGGGCCAGAGCGCAAGCCGCAGATTCGGATCGCAGGAGATCAGGCGACCGGCCGCGCGCGCGGTTTCGATCGCGTGCAGCGTAGCGCTGCGCGAGGGCTCGCTGATCAGGCTGATCGAGCCGTAGTGCAGCGCCTTGGCGGCGCGCAGCGCCCCGAGATCGACCTCGTCTGGGGTGAACAGCATGTCGGCGCTGGGGTGGCGGTAGAACATGAACTCGCGCTCGCCGTCTGCGCGCAGCGAGACGAAGGCGAGCGCCGTGCGGGCCTGGTCGGTGAAGCAGAGCGGGCCCACGTCGACCCCGGCCTCGGCCAGCGTCCTCGCGAGAAAGCGGCCGAACGGATCGTCGCCGACCTTGCCCATGAAGGCGCTCGGCACGCCGAGCCGCGCGAGGCCGACCGCGACGTTGGCGGGCGCGCCCCCCGGCGCCTTCTTGAACGCCGGCGCGTCGATCAGCGTCGTCCCGGTCACGGTCGGGACGAAATCGATCAGCAGTTCGCCAAGGCAAACGACATCGGCCATCGTACACTGCCCATGGTGCGGGCGCGCGCGCCCGCGGTCGGAGAAAAAGGACTGCGTCGGCCGGGGAGGCTACGGCCGACGCAGTAAACCCCGCTTATTTCGCCGTCCAGCCCTTATACTGGTCGACGTTGTCGCGGGTGATCAGATCGGCAGGGATCAGGATGGTCGTCTGCTCGGGCTTCTTGCCCTGCATGATGTCGTAGCCGACCTGGACGGCCTTCTGCGCCATCTCGTAGGGATCCTGCGCCGAGGACGCCTGGATCAGGGTGTCGCTCTTGAGCGCCTGCTCGATGTCGGGCGCGCCGTCGACCGAGGTGATGATCAGGTCGGTGACGTTCAGCTGCTTGGCGGCGAGGTCGGCCCCGATCGCCTGCGGGTCGTTGATCGTGAACACCGCGTTGAGGTCGGGGAAGGCGGTGAGCAGGCCGACCATGACCTCGAGGCCGCCTTCGCGCGAGCCCTTGCCGTTCTGGTTGTCGGAGGTGATCGTGATGTTGCCTGGCTTCTTCAGCACCTCCTCGCAGCCCTTGACGCGGTCGATGACCGCCGAGACCGGCGGGCCGTTCATGACTGCGACCTTGCCGCCGTCGGGCAGCTTGTCGACGATGAACTGACAGGCCTTCTGGCCGGCCTCGATGTTGTTGGTCTGAACCGTGGCGTCGGCACCCTTGGCCGAGACGTCGACCGCGACCACGACGATGCCGGCCGCCTGCGCCCGCTTGATCGCCGGCTCGATCGCCTCCGCGTCGGCGGCGTTGACCAGGATCAGGTCGACGCCCGAGGCGATGAAGTTGTCGATCTGCGAATACTGCTTGTTGAGGTCGTAGTCGGCCGAGACTGCGGTCACGGTCACGACCGTCGCCGCCGATCTCCTTGGCCTTGGCTTCGGCGCCTTTGACGACCTGGACGAAGAAGGGGTTGCCGAGGTTGCCGACCGTGATGCCGACCGCGGTCAGGTCCTTGGCCGAGCGGCCGGAGCGGCCACGGCCAGAGCGAGTGCCGCTCCCATCATCAGGCTTCTCTTCAACATGGCGATGCTCTCCTGGTTTTCGTGTTGGGCCGCCGGGCGGCTCGCACTCCGCGAGGCCGGGCGGCGGGTGGACTTCGGAGCGTCCGGAGCGGAGCTCAGATCGCATGGCGAGCGCTCAGGTGCGCGCGCTGCCCTGCAGCCGGTAGCGGTCGAGCGCGACCGCGCCGATGATGACCAGACCCTTGACGATGAACTGCCAGATCTCGCTGAACGTTCATCAGGATCAGGCCGTTCGACAGGACCGCGATGATCAGGGCGCCGATCAGGGTGCCGATGATCGTGCCGATGCCGCCGACGAACGAGGTGCCGCCGAGGATCACCGCCGCGATCGCATCGAGCTCGTAGGCGAGACCGAGCTGGGCGCCGTTGGCCGAGAAGGTCCGGGCCGCCGACATGATCCCGCCCAGCCCGGCAAGGAACCCGGACGTCATGTAGACGAACATCAGGATCAGCCAGACCTTGATGCCCGAGAGCCGGGCCGCGGCCGGGTTGCCGCCGACGGCGTAGATCCAGACGCCGAGCACCGTGCGCCGCAGGATGAACCAGCTGAGCGCGATCACGAGCAGCGCGATGATCACCAGCCACGGCACGCCGAACAGCCGGGCGTTGCCGATCCAGGCGAACGGCAGCTGCGGATTGAACACCGTGGTATCGTTGCCGATCAGGCGCGCGAGGCCGCGCACCGCGGTCATCGCGCCGAGCGTCACGATGAACGGCGGCAGCCGGAGGAAGGCGATCAGCGAGCCGTTGACGGCGCCGAAGAGCCAGGCCGGCGATCAGCGCCATCGGAATGCGAGCCAGGCGAAGCCGGAGAGCGACATGGCGACCGCGACCACCGCCGCCACCGCCAGCAGGGCGCCGACCGAGAGGTCGATGCCGCCGGTCAGGATGACGAAGGTCATGCCGGCCGCGAGCACGATGTTGATCGAGGCCTGCTGGGTCACGATCGCGAGGTTGCGCGTGCTGATGAACTTGCCCGTGGCCAGCTGGAAGCCGATGCAGATCAGGATCAGCACCGGCAGCATGCCGACCGCCTGGATGATGCCCTTGATCTGCGCGCTCCTGCGCGCCGCGCAGCCCTGCACCGCGGTCGGCCGCAGCAGGATTGGTCGAACTCATTGTCAGCCTCCCCGAGCCATGCCCTGGCCGCTCACGCCGCGACGCCGGTCGCGTAGGCCATGATGTTTTCCTGGGTGATCGCGCGCCCGCCGGGGCCGCCGACCTCGCCCTCGATGTGCCCCTCGCGCATCACCAGCACCCGGTCGCAGATGCCGATCACCTCCGGCAGCTCGCTGGAGATGACCAGCACGGCCAAGCCCTTGCGCGCGAGCTCGTCGATGATCCGGTAGATCTCGGACTTGGCGCCGATGTCGACGCCGCGGGTCGGCTCGTCCAGGATCAGGACCTTGGGCTGGATCTCCAGCCAGCGCGACAGCAGCGCCTTCTGCTGGTTGCCGCCCGAAAGGCTGCCGACGCCGACGCTGGGGCTGGCGACCCGGATCGTGAGCGCCTTGATCGCGTCCTGGGCGCGCCGCTTGCCGGCGGCGAGGTCGAGGATGCCGCCCCTGCGGGCAGTCGCGCGCGATCACGCCGAGATTGATGTTCTCGAGCACCGACATGTCGAGGAACAGGCCCTGGAGCTTTGCGGTCCTCGGTCAGGTAAGCGACGCCGTGGTCGAGGGCGTCCTGCGGCGACTTGATGTCGATCGGGTGGCCCTCGAGCAGGACCTCGCCGCCCGCCTTCGGGTCGGCGCCGTAGATCAGGCGCGCGAGCTCGGTCCGCCCGGCGCCGACCAGACCGGCCATCCCGAGGACCTCGCCCTGGTGCACGGTCAGGCTCGCCGGATGCACGCGCCGGCCGCCGTCGGTGATGCTCCTTGACCTCGAGGATCGGCCGGCCGCGACTGCCGTGCGGGTCGTGCTCCTTGGTGTAGAAGGTGTTGAGGTCGCGTCCGACCATCATCTTGACCAGCGCCTCGGCGCTGATCTCCCGCTTCTCCAGCGTGCCGACGTAGGTGCCGTCGCGCAGCACCGAGACCCTATCCGAAAGCTCGTAGACCTCGCCCATGCGATGGCTGATGTAGATGATCGCGAGGCCGTCGCTGCGGAACTGCCGGATCAGCTCGAACAGCTTCTCGGTCTCGCGCGAGGAAAGCGCAGTGGTCGGCTCGTCCATGACCAGGATCTTGGAGTTGGCGTGCAGGGCGCGGGCGATCTCGACCTGCTGCTGCTCGGCGATCGAGAGGCTGGCGACGGTGGTCGCCGGCGTGAACGTGGCGCCGAGCCGCTCCAGGACCTCGGCGCAGCTGTCCCGCATGGCCTTGCGGTTGACCAGGCCCCGGCTCGAAAGCTCGTCACCCAGGAAGATATTCTCGGCGACGGTCAGGTTCGGCGCGAGGCTGAGCTCCTGGTAGATGATCGCGATGCCGAGGTGGCGGGCGTGGATCGGGTTGGCGATCTCGACCTTCTGGCCGTCGATCAGGATCTCGCCGCCGGGGTCGGCCTGATAGGCACCCGAGAGCACCTTCATCAGCGTGCTCTTGCCCGCGCCATTCTCGCCCATGAGCGCCAGCACCTCGCCGCTCCACGCCTTGAGCTGCACGTTGTTGAGCGCCTTGATGCCGGGGAAGGTCTTCGAGATGTTGCGCATCTCGAGGGTCGGCGCCCGGTCGCCGGCGGTGGTCCCAAGGGTGGTCACGGGGTCGAGCCTCCCTGCTCGTTCGGACGCGTGTTCGCCTGTTTGCTCGCTAATGCCCCAAGAGGATGTCCCGGTTCGGGCTGAAGTTCAGATGCAGTGGCAGGATCGCGGCGCCGATCGCCGCCGCCCGGCGGCCGATCGTGCCCATGCGCAGCTCCGGCGCGTCGCGGGCTTCCGGTGTGGCTTCGGCCAGGGCCACCGTCAGCCGTGCGACCAGGTCCTCGATCACTGCTTTGGGCAGATCGCCATCGAGCACGATCGTGCGGACGTCGAGCACGCAGGCCGCCGAGAGCAGCGGCGCGACCAGCGCCTCGATGCAGTCGTCGAGCCACTCCGCGACCTGCTCGCTGTGGCGTGCGATCGCCGCGTCCAGATCGTCGCGCCGCTCGATCGTCACGCCGGATGCGCGGAGGTGGCGGATCAGCGAGCTGATCGAGGCGCGGGTCAGGAGGATGTCGTAGGGGCCGCGCGGCCGTGGCGCGCTGACGAGGTGCGAGGGCGGCACCGGCATCAGGCCGATGTCGCCGGCATTGCCGCTCATGCCGCGGTGATAGTGGCCATCGAGGATCACGCCGCCGCCGATCGCGGTGCCGATGAACACGTAGACGAAATCGTCGAGCTGCCGGCCGTGGCCCTGGAACAGCTCGGCGACCGCGGCCGCCGTGCCGTCGTTCTCGCCGAACACCGCGAGCCCGGTCGCGGCGGCCAGCCGCCCGGCGAGGTCGAATTCGTTCCAGGCGCGGTAGGCGTCGGAGGGAATGCTGAGCTCACGCCGCCAGCTACCCATGTGGTAGGGCGTCGCCACGCCGAGCCCGGCCAGACTTCCGTGCGCCGCCGCCGGGATCGCACCGCGCACCGCCGCGATGTCGTCGAGCAGGAGTGCCACTGCCTCCTCGGGTAGCGGGAAGGCGCGCTCCTGCTGGCGCTGCTCCAGTACCTGGCCGGAAAAGTCGACCAGGAGAGTGTCGAGCGAACGCCGGCCGACCTTGACCCCGATCGAATAGGCGCCCTCGGCGTTCAGGCTGAGCAGGGTCGCCGGCTGGCCGCGCTGGCCGGAGCGCTTGCCCTCGGTCCGCACCAGGCGCTGCGCCTCGAGGTCGCGCACGATCACGCCGGCGGTGTTGTTGGTGAGATTGGCGTAGCGGGCAAGGTCGGCCTTGGACGCGCTGCCGAGCCGGCGGAGCGCGGTCAGGATCACGCGCTCATTGAACTGGCGGACGTGGACCGAGTTGCTGCCTTGGCCGTTCGCCGCGTCCTGCACGGTCGGGGTCTCCCCTGGTTGCCCTTGGGCGGCGCTGTGCTCAGCGCGCCGCCCCGGTACATGCCAGGGGCAGGGCCCGGTGTCAATAATTAATTCATCGTGAATTATATTTTTCTCTGACCGCAGTTGCCGCCACTCGGTCTCGACGGCAGGCTCGGACCGCCGAACCGGCCGGCGACGAGGCAGTGCGCCGCGCGCCCGGGGCGGTGCGAGCCCGCCGATGGATCGCGCCACGCCGTCCCGCCACGCTGGCGCGGCGGCGGGCCAGGATCGGGGCGCTAGGATCGTCGCACGCGCCATGGCGTCGCTGTCCCCTCCCAGTTGGTTCGGCGTCTGCTCCCCGACCGGTGAAAAGCCCGACCCGGATGACGTAGTATCGGGCGCTCGTTCCGGTCGATTAATTCAGGATGCATTATTTGTTCGCGCCTTGCTCCCCTCCCTGATCTCTACAAGAATGCTTTGACCTGGTCAAAGAAACAAATAAGCTCACAGGTGGACGGGCCGGCTGCAATAGGCGTGACAAGAGCAGGGAGGCGGTGCGATGCGAGCGAGCCAGGCGGCAGTGGCGGCGATCGTCTATCTCGGAGCGGCGGGCGCGAGCCAGGCCGGCCAGTACGTCGACTGGCTGGATGACGGCACCGTGCTACTGAAGCTCGGGCCCGAGTACGACAACGCCGTGCTCGAGACCTCGCGCGCCGAGCTCGGCAGCAGCTTCGGGCCGGACGCCAAGCCCTTCGATGGCGTCACGATCACCATTCTGACCCAGGACGAGGGGCCGAAGGGCGCGATTTCGGGGCCGATCGAGGCCTTGCGGCCGGTCTGGGAGGAGCTGACCGGCGGCAAGCTCGAGATCGAGCTCGTGCCGGTGACCAACCTCTACGCCACGATGATGCTCGATCTGCAGCAGGGCACCGGGCGCTACGACGCCACGGTGGTCGCCGCCTTCTACTATGGCGACCTGATCGCCGGGAAGTACATCGTGCCGGTCGAGCCGTTCATGGCCAGCGGCAAGTATCCGCAGTGGAGCTACAACTCGATGCCGCGCTCGCTCTGGACCCTCTACCACTGGGGCGACGTCGGCTACGGCGTGTTGAACGACGCCGACGGCCAGATCCTCTACTACCGCCGCGACGTCCTGAACGATCCGAAGTGGCAGGCCGCCTTCCAGCAGGCGACCGGCCATGCGATGGTCGTGCCGCCCAAGACCTGGCAGCAGCTGCTGGAAATCTCGCGCTTCTTCGCCGGCAAGAACTGGGACAGCCACGATTCACAGCCGGACGAGGGCACCGTGCTCCACCTCAAGGTTGGCGAGCAGGGCCACTACCACTTCCAATCGCTCTCGGCCTCGTTCGCGATCACGCCGGGCGACCGGGTCGACCGCTACCACAACGTCTACTGGTTCGATCCGACCGACATGAAGCCGCTGATCAACAGCCCGGGCCACGTCGCCGCGCTCGAGTTTCTGCAGCAGCTGAACGAGACCGGGCCGATCGAGCAGATCGGCTGGCGCCTGCCACAGGCGTGGGAGTATTTCCTGCGCGGCAAGGCGGTGTTCATGTTCACCTGGGGTGATCTCGGTGCGCTCTGCCAGGACGAGACCCACTCCAACGTCAAGGGCAACTGCGCCGCCACGGTTCTACCGAGCTCCGACCGCTACTGGGACATGGAGAAAAAGACCTGGGTCGAGACCGCCGAGCCACGCTTCGTCGGCAACACCACGGGCGGCTCCTGGCACGGCGTGATCTCGGCCGCCTCGAAGAACCAGGAGGCGGCCTATTCGTTCCTCGCCCTGATGGCGATCAAGCCCGTCTCGCTCTGGAACGCCGAGCATGGCTGGACCGGCGTCGACCCCGGCTTCTACTATCAGTTCCTGAAACCGGAGGGCGAGGCCAAGGTCGCCGACTACATCAAGGCCGGCTGGAACAAGGCCGACGTCACCGACTATCTCAACGCCTTCTACCGCAACTACACGGCGCCGACGATGCTGACCTATCTGCGCATCCGCGGCACGCAGGAGTACTGGTCGGAGCTCGACAGCCAGGTCGGGGCAGCCCTCGGCGGCCGCAAGAGCGCCAAGCAGGCGCTCGACGACACGGCAGCGGCCTGGGAAGGCATCACCGACCGGCTCGGCCGCCAACAGCAGCTCGAGGCCTACCAGGCCGCGATCGGCTATAAGCCATGATCCCGGGCTGACCGCGGCAGCACCGAACACTCAGTCAGCCGACACGGCGAGTCATTCTGCGGTAACTCGTGCCCACCAACAAAAATGCGCCAACCATTGCCAGCCCTAAAAACCGATGAACAAGTAGTCGAGGGCGGCTATGATCCGGTCGCGATCGCCCGCTAGGTTGACGATGGGGTGGCGAAGATCGGCGACCGGCATTGTCGTCAGAGACGGAACAAGCACGGCATACGTGTTGCCCATCACCGTGACGACCGGAAGGAGCTGGCCGGCGAAGAGCGGCATGGCGGCCCGCGGGGCGAGCGGCGCGACGGCCCGTTCGTGCGCGGTGTGAGCAAGATCTGATTGCAGGGTCATGACGAACGGCAGGGCGCGCCGGGCTATGGGAATCGGATTGCCGAAAACGTCAAACTGACGCGTCACCATCGGCGGCGTAGTGCTCGCGGACCATCCGCGCGAACGAGCCGTGCCGCTCGACGAACGCGTCGTGGGCGACGAGGTCGCGTTGGATCTCGGTCCTCATCCGATCGGCCATGCGCAGCGACAACGCATTCGCCAGCGCCGCTTCGGCGACCCTCGAGAGGTTGATTCCGGCCTCCTTGGCCTTGGCGCAGAGGTCGGCATTGAGGGTCAGGCTTACCGTGCGCCGGCATCGTAGAGGTGCGGCCGCATGGGCTTCTCCGGTCATCAACAGGCCTAATTTACGCGTGTCACGGGACGTGGGCAATCTCTCGTGCCTTGGGGCGAAGGGGAGTTGCCCCAGCGCCAGGCGGGCGTGGCGGCAGAGGTCGTCCAGAATGGCTTGCATGCTGCGGCCCTGCCGGTGCGCCAGGTGACGCAACGCTTCGCGCAGCTCGGCCGAGCTGCGGAACGCGATCTGTGCATCGGCCATTACGAGGCCTATCGGGCGGCCAACTTTGCCAACAAAGCTAGCATGAGCGAGCGCCGCCACCAACTCCGCCGGCGCCGGGCAGGCATTGGAACCCAGCGCCGCCGCCGGCGAGATATACGGGCCTGACCCCGCAGGAGAAGCGCCTCAGGCGCCTCGGCGGGGCAGATCCTCGAGGGGCTCGTAATAGCGCTCCTCTGCCCTGCGGATCTTGGGCAGGCCGACCAGGCGGTTGAACTCCTCGAACTCGATCATCCGGTCGTGGAACGATGCGGTGGTGCCCGTGCGCTGCAGCTCGGTCGCCAGCTCCGTCGCCAGCTTGGCATAGGCGTAGGTGAAGGCGTTCGGCCAGGCCACCGCGGCGAAGCCCATGGCCTGCAGCTCCGCGGCCGGCAGGATCGGTGTCTTGCCGCCCGGGATCATGTTGGCCAGTGTGGGCGCAGGCATCAGGCGGGGAATCTCGCGCATCTGCTCTATGTTTTCGGGTGCCTCCAGAAACACCCAGTCGGCACCGGCCTCGATGCAGCGGCAGGCGCGCTCGACGGCATCCGCCAGGCCGTTGACCGCGATCGCGTCGGTGCGCGCCAGAATGGTCAAGTCCTGGTCGCTTCGCGCGTCGACCGCAGCCTTGATCTTGGCCACGAGCTCGTCCGCGGGGACGACCTGCTTGCCCGACATGTGGCCGCAGCGCTTGGGCGAGACCTGGTCCTCCAGCATCAGCGATGCTGCCCCGGCCTTCTCGAACTGCTGCACGGTCCGCTGCACGTTGGTGACGTTGCCATGGCCGTTGTCGCCATCGGCAAAGACCGGCAGATCCACCGCATCGGCCATTCGCCAGACGGCGTCGATCATCTCGGTGAGGGTCAGGAGCGAGACGTCGGGCGCGCCGAGCAGCGCGGCGGAGCTGGCGTAGCCCGCGCAGCCCACCGTCTTGAAGCCCGCTCGTTCGACGATCTTGCCGCCTAGCGGATCATGGGCGACCGGGATCATCAGGATCTCCGATGCCGTCAGATACTGTTTGAACAGGGTCGTCTTCCTCACGGTCGTTGCTCCCATGCGTGCCTGAACCGCAGTTCACGGCGGCGGAGCTCATGCGGCTCATGAGCGATAGAGCGTCTGTAGACCGTCATGCAGCTTGCCGGCCAGCGGCGCCACGGCGCAGGCGGCGCGCCGGCGTCGAGAGGCTTTGAAGCCGGGCGGTGCCGGACTAGGTTGATGGGCGGAAAGGACGGACGGGCATGCATCGCTTCGCCAACCCGCTGCGCTACCAGAGGATCGCCGACCGGGTGCTGCCGTGGGCCGGCGGGGCGACGGTCGTGCTGCTGCTGCTCGGCCTCTGGCTCGCCCTGTTCGTGGCGCCGGCGGACTATCAGCAGGGCGAGGCCTATCGGATCATGTTCGTCCACGTGCCGGCCGCCTGGATGGCGCTCATGGTCTACGCCATGATGGCCGCGGCGAGCGTCGCGGGCCTGGTCTGGCGCCATCCGCTCGCCGAGGCGGCGGCGCGCGCGGCGGCGCCGATCGGGGCCGCCTTCACCGCGATCGCGCTGGTCACCGGCAGCCTCTGGGGCAAGCCGATGTGGGGCACCTACTGGGTCTGGGACGCGCGCCTCACCTCGGTCCTGATCCTGTTCTTCCTCTACCTCGGCTACATCGCCCTCTACGAGGCGTTCGATGATCCGCACCGCGGCGGCCGTGCCGCCTCGATCCTCTGCCTGGTCGGCTCGGTCAACCTGCCGATCATCAAGTTCTCGGTCGACTGGTGGAACACGCTGCATCAACCGAGCATCTTCGGCATGACGGGTCCGACCGTCGATTCGAGCATGCTCTGGCCGCTGTTCGTGATGTTCGGCGCTTTCTTGTGCTACTTCGTCGCCGTGCATATTCTGCGCACCCGCGCCGAGCTGACCGAGCGCAGCATCCGCAATCTGCGCCTCGCCGCCGAGCCGGCCGAGTGAGGACCGCGCGCCGGGCTTGCCGCCGGCAGCCCTGGCCGATCAAGGAGAGCACCCATGCCCGCATCCGGCCATGACAGCCTCGGTGTTCGGCGCGAGCTTCGGGTGGGCGAGGCAAGCTACGACCTGTTCTCGCTCGAAGCGGTCGGGGCGCAGCTCGGGGACCTGACCCGCCTGCCTTATTCACTGAAGGTGCTGTTCGAGAATCTGCTCCGCCATGAGGACGGCCGGAGCGTCACGACCGAGCACCTCGAGGCCCTGGTCGCCTGGCTCGAGGCGCGCCGCTCGGACCAGGAAATCGCCTATCGGCCGGCGCGGGTGCTGATGCAGGACTTCACCGGTGTGCCGGCGGTGGTCGATCTCGCGGCGATGCGCCAGGCGATGCTCGACCTCGGCGGCGACCCCAAGCGGATCAACCCGCTCTCGGCGGTCGATCTGGTGATCGACCATTCGGTTCAGGTCGACGCGTTCGGCAATCCGCGCGCCTTCCAGATCAACGTCGAGCGCGAGTATGAACGCAACGCCGAGCGCTACGCTTTCCTCCGCTGGGGGGCGAGCGCCTTCGACGACTTCCGGGTCGTGCCGCCGGGCACCGGCATCTGTCACCAGGTCAATCTGGAATATCTGGCGCAGGTGATCTGGACGATGCGCGAGGGCAACCGCGAGCTCGCCTTCCCCGACACCCTGGTCGGCACCGACAGCCACACCACGATGGTCAATGGCCTCGGCGTGCTCGGCTGGGGCGTGGGCGGCATCGAGGCCGAGGCGGCGATGCTCGGTCAGCCGGTCTCGATGGTCATTCCCGAGGTGGTCGGCTTCAAGCTCACCGGTCAGCTGTCCGAAGGCGCCACCGCGACCGATCTCGTCCTGACCGTGACCGAGATGCTGCGCAGGAAGGGCGTGGTCGGCAAGTTCGTCGAGTATTTCGGCGACGGTCTCGACCGGCTGCCGCTCGCTGATCGCGCGACGCTGGGCAACATGTCGCCCGAATACGGTGCCACCTGCGGCATCTTCCCGATCGATCGGCTGACCCTCGACTATCTGCGCCTGACCGGCCGCGCGCCCGAGCGGGTCGCCCTGGTCGAGGCCTACGCCAAGGCGCAGGGCATGTGGCGCGAGAGCGGATCGCCCGATCCGCTGTTCAGCGACACGCTCGAGCTCGACCTCGCGAGCGTCCAGCCGAGCCTCGCCGGGCCGAAGCGGCCGCAGGACCGGGTGGCGCTCAGCCAGGCCAAGGCGGCGTTCGAGGAGGCGCTTCCCTCGATGCTGGCCAAGGGCGCCAAGGCCGACGACCAGGGTGCGCGTCGCCGGCATGGACCACGAACTCACCCACGGCGACGTCGTGATCTCGGCGATCACCAGCTGCACCAACACCTCGAACCCGAGCGTCATGCTCGGCGCCGGGCTGCTCGCCCGCAACGCCCTCGCGCGCGGCCTGAAGCCCAAGCCCTACGTCAAGACCTCGCTCGCCCCCGGCTCCCGGGTGGTGACCGACTATCTCGAGGCCGCCGGCCTGATGGACGACCTGGAAGCGCTCGGCTTCGACCTGGTCGGCTACGGCTGCACGACCTGCATCGGCAATTCCGGGCCGCTGCCGGAGCCGATCGCCAAGGCGGTCGACGAGGGCAATCTGGTGGTCGCCGCCGTGCTCTCCGGCAACCGCAACTTCGAGGGCCGCATCCATCCGCAGGTCAAGGCGAGCTATCTCGCCTCGCCGCCGCTGGTCGTCGCCTACGCGCTCGCGGGCTCACTCCGGAAGGACCTCCTGAACGAGCCGCTCGGCCAGGACAAGGACGGCAAGGACGTGTTCCTCAAGGACATCTGGCCGAGCCCGGCGGAGGTCGCCGAATTCGTCCGCAAGAACGTCTCCGATCAGATGTTCCGCGCCGCCTACGCCGACGTCTTCAAGGGCGACGCGCACTGGGCCGAGATCGGCGGCGCCGGCGGCGAGACCTACGCCTGGGACGAGGCCAGCACCTACGTGCGCTACCCGCCCTACTTCGCCGGCATGGCGCGCGAGCCGGGCGCGGTCGCCGATATCGCGGGCGCCCGCGTTCTCGCCCTGCTCGGCGATTCGATCACCACCGACCACATCTCGCCCGCGGGCTCGATCGCCAAGGACAGCCCGGCCGGGCGCTACCTGATCGAGCACGGCGTCGAGGTCAAGGACTTCAACTCCTACGGCGCGCGCCGCGGCAATCACGAAGTGATGATGCGCGGCACCTTCGCCAACATCCGCCTCAAGAACGAGATGGCCGCGGGCAAGGACGGTGGCTGGACCAGGCTGATGCCCGAGGGCGAGCTGATGACCATCTACGACGCCGCCATGGCGTACATCGGGCGCGGCGTGCCGCTGGTCGCGATCGGCGGCAAGGAGTACGGCTCCGGCTCATCGCGCGACTGGGCGGCCAAGGGGGTCAACCTGCTCGGCGTCAAGGCGGTGATCGTCGAGAGCTTCGAGCGCATCCACCGCTCCAACCTGGTCGGCATGGGCGTGCTGCCGCTCACCTTCAAGGACGGCCAGACGCGGCAGTCGCTTCGCCTCGACGGCTCGGAGACGATCGACCTCGAAGGACTCGCGGCCGGCATCCGGCCACGCATGGACGTCGCCTGCAGGATCCATCGCGCCGACGGCAGCACCGAGCGGACCACGCTGCTCTGCCGGATCGACACCCTCGACGAGGTCGACTACTTCCGCCACGGCGGCATCCTCCACTACGTCATCCGCCAGCTGCTCAAGGCCGCCCCCGCCGGCCGGGCGAACTAGGGCGGGCCCCAAAAGAGCCCTGAGCAGGACATGCTGCAGACACCCGAAGAGATCGCCGCCCGCTTCATCGACGCCTGGAACCGGCACGACATCGCGGTCCTGGCCGCCCTGTTCGCCGAGGAGGCGGATTTCGTCAACGTGGTCGGCATGTGGTGGCGGACACGGGCCGAGATCGAGGCGGCGCACGCCGAGGCGCATGCCACCTTCTTCAAGGACAGCCACCTCCAGGGCGAGGTCGCGGCGGTGCGGCTGCTGCGCCCGGATGTGGCGGTCGTGCACGTCCGCTGGCAGCTCTCCGGCCAGCTGGAGCCGGACGGCAGCACCGGCGCGCCGCGCGAAGGCATTCTTGTGTTCGTCCTGACTAGGGAAGCCGGCGGCTGGCGCGCGCGGGTCGCTCAGAACACCGACATTCTGCCTGGTCTGCGGACGATCCCCGGCCAGCGTTGAGGCGCGACCCGCGCGCCGCAGCCGCCTGGCTACCGCCGAGGTTCCGCCCGCGTTGCTCCGCGCGACCTCGCCGCGGTAAGATCTCGCCATGGGCACGGTCCATGCGGAGGTGACCATGGCCGAGGCCGCGCGACGCGAGGACTGGCCGCGCACGCTCGAAGAGTTCGAGGTCTGGCACGCCAGTCAGCCGGAGCGCTGGGAGTTCATCCGCGGCGAGCCGCGCCTGATGGCACCCGCCTCGATGCGCCACTCGATCCTCAAGACCAACGTCGGATTCGAGCTTCAGGAACGCTCTGGCCGAGCGTGGTTGCACGGCCCTGGTCGACGGCCCGCAGATCCTGACCGATGAGATCTCGGCGATTCCGGACGTCGTGGTGACCTGCGCCCCGCTCGACCTCTCGACGCCGGTCATTGCCGCGCCCGAGATCATCGTCGAGGTCATGTCGCCGAGCAGCGAGCTCAACGATACCGGGCTCCGATGGCTCGCCTACCGTCAGATCCCGAGCCTGAAGCACTACCTCGTGCTCAGTCAGGATCGGCGCCTGATCCACGTCCACTCGCGCGCGGGCGCGAGCTGGCGCGAGCGCTTCGTGAGCGAGGGCGCGCTCGAGCTCGACGACGATCCCCCGCTTCGCCTCGAGGTCGACGCCCTCTACGCCGCAACCGACCTCGCAGCCTAGCCCGCCGACGGTTGGTTTGATCGCTTTGTCGTCATATTCGGCCGAGCAGCAGCAGGACCAGGAGGATGATCAGCACGAGGCCGAGGCCACCGCTCGGGTAGTAACCCCAGCCGCCACTGTAGGGCCAGGTCGGCAGCACGCCGATCAACAGCAGAACCAGAATGACCACCAAAATGGTCGTCAGCATGACGGGAGCCTCCACTTTTGATTTGAGCTTGTCGACCCGCCGGCCGCACGCATCCCTGTGTGCCGCCGGCCGCCGGGCGCCTGCGGACCGCCCTCAGACGGCCCGCAGGCTGAAGGGGGAAGCCCTGGCTAGAGCCCCGAACTCCCAGTCCTTGACCTGGCGCTCGGCGTCCTCGCGGACGATGCCGTAGCGGGTCTGGATGCGGCCGACCAGCTCCTCGCGCTTGCCCTCGACGACGTCGAGATCGTCGTTGGTGAGCTTGCCCCACTGCTGCTGGGCCTTGCCGCGGAACTGCCGCCAGTTACCCTTGATCTGATCCCAGTTCATGCCTTCGCTCCTCGCTTGATCGACGACGGTGCGTCGCCGGCAGACCAAACGCACCCGATCCGATCGGGTTCCCCACGCTACCGCGCCGGCTCGCCTCAGACCGGGCCGATCCGAGGGATTGGCGGCTTTGTCTCTTTTCGTGCGAAAGGGAGGTTTGCGCCGGCCTTGCGCCGGGCGGGGCGAGCCGTCATGCCGCCTGTGCGCGATCGCGACGCTCCGGTTCCGAGGTCTTCCAGACCTTCGTCGACGGCATGGATTCTTCCATCCTCGGCGGCTAATCTTCCGTGGGAAGGAGGGGACCTTATGGAACGGAGGCTGGCTGCAATTCTCGCTGCCGACGTGGTGGGCTATACGCGCCTGATGGGAGCTGACGAGGCGGGTACGCTCGAGCACCTCAGGGCGCTGCGCGAAAAGGTACTGCAGCCTCTGATTACCGAGCTTCGGGGACGTGTGGTCAAGCTGATGGGAGACGGCTTGCTGCTCGAATTCGCCAGCTTGCTTGACGCCATCAACTGCGCCGTGGCCTGGCACGAAGCGGTGGCGAAACAGGAGGCTGAGCGGCCCGAGCATGTCCGGTTCTATTTCCGTATTGGCGTCCATCTGGGCGATGTGATCGTCGAGGGAGAGGATATTTACGGTGACGGCGTCAATATCGCAGCGCGATTGGAGGAGTTGGCGGAACCGGGCGGAGTCTGCCTCTCGGGCGATGCCTATCGCCAGGTCAGAGGCAAGATCGACGCGGAATTTGAGGATCTGGGCGAGCGAGAACTGAAGAATGTCGCCGAGCCACTCAAAGTCTATCGGATTGTCGGTCCGCAATCTTCTTCGTCTACTGCTGCGCCGGCCCTTCGTCCGCTACCTCTTCGAGACAAGCCAACCGTTGCGGTATTGCCCTTCGCCAATATGTCTGCTGACCCGGAGCAAGAGTATTTTTCCGACGGATTGACTGAGGACCTGATCACTGAACTCTCCCGCTTCAAGGGACTATATGTCGTTTCGCGCAACTCGGCGTTCGTCTTCAAAGGAAAAGCCAAATCGCTCAGAAAAGTGGGCGAGATGCTGAATGCCCAATACCTTGTGGAAGGCAGCGTCCGCAAGGCCGGGGACAGGATACGCGTTTCCGCACAGCTGATCGATGCCCAGGATGATCAGCACATATGGGCGGAACGCTACGATCGAGACATGGAAGACATCTTCCAGGTCCAAGATGATCTAGTCAGGCGAGTTGCGAGCACTCTCGTCGACAGATTAGAATACGAAGGACAAACCAGAGCCAAGCGACAATCAAAAGATCAGCTACGGGCTTATGATCTGTATCTCCAGGGGCGAGAACACTTCTTCAACTGGTCAATAAATGACAACCGCACCGCTCGTGACTTTGCCAGATCCGCTCTGGCGATAGAGCCCAACTATGCGGCTGCCTTGGCACTCTTGTCGGAAGTTTTGCTCCGCATGTGGTTGAACGGCTGGAGCGAGCATCCCGCCGAGGATCTTGCGGAGTCGTTTGCTGTCGCCAAGAGGGCAGACGAACTCGATGATCAGGACAGCCGCACTCAGACAGCGCTTGGGATGGCCTATATTTTTCAGAGAAGCCTCGACAAGGCGAAGCATCATTTCGAAGTTGCACTTAGACTGAACCCAAGTGACACACGGGTTCACGTGTACTATTCCCGGCACGCCGTTTTCGACGGCGATAGCGCAAAGGCAATCGATCTGTGCCGGCAGGCGCTCAGCCTCAATCCGTACGGAAAATACAACTGGAACCTGGGCCTCGCTTATTTTACTGCGCGCCAATACGAGGCAGCGATCGCGTCACTTGAGAGTATCAGGAATCCGACCGAGGCGGTATTGGCCCTCCTCGCGGCAAGTTATGCTATGGTGGATCGCCAGACAGATATCGCATCCACTCATGCTCACTTCTCAGAGGCCGCGAAATCGTCGCCGGTCATGTCGAAGCTGGGTACACCTGCGGAGTGGCGCGAATACTTTTCCGCTCGCTGGCCTTTCCGAAATCCGGAAGATCTCAAGCATTTGCTGGGCGCTTTGAATAAAGCTGGCTTGCCCCTGTAACGACGAGAACCCATTGGGTCTCGGTCGTGCAAGAACGCCATTCTGGCATGGGTCATCGCGGCACGCCCGGCCCGTCGCCAACCGCGCGAGGTGCAGCCGCGCGGTCTCGATCTGCGCCGCAAGCTCGAACAGCAGAAGCGACTTCGCGACCTGCAATAGCCGCGCCGACCCGCCGCCGCTCGTCTGGCGGAGCCCTCCCTGCTGTCGGGGCCCATGGCCATTTCCTTGCCGTTGCTTGACCGAAGTCTACAGGACGCCTCTAAAAACCCTGGCGGGCAAGGGCGGGATGTGATTTACTCCGCTGCGGAGTGCAGCGGAGAGGTGCGGAATGGCGGATCAGCCGGGGTTCTTCGACCTGGATCGGCGGTATGCGGCGTTGTCGGCGGCGGGTGATCCGCTCGAGCGGCTGGCGCTGGTGATCGACTTCGAGCTGTTCCGCACGGAGCTGGAGGCGGCACTGGCACGCTCGGATCGGGCCAAGGGTGGCCGGCCGCCGTACGATGCGGTGCTGATGTTCAAGGTCCTGGTCCTGCAGACGCTCTACACGCTGTCCGACGACCAGACCGAGTACCAGATCCGTGACCGGCTCTCGTTCATGCGCTTCCTCGGGCTCGCGCTCGAGGACCGGGTGCCGGACGCCAAGACGATCTGGCTGTATCGCGAGCAGCTGACCGAGGCGGGCGCGGTCGAGCGGCTGTTCGAGCGCTTTGATGCCGCGCTCCGCGCCGCCGGCTACCTCGCCATGGCCGGCCAGATCGTGGACGCGACCGTGGTCGAGGCGCGCAGGCCCAGGCTCACCCAGGACGAGAAGGCGACGGTCAAGGGCGGCGCGGCGCCTGAGACCTGGTCCGAAGGCCAAGCGGGCGCAGATGGACACCGAAGGTCGCTGGACCCTCAAACGCGGGCGCCGCCGCCCGGCCGAAGGCAAGTCCTCGCGCCGGCCTGAGACCGAGCTCGTGATCCCGGTCTTCGGCTACAAGAACCACCTCGGCATCGACCGTCGCCACGGCTTCATCCGCCGTTTCACGGTGACCGACGCGGCCGCGCCCGATGGCCGGCAGCTCGGCCGGTTGCTCGATCCCGACAACACGGCGAGTGGCGTCTGGGCCGACACCGCCTATCGGTCGGCCGCCAACATTGCCTTGCTCGCGCGGCGTGGGCTGATGCCCCAGTTCCAGCGCGCCAAGCCACGCCGGAAGCCGATGCCGGCGCACATCGCCCGCGGCAATGCCAGCCGGGCGCGGGTGCGGGTCGCGATCGAGCACGTGTTCGCCGCCCAGAAGTGCCGGCTCGGCCTGATCGTCCGCACGGTCGGCTTGGCCCGGGCCACCACCAAGCTCGGCCTCGCCAACCTGGTCACCAACATGCGCCGGCTGGTGTGGCTCGAGCTGCGCCCGGAACCGGCCTGACCTCAACCGCAAGGCGTAAGAAGGGAAAGGCTGTTTCGCAATTCAGTCAAATCACCACCCTCAAACCAGGACATCGCCACGCTCAGCCTCTCACATGCCTCAGAAAACCCGGTTCTTCGAGGTGTCCTACAGCGATTCTCCTCTAACGGTTCTCGACCGGAGTCTCGCTCCCATCCGGATCCGAATCTTCGTGCGCCCCTCCATGTCCCCAGAGCGAGCCGGCGGGCGAGAAGCGGCCCGGAAAGCCGGCCGCAGGCCGCGCCGGGCGCTCGGGTTCGTTGGCTGGCGCCTTTGTGGCGCATTGCTGACCGATCGCGCGCGCCTCGGGTTCGTTTCGTGCGCCATTCGTGGCGCTTTCCAGCGGATTTTGGCGCACTTTCGCGCCATCCGGCGCGGCCCCGGCCGCGGCCCCTGCGGTCGCTTGGGCGGCCTCGGCCTGGAGCGCCCGCAGCACATTCAGGGTGCGGAAGAACTCGGCCTGCGCGCCGCCCCGATAGCGCACCAGGGTCGCGAACACCCCCGCCGCGCGGCCGTCCCGGACCAGCACGCGGCCGGGGCTCTCGAGCGCGCCATCGCCGGTGAGCAGCCCGAACTCGAGGCGATCGGCGCGGGCGAGCCGCCAGGCCGCGGCGACCAGCCGATGGACGAGCAGCGTCTGCAGCGCGCCCGCGGGGCGAAGCTCCTCGAGCAGCGCGCCCTCGAGCGCTTTGAACTCGGCGCGGCTGTCGTCGGGCAGCAGGACGTGCTTTTTGGCCGAGAGGCCGTGCTTCAGGGCATTTCGCGCCGAGCGCGCCTTGCCCTCGGCGGTGCGCGGCCCGCGCGACTTGGCTCCGTTGGCGCGGCTCGCCTCGGCGCGGGCGCTCGTCGTTGCGAGGGCGGCGCGGGACGGGCTGGACATGGCGGATCTCCCTTGACTGGATGCGGGCGGCACGGGCGCAGGCGGCCTCGGGCGCGCGCTCCGAAACATTCCAGTGTAACCGATCATAGGAATAAATACAACCAGCAGTCGCGGCGGTCGCCGGTCCTGAGCGCGAAGAGCGGGGCGTTACAACGGGCCCGCGAAGTCTTCACCTTCGCGGGGCGCGCCCGCTGCGCCCGCCAACCCAGGCGCAGACCAAGCGCGAAAGTTGGGACTTTCTCCGCTCGGTATTAACCTCTCGTCAACCATTGATCGCTATTTTCCCGCTGTCCGATGGTCCATGCGACCGTGGGAATCCGTGCCCGCGCCGCCCGAGCGCCAGAGCCCGGCAAGCATCGATCGTGCCGGGTGCTCTGTTTTCAGGATCGGGGGACGCGAACCGCTCCAGAGGGCCAGAGTTTCTCGCGCTGCCTTTGCAGCGCAGGCGCCGCGTGCGGGCGACGCGTTAACAACATCTTAGCCCGGGATCGGGTCTAATCGCCGAGGAGTTCATGAGACGCGGCGCTCGCCCGAGGGCGCGCCGCACGGGGAGCTGCTCGATGCATGTCGTTGCGCTCTGCTCGCAGAAGGGCGGATCAGGCAAAACTACCCTCGCGGGCCATCTGGCGGTCCAGGCCGAGCTCGTGCGCGCCGGGCCGGTCGCGCTGATCGACAGCGATCCCCAGGGCTCGCTCGCGGCCTGGTGGAACGAGCGCTAGAGCGATGCGCCCGCCTTCGCCTCGACCACGCTCGCCCAGCTGCCGGGCGACCTCGAGCGCCTGCGCCTCGAAGGCGCTCGTCTGGTGATCATCGACACGCCGCCGGCGATCAACATGGCGATCCAGCGGGTGATCAACGTCGCCGACCTGGTGATCATTCCGACCCGGCCGAGCCCGCACGACCTGCGTGCCGTCGCCGGCACCGTCGACATGGTCGAGCGGGCGCACTGCGCCATGGTGTTCGTGATCAATGCCGCCATTCTGCGCGCCAAGATCACGGCGGACGCGGTGATCGCGCTCTCGCAGCACGGCACGGTCGCGCCGGCGTTCATTCAACAGCGGGTCGACTTCGCGACCTCGATGATCGACGGCCGGACCGTCTGCGAGCTCGCCCCGGACGGCTCTTCCGCGAACGAGATCCGCCAGCTCTGGGACTATATTGCCGCCCAGCTCGAGAAGCGCGACCGCCTGCGGGTGTTCCAGCAACCCACGACCTTCGGCTTCGGTCGTCGGGTCAGCCTGAGCCTGTAGAACCAGCCCTTAGGGCCAACCGCTAAGGCCAACCTGGAGGGAGAGAAACCATGCAGCAGCCAGCACGGCTCACCAGCGATCTGTTGGCGCGCAGAGGCCGGGCGTTTCCGACCGGAGGCCTCGCCTACCCGGGCATCGATCTGAGCCAGCCGCTGCCGGCTCCCGATGTGCTCGGCGAGCCCCGCGGCGGCTCAGAACTGGCGGTCGGTGCGGTCGTCGAGCTGCCCGCCCGGCCGCTCGCCCCCGCGCGGCAACCCTCGCGCCGCCCGCGCCGCCGCGAGGACGGGCGGGTCGCCCTTACGCTCCGCCTCGACCGGGAGCGCCACCTGCGGCTCAAGATCTTCGTCGCCCGCCGCAACCGCAGCAGCCAGGACGTGCTGGTCCGGGCGCTCGACGCCTATCTCGAGGCCTGCGGCGCCGATTGCGCCTGCCTGCGCGGCGGCCGCTGCACGGATAACTGAACCGCGCCAGGCAATCGCACCCCCCGCCGCGCGAGCGAGCGTCCGCGGGGGAGCGACCCACAGACCGGCGAGCGCCGGGCTGGCTGGCAAAGGCACGGCCTCGACGGCAGGCGCCGCCCTCAGGTCCGCTCCGTCTCGTGCTCGCGCAGGCGCGGGAGCAGCTCGGCGAAGTTGCACGGCCGGTGGCGGATGTCGAGCTGTGAGCGCAGAATCTCGTCCCAGCCGTCCCGGCAGGCACCCGGCGAGCCAGGCAGGGCGAACAGATAGGTGCCCTTGGCCACACCCGCCGTGGCCCGCGACTGCAGCGCCGAGGTGCCGATCTTGTTGTAGCTGATCATCCGGAACAGCTCGCCGAAGCCCGGGATCAGCTTCTCCGCCACCCGCTCCAGCGCCTCCGGCGTGACGTCGCGGCCGGTGACCCCGGTGCCGCCCGTGCTGATCACGACGTCGACCGCCGGGTCGTCGATCCAGGCGCGAAACCGGGCGGCGATCAGATCGGCGTCGTCGGCGACCAGCGCCCGATCGGCCAGCCGGTGACCGGCCGCTCTCAGCCGTTCGACCAGCAGGTCGCCCGAGCGGTCCTCGGCCGGGGTGCGGCTGTCGGAGATGGTCAGGACGGCGATGTTGAGCGCTCGAAACGCGCGCTCGGGGTCAATTCGAGGCATGCAGCTGACGATCGGAGTCGAGGGCGAGGTAGCTCGGCCATTGGTTGCGCGCGAGCGCCTCGAGCGAGGGCTGGGGCTGGCCGAGCCGCGCGCGATAGATCCAGAGGTTGGTCAGCACGTTCTTCACGTAGACCCGAGGCTCGCGCAGCGGGATCGATTCGAGGAACAGGAGCGGGTCGTCATCGATCTGCAGTTCCTCCCGCCAGCGGGCGATCCGCGCCGGTCCGGCATTGTAGGCCACCGCAAGATAGATGAGATTGCCGCCGATCGGCGACCACTGCAAGAGGTGCTCGAGATAGGCCTGGCCGAACAAGATCGAGGTCTCGGGCTCGAACAGGTCGTCGTGTCCGGGCGTCTCGAGCTCGCTCTGGCGCGCCAGATAGCGGGCGGTCGCCGGCATGAGCTGCATCAGCCCCCGGGCGCCGGCTTCGCTCTCGGCCGAGGGGTCGAAGCCGGACTTCGCCGCGCATGATCGAGTAGACCAGCGCCCGGTCGACGGTGTAGCCGTTGGCCGGCTGCCAGTTGGGCAGCGGGAACAGGGCGCCGAGGTGGTAGCTGCCATCGCTGGCGCCGAGGCTCTGAGCAAGGCGCATCTGCGCCGCCGGCAGGTCGAGGGACTCGGCGAGCCCGATCAGGCCGACCATCAGCTCGGGCGAGGCCCGACTGGCGAGCTTGCGGATCTCCTGCTCGGCCAGCTCGATCTGGCCGATCTGGCCGAGCGCGAGCGCCCGCTGGGCGCCCGGAAAGCGCAGCAGCACCTGGAGCATGCTCTCCCTGCGGCCGGCCGGATCGCTCTCGTAGGTGATCGTTTCGCCGAGCACGGTGCGCGCCAGCAGGCCGTAGAAGTCGCGCGAGCCCGCCGCGATGCGCAGGAAATGGCTGACCAGGTGGGGTCGGAAGCCGACCAGATAGGCGCGCGCCGCCCAGAACGCCGCCCGCGAGCGTTCCGCGGGCAGGGTCGAGGTCGCCTCGGCGAGGTTCGAGAAATGCCAGGCCGCCAGCTGAATCTTGTCCAGTCGCCAGGCGCTGAGCCCGGCGATCCAGTGGATTTCCGGGACCACGCCGGCCCGAGCGCGCGGCGGCCCGGCCGGCGAGCGAGAGGGCCTTCGCATAGTCTCCGACGCTGACGTAGACCGCGCGCGACGGTCCAGCGAGCGAGATCACTGCTCCACCTGATCGAGCAGAGGCGTGATCTCGGCGTCGGTCCAACGCGGCTTCGGCGTCCTCCGGCCGGCCGTCGGCGACCAGCTGCTCGAGCCCCAGGCGCCAGCGGCGGACGGCCGCCTCCTCGGCGGACGAGCGCTCGAGATCGGTCCGATAGGCCGGCCGCACGACCTCCTGCAGCTCCTGACCGGCGCCGCCGAGATAGCCCCGCACCGGCGGCTGCGGCCGCGCCGCGCCCGGCGGGCGGCGCCGCAGCGCCAGCCGATAGACCTGGTCGGCGTCGGGATGGTCGGCATAGTGCTCGAGCCAGTCGGCGAGCTCGGCATAGCTGGAGCGGTAGGCGGTCGGGTGCATGTAGCGTTGAAAGCAGGACATGGCCGAGCAGGATCGGACGTCGAGCGCGGCGATCATGGCGATCGGCCGCGGCGAAATCGCCCGCCGCCTGGAGGTCGAAGATGCGCCGATAGAGCACCGGCGTCGTGCTCGCTCGAGGGAGCCGCGCGCAGCGCGCTCTGGCTCCGACGACAGCGACGGCAGCGTCGGGTGAGGCTCCGCCCGTCTCGGACTGCGGCGGTGGCTGGCGTCGGCTCCAGTGCGCGGCGGTGGCCAGGCCGAGCGATGGCGCACAGGCTCGCAGCCAGAAGCAGCCTGAGGAGCGTCCGCTTGAAGTGTCCCTTGAGGCATGCGCGGACATTATTGTGATATTTGATAGAAAATTGAAGTTAATCGATGTTTACCACATCTGAAGTTCGCTCTGAATTGTTAAGGTCGATTGCCCAGGCGGCAGTTTCATGCCAGCAATCGGCGAATTGCCAGCAGATCACGCCAGGCGAGCCGCTTCTGCGCCGGCTGGCGCAACAGGTAGGCCGGATGGAACATGACCATGGCCGGGATCGTCGCGCCGTCGGCGGTCGTGTAGATCAGACGGCGGCCGCGCAGCTTGGTCACGCCTTCCTTGACTCCGAGCAGGCCGCGCGCCGCGATGCCGCCGACGAACACGATCAGCTTCGGCCGGATCAGCTCGATCTGCCGCTCGAGGAACGGCTGGCAGGCGGCGATCTCGGCCTGGGTCGGCGAGCGGTTGCCGGGCGGACGCCAGTAGATCACGTTGGTGATGTAGACGCTGCCGCGATCGAGCCCGATGGTCGCCAGCATCCGGTCGAGCAGCTGACCGCTGGGGCCGACGAAGGGCTTGCCCCGGCGGTCCTCTTCGGCGCCCGGCGCCTCGCCGATCAGCATCACCTCGGCCGCGGGATTGCCGTCGGCGAAGCAGAGATTGAGCGCGGTCTCCTTCAGCGCGCAGCCATCGAACGCCGCAAGCGCCGCCTCGAGCTCGGCGACGCTCGGGCAGCCGGCGGCAATCTCGCGCGCGCTCTCGGCCACGCTGCCGGCCGAGCGCAGGAGCAGCGGCTGGGCGACCCGCGCAACGGGTGCCGGCGACGCCCGGCCGGGCGCGACCTCAAAGCCCCGCGGTTGTGCGGGCGCCGTTGATGCCCGCCCGGGGGCGACCTATGTCGCCTCGCCGGTCGGTCTCGGCGACCGACCGGCCGGCCTCGAAGCGATCGATCGGGCGATCGCCGATCAGTTCGGTCACGCCCATCTCCCGATACCACTCGAGCCAGGCGAGAAGCTGCGGCACTTGACGCGGAGGTCATCGGTCGCTTCGGTCCGATCGCGGGGATGGGCAGCGCCCGATCGGTCGATGACCGCCGTTCGAGCCTTCGGCTCATCTGTCCATCATGGCGACCAACGCGTCAAAGATGGGCTGACGCGTCGGGCGCCACCATTTCGCGAAAACCGAGCGAGCCGAGGGAGGTCATGGAACGCGAGAGCATGCAGTTCGACGTCGTCATCGTCGGCGCCGGGCCGGCCGGCCTCGCGGCCGCCATCCGGCTGCGCCAGCTGAGCATCGAGCGCGAGCGCGAGATCACGGTCTGCGTCCTCGAGAAGGCGTCCGAGCTCGGCGCGTCACACCCTCTCGGGCGCGGTGCTCGAGCCGCGCGCGCTGGACGAGCTGATCCCGGACTGGCAGGCGAGGCGGCGCGCCGCTTCACACGCCGGTCACCGAGGACCGGTTCCAGTTCCTCACGGCGACGCGTGCGTGGACGCTGCCGACGCCGCCGCAGATGCACAATCACGGCAACTACATCGTCAGCATGGGCAACGTCGTGAAGTGGCTCGGCGAGCAGGCCGAGCGAGCTCGGCGCCGAGATCTATCCCGGCTTCGCCGCCGCCGAGGTCCTGACCCACGACGACGGCAGCGTCAAGGGCGTGGCGACCGGCGCCATGGGCCTCGACCGCAACGGCGAGCCCAAGGCCAACTACCAGCCCGGGATCGAGCTGCACGCCAGATACACGCTGTTCGCCGAGGGCTGCCGCGGCTCGCTCACCCAGCAGCTCGAGCGCGACTTCGACCTGCGCGACGGCGTCGATCCCCAGACCTACGGGATCGGCCTCAAGGAGCTCTGGGAGGTCGATCCGGCCAGGCACCAGCCGGGCCTGGTCGTGCACACCATCGGCTGGCCGCTCGATCGGCGAACCTATGGCGGCTCGTTCCTCTATCACCTGGAGGACCATCAGGTCGCGGTCGGCTTCGTCGTCGGGCTCGACTACCGAGAACCCCTATCTCTCGCCGTTCGAGGAGTTCCAGCGCTTCAAGACCCACCCGGCGATCCGCGCCACGTTCGAGGGCGGCCGCCGGATCTGCTACGGCGCGCGCGCCCTGAACGAGGGCGGCTTGCAGTCGATCCCGAAGCTGGTGTTTCCGGGCGGCGCGCTGATCGGCTGCGCGGCCGGCTTCCTCAACGTGCCCAAGATCAAGGGCAATCACACCGCGATGAAGTCCGGCATGCTGGCGGCCGAGGCGGTGTTCGAGGCGCTCGCGCCGGGGCGGGAACTCGGGTCTCGACGCCTATCCGGCCGCCCTCGAGGCATCGTGGGTGCGCGAGGAGCTCTACCTTGTGCGCAACATCCGACCGGGCTTTCACTTCGGCCTCTTGGGCGGGCTCGCCCACGCCGCCCTCGACTCCTACCTGCTACGCGGCAGGGCGCCCTGGACCCTGCACCATCATCCCGACCACACCCGTCTCAGGCCGGCCCGCAACTTCACGCCGATCGACTATCCCAAGCCGGACGGCAAGCTCACCTTCGATCGCCTGTCATCGGTGTTCATCTCGAACACCAACCACGACGACAATCAGCCCTGTCACCTGACGCTGAAGGACGAGCGCGTGCCGATCAGCCTCAATCTCGCCGAGTACGCCGCGCCCGAGCAACGCTACTGCCCGGCCGGCGTCTACGAGATCGTACGCGATGGCGAGGGCGGCGAGCCGCGCCTCCAGATCAACTATCAGAACTGCGTCCACTGCAAGACCTGCGACATCAAGGACCCCAGCCAGAACATCGTGTGGGTCGTGCCGCAGGGCGGCGACGGGCCGAACTACGTCGGCATGTGAGGAGGACGGCGCGCTGCGATCACGACTCCGGCAGAGGCTTGGCCGGGCGCATCGAGGCGATGACCGGGCCGCGGCGGCGGCACCGCGCGGCCAGCCTCTGGAAGCGTCTTAATTGTTGGTCAATCTGAGGGAGTCAGATTTCGCGGAACGCCACCGGCTTGCCGTCACGACCCATGATCAACTTGCCGGCCTCATCCTGCACCGCTATGTAACGGCCATGGCCGACCGCCGTGCCGACGTACAACACAGGTTTGACCTTTTTGCCCTCGAAGGTCTTGCCTTCGTCGGCGCCACCGCGGGCGCTGGGGTCGTTCTTGCTCTTGGTGCGCAACATCGATCTGCTCCTGAGGTCAGCGGAAGGTCGCGGCCGGGTCGCGTCGCGGCCGGCCTGTTCCATGCCGCTCGGCGGCCCGTCCGTCAAGACCGCCGAGCCCGTCGAGACCGCCGCGCCTGCGCTGAGACGTTGCGGCTGAGCGCCGCCGCAGGTCGCCGCATGACCGAGTCGATGCCCATGACCCGCCGCCGGACCCGCCTCGCACGCCTTGGTGGAGCCCTTCTGGGGCTGGTTCTGATGGCGTGCGCCGCGCAGAACTCGCCCACCGCCTCCGGAGTCGCTGGTCTGGCGACAACCGGTATGGCCGTTGAGTCCAACACCGAGCTCAACTCCACCCTCGGTGACTATCTCGCGGGCAACTTCGCCCTGGACCGCGGTCAGCTGAGCGAGGCGGCGAACTATTTCGAGAGCGCCCTGGCCGGCGATCCGGGCAACCTTGACCTCATGCAGCAGCTCTTTCTGCTGAACCTGGCGAACGGACGCTATGATACTGCGCTGAAGGAGGCGAAGCCGCTGGCCGAGCGCGACCCCAGCGCCGACGAGGCGCGCCTTTTGCTCGCCCTCGAGCGCGTCCGTGCCAACGACTTTGCGGGGGCGCGCGGGCCACTCGGCCAGCTGGGTGACAATGGTATCGCCGCTCTCACGGCGCCGTTTCTCGATGCCTGGGCGGTGTTCGGGCAGGGCGGCCCGAGTGCCACCGCTGATGCGCTCAAGCGGCTCGAGCGCGGCGAGTCGCTCGGCCCGCTCAACGCCTATCACAAGGCGATGCTGCTCGATCTGGGCGGCCGCACGGAAGACGCCGCAAAGACCATGAGCGAAGCCATGCCCGGCGGTCCGGCACCGGTCCGGATCATCCAGGCCTATGCCAGCATCCTGGCGCGCGCGGGCCAGCGCGACGCCGCGATCGCGATGGTGCGCGGCCAGGTCGAGGACGATCGTGAGCTGCCGATGCTTCTGGACCTGCTCACGACGCTCGAGCGGGGCGGCGTGCCCCAGCCGCCCTTTACCGACGCCGCAGGCGGCATGGCCGATGCCCTGCTCGGCATCGCCGAGGCGCTCCATCAGGAGCGTGGCACGGCGCGCGCGATCGTCTACGCGCGCCTGGCGAACTACCTGCGCCCCGATCTGGCCGAGGGATCGCTCCTGATCGGCGACATTCTCGCCGAGCAGGACAATCTCGACGGCGCCATCGAGGCCTTCGATGCGGTCCCGCCCGATTCGCCTCTGGCGTACACGGCCAAGCTGCGGACCGCGCGCGTGTTGCACGATCTCAAGCGGCCCGAAGACGCCTATCAGGCGCTCGAGGATCTGGCCGCGCGCGAACCGACGCGGATCGAAGCCCTGGTCCAGCTGGGCGACCTGCTGCGCCGGGACGAGAAGTACGATCGCGCCGAATCCGCCTACAGTCGGGCGATCGCGCGCATCGCCGAGCCCAAGCGCGAGCACTGGACGCTGTTCTACGCCCGCGGCATCACCTATGAGCGCACCAAGCGCTGGCCCCAGGCGGAGGCCGACTTCCAGCACGCCCTCAAGCTCGAGCCCGAGCAGCCCTTCGTCCTCAACTATCTGGGCTACAGCTGGGTCGACATGGGCATGCATCTGGACCAGGCCAAGGCGATGTTGAACCGCGCCGTGCGAGCTCAGACCGAACGACGGCTACATCGTCGACAGCCTGGGCTGGGCGCACTTCCGCCTCGGCGAATACGACGGGGCGGTCGACGAGTCTGGAGCGCGCGGTCGAGCTGGAGCCGGGCGATCCGGTGATCAACGAGCATCTGGGCGATGCCTACTGGCGGGTCGGCCGCGCAGCGCGAGGCCCGCTTCCAGTGGCAGCGCGCGCTGACCCTCGAGCCCGAGGAGAATGCCGTGGCCGACGCATCGAGCAGAAGCTGAAATCCGGCCTGCCCGAGCCCGACCGGAACCGGGTCGCACCTGATCGGGACGGCGTGCCGCGAGCCACCGGGCGCTTCGGCCGCCGATGCCGTCGATCGAAGAGCAGGCGCCTGCCAAGATCAATCTCGATCTCCTGATCACCGGCCGGCGTGCCGACGGCTACCACGAGCTCGACAGCCTGGTGGTGTTCGGCCGCGCTCGGCGACCGGCTGACGCTTCAAGCCGATGAGCGCCTCGAGCTGGACGTCGCCGGGCCGTTCGCCGGCGGCGCTGGCCGGCGAGCCCGACAATCTGGTGCTGCGCGCGGCGCGGCGGCTCGCCGGCCAGGTCGGGCGTCGCGGCCACCGGTACGGATCACGCTCGAGAAGCGGATGCCGGTCGCCGCGGGCCTGGGCGGCGGCTCGGCCGATGCGGCGGCGACGCTGCGCGGCCTCAACCGGCTGTGGCGGCTCGGCATGAGCGCCGCGGATCTGGCGCCGCTCGGGCTCGCAGCTCGGCGCCGACGTGCCGGTCTGTCTGCCGGCCGCGCGGCGCGCATGCGCGGCATCGGCGAGCGGCTCGACCTCGGCGACGGCCTGCCCGCCCTGGCCCTGCTGCTGGTCAACCCGGCCTGCCGCTCGCGACCGCGGCGGTGTTCGGCGGCCTCGGCGAGATGCCCGCAACCGTCCGCGCGAGCTCGGCCCGCCGCCCTGCGAGCGGAGCCGGGCTGCTCGCCTGGCTGCGCGGCCGGGCGAACCATCTGCAGGCGCCGGCGCTGCCGCCTCCTGCCGGCGATCGGCGACGTTCTTGCCGCGCTCGAGGCGCAGCCCGGCTGCGAGCTCGCGCGCATGTCGGGCAGCGGCGCCACCTGTTTCGGCCTGTTCGACGAGACCACGTGCGCATGGCGGCCGCCGCGGCGCGATCGGCCGCGCGCACCCGGAATGGTGGCTGGCGCGAGCAGCGGCGCTGGCGGCCGTCATGATCGTGCTCTGCACCGATTTCGGCCTTGCCGGCCCCTATGTCGGCCAGGTCAAGGCGGTGCTGGCGCGCGCCGGCGCCGGCCGTGCCGGTGGTCGACCTGTTCGCTGATCTGCCCGCCTTCGAGCCGCGCCTTGCGGCCTATCTGCTGGCCGCCTATGCCGACTGGTTCGAGGCGGGCGACGTCATTTTGGCGGTGGTCGATCCGGGCGTCGGCGGGCCGCGCGGCGCGCTGGTGGTCGAGGCCGACGGCCGGTGGCTCGTCGGCCCCGACAACGGCCTGTTCGAGCTGGTGCTGCGCCGCGCCCGCGCGGCCGCTGCTTCGCGATCACCTGGCGGCCGGTCGGCGCTCTCGGCGACCTTCCATGGCCGCGACCTGTTCGCGCCGGTCGCGGCCCGCCTGGCGCTCGGGCGAAGGCCGCCCGGCGGGAGACCGCGCCGACCCGCTACCCCGACTGGCCGGACGATCTGGCCGAGATCGTCTACGTCGACCATTTCGGCAACGCGATGACCGGGCTGCGCGCCGCGCGCCTCGCCGAGGACGACCGAGCTCGAGGTCGCCGGGCGCCGGATCGGCCGCGGCCAGACCTTCTCCGACGTGCCGCCGGGCGCGGCGCTCTGGTACGAGAACGCCAATGGTCTGGCCGAGATCGGCGTCAATGGCGGCAAGCGCGGCCGCGCTGCTCGGGCTGGCGCCCGGCAGCCCGGTCGGCGTCCATCCGCCGCCCGGCTGACGGTTGCCCTGCGGGTCGCTGCCGGCCTATCTTCGGCGCGCCGCGATTTGGGGCGTCGCCAAGCGGTAAGGCACCGGATTTTGGATCCGGCATTCGCAGGTTCGAATCCTGCCGCCCCAGCCAGCTGCCGCGCCCGATGTCCGCGTTGAGGTTGACGTCAGCGCTGCGCCGACCGTTGCAGCCGGAGCTTGCCGAACGCGCGGCAATCTGAAATCCTAGCGCCAAACGCAGGGTGCGGCGCCGGTGCGCGCGGACCGATCGCGGCCGCCGGAGCCCGGGCACGACGCTCTGAATGTCCGAGGCGTTATACTTGCCCTTGCGGCGGCGGGGGCTCGGCGGCCGGAGGCATCGAACTCAGGGAGACGGCAATGTCCGACTTCGACCGCCTGACCCATCTCGCCAGGACCGGCCGCTTGAGCCGGCGCCAGTTTGTCGAGCGCGCGGCGGCGTTCGGCGTCACCGCGGCGGCGGCATCCTCGCTGCTGGCGCGCGCCGGCCTCGCCGCCGAGGAGCCCAAGCAGGGCGGCGACCTCGTGCTCGGCATCGACAGCGCCGGTGCCACCGACAGTCTCGACCCCGCGACCTACACCGCGAACTACATGCAGACGGTCGGCTACCAGTGGGGCAATCCACTGGTCGAACTCGACGTGAAGAACGAGGCGATTCCCGAGCTGGCCGAGAGCTGGGAACCCAACAAGGACGCTACCCAGTGGGTGTTCAAGCTGCGCAAGGGCGTGCAGTTCAGCAACGGCAAGGAGATGACCGCGGAGGACGTCATCTACTCGATCAACCATCACCGCGGCAAAGACTCGACCTCGGGCGCTCAGGGCTACCTGCAGCCGATCACCGACCTCAAGGCCAGCGACACGCACGAGGTGACCGTCGTGCTCGAGGCCGGCAATGCCGATGTGCCCTACATCCTCTCGGACTACCACCTCCTGATCATGCCGAAGGATGCGAAGCCCACCGACGCGATCGGCACCGGCGCCTTCACGATCGATTCCTTCGAGCCCGGCGTGCGCACCTTCGCCAAGCGCAATCCGAACTACTGGAAGGCGGGGCGCGGTCACGTCGATACGGTCGAGACCCTGGCGATCAACGACCTGGCCGCACGCACCAGCGCGCTGCAGACCGGCCAGGTGCACTTCGTCAACCGCCTGGACCCGAAGACCTTCGGGCTGCTCGAACACGCGCCCGGGATCAAGGCCTACAACGTGCCGAGTGCGGGCCACTACACCTTCCCGATGCGCTGCGACACGCCACCGTTCGACAACAACGATGTCCGCCTCGCGCTGAAATTCGCGATCAACCGCAAGGAGCTGGTCGACAAGATCCTGCGCGGCTACGGCAAGCTCGGCAACGACCACCCGGTACCCGATTTCGATCCGGTCTACGACGCCGACCTGCCGCAGCGGACCTACGACCCCGACAAGGCGGCATTCCATATGAAGCAGTCGGGCTACAGCGGACCGATCACGCTCTATATCGCCGATGCCGCGTTCACCGGCGCGGTCGACGCGGCGACGCTCTTCCAGCAGCACGCCCAGAAGGCCGGGATCGACCTCGTCCTCCAGCGCGAACCCGAGGACGGCTACTGGTCCGAGACCTGGATGAAGAAGCCCTTCTGCGGCTCTTACTGGGGCGGGCGACCGACCGCCGATCTGATGCTCTCGGTCGCCTACCAGTCGGATGCGGCCTGGAACGAGTCGTTCTGGAAGCGGCCGGCCTTCGATCAGCTGCTCAAGCAGGCGCGCGGCGAGCTCGACCTCACCAAGCGCAAGCAGATGTACGCCGATCTCCAGCGCATGATCTGGGAGGACGGCGGCGAGATCATCCCGATGTTCAACAACTTCCTGTTCGGTTCGGTCGACAACCTGAACGGCTTCGTCGAGGCGCCGGTGCTGACGGGCCTGCGCGTCGCGGAGCAGGTCTGGTTCAGCTAGCGAGAGAACGCGCACCATGTCGAGCCTCGGCCGGCTGATCATCCGGCGGCTGGCGCTGGGCATTCTGACCATCTGGGCAGCCTCCGTGGTCATCTTCGTGGCCACGGAGATCCTGCCGGGCGACGTCGCCCAGGCCGTGCTCGGTCAGTCGGCGACGCCGCAGGCGGTCGAAAACATTCGCAAGGAGCTTGACCTCGATCGCCCGGCCTACATGCGCTACGTCGGCTGGCTCGGCGGGGTTCTGTCCGGCGATCTCGGCAATTCGCTCGCGAACCGCCGACCGATCGGCCAGGTGATCGGCCAGCGGCTGGGGAACACGTTGTTTCTGGCGAGCGTCGCGGCGGTGATCGCCGTGCCGTTCGCGATTCTCCTCGGCCTGCTCGCGGCGCTCTATCGCGAGACATTGTTCGACAAGGCGATCTCGACCGCCACTCTGGCCGCGATCTCGATGCCGGAGTTCCTGATCGGCTATCTCCTGATCTTTCTCATTGCGGTCAAGGTGCCGCTGTTCCCCTCGCTCGCCCGGATTCACGAGGGCATGGGCTTCTGGGCGAGGCTCTACGCCGTCGCCCTGCCCGCGATCACGCTCACCGCGGTCGTGGTCGCACACATGATGCGGATGACCCGCGCGGCGGTCATCAACGTCCTCTCCAGCCCGTTCGTCGAAATGGCCGAGCTCAAGGGGGTGCCGCGCGCCGCGATCATCTTTCGCCACGCGCTGCCGAACGCGCTCTCGCCGATCATCAACGTCGTCGTGCTGAACCTCGCCTATCTGGTGGTCGGCGTGATCGTGGTCGAGGTCGTGTTCGTCTATCCCGGCATAGGCCAGCTGATGGTCGACGGCGTCGCCAAGCGCGACGTGCCGCTGGTGCAGGCCTGCGGCCTGATCTTTGCAGTCACCTATGTCGGCCTCAATCTGCTCGCCGATGTTCTCTCGATCGTCTCCAATCCCAGGCTGCGGCATCCCCGATAGCGGCCCGGCAGAGGGATGGCGATGTAGCGATGGCCGAAGCACCCCGCACCGAACTCTCGATCCCGGCCGCGGCAACCGAAGCGGCGCTCGAGGCGGCGCTCCAGGAAGCACCCTCGCGGGGCCTGCCGGTCAGCGTCTGGATCGGCATCATCGTCATCGCGGTCAACGCGTTCGCGGCGATCTTCGGCCCGGCGCTGGCGCCCTACGGCGAGTCGGCGGTGGTCGGCGACGTCTGGGCGCCGATCTCGGCCGCGCACTGGCTCGGCACCGACAGTCTCGGGCGCGATCTGCTCTCGCGCCTGCTCTTTGGCGCCCGGACGTCGATCTCGATCGCGCTCGCGATCACGATCCTATCGTTCTGTATCGGCATCTCGCTCGGCTTCTTCGCCGCGGTGGTCGGCGGCTGGGTCGATCAGGTGGTGAGCCGCCTGGTCGACGTGCTGATGGCCTTCCCGACCCTGATCCTGGCGCTGCTCGTGCTCTCGGTGCTCGGCAGCTCGGTCCCGGTCCTGATCGGGGTCAGCGCGATCCTCGATTCGACCCGCGTGTTCCGGCTCTCACGCGCGGTCGCCATGGACGTCGCCGTGATGGATTTCGTCGAGGTCGCGCGGCTGCGCGGCGAGGGCCTGCTCTGGATCATGACCCGCGAGGTGTTCCCGAACACGCTGCCGCCGCTGATCGCCGAGTTCGGGCTGCGCTTCTGCTTCGCCTTCCTGTTCATCAGTGCGCTCAGCTTCCTCGGCCTCGGCATCCAGCCGCCCGCGGCCGACTGGGGCGGCATGGTCAAGGACAACGCCAACGCGATCAGCTTCGGCCTGCCGGCGCCCTTGATTCCGGCCGCCGCGATCGCGCTCCTGACCATCGGCATCAACCTCGTGGTCGACTGGTTCCTGCGCAAGAGCTCGAGCATCAGGGGCCGCTGACATGCTGCTGCAGATGAAGGGGCTCAAGATCGACGGCTGGAGCGAGGACCGCGAAGCCTGGCTGCCGATCGTCAAAGGGGTCGACGTCGAGCTGGAGCGGGGCGAGGTGCTGGGGCTGATCGGCGAGTCCGGTGCGGGCAAGTCGACGATCGGTCTCGCGGCGCTCAGTTACGCCCGCTACGGCTGTCGGATCAGCGGCGGCGAGATCCTGCTCGACGGCCAGGACATCCGGAGCTTCTCCGAACGGCAGGTCCTCGAGCTGCGCGGCCGCCGGGTCGCCTACGTGGCGCAGAGCGCGGCTGCAGCCTTCAATCCGGCGCACACGCTGATCAGCCAGATCACCGAAGCGCCGGTCCGCCACGGCGTGATGTCGCGCCGCGAGGCGACCGAGAAGGCGGTGCGCCTGTTCGCGACCCTCGGCCTGCCCGAGCCCGATACGTTCGGCAATCGCTATCCGCACCAGGTCTCGGGCGGGCAGCTGCAGCGCGCCATGACCGTGATGGCGCTGTCCTGCAATCCCGACATCATCGTGTTCGACGAGCCGACCACGGCACTCGACGTCACGACGCAGGTCGACGTGCTCGCGGCGATCAAGAAGGCGATCACGGAGGAGGACACGGCCGCCCTCTACATCACGCACGACCTCGCCGTGGTCGCCCAGATCGCCGACCGGATCATGGTGCTTCGCTTCGGCGAGATGGTCGAGCTCGGCGCGACCGAGCAGATCCTGCACCGGCCGCGCATGGCCTACACGCGCGATCTGGTCAACGTGCGCCGGGTCGGCGGCGACGAGGGCCAGCTCCTGGCCGAGGCCCCGGTACTGGAGGTCGATCGGATCACCGCGTCCTACACCCAGAGCCGCGATTTCCTGGTGCTCGAGGACGTCAGCACGGCGATCGCGCCCGGCACCACGCTCGCCGTGGTCGGCGAATCGGGCAGCGGCAAGTCGACGCTCGCGCGCGTGATCACCGGCCTCCTGCCGCCGCTCGAGGGCGAGATCCGGTTCAAGGGCAAGTCCCTCGCGCGCGCGCTCAAGGACCGCTCGCGCGACGAGCTGCGCGAGCTGCAGATGATCTATCAGATGCCCGACGTGGCGCTGAATCCGCGCCAGAAGGTCGGCGAGATCATCGGCCGGCCGCTCCAGTTCTACTTCGGCAAGGGTGCCGGCGAGCGGCGCGATCGGGTCGCCGAGCTCCTGACCCTGATCGAGCTCAAGCCCGAGTTCGCCGACCGCTATCCGGCCGAGCTCTCGGGCGGCCAGAAGCAGCGGGTCTGCATCGCGCGCGCGCTCGCCGCCTCGCCCGATCTGATCATCTGCGACGAGGTCACCTCGGCGCTCGACCCCCTGGTCGCCGACGGCATCCTCCGGCTCCTGCTGCGCATCCAGAAGGAGACCGGCGTCTCCTATCTGTTCATTACTCACGATCTCGCGACCGTGAAGGCGATCGCCCACGCGATCGTCGTCATGTACCAGGGCCGCGTGGTCGAGCAGGGGCCAAAGCGCGAGGTCCTGACGCCGCCGCACGACGACTACACCGACCTCCTGCTCAAGTCGGTTCCCGAGATGGAGGTCGGCTGGCTCGAGGACGTGCTCGAAACCCGCCGCATGGCCGCCGCCGGGCATTGAGGGCGGCAGGAAGACGGACGAGGCTCGTCCGCGGTGGGGGTATGCCGGTGTTTCGCCAACGAGGCTGGCTGTGGCGCTTTTGCCACGCATTATCGGAAATTTAATGATTAACCCAAACAACCTTGATTGTACGCTCAGCCCTCCCAAATCATGAATTAACAAATGAGATCCGGTCTCCGACTGGGGAGGTGAGCGTCATGAGCGCCGTCGACGCCGAAGTCAGGCGGATGACCGTTCTGCTGTGCGACGAAAGAACACTACGGCGGCAGATGCTCGAGCGGTTTCTCGAGCTCAGCGGGATTCGCGTTCGGATCATCGCGTTGGCGAACGCAGGCAGGAGCGAGGCGCTCACCGCCTCGGAGGACGCGGTCGACCTCGCCATCATCGATACCGGCGAGAAATCGTGCAGCCATCCGGCGATCAGGCAAATCTTCGATGACCTGAGTGGTGCCCTCCCGGGCGCGCCGGTCGTGGTGGTTTCGGATCGCGAAGACAGGTCGGCCGTGGTCGATGCCATGCAGCTCGGTGCCCGCGCGTACTTCCCGTCCAGCCTCGACCCGACCATTCTGATCGGGACGCTGCGCTTCGTGCAGAACGGCGGTACCTTCGTACCGGCGAGCGCACTGACGAACGACCATGAGCCTCAGATGCCGCAGCCCAACGTGGCCGGTGCGATGGCATCGCTCGGGGTCACCGAACGCGAGCTCCGCGTCCTCGAGCTGCTCCAAAGGGGTCAGTCCAACAAGGCGATCGGGCGGGAATTGGCCATCGAGGAGGGTACCGTCAAAGTGCACGTCCACCGGATCTTGAAAAAGCTCAACGCCCACAATCGGACGCAGGCGGCCATGCTGGCGCGCCAGATGATGAGTGCAGTCACTCGAGCAAGTGGGGCCAGCCTGGGTTTCCTCCATTTAGGGACGAGGCATGCCCACAGGCCGCTGCCGAACTGACGTCCCGCTCTCGCCCCCCAACCGCAGGACGTGAACCGTTCTGCTCAAACAGCCAAAGGTATTGACCTCAATCAATGATCTGTCATCAATGGGGGCCATACGAATATCATAATAGGGAGCGAGACATGAACGCCGTCGACGCCCCAGTTGGGGGGATCACCGTGCTGCTGTGCGACGAAAGGACGTTGCGTCGGGAGGTTCTCGCGCGGTTCCTCGAGCTCAGCGGGATTCGTGTCCGGATCGTCGCGTTCGATAAGGCCGGCACGAGCGAGGCGCTCACTGCTCCGGACGAGGCCATCGATCTCGTCATCATCGATACCGGTGAGAAATCGTGCAGCCATCCGGCCGTCATGAGGAAATCTTCGATCAGCTCCGCCGTGCCCTGCCGGGCGCACCGATCGTGGCGGTGTCGGATCGTCAAGACAGACCGGCGGTGGTTGATGCCATACAGCTTGGTGCACGCGCGTATTTCCCATCCAGCCTCGATCCGAACATTCTGATCGAGACGTTGCGCTTCGTTCAGAACGGTGGGACCTTCGTACCGGCGAGCGCGCTGACAAATGGCCAAGCACCGCAGAGGCTGCCCGAGTTCGATCGAAACCAGGGCGATGAAAACGCTTGGTGTTACGGGACGCGAGCTCCGCGTCCTCGATCTGCTCCAAAGGGGGCAGTCGAACAAGCTCATTGCCCGGGAACTGGCCATCGAGGAGGGTACCGTTAAGGTGCATGTCCACCGAATTCTGAAGAAGCTCAACGCCAACAATCGGACACAGGCGGCCCTGTTGGCTCAGCACCTGACGAACGCGGATATCAGCGGTTGACGAATGCGGTCAAGTGACCTAAGGGCGAGACAGTAGCTTCGAAGAAAGCGTACCCCTGCATCGGGTGCAGGCGGAGAACGGGATCCATGCATCATCGCGGGCCGCTGCTGGGCAGCACGGCGATTGTGGGCGCTGGTTTCCTGCTGGCTGGCGCGGCGCCGGCCGAGGCGGCGGGTCCGATGCAGGTGAAGCTCAGCGGCTACACCGAGTTCGAGGTTCTGGGCGCGACCAGAGACACGCTGGCTGGCCCCCACAACCAACGCTACGCGTTCCCGATGAACAACGAGGTTCATCTCGAGGCGACGGCCGCCTCCGACTCCGGGATCATCTACGGCTCCTACCTCGAGATCGTGATCGGCAGTAATTCCGATGCGGCGCAGAACGGCAACGTCAGCGTGGACGAGGTCAACCTGTTCTTCTCGGGCAACTTCGGCCGGGTCGAGCTCGGTCAGCAGGACGGCGCCGAGGACGTGATGTTCGTCGGCGGTGAGGACGCTCAGTCCGGTACCGGCGGTGTCGACGGCGACACGAGGAACCTGGCCGTTGTCGTCAACGTCCAGAACACGGGCGATGCGAGCAAGGCCACCTACTTCACGCCGCGCGTCGCCGGCTTCCAGCTGGGTGCCAGCTTCAGCCCGAACACCAGCAGCCAATTCGGCCAAACGGACGAAGGCGGCCAAAAGAACGCTGCCAGCCTCGGCAGCAACTGGGTCGGTGCGGTCGACGGCGTCAACCTGGCCCTGAGTGCGGTCGGCATCACTAGCAACGGCCAATCCCGGGGCTCTTCCAACGCGAGCTTCGGCAACGTCGCGGACTACTCGGTCGGTGGCCTGGTCGGCTTTTCCGGGTTCTCGTTCGGCGCAACCTGGGGCCAGCTCACCGATGGGCTTGCGTTTACCAAAGACACCAACCTCCCAAAAATCTCCAAAGTGTCCTTCACCAACCTCGGCCTGCAGTACGCATTCGGACCCGCGAGCGCCAGCGTCGGCTACTCACACAACTGGTTCGACGGCCTGGACAATCTGAGCGTCTTCGTGCTCAGCGGCGACTACGCTTTGCTGCCGGGGCTGATCCTCAAGGGGGACGTTTCCTACAACACCGACGATCCAGGGGCTAACGATGCTGACCCGACCGACCCCAAGTCCACGTGGTCGGGTGTGCTAGCAGTCCAGATCAACTACTGAGAGGCATCCTCATGTCTTGTACGGCGGCGAGGCGATGAAGTCGCCATGGACTGTCGGGCCGGCGCTGGCCGGTGGGCTGTCGATCCTGGCCGCCTGCTCCAGCCAGACCTTCGTCTATGACACCAAGCTCAGCTCGTCGTACCGGCCGATCGAGTATGGCTACGGCGCCGGTGGGCGGGACTTGACGACCGTGATCGTGGGTAATCCGTTCGCGATCGATCAGTCGATGCTCGACGCGAAGCTGGTGTCCCAGCTGAACAGCCATCCGACGCTGCTCCAGCCGAACTCACTTCACCACCACGCCCGGTCCGAGCGCGCGGCCGGCGTACCGCGCGGTCTTCTACTTCAATACCGAGATCGTGACCTACGACCGCCTCTGCGCTGATCCGGTCGCCGTGCCCAAGGCGGATCTCGGATCCAGGATCCGGCTGACGGCGGCGTTCTGCTACTATCAGGGGTATCTGAGCTCCGTGGCTGGCGAAATCGATGGGGTCGACCACATCGACGACCCGCGCCTCGATCAGCTGATCGGCCAGATGATGGTTCTACTCTTCCCGCCGATCGATCCCAGCAATCAAAACGACAAGCCGATCTTATTGATGGCTGGTCAGTAGGCTTGGCCCGGTGCGTCGGTCGCGGGAGACTGCCAGAAGGCGTGAGATCGTCGCCGGTCCTTTCGCCCGCTTCGCAACCTCCGGCCTGCGGGCTGGGAGGTGAGCCGCAGAACAAACGCGCTGGAATTCCTAGAATTCCGACAGCTCTGCGCGCCGTTGTTGTTGTCTCCCGGGCTGTCGCCATCGACATTGGGGTTGCTGTGGTCGGGGATAACACCCCTGTTGTTATCATTGCCACCGCCGCTGCCGTTGCCGCCACCACCACCGCTGCTGTCGCTCGCGCTGGCGCTGCTGCTGCCGCCGCCGTTGCCGCTGCCACCGCTGCTCGAGTTATTGCCGTTATTGTTGCTGTTGTTGTTATTGCCGTTATTGTTGCTGTTGTTGTTATTACCGTTATTTGTTACCGCTGTTGTTATTGCCGTTACCGTTGCCAGAGTTGCCGTTGCCGTTGCCGCTGCCGGTATTGCCGTTGCCGTTGCCGTTGCCGCGACCGTCAGCCACTACGATGGAGCGGGCCGGCGCCGACAGAGTGGCGGCCCCGTTGTTGAAATTTGCTGCCGAGGAGGCCGGCGCTGACACAGTGACGGTCCGGTTGTTGAAATTTACCGTGGCGGGCGCCGGCGCTGACGCAGTGACGGCCCGGTTGCCGAAATTGCCGCTGCGGATCACCGAGCCGAGGGTGGCCTTGAGCCAGTCAAGGTTGTTGCTGCCTCCGTTGAAGGAGCCAACGTTTGGGACGCCAACGTCGCCGGAGCCTGGGTTTGTGCCGGCGCCCGGAAAGCCCTTGCCACTGGCGAGGCTGCCGATCAAAGCGCCTAAGCTGCCATTGCCGTTGAAGCTGCCATTGCCGTTGCCGTTGCCGCTGCCGTCAGCGATTTCGATGAATGACGACGGCGACGACTGGATCACGCCGCGGCCCATTTCATCCAGGGCGGCGGGCTGGCCCGCCAGATGAGCCATGAGCATCGATGCCAGAACCGTCGGTACCACGCTGCTGCTCCTTAGAAGGGATTAGCGCTCTGTTGAGTTGCTCCTGACGCGGCGTGCCGTTCAGCTTGAACGAGCGCGCCGCGCTCCTGCCATCATCACGGGACGTTGTTGTTGCCGTTGTTGTTGCCGTTGAACGAGCCGATGTTGCCGTTTCCGTTGTAGCTGCCGCCGTTGTTGTTGCCGTTGAAGCGCCCAAGTTGTAGTTGCCGCTGGTGCTGTCGGCGTTGTGGTTGCCGTTGAACGCGCCAATGTTACCGGTTCCACCGTTGGCGAAGCCAATGTTCCCGTTGGCGTCAGGTGGCCCATTGCCATTGGCGTTGCCATTGGCGTTGCCGTTATTGGCGTTGCCGTTGCCGTTGCCGTTCAAGTAGCCGTAGTTGCCGTTGCCGTTGGCGTTGCCGTTGCCGTTGCCGTTGTTGACGTTGCCGTTGAGGCTGCCGTTGCCGCTGCCGTAATTGGCGTTGCCGTTGCCGTTGCCGTTGCCGCCCCCGGAATTGCCGTTGCCGTTGACGTTCCCGTTGAAGCTCCCGACGTTGCCGTTGCCGTTGCCGTTGCCGTTGCCGATCGAGGAGATCAACACCAGGCCGGAGCGATCGGACAATCCGAGCCCTTCAGGCTGAACGGCTCAGCCGAAGCAACAGATGATGCGGCCGATGCCATCGCGAGACCCGCGAGCGGGACCAACCAAACCTTCTTCATAGCGTTCTCCCTGACTGCATGAGACCCATCGCCTCAGACGGGCCGTCATGCAGACACACGTTTAACACGGCCGATCTCCAGATCCGGGTGAAGCGCCCAACCTCTATCGGGTTGTGCGCCCCCCAAGAAACTGGTACAGCGTCACAAGATGGCGGTTGGCGTTACCGTTGCCGTTGCCGTTGCAGCAGCGAAGGCGTTAAAGTTGCCGTTGCCGTTGCCGTTCAGGTCGCCAAAGTCTGCCGTTGCCGTTGACGTTGCCGTTGCCGCCGGAGAAGAAGTTGCCGTTGCCGTTCAGGTTACCGTTGCCGGAACCGTAGTTGTGGTTGCCGTTGAGGTTGCCGTTGCCGAAACCGAGGATGTTGCCGTTACCGTTGCCGTTGCCGTTGAACGAGCCGATGTTGCCGTTCCCGTTGCCGTTGCCGTTCAAGGATCCGGCGAGTGCGGGGCCCGCCAACATCAGGAGCATGGCCGAACCGATCAGAAGCTTCTTCATAGTAACTCCCCCGTCGTCGTCTGCTGGGAGCGCTCAGGCCCCAGGCCCGGAGCCGGACGCCCCGAACAATTTCCGATTGTGCCGGTCTGCGACGGCAGAGCAAGAAAGCATCAGGTATATACCGATATATGGTTGAGCAATTAGATATATCCTAGTATGCATAAAGCTTACGTATGGACGGCCAAGAAAGTAGAAAATTGTAGGTATTTTATCTACCATTCGGCTCCACCCGCAGCGGGTCGGCAAACGGTGCCGCAGCGCACCGCCCCTCAGCATTGAGCCGGTCAAGTCAGCGGCCGGGCTCCGGCTGGCAGTGCGGGCAGTAGTAGCTCGTGCGGCCCGATGACTTGAGCGTCGCGATCGGCCCGCCGCAGCGCGGGCAGCGGCCGTCCCGGTCGCGCTGCGGCAGGAGGTAGTCCTTTGGCAGACGGTCGAGAAACTGCTCGGCGCCCGCGCCGCACTCGATGGCCGTCGCGAGCACGTCCTTGATCGCCCGGAACAGTTGGCTGCGCTGACTCTTGGTCAGGCCTTCGACCGGCGTCTTTCGGGTGCAGGCGCGCCTGGAACAGGATCTCGTCGGCGTAGATGTTGCCGATCCCGGCCAGCAGCGCCTGGTCCATCAGGACGGACTTCACGTCGCGCCGGCGCCCGGCCAGCGCGGCCGCGAAGGCCGCCTCGTCGAATGCCGGATCGAGCGCGTCGGGCCCGAGCTCCTCGGCCTCGATGAACCGATCGGCATCGTCGGCGAGGCCGACCCGACCGAGCATGCGCCGGTTGGTATAGGCGAGATGACGGCCGCCCTCGAAGTCGAGCCGGATGCGATCGTAGGGCGGGTCGTCGGCGAGGTTCTCGAAATAGCTGAGCCCGCCGGTCATGCCGAAGTGCAGCGTCAGCCAGCCGCTTCGCGCCAGCCGGACCAGCAGGTGCTTGCCGTGCCGCCTGGAAGCTTCGAGCCGGTTGCCCGCCAGCGCGGCGGCGAACCGCTCGACCGGCAGATCGCCCAGGATCCGCGCGTCGTTGACCTGGACCCGCTGGATGGTCTGGCGCAGGGAGGTTCGGTCCAGATAGCGCTTGAACAGTTCGACGTCGGGCAGTTCGGGCATCAGCGGAGCTCCGTCGGTCGCCCGGCTCTAGCGGCCGGCCGGACGCAGAGCCGCCGTGTCCAGCCAGATGGTGACCGGGCCGTCGTTGATCAGACCGACCGCCATGTGCGCTCCGAAGCGCCCGGTCTCGACCGGCACGCCCTCGGCCTCGAGCCGGGCGCAGAAATCACCGTAGAGCGCCTCGGCCGCCTCCGGCGCGGCGGCGCGGATGAAGCTCGGCCGGTTGCCCTTGCGCAGATCGGCCGAAAGCGTGAACTGGCTGACCACCAGCGCGCGCGCCGCCCGCCTCCCGGACCGAGCGGTTCATCTTGCCGGCGTCGTCCTCGAAGATCCGGAGTGCGGCGATCTTGCGGGCAAGCAGGTCGGCCTCGCCAATGCCGTCGCCCGCCTCGACCCCGAGCAGCACCAGCAGGCCCGGGCCGATCGCGCCGATCAGGCGGTCATCGACCCGGACGCTCGCCTCGCTGACCCGCTGGACCAGGGCTCTCATGACCGCACGAGGTCACGGATCGCCATCGGTCGGAGCGGGCGGCCGCGTAGCAGAGGGATGCCGGACAGGGACGGTTGCATCGGCGCCCACGCTAGCACGCGCGAGGGGCCGACTCCACAACCACCCCGGACACGCTATCGTCGCCGGCATGGAGCAGGCGAGCAGCACGACCGAGCGCGTCCGATCCTACGTGCACGCCCTCGCCGGGACGATCGGCGAGCGCAACGTGTTCCGGCCGCGTGCCTTGCAGGCGGCAGCGGACTTCATCGAAAGCGAATGGCGGGCGCAAGGTTATCCGGTCGAGAGCTCAGGCCTTCGAGGCGGAGGGCGTGCGCTGCGCCAATCTCGTAGCAACCAGGACGGGTGCGGTCTGGCCGGACCGGCTTCTGCTGATCGGCGCCCACTACGACACGGTGCGCGGCTGCCCGGGCGCCAACGACAACGGGAGCGGGGTCGCGGCCCTGCTCGCGCTCGCGCACCGCTTCGCCCGCAAGAGCCCGGCCATGACGGTCCGCTTCGTCGCCTTCGTCAACGAGGAGCCGCCCTTTTTCTACACCCGGCAGCAGGGCAGCGCGGTCTATGCCGAGGCGGCCGCGCGCGCGCGGCGACGACATCCGGCTCATGGTCTCGCTCGAGACCCTCGGCTACTACCGGGACGAGCCCGGCAGCCAGCGCTACCCGCCGCTTGTTTCGCTATTTCTTCCCGAGCGAGGGCAACTTCCTCGGCCTCGTCTCCGACCTCCGCTCGCGCCGCGCGCTCAGGCGGCTCGCGCGCGCCTTCCGCGCCGGCTCCGACTTTCCCCTCGAGCACGTGGCGACATTTCGCTGGATTCCGGGCGTCGCCTGGAGCGACCATCTGCCGTTCTGGCGGCGCGGCTATCCGGCCGTCATGGCGACCGACACCGCCTTCTACCGCTACCCCTACTATCACACCGCCGAGGACACGCCCGAGAAGCTCACCTACCCAGCCTTCGGCCGAGCGACCGATGCCCTCGGCCGGGCCTTCGAAGCGCTTGCCGCGGACGGGCTGTCGAAGTGATGCGTGGGATGGACCTGTAGCGAGCGCGTTGTTTTGTCCGCAATAGGTAGCGCATGAGTTGACCGCTGTTGTGGGCCCTGTGGGGTTGTGGGCGACGCGCAGCGTCGTCCAGCAAGTCCACAGGGCTGGCCGCGTGGCGGTGGTCACGCGGCCAGGTCCTCGGCGCGCGCAGGCGCCGCCGGCGGGAAGCTGGCCAGGCGCTGCGGCCCCTTGAAGATGGCAAGCGTGCCGTCGGGATAGTCGTGCACCCGGACGGTCGCCCGCACCAGGTGGGGACGCAGCGGCGTCGGCGGGATCTGCAGACTGCGGCCATGCCAGCGCACGCAGTTGTCGTTGCCGACCCGACGTTCTTCCTGGACACAGAGGGCGTCGCGCCAGAGCGCCTCGGGCACCTTGACGAAGACCGCGGCCGGCTCTTCGGCGGGCTCGGCAAAACGGGCATCGTGCTCGGGCAGGTAGCCCTCGCGCAGGAAGCGGTTGGCGGCCTCGACAGTGGTGATCCCGGCCAGCGCCAGCTCTTTGGGCAGGCGATCTTGCAGGGTTCGAAAGGCGCGCTCGCATCGGCCTCTGGCCTCGGGCGAGTAGGCCGGGATGTGACCGATGCCGAGCTGCTTCAGGGCTCGCCCGACCTGGGTCAGCTGGGTCTTGGAGACCTTGCCGCCCCCTTCCGGCGTGAAGAAGTAGTGGCTGCCACGGTCGGTGTAGAGCTCCATGAACAGGCCGTGCCGCTCGACCACCTCGAGCAGCCCGCGGAAGCTGCTCATCGTGCCTTCTTCGTCGACCAGGAGCGCCGAATAGAGCTCGCTGGTGGCGTCGTCCATCGTGATGATCAGGTCGAGCGCCGGCTGGTCGGTGAGCCAGGCGTGCTTCGAGCCGTCCTGATGCAGCAACATGCCACGCATTGGCCGGCGAGGACGCTTGCGACGATGGGCGCCCCGTCGGGCTGCCGGCGCCACCACACCGGTCTTTTGCAGGTAAATCCGGGTCGTGGTGTAGCCGAGCTTGTAGTCGTGGCGCTTCTCCAGCTTCTCGTGGAAATGCTTGATCGTGAAGCCCTGATAGTTCTCCTGATACAGCGCGCGCATACGCTCGAGCTCGTCCTCGGGCGCCCGTTTGGGCGACGGCTGGCCAGCCCGGCGATCGACCAGTCCTGCCGCGCCCTCCTCCTCGTAGCGTTCCCGCCAGCGGCGCAAGGTTCGCTCGCTGACCCCGAGCGCTGCCGCCGCCTCGGCGTGCCTCAGGCGACCCTTCTCCCAACGTTCCACCAGCTCCTCGAAACGCATGATCCCGATCCTCGCAAGCCTCTCCACCCAGCCCCCCGTTCCAAGTTCCTTGGAACGCTTCCAGAACCGGACAGATCACGCGCTACCTAAACCGGCCAGCTCACGCGCTCCTACAGGTTCGGGATTGGACCTCGAGCGCCGGGCGTGCGATGCAGGGGAAAGTGGGGCCGCAGGCCTTTCTCGCCTCGAGGTGAAAGCGATGCCCGCCACCCTGAAGATCGCGCCATCGATCCTTGCCGCCGACGCCGCGAGCCTGGGCGAGGCCGTGCGCGCGGTCGACGCGGCCGGTGCGGACTACATCCACATCGACGTCATGGACGGCCATTTCGTGCCCAACATCACCTTCGGGCCGCAGGTCGTCAAAGCGCTCCGGCCGCACTCGGCAAAGCCCTTCGAGACCCATCTGATGATCACGCCGGCCGACCCCTACATCGAGGCGTTTGCCAAGGCGGGCGCCGACATCATCACGGTGCACGTCGAGGCCGGCCCGCATCTCGACCGCTCGCTGCGGCTGGTCCGCTCTCTGGGCAAGAAGGCGGGCGTGACCATGAACCCCGCCACGCCGCCCGAGGCGATCGAGTACGTCCTGGACGACGTCAATCTGGTGCTGGTGATGTCGGTCAACCCGGGCTTTGGCGGCCAGACCCTGATTCCGGCCGCGCTCGACAAGGTTCGCCGTCTGCGGGCGATGATCGGCCGGCGGCAGATCGAGCTCGAGGTCGACGGCGGCATCAATGCGGACAATGCCGGCGCGCTCGCCGCCGCCGGCGCCGACATCCTGGTGGTCGGCTCGGCGATCTTCTCGAGCCACGACTACGGGGCGGCGATCGCCGAGCTGCGGCGCCGGGGCGAGGACGGGAAGCGGCGGGGCGGTCACGGAACCGGGCCGGACCGCGACCCGCCCGCAGGCCGACCCGTGGCGCGCTAGCCGATCCCGAGCCGTCCTCGGCGCACGGCTCTAGCAGAATCAACGGCTTATGAAACGGGGACTGTCCCCGCGGCGCGCGCCGCCTCGAGTTCTGCCGGCGTCTCGGCGCGGTTGACCCACTCCAGCCAGTCGGGCGGCCGCGGCACCGGCCAACGGCTGAGCAGACGCTCGGCGTCGGCGGGCTGGGTGTGGCGCAGCCCGAGGCTGCTCCACGGCCAACGCTCGGCGCGCGGGACCAGACCAGCGCGCAGGGGATTCCGCTCGACGTAGCGACATACCGTAAGGAAATGCTCATCGGTGCGGAGCGGAAAGGCCTTGAAGCGCCCCTGATACAGATGACCCGACCCGACGCCGTTGCATCGGAGGTGCCGGCGCTGGGTGTGGATTTGGGTCAATCGTCCGACAAATCGAGCGAGATCGTCATCGGCCAGCGGCCAGAGGACGAGGTGCCAGTGATTCGGCATGACGCAGTAGGCGAGGACGCGGATCGGCACGCGTCCGAGGACCAGCGCCAGGACCCGTTCGAACAGGGCGTGGTCCGCTGACGTTTCGAAGATCGTGGCGGCGCCGTTGGCACGATTCAAGACGTGGTAGACGAGACCGCCAGGTGCGATGCGGCGCGTGCGCGGCATGGAGCGATTCTACGTCATATCAACCATAAGTTCAATTGGTACGGCTGCCGCGCCCGATCGATCATGGCGGTCGTGGCGACCCTGCGACCGAAGCGGCAGCAGCATGAATTCAAAGAGTTATGCGTCGGGGACTGTCCCCCAATTGCCAGGCTTGTGGATCGCTGCGCCAGCGTGGATAGTGCGTGACATGGCTATCGATTCGGCCCCCGCGCGCGACGCGAAGGCCGATCGGCCGCACGGCGGACCGGCCCAGTCAACCTCACGACCCAAAAAGGGGGGCATATCGATGATCATTCGGGAATCCTACGCTGCAGCGCGTCGAGAGTCGGCGCGGGAGGGCCGGCCTGGCGATCGCCGCGGTGCTCGGCCTGCTGCTGGTCGGGCTCGGCGGCGGCGCGGCCTCGGCTCAGGAGCGCGAGCTTCGCATCTTCACCTTCGAGGGCTACACCGACGACGAGTGGGTCAAGGAATTCGAGGCGGCCAACAACGCCAAGGTCAACGTCACCTACACCGGCTCGGTCGACGAGATGTTCGCCAAGATGAAGGGCTCGGACGGCGCCGACTATGACCTGATCTCGATCGATACCAGCCTGTTCGGGCGCTACATCGACCAGGGCCTGATCATCCCCTACGACATGGCGAAGATCCCCAACAAGGCGAACCTCCTGCCCGCTTTCCAGAACGTCAAGGAGGTCATGCGCGACGGCAAACAGTATGGCGTGCCGATCGCCTGGGGCTCGCTCGGCCTGATCTACGACAAGGACGAGGTCAAGCCGGCCCCGACCTCCTGGGAAGCGCTCTGGGACGAGAAGTACAAGGGCCGGATCATCGTCCTCGACGACACCAACAACAACATCGTCAACACCGCGATCATCCTCGGCTATCCGGACCCCTTCAACCTCACCGACGAGCAGCTCCAGGCGGTCAAGCAGAAGCTGATCGACCAGAAGAAGGTGCTGCTCAGCTACTTCGCCGGCTACGAGGAGGGCAACAACATCTGGGAGAGCGGCAACGCGGTCCTGATGTTCTCGATGGGCGAGTTCCAGGCGGTCGACCTGAAGAAGCGCGGCTACAACGTCGAGTACATCATCCCCAAGGAGGGCGGGGTCGGCTGGCTCGACACCTGGGCGATGTCCAAGGGCGTGCACGATCCCGAGCTCGCCCATGCCTGGGTCAACTTCTTCCTCGAGAAGTCGGTCGGCGAGCGTCTCTCGGCGAAATATGGCTACGGCAACACGACCTCGGTCAGCGAGGGCCTGGACTACGCCGACAAGCTGACCTGGCTGCGCCCGGCCGAAGACTTCGCCAAGCGCACCGAGATCTGGAACGAGGTCAAGGCGACCCCGGTACAATAGAGCCACGGCGGGACGGCGCGGCGACCGCGGTCGCGCCGTCGATCCCGATCTCTCATCGGCGGACCGTCATGCCATGAAGATCACTGACGTCGAATGCCACGTCCTGCTGGCGCCGAACTACGATCCTTCGTTCACCTCCTCGGCGCAGGACAGCTTCCTCGTCCTGATCCGCACCGACGAGGGCCTGAGCGGGCTCGGCGAGACCGACGTCAACCCCTGGATCGCCAAGGCCTGCATCGAGGCGCCCGGCACCCACACCATGGGCCGCTGCATCAAGGAGCTGCTGATCGGCAGCGATCCCGCCGACATCGCGGGCATCTGGCGGAAGCTCTACGTCGCGCACCGCGATGAACGGCCGGCGCGGCGCCGTGGTCCATGCGATCGGCGCGATCGACATGGCGCTCTGGGATCTGAAGGGTCAGGCGCTGGGCCGGCCGATCTGCGAGCTGCTCGGCCCACTGCGCCCCGACCCGGTGGTGCCCTATGCCTCGCTCCAGCCGGCGGGCGACAGCTTCGAGGCTTACCGCGATGCGCTCTGCGCCTCGGCCGAGCGTGCCAAGGCGCTCGGCTTCCGGGCGGTCAAGAGCGAGGTGACCATGGCCGGCCCCTACGCCCACAGCGGCCTCGACGAGTCCTATGACCGCCACACCGAGGTGGTCGCCGCCGTGCGCCGGACGCTCGGCCCCGAGATCACGCTGATGGTCGACGTCCAGTATCTCTGGGAGGATGCCGCTACAGCGCTGTCGGTGGTCCGGGACTGGGCGGAGTTCGACCTCTATTTCCTGGAGACGCCGATCTGGCCGGATTATCTCGACGAGTACGCCAGGCTCGCCGAGCGCGCGCCGATGCCGATCGCGGCCGGCGAGTGGCTGGCGACGCGCTACGAGTTCGAGGAGCTCATGGATCGCGGCAGGATCGGGGTCGCCCAGCCCGACGTCGGCCGGGTCGGCGGCCTGAGCGAAGCGCGCATCGTCTGCGCCATGGCGAAGGAGCGCGGCCTCACCATCGTGCCGCACTGCTGGAAGACCGGGCGTGTCGATCTCGGCCACGGCGCATCTCGCCTTCGCCACGCCGCACTGCGCCTTCATCGAATACCTGCCGCCGCAGCTCTGCGAAGAGACGCTGCGCAAGGAGCTGGTCGAGGAAGAGCTGGCTCTGGTCGACGGCGTGATCGCACGGCCGACCCGGCCCGGCCTCGGCGTCGAGCTCAACTGGGATGCCCTCAAAGCCTATAAGGTGGCGTGAGCCGCGGCGATGAGCATCAGCGGTCGGGAACAGCCCCGCATCCGAGATGGGCGTCGATCGAGTCAGAGGGGTTATGGGTCGCGGACTGTTTCCGGGCGGTTGCAGCTGATCGAGGTCGGCAAGCGCTACGGCCAGACCACGGTGCTGCGCGACATCAACCTCGCGGTCGAGGACGGCGAATTCATGACCATCCTCGGGCCGAGCGGATCCGGCAAAACCACGATTTTGCGCCTGATCGGCGGCTTCACCGAGCCGAGCGCGGGCCGGATCCTGTTCGATGGCAGCGACGTTGCTGGAGTGCCGATCTTTCGCCGGCCGTTCAACACCGTGTTCCAGGACTACGCCCTGTTCCCGCACATGACGGTCGGCCAGAACGTCGGCTACGGCCTGATGGTCCGGGGCGTGGCCAGGGCCGAGATCCGCAGGCGCGTCGACGAGGCGCTCGAGGTGGTGGCGCTCCAGGGCTTCGCCCTGCGCTACCCGAGCCAGCTCTCCGGCGGCCAGCGTCAGCGCGTGGCGCTCGCCCGTGCGCTGATCTGCGAGCCAAAGCTGATCCTCCTCGACGAGCCGCTCGGTGCCCTCGATGCCGAGCTGCGCCGCCAGATGCAGGAGTTCCTCGAAGTCGTTGCAGCGCCGGGTCCGGATCAGCTTCCTCTTCGTCACCCATGACCAGGAGGAGGCGATCGCCATGTCGGACCGGATCTGCGTCATGAACGATGGCGCGATCGAGCAGATCGGCGCGCCCGACGAGATCTACTACCGGCCGCGGCACGCGCTTCGTCGCCACCTTCTTCGGCGACAACAACCTGCTGCCCGGCACCAGGCAGGGCGGCGGCGCGAACGGGCCGGGCAGTGTCGAGACGCCCTTCGGCAGCCTCCTCTGCGCCGATCCACGCCTGGATGAGCTGGCCGAGGGCGCGCCGGTCACGATCGCGGTCCGGCCTGAGGCGCTGCGCATCGAAGCGCCGGATCGTTCGCCGGGCGCGGTCGACGGCGCGCCGGGCCTGAATCGCCTGGCCGGTCGAGGTGCGCTCGATCGACTTCATCGGTCCGACCAGCCGCGTCTGGGTGAGCAGCCCGGCCGCGCCCGAGCGGCCGATCCTGGTCAAGGTGACCAGCCGGATGGGCGGCATCGCGCTCCGCCCGGGCGATCGCGCCGAGCTGGTCTGGGCGGCGAGCCGAGTGCGCCGCGATCCCTGGCGCGGACGAAAGCGCGCCGCCATGACCGGGATTGCCCTGGCGCCGCCCTCGCCCGTCGAGCGCGCGCAGGGCCTGGCCCTCAGGCTCCTCTGGCTGGGCCTGACCTACGCGCTCCCTGGCCTGTTCATCCTGATCCCGCTCGTGTCGTTCCTGCTGTACGGGTTCTGGCAGGTCGAGGGCAACCAGATCGTCCGCCACTTCACCCTCGCCAACTACGTCGAGTTCCTCCAGAACGACGTCGTACACCCGGGTCTTCGTCAAGACGCTGTTCCTCGCCGTCCGGGTCATGGCGATCAACCTCCTGCTCGGCTATCCCGTCGCCTATTTCCTGGCCGGTATGCAGGGGCGGCGGAAGTACCACCTGGTGCTCGCCCTCGTGATCCCGCTCCTGATGAGCTACATCATCAAGATCTATGCGATGCGCGGCATCCTCGGATCGAGCGGCCTGCTCAATCAGGCGCTGATCTTCCTGGGCATCCTCGATCAGCCGTCGGACCTCTTCCTGTTCAACATGAACGCGGTGCTCATCACCATGTCGGTGATCATGCTGCCGTTCATGATCCTGCCGATCTTCATCGCGCTGGAGCGAATCCCGAAAAGCCTGCTCGACGCCTCGGCCGACCTCGGCGCCACGCCCTGGCAGACCTTCCGCCGGATCACCTTGCCGATGAGCCTGCCGGGAGCGGTGGTCGGGGCGATGTTCTGCTTCGTGCTGGCGCTCGGCGATTTCTTGGCGCCGGAGCTGGTCGGCGGCACCCAGGGGTTCACCTTCGGCCGCCTGGTGTTCAGCCAGTTCGGCATGGCCTTCAACTGGCCCCTCGGGGCGGCGTTCTCGGTCGTCCTGCTGGTGAGCGCGCTCGGCGTGATCGGGCTCGCCAACCGGATCGCCAGCCCGCGCTGGCAGCGCCGATGAGGAGGGCCGCCGCGAGCGCCGCGCCGGCCCCGCCGTTGCTGCGCCGCCGCTCCGCTGGACGCTCGGCCTGGTCACCGGCTTCGTGCTCCTCGCGCTCTACCTGCCGATCTTTCTGGTCGCCCTGCTGTCGTTCTTCCGGCTGCGGCGTGGCCAGATCCAATGGGACAGCTTCTCGCCCGAGTGGTACGCCAAGCTGCTCGACAACCGCCAGATCCTCGAGGCGCTCTCCAACAGTCTCATCGTTGGCGTGTGCGCCGTCCCGATCGCTCTGATCCTCGCAACCTTGCTCGCCTTCTACATCCATCAGAGCCGGGGCCGGCTCGCGGGCGCGCTGCAGTTCCTGATCTTCCTCCCCTTCCTGCTGCCGCCGATCATCACCGGCCTCTCGCTCCTGGTGTTCTTCCGCGAGATCGACTTCCCGCGCGGCCTGACTGCGGTGGTCGTTGGCCATAGCGCCTTCGTCCTGGCGCTGGTCTACCGCACCATTCTGACGCGGCTGCAGGCGCTTAGCCGCAGCCTGATCGAGGCCTCGCAGGACCTCGGCGCAACCCGCCTCCAGACCTTCCGCTACGTCCTGCTGCCGCACCTCAAGATCGCGCTGATCAGTGCCGCGCTGCTCGCCTTCGCCCTCTCCTTCGACGAGACCATCATCACGCTCTTCCTGGTCGGCGACACCAGTACGCTGCCGATCCGCCTCTATGCCATGATGCGGGTCGGCTTCACGCCCGAGATCAACGCGCTGGTGACGCTGATCCTTCTGTTCTCGGCGCTGCTCACCGCTGGTCCTGGCGCGCTTCGCGGGCGGCGCCGAGGAGCAGCTCGGGCTCGGCTGACGGCGTTGGAGGGAGACACGCATGGCGGATCGGAGACTGGCCGGCAAGGTCGCGGTCGTGACCGGGGGCGCCCGGGGCATCGGGCAGGCGATCGCCAGGCGCTTCATCGGCGAGGGGGCGAAGGTCGTGATCGCCGACATCGACGGCGACGTCGCGGCCGAGACGGCGCGCGGCGCTCGGACCGCAGACACGAGGTGATCGGCTCGGCGCTCGACATCACCAGGGCAGAACAGGCCGCGGCGACGATGGCGCTCGCCGAAGCCCGTTTCGGGCGCCTCGACATCCTGGTCAACAACGCCGCGATCCTCGACATCTCGCCGTTCGAGGGGCTCACCTACGCGCGCTTCTCCGAGGTGCTGAAGGTCAATCTCGACGGCGCGCTCCTCTGTACCATGGCGGCGGTGCCCGCGATCATGCGCGCGGGCGGCGGGCGCATCCTCAACATCGCCTCGATCATGGGCCTGCGCGGCAGCAGGGACTCGATCCCCTACTCGACCGCCAAGGGCGGCATCGTCAACCTGACCCGCTGCCTGGCCTGCGACCTCGCCCAGAAGAACATCACGGTCAACGCGATCGCGCCCGGCTTCATCGACACCCGCATGGCCCTGCTGCGCGACGGCAGCCACGAGCACGCGACCGACTACTTCAAGACCGTCTACCTGAAGTACGGCAAAATTCCGCTCGGCCGGCCCGGCCTGCCCGACGACGTCGCGGGCGCCGCCTGCTTCCTCTGCTCCGACGACGCCCGCTACGTCACCGGGCAGATCCTGGCGGTCGACGGCGGCGTGACGGCGACCTTCTGAGCTGTTCCGACAGTTGCGCTTGGCGGGAAATCTGGCGCGATCCGGACTGTGCGGATAGCATCGCGAGCATGCGGTCAAGCTACGACGTGGTGATCATAGGCGGCGGCGTCATGGGCAGCGCCACCGCCTATTTCCTCGCCGCCGAGGAGGCCTTCGACGGCTCGGTTCTCGTGGTCGAGCGTGACCCGACCTACCAGAATGCGCCATCGGCGCGCGCGACCGGCGGCATCCGGCAGCAGTTCTCGGTCCCTGAGAACGTGCGCATCGGCCTGTTCGGCGCCGAGTTCATCAAGCGGATCGGCGAGTATCTCGCGGTCGACGGCAGGGCTCCGGATGTCGGGTTCAAAGAGGGTGGCTATCTGCTCCTGGCCACGCCCGAGGCGCTGCCCACTATGCAGGCGAACCACGCCGTGCAGCGTGCGAACGGCGCCGACATCGCGTTCCAGAGGCCGGACGAGCTCGAGGCGCGCTTTCCCTGGCTCGACGCCAAGGGGCTCGCCGGCGGCTTCCTCGGGCTCAGCAACGAGGGCTGGCTGGACCCGTACGGGCTGCTGCAGGGGTTCCGGCGGAAGGCGCGGGCGCTGGGCGTCACCTATGTCGAGGACGAGGCGGTCGGCCTCTCGCAGGACGGCGGGCGGGTGAGCGCGGTGACCTTGCGCGACGGCGGACGCATCGCGGCCGGGGCGGTGCTCGATGCGGCAGGTGCGCGCGACGCCGCGAAGATCGCTGCCATGGCCGGCGTCGAGCTGCCGGTCGAGCCGCGCAAGCGCTGCACCTTCGTGTTCGAGTGCCGCGAGGACATCGGCGCGGCGCCGCTCACGATCCTGCCGGACGGCGTCACCTTTCGGCCCGAGGGTCGCGGCTTCCTCGGCAACGTCAGCCCGCCCCGCGAGCGCGACCAGGCGAGCACCGACTTCGAGGTCGACTACGCGCTGTTCGAGGAGGTCATCTGGCCGGCGCTCGCCGCGCGGGTGCCGGCCTTCGAGGCGATCAAGCTGGTGCGCGCGTACGGCTGCCACTACGACTTCAACACGCTGGACGAGAACGCGATTCTCAGCCGCCCGCCGGGGCTCGAGAACTTCTACCTCGCGGCCGGCTTCTCGGGCCATGGCCTGCAGCAGTCGCCGGCCGTCGGCCGGGCGCTCTCCGAGCTCATCACCTTCGGCGCCTACCGCACCCTCGATCTGTCGCGCTTCGGCTACGAGCGGCTGCTGACCGGCGCCGCAATCGTCGAAACCAACTGCTACTGATAGATCCTCCCAGGTCCAGGCGCTCTGAGAGCGCTTGGCCGCCGACTGAGTGTCATCGGGGGGTGGTGCGCACGGCGGGAACTCGAACCCACGACCTCTTGCTCCGGAGGCAAGATTTGGCAGGTTTCATGCCGGTTCAGCATGTTCCGCGCAGGCTTGATTTTCCTTGCCGTACCAACCAATTAATGTACCATCACGGTTCAACGTGTTTCACCCTTGACCGGGCTCCTCTGTGACCCCGGCGTGCCCCCGGGGGACCTCTTGCCCATGCCTGCCAAGCGTCTGACCGAGCTTTCGCTCTCCCGGGTCACACCGCCTAAGACCGGCCGCCTGGAGCTGGCGGATTCCCAGCTGCCCGGGCTGTCCTGCCGGGTCACAATGGACGGCGTCAGGACCTTCGCGCTCCGCTACCGCGTGGCCGGCAAGCAGCGCCGGTTGACCATCGGCCGCTATCCGATCGTTGGGCTGGCTGAGGCGCGCAAGCGGGCCCGCGACGCGCTCGCGCTGGTCGACCGTGGCGTCGATCCCGCGGTGGCCAAGGTCGAGAAACGGCGTGAGCAGGAGCGGGACAGGGTCGCGGCGGTCGCGGCCGAGTACGTCGAGCGCCACCTGAAGCGGAATACCAGGCGCTGGCGCGATGCCGAGCAGATGCTCGCCCGCGACGTGCTGCCGACTGGGGCGAGCGGCTGATCCTCAGATCACCGGCGCGACGTCCTCGACCTGATCGACGTCGTGGTCGACCGCGGCTCGCCAGTCTCCGCTAACCGGGCGCTAAGCCTGATCAAGCGCTTCCTCAACTGGGCAGTCGAGCGCGGGATCGTCGAGGCGAACGTCGCCGCCGGGATCAAGCCGCCGCACAAGGAGAAGCCGCGCGAGCGCAGCCTGAGCGAGGCCGAGATCAAGGCGGTCTGGCGGGCTTTCGAGCGCATGGGCTGGCCGTTCGGGCCGCTTGGCCAGCTACTGCTCCTGACCGGCCAGCGACGCGGCGAGATTGCCGGCCTGCGCTGGGCCGATCTCGACCTCGAGGCGGGCGTCCTGCGTCTGGCCGGCACGGCGACCAAGACCGGTGCCGAGCATCTGCTGCCGCTCTCGCGCGCCGCGGTCGGGCTGCTGCGCACGCTGCACCGGCTCGACAACTCGCCGCTCGCGTTTCCGGCGAGCAGGCTCGGCAGCGCGAATCCGGTGAGCGGCTTCAGCAAGGCGTTGCGCGCCGCGCACCGGTTGAGCGGCACGGCCGGCTGGACCTGGCACGATCTGCGCCGGACCGCCGCTACCCACATGGCCAGGATGAACGCGGCGCCGCACGTGGTCGAGAAGATCCTGAACCACACCGCCGGCTCGACCATGAGCGTGATCGCCAGGACGTACAACACGCACTCCTACCAAGCCGAGATGCGCCAAGCGCTCGAGCTCTGGGCGGCCGAGGTCGAGCGGATCACGACCGGCATCGAGGCGCGGGTGGTGCCGATCCGCGCGAGCGGCTAAGATCGCCCCGGCGCGGCTAGGGTAGCTCCTGAACTGCCGGTTTCCGCACCGGCCCGCCGCGCCAGCCCTCTTTCATGCGGACCGCGCCTTGCGGAGGGCGCCCATGACCACGAAAAAGCAGCGCGACGAGGCGGCGTTCTATGCCGCGTGGCTCCGCTCCGACCGGGACCTGTCGCCTGGCGTTCCGATCCGTGCCGACATGGCGACCTTCCTCGAGCAGCTGGCGAAGCCAGGCGCTAGGCGTCCGCCGGTCGAGACGACGTTGCAACGATACTGGCGACGGCAGGAGAAGCGGATGCCCTGGATCCGCAAGGTGATGGACGCCCGGCGCGAACTCGGCGCCCAGAAGCTCGCGCTGAATGCCGTGGCACGTGAGCCGGGCGCGCCCAGCTTCTCGACGCTGCGCCGCTGGCTCTACGAGGACCGAGGCAACTCGAGGTTCCTGCCGGTTTTCGACGACGGCACGCTCAATGTTGAGCCGGAGGAACCCTAGTTACCGAAAATTCCCAGAATAAACGATGACCAGTAAAAGAGAAGGCACTGAAAATTCCCCGAATAAACGGTGATCAACAAAGATCGTGCTAAAGACAAAAATATGTCCTAGATAGTTGTCCCCTGTTCCTTCGAAGCACAGGGAGCGTCGTCGAATGTCTCTTGAGCACTCACCGGCCAGGCAGAAGCGCGTTATTTCCCGCCGCGAATTCCGCAGGCGGCTCGGCAACATATCAAGAACTACAGAATTTCGGATCAGCAAGGGCGACCCGGCGTTTCCGCAGCTCGTCCAGATGACCCCTGGCATGACGGGCTACTACGAAGACGAGGCCGACGCCTATATTTCAACACTACCGCGGATCGACCGTCCCGAGCCTGAGTGCCGCCGCCGGAGGGAAAAGCTCGAAGAGCTCGGGACTGGGAGCCCGCCTTGACGCCGCGCGCGCAGGCACCGGGGGTGGGCTCCCCAGCAGCGCGGCGCAGCGAATTCTAAAGTCGACACATCACGAAATAAGCCAACCGCCCCGATCGAGCAAGTCGCGCGCTACTGCGCCGGGTATCATGAGCGCCATGACCCGCGCCGAGCGCGAGGACCTCCAGCGGCTGATCCGCCAGCGCGAAAAGGTCCAGATCGCGGCAGCGAAGCAGCGAAGCGCCGACCTGCTCGCGGACTTCGAAAACCAGATGGGGGCAGTTTATCAGCCCAAGGATGATCCTGTCTGGGCGCAAGCCGAGGCCGAAGCGCAGCGGGTGGTCGCCACCGCCCAGAAGCGTATCGCGGCGCGCTGCCGCGAGCTCGGCATCCCGGAGGGCTTCGCGCCCGATCTCGACTTGAACTGGCATCACCGCGGCTACGAGAATGCGCTCAAGTGCCGGCGGGAGGAGCTCCGCACGATCGCCAAGGCGCAGATCGAGGCGTTGGAGCGGCAAGCGCTCGTCAAGATCCAGCAAGCGTCGGTTGAAGCGCAGACCGAGCTTGCGCTGGCCGGACTGACCAGCGAGGCCGCGCGCGGCTTCGTAGCGCGCCTGCCGACGGTCGAGAGCCTGATGCCAGCGCTCAGCTACGAGCAGCTGGCTGGCGAGGCCGAGCCGCCGATCGCCGAGCAGCTGATCACGCCCAACGCGTTACGGCAGCGGCGTTACCGTGACCGCCAGCGGGCGTTACGTGACGCCAGCCTAACGCCACCGCCAGCGTTAGGTGATGACGCGCCGGCCGAGGGTGGCGAGCCGTGAGTGCCGACGTCGTCCGTTTGCCGCTGCCCGCCCGCTCGTTTGTCACGATCAGGCGCGGCGGCCGGTGAGCGCCGACAGCATCACCTTCGCCTCTGCCGCCCGCCATAACGGTCGACTGGCGAAGGTCGTGCACCTCCAGGGCGGCCGGATCGTCGCCGTCGAGCCCGCGCCACAGGCCGGGCTTCACCATTTCCGCTCTGTGAAAATCGCCGACATCGGCGATTTGATGGCCGCGGTCGAAGAGGCCGCTGGGTGCGGCGAGATAGCTGTCCGCGGCGAGCCGATCGCACCCATCGGGCGGCGCGCCATCTATGGCCACGCCGAGCACGGCCCGAAAGGTTTGGTCATGGTGCCGCGGCTCTGGTGCGCGTTCGACTGGGACGGCGTGCCGATCGCGTCCTACCAGCCCGAGCCGGCATCGCCTGATGTGGCAGACGATCACGGCCGAGAGCTGGCATTGGTCACGGCCGGATCCGCTGCTCGACCCCGAGACGGCGTCCGCGCCTAGCCTGCGCCGGCTGCCGCCAGCCTTCCGCGATGTGTCTTGCGGCTGGCAAGTCTCGGCGAGCGCCGGCTTCAAGCCCGGCTATCGGCTCAGAACGTGGCATTGGCTCGACCACCCGTGCACCGGCGCGGAGCTGAAGATCTGGCTCAAGCCTGCGATCGAGCGCCGCCTGGTCGATCCGGTGACGCTGGTCGAGGCGCAACCGCACTACCTCGCGGTGACGGTGGTAGGCGGGGCCGACCCGTGCCCGCAACGCTTCGGCGTGCTCCGGCTGGCCAAGGATGCCGTGCCGGTGCCGGACATCGCCGGCATCGTCCGGCGCGAGCAGAAGGCCGAGCGGCGGGAGCGCCAGCGAGAGCCACAGACGATTCGTGCACCATGGCCGGCTCGTTTTCTGGTGACACCGCGACTGCGTTCCTCGAGCGCTGCGTCGATACCCTTGCCCGCGCCCGGGATGGCACCAAACACCGGGTCTACGTCGAGGAGGCGGCTAGGGCCAAAGCCTTCTGCGACAAGCACAAGATCGAGTGGCAGCCGTGGAAGCGCCGGCTCATGGACACTTACGTCTCGATCATCCCGGCGGCCGAGGAAAAGCAAGCGGCACGCCGGCTCGACGCTCGGCGTGATGGTGTGGGTGGAGGCGCGATAGATGCCCGCCGAAGACGCCAGCCTTGCCGGCCTCGATGACGAATACGCCCGGCGCGAAGGCAAGCCCAACGGCCCGGATCCGGCCCCGAGCCCTCGTCTCATCAAGCCCATCGACTTCACCGCGTTGCCCGAAGTCGAGCCCGCGCCGCGCCGCTTCCGGGTCGGTGGCTGGCTCCCGATCCCGTGCCTCTCCTCCTGCTACGGCACCGGCGGCATCGGCAAATCCCTGCTCGCGCAAATCGCCGCGACTTGTGTCGTCACAGGGCGGGATTTCTTTGGCGCGGCTGTCGATCCTGCGCCCGTCATCGGCATCTTTGGCGAGGACGATGACGAAGAACTCCAACGGCGCCAATGGCGCATCAATCAAGCCTTCGGCCTGAAGTTCGCTGATCTTGGCGGCCTGCATCTCGAGGGCGCCGGCGGCCTCGATAACATCCTCTGCAGCTTCCCGAACGGCGCGCCCGAACATGGCCCACTCTACCAAGCTTTGATCGACGCCGCAGAGCAGCGCAAGGCCGGTCTCATCATCCTCGACAACCGCGCGCAGATGTTCCTTGGCAACGAGAACGACCGGGCCGTGGCGACCTATAGCGGCAACCTCGCCGCCGGCCTCGCTCGTATTATCAAGGGCGCCGTCCTGCTGCTCGGCCACGAGGCCAAGGCTGACGAGTTCGAGTACTCGGGAAGCACCGCCTGGGATGCAGTCACGCGCTCCCGGTGGTGGCTGCACCGCCTGCCAGCCCGCAAGGGCAAGGATCCCCAGCTTGTTCTTGAACGCCGCAAGAGCAACTACGCGGCGCCGGAAACCCTTGGGCTGACCTGGCGCAACGGCCTCCTGGTCGCTGCCGATGAAGACCACATGACCCCGGGCGACCTGCTCGCGCTTAAGCAGCGTCAAGGCGCCGCCCGGCAGACCTTCATCGACGCCCTGGATCAACTGACTGCACGCGGCCGCACCACTTCGGATAGCAAGCAGGCAAGCAACTACGCCCGGCCTTCATGGTCGAGGAAGGCCTCAACGCCGACTTCAGTCTCGCCGAGCTCGAGCGCGCCATGCATGACCTGTTCGCAGAGGGCCGAATTCGAGGCCAACGCCGCGCTCTTCAGGGACCATCGTCGGAAACAGAAGTTCGGCGTGGCTAGGGTCGCGCCGCCGTCGCCCGAGGCAGGCGAGCCAGCTGCTTGAAAAACACCGGAGCAAACCACGGAGCACCCCGGACCGCCCTCTGCGCTGCGCTCCGCGGTGGTCCTTCATATAGGACCACCACCGCGGAGCACTTTCGGGCTCGCCCTGCTCCACGGTCGATTCCGAGAAACAACCGCGGAGCAACCGCGGAGCGCAACCGAAGCGCCACCACGGACAGTGTGAAATATGACCGGCAACAAGTCCCGCGGTGACCAGCGCGGCCACGCGAGGCGATCCGCGCGAGAAGGCGGCCGCCAAGTGATGAAATAACTCAAGAACAAAGTGACGCCAGAGGGGCAGGAGCGTGGCCGGTCGGGGTGGCAATCGCGGCAAGAAACCGTCAAGCGCTCTGCGGAGATTGATACCTTTCTTAAATAAAAGAAACGCGATCAGGCCGATGTTAATAAATGGCACGATTGTAAGATAAGCAAGTCGTTTACATGCCCTGCATCTCTAGCTCCACGAATTATAGATCTTAGAAAGAGAAAATCAAACACAAGAGAAGCAACAAACAAAATACTGTCGACAGGAAATCACAAGTCATAACATGTTTGTCAACCAGCCAGCGATCAATACCACTATCACCCATCCGAGA
>CAWFGZ010000015.1:0-232759 GCA_963815435.1 uncultured Alphaproteobacteria bacterium
ACTGCTTATTCAACTTGAGATAGCTACCAACCTCCGCTGCGGCTGGCGCGGCCCTCGCCCCGACACCTGGGCCAGGTGCGATCTGCCACCCGAAAAAGGGGGCATTGAGAAAGCATGGCCCGGGCCGGGCCCACCGTCGTCCCGGTCATCTCGACCTCTTGCCCTTGGACCAGCCTCTCCCCTCACTCCGTCCCGCCCACCGCCCCCTCGCCGGCCGGCAATTCACGGATCTTGACGACGAGCCCCAGGACGCTCAGCCAGCCTCTGTCCTGTCGTCTGGGTCAACCTCCCCCTTCGTCCCGCCCGCCTCCCCTTCGCACCGCCAATTCGCGGGCACGGATTCCCACGGTTGCATGAACCATCCAAAGATATCGTTAACCATCAAATGGTTAATGCCTGGTTAACGCTCCTCCATGCGACTGCCGCGTGGGCCGACGAAAAAATTCGGTGGAATTTCCGGGATGAGCCAAAGCTGCCCGGAAGGCTCGACCCGGTGTCCGATGCGACAGGTGGCGCATATTTGCGTCACTTTGCGTCACTCTCGGGACCGAAAAGACGCTGAAATCGCCGCTTTTCGAGCCCTTTTTGGCCGAAAATCGGCGGTCGAATCGCCGCGAATGGTGAAAATGCCCACGCTCGTCGCGGCCATCTCTCCCCCGTCGCCCTGGAGGGGCCTCTCCCCTCAGCTCGTCCCGCCCTCTTGCCGTCGGCAATTCACCGCCAAGGACAGTCAGCCAGCCTTCGACCAACGCCCACCCGCCTCCCCTTCGCCGCCCGGCAATTCGCGGGCACGGATTCCCACGGTCGCATGGACCATCCAGAGATATCGTGTAACCGGCATAGGGCTAACGTCCGGTTAACGTCTCTTCGTCTGGCGGTTCGCGCGAGCGGCCGCTTGGCCGACACCGACGGTTGCGCTGGCGGTGGCGGCGCCGGTGTCGGTACGCGCTCGAGAGCGCGAGGACGTGGTCCAGCACTGCCGCCGCGGGCCTTCCCTTTCATGCCCCGCCCACCGCCCCCTCGCCGGCAGGCAATTCACGGATCTTGACGACGAACCCCAGAACGCTCAGCCAGCCTCTGTCCTGTCGTCTGGGTCAATCTCCCCCTTCGTCCCGCCCGCCTCCCCTTCGCGCCGCCGATTCGCGGGCACGGATTCCCACGGTCCCATGGACCCACCAAAGATATCGTTAACCATCAAATGGTTAATGCCTGGTTAACGCTCCTCCATGCGACTGCCGCGTGGGCCGACGAAAAAATTCGGTGGAATTTCCGGGATGAGCCAAAGCTGCCCGGAAGGCTCGACCCGGTGTCCGATGCGACAGGTGGCGCATATTTGCGTCACTTTGCGTCACTCTCGGGACCGAAAAGACGCTGAAATCGCCGCTTTTCGAGCCCTTTTTGGCCGAAAATCGGCGGTCAAATCGCCAAAGTGGCGAAAAAACCTGCCGGCGCAAAGGCTTGGGCCGAGTCTACAGATGCTACAAAAGTGACGCATTGTGGCGCATGGGTGTCCATTCGCGCGCCTTCTGGAAATTCGCCCCGCTGGCCGATAAATTCGCCGAAATTCAAAAATTCGTTCGCTCGGGACCGGAAGGTCGCCCGGCTGATTGCAAAATCGCCGGAAAATTCGACCCGAAGCTCGCGCCGGGGCCGATAGCCCAAATCTCGGCTCGATTGCGTCGACCGGGCTCGGCCGAGGGCCGAGGGCCTCCGCCGGCGTGCTTGCCCGGTTTTTTGCACATCCGAACCATTCCGGTCCCGGAAATTCCCCGAATTTCTCGAGCCATTCCAATTCGCGGCGCAATATCCCGACGCCCATAGCTCGCGGGACGCGTTGGCGATGGTCAAGACCGATCGGCTCGCGCCCGCGTCGGTTTCTTGCATATGTTCCTATGCTGTGATAGCATTCCGGCTAAGGGTCGGTCGCCGTCGCCGCCCGCCTTTTTTCCCTGACCTCCCCGAAGGACCATGCCCGTGGGCGGGTGACTGCCCCAACGATGTCGTCCAGCAGCCAGGGTCCAAGCGTCGGCCAGCCGCCGGAACGGGCGCCAGGTCGCAAGGACCCGGTATCGCAGCCGGCAGGGCGCGCTTGGCACGCAATCCCCTCAAGCACGGCCTGCCGCACGCACCGGCTGGTGCTGCTCGCCGAGCTGTCCCGGGCGGCTGGCCTCCCTCAAGGCGCTACGGGCTGAAGCGCACGACCTCGGGGGCGGCGGCGCGGCAAGACCTCGGCGGGGCGCTGCTCCTGGCGCTGGCCCCGTGACCAAACGAACCAGAAAAGGCTCGCCGAAACAACGCTTTGACTTCCGGCGGCAGCCTTGATCGGGCTGATGACGTGGGCGGCTGGCACCCGCCCCAAAGCCATGCCAACATCGATCTCGCGCTCGAACAGTTCGGCCGCGCCACCCTCTTTCGCCATCGGGTCAGGGTCGCACGCGGACCCGGAGCGCGAAAGTCTTCGTCGGCGGGCCGGCGCCCGCCCAGGCGCGGCGGTAGGAGAAGTCAATCGTCGCCCGGCCGGCCTGCGCGGCGCGAAATTGCCAGCGGTGCTGACCGCCCTGCCCGGGCGGCCCGTCGGGCGGCTCGAAGCGGTCCTGCTCGAGCACGAAGACGGGGGTCGCCGCGGTGTCGAGCTGCCATCGGTAGCCCGTGGTCGGATTCTCCGACAGGCAGATCTCGAAGGCTTGGCCAAGCGCGAAATCCCGCTCCTGGCCATTGGCCGTTTCATCGATACAGGGTTCTGCAGTCATGGTCGATGATGCCCCCTGCGCAGACGGCGCCACCCGGCACCCTGATCTGCGGCGGCATCGAGAGCCGGAGCGACCGCGGAGAGGCAGGCTGCGAGCGCTCCGCTCGCGGCGACTGCGCGAAAGCTGCGCCCAAGACGCCCGGTCGTAGTCGTCATGCGGGCGCATCAAGCCGCTGGCCGCAGCGCTTCAGTGCGCCGGCCTCTCATGCGCGATGGCGCGCGCACCGAGCGCCATCATGGTCAGCGACACGCCGCTGATCAGCAGATGGATGCCGACCAGGAGGCCGATCACCCAGAGCGCCGAGCTCGGCCAGCCGGCATAGATCAGGATCGCCAGCAGCACCGTGACGATGCCGCTCGCCAGCGGCCAGCCCCAGGCGCGCGCCGGGCGGATGCGGAGCGCGAGCGCGATCTGGAAGATGCCCTGGACCAAAAGAAACGCCGCCAGCAGCAGGGTCAGTGCGAGCACGCCCAGGAGCGGGTTGAGAATGATCCAGCCACCGACCAGCAGATACAGCACCCCGCCCAGAAGGTGCAGGACGAAGCCCTTCCAGCCTCGGGCGCTGAACGCATGGACGATCTGCGCGACGCCGCCGATCACGAGGAGCCAGCCGACTAAGATGCCGATCGCCAGGGTGGCGATGACCGGCACCGCGATGTCGAGCAGGCCGAGCACGATCAGACCGATCCCGAGTGCGAGGAGCCAACCCCAGTTCCGTTGCAACTCATCCATCAGCGATTTCCTCCGACCTCTGATGGCGCGACTGGCGGATCCGATCGCGGCCCAGGGCAGGCCGACGCTCAGTTCGACGCTGGCAAAAGGCCCGGCGTCGACGGTGGCCGCGCCGTGTTTCCGGCGCACCTCGGCCGCTCACCGTGGTCGCCCGCGCCGATACCGGCATTAACACCTCCGACAAGCTGAAAGGCAAGCGGGTGAAGCTCCCGCCAGCGTGCTTGGATACCTTCGGTGTGCGCGACCTTCGTCATCACCGCCAAGGGTGTCCGACGAGCTGATCTTCCAGGCGGTCAAGGTGGTGCTCGGGAAATTCGCCGACTTCAAAGAAGCTGCACCTGCGCCGGGAAGGACGGGGGCAAGGCCGCCACGTCCGCCCCGCTGGCCGGGGGTCTGAGTTGGCGCCCGCTGTCGGTCATGTCCGGCTGTCAGGTCCGGTCACAGTGCTTTCCGCTCGCGATCCGGCAGCGGACGTTTCGAACTCGGCCGTCGCCGGGCCAGAGGATGCGGTCGGCGACGCGGAGGCGGCATTGCCGGCGCCGCCGCGACGCGGCAAGATCGTCCGAAGAAGCGATAGGGTGCAACCGGAGCCGCGGCGCAAATGCGGCTGTCGAGGGAGGATGACCGATGCAGTTTGGCAAGGTGAGCCTGCCGGAGAAAATCAAGCGGTGCCGGAAGTTTTCCGCACCCTACGGCGTCACCGACGGCAAGAAGTTCCGTCTGAAGGACGTCAAGCCCGGTGACATAGGCGATCTGACCTCCGAGGCCAAGCCGCAGGCCAAGGAGGCGCTGGCCATGGGGGTGGAGACCCTCGCGCGAGCTGCAGGAGCGGCTCTACGCCCAGGACCGCTGGGCGATCCTCCTCGTCTTCCAGGCCATGGACGCCGCCGGCAAGGACGGCGCCATCAAGCACGTGATGTCCGGCGTCAATCCGCAGGGCTGCCAGGTGTTCTCCTTCAAGGCGCCATCGGCGGAGGATCTCGACCACGACTACCTCTGGCGCTGCCTGAAGGCGCCTGCCCGAGCGCGGGCGGATCGGGATCTTCAACCGCTCCTACTACGAGGAGGTGCTCGTGGTGCGGGTGCACGAGGAGTTTCTCGCCGCGGCAGAAGCTGCCGCCGTCGCTCGTCACCAAGTCGATCTGGAAGGACCGCTACGAGGACATCTGCAACGTCGAGCGCTACCTCGGCCGCAACGGCGTCCTGATCCGCAAGTTCTTCCTCCACGTCTCCAAGAAGGAGCAGAAGAAGCGCTTCCTGGAGCGTCTCGACAATCCCGACAAGAACTGGAAGTTCTCGATGGCCGACGCCAAGGAGCGCGGCTTTTGGAACGACTACCAGGAGGCCTACGAGGACATGATCCGGGCAACCGCCAGCAAGGACGCGCCCTGGTATGTGGTGCCGGCGGACAACAAGTGGTTCACCCGGATCGTCGTCGCCGCGGCGATCATCGACGCCCTCGGTTCGCTCAACCTCGAGTTCCCCAAGGTCGACGACGCCAAGAAAGCGGAGCTGGCCGCCGCGCGGACGGCGCTGGAGCAGGAGTGAGCGCGGGCGTCGGCCGCGCTCACTGCCTACGCTGCTCCTCGCGCCACTGCCAGGGCGGCGTGAAGGTGCCGCTCCAGGCGCCGGCGCGCGCGGCCCGGGCCGCCTGCTCCGCGGCGACGTAGTCGTCGCCCGCCCGCCGGTCGGCGAGCGCCAGCCCCGCGCGCACCAGATAGGTGCCGAGATCGACGTTGTCGCGGACCGTGCAGCGCGCGACGTAGACCCCGTCCTGACTGTCGTCGACCACCGTGCAGGCGACCGCCTGGCCCTGCACCAGCTCGGCCAGCGCCGCCTTGGCCGCCGTGCCGCACCGCCAGGGCTGGTCGTGCGCGTCGAGACAGGTCTGCTCGAGCGCGAACGCATCGACGCCGTAGAGCCGCATGCGCTGCCCCTCGACCACCAGCGTATTGCCGTCGATCACCTCGTCGGCGCGGGCCGAGGCGGCGCCGCTCGCCACCACGAGCATGGCTGCGCCCAGGAACAGAAGGCCGAACTTCCGGAACATTGACACCTCGATGCGAACCCGGGGCCGGCGCGCTCACGCATGCAGCAGAATGCCGTTCGCGACCACGAGCCAGGCCGACCAGGCGAGCAGGCCGATGCCGATCGGCGCGCTGAGCCGCCGGCCCCAGGGCAGGTTCTTCTCCGCCGCCATGACCGCGCCCAGCAGCAGCATCCAGCCGACGCTGCCCATGCCGACCACGAACATCAGCAGCATCAGCGCCCAGCAGCAGCCGACGCAATAGAGGCCGTGATCGGCGCCGAGCAGCAGGGCGTGGCGGCGCTCGCCCCGGCCGCGCCAGTGCCGGATCACGAAGCTGAGCGGCGTGCGGCACTCGTCGAGGCAGCGGTATTTCAGCGCGCTGAACTGAAACAGACCGGCGAGCGCCAGCACGCCCGCACCCACCAGCCAGCCATTGAAGGTAAGCCAGTCGCTTCGCGCGACCAGGGCATGCAGCCCGAGGTCGGCGAGGTGCGCCGCGACGCCGAAGGCGCCCCAGACCGCGAGGTAGCCCGTGATCACCAGCGCCAGCAGCAGCGCACGATCGGCCCGCGCGGCGGTGATCCGCCGGAAGATCTCGAGCAGCGGCAGGGTGGTCGGCAGCATCATCGCAGCGCTCATCAGGAGCCAGCCGCCGACGTAGATCAGAGCGGGCAGCAGCACCTCGCCCGCGGGCAGCGCCCGACAGATGCTGCCCGCGAGCCCGATCTGCAGCCAGGAGCCGTGGTCGAGATAGCGGCCGTAGGGCGAGGCCGCCCAAAGCCACAAGGTGAGCCAGGCGCACGCGATCAGCAGCCCCATCAGGGGCAGGAACAGGCTCCGGTGCCCGCTTGCCCGCATGGCTAGCCCCGGCTTGGGCGACGCTCCCGATCTGCCGCCTCGCGCCGCCGCGCTATGCCTCGAGGCGGAACTCGCCCTGGATCGCGTTGTGGCCGGCGAGATCGAGATCGACGCCGATCTCCGGCTGGACCATGCGGAAGCGGCTCGCCTTGCTGACGTAGGCGGGCGATCCGGGAATGGTCGAGAAGATGCTCTCGACCAGCTTGGTGACCTCGCCGCTCGGGCCGCGGTAGGGCTCCATCTCGGCCGCCACGCTGTCGCCGATCTTGAGCGTCCCCTTGCCCTCCTTGACGGTGAAGGTGATCGGCGCGCGCCGCGCGGCGACCTCTTCCCCGATCAGCTGGGCGAGATCGGCGAGCGGGCCGCCCTTTTCGCCGCGAAACGCCGCCAGCATCGCCTTCTCCTGCTCCGGCGTCGCCCGGTCGTCGATATAGCGGACGATGCGGAAGTTGCCGGACAGCACGTTGCCGGGGATGAACGCGGCGATCGCGTAGGTGAGGCCGGAGACGTCGACGCCGTCGATCGAGCCCTTGTCGATGTGATAGGCGAGCGCGCTCTGGCAGGTGCCGTTGTCGGGGTTCTCCCCGATCCAGCAGGGGCAGAGCACGTCGCAGTCGCAGACCTCGAGCAGGCTGCCTTCGAGCCGGTAACTCATTGCTGGTCCTCCCATCCGCTCCGGCCGACCGAGCGACGTCGATCGATCCGGACCCCGACTTTGGGCCACTCGGCTGCCGGTTTTGCAAGGCCTGAGGCACGCCGAGCGCGCCGCCCGGCCGCGCTTGCCGGAGCGCCGCGATCGGCCACATACTGCGCGGCCGCGCCCGGCGGGGCATCGAGGGGACCTGAGGCATGCAGAGGGTGGCTTCGCTCGAGATCGGTGACGCCGGCCTGGGTATCAGCTGGGAGGATGATGGCCGGGACAGCCACTATCCCTGGTTCTGGCTGCGCGACCATGGCCACGAGGAGGCGACGCTCCAACCCGTCACGCGGCAACGCCAGCTGTTCACGGCGGCGCTTCCGGACGACATCCGAGGCACCGCGGCGACGCTGGCACCGGATGGTCAATCCCTCACGGTCGACTGGTCGAGCGGAGAGCGGAGCAACTTTCCGATCGCGTTTCTCTGGCGGTTCCGCGAGCCCCGGCTCGCGATCATGCCGGAGCGATCGGCGGAGGTGCACTGGGACCGGGCGACCATCGCGGGACGGCTGCCGCGGGTCGCCTGCGACGCCGTGATGGCCAGCAATGACGGCCTCGAGCGCTGGCTCGCGGCGGTCGACACCTACGGCTTCTGCCTGGTCGAGGGCGTGCCGGTGACGCCCGAGGCCACGGCCGCGCTCGCCCGGCGCATCGGCTATCTGCGCGAGACCATCTTCGGCGGGTTCTGGGACTTCACCGCCGATCTGGCCAAGGCCGATACCGCCTACACCAACCTCGAGCTGCGGCCCCACACCAATTCGACCTACGCCCTGGACGCGCCAGGCCTGCAGCTGTTCCATTGCCTCGAGTTCTCGGGCAAGGGCGGCGAAAGCATCCTGGTCGACGGCTTTCGGATCGCGGACGAGCTGCGCGATGACGACCCTGAAGCCTACGAGACGCTGTCCACGGTCGAGGTCACCGGCCAGTACATCGGCGACGGCGCCCATCTCATGGCTGCTCGGCCGGTGCTCCGGCACGAGCACGGCCAGCTCGTGCAGGTCAGCTTCAACAACTACGACCGGGCGCCGTTCCGCCTGCCCGATGCCGACATGCGGGCGTTCTACCGGGCGCTCAAGGCGTTCGAGGCGCTCGCCAACAGCGAGCGCCTGCAGTGGCGCCATCCGCTCCGGCCGGGCGAGGTCCTGCTGTTCGACAACTGGCGCACGCTGCACGGGCGCGCCGCTTATCGGGGCACGCGGCGCCTCTGCGGCGCCTATCTCAACCGCGAGGACTTCGAGAGCCGGCTGCGCCTGCTGCGCGGGGCGCATGAGCCATGATCGAGCTGATCGTCGCAGCAGCATTCCTGCTGGCCACGCATTACGGCATCTCGTCGACGGAGCTGCGCCCCTGGCTGGTCGCGCGGATCGGCGAGCAGGCCTATCTCGGCCTCTATTCGCTGATCGCGTTCGGCGCGATCGGCTGGGTGATCTCGGCCTTCGTGCGCGCGCCCTACATCGAGCTCTGGCCGACCAGCGCATGGTCCGCGGGGGTGGCGCTCCTGGTCATGCCATTTGCGCTGCTGCTCGCGGTGAGCGGCGTCAGCACGCCCAATCCGACCGCGGTCGGCGCACCGCCTGAGACGCTCGAGCAGGCGCAAGCGGTGCGCGGCATCCTCCGCGTCACCCGCCACCCGCTGATGTGGGGCATAGCGCTCTGGGCGCTCGCTCATGTGGTCGCGAATGGCGATTTCGCTTCGTTCGTCATGTTCGGCGTGTTTGCCGCGCTCGCGCTCGTGGGCACACTCATGCTCGACCGCAAATACGCCGCGCGGCGCGGCGCCGAATGGCAGCGCTTCGCTGACGCCAGCTCCAACCTGCCGCTCGAGGCGATCGTCCAGGAACGGCAGTCGTTGGTGTTCGCCGAGATCGGCTGGGTGCGCGTCGCGGTGGCGCTCCTCCTCTACGTCGTCCTGCTCGCCCTGCACCCCTGGCTGTTCGGCCTTTCGCCGTTCAGTGCAATGTGAGGCGATTGCGGCAGGGACCTGCCCGGCGTTCGTCCCGACCGTTGAAATTGCCCGCGCGATCGTGGACAAGAGCGCCGACATGATGCGGATCAGGCGAGGCGATGGCGGATAGCCGCACCGTTGGAAACCTTCTGGAGCGGCACCCGCGGGTCTGGGTGATGACCGGCCATAAGGCCGGCGACAACTCCCAGATCCTGGCGCTTGTGGAGGCTTTGGGCTGGCCGTTCGAGGTGAAGCGCCTGGTCTATCGGCCGACGGAGCTTTTGAGCAATCTGCTGGCGCCGCGCACGCTGCTCGGGATCGTTCGGGGCAAATCGAGCCCGCTCGCACCACCCTGGCCGGATCTGATCATCACCGCCGGCCGGCGCAACGAGCCGCCCTGCCGCTGGATTCAGGCGCACGCCGATCGCCGGGTGCGGCTGGTGCACTGCGGTCGCCCCTGGGCGCAGATCGAATGCTTCGATCTGGTGGTGACGACGCCGCAGTACCGGCTGCCCGAGCGGGCAAACGTGCTGCACAACACGACCCCGCTGCACCGGGTGTCGGCCGCGCGTCTCGCGGCGGCGCGAGCACTGTGGGCGCCCCGCCTCGCCCACCTGCCGCGGCCCTACATCGCGGTCATCGTCGGCGGCGACGCCGGGCCCTACGTGTTCGACCGCGAGGCGGCAACGCTGCTGGGGCGCGCCGCGAGCGCGCTTGCCGCGCGGCAGGGCGGCTCGCTCTTGGTGACCACCAGCGCGCGCACCCCCAGGCACACGATCGACGCGCTCGAGGCGGCGATCGGCGGCCCGACCGAGGTCTTTCGCTGGTCGGCCGATGCCGCCGAGAACCCCTATTTCGGCTATCTCGGGGTTGCCAACTCGTTCATCGTGACCTGCGAGAGCATGTCGATGCTGGCCGAGGCCTGCTCGACCCGCCGGCCGGTTTACATGTTCGATCTCGATACCGGACCCGAGCTCCACTGGCCGCTCCTTGGCAACCTGATCGAGGGGGTGCCCGCGACCTCCTGGTCGCGCCGGCTGCGGCGCCTTCGCTTTCAGCCTCTGGTCTATCGGATCGCGATGGTGACCGGACCGCGGCGGCTGACCCGGGAGGTTCGGATCATCCAGCGCCGCCTGATCGCCGACGGGCGCGTGGTCTGGCTCGGCCAGGACTTCCCGCCGGGCCCGCCGCCGCCACCACTCGAGGACGTCGCCCGCGCCGCCGCGCAGGTCAAGGCGCTGTTCGACGATGTTAACGCCGGGGTGGGCACCACCGCCGGCGCCCTCAGCGCGGCCTAGTCTCGGGAGGCTTTGCGGATCGAGTCCGGCGCGATCAACTGCCGGGCGGTCGATACGCCCTGACGTCGGTTCGTCCGAGGTCGTCGCCCTTGAACAGCAGCGGCTCGCCGGTCGCCTTGGCCAGCGCGTAGGCAAAGCAGTGACCGAAATTCAGTCCGGCCGGATGATTGCCGCGGCCGTAGTCGACGTAGGCTTGGCGGGCGATGCGGACCTGCTCTTCGGTCACCGCTCGATGCCGATCCCGGCCCGCTCGACAAACGCATCCAGCCGCCTGGCGCTGAGACCGGCCTGGTTGTCGATGACGATTCCCGCTTCCAGGAGATTGGCGGCCAAAATCAGGCGCACGGAATCGCGCAGGATCGCGCGCGTGAACCGACCCGCTTCGGGTTCCTTGCGCGTATGGCAACGAGCGCCGAGCTGTCGACGACCATCAGCGCGGCAATCCGCGCTCGTCGTAGAGGAGCTTCTCGAGACTTCGGTGGTCGCGACGCGGATAGGCGGCGCGCCGCTCCGCGATCTCCATTAGCTCGGCGAAGAGCTTGTCCTCGTCGTGTTTCGCTTTCTCGCGCTCCAGGCGCTCGCGGATCGCCTCGATGACCGCCTTGGTCATGCTCTCGCCGGTGAGGTGCGCCAATTCGGCGGCCATCGCGTGCGCTTCCGGGCTCTTGATGTTCAGGCTCATGGTCGCGCAGGTTCCTTGGTAGACGCTAACGGCACCATTCTACCAGCGCGCCCAACACCACAATCTCGATCATCGGGCACCGTGTTAGGGCCTAGGCCGCGCTCGCGCGGGTGTGCGGGGCGGCGGTGCGGAGCGCCTGGTCGAGGTCGGCGATGATGTCGCGCGCCGTCTCGAGGCCGATCGAGAGCCGGATCACCTCGGGCCCGGCGCCGGCCTTCCTCGTCGTAGAGAAACTCGCCGTGCGGGCGCCGGTCCTTGCGCGGATAGCTGACCACCCGGCGAGCGATCGCCATTGCTTCGGCGACCATTTTCTCTCGGTCACGCTCGCGCCGCTTGCGCTCGAGGCGCTCGCGGAGGGCTTCGGTCACCGCCTTGGTCATGCTCTCGCCGGTGAGGCGCGCCAGCTCGGCGGCCAGCTCGTGCGCCTCCGGGCTCTTGATGTTCAGGCTCATGGTCGCGCAGGTTCCTTGGTAGACGCCGATGACACTATTCTACCACTGCTCACCCAACATGACAATCTCGGTCGTCGAGACACCGTGATAGCACCTAGGAGCGCTGGCGCGGGTGTGCGGCGCGGCGGCGCGCAGCGCCTGGTCGAGGTCGGCGATGATGTCGCGCGCGGTCTCGAGGCCGATCGAGAGCCGGATCACCTCGGGCCCGGCGCCCGCCTTCCTCAGCTGCTCCTCGTCGAGCTGGCGGTGCGTGGTCGAGGCCGGGTGGATGATCAGCGAGCGCGTGTCGCCGATGTTGGCGAGATGCGAGAGCAGCTCGCAGCCCTCGACCACCTTGATGCCCATCTCGTAGCCGCCCTTGACCCCGAAGGTGAAGACCGCGCCGGTGCCGCGCGGCATGTAGCGCCTGGCGAGCGCGTGGAACAGGCTGCTCGCGAGGCCCGGATAGGAGACCCAGGCGACCGCCGGATGCCCGGCCAGGAATTCGGCCACGGCCTGCGCGTTCTCGACGTGCCTTTGCATGCGCAGGGGCAGCGTCTCGCAGCCGGTGAGCAGCAGAAACGCGTTGAACGGCGAGAGGCAGGGGCCCGTATCGCGCAGGCCCACCGCCTTGCAGCGCATGGCGAAGCCGAAGTTGCCGAAAGTCTCGGCGAACCTGACGCCGTGATAGGCCTTGGTCGGCTCGGTCAGCGCCGGAAACTTGTCGTTCTGGAACCAGTCGAAGCTGCCGCCGTCGACGATCACGCCGCCCATCGAGTTGCCGTGGCCGCCGATGTATTTGGTCATCGAGTGGACGACGATGTCGGCGCCGTGGCGGATCGGCTGGCAGAGGTAGGGGGTGGGCATGGTGTTGTCGACGATCAGCGGCACCCCCGCGCCGTGCGCGATCACAGCGATCGCCTCGAGATCGGCGACCACGCCGTCCGGGTTTGAAGCACTCTCGAGGAAGATCGCCTTGGTGCGCTTGCGAAGCGCCTTCTTGAACTCCGTGGGCCTGGTCGGATCGACGAAGCGCACCCGCCAGCCGAACTTCGGAAAAGTCTCGCTGAACTGGGTGATCGAGCCGCCGTAGAGCTTGGTCGAGGAGATGATCTCGTCGCCCGGCTCCATCAGGTTCAAGAAGGTGACGAACTGCGCGGCGTGGCCGCTCGCCACGGCGCAGGCGGCGCTGCCGCCCTCGAGCGCGGCGATCCGCTCCTCGAGCACCGAGACCGTAGGGTTGGTGATCCGCGAGTAGATGTTGCCGAAGCGCTGCAGGTTGAACAGCGAAGCCGCGTGGTCGACGTCGTCGAACACGAAGGACGTGGTCTGGTAGATCGGGGTCGCGCGCGCGCCGGTGGTCGGATCGGGCGCCGCGCCCGCGTGGATCGCCAGGGTCTCGAAGCCGTAGTCCTGATCCTGCTCGCTCATCGTCTCGAAATCCCGCTCGCCGGCACCGCCGCTTCGCCCGGACCGTAGCGCGCGCCCGCGCTCCTGGCAAATCGGCGCTGTCCGGGCAGAACGCGCGGTCGGTTGCCCGAAACGCTCTGGCGGCGGTATGATGGGGGGCGGGCCGCAAGGCGAGCGTCGTGAGCACGGCGGCGCTGGAGACCACGCCGCGAGAGCAGCTGTGCGACGCTGAACTTCTACGGCTGGGCGCCGGGACCAGGCCGCGGATCTGCGCGCGCGCGGATTCGCGGCTCTCGACCTCGAGAACCTGATCGAGGAGGTGGAAGGATTGGCGGACACCAAGCTCTCGGCGGTGCTCAACGCCGCGCGGGTGGTCATGGAGCATCTGCTAAAGCTGCGATCAGCCCGGCGAGCGAACCGCGCAACCTCTGGCGGGCGAGCGTGCGCGAGCACCGTCGGCGCGTGCAGATCGACCTGACGCCCCGAATCGAGCAGATCCTGGCCCGCGAGCTGCCGCGCTTCTATGGCATGGCGGTCGACGATCCGGACGGCTGCATGCGCGACCACGCCGAGGACGCCGCCGCGGCGGCCCTCCCCGCGACCTGCCCCATGGCGCTGAGCGGATCATCGGCGACTGGTGGCGACGTGATGTTCTGCAGGCTCACGCCCAGGAGCCAGAGCTGCTTGTCGATCTGCGACCAGCGTGGTGGACTGCAACAGCCAGCGGGTCTCGTGTGCCGGGCCGAGCAGAACATCGGCTCGCCTGCGGCCTGTCAGCGCACTCCCTCCCCCCTCCTTCCCCCCCCCCCCCTCACCCCGTCCCCCCCCCCCCCCCCCCCCGGCTGGACTAAGCGTGGAGCGGGCCCGAGCCGCCGAGGGCCGCCAGGGCCTCGCTCCGAGGCCGGCCTGGCGCGGAGGGCCTGCTGGTCAGCTCCGCTCCGGCCGGCAGCTGGCTCGCGACCAGATCGCGCCAGCCCTCCTTCTGCGGCATGACGGGCGGGGTCGGCAGGGTCGCGGGCGCGGCGGTCGGCGCGCCGATTGCGTCCTTCTGATAGCGGCCGGTCACCTCGCCCTTGCGGAAGAACAGGTTGTACACGGTCCAGAAGCCGCGGCTGCGCGAGGCCGAGAGCGGGAAGCGCCGGGCGAGCGACGGCAGGGAGTAGAACTTCTCGTACGCCCGCATCGAGCCGTCGCGGAGCTGCTGCGGCGTGAGGTTACGCGGGCTGTAGACGATCGAGCCCTGATCGTACTTGTCCCAGTCGTAGGACACGATCCGGCGCTCGCGCTCCATCTCGTACCAGGTGATCGTCCCGGGATAGGGCGTCAGGACCGAGTACGCGCAGACGTCGTAATTGGCGTCGATGTTGAACTTGACCGTCTCGTCGAACACCGACGGGTCGTCCTCGTCGAAGCCGAACATGAACAGGCCGAAGACCAGGATGCCGTAGCTCTGGATCTTCTCGACCAGCGCCTTGAAGTTCTCCGGCCGGTTCTGGTGCTTATGGGCGTTGCGCAGCGTCTGGAGCGAAATCAACTCGAAGCCGATGCTCAGCATGTAGCAGCCGCTCTCGGCGGCCAGCTCGAGCAGCTCGTCGTTGTTGGCGCCGGAGCTGTTGACCCCGGCCTGCCAGCGCACGCCGCGGCCCTTGAGGGCGCGCATCAGCTCGGCCGCCCGGCGCGGCGTGCCGAAGAAGTCGGCATCGTTCAGCGCGATCACTCGATTGCCGCAGCCGTCGATCTCGCGCATCACCTCGTCGACCGGCCGGTAGCGGAAGCGCAGCCCGTTCATCAGATGCTCGGCGCAGAACTTGCAGGCAAAGTGGCAGCCGCGCGAGGTCTGGATGAAGGTGCTGGTGACGTAGCGGTTGCGCTTGACCAGATCGTAGCGCGGCTCGGGCAGCTCGACCATCGGGTGCAGCCCATCACCCTTGTAGGTCCCGCCGAGGCACCCCTGGCGGAGATCCTCCAGCACGCGCGGCATCACCAGCTCGGCCTCGCCGATCACCACCGCATCGGCGTGCCCGAGGGCCTCGTCGGGCATGAAGCTCGGATGCACCCCGCCCATGACCACCGGCACGCCGCGGCGGCGGAACTCATCGGCGATCTCGTAGCCGCGCCTGACATAGGCCGTCATGGCCGAGATGCCGACCAGATCGGCCTCGAGGTCGAAATCGATCGGCTCGATGTTCTCGTCGATCAGCAGGACCTCGTACTGATCGCGCGGGATCAGGGCGGCGACGGCCACGAGGCCGGCAAGGGGGGAGTAGAGCGCCCGATTGAAGTACATCGGCCGCGTCGTGAAAGAGTTGGTCTTGGGATTGACCAGGACGATGCGCCGGCTCGACATGGCGTCGGATCTCCCAGGCTCGTTGCGGCGACCTCGTTGCGGGCCCGCTCCCGATCGAGCCTGAACGAGATCCGCCCGAATTGCAACGACGTTCGAGCCGAGAGAGTTCCCTCGCTCGCGGCCGATCGGAGCGGGCGGCCGAGGGTCGGGGTGGCGCCCCGCGGCTCGCCCCAACCTCAGCGGGCGGCGAACGCAGGAGTTTGCAGACCGGCCTTGCGCAGCCCGGCTATGAACTGGTCGATCAGGATTTCCGGAACGTGGTGCAGACGGAAGGTGCCACGCGGGTCCTTCGCGAACGTCGGATCGAGCGCCACGGCCTTCGCGAGCGCCTCGCGCGCCGCCCCCTGGTTGCCGAGCTCGGCCTGGCACATCGCCGGCGACGCCTCAGATCACGAAGGCCGTGGCGCAGGCCCGATCGCGAGGCCGGCCTTACGCAGCCCGTCCGCAATGCGCTCGATGTCCGGGTCCGGCGCGTTCCAGATCCGCGCCATATCCCAGAGGCGTTCGCGGACATCCGGCTTGAGCCGCAATGCCGCTTCGATTATAGGCTCCGCCTCCTTGCTCCGACCCAGCTGGCCGAGGATCATCACTCTGAACAGCAACCACCAGATGTCGCCGGAGATCTCCTGTTTTTGCGCCTGCGTCCACGCCCGTTGATAATCTCTCGTCTGGTAGTAGTAATAGATGATCGGATCTGTGTACCATTCCGGGTGTTCGGGATTGAGCGTGATCGCTTTCGTCACCAGCGCACGCCCGCGCTCCAACTCCCCCATGTAGACCAGACGCAATCCGAAGTGGGCCAGGATGTCGGGATCGTTCGGATTGAGTGCGATCGCCCGCTCCCCGGCCGTCCTGAACCCCGTGAGATCGTGCCGATCGAACAAAGCGTTCGCGACCATCAGCTGGGCGGTCGGGTTCCGCGGCTCGATCTCGACCGCGCGCCGGGCCGCGGTCAGGGACCGCTCGCGGGGATCGTAGAGCTCAGGTCGGGGATTGTAACCGAATCGATATTCCTGCGCGTAGATGTTCGCAAGAACCGCCCACGCGTCTGAATAGTCGGGATCGAGCTCGACGGCGCGCTCCAGGCAGGCGCGGACCCTGGCGTGCTCCTGTCGGTCGAAAGATCTCTGGTAGTGATAGTAACGAAGGACGCAATCATAAGCTGCAAACGACTTTGACGGTCGGTGTTGTGCTCCCGTCAGATCTGCCTCGGCGATCATGCCGTAGTTGCTGGCAACGATTGCCGACACCTGTTGCGAGACCTCTTCCTGAATCCCAAACACGTTGGCTGGAACGAGCTGATCGCGATAGGTCTCTGACCAGATGATCTTGCCGGATTGCGCATCGACCAGACGAGTCGAGAGTCTGATCTGGTCCCTTTCGCGTCCGACGCTGCCCTCCAGCAGATAGTCGACGCCAAGCTCGCGTTTGAGACGTTGAGGATCGGCTGACTGCTCCTGGTACTTCGCGGTGGATTCCATGGACAGCACGAACAATGCTTTGAATCGCGCGAGATCCGTGACGATCTGGTCGGTGACTCCTTCGGCGAAATAGGCCTGCTCGGGATCGCCGCTCAGATTTTGGAAGGGCAACACGGCGATCTTGGGACCCCGCGGCAGCGCCATCGCGGTGCCCTGGCTGCCGCCGGACGGCGATCTGGAAGCGAGCAGGTCCGTGCCAAACCATCCCATCGCCCCGAGAAACGAGCCGGCGAGGAGTCCGGCCGTGAGCCGATACCAGCCCGACCTCGCGTCGCCGGGTGCCGGAGGCTTCACCACCGCTGCGGCGGCTTCGCCTGCCGCGACGGCCGGGGCCCGGTCGGGAAGCGGGTGTTCTCGCTCCTCGAAGGTCGGCACATAGGCGCCCTTCGGAATGTCGATCCGGATCGGGTCTTCCCGACCGGCGCTCAGGTAATAGCGTTCCAGGCGCCGGCGCAGCTTGGCCGCCTCGATACGGACCACGGGATCGTGCTGCGGATCGATCGTGGCATCGCGCCCGAACACGTCGATCGCGATGGCGAGGCCCTTCAGCCGACCGGCGCGACCAGCCAGGGTCTCCTCGACGATGTACTCGAGGAAGCGGCGGTTGCGCACCGAAGCGTCGAAGCCAGGGCTGCCGAGGATGCGTTCGAGCTGCTCGCGCACGCCGGCGGCGTTCATCAATCCCCCCTCAGCCTGTCTGCCCCCGCTGAGGCGCACGGCTCATTCGACGACGTTGTCTGCCAGTCCGTGACAGAATCGTGACATAGCACCAGCCTTTGAGTTTACCACGCTACGTCCGCCCTGATGCGAGGTCAACCGCGCCCGCCACGCTCTGTAGGCTCCCTGTAGGCTCCCTGTAGGCTCCCTGTAGGCTCCCCCAAAACGCCCTCACATCCCCTGGTCGGACGGGTAAGGTCCCGGTCCAAATAACGGGGCCTTGCCGCTGCAGCCCACGCAGACCCACAGGCGCGAGGTTCGCGCCACGGATGGCTTGCAATGCGATCGAGACTCTGGCCCGCCGCTTCCCGCAGCACGCGTCGACCGTCCGTCGGCTGCAGGCGCGCGACCCGAGCTTTCGCTCGATCTGCGAGGATTACGCCGAAGTGCAGCGCGCCTTGAAGCATTGGCAAGCGGCCGGCCCGGCCGCGCCCGAGCGGGTCGCCGAGTACCGCCAGAGCTTGCAGGAGCTCGAGGCGGAGGCTCTGGCCATCCTGGAGGCGTTCCAGGGCAACGAGGAGGGATTACGCCCATGAACACGATCAGGCACGGCATCATTCGACCGATCATGGCGTTGGCCGTGGTCGCGGCGCTCGGCGCCTGCGCGGCGACCAAGCAGGTCGCGATGGAGAAGGCGCCGCCGGCTTCGGCCGTGCTGCCCGATCCGTCCCTGCTGCAGAAGGGCAAGAGCGGCGAAGTCGATCGGGTCTACCTGAATCCCGATGTCAAGTGGGCCTCGTACACCAAGATGATCCTGGACCCCGTGACCATCTGGACGGGGCCGGGCTCCGACATGGACAAAGCTCCGCCCAAGGTGCAGAAGGCGCTCGCCGACTCGTTCTACACTGACCTCCACGACGCGGCGGCCAAACGCTGCCAGATGGTCACCGAGCCGTCGCCGGGCACGATGCGCTGGCGGATCGCGCTGGTCGATGCGACCTCGGCGAACCCGTTCCTGAACACGCTTTCGACCTACGAGCCGCACATCCACCTCCTGGATGTCATCGCCGGCTACGCGTTCGACGGTGGCGTGGCGTACTGGGTCGGCGAAGCTACGGCCGAGGGCTATGCCAGGGACGCGACCAGCGGCGTGCTGCTCTGGGAGGGCGCGGACGAGCGCGCCGGCACCAAGGCCTGGGGCCGCAATACCTTCAACTCCTGGGACGACGTCGACAATGCCTTCAAGGCGTGGGCCGCTCAGTTCGCCAAGCGACTGACCGAGCTGGGCGCCTGTCCGCGGTGACCACGCGCAACATGAGCCAATGATCGCGAGAGCGGCAGGTGGGGAGCGGATGACGGTGCCCAACTCCATCGAGCCAGCGCCCGGGCTGCTGCTCCTCGCTGCCCTCCTCGCCCCATCGGCGGCATCGGCACAGCAGCCCGCCGCTCCACCACCGGCCGCGCGTGACGACACGCTCGAGCTTGCCAAGAAGACGCAAAACCCGATCGCCGATCTGATCAGCCTGCCGCTCCAGAACAACCTCAATTTCGGCTATGGCGCCAAGGACGCGCCGCACTCCAGCAGCACCCAGTACGTGCTCAACATCCAGCCGGTGGTGCCGGTCAAGGTCGCAGAGGACTGGAACCTGATCACGCGGCCGATCATCCCGGTGCTCCGCCAGCCCGACCTGATCGATGGCGGCGAGACCTGGGGTTTGGCCGACATCCAGCTTCAGACCTACTTGTCGCCCTTGAAGGACGAGAAGGTGATCTGGGGCGTCGGCCCCGTCCTCCAGTTCCCGAGCGCCACCAACAGCAGAAAGCTCGGCACGCAGAAATGGAGCGCAGGGCCGGGCGCGGTCGTGCTGACCATGCCGGGGAAGTGGGTGATCGGCGCGCTGGCCAACAATCTCTGGTCGTTCGCCGGCGACAGCGATCGCGAGAATGTCAACCTCATGACGATCCAGCCCTTCATCAACTATAACTTCGGGGAAGGCTGGTACGTGTCAACCTCGCCGATCATCACCGCCAATTGGGCGGCCCACGGCAGCGACAACACCTGGACGGTGCCGGTGGGCGGCGGCCTCGGCCGCATCATCCGGATCGGCAAGCAGCCGGTCAATCTGCAGGTGCAGGCCTTCGACAACGTGGTCAAGCCCGATGACGACCCGACCGCCGACTGGACGCTGCGGCTCCAGGTCCAGTTCCTGTTCCCGAAATGACCGAGCCGCAACGACCTAGGATCGCTCACTCGCCAAGCGGCTTGGCGAGCTGGGCGGGATTGTCATGGTTCAAACCCAAGTTGGTCAATCCAAGGAAGGAGGACCGAAGATGAAAGCGTTACTGAAACGACTGCTCGGCGCCGCGATACCCATCGCGCTCGCCGCAACCGTGGCCGGGGTGGCGCCGGCATCGGCACAGGAGGCGAAGAAGCCGAACATCCTGTTCATCATGGGCGACGACATCGGCTACATGCAGCCGAGCATCTACCACCGCGGCCTGATGATCGGAGAGACGCCCAGTATCGACAAGATCGGGAACCAGGGCGGGCTCTTCACGGACTACCTCGCGATGCAAAGCTGCACGTCCGGGCGCAACGTGTTTTTCACCGGCATGTATCCGCTGCGCACCGGCATGATCCCGCCGCAGCTGCCCGGCAGCCCGTCCTATCTCCAGCCCGGCACGCCGGCGATCGCAGTGTTCCTGCACGATCTCGGCTACACTACCGGCGAGTTCGGCAAGAACCATCTGGGCGACCACACGGCGGCGCTGCCGACGGCGCACGGCTTCCAGGAGTTCTGGGGCTACCTCTACCACCTCGACGCGATGGAGCAGGTGAGCTTCCCCGACATCAACAAGTCCCCGACCGAGCAGACCGTGGCGCCACCGTGCAAGAACACGCCGGTTCCCGGCCTGCCCGAGGTCCCCGGCGCGGTCGATCCCAAGACGACGACCTGTCTTACCCCGCCCCGCCCGATCATCTGGTGCACCTCCTCCGATGGTACGGAGGCGAACCAGACGTGCAAGGACGAGGGCCCGCTGACGCTCGACCGGTCGCGCACCGTGCCCGAGGAGATCTCGGCCAAGGTGATCGACTTCCTCGACCGCAACGACCCCAAGAAGACCGGCAAGCCGTTCTTCGTCTGGTACAACCCGGCGCGCATGCACGTCACGACCATGCTGCCGCCGAAATACGAGGCCATGCTGGGCGAGAAGGGCGGCAAGGACTGGGGCGTCAACGAAGCCGGCATGAAGCAGATGGACGACAACATCGGCCTGGTCCTCGAGAAGCTCGAGGCGATGGGAGCGGTGGACAACACGATCGTGGTGTTCACGACCGACAACGGCGCCGAGGCGATCAGCTTCCCCGACGGCGGCGTGACGCCGTTCAAGGGCCAGAAGGGCGAGGCCTACGAAGGCGGCTATCGGTCGCCCGCGGTCATCCGCTGGCCCGGCGTCATCAAACCGGGGACGATCTTCAAAGACATGTTTGCCGCGCTCGACTGGTTGCCGACCTTCGTCGAGATCGCGGGCGGCCAGAAGGGCGACGGCCTGAAGAAGCAGCTCGAGCAAGGCAAGTACCCGGGCATCGTCAAGACGACGTTGGACGGCGTCAACCAGATCGATTACCTGACCGGCAAGTCCGACAAGTCGGCGCGTGACTACTTCTTCTACTTCTCGGGCGCGACGCCGTCGGCGGTGCGCTACAAGAATTGGAAGATGTACTACAACATGTCGCAGCCCGGCGCCGAGGGCTGGATCCTGCCGCTGGTGCCGTTCCACTTCACCCTGGTCGACAACATCAAGCGCGATCCGTTCGAGCAGGCGGTCGGCCTCCAGCAGAAGACGGCCATGAGCATCGGCGGCGCGCTCGCTGCGCCGATGACCGCGTTCCAGTACGACTGGAACATGCTGCCGATCGGCCAGCAGCTGTGGCTCAAGTGGTTCGAAACGCTCAGGGAGTTCCCGCCGATGCAGGCGCCCGAGAGCTACAACCTCACCCAGGTTCTGGACATGATCAAGTCCGGCTCTGGGCACCCGAGCGACTAGCGTCATCGCAGGAAACGTAATGTCACAGGCGGGCGCTCCGGCAACGGGGCGCCCGCTTCCTCTTCAAAACCGCACCGGGAAGGAGGCTTGCCAATGATCGCGCCGCTGTCGGTAGCACCCCGATGATGACGCGTCGTTCGGGCGCAGCGCTCGCGGCGGCGCTGGCGGCCGGTCTGGTCGGCTCACCCGCGAAGGCCGAGGACGCGGCACCGGCGGCGGCGCCCTGGAAGCTCAGCGTCACACCCTATGCCTGGGCGACGAGCCTGCACGGCAAGGCCGGTGTTAAGGGCAAGAGGGCCGACGTCGACGTCAGCTTCAGCGACCTGCTCCAGCACCTCAACGGTGCCGCGATGCTCGATCTCGAGCTGCGCAAGGGCCCCTTCGGCCTGATGTCCGACACCGTCTACGCCAACCTGGAGGACCATTCGAGCGCCTTGCGAGGGCAAGGTAGCCTCAAGGTCGACACGACCGCCAACATGCTGATCCAGGGCCTGGCCGCTACCTACCGGGTCGGGACGTGGCAGCTTGCCGACTTCGCCCAGGCGGGGCCGCTCGCGGTCGCGGTCGATCCCTATGCCGGTATCCGCTACACCTATCTGGACGTACAGCTCGACGGCAAGCTCGACCTGCCCGACCTCGGCGTGAACGCGAAGCGGACCGCCGAGGCCAACAAGAACTGGGTCGACCCGATCGTCGGCCTGCGCACGATCTGGACGCTGGGCGAGCGCCTCAGCCTGACTGTCGCCGGCGACCTCGGCGGCACCAGCCAGAACTCCGACTACAGCTGGCAGGCGATCGGCATCGTCGGCTACCGGTTCGGGCTGTTCGGGACCAACAACGCCAATCTGGTCGCCGGCTACCGGGCCCTGCACCAGAAGTACACGGACGGCAACGGGCGCAACGCGTTCGACTGGGACATCACCATGTACGGTCCTGTGCTGGGCCTGACCCTAACCTTCTGACCGGGGGGCGACCGACATGATCATCATGCGTGCGCCCTGATGGGCCAGGCCGAGGCCCCTCGCCCAGCCGGAGCAGGACGAGCGCCTGCGCAAGGCCCTGGCCGCGGCTGCGTGGGTTTAGCGCAGGTCCCGCACGGCGTTTTCCTGGTATCGCTGGTCCGATCCAAGGAAGGAGGACCGTAGATGAAAGCCTTATCGAAACGACTGTTAGCGGCCGCGATCCCGATCGCGCTCGCCGCCACCGTGGCCAGCGCGCCGCCCGCCTCGGCGCAGGAGGCGAAGAAGCCGAACATCCTGGTCATCATGGGCGACGACATCGGCTGGTTCAACATCGGCGCCTATCACCAGGGCATCATGTCCGGCAAGACGCCGAACCTCGACAAGCTCGCCGCAGACGGCATGCGGTTCACCGACTACTACGCCGAGGCGAGCTGCACGGCGGGCCGGGCCAATTTCATCACCGGCGAACTGCCGCTCCGCACCGGTCTCACCACCGTCGGCCAGGCCGGCGCCGATGTCGGGATTTCCGATCAAGCGGTGACGCTCGCGACCGCGCTCAAGTCGCTCGGCTATGCCACCGGCCAGTTCGGCAAGAATCACCTCGGTGATCTCAACAAGTTCCTGCCCACGGTGCACGGCTTCGACGAGTTCTTTGGCTACCTCTACCATCTTGATGCAATGTCGGACCCCTACTGGTACGACTATCCGCCGGACTGGGTCGACAAATACGGGCCGCGCGACCTCATTCATTCCTACGCCACCGACACCGACGATCCGACCGTGATGTCGCGCTGGGGCAAGGTCGGCAAGCAGCGGATCGTCGATGAAGGCCCGCTGGCACCGTTCCCGAACATGGCCGGGCGCCAGAACTGGCAGGAAGGCCGCAAGGCTAAATACGACATGGAGACCTTCGACGACGTGCTGGTCAAGGCGAGCGAAGACTTCATGGACAAGGCCAAGCAGGACGGCAAGCCGTTCTTCGTCTGGCACAACACCACGCGCATGCACGTCTTCACCTACATCCCGCCGAAGTACCAGGCGATGATGAACTACCAGACCAACTACGGCCTGGAGGAAGCCGGCATGGCGCAGCTGGACGACAGTGTCGGCGAGCTGCTGAAGCATCTTGAGGACATCGGCGAGGCCGACAATACCATCGTCATCTTCACCACCGACAACGGCGCCGAGGTGTTCACCTGGCCGGATGGTGGCATGACGCCGTTCCGGGCGACCAAGGGCACCGTCTTCGAGGGTGGCTTCCGGGTGCCGGCGATCATACGCTGGCCGGGCAAGGTCAAGCCGGGGACCGTCGAGAACGGCATCTTCTCCGGTCTCGACTGGCTGCCCACGCTGACAGCGGCCGCCGGCAACCCCAACATCAAGGACCAGCTGCTGAAAGGGGTGCAGCTGGGTGATCGCACCTACAAGAACCATCTGGACGGCTACAACCAGATGGACCTGCTCCTGGGCAAGGGACCGTCGGCCCGCCACGAGCTCTTCTACTTCGGCGGCCCCACGCTGGGGGCGCTGCGGATCGACGACTTCAAGTTCCAGTTCTACCAGCAGCCCCAGGGTTGGCCGGGCCCCAAGGTCACGACCGACATGCCGCTGATCTATAACATCCGCCAGGACCCGTTTGAGCGGACGCCATCGATCTTCGGCGAAAGCCTGAACGATCTCGGCGGCGGCTACATGAATGACTTCTATGCCCGCGAGTTCTGGCGCTTCGTCCTGGTGCAGCAGACGGTCGCGGACCTGGCAAAAACAGCGATCGATTTTCCGCCCATGCAGGCGCCGGCTTCCTTCAACCTGGAGGCGGTGAAGGCGCAGATCGACGAGATGATGCGGAGCCACGAGGGGCAATAACCCAAACGGCCGACGCCGCGGGCGCGCCCTCCCTGCCGGGTGCGCCCGCTCCTTCTCGAATCCAGGGAGGCCGCATCGAGAAGGAGGCAGCTGTGATTGCGCCTGGCCGTCATCAACGACTGGAGGATCACATGCCTAGATCCGTGACCGTCCTGGCCGTCCTGAGCATCGGCCTGCTGGCGGCGCTGCTCGGATATGCGAAGCGTCGAGCGCGGCGGAGCCGAATCCGGTGACGGCCATCGATATCGCGCTGGAGCCCGACGCAACGATGATCCAGCATGCCCAAGCCGCCAACGCCCGCCTGCTCAAAGCTTTCCCGAAGGGCTTTGCTTTGGATGCAACGCATCATCCGCACGTCACAATGTTGCAGCAGTTTGTTCGCACGGACGACCTCGACAAGGTCTATGCCGCGGCGAACGCGGTTCTGGCCAAAGAGAACCCGACCAGTTGGACCCTGAAGGCGATCAAGTACTACTACATCCCCTCTCCGCCGATCGGCCTCGCGGGCATCGTGGTCGAGCCGACCGAAGACCTGCACAGGCTGCAAAATGAACTCATCGCGGCCGTCGCACCCTACACGGCGAAGACCGGGACCCCGGCGGCGTTCTTCAGCGACGAGGACGGCCACGATATCCAGAAAGCCCTGATCGACTACGTCGCCCACTTCGTGAGCGTCGCGGCGGGCGAATTCAATCCGCACGTCACGATCGGCGTGGGAGCGGAAGCCTGACCTCAAGACAATGCTCGCAGAGCCGTTCGAGACTTTCACGTTCTCGGCCGTTGGTGCGTCAGTTTATCAACTCGGCGCCTTCGGCACAGCGCGCAGGGAACTCAAAGCGTTGACGCCCTGAGGCGGGTGTCAGGACGCGGCGCTTTGCCGACGTGGGGCCCGCCCCTCCTCGAGGATCAAGGGGACCAAGGGATCAAGGGATCAAGGAGACTGCCATGATCGCGCGACTGGTCCAACCGGGTCGCTTATGCCATCGCCATCCTCGCGCTTTGCGTTACCGCCTGGAGTGTCCGGGCCGCCGAGGATCCGCTGTCGTCCTGGAACGACGGGCCGGCCAAGCAGGCGATCACCGCGTTCGTCAATGCCGTGACCACCACAGGCGGCGCCGACTATGTGCCGCCCGCGGACCGGATCGCCACCTTCGATCAGGACGGCACGCTCTGGGTCGAGCATCCGCTCTACACCCAGGCCATGTTCGCGCTCGACCGGGTGCACGAACTGGCGCCGAAGCACCCGGAGTGGAAGACGAAGGAGCCGTTCAAGGCGGTGCTCGCGGGCGACCGTGAGGCGATGGCGAAGTTCAGCGAGGGCGACTGGGCGGAGATCATCGGCGCCACCCACGCCGGCATGAGCACCGAGGAGTTTCTGGGCATCGTCCGGGAGTGGCTCGCCAAAGCCAGGCACCCGCGCTTCGGGCGGCCCCCGACCGAGCTGATCTACCAGCCGATGCTCGAAGTGATGAAGTACCTGCGCGCCAACGGCTTTCGGACCTACATCGTGACCGGCGGCGGGCAGGAGTTCGTGCGCGTCTACAGCGAGCGGGTCTACGACGTCCCGGTCGAGCAGGTGGTCGGCTCGAGCATCGTTACCAAGTACGAAGCTCGGAACGGCAAGCCGGTGCTGATGCGCGAGCCCAAGGTGTTCTTCATCGACGACAAGGACTGGCAAGGCGATCGGCATCAACCTGTTCATCGGCAAGCGGCCTTACGCCGCCTTCGGCAACTCGGACGGCGACCGCGAGATGCTGGAGTGGACCGGGGCGGGCGACGGTGCGCGGCTGATGATGCTGGTGCTTCACGACGACGCGCTGCGCGAGTACGCCTACGGCCCCGCCAGAGGTCTGCCGGATACCAAGGTCGGCACGTTCTCCCAGGCGCTGATGGACGAGGCGAAGAAGAAGGGCTGGACCGTCATCAGCATGAAGAACGACTGGAAGACGATCTTTCCGGCGGCGCCGTGAAGGCCACGCATCGACACTTGAGAGATCGCGGTTTGCCGGGCTGAAGGCTTCTCGAACCGACCGCGATCCACTACCGTCATCGGGGACTTGGCGTCCACGGCCGGCGCGGCGATGCCGTCAGCGGCATTTGATGGCCAGGCGGATTTGCAACGGGTGTCGCCATCCAGAGGAGAAGACCATGTGGAAGCTGCTCATTTCGGTGTTGGTTTTGCTGCCGTTGGCAGCGGGCTGCGCCCAGCACAGTCAGTCATACGATGACGCCTACGCGCAGTGTCAGGGGGATGCAACCAAGCAGATGGAGACCGCCGGCGTCGCTGCCGATCAGCGCGCCACCTGGCAACAGGGCTACATCAACCACTGCATGCAGACGAAGGGCTTCAAGGTATGAGCCGCGTCGGCTGACCATCGCCCGGCTTGGCGACCGTCGCCTGCGCCATACGGAGCGATTCGGCCAAGCTCGTTCGCCCCCGCCGGGACTTGATCAAGCACGCTGAGTTGGAGGTTTGCCGAGCTTGCCGCGAATTGCCGCCACGATCCTGGGGAGTTTGCTGTCCGCCGTGGCGGCCACCGGCCTTTGCGGCACCGCTTCCGCCGCGCGGGCTGCCGAGGCCCCGACCTTCGTCGGCAGCGCCGCCTGCGGCGGCTGCCACCAGAGCGAGATGGCGGCTTGGCGTGGCTCGCAGCACGCGCTCGCGATGCAGGAGGCCACGGCCCAGACCGTGCTCGGCAACTTCGATGACGCGAGCTTCACCCAGGGCGACGTCACCTCGCGCTTCTTCAAGCGCGACGGCCGGTTCTTCGTCACCACCGACGGGCCGGACGGCAAGCCCGGCGAGTTCGAGATCCGCTACACCTTCGGCGTCTATCCGCTCCAGCAGTATCTGATCGCCTTCTCCGACGGTCGCCTGCAGGCGCTCGGCATCGCCTGGGACGCGCGGCCCAAGGACCAGGGCGGCCAGCGCTGGTTCCACCTCTACCCCGGCCAGAACCTCCACGCCGGCGATCCGCTGCACTGGACCGGCATCGATCAGACCTGGAACTTCATGTGCGCCGAGTGCCACACGACCGAGCTGCACAAGAACTACGATGCCGCCGCCAACACCTACGCGACCACCTGGGCCGAGATCGACGTCGGCTGCGAGGCCTGCCACGGTCCGGGCTCCGCCCACGTCGCCTGGGCCGGGCGAAAGGCGGGCGGCGAGCTCCTCCGATCAGGGCGGCGATGACGGGCTCATCGTCCATTTCGACGAGCGCCAGGGCATCCACTGGACCATCGACCCCGCCACCGGCAACGCGGTCCGCAGCGAACCGCGGACCAGCGCCAAGGAGCTCGAGACCTGCGGCGTCTGCCATTCGCGCAGCGCCAAGATCGCCGAAGGCTGGCGCCCGGGGCAGCAGCTCCTCGAAACCCACGTGCCGAGCCTCCTCGAGCCGGGCCTGTTCGAGGCCGACGGCAAGATGCTGGACGAGGTGTACAACTACGCCTCATTCCGCCAGAGCAAGATGTTCACGAAGGGCGTGAGCTGCAGCGATTGCCACGAGCCGCACTCCCTCGAGCTCCGGGCCGAGGGCAACGGCGTCTGCTACCAGTGTCACGAGGAGGCGAAATACGGCGTCGCCGCGCATCACCACCATGCCGAGGGCTCGCCCGCCGCGAGCTGCCCCGCCTGCCACATGCCCGAGCGGACCTACATGGTGGTCGACCCGCGCCATGATCACGGCTTTCGCATCCCGCGCCCGGACATTTCCGAGCGCTTCGGCGTCACCAACGCCTGCAACGATTGCCACAAGGACAAGGACGCCGCCTGGGCCGCCGCCGCAGTCGAGCGCTGGTACGGGCCCGAGCGCAAGGGCTTCCAGACCTGGACCGAGGCCTTCACGGCGGCCCGCGACGGCAGCGCGCGGGCGGCGCCGCTGCTGGAGCAGCTCGCGACCACGCCCGGGGTGCCGTCGATCGTTCGGGCAACCGCGCTCGCGGACCTGGCCGACTGGCCGAGCCGGGCGGCGATCGGCGCGGCGCAGCAGGGGCTCGCCGACCCCGACCCGCTGGTCCGACTGGGGGCGCTCCGTACGCTCCGCTCGCTGCCGCCCGAGCAGAGTTGGCCGCTCGCCCACGACCAGCTCGACGACCCCGTGCGCGGGGTCCGGATCGAGGCCGCCTCGCTCCTGGGCGCGATGCCGCAGGACCGGCTGGCGCCCGCGGACCAGGAACGGCTCTCCCGCGCGATCGACGACTACGTCGCCGCCCAGAAGCTCAACGCCGACCGGCCCGAAGGCCGCGTCAACCTCGGCAACCTCTACGCCCAGCAGGGGCGCTCGAGCGCGGCGGAGACGGAGTATCGGGCCGCCCGCAAGCTCGACCCGAGGTTCGCCCCTGCCGATGTCGCCCTCGCCCAGCTCTACGGCCAGGAGCGGCGCGACGGTGAGGGTGAGCGGGTGCTGCGCGAGGCGCTCGCGCGCGCGCCCGACGACGCCGATCTGCACAACGCGCTCGGCCTCAACCTGGTGCGTCAGGGTCGGAGCGACCAGGCGCTCGCCGAGATCGCCCGCGCCGCCGAACTCGACCCGGCCAACGCGCGCTATGCCTACATCCATGCGATCGCGCTCAATTCGAGCGGGCGGGTCGACGAAGCGCTCAAGGTGCTCGAGGCGAGCCAGGCGCGCCATCCGGCCGATCGCGACACGCTGCTCGCCCTGGTCACGATCAATCGGGACGCCGGCCGCTTTCCGGCCGCGCTCACCTGGGCCGATCGCCTCGTGGCACTCGATCCGGCCGCCCGCCCGCTCCGCGATCAGATCGCCCGCCTCGCCGGCGGGCAATGATCCGGTCGCGGTCCGGCTCCGGCTGATCCGCTCGGGTCTCTAGGGTTGCTCGTCGCGCCAGGACAATGTAACCTTTCGGTTTCTGGATTTCGACCATAGCCGGACGATCCGCTGCCGGCTCCAGACGCAAAGAGGCGATAGGAGCAGACGAGGCCCGGAGAAACACGGGTCGCCGAAGAGAAACGACGAACGGAGGAATCCTGCATGCCAGCTCGCACGTCCAGCCTCGCGGCCACCATCGCTCTGTTGGCGGCGCTCGGCCTTCTCGAGCCCTGTCCCGCCCATGCTCAGGCCGCGACCGACACAACCCCAGCGCACATGGTGTCGTTCTTTCCGCTCACCGAATGTCCGTCCGACTGGAGCGAGGCGAGCTACGCCGAGGGGCGGTTGCTGCTCGGCTATACGGACACCAGCAAATACACCCTGGCGACACAGGTGGGAACGCCGCTCCAGAACGAAACCGCGCCGGCAGATCACTCCCATACGTTTCAAACGTCGGTGAACATAGGCCACCATGGGATCACCGGCAGCGATGGCTGCTGCGGGGCCCATGGTGCCAATCAGGGGGGTCACGATGTCCCCGAGAACCCGCCTGGAACCACTTCCAGCGACGACTTCAACCTGCCGTTCACCCAGCTTCTCGCGTGTGAAAAGGATCCACCGCAAGCGGGGTCGAGTGCCACCGATGACTATCCTCAGTACAGCATTGCGTTTTTCAATGCCGCCGCCTGCCCGACTAACTGGGGGCCCGCGCAGGGTTCATCGGGTTCCGGCCAGGTCGACGTCAACGGCTACTTCGTCGTGCCATTCTACCAGTCGCAAAGCGCCATAGGGACCTTGGTGGGCAACGCGCTGGCCAATGGTCAGGTGCTGAGCCACACGCACGGATACAGCGCGAGCATTTCTCTCGGGGACGTAGAAATCGAAGCCGATTCCGGCTCAGGCACCAATCTTGGGGGCGACGGTACGTATACGTTCAGCGGGACCACAAGCGCCCAGGACTACGCGGTCCCGTACGTGCAGCTCCTCCTCTGCGAGAAAACCCAGTTCGAGCAGAACACGGAGCCCGCCGGCGTGCCGCAAAAGATCCTGACCTTCATGAACGCGTCGGCTTGCCCCACGGACTGGGTCACGAGTCCCACGGGCTCGGGCCGTCTTCTGGTCGGTCTGCCGGAAAACGGCACGCCGAACCAGTCGTTCGGCGCCAACCCTCTGGCGAAACCCGGCGATCTGCTCACCCACACGCACACCGTCGCGGGCACGGTCGACGTCGGCAGCCAGCAGGTCGCCGAAATTGGCGGCTGCAACTTGATTCTCTGCAACAAGGGCACCGGATCGGGCGGGAGCTACAGCTTCAAGACAACGAGCGATCCGCCCTCAACAACCCTTCCGTACTTTTCCGTGAATCTCTGCCAGCCCAATACATGAAGCGGCGAGAACAACCCGACAGCCAAACAACAGCCCCTGAGCGCTGGACGTGACGGGTCTGACAGCGGGAGTGACGAGCATGACGACGACATCGGGCACCGTTGCCAAGATTCAGATCGGCGTCAACCTGATCGACGATTATCTTTACCTCGCGGAATCGCCGGTCGCGCAGGATCTCTCCGGCTGTTTCGTGACGGTGCAAAATCCGAACACGACCGAGACCGACACCGGGCAGGCGAGCGAGCTGCTGACGGTCAACGGACAGGGCGAGCTCGTTCACTATCAGCCGGACAACAGCTCCAATTCCGGTTGGTCGCAGACGGTGGTGCCGTGTTCGCCGCCTTCCTATGCACCGGATCTGTCTGCAACCGCTGCGGTCATCCGCCGCTTGGTCGGATTCTACGATGCAGCGGGCATTCTGAACGCGCTCGTCTACTACGACAACGCCGAGACATCCGGGGCCTACTGCGCCACATGGATGCAGCGATCGACCTCGGGAGAGTGGAGCCCGGCGGCGCTCGACGGCAACGCCGAGAACGCCCTCGGCTGCACCTATCAGACGAACCTGTTCACCGACTCCGACGACAATCGCTACCTCTATGGCGTGAGCGCCAACATCGGCGGCGGCGCCTTTTTCCTGGTCGCGTTCAACGACGACAAAGAAAACTGGGAGGTGATTTACGACCAGGCTCTCGACGAGTTCTCGGGCAATCTCTCCGAGCAGGCCGCATTTCAGATGGCGCAGGGGAGTGGCAGCGGCGGTGCGGTCGTCGTTCTCTGGGTCGCCGACGCTCAGATCTACTACCGCAATGCTTCGATCACCGTCGGCAAGCTTGAGACGACCTTTCAGTGGACCGAGGCAACGCAGCCACCCTACAACCCCGAGGTCGGGGCGCTGACGGTTCAGGACGTCTACGCGCTGCCTGCCGCCTACGGCGAAAACAATCTCCTCATCCGCGACGCCTCGGGCACGCTCTACCTGGTGCAAGGCTACAACGAGCAGAAAGTGTCGCTCTTCGCGCTCACTGGTACGCAGACCACACAGCCTGAGGGCGTAGCTGCGGTGGCTGCCGGCGCCGACAGCCGAGGCGTCCTGACCATCTTCGGCATCGACCAGGACAGCGACAACCTCTGGTACCTGCAACAGCAAGGCACTGGCCCGCAGCTCGATCCGACAAGCTGGGTGAATCTGGGCGGCATCAATCTGACGATCGGCTGCCCGACATCGATGAAGGTGGGGCCGGAGCTGTTCACGGTGGTCCAGGCGCAAGCGGGGCCGACCGTCTATCACATGGATCAGAGCCTGCCGGCGCAAAGTCAAAACGGCAACGGCGGCCAGAGCACGCAGGTCTGGTCGACCCGCAAGGTGGCCGCGCCGGCGCCGACCTCGTCGAACTCCGACCAACATCGCCAGCTACTCAATGGAGCTGTCGCTGCTCGACACGAACGGCAATCCGGTCGGATCGACGACGGACCCGAACGGCATCCCGGTGACGGTCACGGCCGACCAAGCGACCACCATCATCTGGAACAGTATCGCTTACCACACCGACCCGAACCAGTCCGTCACGATCGTCGCCGACGGTAGCGGTCAAGCCTCGGTTCTTTATCAGGCCGTCGGCCTGAAGCCGCCGGTCATCACCTTCAGCGTCACGAATTCCGACCAGAGCACGGCCTCGCGCTGGTGCCAGGGCGACATCGTCGAGGTCAAGACAGGTGAGACCCAGCTCACACCCGCCCCGGGCGCGGTGGCGCCGACCCTGCAGACGGTGCAGGGCCAAACCCTGATCGATCAGAACCTCACCGGCTCCGATTACTCAAACACCGATGCCGCCAATAACGCCGCCGCAGCGCTCAACAGCGCCGGCGGTTGGATGGTCACCAACGCTCAAGATCCCCAAGGCACGGGTTCGATCGACCTGAGCCGCGTCGGCGTACCCCATTGGCACCTGGACTTCGCCCATCCGGACGGCCCGCGCTTTCGCGTGCTGACCGCGGACGAGGCGCACTCTCTGTTGGCGAAGGCTGAGCATCCGAGCACCCCACCGCTCCTGGGCGGCACCCTCGGCACCGTCTTCGGCGACGTCGCCCACTTCTTCAAGCAGGAGTGGCAGAAGCTGGACTCCTTCGCCGCGACCGTCGACCAAGGCGTACTCAAGGTCGTGCTCACGGCCGAGCAGGGCGCCCAGAGCTTCGTTATTTCGACCGTGAAGCAGGCCGGCGCCGCCCTGGAGACCATTTTTTCCAAGATCAAGGAGGTCGCCGAGGATATCTACAAAATCATCGAGGACGTCATCGCCTTCCTCAAGATGCTGTTTGATTGGGATGACATTCTCAACACCCACAACGTGATCAAGGAATGTGTGACCCAGACCCTGACCAACATCAACAACTCACTGTCGTATGGGGAGACATTGGTGGACGAGGGGTTTGCCACGCTGCAAGCGGAAGTGAAGAAGGTCTTTCAGGATCTCGAATCAAATTTTAAATCCATACAAGGCCAGAGTTTTAACCAGTTTGCGAACAACACCTCCGGTAGCCAGAACACTCTGGCCGGGACGAGTACCCAGAACGCCCAGCAACAGCATGCATCCAAGTGCAACTACGTCTACAGCCGCTCGCTGCCGTCGTTCAGCGGCCCCAACGCCATCGTGCTGCCCAGTCTTTTCGGAGCCGTCGGCGATACCGATCCGACCGCACCAATCACCGACGCGGTCAATCAGTACATTTATAGTGGCGATCCCAACGACCAAAATACCCAGACATTCAACGCCGGCAATGCTAAATTGCAAGATTTCGTAACCGGCAAGATCAACGATCCATCGGTATTCTTCGATCTGATAATTGTTGATTTGTTGACGGCCGCAGAGGATATTATCCTCTTTATCATGGATGGTATTGAATTTGTCATCAATGCTGCGTTGTCGATTGCATCGGGTGCGATTGAATCGTTTACATCGGCAATGACTGCGACCATCGATATTCCAATCATCACTTGGCTTTGGAAGACCACCATTACAGATGGTGACGACCTTACCCTTCTCGATTTGATCTGTTTGATATACGCTGTGCCGACCACAATTCTCTATAAGTTGGTCGGCAGCAAGCTTTTGCAGCCAAACGAGCCCATTCAGGCTCCGTTTAGCAGCAGCGATGCGAGTACCATCAAGAGCGTGGGGCTGCCGTGGCCGGCAATACCGGGCCAGACGGCGGCCGGGGCGCAGTCGCTGGGGTCAGGAGCGCAGCTGCCGTCGTTGCTTTTGGCCAACATGTACATGTCCAGCGGGTTGTTCTTGACGATCAGTGCCGGCATCATCGTTTACGGCGACTATCTCGCGTGGCAAAGTCAGCAAAACGAAGATGACGCTCCCGACCCTCGTGCCACGTTATTGTCTTGGCTAAGTGTGATCTTCCGTCTTTTTGTCTTCGGAACGGGAGCCCCGGTTGGTGTATTGCAGAAACCGCGCGACCAGTGGAGCGATGCCGATCAGTGGACGATGTGGCTATGGTGTACGCGAGGATCAGCGATTCTCATCGATACCATATTTACCGCCGCATCGCAGAAGAAGGCCGAAGCCAAATGGGGCCCAACGTATGGTCCGGCGTTGCAATTCGCGCTGGCCGCAGGGCTCGAGGCGGTGGGCAGCGTCGCCGCCTATTACCAGCTCAAAGAATTCGAACTACAGCGGTTGGGTTCCCGCGAATGACTGGGCACGTCCGGCGGCGGCTTTGTTCAAGCCGATGCTCTACGCCAAGCCCGAGTCGGTGCTTTGGGTGCCCGTCCCCTGGCTCCTCGGCATCGACCTTGTTGCCGGCATCGGCTCGAGCGTCACCCAGATCGGCGCCACGGTCTATCAGTACCAGCACCAGAGTTGAGATGGGACGGTGATGGCGGAGTTCACAGGAGGACGTGCGGTTCGGGACGGCTTTTGAACGAGCCAATCGATCGGCCGGCCACCGTCGCAGGTTCGAGAACCAGAAAACCAACCGAGCGAACAAGATGATCGATAGCACAGCGAGGTACGCCGCCACCGTCGCTCTCCTGATCCTGGGCTTGGCGGGGTGCGCGACAGCGCCACCGCCGGCCGAGGTCCAGTCGGTCGCCCAGTCGGGGATCAAGTTCGCCGAGAGCGTACCGCCCGTGCTGAACGGCGCTCTGAATGCAGCGATCGCGTCCAACTCCGATACGCTGATCGCGGCGCACGCGAGCGCCTCGGCCGATGCCAGAAAGACCGCCCTGCTCGAAGCCGACAGCGCGTACCAGGAGCGCGCGAAGATCTTCGCCGACGTCGGCAACCAGGCTCAGCTGCTCAAGTCCTACTTCGTCGCGCTGGCGGCGCTCGAAGATACCAGCGCCGATAGCGCGATCGGCGCTGAGGCGTCAGCGCTGGTCAACCAGATGGGCGAGATCGACAAGAACATCACCAGCTACGAGATCGGTGGTCGGTCCGTGGCCGCCCTGAGCGGCTCGGTCACGCCCCTGATCGTGGGCGCCTTCCGCAGCGCCGCGGTGGAGCGCGAGCTGCGTGCGCACGGCGATGACGTCGTCAGGACGATCGAGCTGCAGCGGGCTTTTCTGCAGGCGGTGGCGAGCGACCTTCGCTCGCAGCTGGCGGCCGAACAGCAGCAGCAGGAGTTCAAGAGCGTGATCGAGCCCTACCTGTCGAGCAATCCGTTGCCCTCGGACTGGAAGACCCTGCGGGCGAATGTTCTGACGGGTGGCAGCCAGAACCAGTCGGTGGCGGCGGTTGCCGCCGCGGCTTCGACGGCAGCGAACCTAAAGACCTCGTTCATTGCCATGGCCGGCGGCAGCCGCTCCAGCAGCCTGTTCGCTCAGCTGGAAAACGACGTCGATCGGCTGGCGGCTCTGGTCAAGGCGCTCAAGGGCACGGCGCCACCGGCATCCTGACGCCACGCGCGCCTCTCGCATCGAGGTGAAAGGGACTGAATTCGTGGCCAACAGCACTCCAGACCTCAAAGACAAGACGCTCGCCCAGCTGCAGGCGCTGAGGAGCAAACTGACCTCTGCCGACTGGCAGATCCAGATGATGGATGCGAGCGCCGCAGAGCAAGGACAGAACTCGGATCTTCGGATCCTGCTCGACGCCCGCATCGCCCAACTCGAGAATGTTCAGCTTGCGCAAATCCAGAAAAGCATCGACGCCTCTCAGGCGCCGTTGAACGCCGCGATCGCCGGCATCCAAAGCGCGCTCACCGACATCAAGGACGTGGGCAAGGTGCTCGCAACGGCAAGCGAGTTGCTCAAGGTGGTCGGCCAGGTTCTCGCTGCGGTGGCGCATTGATCATTGGCGCGAACTTTCAATCGAACTTTCCAGGGCAGAGCGCCACGTGGTAGGCACCGCGGGTGCGCTCAGATGCCCTCGAGGCGAAAGATGCGGGCCAGCTCGCCGACGATGCCGCGCCGGAAGAGCAGCACGCAGGCGACGAAGATCGCGCCGGTGATCACCGTGACCCAGCCGCCGAACTGGGCCAGATAGTTCTGCAAGGAAACGACGACGAAGGCGCCGACCAGCGGGCCGAAGATCGTGCCCATGCCGCCGAGCAGGGTCATCAGCACGACCTCACCCGAGGTGTGCCAGTGGGCGTCGGTCAGGGAGGCGAATTGGAACACCACCGCCTTGGTCGATCCCGCAAGGCCGGAGAGCGCCGCCGAGAGCACGAAGGCGAGGAGCTTGTACTGGTCGACCTTGTAGCCGAGCGAGATCGCACGCGGCTCGTTCTCGCGGATCGCCTTGAGGACCTGGCCGAACGGCGAGTGCACGGTTCGATAGATGAGAAGAAAACCGAAGACAAACACCGCGAGGGTGAAGTAGTACATGTTGAGCATCTGCGAGAGGTCAATGATTCCGAACAGCCGGCCGCGCGGGATCGCCTGCAGGCCGTCCTCGCCGCCGGTGAACGGCGCGCGCAGGATGAAGAAATAGACCATCTGGGCGAGCGCCAGCGTGATCATCGCAAAGTAAATGCCGGTGCGACGGATGGCGAGCCAGCCGAACACCGCGCCGAGGAGCGCGGCCACGGCCGTGCCGGCGAGGATCGCCAGCTCCGGCGACCAGCCCCAGACCTTGGCCGTGTGCCCGGTGATGTAGGCGGCCGAGCCGAGGAACACTGCGTGGCCGAACGACAGCAGCCCGACGAAGCCGAGCAGCAGGTTGAAGGCGCAGGCGAACAGGGCCAAGCAGAGCGCCTTCATCAGGAAGATCGGGTAGACCGCGAACGGGGCGACCAGCCCGAGTGCGATCAAGAGGCCGATCAGCACGAAACTGAGCGTCGGCGTGCCGGTTCCCGCCGTGCCCGTTACCGCGACCCGCATCACGCGGCCCTCCCGAACAGGCCGGCCGGCCTGGTCAGCAGCACGATCACCATGACCACGAAGACCACCGTGCTCGAGGCCTCCGGATAGAAGACCTTGGTCAGGCCCTCGAGGATGCCGAGCCCGAGGCCGGTCACGATCGAGCCCAGGATCGAGCCCATGCCGCCGATCACCACGATGGCAAAGACGACGATGATCAGGTCCGAGCCCATCAGCGGGTTGACCTGATAGATCGGCGCCGCGAGCACCCCCGCGAAGGCCGCGAGCGCCACGCCGAAGCCGTAGGTCAAGGTCATCAGCACCGGCACGTTGATCCCGAAGGCGCGCACCAGGACCGGGTTCTCGGTGCCGGCTCGAAGATACGCGCCGAGCCGCGTCCGCTCGATCAGGAACCAGGTGCCGAGACAGACGATCAGCGAGGCGACCACCACCCAGCCCCGATAGGCCGGCAGGAACATGAAGCCCAGATTGTAGCCGCCGGACAGCGAGGGCGGGATCGGATAGGGCCGGCCGGAGGAGCCGTAGTAGTTGCGGAACACGCCCTCGATGATCAGCGCGAGGCCGAAGGTCAGCAGCAGGCCGTACAGGTGATCGAGGCGATACAGCCGAGAGAGCATGGTCTTCTCGATCACGATGCCGATCGCGCCGACGATCAGCGGCGCGATCAGGAGGGCGGGCCAGTAGCCGATGCCGAGGTACTGTAGCAGGAAGAAGGCGGCGAACGCGCCCATCATGTACTGCGCGCCATGCGCGAAGTTGATCACGTTCAGCATGCCGAAAATCACGGCCAGTCCGAGGCTCAACAGCGCATAGAACGAGCCGTTGATCAACCCCAGCAGGAGCTGACCGAACAGCACCGCCGAAGGTACCCCGAAAATCCCGACCATGCCCGCCCTCCCGGCCGGCTCAGCCGATCAGATCATTGCTTGACCAGTGGGCACTTGCTCGTCGACAGCGGCTGAAACGCCTGATCGCCCGGAATGGTCCGCCGGATCTTGTAATAGTCCCACTTGCCCTTGGACTCGTCTGGCGACTTGACCTGCGCCAGGTACATGTCGTGCACCATGACGCCGTCGTCGCGGATCTTGCCGTTCTTGGCGAAGAAGTCGTTGACCGGGGTCGCCTTCATCTTGGCCATGACGGCCTTGGCCTCGTCGGTGCCCGCCGCCTTGATCGCCTGCAGATAGTGCATGACCGCCGAATAGACGCCCGCCTGGACCATGGTCGGCATCTGACCGACCCGCTCGTTGAAGCGCTGCGACCAGGCGCGGGTCTCGTCGTTCAAGTCCCAGTAGAAGCCGGTGGTCAGCACGAGGCCCTTGGCGACGTCGAGGCCGAGCGCGTTGACGTCGGTGAGGAACAGAAGCAGGGCCGCGAGCTGCTGTCCGGCGTCGGTGATGCCGAACTCGTGCGCCTGCTTGATCGCATTGGTGGTGTCGGTGCCGGCGTTGGCCAGGCCGATCACCTTGGCGCCGGAGCCCTGCGCCTGCAACAGATAGGAGGAGAAGTCGGCGCTGCTCAGCGGGTGGGCGACCGAGCCGAGGACCTGACCGCCCTCCTCCTTGATCACGCGCGTGGTGTCGGCCTCGAGCTGGTGACCGAAGGCGTAGTCGGCGGTGATGAAGAACCAGGTGTCGCCGCCCTCCTGGACCATCGCCCGGCCGGTGCCGACCGCGAGCGCATAGGTGTCGTAGGTCCAATGCACCGTCGTTGGCGAGCAGGCCTCGTTGGTCAGCTGGGTCGTCGCCGCGCCGGAGACCAGGAAGATGCGGTTCTTCTCCTTGGTGATCTCGTTGACCGCGAGCGCGACCGACGAGGTCGGCACGTCGACCACCGCGTCGACCCCGTCGACGTCGATCCACTGCCGCACGATGTTCGAGCCGACGTCGGGCTTGTTCTGGTGGTCGGCCGAGAGCACCTCGATCGACGCGCCGTCTAGGCTGCCGCCGAAGTCCTCGACCGCCATCTTCGCCGCCTCGACCGAGCCCTGGCCGGCCAGGTCGGCGTACAGGCCGGACTGGTCGTTCATCACGCCGATCTTGATCGCGTTGCCCGAAATCTCCGCGTCAGCGGTGCCGCTGAGCAGAGCGAAGGCGCCAGCGCAGGCGCCCAATACCTTGATGTTCATGTGACCTCCCTCCGGCTGGCGCGTGCAGCGGAGCTACACGCCGAGGTACTCGTGCAGTTTGTCCATGCTGGCATCAAGCTTGTCATTGTCGATCATGTCAACGATGAGACCGTGGTCCATCAGGTAGTGCCGATCGGCGACCGTGGAGGCGAAATAGAAATTCTGCTCGACCAGCAACACGGTATAGCCGCGCTGTTTCAGCTGGCGAATGACATTGCCGATCTGCTGCACGATCACCGGCGCGAGCCCCTCGGTCGGCTCGTCGAGCAGGAGCACCGTGGCGCCGGTGCGAAGGATTCGGGCGATCGCCAGCATCTGCTGCTCGCCGCCCGAGAGCCGCGTGCCCTGGCTGCGCCGGCGCTCCCGCAGGTTGGGGAACAGCTGATAGATCTCTGCGACTGGCATGCCGCCCGGCCTGACCACCGGCGGCAGCATCAGGTTCTCCTCGACATCGAGGCTGGCGAAGATGCCGCGCTCCTCGGGGCAGTAGGCGAGACCGAGCCTGGCGACCCTGTTGGACGGCAAACCGACCAGCTCCTGATCGGCGAAGTGGATCGAGCCCTGGCACTGCTCGACGATGCCCATGATCGACTTGAGCGTGGTCGTCTTGCCGGCGCCGTTGCGGCCGAGCAGGGTTACCACCTCGCCCTCGCGCACGTCGATGTCGACGCCATGGAGGATGTGCGACTCGCCATAATAGGCGTGGACGTCCTTCAGGCGCAGCACCTCCTTCGCGCTGCTGGCGGCGCTCTCAGGCATGGCCGGTCCCCATGTAGGCCTCGCGCACCTCAGGGTTGCTGGACACGTCCTCGTAGCTGCCTTCGGCGAGGATCCGGCCGCGCTGCAGCACGGTGATGACATCGGACAGATCGGCGACCACCGAGAGGTTGTGCTCGACCATCAGCACGGTGCGCTGAGCAGCGACCTTCTTGATCAGCTCGGCGATCCGGCCGACGTCCTCGTGGCCCATGCCCGCGGTCGGCTCGTCGAGCAGCATCATCTTAGGCTCGAGGGCGAGCGTGGTGGCGATCTCGAGCGCCCGCTTGCGGCCATAGGGCAGCTCGCCCGCCGGGCTGCTCTCAAAGCCGGCCAGCCCGACCGCCTCGATCAGCTCCCGCGCCCGCTCGTTCAGCACGTCCAGGCTCGCCTGCGAGCGCCAGAAGTGGAACGAGGTGCCGAGCTTCCTCTGCAACGCGACGCGCACGTTCTCGAGCACGCTGAGGTGCGGGAAGGTCGCCGAGATCTGGAACGAGCGCACCATGCCCTCGCGGGCGAGCTCGGCCGGCCGGCCGCGGGTGACGTCGCGGCCGTCGTAGAGGATCTTGCCGCTGGTCGGCTCGAGGAATTTGGTCAGGAGGTTGAACACGGTCGTCTTGCCGGCGCCGTTCGGGCCGATCAGCGCGTGGATCGAGCCGCGCCGGACCTTGAGGCTGACCTCGCTGACCGCGGTGAAGCCCTTGAACTCCTTGGTCAGGTCGCGCGTCTCGATGATGTACTCGTCGGCCATCCATCGTCCAAGCCTTGCGCCCCCCGTCTCCTGCTAGTCGGCCAGAGCCCGCTCCTTGTCAAGCGGGCGCTCGGGCTGCGTGGGGCCCGCTCCGGGTCACCCGAGCGCGCGTTGGCATTGCGCCGGGACCGGGGCCGTGGCAGGATCAGGCCCGGCGGATAAGGCACTCGGCAGTCACGGGCTTGGCCAAGACCTGCGCACGGGCGCCCGTTGACTGCTACGGCCGCCCCCATCCCACAACAGAGGTCATCTCATATGAGCGCCACGGGAGGCAACCGACGCCGCCTTCGCGTCGCCATTCTCGATCTCGTCAGCAAAGGGCCTTCCCGCAAGCTCTATGCCCGGGTGATGGCGCCGAACCTCGCCAGCATCATGCCCCAGGTGGTGGCGGTATGGTGCCAGCAGCTCGGCCATGAGGTCCGCTTCGTCTGCTACACCGGGTTCGAGGATCTGAGCCTGGAGTTGGCCGGCGATGCCGACATCCTGTTCATCGGCGCCTTTACCTGTGCGGCGCAGACCGCCTATGCGATCAGCAATCTCTACCGTCGCCGGGGCGCGATCACCGTGCTCGGCGGGCCCCACGCCCGCTGCTACCCGGAGGACGCCGCCCGGTACTTCGACTACGTCCTCGGCTTCACCGACAAGGCGACCCTCGAGCAGGTGCTGCGGGACTGCGCCCCGCACCGGCCGTTCGGCCTCCGGCTCGGCGCCAGCCGTCAGCCACTGAATCTGCCGAGTGTACAGGAGCGGTGGCAATTCATCGAGCCGACGCTCGCCAAGGCGCCGACGTTCAAGCTGGTGCCGATGATCGGCAGCATGGGCTGCCCGTACACCTGCAGCTTCTGCATCGACTCGGTCGTGGACTATCAGCCGCTCGACTTCGCGCAGATCCGGGACGATCTGCGCTTTCTGCTCGGCAAGATGCAGCGGCCGCGGGTCGCGTGGCACGACCCGAATTTCGGCGTCCGGTTCAACGATTACATGACCACGATCGAGGAGGCAGTGCCGCCTGGCAGGATCGATTTCATCGCGGAAAGCAGCCTGTCGCTCTTGTCCGAGCCCAATCTGCGCCGGTTGCGCAACAACGGCTTCAAGGGCATGCTGCCCGGCATCGAGTCCTGGTACTCCTTGGGCAACAAATCCAAGACGGGCCGTAATGTCGGGCGCGACAAGGTGATTCAAGTGTCCGACCACATCAATACTGATCCTCGAATACATTCCTTACGTCCAGGCGAACTTCGTTCTCGGTTTGGATGTCGACGAAGGGCCGGAGTCTTTCGAGTTGACCAAGCAGTTCCTGGACCGCTCGCCCGGCGCTTTTCCCGGATTTTCTCTGTTCAGCGCGTTCGGACGAGCGGCGCCGCTCAACCTCGAGCTACAAGCCGAGGGGCGGGTTCTGCCCTTTCCGTTCCATTTTCTCGACAACAATCAAGCGATGAATGTCCGCCCGAAGCACTATGACTGGCCGAAGTTCTACGATCATCTCGTCGACCTGACCCGAGACGCGTTCTCCTGGCCCAGGATTTACCGCCGGTTGCGCGCCAACCGGACCGCGATCCCCAAGTGGCTGAACGTCGTGCGCGCGGTGTCCTCGGAAGGGTTCGGCCGTCTCAGATATCACTCGAACGTCCGCCGGCTCCTCGACACCGACCGGGCCGTCCGCCGGTTCTTCGACGGTGAAACGGCGGTCCTGCCCGAATTCTATGAGGCCAGAGTACGGAATGACCTGGGTTCGCTCCACGACCTGCTGCCGCCGGGAGCCTTGTCCCACGACCACAATGCCTATCTGAAGAGCCAGCAAGCCCGGCCTGCCCGAGCGTCGGCCCGGGCCGCTGCCCGCGGCGCAGCAGCCTGACGCCGTAGCCGGATCTCGGCCGGCGCCGCGAGAATCAGGCGAGCCCGGCGATCGCCCGGCGATAGGCCCCGGCGATCCGCTCGCGCTCGACGTGCCGGCCGTCGCGCACCAGCCAGCGGCCGCCGACCATGACGTCCCGGACCGGATTGGCGTTACCCGAGAACACCAGGCTGTCGAGCAGAGCCTCGCCGCGGCGGCCGGCAAGGGTCGGATGCTCGGGGTCGAGCCGGAGCAGATCGGCCCGGTAGCCCGGTGCGAGCCGGCCAATCCTGCGGCCGAGCGCCTGTGCGCCGCCCTCGAGCGCCGCCCGCCAGAGTCTCATGCCGCAGTGCGGCTCGGTGGCGCTCGCCGCGATCAGCCGGCGCAGCGTGTTCAGCCGCTGGCCATACTCGAGCCAGCGCAGCTCCTCGATCGGGCTGATCGAGACGTGGCTGTCCGAGCCGATCCCGAACTGCCCGCCGGCCTCGAGAAACGCGGCCAGATTGAACAGACCGTCGCCGAGATTGGCCTCGGTGGTCGGGCAAAGACCGGCGATCGCGCCGCTTCGCGCGAGGCCCGCCGTCTCGTCGTCGTCCATGTGCGTGGCGTGGATCAGGCACCAGCGGGGTCCGACCTGGGCGATCTCGAGCAGATGGGCGACCGGGCGTCGGCCGCACCATTCGAGGCACTCGCGCACCTCGCGCGCCTGCTCGGCGACGTGGATGTGGATCGGAGCGGTCGGGTCGAGCCGGTCGACCAGGGCGATCACCTGCTCGAGCGCCGCGTCCGGGACCGCGCGCAGAGAATGCGGCGCGATGCCGAGCCGATGCTGCAGATCCGCGCCAAGGGTGGCGTGCAGACGCTCCAAAAGTGCGCCAAAATGCTCCAGATCGTGCACGAAGCGGCGCTGGCCGGTTTCGGGCGCGCGACCGCCGAAGCCGCCGGCCATATACAGGACGGGCAGCAGGGTCAGGCCGATGCCGCTTGCCCGCGCGGCCTCGAGGATCGCGAGCGACAGCTCGGCCGGATCGGCGTAGGGCCGGCCGTCCGGCTGATGATGCAGGTAGTGGAATTCGCCCACCGCGGTATAGCCCGCCTCCAGCATCTCGACGTAGAGCTGGGCGGCGATCGCGTCGAGCTCGTCGGGGCCGATCCGCTCGAGGAAGCGGTACATCACCGCCCGCCACGACCAGAACGACGCCTCGCCCGGTTCGAGCCGCTCGGCAAGGCCCGCCATGGCGCGCTGGAAGGCGTGGCTGTGCAGGTTCGGCATGCCGGGCAGGACGACGCCCGCGAGCCGCTCCGCCCCGGCCGCGCTCGCCCCAGCCTGGACCGCGGCGAGATCGCCCTGCGGATCGATCTCGAGCCGGACGTGCGCTGTGAAGCCCGTCGGCAGCAGCGCGGATTCGGCCCAGAGCACCGTCATTGGAGCAAGGTCATGGGGAGCGCGGCCATCGGCGTCTCCAGGAACGACTACGGCCTCTTGGGCGTTAGTCTGCCGGGCAGTGCAGGTCAAGCGGCTTGACGGCAGGGCAGCATCGGGCTGCCATCGGCGCCGGGCCGAACCCCTGCGGAGCCACGTGCCATGCCAATCTGGGACAGCCTCTGGACCAACGTCCACCTCGCAACCATGACCGAGGGCCGGCGCCCCTATGGGGCGATCGAGCGGGGCGCGCTCGCGATCAAGGACGGCCGGATCGCCTGGATCGGCGCCAAAGCCGACCTGCCGCATCGCGATGCCGCGGTCACGATCGACGGCTGCGGCGGCTGGCTGACGCCCGCGCTGATCGACTGCCACACGCATCTGGTGTTCGCGGGCGACCGTTCGGGCGAGTTCGAGGAGCGCCTCGGGGGGGTGTCCTACGAAGCGATCGCGCGGGCGGGGGGCGGCATCGCCAGCACCGTGCGGGCGACCCGCCAGGCTTCCGCCGCCGACCTGGCCGCGAGCGCGCGCCGCCGGCTCGACGCCCTGCGCGCCGAAGGCGTCACCACGATCGAGATCAAATCGGGCTACGGCCTCGACCTGGAGACCGAGATCCGGATGCTCGAGGTCGCACGCGCGCTCGGCGCGCGCCTGGGATCGACGTGGTCACGAGCTTCCTCGGCGCGCACGCCCTGCCGCCCGAATATGCGGGCGAGCGCGGCGGCTATCTGGACCTGGTCTGCGAGCAGGTCCTGCCGGAGGTCGCCGCGCGCCGTCTGGCCGATGCGGTCGACGCCTTCTGCGAGGACATTGCCTTCACGCCGGCCGAGGTCGCGCGGGTGTTCGAGACGGCGCGCCGCCTCGGGCTTCCGGTCAAGCTGCACGCCGATCAGCTTTCGGACCTGGGCGGCGCCGAACTGGCCGCCCGCTTCGACGCCCTCTCGGCCGATCATCTCGAATGTGTCAGCGAAGCCGGGGTCCGGGCGATGACCGCCTCCCGCACGGTCGCGGTGCTGCTGCCGGGCGCCTTCTACACGCTGCGCGAGACCAGGAAGCCGCCGGTCGAGTGGCTGCGCCGCTACGGCGTGCCGATCGCGCTCGCGACCGACTGCAATCCCGGCTCCTCGCCGGTCATCTCGCTGCTCGCGATGCTCAACATGGCGTGCACGCTGTTCGGCCTCACGCCCGAGGAAGCGCTCGCCGGGGTGACGCGCAACGCCGCGCTGGCACTCGGGCTGAACGACCGCGGCACGCTCGAGGTGGGCCGGCGAGCCGACCTTGCGCTTTGGCGCATCCATCGCCCGGCCGAGCTTAGCTATTGGTTGGGCTGGGCGCCGCTCGAGGTCGTACTCAAGGACGGTGAGCGCTCGTATCTTGTAGCGACAAGGTAAATCTGCTTGTTCTGTCAAAAAATTGCGATGAATCTGTGTCGTAGGTGATAGGTGAGTAGCAAGGAGGCTGAGACAAAGACCTCATCGAGGTCGATGGACGAGGAAATGCCATGGCCTTCGCTGGTGTGACCCTGTCCGAGTTCAACCCGCAGCTGCCCTGGTGGGGCGGCGACCTGCAGACCATTCGCAACTACGCACTGAGCGTCGATCACGCCTTGCCCAGTCGGGCCGCCAAGCGGATGGTGGTCCGGCTGCCCGATGGCGATCGGCTGGTCGCCACGCTGCATCTGCCCGAGCCGGTGCGCGAGCGGCCCCTGGTGATCCTGATCCATGGCATCTCCGGCTGCGAGAACAGCTGCTACATGGTGCTCGCCGCCGCCTATTTTCTGGCTCGCGGCTATCCGCGTCCTGCGGGTCAACCAGCGCGGCGCCGGCCCGTCCCGGCGCTTCTGCCGCCGCCAGTACCACGCCGGCCGGACCGAGGACTTCGCCGCGCTGCTCGACCGGTTGGACCCGCAGCTGACCCGCAACGGCGTGCTGCCGATCGGCTTCTCGCTCGGCGGCAACATGCTGCTCAAATACCTGGGCGAGGTCGGCCGCAACGGCCCGGTGCGCCGGGCCGCCACGGTATCGGCACCGCTCGATCTGGCGCACAGCTGCCGCTCGCTGATGCGCTGGCGCAACTATCTCTACCACCGCTACATTCTGACCCATCTCAAGCGGAACTGCACCGCGCCTGGCGCCGCGCTCAGCGAGACCGAGCGCAAGACGATCCTGGGCGCGCCGTCGCTCTGGGCGTTCGACGACGGCTTCACAGCGCCGCGCCACGGCTACGCCGGCGCCGAGGACTTCTATGGCGCGAACTCCTGCCAGCACTTCCTCGGCGGGGTGCGCGCGCCGACGCTCCTGATTCACGCCCAGGACGACCCCTTCGTGCCACCCGACCCCTATCTCGAGCGTCCATGGTCGGGTGAGCCGCACCTGACGGCGCTGCTGTCCAAGAGCGGCGGCCATCTCGGCTTCCACGACATGTCGGGGGTCTGGCACCTGCGCCAGATCGAGGCCTTCTTCGCCGAGGCCTGAGCGCGACGCCGATCACGCCCGTCCCGGGCGACCTTCACACCGTCGATCCGGTCATATCGGCCCGCGAAGTCTTTGCCTTCGCGGGTCGCGCGCCCGCGCGCCGCCAGCCAAGGCGCACAGACCAAGCGCGAAAAGTTGCGACAAGCCCTGGCCTCTCGCAAAGGTGCTGCTAACCCGCGGCACGCCTGCCCGACAGCCGAAGAGCTTCGAGAATTGGATTGCCGACGACAGCGTCAGGCTCGTGAGGCCAATTCGCCCGCTCGTCAGATCGCGGAGCAGGCCGATCGCATGACCGTTGCGCGGACCGGCATGGATCGCAGACCAAGGGGCGCGATCGCAAGAAGTAACTCCTGCCCCGGTCATCGACCATTTCCGAATGCGCAACTCAAGCGCAATGCCGCCCGGCTAACCTCTCGTCAACCATTGCCCCCTACCGTGCCACCGTTTCCTCCGGTCCACGCAATCCTGGGAATCCGTGGCCCCGACAAACACGGCGGCGGCGCGGATTCCCACGGTCGCATCGACCACCCGAAGAAATAGTTGACGCCCGAAGGTTAATCTTCGGTTAGTGCGTCTACGGGCCGCATCCCGCGCGGGAGACCGGCGCTGCCCCGCTCCGCTCGCGTTCAGCCTGGTCACGACGATCCTCCGCCAGAAAGCCCAGGATCGGTCCTCGGCAGAATTCTCAATAATGTCTACGATCAGTCATCGGCCAGAAAGCCCAGGATCAGTTCGGGGTGAAACCGCCGTCTGCGCGGGTGCGCGGTAGCGTTCTCGCGCCAGAAGGGCGGCGCAGCGCGAGCGCGGCGCTGCGACAGATCCGGGCTCAGGCGTCGCGGCCGGGCGGCGCGTAGATCTGCGCCGGCGGATCGGTCAGGTCCTTGGGCGGCGGCGCCGGCTGGGGCAGGGCATAGAACTTGGGCTCGCGATCATCGAGGCTCGACTCGAACGGCAGCCGCATGCGCACGCTGCCGCCGCCCTGCTGCTGGGCTTCCTGCTCCGCCTTCTGGAGCTGCTCCGCGGTCGTGCGGTTCCAGGGCAGGACGTAGCCGCGCGGCTCCGCGACGCCCGGCAGCTGCAACCAGAGATAGATGCCCTCGCCCTCATGCAGCTGCGAGCCGAGGACGGTCGCCTCTTCGGCGTGGGTCCGCCACCACTCGAGATCGATCGGCTTCGGCCGGCTCAGGAGATCGGCCAGGCTGGCGTAGCTGAGCGGCAGAAGCAGCACCCCGGTCGCCAACGCCGCGCCCTTGACGGCCAGCCGGCGCGGCGTCCAGAGACTGATCAGCGTGAGGAGCCCGACGAGCGCTATGGTCGCCGTGAACAGCTGGCTCAGCTGGGTCATGACACTCTCCCCATCATCCGGCTTTCGAAGTGCGGAGCTCTTTGAACAAGCTGTAGACGCTGCCCGGGACCAGCTCGCCGGTCTTGGTCAGCTGGAAGCGGTAGACGGTGGTCTCCTCGCCCTCCCTGGTCAGCAGAACCTTGCTCGCGAGCAGCTGCTGCGTGTGCTCCTGTTTGGGCCGGTTGACGCTGGTGACCACGGTCACGGGCACCGGATAGACCCGTGCGGTGTCGCGGTAGAGATGGACGTTGACGGTGTATTCGCCGGGCACGATGCCGCGCGAGAAGGAGCTCTCGTAGTTCAGCCCGGTCGCGTCGTTGCGCAGCCCGAGATCGTCGCGCAGCAGGTTGAAGACCCGGCCGCCCTTGTTGGAGTAGCCGACCGGGACGTCGCCTGGCGCCTGCACCCAGAGGTCGACGTCGGCATCGATCTGGTCCGGCCAGCGGATCTCGACGATCACGTTGCCGGGCGGCGCGATCTGATCGCTCGCCTGGGCGCCGGGCGGGTGGATGTACGGCAGCATCAGGATCACCATCGCGACGAAGCCGACCAGGGCGAGCATGACGACGTCGCGGAACACCGTGTTGCTGGCGTCCTCCTCGAAGACGTCAAGGCCTTGCATGGCGCTCTCCCAGCTCGACCGTGGCGGTCAGGAGCTTGACCGTGCCGCTTTCGAGCAGGCGGACGTTCACCATCAACCAGACATTGAGCAAGGAGCCGACAAGGGTGGTGTAGAGCGCGATCGACATGCCCTCGATCAGGGTCGAGATCATCGGGCCGATCGCGCTGACGTCGGCGGCGGCGTCGGGATGCACCCCGGACAGCGCGATGATGAAGCCGATCACGGTACCGGTCAGGCCGAGCAGAACCAGGCTGTTGGCGATGTGGCGGATCGGCGCCATCCGTGCCGCGAGCCTGAGGCGGAGGGTCGAGGCCAGGAGCGCCCGGCTCTGGGCGTCACGCCCCTCGATCAGGCGCAGGTAGGTAGGCGCCGGCGTGTAAGGATCGACCTCCCAGGTCTTGATCTCGTTCAGCGACCGGCTGAGCTGCGCCACCCGCTGGCCGCTCCAGAAAAGACCGACCGCGAACACCGCGACAATCGCCAACGAGTAGCCGCTGCCGCTTGCGCTCAAGAGAGCGCTGATCCAGCCCTGGCCGGCGGCGGCACCGACCAGCGCCAGCGCGATGGTGTTGGCGAGCGTAAACCGCAGCAGCAACAGATAACGATGCGCGACCGGGTCGTCCCGGCCGAGGGCGGCTGCAAGCTCCCGCGCCATCTGCCAGAGCGAGTCCGGCGGGGTGACCGGCTGGGCGGTAGCAGTAGCCTCATTGACGGTTGGGGGCCAGCTCATGATGTCCTCCGATCATCGTCGCCCGCTTTCAGGCGTTGCCCCGGCCCGTTGAGGGTCTCGGTCAGGACGACGCCGACGCGTTGCTGACGTTGTCGATTGAACGGCTCTCCTAAAAACCCCAGTCGCGCGCGTTGGTTCCTGTAGAACAACTGTTGTTTCTTGCAGCAGGATATTGTGCGTTGCAGCAAAAATTCTTCCGGCGCGGAAACCGACCGCGCCGCGGGTCCGGCGACCGGCAGCCGCCGTCGTGACGTCTGACCCGGCGCGAGGTCAGTTGCTGCTGTGGATCGCTTCGAGCGCCGGGGCGAAGGCGGGGCTGGCCATCAGGCGTCGGCAGCGTTCGAAGCGGTTGATCGAATAGGCCCAGAAGTCCTCGACCGGATTGTCGTTCATCACCTGGATCAGGCCCCAGAGGGTCCAGACCAGATCGCAGAGGCCCTTGGCGACGACCATGCGGCCGGCCTCCGCCGGCGGCGCCTCGCCGCCGAAATAGGCCCCGAGCAGCGCCGCATCCTGCTCCGGCCCGAAGTCGGCCTCGACCGAGAGATCGCCCAGATCCCACATCGGATCGTTCATGCCGGCGTATTCCCAGTCGACGATGTACATGCGCTCGCCGGTATCGAGAAAATTCTCGGCCAGCGGATCGTTGTGACAGGGCGCAGGCCGCCCCGGGTGCGCGGCGAGCGCCCGGCGCGCCGCCTCCGCTTCCCGCTGCAGCTCGTCGTAACCCTCGGGAATCCTGGCGTTGTTGCGCCTGAGCAGGGCCAGATACTCGTCGATCTGGGCGAAGACGTCGAAGCGATTAGCGAAGGCCTGGTCGAACTCGTGCATCCGCCTGAAAGCGAGCGCTGCCCGCGCGACCCGGTCGAGGTCGCGGAACGCCGCCGCCGACATGGTGAGCGAGTCGATGTAGCGGCAGAGCATGCTGCCGTCGGCCGGATCGAAGAAGAGAACCTCAGCGTTGACCCCCGCGGCCGCCGCGACCCTGGCATTCTGCTCCTCGAGCGTGCGGTCGATGTATTCGCCGGTGCCGGCGCCGGCGAGACGCAGGACGTAGGTGCCTTCGCCGATTGCGACCTTGTAGTTGCGGTTGGTGAGCCCGCCGATCCGCTCGATCCGCGCGGGCGGCGGCGAGCCGGCGAACTCGGGGATGCGCGCGAGGATCAGGTCGATCTGCTCTCGTTCGGCGGGTTCGAGATCGATTGCGCTCACGGCATGCGCCTCCTTCCGGCGGTGAAGCCTCCGGCCTGCGTCAGGGCGGCGTCACGAGCTTCAGCCCGACGATTCCGGCCGCGATCATGCCGATGCAGGCAAGCCGCGCCGCGGTCGCCGGCTCGCCAAACAGCGCGAGGCCGAGCAGCGCCGTGCCGATCGTGCCGATCCCCGTCCACACCGCATAGGCCGTGCCCACCGGCAGGCTGTTGATCGCGATGCCGAGCATGCCCATGCTCAAAACCATCGCGGCGACGGTCCCGAGCGTCGGCCAGAGGCGGGTGAAGCCTTCGGTGTATTTCAGACCGATCGCCCAGCCCACCTCGAGCACGCCGGCAACCACGAGCAGGACCCAAGCCATGGCACCCCTCCGTCAATGCCCGATCTCGTAGTAGGTCTCGTAGACAGCCTGCGCCTGTCGCCTCGCCGTGGCCCAGTCCCAGCCGCTCGCGGCGAAGCGATCGGGGCCGAGGCTTTGGACGTAGGCCGAGGGCTTCGGCTCGAGCAACGCCTCGAGCACGTGGCGCCCGATGCCAGCCGAGCCGGACACGCCATGGGCGTTGCAGCCGCCGGCCATGACGAAGCCCCTCACCTGCCGGCTTGCACCGATAACGAAGCGGCCATCCGGGGTGAAAGTCGGCCAGCCCCGCAAGACATGGCGCACCCCGGCCTGCCGGACCGGCGGATAGAGCGGCGCCAGCAGCTCGGCGAAGTTGGCCAGCACCGGCCAGTCCGGCTCGATCGCCGGCGGCTCCTCGGCGAGCCCGTAGTTCCGCGGATCCGCAGAGACCGCCTCCGGCTCCCAGCCGCCGAGCAGGAGCGCGTTGACGTCGGGGCGGCCGTAGAGGGTCGCATCCGGCACCCGAAAGCAGGGCCAGTCCGGCCGGATGCCGCCGGTCGGCACAGTGACGAAGTACTCGTGGCGCACGGGCACAATCGGCAGCTCGAGGCCGACCATGCGGGCGACGTGCCAGGCGTGCGCGCCGGCGGCGTTGATCACCGTCGCGCAGCGAATCGCGCCCCGATCGGTCTCGACCCCGAAGACGGCGCCCCCCTTCAGCTTGATCGACTTGACGCGAATGCCGGTGACGAAGCGGGCGCCGCGCTCTCGGGCGCGGACCTGGTAGGTCATGGCGAGGTCGTAGGGCTGAAGATAGCCGTCGCTCGGGCACCAGAGGATCGCCTTGGCCGGTGCCGTGACCAGGCCCGGCCAGCGCGCTTCGGCCGCGGCGTGGTCGAGCAGCTCGACCTCGAGGCCGGCACCAAGGCAGGTCGAGATCAGGCGCTCGAACTCTTCGACCCGCGCGTCGCTGAGCGCGATCCGCAGGCTGCCGACCTCGCGCCAGTTCGGCACCACGTCATCAAAATCGCGCTGCAGGCGGCGGAAGGTCGCCACCGAGTCCATCGCCAGCCTGACCCGGTCGGCGGAGCTTCGCACCTGGCCGACCAGCCCGGCCGCCTGGGCGGTGGTGACGCTCGCGAGTGCTACCTCCTTCTCGATCAGCAGCAGATCGGTCAGGCCCGCCTCGGTCAGGCGCCAGGCGATGGCGCAGCCGATCGCTCCGCCGCCGATGATCACGATCTCCGCGTCGCGCAACTCGGCCATCGGCCGCCCAGGCCTCGCTCGAACTCGCTGGTCTCGACCTTGCTAGCCTAACGCGCTTCGATCAGCCCGCAAGACCGGGCACCATTTCGGCGGTCCGAGGAGATAGCGCCGTGACCCTCGCCGATGTCAGCCTGGACGACAAATATACCAAGCAGCGGGGGCGGATCTTCCTGACCGGCATCCAGGCGCTGGTCAGGCTGCCCATGCTGCAGCGCCAGCGCGATCTCGCGGCCGGGCACGATACGGCCGGCTACGTCAGCGGCTATCGCGGCTCGCCGCTCGGCGGCCTCGACCAGCAGATGGCGGCTGCCAGGCGCTTTCTCGACCAGCACCACGTCGTCTTTCAGCCGGGCGTCAACGAGGACCTCGCCGCCACGGCGCTCTGGGGCACGCAGCAGGCCGAGCTGCACGGCGAGGGCCGCTACGACGGCGTGTTCGGCATGTGGTACGGCAAGGGGCCGGGGGTCGATCGCACGGGTGACGTCTTCAAGCACGGCAACCTCGCCGGCTCCTCGCGGCTCGGCGGCGTGCTCGCGCTGCTGGGCGATGACCACACCTGCGAGAGCTCGACCACGGCGCATCAGAGCGAGTTCGCACTGGTCGACGCGATGATCCCGGTGGTGAACCCGGCGGGCGTCGCCGAAATTCTGGAGTTCGGGCTCCTGAGCTTCGCGCTGTCCCGCTACAGCGGCTGCTGGGTCGGCCTCAAATGCCTGCACGACACGGTCAATACCGCCGCCTCGATCGAGCTCGATCCGGAGCGTCTCCAGATCCGCACGCCCGGGGACTTCGAGCTGCCGCCTGACGGTCTCAACGTCCGCTGGCCGGACACGCCGCTCGCTCAGGAGGAGCGCCTGCATCGCTTCAAGCTCGAGGCCGTGCGTGCTTTCGCGCGTGCCAATCGCTTCGATCGGCTGGTGTTCGACAGTCCCGCCGCGCGCCTCGGGATCGTCTCGACCGGCAAGTCCTACCTCGATCTGCGCCAGGCGCTCGACGATCTCGGCATCGACCCTGCGCTCGCGGCCCGGCTCGGCCTTCGGGTTCTGAAGCTCGGCCTGGTCTGGCCACTCGAGCGCGACGCGCTCCTCGCCTTCACCGACGGCCTCGAGCAGATCGTCGTGGTCGAGGAGAAGCGCCCGCTGATCGAGAGCCAGCTGAAGGAGCTGCTCTACGGCCGAACGGGCGCGCCGCGGATCATCGGCAAGCGGGACGAGGAGGAGCGTGCGCTGTTCCCCTCCCACGGCGCCCTCTCGAGCAATCAGATCGCCGCAGCGCTCGCCGAACGGATCCTGAGGCTCGACCGCAACGATCAGGTCGCCGCCCAGCTCGAGCGCCTGCTGCGGAGGCAAAGCGCCGAGGTGCTGCCGCAGGCCGCGCTCCTGCGCACGCCCTATTTCTGCTCCGGCTGTCCGCACAACAGCTCGACCCGGGTGCCCGAGGGCAGCATCGCCAAGGCCGGCATCGGCTGCCACTACATGGCTCAGTGGATGGACCGCGCTACCATGGGCTTCACCCAGATGGGCGGCGAGGGTGCCAACTGGGTCGGCGAGGCGCCGTTCTCGAAGCGTCAGCACGTCTTCCAGAACATCGGCGATGGCACCTACTACCATTCGGGCCTGCTTGCGATCCGGGCGGCGATCGCGGCCGGTGTCAACATCACCTTCAAGATCCTCTACAACGATGCGGTCGCGATGACCGGCGGCCAGAGCGGTCGACGGGCCACTCTCCGTGCCGCAGATCACGCGCGAGGTCTCGGCCGAGGGTGCGCGCCAAGTCGTGGTGGTCACCGACGAGCCGGACAAATACCCGCATCGGCGCGGGCTTCGCGCCCGGCGTCACGATCCGGCCGCGGGGCGAGCTCGACGCAGTCCAGCGCGAGCTGCGCGAGATCGAGGGCACCACGGTCCTGGTATACGATCAGACCTGTGCGGCCGAAAAGCGCCGGCGGCGCAAGCGCGGCCGGATGGTCGAGCCGCCCCGGCGTGTGGTGATCAACGAGATGGTCTGCGAGGGCTGCGGCGACTGCGGCATCGCCTCCAACTGCGTCTCGATCGTGCCGGTCGAGACCGAGTTCGGGCGCAAGCGCCAGATCGACCAGTCTTCCTGCAACAAGGACTATTCCTGCCTCGAGGGGTTCTGCCCGAGCTTCGTCACGGTCGAGGGGCGCCGAGCTGCGGAAGAGGCCGGCCCGCGCTCGAGCGGACGATGCGAGCCTCGAAGACGCTGCCCGAGCCCGCGGCTGCCGGCGCTCGACGGGGGCTACGGCATCGTGATCGGCGGCGTCGGCGGCACCGGCGTGGTCACGATCGGCGCGCTGCTCGGCATGGCCGCGCACCTCGAGGGCAAGGGGGCGGCGGTGCTCGACATGACCGGCCTCGCCCAGAAGGGCGGCGCGGTGATGAGCCATCTGCGCATCGCGCCCGGCCCGGGCGACATCCAGACCGTGCGGATCGCCCCCGGCGGCGCGCGCCTCCTGCTCGGCTGCGACCTGGTCGTCGCCGGCGGCCCGAGGCGCTGGCGACTCTGGCGCCGCGAGCACGGCCATGCCGTGGTCAACACGCATCGCATGATGACCGGCGACTTCACCCGCCACCCCGACTTCGACTTCCCCGCGGCCGCGCTTCAGCGGGCGATTGTCGAGGCGGCCGGCGAGCGGGCCGCGTTGGTCGACGCGACCCGTCTCGCGACGACGCTGCTCGGTGATGCGATCGCGACCAATCTGTTCATGGTCGGCTTCGCGTACCAGCAGGGCCTCCTGCCGGTCTCGGCGGCGGCGATCGAGCGGGCGATCGAGCTCAACCGGGTCTCAGTGGAGATGAACCGGGGCGCGTTCCGCTGGGGCCGGCGCGCCGCGCTCGATCCGGCGGCAGTCGAGACGGCAGCGGCGCCTCTCAGCGCCCTTCCCGATGGCCAGCGGCCGGCCGCCGGCCTCGACGAGGCGATCGCGCGGCGCGTTCGCTTTCCTCACCGACTACCAGGATGCCGCCTACGCCGAGCGCTACCGGCGTCTGGTCGAGCGCGTCCGTGACGCCGAGGCGCAGCGCGTGCGCTGGGCGCAGCGGGCTCGCCGAGGGCGTCGCCCGCTACTATTTCAAGCTCCTGGCCTATAAGGATGAGTACGAGGTCGCGCGGCTGTACACCGAATGGCGAGTTCGCCGGCCCAGATCGGGCGCCAGTTCGAAGCCGGCGGCAGGCTCAGGGTCCATCTGGCGCCGCTGCTCCTCGCCGAGCGCGACCCGCGCGACCGGCCGCCTCAAGAAGCGTGCCTACGGGCCCTGGATGCTCACCGCGATGCGCTACCTCGCACGCCTCAGGCGGCTGCGCGGCACCGCTTTCGATCCGTTCGGCTACAGCGCTGATCGCCAGACCGAGCGGGCGTTGATCGGCGCGTACGAGGCGACGATCGCAGAGCTACTGAGCGGCCTGTCCCACGACAATCACGATCTGGCGGTCGAGATCGCCCGAATTCCCGAGCAGATCCGGGGCTTTGGCCACATCAAGGAGCGCCACCTGCGGGCCGCCAGGCAGCGCGAAGCGGAGCTGCTGCAAGCCTACCGGGCAGCGCCGGCGCGCCTGAGCGCCGCCGAATGAGCCGGCGCAGCTGCCGTCTCGAGAGATTGAGCGCGAGCGCCCGCTCGGCCAGAAGGTAGCGGCCGACGATGATTGCGTAGCCGATGAGCAGGACAAAGTGGTGCGCCCAGCCGGCGCCGCTGGTGGCGAGCGCGATCAGCAGGCCGAGCATGATCAAGCCGACCGCGTGGCGCTTCAGGATCAGGTACTTCGCCGCCTGGAGCAGATAGGTCGCGTTGAGCAGAATGCCGAGCAGGCCGAAATAGAACACGACCACCAGGAGCGAGTTGTCGATGTTGGTCCGCGCGCCTTCGTCCCAATTGATGTAGTAGTCGCGACTGGCAATGAAGTCGGTCTGGCCGAGCGGATAGCCGAAGGGAAAACGCTCGAGGGACTCGCTGATCAGGGTGATCGGCGCGGTCACGCGAAAATAGACCGAGGTGCCGGGCTCGCCGAGCTCGTGGAAGCGGTCGAGGATGCCAAACTCCCGCGCGTGATAGAGGCCGATCGCCAGGGAGGTGCCGGCCAGCGCCAGCCAGAACAGCTTGAAGCCGGGCCGGTCGCGCACGAACAGGATGTAGCCGGCGAGCACGACCACTGGGCCGAGCATCCCGGTGAGGCTAAGGGTGGCCATCGCCGCCAGCGAGCAGATCGCCGCAGTCAACGTCGCCAGAACCGGGTACAGAGGGCGCGAGGCGAGCGCCAGCGCAACGCCAAAGCTCATGAACCAGCCGGCGACCGAAGGTTCGGAGTAGAGACCATTGGCTCGCGGGAACTGGGCCAGCAGCGGGGGCTCGTAGATCTCGTTGCCGGGTCCGATCGGCGAAAAGGGACCAAGGATCGCGGCCAGCCGGAAGTCGCGCAGCAGGTTGAATGCCAGCGCTTGCGCGATGACGAACAGTCCAGCCGCGGCGACGAGCACGCAGAACACCGCGATCGACTGGCGGATCTCGCGCCCGCCCTCCAGACGGGCGTTCAGGCAGATCACGAGCATGACGACGAGGTTCAGGACGTGCGCCAGGCTGCGCCCGAACTCCACGCCATCCCGGGCGAACAGCCCTAGCAGGAGAGCATAGAGTACGACCCCGAGCGCCGCCACGATCTGTCCGTCCGTTGGCCGCCGGATCCAGTAAAACATCACGATGTAGAGCTGCATCAGGTGACAAGCCACGACGCTCAAAGTAATGTAAAAGTCACCGACCTGAAGCAGTGTCAGCTGCATCAATACGATGCTGGCCGGCCAGAGCCAGATTATGGGCCAGTATTCGAAGTATACCCGAATGTTGGCGCCACGATGGCGGATGGTCATCGTCGACGTGATGAGACGGGCGGCGGCGATCCGAACGACATGATCGATGCCCAGGACAGGCGACCCGCCAGGGCCTCGCGCAGGCGCACATGTCGGGGCCGGCTCGCCGGCCGCAGCCGAACCTCCCGATCAAGCCGACGGGCGTAGCGCGTCAGGATCAGATCACGGTCGAGATGGTTCTCGGCGAACTGCCGACCGGCCTGCCCGAGCCTACGCCGAAGCTCGGCATCGCCAGCAAGCTCAAGGAGAGCGTCGACCATCGCCGCGGGATCATCGGGCGCAATCACGACGCCGCCGACCCGAGCAGCGCGGGCGAGCTGACCGCCTTCGGCCTGGGCGATCACCGGCCGGCCGCTCGCGAGGATGCCACCGAGCTTCGAGGGCAGGGCGAAGCTGCCGGCCTGCGGACGTTGGGGCAACAGATGGATGTCGGCCAGGTTGAGCAGCTCGTTCAAGCGCTCGCGCGGCTGCAGCGGCAGCAGACTGACGTTGGCCCGTCCCGCAAGGAGCCGCTCGAGCCGGGGACGAACCGCGCCGGCGCCGCACAGGACGAGATGGATCTCCGGATGTCGCGCGAGCCGGTCGGCGACCGTGGCGAGCACCTCGAGACCCTGCTTCTCGCCCATGTTGCCGGCATAGAGGGCGATCACCTGATCGTCGCCGAACCCGAGGGCGCGGCGCATGCGGTTCGAACCCTCAAGCGGCCGGATCGCGCTGGTATCGACCCAGTTCGGAAACAGGCAGAGCCGTTCTGGCTCGAGGCCATGCGAGGCCAGCTGGCGACGCATCCGGCGCGAAATCGTCGACACCAGATCGAAGCGGCGCAACAGCCAGCCATAGGCGGCGCGCACCGTCCGGAAGAGCCGCGAGTTGGCCAACATGCAGAGCGTGCAGGCAGCATCGATCTCGAGGTCCTGGACGTGCAGGCAGGCGCGCGCCCGGCCAAGCCGCGCCGCGAGCAGGGCCGTCGGCGCGCAGAGTGTGGTCGGTTCCACCGTCCAGATCACGTCGGGCCGCCAGGTGAGCGCCTGCCAGATGGTCGGCAGGAAGCTGCTGAGCGCAAAGGAGGCCAGGTGGATGATGCGCTTCGCCGATGACGGCGCGGGCGGCACCCATATCGGGCAGCGCAGCACGGTCGCGCCATCGATCGTCTCCCGGCGATAGCTCCAGGCGGCGTAGCCGCGCCCGACCCGCCAGGCTGGATAGTAGGGCGGCGCGGCGATCACGCGCACCTCGTGGCCCATCTCGGTCAACCAGGCGGCAAACTCGGCGGTGTACTTACCCACGCCAATCAGTTCCGGCGCGAAGTTAAGGCCAAGGATGAGGACTTGCACGCTCTATTTCTACCCTGAGGAGAAACCGGCGCGAACCATAATTCATAACTTTAAGTTGATCTACAATTTTTTCGCTAGACCCGAGATAGAATATGGGAAGATTGACGCTATATCTTAGTAACACCTTCTAATACGTTGATATATTGTATTGTAGTTGACTTGCAATTTGCCCGACAAAGGGCAGCCGGCAGCAGCTGGCAGTCATCCGATAGGCGAAATGGACCAATGCAAGCCGACCGAGGTTAACGGCAATCTCAGGCCAGCCCTTAGCGAGGATCTCGCGCTGCACGCGAGTGAAGTCGGCAAAGCGGACGCGGGTCTCGCGCTCCGACAGGCCGGCTGGATCGCAGCGGCGGATGGCGACGGGCCGATCGAGACAGCGGCTGTGCGCGCCGCGGCTGATCAGGGTCGAGATCGCGCCGTAGTCCGCGGACACACGGAGGCCGAGATCGTACGGCACGAGCAAGTGGGCCATCCGGCGGATCACGGTCGCCTGGTGATAGGCCGGCAGACCGAGCCGCAGCCATGTCGCCGGCGGGCGTGGCCGACGGTAGACGCGCGCCCCCGATGGCAATTCCAGGATCGTGCCGCCAAGTATCAGGTCGATCTCGGGTATCCCCCGAACGCGGGCGGCAAGCCATCCGAGAACCGCTGGGTCGGCGAAACGGTCGCCGGCATTCATGAAAATCAAGTAGTCGCCCCGCGCCTGGTGCAGGCCCCGGTTCATGGCGTCATAGACGCCCCGATCGGGCGCACTCGACCAGGCGTCGATCCGGCCTTCGAACTCGCGGATCACCTCGCGCGAGCCGTCGCTGGAGCCGCCATCGATCACCAGCCATTCGTGTTCGCCATGGCTCTGGCCGACGACGCTCTCGGCGGTCGCCCGCAGGCCGGCGGCGTCATTGAGATTGACAGTGATGATCGAGAACAAGGGGCGCACGGTCGGTTCGTCGGAGGACGAAGTCGCCTGAAGCGCCCGATCCATGCCGTCCAGACGCAGGCTCATCACCGAAGGGCGCGGGCTACCTGGTCAGTGGTCGGAGTGCAAGAGGTCGGTCCACCGCGAGACCGCTTGGGGCGAGCCGGGCAAGCCATCGGCGGGCGGCCGGCCCGATCCCCCGGGCTCAGCCACGCCGGCGGAATCGGAGCTGGCGCGACGCTCCGCATTCATCGCCGGGCAATCGCCGAAGCCGTCGGCTTCGCTCGGTCGACGGCGGTGGCGCGGTATCGCGGGGTTGCCTTGGTAGACCACATAAGGCTCCGCGGCGCCGGCCAAGACCGAGCCCGCGGCGACCACCGCGCCACGCTTTAGGTGAGCCCCGGCGCAGATCGTCGATCGGGCGCCCACCCAAACCCCCTCCTCCAGGACCACCGGCTGCACGAAGCGTCGGAAATGCGGGTCCCGGTAGTCGTGGTTGCCGGTGAACAGGTAGGCCCCTTGTGATATGCAGACATGCGAGCCGATCCTGACCGCGAACATATTGTCGATCCAGACCGCCTCACCGATCCAGACGTGATCGCCGAGCTCCAGAAACCAGGGGTACTTGATCGTGACTCGCGGTCTGATGACCAGACCGCGCCCAACTTGGCCGCCGAACAGACGCAGCAGCGCCGCTTTGAGGCGCGCCGGCAGGACCACCGGGCTTTGAAACAGGAAGGCATTGCAGAGATACCAGGCACACTTCCAGATCCGATTTCGATCGCCAGGTACTGCGTTGTTCCGATAGCTGCCGAGATCGATCTTCATCGCGCCCGCGTTACCAGTTGGCCGACGGCCGGGGATGGCGCCGGCCAGTGGCCAGGAGGTCGAGCCCCCTCGGCGTCCGGAGCGACCGGACCCTGCGGCCTCGGGGACACAATTAGTGGTTGATATTTAGCTCAGCGTCAATGCTAAATAGGTGAAATGCGTAGCGAGCGCCTCATCCTTGGCCACGAGTGTCGGCCTCGCGTTCCCGGACGCGCGACGGGTAGCCGCACGGGCGCCCAAGGCGTGCTGTCTGAGGACCGACGAGACGCCGCGGCGGGCGCGGCATCGGCCACGCTCGGTCCGGCGCGCGGCCAGAGCTGGCAAAGCCCGATCGACCGTTCGCGCCGCTACGCCATGACCGCCGAGCATTTTTACAAGATCGCCCTGAACGATCGATCGGCGGCGGCGCCCACCGGCCGGCAGGATCTGCACCGCGAGGCGTGGATGCTTCGTCGATGCCGGGGCATCCGCGGCGTGCCGGAGTTCGTCGACTGGCACGAGACCCCGGCGAGGAGCGTCCTGATCATGCAGCGCGTGCATGGCGTCCCGCTGAGCCAGGTGGAGCCCGGCTGGTTCGGTCTGTTGGGCATCTGGCTGCACCTTCTCGGCCTGGTGGCTCGCCTCGCGTGGCGCGGGGTCAGCCACGATGATCTGCGCCCCGAGAACATCCTCGTGTCGCCTGAGGGCGAGGTCTGGCTGGTCGACTTCGACCAGGCGACCCCGGGCAGCACGAGCGTCTGTCTGCTACGCAGCCTGTTCGGCATCGGTCTTGGGAGGGCGCCAGTGAGCAATACGATCGCGGCACCGCTTCGCGAGCGGATTCAGGCGAGCCTGCCGCCCTCCCTCTTCCGGTTCCTGACGGGCCGGCGCAACCGCCGCCGGCGCCCGAGCGAGGGCCTGCCGCCGCTGCCCGCAACAGCCGGCCCGGAGCTTTGCGCCCTGCACGAGGCGTGGCGGATCGCGGCGGGCTCGGGCGCGAGCTCGCCCGGCCAAGCTGTCGCCTACCACGAGCTGGAGTTCGGCGGGCTGCGCTTTCCCGGCGAGCGCGCCTGGGCCGAGCGCTGGCGCTCTCTCAGCCGGATCACCGACTATCACGGGCGGCGGGTCCTGGAGCTCGGCTGCAACCTCGGCCTGCTGTCGACCTTTCTGCTCAAGGAGGCCGGTGCCGCGGCGGCGCTCGGGGTCGACGGCGACCCCTTGATCCTGGAAGCCGCGGGCCGAGCCGCCGAGGCGTTCGCCGTCCGGCCCGAGTTCCGCCGCATCGACTTCGATCGCGACGCCGGCTGGGAGAGCGCGCTCGAGGCGTTTCGCCCCGACGTCGTCTTCGCGTTGAGCCTGCTCAACTGGGTCGAGGACAAGGCGAGGCTGCTCGCGTTTCTCGGCCGCTTCGAGGAGCTGGTCTTCGAGGGCCACGACAGCGCCGCAACCGAGCGCCGGCGGCTGCGCGCCGCGGGCTTCACGCGGATCGAGCTGGTCGCGACCAGCGAGCGCGGCCGCCCCGTGCTCCACTGCCGCAAGTCTCTGCCCGCCTGAGAGCGGGTCCGGTCAATCTACCGGCGCAAACGAAAGACCCGAGCCGCGGATTGCCGGACGCCTGACGGAGACAAAGCCCCGTTCACCATCACTCCGCCGCCTGCGCCGTAGGGGCGCGGACCTGCCGGCCGAGGTCCTTCTCCAGCTCGACCACGGCCCGCATCGTCTTGAGCACGCTGTCCGGGGTCAGGCTCATCGAGTCGATGCCGAGCTCGACCAGATATTTCGCGATCTCGAGGTAGTCCGAGGGCGCCTGGCCGCAGATGCCGGAATGGCGCCCGTTGCGCTTCGCGCCCTCGACCGCCTGCTTGAGGAAGGCGAGCACGCCCGGGTCGCGCTCGTCGAAGTCGAAGGCAACCATCGCGCTGTCGCGATCGACGCCCAGCGTCAGCTGGGTGAGGTCGTTCGAGCCGATCGAGAAGCCGTCGAAACGCTTGGCGAATTCGTCGATCAGGATGACGTTGTTCGGGATCTCGCACATGACGTAGATCTCGAGCCCGTCATGGCCGCGCCTGAGGCCCGCCGCGGCCATGACGGCGAGCACCTTGTCGGCCTCGTCGAGCCGGCGGCAGAAGGGGATCATGATCTTCAGGTTCTTGAGGCCCATCTCCTCGCGCACCCGGTGCATCGCCGCGCATTCGAGCCCGAAGGCCTCCTCGTAGGCCGGGTGCGCGTAGCGCGAGGCGCCGCGAAAGCCGATCATCGGGTTCTCTTCATGGGGCTCGAAGCCGCGCCCGCCGATCAGGGCCGCGTATTCGTTGGTCTTGAAGTCGGAGAGGCGTACGATCACCGGTTTCGGATAGAACGCCGCGGCAATCGTGCCCACGCCCTCGGACAGACGCTCGATGAAGAAGTCGCGCCCGCTCGGGTAGGTATGGATCATGCCAAGGATCCGCGCCCGCTCGGCCTCGTCCTCGACCCGCTCCGGGTAGAGGAGCGCCATCGGGTGCGCCTTGATGTACTCGTTGATGATGAACTCCAGCCGGGCGAGGCCGACGCCGTCGTTCGGGATGAAGCTGGTCTGGAAGGCGAGCTCGGGGTTGCCGAGGTTGATCATGATGTGGGTCGAGGGCTTCTCGATCCGGCTGAGGTCGGTCCGCTCGATCTCGTAGGGCACCTTGCCCTCGTAGATGCGGCCGATGTCGCCCTCGGCGCAGGAGATGGTGACTTCGGCGCCGCTCTGGAGCGCGCGGGTGGCACCATCGGTGCCGACCACGGCCGGGACGCCAAGCTCGCGGGCGACGATCGCGGCGTGGCAGGTCCGGCCGCCGCGGTTGGTGACGATCGCGGCCGCGGTCTTCATCACCGGCTCCCAGTCCGGCGTCGTGGTGTCGGCAACCAGCACCTCGCCCGGGCGGAACTCCGAAAGGTGCCGGGCGTCCTTGATGATGCGCACCCGGCCGACGGCGCATTTGGTGCCGACCGCGCGGCCCGTGGCGAGCACCTTGCCCTGGCCCTTGACCAGGTACTCCTCGAATCGGTCGCCGAGCGCTGGGAGGCGACCGTCTCGGGGCGCGCCTGCACAATGTAGAGCTCGCTGTCGACGCCATCGAGCGCCCATTCGATGTCCATCGGCGTCAAGTGTCCGGTGCGCCGGCTGTAGTGGTCTTCGATCTTGATCGCGTAGTCAGCGAGCGTCAGCACCTGGTTGTCGTCCAGGCAGTAGCGCTCGCGCTCCTCCTTCGAGGTCGGCTTGTTGAGGGTCGCCTCGCGGGTCCGGCCCGTGGCGTAGACCATCTTGACCTTCTTGGCGCCGAGCACGCGCCGCAGCACGGCGCGGTAGCCGTCGCGGTAGGTCGGCTTGTGGACGTAGAACTCGTCCGGGTCGACCGCGCCCTGGACGACGTTCTCGCCGAGGCCCCAGGCGCCGGTGATGAACACCGCATCTTTGAACCCGGTCTCGGTGTCGATCGAGAAGATCACCCCGCTCGAGGCGAGGTCGGAGCGGACCATCTTCTGGACGCAGGCCGAGAGCGCCACCTGGAAGTGATCGAAGCCCTTGTCGATCCGATAGGAGATGGCGCGATCGGTGAACAGGGACGCGTTGCAGCGCCGGACCGCGTCCAGGACCATCTCTTCGCCGCGCACGTTCAGGTAGGTGTCATGCTCGCCGGCGAAGCTCGCCGTGGGCAGGTCCTCGGCCGTGGCCGAGCTGCGCACCGCGACCGAGAAGTCTTCGCCGTACTCGTGCGCCAACTTGCGATAGGCCTCCAGAACCTGCTCGCGCGCTCCCTCGGGCAGGCCGGCCGCGTAGACGATCTCGCGGCAGCGGGCGCCGGCCCGCTCGAGCGCCTTGACGTCGGTCTTGTCGAGCTTGTCGAGCTCGGCGTGCAGCTTGCCCCACGCGTCCGCCTGGGTCAGCGCGTCGCGAAAGGCCTGCGCCGTGATCGCGAAGCCGTTCGCCTGGCGCACGCCGAGCGGCGTCAGCTCACGGTACATCTCGCCGAGCGAGGCGTTCTTGCCGCCGACCAGCGGTACGTCGCTATAGCTGATGTCGGCGAACCAACTGACGTATTTGGGTTGAGGCATGGTGCGTCCCCAGGGTGTTGCGGATGGCCCGTCTGTTGCGGATGGCGCGCGCCCACCTACAGAGCAAGGTCGGCGCGCGGTCATTGACCTATATCAAAGCCTATCGAACCCCGGCATCGATCGCCAGCGCTCCAGGAGTCGAGAATCGTCGCATGCCGGATGACCGGAGGGGGCCATGAAGACGCTCGGGCGACAGTCTGTCGCGGCCCTGGCCGCCATTTTCACGGTGGCCATCGGCACTGGCTCGGGCGGCGCCTGGTCGACCGATCTGCAGGGCGCAGGCGCCGACGATCTCCGCTCAGAGCTTCGGACTCTCGAGCACACCGCATCGAGGGGGAACCCCGCGCTACGGCCTATGATCTCGAGCAGTTGCAGCGGCGGCTGTCCGAGCAACGCGTCGACCGGCCGAACGATCCGGGCCTCGCGCGGCTGGAGCTGCAACTGCGCCACGAGCGGTGGCGTGCCGATCGGATCATCGAGCAGCGCAGCACCGCAGGTGAGGCGCTGCGCCCGGGGAGCCAGGACTTGCCGCCGCCGGTCTACCTTGCGACCCAACTCGACGCGAACATCCGCGGCGAGCAGCTGCCGATTGGGACCGGCAAACGCCTGGTCCTGATCCAGCGCGGCTTGCGCGATGCGACGAGCGAGCTCGACCGCGGTCAGATCGATGCCGCCCGAGAGCGCACCGCGAAGGCCGAGGCGGATTTCCTCGAGCTGCGGTCAGGTCTCGCCGACGTCGCGACCGGCGATCCGAATCTGGTCGCGCTCGACGCGGAGCTGGCAGCGATCAAAGGGCGCATCGACGCCGCCGGCAGGGCGCACTGAGCGAAGCCCGTCACGAGACCCGAGGCGGCGCGCGCTGTCCGTCGCGCTGACCCCGCTCGCTCGCCTCGAGGAGCCCGATGACGTCGCTAGCCGCCAGCGCCGGCCGCGTGGGCATTGGCGAGGCGCAAAAAAAGCTCTAGCCAGTCCTGCGCTGGCGTGGGAAATCTCCGCCCACACCGGCGTGCAGGACTTTGCATGCTCAGGCCTGCTACGCCTGCCTTCGAACCCGCTCGTCATCAGGGAGACGCCAAATGACTGAAAGACATGAGACTTCGCGCGAGACCAGGCGCTCGTTCATGGGCAAGACCGCGGCAGCCTCGGCCGGCGCGGCGGCGGGGCTGCTCGGCGGTTTCGGTCTCGACCCGCTGATCGCGACCGCCATGGCACAGGAGCTGAAGAGCTCCGAGAAGCCCCTGAAGGCCGCGTTCTCCAACGCCGGCCTGCAGGCGACCTGGTGCGCCCAGGGCAAGCAGGCGGCCGAGTACTGGGGCAAGCTGTTCAACGTCGAGGTCACCTGGTTCGACGGCGAGCTGAGCGCGACCAAGCAGCGCGCCGCGATCGACAACATGGCGTCCCAGAAGTGGGACTTCGTCGCCATCCAGGCGTTCGGCATCGGCACGCTGACCGATCCGGTCAAGAAGATGATCGATGCCGGCATCCCGGTGATCGACATGGACACGCTGATCGCGCCGCTCGATCAGATCAACGTCCACAGCTTCCTGGCGCCCGACAACGAGTTCATGGGCGCCTCGGTGACCCAGGCGCTGGTCGACGCGATCGGCGGCAAGGGCACGATGATCATGACCCAGGGCGCGCTCGGCCATACCGGCGCGCAGGGCCGCGCGCGCGGCTTCGAAGCGGTGGTCAAGAAGTATCCCAACATCAAGGTGCTCGACACCCAGCCGGCCGACTGGGACGTGACCAAGGCCGCCCGCATCTGGGAGTCCCTGCTGACCAAGTACCCGGACATCAGCGCCGCCTTCTTCCACAACGACGACATGGCGCTCGCGGCCTACAACGTGATGAAGGCGCACAACCGGACCAAGATCCTGATCGGCGGCGTCGACGCCATGCCGCCGGCGATCGAGGCGGTGCTCGACGGCCGGATGTACGCCACGGTGCGCAACCCGTCCTGCCGCATCCACGGCGGCTCGATCGTCGCCGGCGTCGCGGCGGTGGTGAGCGGCGAGAAAACCGGGCCGGCGGCATCCCGAAGAACATCATCACCGACGGCCCGGTGGTCACCAAGCCGAACGCCCCGGGCATGCTCTGGATGGAGAGGCACTTCCTGATCTGATCGGGCAAGCAGGGCGTCGCAGTGGCGGAAGCGGCTCGGCCGATCCTCGAGCTCGAGGGCATCGGCAAGACCTTCGGCGGGGTGGTGGCGCTGGACGGCGTCGATTTCACGCTGGCCGCAGGCGAGATCCATGGTCTGGTCGGCGAGAATGGCGCCGGCAAGAGCACGCTGATGAAGATCATCTCGGGCGTGCACACCGACTACACCGGGGTCATGCGCCTCGACGGCAAGCCGGTGCGCTTCCGCTCCGCCCGCGACGCCCTGGCGGCGGGCATCGGCATGGTGCATCAGGAGCTCAGCATCGTGCCGAGCCTGTCGGTGGCCGAGAACGTGTTCCTCGGCATGCAGCCGGTCGGACGGCTCGGCATCGTGCGCTGGCGCGCCATGGCGGCTGATGCGCGCGAGCATCTGGAGCGGCTCGGCATCGAGGTCGACCCGGCGGCCGAGGCGGGCGCCCTGCCGCTTGGCCTGCAGCAGCTGGTCGAGCTCGGCCGCGTGCTGTTCTCGGGTGCCCGCATCATCATCCTCGACGAGCCGACCTCGGCGCTCTCGCCGCCCGAGATCGAGCGGCTGTTCGCGGTGCTGCGCCGCCTCAAGGAAGGCGGCACGAGCTTCGTCTTCATCTCGCATTTCATCGACGACGTGCTCGCGGTCTCGGATCGGGTGACGGTGTTCCGCAACGCCAGGCGCATGGCCACCGCGCCGGCGGGCGAGATCGACAAGGGGTGGCTGATCGAACGCATGATCGGCCGCGGCCACGACGAGCTCGAGGAGAGCTACACCGGGGCGATCCGGCTCGCGAGCGATCCGGCGGCGCCGGCGGTGATCGAGGCATCCGGCCTCGCGCGCCGTGGACAGTTCCATGACGTCTCGTTCGCGGCGCGCGCGGGCGAGGTGCTCGGCATCTACGGCTTCATGGGCTCGGGTCAGCTCGAGCTGGCCAGAACGCTCGGCGGCAAGCTCAGGCCCGAGGCCGGCCAGGTGCGGATCGACGGCCGCCGGGTGCATCTCCGCAGCACATCGGCCGCCAAGCGCGCCGGCGTCGCGCTCCTGCCGGAGAGCCGGCGCAGCATGCTGTTCGCCCACGAGCCGGTCTACAAGAACGTCTCGATCAGCATCCTCGAGCGGATCGCCGCGCTGCTGCTCAAGCCGCGCGAGGAGCGCCGGCTCGCCGCGGAGCAGGTCGAGCGCCTCCATATCCGGCCGGCTTCGGTCGAGCCCGAGCTGCGCACGCTGTCGGGCGGCAATCAGCAGAAGGTGGCGCTCGCCCGCTGGCTGACGCATCTGCCGCGCGTGCTGGTCCTGTCGGAGCCGACCCGCGGCATGGACGTCGGCGCCAAGGACGACGTCGTCAAGATCGTCAAGGGGCTCAAGTCCCAGGGGATCGCCGTGGTCGTGGTGTCGACCGAGCCGGAGACGGTGCTGGCGCTCGCCGACCGGATCCTGGTCATGCGCAAAGGCGAGATCGCGCACGAGTTCGCGGACATGGCGGTGAGCAAGGACCGCCTGCTGGCCGCCGCGTGAGGGTCTGGGGCGAATGAAGGCGGAAGCGATCAAGGGGCGAGAGCATTCGGCCTGGGCCACCGTGCGCGAGTGGCTGGCGCGCCAGCTGATCAACATCGCCCCCTTCGTGACGCTCCTCTTCCTGATCCTGGTGTTCAGCGCGCTCAGCCCGTCCTTCGTCACCCTCGACAATCTCGGCAACATCCTGCGCCAGGTCTCGGTGACCGCGATCATCGCGACCGGCCTCACCTTCGTGATCCTGACCGCCGAGATCGACCTCTCGATCGCCGCGATCGCCAACGCCACGGGCATCGTGGTCGCGTTCTTCACGATGCAGGAGTCCTATGTCAACATCGCGAACCTGCCGCTGCCGGGCTTTGCCGCGATCCTCCTCGCCCTGCTCGCTGCCTTCGCGCTCGGCTGCGTCAACGCCGCCGGGATCACGCTGATCGGCATCCCCTCCTTCATCATGACGCTGGCGATGCTGCAGATCGGCGCCGGCATCTCGGCCATGCTGGTGCGCGGCCAGATCGCCTACAACGTGCCGGACCTGATCCGCACGCTCGGCAGCGGCGCGCTCGGGCCGGTGTCGTGGATCGTGATCATCGCCGCCCTGTTCCTGCTGATCGGCCATCTGGTGCTGACCTACACGCGCTTCGGTCGCTACGTGTACATGGTCGGCGGCAACCGCGAGGCGGCGGAGTATTCGGGCGTCAACGTCAGGGCGATCGTCGCCTCGGTGATGATCATCAGCGCGGTCTGCTCGGGCGTCGCCGGCATGCTCGGCGTCGCCTATTTCGGCAGCGCGCAGCAGAACGAGTTCGACGACTTCCTGCTCGATGCGATCGCCGCGGTCGTGGTCGGCGGCACCAGCCTGTTCGGCGGCCGGGGCGGCATCCCCAACACGATCATCGGGCTGTTCGTGCTCGGCGTGCTCAACAACGGCCTCGACCACGTCGACATCGACAGCTTCCTGAAGATCCTGATCCGCGGTCTGATCCTTCTGATCGCGCTGATCATCAACGTCTACGCCCAGCGCCTGCGCTCGACGCGCCAGGCCACCGCCGCCTAGCGCCTCGCCCGTCACCGCTCCTGATGGTGCGAGTGCGCGCCACTGCGGGCGCCCGGCTACGTGGTCGCGCGTGCAATCCGCGTAAGACGGCAGCCGCGAGGTCCGGTTTTCCATGAATGGGACATGAATGCCCCACTCAGGCCTGGTTCAAATGATCGCAGGCAAGATCAACGCATGATCGCGAGGACTTGTGGGAAAAGGAGGCGATCCCATGCGTAAGATACTCTTGCTCGGGGCGACCTTGGCCGCCCTGGCCGTGATCGCAGAGCCGGCTTCGGCGCACGGTTATGGGCCGGCCTACCCAGCGCCGACTTTGGGACTTCATATCGTCCTGGTGCCGGCGCCAAGAGCAGTGCAGCACTACCACTATCCGCCGCGTCACATCTACCCGGTGCCTGCTCGTCACTTCAGCTATCGCCCCGAGAGGACGACCTGGCATGGGCCATGGCATCCCGGGCCGCGCCATCTCGATGTCCGCCGTAACGATCAGCCGCGGTGGCATGGCGCTGGTCTCGGCCATGGCAGTCACCAGGAGTGGCGCGGCAGCCCCCGTCAGCAAGACGCGGGCCATGGCCGTGGCGACCGCTGATCCGCCTCAGGTCGCGCCGGGCGCCCGCACCGATCATTCTCTCAGGAACGGGTTGGTGCGGCGCTCGGCGCCGATGGTCGAGCCCGGGCCGTGGCCGCAGAGAAAGCTGACGTCGTCGCCGAGCGGTAGCAGCTTCTCTGTGATCGAGCGGATCAGGGCGGCGTGATCGCCGTAGGGGAAGTCGGTCCGCCCGATCGAGCCCCGAAACAGCACGTCGCCCACGATCGCAAAGCGCGCCGCCCGACTGACGAGCACGACGTGGCCCGGCGTATGGCCGGGGCAGTGGAGGACGGCGAAGCTCTGCTCGCCGACTCTGACCTCGTCGCCCTCATGCAGCCAGCGGTCGGGAAGGACGTTGCGCACGCCGCTCATGCCGAAGGTCGGCGCCTGCGCCTCGAGCCCCTGCAGGAGAAACCGGTCGCGCTCGTCCGGGCCTTCGATCGGGACGGTCGCGCGGCTCCCTTCGGCGATCGGCACGGTCGCGGGGTCGCCCCCGGCAGATCCGGTCGCCGCTTGCTCGAGCGCTTCCTTGAGGGCGGCGGCGCCGCCGGCGTGGTCGATGTGACCGTGGGTGAGGAGGATGCGCTCGACCCGCACCCCGTGCTTGCCGATTGCCTCCAGGATGCGCGGCACATCGCCGCCCGGGTCGATCACCACCGCGCGCTTGCCCGGCTCCTCCCAGAGGATGGTGCAGTTCTGCTGAAAGGGAGTGACCGGCACGACCGCTGCTTTGAGATCCGGCATCGTCCAGTTCCGAAAGTTGGCCGGGTGAGCAATGCCCCGGGAAGCCCACGCGGGAAAATACGTCAATCCGCGCGGGTGCAAACCCCTTGTGGGCATTTCAGGCATTCTTCATCCGCGCAAGAAATGCGCGCGCCTGCGCGGACCCAACCTTGCCCTCAGACGACCGCCCGCAAGGCAACCAACGCTGCCGTGCCGCACGTCTCTAATTGACAGAAAGTATTGGTCGGCCTATATTGCGCAGCAGAAATTAACGGCGGTGCTTCTACGGGTGATTAATATAGAAACATCTCTCTTTCTATTCATGTATTCATGTGAACACCTATTCATATGTAGTCCTGAAGGAGCGAGCGCCATGCGCATGATTCGGCCGGCCGTCGCCATGGGTCGGCTGCCATGAGGGATGTGGGCGTGTCCGGGCGGGCGATCGTCGGCGGGGTGGCCGGTGGACGCTGAGAACCCGGTCGCGGAGCCGGAATTGGGGTGGCGACGGCCGGTCGGCCGCTCGAGCCTCGCCGAGGTCCATCGCAGCGTCCCGGTCCGCCCGGGCTGGAGCCCGTTGCGCAAGCTGCTCGCGTTCTTCGGGCCCGGCTATCTGGTCGCGGTCGGCTACATGGACCCCGGCAACTGGGCGACCTCGCTTGCCGGCGGTTCGGCCTTCGGTTACACGCTCCTCTCCGTGGTCGTGCTGTCCAGCCTGATGGCGATGCTGCTGCAGGCGCTCAGCCTCAAGCTCGGCATCGCCAGCGGGCGCGACCTCGCCCAAGCCTGCCGCGATCACTACAGCCGGCCGGCGGGGATCGCACTGTGGGGGCTGTGCGAGGTCGCGATCGTCGCGACCGACCTCGCCGAGGTCATCGGCACCGCGATCGCCCTCAACCTCTTATTCGGGCTGCCGCTCCTGATCGGGGTCGTGCTGACCGCCGCCGACGTGCTCCTAATCCTGCTGCTGCAGTCGCGCGGCTTTCGCTGGCTCGAGGCGTTCATCATCACCCTGGTCGCGGTGATCTTCCTCTGCTTCGCCTTCGAGATCGTGCTCTCGGCGCCGGCGGTGAGCGGCGTGCTCGGTGGCCTTCTACCGAGCCCGGACATCGCGACCAACCCCGCGATGCTGTACATCGCGATCGGCATCCTTGGTGCCACCGTGATGCCGCACAATCTGTATCTGCACTCCTCGATCGTGCAGACCCGGAGCTATGAGCTGTCCGAGCCGGTCAAGCGGCAGGCGATTCGCCTTGCGACCATCGACAGCACCCTCGCGCTGACCATTGCGCTCTTGATCAACGCCGCGATCCTGATCCTCGCCGCTGCCGCCTTCCACCAGGCCGGGCACTCGGAGGTCGCCGAGATCCAGGATGCCTATCACCTGCTCGCGCCGCTCTTGGGCGTGCCGCTCGCCAGCACGGTGTTCGCGGTGGCACTGCTCGCCTCGGGCCAGAACTCGACCATCACCGCGACGCTTGCCGGCCAGATCGTCATGGAGGGCTTCCTCGACATCCGCCTGCCGGCCTGGCTGCGCCGTCTGGTGACCCGGCTGCTCGCGATCGTGCCGGCGGTGGTCGTGACCGCGCTCTATGGCGCGAGCGGCACCGCCCACCTTCTGATCCTGAGCCAGGTGATCCTGTCCCTGCAGCTGCCGTTCGCGGTCGTGCCGCTGGTCCAGTTCACGAGCGACCGGGCCAAGATGGGCAACTTCGTCAACCCCCGCTGGATGAAGTGGCTGGCCTGGGCGCTCGCGGCCCTGATCATCGCGCTCAACGTCAAGCTGCTGTTCGATGTCGTCGCCGGCCTCAGTGGCCTCGCTTGAGGACGTCTGCGCGTGGCGCCCGCCACCGCGCCGGCTCAATCGTAGCTGATCAGAGCGGCGGCCGCCTCGCGGTCATAGCCCTCGCTGCTCCTGAGCAGCTGGCGCGAATAAGGATCGGTAAGCGCGCCGGTGCGAAGCGCCGCGGTCGGCACCCGCTCGACGATCTCGCCCGCCTTCATCACCGCCACCTCCGAGCACATGTGCGCGATCACCGCGAGATTGTGCGACACGAACAGATAGGTCAGGCCGCGCGCGGCGCGCAGAGCGCTCAGCAGGTTCAGGATCTCGGCCTGGACCGAGACGTCGAGCGACGAGGTCGGCTCGTCGAGCAGCAGCACCTTCGGCTCCAGCATCAGCGCGCGCGCGATCGCCACCCGCTGGCGCTGGCCGCCCGAGAGCTGGTGCGGGAAGCGGTAGCGAAAGCCGGGGCCGAGGCCGACCGAGCTTAGCGCACGCTCGACCCGCTGGCTGACGTCGCCCAGACCGTGGATCAGAACCGGCTCGGCCAGCGTCCGGTCGACCGTGTGGCGCGGATGCAGCGAGCCGTAGGGATCCTGGAAGATCATCTGGACCTTCCGGCAAAAGCTCCTGCTGCGATGCTCGCCGAGCGTCTCGCCGTCGACCGTGATCCGACCCCGCCAGCCGCCGAGGAGGCCCGCGATCGCCTTCAGCACGGTGGTCTTGCCCGAGCCCAACTCGCCCACCAGCCCGAACGCCTCGCCCGCGCCGACCCGGAACGAGGCGTCGCGCACGGCGTGGAACTCGCCAAACCGAACGTCCAGAGACTCGACGTCGATCACACCGCCCGCGCCTCCCCTCGCTCGCAGCAAGACGGCAAGCGCGGCCCTCGGTCAAGCGTGGCGGCGGAGACCGGCGCGGCCGGAGCAGGGTGGGCGGATCATGACACCCGCGCACGTCGAGGCACACCCCGCTGCATGCGGCTCGCCTTGTGCCGGCCGCTTCGCGAGCGCCTTAATGGTTGGGTAACATAAGCCGATCTTAACCAGTTCGGATTAAGGTTACCGGGATCGGCACGGCGGAGCCAAAAGGGGCCACGCAATGCACCTGACCCGTCCCAACGGGCTGATCGAGCGGCTGCCGCGCGGGCCGCGCCGGCAGATCGAGCTCGACGGCTACGGACGCACCCAGCCCGGGCCGGCGACGGCGCTGGCCTTCCGGGTCGCCGCCCACCAGGATCGCCGCCGGCAGCCACGCCGCAGACCCGACCCGCTGCGCGGGCGTCTGATCGACGTCACGGCGTAGATCCACATGCCGCGGCCCGATGGCGCAGCCATGGGGCGCGTCGCGGCTCAGCCCTGATCGACCGATCCCCAGTCCCCCAGGATGCTGAACCATACCGCGGCTCTCGGGAGCGGCCCTCGGGTCGGCGACCTTCGCCTCGCGTCGTCGCGGCCGGCATGGCCGGAGGCTGAGCCATCGCCCTCGCCCGAGAGGCAGACGACGGCCGGCTACACGCTGAAGGCGCCAAGCGGCAGTCCCGGCTTCCTGGTGCAGCAGCTGCTCGCCGGAGCGCCGGAGCTCGGGTCGGGCGCGCCAAGCCGAAGCGCGATGCTTGCCGCCTACCGGGCGCACGTCCTGCACCGGATCAGCTACTCCGGGCCGCTGACCCCGATCGATCTCAGGGTCTGACCGGCACCGACCGCGTCAGCCCGCGGGCGCCCCCTCGGTTGCGCCGGAACCGCTGCGGCGGGGGCGCGGGAGCGCTCGCGCGAGAAACGCAAGACCGGCCACCGCGGCGACCACCGATGCTGCCAGCACGCCGATCTTGGCCTGGCCCAGCTCCGGCGTCGGACCGAACGCCAGGTTGGCGATGAACAGCGACATCGTGAAACCGATGCCGGCGAGGAGCCCCATGCCCACGATGCCGGGCCAGTGGGCCCCTTCGGGCAGGCGGGTCAGCCCGGTCCTGACCGCGATCCAGGCAAAGCCGCCGACGCCGAGCGGCTTGCCGAGCAGCAGGCCGAGGAACGCGCCGAGCGAGACCGTGCTGAGCAGCCCGGCCCCGGTGCCGCCGACCGCGACGCCAGCATTGAAGAAAGCGAACACCGGCATGACGAAAAAGGCAACATAGGGGGCGAGCGAGTGCTCCATGCTGTGCAGGGGGCTGTGGGCTCGGTCGAGCACGTCCTCGAGATGCTCGATCACGACCTCGATCTGCTCGAAGCCGCCACCGTGTCCGGCCAGCGGGCGAAGCTCCTGCTGCAGCGCGGGCACGCTCATCCGATGCCGCAGCGGCACCGCGAGCGCCATGAGCACGCCGGCGATGGTCGCGTGCACGCCGGACTTCAGCATGAAATACCACATCACCGCGCCAATCAGGGCGAACACGAGCGGCCGCGCGCCGCCGTACAGCCCGTAGGCCAGCGCCAGGCCCCAGACGAGCAGCGACAGGAGGAGGGCCGTGCCGTCAAGGTTCTCGACGTAGAAGAGCGCGATCACCAGGACCGCGCCGAGATCGTCGACGATCGCCAGCGCCAGCAGGAACACCTTGAGCGGCAGCGGCACCCGATCGCCGAGCAGCGCCAGAACGCCAAGCGCGAAGGCGATGTCGGTCGCCATCGGCACGCCCCAGCCGCCGTGGCCCGGCCCGCCGGCATTGAAGGCGACGTAGATCAGGGCCGGCACGATCATGCCGCCGAGCGCCCCGGCGATGGGCAGCGCCGCCCGACGCCAGCCGGCCAGCTCGCCGACCATCACCTCGCGCTTGATCTCCAGCCCGACCAGGAAGAAGAAGACCGCCATCAGCAGGTCGTTGACCCAGAGAAGCAGCGGCTTCTCGAGACCCCAGGCGCCGAGGCCGATGCGCAGCGGGACCTCGAGGAGCGCGAAATAGCTCCCTGCCCAGGGCGAGTTGGCCCACACGAAGGCGACCACGGCCGCGGCGATCAGGATTACGCCGCTGGCGCTCTCGGTATTGATGAACTTCTGCACCGGCGTCAGCAACCTGGCCACGACCGATTTCGGCTGTGGCGATTTGCGTGCGGCGGCTTTCTTGGCCATGGCGCCGGTCCCTCTGGCTTGCTCCCCAATCTGCGGCGGCAACCGAATGCTGAGGCAGATTCCTGCCTAGCCTACCCGACGTTGATGTCAGGAAAAGGGCAAACCTCGAACTCTCGCTCAATAACCGAGGGCGAGCCCGTCCTTGCGCGGATCGGAGCCGCCGCTCAGCACGCCTCGGGCGTGGTCGATCAGGATCATCTGACCACCGCCGAGCGGCTTGCCACTGGACACGACCTGGTGGCCGAGACGGGCGAGCGCTGCGCCGGTCGCCGAGGGAACGCCGGGCTCGATCTGCAGCGAGCCGCCATAGGCGAAGCTGCGCGGTGCGTCGATCGCCTCCTGAGGGTCGAGACCGAAATCCAGGACGTTGGTCAAAACCTGAACCTGGCCGACCGGCTGGTAGTGGCCGCCCATCACGCCGAAGGCGATCGCAGGCCGATCGTCCCGCAGGGCGAGCGCCGGGATGATCGTGTGCATCGGCCGCTTGCCGGGCGCGATCGCGTTCGGATGCTCCGGATCGAGCGAGAAGCACTTGCCGCGATTGTGGAACAGCACGCCAGTCTCGGGACAAACCAGACCGCTGCCGAAGGTCTCGAACACCGAGTTGATGAAGGAGACGGCGTTGCGCTCGCGGTCGACCACGGTCAGGTAAACGGTGTCCCGGTGTTCGGCGAGCAGGGGCGGCGGCAGCGTCGCGAGCGCGCGTTCTGGGTCGATCCGCTGCCGGAGCGTCGCGGCATAGCCTTTGTCGAGCAACCGTTCGGTCGGCACCTCGGCCTTGGCCGGATCGGCCAGGCAGGCGTCCCGGTCGCGAAAGGCGAGCCGGGTCGCCTCGGCCTGCAGATGCAGCCGCCGGGCGCCGTTCGGATCGAGACTTGCGAGCTCGAAACCCTCCAGGATGTTGAGCATCAGCAGCGCAACGACGCCCTGGCCATTGGGCGGGCATTCGTAAATGTCGATGCCGCGATAGCTGGTTCTGATCGGCTCGACGAACTCGCCGGCCGCGGTCGCGAAGTCCTCGGTGGTATGCAGGCCGCCGTGCTCCTTGAGGAACCCGACCATGCGCTCGGCGAGCTCGCCCGAGTAGAACGCATCGGGCCCCCGCTCGGCGATCCGGCGCAGCGTCCGAGCAAGCGCCGGCAGCCGATGGCGATCACCGGCGGCCGGCGGCCGGTTGCCCGGCAGGTAGAAGGCGCGCCCCGCCGGACTGCGGCCCAGCGTCTCCATCCCGTCCCGCCAGTCGCTGGCGACCCGCGGCGTGACCACGAAGCCCTCCTCGGCATAGCCGACGGCCGGCCGCAGCAGCTCGTCCAGGCTCTTGGTGCCGTAGGCATCGAGCAGCCGCGCCCAGGCGTCGACGGCGCCAGGCACGGTCACGGCATGGACGCTGCGGTCGAGCTCTCTGACCCCGAGCTCGCGCAGGCCTTCCGCGCTCGCGGCCATCGGCGCCCGGCCTGAGCCGTTCAAGGCCACGACCCCGCCCTCGGCCGGCGCGAGCAGGACGAAGCAGTCGCCGCCAATCCCGGTCATTGCCGGCTCGACCACACCCAGCACGGCGACCGCGGCGATCGCCGCATCGACCGCATTGCCCCCGGCCCGCAGGACGTCGAGCGCAGTCAGCGTGGCGGCCGGGTGCGAGGTCGCCGCCATCCCGTTCTCGCCATAGGCGACGGAGCGTCCCGGTGAGGCGAAGTCACGCATGCCAAGCTCCCCCAAGCGGAGACGAATTGCGCATCCTTGTACTGTACCTTGTCGTTTGGCGCAAAATGCCAGGATTTGGTCTTTTCAGAGCGGCCCCAGGAACTACAATCTCGTATCCGTGTTGTCGATCATGCGCCGGCGGGGTCCGGTGCGCGTGAAGAGGTCGCGAAGGGAGCGAGCCGAGGCGGGAGCGATCGGGAAGCGAGGAGGGCCGATGCGCGATCTCGAGCTGATGATCAAGGACTACCGTCTGACCACGGCGGAGATCCTCTATCACATGCCGGACCATCCGAGCCTCCTTCAGACCTACGTGTGGCAGGGTCTCGACATCGCGCCAAGGTTCCCCGTCCTGCACAAATTCCTCGACTTCTGGGAAAGCTCCCTCGACGGCCGCCTGCACAGCGTCAAGGTCGCCAGCGCCCGGATCATCAAGCCGAACCGCTTCCGCTACGCGCGCCATCTCATGCGCCTGCACTGAGGGTCTCGGTCGCGCCCCTCGGGAGGTCTGCGGCGCAGGCTGCAGATTCCGGAGCTATCACGCGCCGGGCCGTCACTCGCGGTGATAGGGGTGGCCCGCGAGGATTGCGCTCGCGCGGTAGAGCTGCTCCGCAAGCAGCACCCGCACCAGCCGATGCGGCCAGGTCATGCGGCCGAACGCCAGGATCGCGTCGGCCCGCTCGAGCACGCCCGAGGCGAGGCCGTCGGGCCCGCCGATCAGAAAGCCGAGCTCACTCCGGCCTTCGGTCTGCCAGGCGCCGATCCGCCGGGCAAATCCGGCGCTGTCGAGATCGCGACCATGCTCGTCGAGGGCGATCGTGACCGCATCCGAAGGCAAGCCTTTGAGCAGCCGCTCGGCTTCCTCGGCCAGACGCCGCTCGCTCGGCAAGCCGGTGCGGGGCGCGATCTCGACCAGGCGGATCGGCCATGGACAACGCTTACAATACTCCTCGAACAGAGCGCGGCTCGGCCCCACCCGATCGCGGCCGACTGCGGCCACCGTCACCCGCATGGCGTCCTCACGAGCAACGCGGGCTGATCCCGCGCGGCGTCAATACTCGGTAGCGCAGGTCCAAACTCCATTGATCATGCCCGGGTCGACCGGCTATAGCGTGGCGCTGCGGATCGAGTCAGCGGCGAAATGACGGCGAGCACGATCAAGACTATGCTCGCACGTCCCTTGGTTTCATCCTTTGTTCCCGTTTGCGCGCAGAGGGCAAGTTTGCTAGATGAAGCTCTGCGTCGTGGTGATCGGGAAACCAGTGACCGAAGCCGAGCCTGGTGCGCGTCGCCGGCTGGTCGCCGGGCTCGCTGTGGCTATGGCTGTTGCCGCAGCGATTCTTGTCTTTGACCTGGCGACGCCGCGCGGCGTCGCCGACGGGACCCTTTACGCGGCGTTCATCCTGGCCTGCGCCTGGCTGCCCTGGCCAAAGGCGCCGCTCGTCGCGGGCGCAATCGCCACCCTGTTGAATGTCGTCGGCTATGCGGCATCGGCCAAAGGCTTCGCCCCCGTCTGGTTCGTCCTGACCAATCGGGCGATCGCGCTCGCCGTAGTTTGGGTGACAGCGCTTCTGCTCTACCGTCGCCTTCAGGCCGACCGGGCCCTGGCCGCAAGCGAGGCGCGCTATCAGGCCCTGCTGGCCGAGCGCACTCTCCAGGAGAGCCGCGACCGCTACCGCCAACTGGTCGACGCCTCACCCGACGCCATCATCGTGCACCAGCGCGGCGTGATCCGCTTCGCCAACCCCGGCGCCATCGCGCTGTTTGCTGCCCCCGACGCGGCGGCGCTGATCGGGCGGCCGATGCCGGGGTTCGTAGTTGAAGCCGAGCAATCGGCGCCCTGGACGGAGCAGCGACTGCTTCGGCTCGATGGACAGGCGATCGACGTCGAGGCGGGCAGTGTCCGGATCACCCTCGATGGCCGGGCGGCGGTGCAGACGATCCTGCGCGACATCAGCGAACGCAAGCGCGCCGAGAAGGAGCTTGCCCGTGCCTATGGGCTCCTGAGCCAGCACCTGGCTAACACGCCGCTTGGCGTGCTCGAATGGCAGGGCAAGCGCGATAAGGTCAGACAATTGCGGCTTCGGCGCTGGTCCGGCCAGGCGGAGGCGATCTTTGGCTTCACTGAAGCCGAGATGCGCGGCCAGCGCTGGGATGCGCTCGCCCTGGTCGAAGCGAGCAACGTCGAGAAAGCCAAGGCGGCGGCCCGGGATCTGGTCTGCGGCGTGAAGACGCGCAACGTGGTCACCCTGCGTAACCACGCCCGCGACGGCAGTATGCGAGTCTGTCGCTGGCACAACTCCGCCCTCCAGTCCGAGAGCGACGGCGGTCTGACCGTGCTCTCGCTGGTCGAGGACATCACCGAGCGGGTCGAAGCCGAGGAGCGCATCCGCCATCTTGCCCTGCACGATTCGCTGACCGGCCTGCCCAACCGGCTCCTGCTGCAGGACCGGCTCGAACAGGCTCCGGCGCGCGCGCGCCGGAGCAAGAATGGCGTTGCGGTGATGCTGGTCGATCTCGACAACTTCAAGACGGTGAACGACACCCTCGGTCACTTGGCAGGCGACGAGCTGATCCGGATCGTAGCGGGGCGGCTGCGTGCCCTGGTGCGCGAAAGCGACACCGTAGCCCGGCTGGGCGGCGACGAGTTCGCCGTTGTGCAGACCGACCTGCACGAGGTTGGTGGCGCTGCGGTTCTGGCCGGGAAGATCACGGCCGCCGCGCGCGAGCCGTTCGATCTGGGCGGCCGGCGGGTCTTCGTGGGAGCAAGCCTCGGCGTCGCGCTTTTCCCCCAGGACGGCGCTGCGCTCGAGCCGCTGCTCAAGCACGCCGACATCGCGCTCTACCGGGCGAAAGCGGAGGGTCGCAATCGCTTCGCGTTCTTCGAGCCGGAGATGAACGCCGAGGTGCTGGCGCGGCGCAGTATGGAGGAGGGTCTGCTACAGGCGCTCGCGGGCCACCAGCTCGCGGTGTTCTACCAGCCGCAGTTCGACCTCCGCACGCGTGCCCTGGTCGGCGTGGAGGCGCTGGCCCGGTGGCACCACCCGCGGGGCGGGCTGGTCCTGCCGGGTGCCTTCATCCCGGTGGCCGAGGTCAGCGGCCTGATCCAGCCGATCGGCGAGTGGATCCTGCGCCAGGCTTGCCGCGATGCCCGAGCCTGGCGCGAGGCGGGCGCGCCCGTGCGGGTCGGAGTCAATCTCTCGCCGAGCCAGGTCCGCCAGCGTGAGCTGGCCGAGCGGATTCCGCGCATTCTCGCCGAACTCGGGCTCGAGCCGACCGAGCTCGAACTCGAGATCACCGAGAACCTGTTCCTGTCGCCGACCGACACCGCGCACTTGGCGGAGCTGGCCGAACTCGGCATCCGCTTCGCGATCGACGACTTCGGGATCGGCTACTCCTCGCTCGCCTACCTGAACCGGTTCCCGTTCGATCGGATCAAGATCGACCGCTCGTTCATCGCCGGGATCGGACAAAGCGAGCACGCCGAGACGATCATCCGAGCGATCGTCCAGCTCGGCCACAATCTGGGCAAGCTGGTGCTGGCAGAAGGCGTCGAGACCGAGGCGCAGCTCGCCTTTCTGCGCCGCGCCGGCTGCGATCAGGCTCAGGGCTTCCTGCTCGGCCGGCCGCAGCCGGCCGAACTCCTCGGACAACCGCGCGCCGCCTGACGTTTCGTTTCCGGGAGCATGGTCTGAGGGGTGCACCGCGGTCGCCCGAGACCCGGCGCTTCGCCGCTGCCGCGCTTTCCAGCTGTCGGACCCGGCACGACCGGGCTATGTTTGAGTAACCGCAAAAGCCGAAGCCGGGCGTTCGTCAGCGACTAGCATGGACTGCGCCTCGGGCGCTGGGTCGGGACCGCGATCGGCTCGGGATGCGACCGGCGGTCGCGCCGCCCGGGCAATTTTGTCGAACTCGACACCTTGCCGGCACGCCTGCCAAGGCTTACTATAAGCATGCTTACTATAAGCATGTGACCGAGCATGGACAGCCCCCATCAGAATGTGGGCGCGTTGCTGATCGACGTCGCGCGTCTGCTGCGGCGGAACTTCAACCGGCGCGCCCAGGACCTCGGCCTCACCCAGGCGCAGTGGCAGGCGCTGGCGCGTATCTCCCACAACGAAGGGATGAACCAGGCCTGTCTCGCCGATCTGCTCGAGGTGCAGCCGATCACGCTCGCGCGCCTGATCGACCGGCTCGAGACGGCCGGTTGGGTGGAGCGCCGGGCCGATCCCGACGACCGGCGCGCCCAGCGCCTCTACCTCACGGCCAAGGCGGCGCCGCTGCTCGATCACATGCGCACGCTCGCGGCCGAGACCCGCGAGGAGGCGATGCGCGGCCTCTCCGACGCCGAACGCGAGCGGCTGCTGCACGCGCTCGAGACGATCAAGGGCAATCTGGTGCGTGAGGAGATTTCGCGTGCCTAGCAGGTTGTGGCCTCGGCGAAAGCGGGCCGCGAAGCCAGGCGCCGAAGTGCTGGCTGCGCGCCGGCGCAGCTGGATCCGTCACGTCCTGCTGGCGCTCGGCCCGGCCGTGGTCGCCCTCGGGGCGGGCTATTTCTACGTCACCGGCGGACGCTACGTCGCCACCGACGACGCCTACGTCAAAGCCGACATGGCTGCGATCAGCCCGCAGGTCTCGGGTCCGATCGTCAAGGTCGAGGTGCGCGAGAACCAGCACGTCGAGCCGGGCCAGCCGTTGTTCCGGATCGACGACGCCCCCTTCAAGATCGCCCTCGCGCAGGCCGAGGCGCGCCTGAACAAAGCGGCGACCCAGATCCGGTCGCTCAAGGCAAGCTATGCCCAGAAGCGGGAGCAACTCCACCTCGCCCAAAGCAATGTCGACTTCGCCGAGCGCGAGTTCCAAAGGTACGAAAACGCCGGCCAGAGGGTCGTGTCGCGCGCCGAATACGATGACGCCCAGCACAAGCTCCAGATCGCGCACCGCCAGGTCGCCATGATCGAGCAGGATCTGGCCGGCGTGCTCGCCGACCTGGATGGCGATCCCAACATCCCGCTCGACCGCCATCCGAGCTATCTCGAGGCGAAGGCCGAACGCGACCGGGCAGCGCTCGACCTCGAGCATACCGTCGTCGTGGCGCCGTTCGCGGGCGTCGCCAGCCAGAAGCCGGAGCCGGGCGACTACGTCACCGCCGGGACGCCGGTGATGAGCATCGTCGCCGACCAGGACGTCTGGGTCGAGGCGAATTTCAAGGAGACCGAGCTGACCCATGTCCGGCCGGGCCAGGCGGCCACGGTCGAGGTCGACACTTACCCGGACCACGAGTGGCCGGCCACGGTCGAGAGCATCAGCCAGGCGACCGGGGCGGAATTCTCGGTCCTGCCGGCGCAGAACTCGACCGGCAACTGGGTCAAGGTCGTGCAGCGGATTCCGGTGCGCATCGCGATTCAGGCCGAGAAGGGTGATCCGCCGCTCAGGGCCGGGATGAGCGTGACCGCCGAGATCGACACGGGCCACCGCCGCGAGATGCCGCACTTCGTCGAGACCGCGCTGGTCTGGGCGGGCTGGCTCACAGAACCGGCAAAGGCGGAGGCCGGGAACCGCTGATGAACGTCGAAGACGCCGAAGGCGCCGCCATCAGTCGGGGGCTGATCACCCTCTCGGTCATGCTGGCGACGATCATGCAGGCGCTCGACATGACGATCGCCAACGTCGCGCTGCCGCACATGCAGGGCAGCATGTCGGCGACCCAGGATCAGATCTCCTGGGTGCTGACCTCCTACATCGTCGCCGCCGCGATCATGACCCCGCCGACCGGCTGGCTGGCGGCGCGCTTCGGCCGAAAGCGCCTGTTCCTCGCCACGGTCACCGGCTTCACGCTGGTCTCGATGCTGTGCGGCGCGGCGACCTCGCTCACTGAGCTGGTCGTCTTTCGCCTGCTCCAGGGCGCCTTCGGCGCGGGCCTCGTGCCGCTGTCCCAGGCGGTCCTCCTCGACAGCTTCCCGCGCGAAAGGCACGGCCGCGCGATGGCCATGTGGGGTGTCGGCGTGATGGTCGGCCCGATCCTCGGCCCGACGCTCGGCGGCTGGCTCACCGAGTACTACAGCTGGCGCTGGGTGTTCTACATCAACCTTCCGTTTGGCATCCTCGCCCTGCTCGGCATCCTCGCCTTCGTGCCGGAAACCGAGAAGGACACGGGCCGGCGCTTCGATTGGTTCGGCTTCGCGCTGCTCAGCCTGGCGATCGGCGCGCTTCAGCTGATGCTCGACCGCGGCGAGACCAAGGACTGGTTCTCCTCGGGCGAGATCATGCTCGAGGCCGTCATCTCGGGCCTCTGCCTCTACCTGTTCCTGGTTCACATGATGACCGCCAAGCGGCCGTTCATCGAGCCCGGCTTGTTCAAGGACCAGAACTTCGCCGCCGGGCTGGTGTTCATCTTCCTGGTCGGCATCGTCCTGCTCGCGACTTTGAGCCTGCTCCCGCCGTTTCTGCAGAACCTGATGGGCTATCCGGTCCTGACCACCGGCTACGTGCTGGCGCCGCGCGGTTTGGGTACCATGATCTCGATGTTCCTGGTCGGCGGCCTGGTCACTCGCGTCGACACGCGGCTTTTGATTCTGACCGGGCTCGGTCTCACCGCCTACTCCCTCTGGGAGATGGCCGGCTTCACCACCGAGGTCAGCACCTGGACGCTGGTGCAGACCGGCATCGTCCAGGGCCTCGGGCTCGGCTTCATGTTCGTGCCGCTCAGCACGATCACCTTCGCCACCCTCGCCCCCCACTACCGCAACGAAGCGACCGCCATGTTCAGCCTGATGCGCAACATCGGCTCGAGCATCGGCATCTCGATCGTCGTGACCCTGCTCGCCCAGAACACCCAGATCAATCACGCCACGCTCGCCGAGCAGGCGACGCCGTTCAATCCGATGTTCCACCTGCCCCAGGTCGCGCATGCCTGGGGCCTCGGCGAGAGCGCGGGGCTTGCCGCCCTCAATCACGAGATCACGCGCCAGGCGGCGACCATCGCTTACCTGAACGACTTCCGGCTGATGATGTACCTCATGCTGGTCGCGATCCCGCTGCTGCTCCTGCTGCGCAGCCCACGCCGCAAGACGCCACCAGCCGCTGCCGTCGCCGCGGCCGACTAGCAGCCGGGCGGGATTACGCGGCGCTCGCCTGGCGCTCGAACAGGGCGCGCACGGTCTCGATTGTGTCGGCGTCCGCGGCCCGCTTGTCCGGCCGATACGCCTTGACCCGTGCGAAGCGGAGCGCCATGCCGCCCGGATAGTGCGGGCTCGCCTGGATGTCGTTGAAGGCAATCTCGACCACCATCTCCGGCCGCACGTGGACGGTCCAGGCGTCGCGCGCGATCTCCAGCTCCTGCAGCCTCGCGGTCTGCCAGGCGAGCATCTGATCGGTCAGGCCCTTGAAGGTCTTGCCCAACATCACGAAGCTGTTGTCCGCGGGATCGTAGGCGCCGAGGTGAAGGTTGGAGAGAAAGCCACGCCGCCGGCCGTGGCCCCATTCCGCCGCCAAAACCACCAGATCGAGGATGTGCGCCTGCTTGACCTTGAGCCAGCCCGCCCCGCGCCGGCCGGCCTCGTAGGGCGCATCGAGGGCCTTCGCTATGGCGCCCTCGTGCCCCTGCGCGAGCGCGTCCCGGACCAGCCCTTCCGCTTCCTCGAGCCGGCTGGTCACGATCCGCGGAATCCGCGAGCTCCCCCGGCAGCGCACTCTCGAGCGCAGCGAAGCGCTCGTGCGCCGGCCGCTCGATCAGGCTGTCGTCATCGAGAGCGAGCGCATCGAAGAAGAAGCACTGCAGCGGCAGCTCCTTGCGCAGCGCCTCAACGTCGAGCTTGCGGCCAAAGCGGCGCATGGTGATCTGGAACGGCTGCGGGCGCCGGTCCGGGCGAAGCGCGATCGCCTCGCCGTCCAGGATCAGGCGGCGTGCCGGCAGCGCCCGGACCGCCTCGACCACCTCCGGCACCGCGCCGGTCACCTCGTTGAGCTTGCGCGAGAACACCCGGACCTCGTCCTCGCCTTTGTGCACCTGGATGCGGGCGCCATCGAGCTTCCACTCGAAGGCCGCCTCGCCGAGCCGGGCGAGCGCGTCCTCGGCATCTTCGGCCGGCTGCGCGAGCATCGGCTGAAGCGGCCGGAACAGCTGCACGGCAAAGCGTGCGAGACCGGCCGCCCCTTCGCCCAGAGCGGCCCTTGCGACCACCCCGAGATCGCCCGCGAGCATCGCCGCGCGGCGCACATCGCTGGCCGGCAGCTCCGCCGCCTTGGCCACCGCCTCGACCATCACGCCCTCGAGCGCGCCCTGGCGCAGTTCGCCGACCAGGAGGCGGAGGAGGAAATCCTGCTCCGCCTCGGTCGCCCGGGCAAACAGCTCGCGCAGCAGCCGCAGCCGTTCGCCCGCCGCCCCCTTGCCCTTGACCGCCACGAGCCGATCGAGCGTCGCATCGAGCTCGCCGAGGGTCAGGCTGGAGCTGGCCGCCGTCGGCTCGGCCCGCGCCTCACGCAAGGTCGCATGGCCGATCCCGATCCGGCCCTGGCGCGGCAGCCCCGTGAGCAGGCCGACCGCGATTTCCGCCGCCTCCGCACCGGCTGCGCGCAGACAGTCCGCGAGATGGCCGATCTTGGCCAGCCGCCCGCTCGCCTCGGCCACCCGCGCCGAGGTCTGCACGATCTCGTTCAGCCCCATGGTCATGGGCATGCAGCAGCCTCGCGCTCCAGGCAGAATGGCGAGTTTAGCGAAGGCGGCAGACGGTGTCCCCGCTGCAGGATCTTCAGGACAGCTCGGCGGCGAGAGCCATGGCGTCCCAAAACAGCCTCTCGTAGGCCTGGATCAGACGGGACACCCTAACGATCTGCCGAGGGGCAACGCCGCGGTCGAGATCGTCCTGAATGATCACCAGGGCGGCGTCTTCGAGCGGTGGCAGCGTCGCGAAGTCATCGAGAAAGCGCGTGTCGTCCTGACCGAAGCCGTAGCGATCCCGAAGCGCGTGGCTCACCTCTCCGCAATTGTGGCCCCAGGCAGCGAGATTGACGGCCAGCCCGCAGGCGACTTCGCCAGCCGATCCGAACATGGACAGCCAGGCGAAATAGGCGGCATAGGCGAAGCCTTCAGCCGTTGGCTCGTAGCTCTCCAGGTGCTGTTCGGTCATGTCCAGCCTGCGCGCCAGGGCCAGGATTCCCTCCCGCGCCCCGATCTCTCCCTGAAGGTCGTCAATGAAGAAGCCGCGATAGGGCCGATCGCCGAACCGCTGCACGAGGTTCGCCGCCGAGCGAATGTCGCTTCGCCACATGTGATATTGATGGCCCGAAAACGCGCGCAGAGCGTCGACGGTGACCCGGCCGGAACGGAGCGCGGCAAGGTACCTGTGTTGTCGTATCTGACTCTCGGTCTCCTTGAGAGCCGATTTGGCATCTCGCAGGACGTCCTTCGCTTAAGTCAAGGCACTGGCCCCACCCGCACTAGGCCGCGCGGCGATCCGGGGCTGATGCGATGGCCGGGGGAACGGCCGCTTTGGCCACGCGGTCCGGATGGGAGCGGGTGATCGCACGGCTGAGCAGGATCACCGGGATCAGGCCGACAGCAACGATGGCGAGCGCCGCGGTCGAGGCCTCGGCAAGACGCTCGTCTGAGGCGAAGCGGTAGGCCCGCACCGCCAGGGTGTCGAAGTTGAAGGGCCTGCAGGATCAGGGTCGCCGGCAGCTCCTTCAGCACGTCGACGAAGACCAGGATGACCGCGGTCAGCACGCTGCCCCAGATCAACGGCAGATGCACGCGGGCAGCGTTCCGCCCGGGCCGCGGCCGAGAGATGCGCGCCGCGTCGTCCAGATTGCGGTTGATCTTGGCGAGACCCGCCTCGACCGTGCTCAGCGCCAGGGCGAGGAAGCGAACCAGGTAGGCGAACACCAGCGCCGCGATCGTGCCGGTGAGCAACAAGGCCGGTGGAGATGCCGAAGGTGGCGCGCATCCAGGCGTCGAGCGCGTTGTCGACGCGGGCGAAGGGGATCAGCACGCCGACCGCGATCACCGCGCCCGGAATGGCGTAGCCGAGGCCGGCGATCCGGGCCGAGGCGCCATCACCGGGGTCGGCCGCAGCCGCAGCGCCATAGGCGACCACGACGGCGAGCGCCACGGTGAGCGCAGCCGCGATCACGGCGAGCGTGAAGCTGTTGCCGGCCAGCTCGAGGAACAGGCCGCCGAGCAGCGCGTCGCCCTGCTTCAGCGCCATCTTGAGCAGGACCGCGACCGGCACGGCGAAGCCGAGAGATCAGGGGCAGCAGGCAGGCGAGCAGCGCGAGCGCGGCGCGCAGCCCGGCCAGGCGGTAGGACGGCCGCGGTCGCGATTGCGCGGTGTGCTGGAAGCGCGCGAGGCCGCGTGACCAGCGCTCGGCGGCGAGCACCGGCAGCACGAACACCAGCAGCGCCGCGGCGAGCTGCGCCGCCGCCACCGGCTCGCCGAGCGCGAACCAGGTGCGATAGATGCCGGTCGTGAAGGTGCTGACGCCGAAATACTGCACCGTGCCGAAATCGGCCAGCGCCTCCATCAGCGCGAGCGCGACGCCGGCGGCGATCGCCGGCCGGGCAAGCGGCACCGCGACCTCGAAGAAGCTGCTCCAGGGGCCGCGGCCGAGCGTGCGGCTGACGTCGAGCATGCAGGTGCACTGCTCGAGGAAGGCGCCCGCGCCAGCAGATAGACGTAGGGATAGAGCACCAGGCTCATGACCAGGATCGCGCCGCCGAGCGAGCGGATCTGCGGGAACCAGTAGTCGGCGCGGCCCCAGCCGGTGACCTCGCGCAGCACGGTCTGCACCGGACCGGCGAACTGCAGCAGATCGGTGTACGCGTAGCCGATGACGTAGGTCGGCACGGCGAGCGGCAGCAGGAGCGCCCATTCGAACAGGCTGCGGCCGGGGAACTGGCACATGCTGACCAGCCAGGCGGTGCCGACCCCGAGCACGGCGACGCCGGCGCCGACCCCGAGCGCCAGCAGCACAGTGTTGGTCACGTAGTCCCACAGCACGGTCTCGGCGAGATGGTGCCAGACCGCGCCAGCCGGGATCAGCAGGCTCGCGAACACCACCAGCACCGGCAGCGCCACCGCGAGCGCGAGCGCGCTGGCCAGCAGGCTCCAGCGATCGAGAAACCGCGGGCCGTGCCGCCTCGCTCGGGCGCCAAGGTCCGTATAGGGCAACACCACGCGCATGCTGTTGGCCGACCGAAGCGTGCTCTTCAGCTTGCTCGACAATATTATTGGGATAACGAGCCCGAGGCGTTATGTAACGAATTCAGGAGTTGTTGTCCATACACTAATACAGTCGGTGCGATGCAGGGCTCGGTGCGTCAGATCGGAATCATTCTAAATAAAAACTGAGCGCCTCCACAAAGGAGGCCGATCGGATGCTGCGCCGATCGAGCATCATCGCAGCGCTCAGGCGGCGCGATCTTGCAGGGCAGAGAGCGAAGTGCCCCAGGGTCTCCGGCCGGCCATGGCCGGCGACTGAAGACAGGAAGCGCCATCACTCATTCGGAACCGATGTGCGCGCCTTTTTCAGCCACCGAGCGCTTCATCAGCAGAACCACGAACACGAGCGCCAGCGTCAAGGCGGCAAAGATCCAGAAGGTGTCGAAGTAGGCGAGCGCCGAGGCCTGCTGCTGGCGCAGATGTTCGAGCCCCTGCCAGGCGAGCTGCTGCGCAGCGACCGGATCGGCGGTCTGCTGGTGGAAGAAGGCCTCAGCGTGCCCGATGAAGGACTGCGCGGCCGCGTTGAAGGGATCGAGATACTCGCCAAGACGCAGACTGTGGAACTGATCACGGCGCTCGTGAAAGGTTTGAGCCAACGACGTTCCGGCACTGCCTCCTTCGTTGCGCAGAAGGCTCAACAGGCCGACGGCCGCCCCACGCAGCTCCTTCGGCGTATAGAGGTAGGCTGCCACATTCACAGGAGCGAAACATACCGCCAGTCCTGCGATCAGGACCACCCGGGGCCAGACCGCCTGGCCTGGGCTGATGTCCAGGTTCAGCTGGGACATCCAATAGTTCCCGGCCGTCATCGCCAGCAGCCCTGCGGCGATCAGCCACCTGGCGTCCGTCCCCCGACCGAGCATGAAGCCGACGACGGGCATGGCCAGGATTGCAAAAACTCCGGCCGGTGACATGACCAACCCCGCGCTCATCGCATCATAGCCGAACAGGGACTGAAGCAATCCGGGCAGCGAAGTACTGGCGCCATAGAGCACGAGGTAAGCGCCAAAGATGATGACGCAGCATGCGGCGAAGTTGCGTTCGCGTAGTGGCCGGAAATTGACCACGGGGTTGCGGTGCCGCAACTCCCAAAAGACGAGCCCAACCAGGCCCACGGCGGAGAAAATGGCCAAGGTCTGCACGCGCCAGAAGGGATCGCCCAGCCAATCCCACTGCTGACCCTTGCTCAGCATCACTTCCCAGCTGACCATGACGATGACCAGCAGCGACAGGCCGATCGAGTTCGAACTGAAACGGCTGCTTCTTCAGCTCGCTGCGCTGGGCGACGAGATAGTCCGGGTCGCGGAGCTGGGCATAACAGCCGGCAAATACCAGGACCCCGACGGGCACGTTGATCAAGAAGACCCATCGCCAACTGTACTGGTCGGTGATCCATCCCCCGAGCGTCGGGCCGACAACCGGCGCGATGAGGGCCGCCAGGCCAAAGAGCGTCATCGCAACGCCCTGCTTTTCCCGGGGGAAGGCGTCCAGCAGCACGCCCTGGCTGCTGGGCTGCAGACCGCCGCCCGCCAGGCCCTGGATAACGCGAAACAGGATAAGCTGACCGAGGCTGCTGGCCATCCCGCACAGTGCGGAACTGAGGGTGAATACGGCTATCGACAGCAGGAAGTAGTTTCGCCGACCCAGATGCGCGCTCAGCCAGCCGGTGATCGGCAGGATAATGGCGTTGGCGGCAAGGTAGCTGGTGAGAACCCATTCACCATCATCGACCGTCGCCGACAAGCCGCCGGCGATATACCGAAGTGCGACAACCGCGATCGTGGTATCGAGCACCTCCATGAACGTCGGCACCACGACCGTGGCGGCCAGGAACCACGGGCTCCCCGCAGCACGGGGTGTGACGGGTGCGAGCGCCGCATCCGTCATTTGTTGGCGTCCGGCGGGCTCTGGGACGAACCGGTGGATTGCAATCGAGGCTGGTAGGCCTGCAGAAACTTCCCGGCATCGGGTCCGGTCGGCGGCTTGTCGATATAGACGTAGGGAACGACGGAAGTCCCGATGAACAGAGGATCCTTGTCCGGGTCATACCCTTCGAGGTCGATCCGGACCGGTAGCCGCTGCACCACCTTGACGAAGTTACCCGTGGCGTTCTCCGGCGGCAGCAGCGCCAGAGTCGATCCGGTTCCCATCGTAAAGCCGGCGACCCGACCATTGAAAACGTGTCGGTTGCCGTACATGTCGACATACAGATCGACGGACTGGCCGATGCGCAAGTCGCCGAGCTGTGTCTCTTTGAAATTGGCATCGACCCAGATTTCGTCCAGCGAGCGGATCGCCATGAGATTCTGGCCGGTTTGGACGTAATCGCCCGGATTGACGTTGCGACGCGTGACGACACCGTCGATCTCCGCCACAATATCGCAATACTGAAGGTCCAGTTCGGCCTGGGCGAGATCGCGTTTGGCGGATTCGAGCTTGGCCTCCGCCTGTTTGACCGCCGGAGCCTTCGCCGTCAGCTCTGAGAAGACGCGGTCGATGTCACCCAGCTTTGCGAACTCCTCGAGCATCTGCTTCGGGCTCTGGTCGTAGGAGTGGATGACGCCGATCTGAGCTGCGCTCTCGATCAGGCCTGCCTGCGCCTGGAGGACCGAGGAGAAGGTCTGATCGAGATCGGGGGGCACCTGGCCAAGGCTTTCGCCATTGTCGGGTTGTGCAGGCAGCCCCAAGGAGACGCGGATCTGGTGGACTTCGGCCAGCGCCTCGGTGACGTTTGCGTTGGCAGTCGCCAACTCCGCTTGGCGCTGGTCGTACAGCTCACGGCTGACAGCCCCGGTCGCGACCGCCTGTTTTACCCGGCCGAATTCACTTTGCGCCAGCGTCAACGCGGTCTTGCTCTCTGTCGAGGGCAGCGACCCGGGCATGCAGGAGAGCTATCTGGTTGTCGACACCCTCCACGGCGTGTTGCAAGTTCCAGCGCCGGCTTCTGGCCTGGGCTTCAATGCCGCGCACCCTGGCGATGGCCGCCTGCAGGTCCGCGTTGGCCGTGTCGACGGCGGCCTTCTTCTGCGGAGACGGCGACCTGATAAGGCTCCTTGTCGAGCTCGGCGAGCAGATCTCCTCTGTGCACCCGGTTGTTGTCGTCCACCAGAACCCGAGAAATCTGGCCTCCGACACGGGGAGCAACAAACGTCACATGCCCGTTCACATATGCGTCATCTGTCGAGACGGTACTAAATGTCAGCTCGATCCAGGGAATGCCGAAAGCGGCGAGGCCTCCAAGAACCAGTGCGCCCAGCACGCCGATCAGCAGCTTTCGCCTTCGCGCAAGCCAGTGGCCGGACGGCGGCGGGACGACCGGCGACGAACTGGCTCCGTGCTCAGCCGAGACGTCTTCACCAGGCGCACCCGCCTCGATCCGACCTGGCTCGCCGCCTTGCCTCCCTGCGTCTCTGTCGTCTCAGCGGGCATGGCTTCTGACGCTCTTATCGAGCCCCACGCTCTGATGAGATATCATCATGCGGGGTTCCTTCCAGCGGTGCTCCGGCGCTGGCCGCCCGAGAGCCTTCGCGGGTTGCCATAGAGCTACCAGTTACGATTACTGCTTTCCATGTATTTGGCATTTCTTTTATTAACCGGTCACATTGTTGTGGTCCCAAGTCCGAGAGTTGCGGCGCCGATCCGACGGTAGCCGTAGGCCTCGAACTCCTCGCTCAGATAGCAGCGGCCAGGCGGCGCAGTCGATGGCGTGCTCGCGGTGTGCTGACCTCCTGCAAGGGAGCATCGGTGCGCGCTAATCCCATATCCTTCGGTTGGCGGATGCGGATCAGGCTCCTGCCTGTGAGCGGCGGAGCCATTCGTCCAAACCGATGCCGCCGAGGCGCGCTTCGCCCAACGGCACCAGCGAGCGCTCCTCGACCCGGCCGCTGAAGTATCGGGCCTCGGGGTCGCGCACGACCTCACGCGGGTCGCCGACCGCCTTCAGATAGCGGGCGACGATTTCGTTGAATGGTGCTCGTTCCGGGCCGGCGATCTCGACGATGCCGTTTCGTGGCGCCGCGAGCGCCACATCGGCGACGATGGCAGCAACGTCGTCCGCCGCGATCGGCTGGAACAGGCCGGGCGAAAGCCTGACCACGTTTCCATCCGCACTTGAAGCGGCGATGGCGCCGAGGAATTCCAGGAACTGGGTCGAGCGGATGATGGTGTAGGGGATGCCGGAGGCTTCGATCAGTTTCTCTTGGGCGACCTTGGCGCGGAAATAGCCATTGTCGCTCCGGTCGGTTCCGACGATGGAGAGCGCGACGTGGTGCCGGACGCCCGCTGCGGCCTCCGCCGCGAGAAGGTTGCGGCCGGAGGTCTCGAAGAATTCCAGCACCGCCTGGTCTTCGAATGAGGGCGAATTGGCGAGGTCGATCACCACCTGCGCGCCGGCCACGGCCTCTTCCAGCCCCTCGCCGGTGATGGTGTTGATGCCGCTTTTGGGCGAGGCGGCGACGACCTCGTGGCCGCCCTGGCGCAGAATGGCGACGGTCTTCGAGCCGATCAGGCCGGTGCCGCCGATCACGACGATCTTCATGGTTGACCCTCCCTTGTCGATCACTGGAGACCCTTAACTAATGGCGGTTTTGACCGGATGGACGGAGCGGAAGATGATCGCGATCCGGTTCCAGGCATTGATCGTCGCCACCGCGACCGTCAGCTTGACCAGTTCCTCCTCCGAGAACTGCCGCCTCGTCTCATCGTAGACCTCGTCGGGCACGTGCGTCTGCGAGACCAGAGTGAGGGCCTCGGTCCAGGCGAGCGCTGCCCGCTCGCGCTCCGTGTAAAGCGGCGACTCGCGCCAGGCGTCGAGCAGGTAGTGGCGCTCCTCGCTTTCGCCGCGCGCCCTCGCCTCGCGGGTATGCATGTGAATGCAGTACGCGCAGTCATTGATCTGCGAGGCGCGGGTCTTGACCGGATCGATCAGCGCGGGCTCGATCCCGCTATGCTGCACATCGCTCTCCAGCGCGGCCACCGCCTTCATGGCTTCCGGGGCTGCCTTGTACGCGTTCAGTCGCGGCTTCATCGTCGTTTTCCTGCGGTGCCTCAGTCTTTCTTTCTCGCCATGCACGCCACCGGCCGGCATCGAACGTCAGTGTCCCGCGCTCTGGCCGCCGTCGACATGAAGGATTTCGCCAGTCACGAAGCTGGCCCCTTCGAGGTAGAGGATCGCGTCGACGATGTCGGGGATCTCGCCCAGACGGCCGACGGGGTGCAGGGCGGCGAGCTGCGCATACTCCTCGACGGAATGCATTGGCGTCTTGACGCTGCCCGGCGCCACCGCGTTCACGCGGATGCCCCGCTTGGCATACTCGATTGCGAGCGATTTGGTCGCGGCATTCAGGCCACCTTTCGTTAGCACCGCCAGCACGGCGGGTACGCCGGCGATGGCGTGGTCGACGAGGCTCGCTGTGATCTGTACGATATGGCCACTGCCCTGCTTCTCCATCTCGGCGAGGGCGAGTTGCGTGATGTGAAAGAAGCCGGCGATGTTGACGCCCAGGATCGCCGCGTAGTCGGCCTCGGTGTACTGAGTGAACGGTTTGCTGATAAAGATGCCGGCGTTGTTGACAAGCGTGTCGATGCGCCCGAACCGGGCCATGCCCTCCGAGATTGCACGCTCCGCCGTCTTCCGATCGGTGATGTCGCCGGAGACGACCACGACATCGTCGCCGCTCAACGGCTCCATTGAGAGCGCCGTCGCGACCACCCGGTAGTTGCAATCGCGGTACGCATTGACAAGGGCCGCGCCAATGCCTCCAGATGCGCCGGTAATAACGGCAACTTTCTGCTCGCTGCCCATAGTAACCTCCTTCATGATTCTGAGGGCTTGGTGGATCGAAGGCTGGCTGTCCAGCACCGATTCAACTAAGATCAATTGTCGAGGAAGACCATACGCTCCTTGACCGGCTCGCGGGCGATGTGGATCCGATTGGCAGGGAACTCCGGGTCGGGGTAGCCGATGGCGAGGGCGCACAATATCGATAGCTCGGCTGGGATCGACAACTGTGCACGGATAATCTCGGGGTAGCCTGTGACCGCGACCTCGACACAGCTGCCGAGACCACGTTCGGTCAAGGCCAACAGCAAGGTCTGCAAAAACATGCCCACGCCGACAGCGTCGGCTGGGCCAAGGGCGCGGTGCATGCAAACGATGCCCGCCAGTGGCGCGCGGAAAAATTCGCAGTTGCGCAGCACAGCGGCCCTGTGCCCCGCCGTGTCGGTGATCGGAATTCCCATTGCTCCGTAGACCTGCGCCCCGACCTCGAGGCGGTAGTGCTGAAATCCTTCGGGCAAAGGCGGAATGTCGGGCGGCCCGCGCCGAGCCGCGTCGAGCAAGGCAGCGACGAGGCGATCACGCGGCGCCCCGGATGCGAACACCACATGCCACGGCTGGGCGTTGGAATTCGACTGTGCGTGTTGCGCCAAGGCGAGAGCCTCGTTCATCAACTGGCGCGGCACCGGCCGAGACGAAAACATCCGCGTCGAACGCCGTTCCCTGATTGCTTGATCAAGGTCCAGCATGGAAGAAGCTCCTCCAACCGCGGTCTCGGCTCGCGCCATCCCTCCGCGTGGATTGAGTTGGCGCGACATCTGTGTATCGTCAATCTCGGTCGCCAAGCTGTGATCTCCGAGCCGCGGTCCGAGGCTTGCGCCTGGCTTCCTGGGGCCGCAGTTGGGCAGCTTTCGGTCGATCATAGTTGCAGCTCGCCTGGTGGCGTTGTCGTCGTTCATCGCTGCCGATCGTCATGCGAGGAGCGGCGGCCGTCGTGGCCGCAGGTGATCGCTCCGGCGCAGGTTCTCGCGCTGAACACCGGCCGGGGCACCGCTATCTCGGCTAGCTGGAACAGGACGTAGCGGCCACGGCGCACGATGCGCGCGTCGATCTTGACCAGCTTCTCGAGTTCCGGCGGTTGAAAGTGGGCTTCAGAGGCAGCTCTCTGGCTTCACCCGCCGCGCACCCCACATTCACGCCCCCTCGGTCGTCCCAAACCCCTGACAGCGTTAGCAAAGTCGGGCGAGAACTCGACCAGACATTCGACTTTCCGGGAAATCGGGCTAAAGGTGGGCGGCGATGTAGTTCTCGATGCCGATCTTCTCGATCAGGTCCAGCTGGGTCAGCAGATGATCCTCGTGATGCTCCTCGTCGGCGAGGATCTTGACCATCAGCTCGCGGCTGACCGAGTCGCCGATCCGCTGGGCGACGGTAATTCCCTCGCGCAGATCGGCGATGCCGTTGACCTCGAGCTGGAGGTCCCGATTCAGGACCTCGTTGACGTCGGCGCTGACCTGGGCGGCTTCGCCGCCTTCCATTTTCGGCGTGCCCTCGAGATAGAGGATCCGCTCGATCAGCAACTCGGCGTGACCGACCTCCTCCAGCGCTTCCTTCTTCTCGGTCTCGCCCAGCTTGGCGACGCCCCAGCTCTTCAAGAGCTGGCTGTGCAGGAGATACTGGTTGTAGGCCGACTGTTCGTTGGCGAGCAACTTGTTGAGATGCTGAACGACCTCGGAATTGCCTTTCATCGGGTCCCCTCCGCTCAAGAACTCAAGAGAAGTCAGGAGAGTTGGGCCTCGCGCCCGCATCGTCAAGGCCGAAGGACCCCTGGCTGACCGCTTGAGCGTCGTCAGGTAAAGCTGGCGCTTCCCGTCATTGCGAGCGCGCCCGCTCCGTTGGCGATCCACAACTCGATCGTGGCAGTGTCCCGCGGTCGGCCGTTCACGGTAAAGGGCTCCGTATCGATCACCGGGCGCCGGCCCCGGAATTCAAACCCCGTAAGCCGACGGTCCGGCCAGGCGCTCGCGGCGAGGTCGACCATCAGGGTCGCGAGCAGCGGCCCATGCACCACGAGGCCGGGATACCCCTCGACCGTGGTCGCATAGTCGCGATCGTAGTGGATCCGATGGCCGTTGAAGGTCAGGGCAGAGTAGCGGAACAGCAGGACAGGATCGACGACCTGTCGTTCCGAGAATGCCGGATCGGCGGGCGCGAGGTCGGCCGGGCGCTCGGCCGCCGATCCGGCCGGTGTCCTCGCGATAGACGATGTCGTGCTCATCGACGATCGCCAGCCCGTCGCGAGCGCTGATCTCGTGGCGCACGGTAACGAAGGCGAGATGCCCGCTGCGGCCGGATTTCAGGCGGATGTCGGCGATGGTCGAGCGGCGCGCGATCGGCTCGCCGATCCGGAGCGGCCGGTGGAACTGTAAGCGGCTGCCGGCCCACATCCGCCGCGCCGGTCCGAGCGGCGGCAGGAAACGGCCGAGCGCCGGATGGCCGTCCCGGCCGAGCCCGGAGCTAGGCGCGATATCCCAGAAGAACAGCCAGTGCCAGAGCGGCGGCAGTAGGTCGCCCTCGCCGAGCAGCCCGGCCGGCCGCTCGAGCGTCGCCTGCAACGCCCGCGCCCGCTCCAGGCCGACATGATCCTCGGCTTGCTCGGTGCGGCCGAGCCAGGGTTGCAAGCGGGCGAGGTCGGTCTCCATCGCTGCCCCTCCTGTGGCTCAATTCATACTCGGCTTCCCGAACAAGGATGTTCTATCCCGAATCGATTTGCCAGGAGCGCGCCCGAGGTGCTCCTCGATTCGAGAAAGGGACGGTCATGGCGAAACGGCTTGTCGTGTGTTTCGATGGCACCTGGAATAGCCCCGATCAGGGCGAGAGCCCCACGAACGTCGTCAAGATCATGGAGGCGATCTCGCCCGTGGATGCGCGGGGGACGCGCCAGATCACATTCTACGACGCCGGCATCGGCGCCGACAGCGGCGAGATCGACCGGCTGATCGACGGCGCGACCGGGCGCGGCCTGGAGCAGAACGTCCGCGACGGCTACCGCTTTCTCGCCCAAAACTGGGAACAGGGTGACGAGATTTATCTGTTCGGGTTCTCGCGCGGTGCCTTCACCGCTCGCAGCCTGTGCGGCTTCCTGAGTACCTGCGGCCTGCTCGAGCGGCGCGCGATGCACCGTCTGCTCGAGGTCTGGGACCTCTACCGGCGGCCGAAGGCGGAGCGCGATCCCGACCATCTCGCCGACCTGCGCTGGGTGTCGCGCTACGACGCGCGCGTCAAGTGCATCGGGGTCTGGGACACAGTCGGCGCGCTGGGTGTCCCGGTCGAGGCCCTGCACGCCTTCGATCAGGAACACGCATTCCACGACACCCAGCTTTGCGACGTGGTCGAGTGCGCCTTCCACGCGGTGGCGATCGACGAGCAGCGCAGCTCGTTCGGTCCGACGCTCTGGCAAAAGCGCAAGGGCACGTTCCTCAGGCAACGAGCCGTCGAGCAGGTCTGGTTTCCGGGCGTGCACTCGAATGTCGGCGGCAGTTACCCGGATGCGGGCCTGTCCGATCTCGCGCTGCACTGGATGATCCGGCGCGTTCAGGCGCACACCGAACTCGCCTTCGACGAGGGCTACATCGCCGATCGGGTCAAGCCCTGTCCGTTCGGCGAGATCTACTACTCCTGCAGCATCGCCTACGCCAGCAGCAGGGTCTATCCCTATAGGCGGCTGATCGGCCAGCAGCCGGTCGACGAATCGATCCTGCGGCAGCTGCTGCCGCGCAGCAATCGACCGGACGAGGGCTGCGAGTTCGTCAACGAGATGATCCATTGGAGTGCGATCGAGCGCTTCGGCAAGGTCGGCAAGGAGAACGGCGAGCTGCAGCGCTACCGGCCCGAGAACCTGGCCGCGGCGCTCGGCAAGGTTCCGGTCGCCGACGAGCGCATCGTCGGATCGGCCTGCCTGGGCGGCCTGAGCCCTGTCCGTGGGGTCGCCCCGCCTGCGGCTCCCCCAATCAAGCCCGACGAGCTATTCGCCGGTCACCAGCGCGATGATCCGGTTCGCGGTCTGACGGATGGTGTCCTCGAGGGCCCGCCTCTGGCGTCGATCGCGCAGCTTGGGCAGCCGGATCTGAATGACGTACTCGTCGCCGCCCGCAGGCTCGGGCGCGGTCGCCTGGCCGCCCTTGGGATGCGCGATCCGATAAGCGGCAAGGAAGCTCGCGCGCTCATCCGGCGAGAAGTGGCAGATGTCGAAGATCGCCCCGAGGTGGCGCGCCGGGACCGGCCCCGGATAGGCGGGATTGGTGATCTGGGAGACGAAGCTTTTGTGCTTGCCCAGCGCGAGCGCGATCTTCTGGCGCGTGCCCGACGGACGGCGGTCGACGTAGGCCTGCAGCAGCCGCTTGTAGGCGGCGATCGCCTCCTCGCGGGAGGGCTCGCGCGCGGCCTGTTCATTCACGCGCCACGGGTCCGGATCGCGGCCTCGCCGGAGGAGGCGGGGCGCCAGGCGGCAATCGCCGCCTTGATGGCGCCGATCGACGCGGGCGCGACGGACAGATGGCGCAATCCGGCATCGAGCAGGAGGCCGATCTGCGCCGGCTCCGAGGCCATTTCGCCGCAGAGGCTGACCTCCCGGGCCTGCGCCGTCGCGACCGCCACGACCCGCCCGATCAGCTCGAGCACGGCCGGGTTGCGTGGATCGTAGAGCGCCGCGACGCTCGGATTGTCGCGATCCGCCGCCATGACGTACTGGATCAGATCGTTGCTGCCGATCGAATAGAAGTCGGCCTCGAAGCGGGCGATGTCGAGCGCCGCTGCGGGCACCTCGACCATCATGCCGAGCGCGGGCCTGGCGGCCTCGACACCGGTTGCCTGCAACTCCTGCAGCACCTCCTCGAACAGGCGTCGGAAGGCGGCGAACTCTCCCGGCTCGCTGACCATCGGCGCCATGACCTTGAGCCGGCCGAGGGCGGCCGCGCGGGCGAGCGCGCGCAGCTGGACGCGAAAGACGTCGGGGCGGGCGAGCGAGAGGCGAAGACCGCGCAGCCCGAGGAACGGGTTGCTCTCGCCCGCGGGTGTGAGCCCGGCGATCGGCTTGTCGCCGCCGGCATCGAGCGTGCGGATCACGACCGGCCGGCCGCGGGCCCAGCCGAGGATGTCACGATAGGCGCGATATTGTCGCTCCTCGTCGGGCAACTCCTCGCCCCGGAACAGAAACTCGGTCCGGGTCAGACCGATGCCGTCGCAATGGGCGGGATCGAGCGCCTGGAGCAGCGCCGGGTCGTCGGCGTTGACATCGACCCAGACCCTCTCGCCGCTGGCGGTTATCGCGGGTTGATCGAGCAGATGGGCGTGGGCGGCGGCGAAGCGCGGCGCTCTGGCGCAGCCGCGCGGTGGTCTCGGCCACGGTGCCGGGTCCGGGGTCCAGGATCAGGCGGCCGCCCTCGCCGTCGAGCACCGCGAGCGCCCCGTCGCGCAGGTGATCGAACCGCTCGCCGAGGCTCACGATCAACGGCGTGCCGCGGGCTCGGGCCAGCAGAGCGACGTGGCCACGCGGGCTGCCGCCGCGAAGCGCGGCGCCGAGGTAGCGGCGCCAGTCGGTCTCGAGAAAGCGGGACGGCGTCAGATCGTCCGCGGCATAGATCGCGGCTTCGTGTCCGATCGCCGTTGTCCTTGGAGATCGGGCAGAGCGCTTCCTGCACCCGATCCCTGAGGTCCGCGAGATCGGCCGCGCGGGCCCGAAACACCTCGTCCTCGCCCGCCCGGTATTCGGCAATCTCCCGATCGAGGGCCGTCGACCAGGCTTCGTCGGCTGGCTGGCCGGCGGCGACTGCGGCGAGGATCGGCTCGATCAGATCCTCGTCCTCGAGCAGCGCGGTCTGGAACTCGAGGATGTCGCGTGCCAGCTCGTCGGCGCCCGCGGCGAGTGCTTTCAGCTCTCTGGCCGCGGTCTCGATCGCCGCCCGCAGCGCCGCCCGCTGCTGCTCCGGGCCGCCGCTCACGCGGCCACGCGGCCGCCTGGCGCCGTGCAGCACGATCCGCCCGATCGCGAGCCCGCGCGCCGCCGCCAGACCCTGGCAGACCGTCTCGGCCCGGACCTCACTCATCGAAGTTGCGCTCGACCAGTCCCACGAGGGCGCTGATGGCCGCTTCGGCATCCGGCCCCCCGGCTTCGAACGAGAGGGCCTCGCCGAAGCGCGCCTTCAACTTCATGACCCGGTTCGGCGATTTGGCGTTGACCCACTCGCCGTCTGCGCCCGCCCGCACGAGGACAGAGGCCTCGAACTGCTTGGCGAGCTTGGTGAGCTTGACCGCCGGGCGCGCGTGCAGACCGGTCGGATCGCGAACGACCGCAGCGCCACGGACGGCTTCGTTCGGTCGGGCAATGGCGTCAGCTCGATCCATCGGAGCCCCTCATGGCGAAAGCTCTTCGGCGGTCGCGCGCACCTGATCGAGCGAGCTGCCGCCGGCCGCCTCGGTCGCCGCCATTACCGCGCCCTCGACGATCGGCGCGTTGCAGATCGCGACCCGCTCCTGCCAGTCTTCGGGCAGAAGCTCGATCGCCATCTCGCTGTTGGTCTCGGCACCGCCGAGATCGACTAGCATGGCCACGCCCGCCGGGTTGTAGACCTCCTCGATCGCGGCCTTGATCCGGGCCACGTCGGTGCCGAGGCCGCCCTCGGGATTGCCGCCGCAATGGGCGACCCGGACCTCCTCGCCGACCATCTCGCGCACCATGTCGGCCGCGCCCGCGGCGACCTTGGCCGAGTGCGAGACGATCACGATCGCGACCCGATCCGTCATGGCCCTAGGACCCTTCCGCCAGCACGTCGCAGACCGCGCCGATCAGGAGCGCGCTCGACTGTGCGCCCGGATCGAGATGGCCGATCGAGCGCGCGCCCAGATAAGAGGCGCGGCCCGTCGTGGCCTGCATCGGTTTGGTCGCGGCCAGGCCCTCCTCGGCGGCGGCCCGCACCCGCTCGAGCAGCTCTCCCGGCGCCAGCCCGTCGGCGCTGCCCGCCTCGAGCGCGCGGAGCGCCGGCGCCAGGACGTCGAGCATGGTCTTCTGCCCGACGTCCGAGCGGCCCCGCTTCTTGACCGCTTCGATGCCCTCGGCGAACAGGCCGGCCACGCCCGCGCCGTCGCCCTGCCGCTCGGCCGCGGCTTTGCCCATGGCCATGAGCAGACTGCCGTAGAGCGGGCCGGAAGCACCGCCGACCTTCATCACCAGAGCCATGCCCGCCTTCTGCAGAGCCTGGCCGAGCGGCAGCGCGGTGAGCTCGTCGCGCGCCGCCGCGATCGCGTCGAAGCCGCGGCGCATGTTGAGGCCGTGATCGCCATCCCCGATCGCCTGGTCGAGCGCGGTCAGCTGATCGGCGTGCGCGCGAATCACCGCGACGCTCGCGTCCAGCAGCCGACCGACCAGCTCAGGAGCCATAAGCTCGCTCCTTCAGTGGCTCGGCGGGGCGTGAGGCCGATTCGTCGATCAGCGCCCCCGCCGCATCGAAGAACAGGACGGCACCCGCGCGGGCCTTCGCCGTGGTCCGATCACCGGGGTGTAGCTCGATGCCCGAATCGAGCAGCGTGTGGATCTCGACGCCCGGCGCGGCCAGGACTGCGATCGTCTCGGCGCCGAGATGTTCGACCGCGCGCACCTCGGCCGCCTCGCCGCCCTGGCCCACGATCACGTCCTCGGGTCGGACGCCGAGGGTCGCCGCCCGATCGGGCCCGTCGCGAACCCCGAGCGCGCCCCGCGGCAGGAGATTGATCTGGGGCGAGCCCAGCCGTTTGGCAACGTACACATTGGCGGGCGTCTGGTAGACCGCACGCGGTGTGCCGAGCTGGACCAGCACGCCTTCGGCCAGGACGCCGATCCGATCGGCGAGCGTCATCGCCTCGATCTGATCGTGGGTGACGTAGAGGATCGTGGCGCCGAGATCGAGCTGGATGCGCTTCAATTCGACCCGCAGGTCCTCGCGCAGCTTGGCGTCGAGCGAAGACAGCGGCTCGTCCATCAAGAAGATCGCCGGCTGGCGGACCAGCGCCCGGCCGATCGCGACCCGTTGCATCTCGCCGCCCGAGAGCTGGGTCGCGCGGTGGGCGAGCTTGCCCTCGATCCGGAGCAGTGCTGCAATCTCTTCGATCCGCGTCCGGATCTGCTCCTCCGACCAGCCACGGCCCGGCGCGCGCAGGGGAAAGGCGAGGTTCTCGAAGGCCGTGTAGTGCGGGTAGAGCGAATATTGCTGAAACACGAAGGCGACGTCGCGGGTCGCGGGCGGCAGTCGGGTGGCATCGCGACTGCCGATCGTGATCCGACCCTCGTCCGGCGACTCGAGCCCCGCGATCAGGCGGAGCGTGGTGGTCTTGCCGGCGCCGGTCGGCCCGAGCAGGACGACCAGCTCGCCGTCCTTGACGCCGAGGTCGAGGTTGCGGACCGCGGTCGTCCGCCCGAAGCGCTTGGCGACGCCGCTCAGCTGGACGTCAGCCACCGCCGCCTCCACGGGCCGGCGCGCTCTCGAGCGCCCGCTCGGTGCGGCCGTCGAACAGCACGAGCGCGTCGGTCTTGAAATCGAGCCCCACGGTCTCGCCGAAGCCGGCGCGCACGGTGTTCGGCGCCCGCACCTTGAGCCGCCCGGCCGAGGTGTCGACCGTGATCAGCTGCCGGGCACCCATGTACTCGACGCCGTAGACGCGCCCGCGCAGAACGCCGGCATCGGCAATCTCGATGTGCTCGGGGCGAACCCCGAGGATCGCCTCCTCGTGCTCGAGCCTCTGGCGGAGCTCCGGGATCGGCACGTCGGCGCCGTTGACCCGCACCGCGCGCACGCCCGGTGCAAGGCGCCCCTTCGCCGGCAGCAGGTTCATCGCCGGGCTGCCGATGAAGCTCGCGACGAAGGTCGTCGCCGGGCGGCCGTACACTTCGGACGGCCGACCCACCTGGAGCACGTCGCCATGGTTCATCACCGCGATCACGTCGCCCATGGCCATCGCCTCGACCTGGTCGTGGGTGACGTAGACCGTGGTGGCCGCGATGCGATCATGCAGGAGCCGGAGCTCCTCGCTCATCAGCTCGCGGAATTCGGCGTCGAGCGAGCCGAGTGGCTCGTCCATCAGGAACGCCTTGGGCCGGCGGATGATCGCCCGGCCGAGTGCGACGCGCTGCCGATCGCCCCCGGAGAGGCCGCCGACCGGGGCGGTCAGCACCTGCTCGATGCGCAACAGCTTCGCGACCTCCTCGACCCGGCGCTGGATCTCGGCCCGCGCCACGCCCTGCGCCTTGAGCGGAAAGGCGAGGTTCTGGCGCACGTTCATGTGCGGGTAGAGCGCGTAGAGCTGGAACACGAAGGCGATGTCGCGCCGCGCGGCGCGCGCGAAGGTGACGTCCTCGCCGTCGAGGAGGATCTGGCCCGCGGTCGGGATCTCAAGCCCGGCGATCATGCGCAGCGTCGTCGTCTTGCCGCAGCCGGACGGGCCAAGCAGGACGAAGAAAGCGCCGTCCTCGATCACCAGGCTCGAGTTGCGCACGGCGTTGAAGTCGCCGAAGCGCTTTTGGACATTGGCGAGGCGGATCTCGGCCATCACGCCTCCGGAAAGTGGCTCACGACCATGAAACCGACCGTGCCGATCAGGATCGCCGTGAACGAGTAGCCGAAGAGGGTGAGCGAGAACGGCTGCATCAGCATGACGACGCCGAGCGCGATCAGCGCCATGGCGGCGTTCTCCCAGGGGTCGCGGCGAAACCAGCGCCTGAGATGCCGGGAGGGCTCAGCGGCGCTCATCGGCGCACCGCACCGAAGGTGATGCCGCGCAGCAGGTGCCGGCGTAGCATCACGGTGAAAATCACCACCGGCAGGAGGAACAGCGTGGTCCCCGCCGCGACCGCCGGCCAGTCGAGGCCGCCCTCGCCGATGATGATCGGAATGAAGGGCGGCGCGGTCTGCGCCTGGCCGCTGGTCAGCAGCAGCGCGAAGGCATACTCGTTCCAGCTGAAGATCAGGCAGAAGATCGCGGTCGCGGCGATGCCGGTGGCCGCCTGCGGCAGGACCACCTTGCAGAACGCCTGAAAGCGCGTGTAGCCGTCGACCATGGCGGCGTCCTCGTACTCGCGCGGGATCGCGTCCATGAAGCTCTTCAGGAGCCAGACCGAGAGGCTCATGTTGACCGCGGTGTAGAGGAGGATCATGCCGAGGTGGGTATCGGTCAGACCGAGCGCCCGATACATCAGAAAGATCGGGATCGCGACCGCGACCGGCGGCATCATCCGGGTCGAGAGGATGAAGAACAGCAGATCGTCCTTGATCGGCACCCGAAAGCGCGAGAACGCGTAGGCGGCGAGCGTGCCGAGGAAGACCGCGAGGAAGGTCGAGCCGAAGCCGATGATCAGCGAGTTGAGGTAGCGGCCAGCGAAGCGCGAGGGCCCGGTGATCACCATGTTGCGCGAGCGCACCAGCTCGTCGTACCAGGTCGCGGGCGGCGGCAGGCTCGCCATGTACTCTGAGGTCTGGCGGGTGCGATTGGTGAACAGATTGACGTAGCCCTCGAGCGAGGGCTCGAAGATCACCTTCGGGGGATAGGCGATGGCCTCCGAGGGCGTCTTGAAGCCGGTCAGGAAGATCCAGACCATCGGGATCAGGGTGATCACCGCATAGCCGATCACGAGGGCGGCGGCGATCGCCCGGCCGCGGGGCGACGGCTCGATGATCGAGCGCGCGCTGTCGGCGGCGGCGCTCATCGCTCGGCCACCCTGTTGAGCACCTTGACGTAGATGCTGGCGGCGCCGAACACGGTCACGAACAGGATCACCGCGAAGGCCGAGGAGTAGCCGGTGCGCCACTTCTCGAACGCCTCGCGCTTGAGGTTGATCGAGGCGAGCTCGGTGACCGAGCCGGGCCCGCCCGCGGTCAGCTCGACCACCATGTCGAACATCTTGAAGTTCTCAATCGCCCGGAACAGCACCGCCAGCATCAGGAACGGCAGCACGAGCGGCAGCGTGATGCTCCAGAACTGGCGCCACTGCGAGGCGCGGTCGACCTCGGCCGCCTCGTAGATGTAGTCGGGAATCGAGCGCAGCCCGGCGAGACAGATCAGCATGACATACGGCGTCCACATCCAGGTATCGACCATCACGATCGCCCAGGGCGCCAGATTGACGTCGCCGATCATGGTGAAATCGCCGGCGCCGATGAAGAAGTTGACCATGTAATTGAAGATGCCGGCCTGCGGCTGGAACAGGTAGCGCCAGAACACGCCGACCACGGCCGGTGAGAGCATCATCGGCAGCAGGATCAGCGTGGTCCAGAAGCCGTGGCTCTTGAACTGACGATTGATCAGAAGAGCCAGACCCAGGCCGAGCGTCACCTGGAAGAACATCGACCAGCAGACGAAGTGGGCCGTGACCTGCAGATAGCCCCAGATGTCGGAACTCTGGAGAATTCGCTCGTAGTTCCTGAGACCGATCCACTTGATCGCGCGGCCCGGCTCATTGGCGCGGTAGTCGGTGAAGCTGAGATAGATCGTCCAGAGCAGAGGAAAGATGTTGATCGAGAGGAGAAGCAGGATGGCCGGCGCGATGAACCACCAGGCGATCAGGCGGTCGGACAGCCCGCGCACGGGCCGGGCGATGGCGCCGGCGATCGGCGCGCCGAGGCGGCCGGTAATCGATGCCGCAGCTGACGTTTCGGTCATGGCAGTCGCGCCAGGCTTGGCCCCTTCGGTGGCCAGCCGGGTGCGTCCCCGGCCGGCCACGTCGTTCGACACGTCTGAACGTCTAGAGCTTGCCGTCGTCCTGGAAGGTTACGGTCCAGTCCTGGATCAGCTTGTCGAGGGCTTCCTGGGCGGTGCCCTGATCGGCGACCACGTAGTCGTGCACGCGCTTTTGCATCGCCTCGAGGAGCTCGGCATAGGTCGGCTCCTGCCAGAAGTCCTTGACGTTACTCATCGCCTTGAGGAAGTCCGCGGCGAACGGTGCGGTATTCGGGAAGTTCGGGTCCTCGAGCACCGCCTTGCTGCAGGAGTAGCCGCCGAGCGACCACCACTTCTTCTGGACGTCGGGCTGCGCGAACCACTTGATGTACTCGAGCGCCAGGTCCTTCTTGTCGGAGTAGGACACGACCGACATGCCCTGGCCGCCGAGTACCGAGGCCTCGACCTTCTCCGGCGGATTGACGAAGAAGCCGGACTTGTCGCCGCCGACGTCGGCGTCCTTGAGGATGCCGGGCATGAAAGCGAACCAGTTCATCTGCATCGCGACCTGGCCCGACTTGTACGCGTCGAGGTTCTCGGTCATGTAGGCGTTGGTGTGCCCGGGTGGCGTGCAGCACTTGAACAGTTTCTTGTAGAACTCGAGCGCCGCGACCGCGTCCGGGCTGTTGACGAAGCCCTCCATGTGATACGGATTCTTGGGGTCCTCATACTGGAAGCCCCAGGTATAGAGCGCCGCGGTCACGCCCATGGTGATGCCCTCAGAGACGCGACCGGTATAGATCGCGGCGCCGTAGACGGTCTTGCCGTCGATCTCGCGCCCCTGGAAGAACTTGGCGATCTCCATGAGCTCGTCCCAGTTCTTGGGCACGCCGAGCTCGCGGCCGTACTCGGCCTTGAAGGCTTCCCGGATCTCCGGGCGTGAGAACCAGTCCTTGCGGTAGATCCAGCCGAGCGCGTCGCCCATCGCCGGCAGCGCCCAGTAATTGGGCGTGCCTTTCGGCCAGGTCGAATAGGCGTAGACCGTGGCCGGCAGGAAATCGTCCATCGAGATGCCGTTGGCCTCGAAAAAGTCGTTCAGCTTGACGTAGTGGCCGTAGGTGGCGCCGCCGCCGATCCACTGGCTGTCGCCGATCATCACATCACAGAGCTTGCCGCCCGAGTTCAGCTCGTTGATGAAGCGGGCGGCGAAGTTGTCCCACGGCACGAACTCGTACTTCATCTGAATGCCGGTCTTGGCGGTGAAGTCCTTGGAGAGCTCGGCCAGCGCGTTGGCCGGGTCCCAGGCCGCCCAGCAGAGCGTGATCTGCTTCTCCTGCGCTTGGGCCGCGTGCGTCACCAGCGCGAGCGCCGAGGCCGCGATGGCGAGGGTGAGTTTGGAGCGAATCATGTCTGGTACTCCCCGTTTGCCCCCATTGCCGCCTGCCGCGGACCGACCGCGGAGGGCCGGCGTCGTGAGTTTAGTAACTGACCTTTGCACTAAACTAAACTCGGGTCAAGAGCTAAACTCGCGCCCGCACGCTTCCCGCCCGAGGAGTGGAGAAGGTGGCGGTCGCGAGCGACGCGGGCTTGGTGTACAACGTCGAGGCGCTCGCGACCGCCGCCCGGTCAAGGCAGCTCCACGCTGGTAAGGACCCCATGCTCGAGACGATCGTCGCATCACTCGCCGGCCTGATCACGGCCACGATCTCAGCGATCGGCTATCCCGGCATTCTCATCCTGATGGCGATCGAGTCGGCCTGCATACCGCTGCCCTCCGAGATCATCATGCCGTTTGCCGGCTACCTCGTGTCGACCGGACGCTTCAACCTCGTCCTGGTCGCGACCTTCGGCGCGCTGGGGTGCAACGTCGGCTCGACGATCGCGCACGCGATCGGCATGTACGGCGGGCGGCCGCTGCTCGAGAAGTGGGGCGCTTACGTTCTGATGAGCCCGCGCGACCTGGACCTCGCCGAGCGCTTCTTTGCCCGCTACGGCAGCATCACCGTGTTCGTCGCGCGCCTGCTGCCGGTGATCCGGACCTTCATCGCGCTGCCTGCGGGCATGGCGCGCATGCCCCAGCTGCCCTTCCAGCTCTACACCTTCGCCGGCTCCTGGCCCTGGTGCTTCGCGCTCGCGTATGTCGGCATGAAGCTCGGCGAGCGCTGGGAGAGCGATCCGCGTCTGCGGGAGCTCATGCACCGCGCCGACGCCGTCATCGTGGCGGCCCTCGTCGCCGGGCTCGCCTGGTGGGTCTGGCGCCACTGGCGCTCCCGCCGCGCCGACTGACCTGCACCCCTCGCTCGGGCGGTTAGTTCTGCTGATCGACTCCAGGACGTGATCGTCGCCCCTCAGCGCGAGCATGGTGCAGGCAGGCTTCGGCGGGGTGCCAACTTCGAGAGGGAAGGGCTTCGATGCTGGTCCGGAGGCGGCTCACCTGCTCGGCACCGCTCAAATCTCGACCGGATCGAGGTCAAGCTCGGCGATCGGGGGAAACTCCTCATCGAGCGGGGCCAGCGTCGCCAGCACCTCGAGCAGGGACAGAGGCTTCGCGGGTTCGATCACGAGCCGCTCACCCTCCTTGCGTATCACGGCATCGGTGCCGGGAAGCTCGAACTCACGCGGAATTCGGACGGCCTGGTTCCGGCCGTTCCTGAACAGCTTGACGCGTCGCTCTAGCTAGTGCCCGTCCATAAAGCCTAACGTGCTGAAATAATTGTGGGAATCAGCGTTTTTTCGGCGGGCGGTCTCCGGCGGTTTCGAGTAGGCTTTGGCGTCAAGCCACTGATGCCAAAGGATCACCCGCCACCGCCGGAGCCGACAATGCGCCAAGAACGCACGGTCCAAGCCAGCATATTCGATGTGTTCGCCGGACACGAGATCGGCCGCGAACTGAAGGCGATGTCAGACGGGCTGGATGCCCATGGCGCGTTGCTCAGCCTGGTGGCGGCGGACCTGCGCCGCGACGGGGTGAAGGAGACGGGCCGCTGCGGCCTGCCGGCGGAGAGCGTGCTGCGCTGTGCGCTGCTCAAGCAATACCGCCAGCTGAGCTATGAGGAGCTGGCCTTTCATCTGGAGGGACTCGGCGTCGTTTCGGGCCTTTGCCCGACTGCCCTGGGCGTGGAGCCCGAAGAAGTCGGTGCTGCAGAGGACGATCAGCGCGATCCGCGCCGAGACCTGGGAAGAGATCAATCGGACGCTGCTTTTCGGCGCCCGGCAGGAGAAGCTCGAGGACGGCAGCATGGTGCGGCTGGACAGCACGGTCACCGCGGCGCCGATCCACGAACCGAGCGACAGCAGCTTGTTGTGGGACGCCGTGCGGGTGATGGTCCGCCTCCTCAAGGCGGCGCAAGTTTGGCTTGGCGGCGACGGGCCCCTCTGGCGCGATCATCGCCGCGCGGCGAAGAAACGATGGCGGGCCATCGAGTTCACCCGCGGCCGGCCCAAACGGGTGCCGCTCTATCGCGAGCTGATCGGGATCACCCGCGCGACCTTGGCTTATCTGCGGCAGGCCGCGGCGCAGCTGAGCCGAGCGGCCGACCCGCTGGTCGCGCTCTGGCAGCGCCAAGTCCGGCACTACCAGCCGCTGATCGAGCAGATCATCACCCAGACCGAGCGGCGGGTGCTGGCCGGCGAGGCGCTGCCCGCCGCCGACAAAGTGGTCAGCCTGTTCGAGCCGCATGCCGACATCATCGTCAAAGGCAGCCGCGACGTCGACTATGGCCACAAGCTCAACCTGACCACCGGCAAGAGCGGCCTGATCCTCGACCTCGTCATCGAAGCCGGCAACCCGGCAGACAGCGAGCGGCTCGTGCCGATGCTGGAGCGCCACATCGCGTTTTGGGACGCCGCGCCACGTCAGGCCGCGGCCGATGGCGGCTTCGCCAGCCGCGCCAATCTCGCCGCGGCCAAAGCCCGCGGCGTGCAGGACATGGCCTTCCACAAGAAGGCTGGCCTCAGGATCGAAGACATGGTCCGGAGCCGCTGGGTCTATCGCAAGCTCAGGAACTTCCGCGCCGGCATCGAGGCCGACATCTCCTGCCTCAAGCGCGCCTACGGCCTGGCCCGCTGCACCTGGCGCGGGCTCGACCACTTCAAGGCCTACGTCTGGTCCGCGGTCGTCGCTTACAACCTCGCCCTCTTCGCGCGTCTCAGATCCGCCTGACGCCGGCCGCTCCCGCAAAGCCGCACCGGCTGCGCCGGCCGATCACCCCTGCGCCGACTTCCCCTTGGCATGCCGCCAAGCCGCCCGCCACTCGAATCGCTGAAGCCAAGCCCCCCAACATCGCCTACCTCGCCCAGCCAAGCCCAGCTAATCACTTGAAAAACAAGCGTTTATGGACGGGCACTAGCTAGAAGCACCGTCGCCCTCGTCAGCCTATACTGAAGCATGCCGCCCACTCGGCGTAGGCGCGGGCGCTCATTGCAAGATCGGCGGCGAGCCCAGGCTGGTCATCACGAATTCGAATTTCTCGTTATCCGAGATCACGCTACGGCGCGTCGTGAACAGCATCCCGTGCGAAGTCTGATAGAGGCCGAAGAAGAAACCGCTGATGGTCTGGATCGTGTACTTGCAATTGCCCTGGTCGACGATCCGGAATTTCTCCCAGCCACGGACCTGCGTGGCATCGGTGTGGAAGATGTCGCTCAAGCCGGAAATGCAGGCACCGGGAAAGCCGGGGTGGCACTGCTCAAAGACCTGGACCTGTCCGCCACCGCCCAAGGCGGTGACAAAATTGACGCCATTTGAAGTCTGCAGCGCATAGGAGCCGTCCGGCTGGAGGATCAGTCTGAATCGCGACTCGGGCCAGCCGCCATAGCCGGTACCGAGCGCGCTGCTCACGCGGCCGCCGCCGCCCGGCGCCGAGAGTGCCCAGCCATCGGCGGGGACGACATTGGGGATGATGTAGTAATCGAAGCCCGAGCCCAGGTCGCCGCACTTTACCGGCCGGAACTCCTCCCAGGTATCGACACGCACGGCGTCGGTATGGATGGCGTCCTGGTATTGTCCTCCAGCTCCGACGGCCGTGACGTTCCTGCCGCCGATGGTGTAGAGGCCGTAGTAGGTAGCGGCGAGATTGCCCACGCTGAGATCGTTCATCCGGAATTGCTCCCAGCCGCGGACCTGGGTCGCATCGGTATGCAGCGCATCGGACGTCATACCGCCCCCGTTGACCGCGGTGACGTAGTTACCCGTCGCCGTCTGGAAGCTCTTGTCATACGCCGGCGTCGGATTGCCGACGACGATCCGGAATTTCTCCCACGGCCCGGCCGACGTCGCGGCGGTGATGATCGTGGGAGCGGCAGAGCGCCCGCCGCCGTCAATGGCGGTGAAGTAATAGCCCTTCTTGGTCCGGAACGCGAATTCCCCCGGAAGCGTAGTCGATTGCGCGAGCGCGAGAGCGGGAACGCCCGCGAGCACAATCGCCAGTGCCAAGCCCATGAGGGCGGAGCCCGACGGAAGCGGCTGGCGTCGTTTCCTCGCCTGCGCCCGCTCGGCGCTGATCGGGTCAGGGCGCGACCAGTCCCGTCGGCTGCGCGGTTCAACACCCTCGAGGGCGGAACGCGGGTTCGCGGTCAGGCGCACAGGCTCGAAATGTCCGGTCGACATGGTGTCCTCCGATGAGGCTCGGCTTTCGGCCGCGGAGCGTATCGCCGTCCCGGACGGCCACATTGTGAACTGCACCACATCCGGCTCAGGCAATTTCAAATGAGATCCTCCTGATGCTGCCGTTCGCCGCGACCATCCGCTGCCACCGCAGCGGTCCAAGGTGGAAAAGGCTGACCCAGCCGGTGCACCGGTACCCGGTCCGGGTCAGCGAGGCGATACTCGACCGGTTCGCCGGCGATACCAGCCCGACCGACCGGCTGTATCCCTGGGCTCGGCATCGGGCGAAGATGCGCGCGCTGATCACGCTCTGGACATGGTGGCCGCGCATGTCCGGGCTGGTGAACATGTCCTGGAGATAGATCTCGCCGGGCGCGAGCGGAAAGGGCCGACGAAGGTAGGGCACCTCGATCACATCGAAGCGGACCCATTTCACGGCGATCAGCCGACCGGCGTGACGCGCCGCCCAACAGACCTCGCCCGCACGCAAGCGCTGCTGGTACTCGGCGAGCGTCGCCTCCGGGCGAAGCGACACGTATGCCGCGGCGTCATCCGCCTCCAAGGTGGCGATCTCGATCGGCGCGCCGGGCTCGACAGAAATCTCGGATTGTTCGAGCGGACGTGCGAAACAGTCCCAGCGGCGGTAGCCGACCCGTGCCAGAGTGCGGAACCAGACCCCCTTGGGGCCTTCGCGCCGCCAGATCACCGCCAGTCGATCAAGCGTCAGCGGCGGCCCGCCGATCGGCTTGCTCGCCGAGACGTCGGCCGCTGTTACAGCGGTATCGGTCTCGCCGCGGTCATCTTTCACGGGTGCCGTCCTGTCGGCCGTCAACGAAAGGTCCCCTTCAGGAGAGAGAAAAGGAGATACGAGCAACCTCTTGCGAGCGGTGACGTGGCAGTTCGCCGCCGTTCAACCCGGCGTCGCCCGCGCTCAGAACGCGACCTGGTCGCCGCCCTTGAGGGCGAGCATGGCGCGGGCCTCGGCGGGGGTGGCGATCTCGAGCGAGAGGGCTTCGAGGATGGGGCGGATCTTGGCGACCTGCTCGGCGTTGCTCCGGGCGAGCTCGCCGGGGCCGAGGTAGATCGAATCCTCGAGGCCGACGCGGACGTTGGCGCCCATGGTGGCACCCATCGTGCAGAGCGGCATCTGGTGGCGGCCGGCGGCGAGGATCGACCACTGGTAGGCATCGCCGAACAGCTTGTCGGCGATCCGGCGCATGTGCACGAGGTTCTCGGGATCGGCGCCGATGCCGCCCAGGATGCCGAAGATGGTCTGCACGAAGAGCGGCGGCCTGACCAGGCCGCGATCCAGGAAGTGGGCCAGCTTGTAGAGGTGGCCGACGTCGTAGCACTCGAACTCGAAGCGCGTGCCGCAGCCCTCGCCGAGCTCCTGGATGATCCGCTCGATGTCCTTGTAGGTGTTGCGGAAGATGTAGTCGCGCGAGCCCTCGAGGTGCTGGCGCTCCCACTCGTACTTGAAGTCCTTGTAGCGGTTCAGCATCGGGAACAGGCCGAAGTTCATCGAGCCCATGTTGAGCGAGGTCATCTCGGGCCGGGCGCGAACCGGCGCCGCGAGGCGCTCCTCCAGGCTCATGCCGTGGCCGCCGCCGGTGGTGATGTTGACCACCGCCTCGCAGGCCTGCTTGATGCGCGGCAGGAACTGCATGAACACGGCGGGGTCGGGGGTCGGCCGGCCGGTCTCCGGGTCGCGCGCGTGCAGATGGATGATCGCCGCGCCGGCTTCGGCCGCCCCGATCGCCGCTTCCGCGATCTCGTCCGGCGTGATCGGCAGATGGGGCGTCATCGTCGGCGTGTGGATCGAGCCGGTGACGGCGCAGGTGATGATCACTTTTCGACTGCCGGCCATCGATGCCTCCCCGACTTGCCGTACGGCATCATTCGGGCGGGGTGCCCGGCGGGGCGAGCAGGCTGAGGCGCAGGAAATTGAGCAGGCTGATCACCGAATACTGGCGGATGCGGTTGCGATCGCCCGGCAGGCGCACCTCGCGCGCATCGACACGCTCGCCGAGCGCAAGGCCGAGGAACACGGTGCCGACCGGGCGGCCCTCCTGCTCGGCCGGCCCGGCGACCCCGGTGGTCGCGAGGCCGACGTCGGCCTTGAGAAGCCGGCGCACGCCCGCGGCCATCGCCGCCGCGGCCTCGGGCGTCACCACGGGCCCCCCCGGCACGCCGAGCAGATCGAACTTGATCTCGCTCGCGTAGGCGACCACGGCACCGCGCAGCACATCGCTCGCACCCGGGATCGCGGCGAGCCGCGCCGCGACCAGCCCGCCCGAGACGGATTCGGCGACGGCCAGGCTCGAGCCGCGCGCCCGCAGCAGGTCGAGCACGACCTGCTCCATGCTCTGATCGTCGACCCCGAACACGACCTCGCCGAGAATCGCCCGCAGGTGCGCCTCCTCGGCCGCCAGCACGGCGCTCGCGGCCGCCTCGTCCGCCGCCTTGGTCGTGATCCGCACCTTGATGCCTTCGATCCCGCTCGCCTGAAACGAGAGCGTCGGATTGCCGAGACCGTCCAGCTCGCGGATCCGCCCGGCGAGCATGTCGGCAAGCCCGGATTCGGTCTGACCCCAGGTGCGCAGCACCCGGCTCCTGATCACCGCACGCACGCCGGCCCGGCGCTGCAGATCGGGGATCACGCTCGCCCCGACCATCGTCCGCATCTCGTGCGGCACGCCCGGCACCGCGTACACCACCTTCTCGCCCACCGGGCAGATCAGCCCGGGCGCCGTGCCGGGCATCTCCGGGATCACCGAGGCACCCTCGGGGACGTCCGCCTGGCGCAGGTTGCTCGGCGCCATCTCACGCCCGCGGGACGCGAACAGGGCGCGCAGATGCTCGACGATCTCCGGGCGCCGGATCAGCGGCACGCCCATTACCAGGGCGATCGCCTCGCGCGTGATGTCATCCTGGGTCGGGCCGAGGCCGCCGCAGAGGATCGCGGCATCGCTCCGCTCGAGGGCCAGGCGGATGCAGGCGACGATGCGGCCGAGATTGTCGCCGACCTTGGTCTGGAAGTGCGAATCGATGCCGGCCAGAGCCAGCTGCTCGCCGATCCAGGCCGAGTTGGTATCGACGATCTGGCCGAGCAGCAATTCCGTGCCGATGGCGACGACTTCGCAGCGCATTTCCAGTCCCTCTCCGTCCCCGAGTGCGCGGAGAATTCACACCGTCACGTTTTGAACTTGCGCTTCGCCTCGATGCGTCGCCGGTGCAGGATCGGCTCGGTGTAGCCGTTCGGCTGCGCGCGGCCCTTGAACACCAGATCGCAGGCCGCCTGAAAGGCGACGCTCGCGTCGAACTCGGGCGCCATCGGGTGGTAGGCCGGATCGCCCGCGTTCTGCTGATCGACCACGGCGGCCATGCGCTTCATGGTCGCCATCACCTGCTCCTCGGTGCAGATGCCGTGGTGCAGCCAGTTGGCGATGTGCTGGCTCGAGATGCGCAGCGTCGCCCGATCCTCCATCAGCCCGACGTCGTGGATGTCGGGCACCTTCGAGCAGCCGATGCCCTGCTCGACCCAGCGCACGACATAGCCGAGGATGCCCTGGGCGTTGTTGTCGAGCTCCTGCTGGATCGCCTCCGGGGGCCAGTTCGGGCGCTCGGCGACGGGCACCGAAAGGATGTCGTCGAGGCTCGCGCGCGGGCGCGACTTCAGCTTCGCCTGGCGCGCCGCGACGTCGACCTTGTGATAGTGCAGCGCGTGCAGGGTCGCCGCGGTCGGCGACGGCACCCAGGCGGTGTTGGCGCCGGCCTTCGGATGGCCGATCTTGGCCTTCAGCATGTCGGCCATCTTGTCCGGCATCGCCCACATGCCCTTGCCGATCTGGGCGCGGCCCTCGAGACCGCAGGCGAGGCCGACGTCGACGTTCCAGTCCTCGTAGGCCTGCATCCAGGGGGCCGCCTTCATGTCGTTCTTGCGGATCATCGGACCCGCTTCCATCGAGGTGTGGATCTCGTCGCCGGTGCGGTCGAGGAAGCCGGTATTGATGAACACGACCCGGTCCTTCGCCGCCCGGATGCACTCCTTCAGATTGACCGTGGTGCGCCGCTCCTCGTCCATGATGCCCATCTTGAGCGTAAAGCGCTCGAGCCCGAGCGCATCCTCGATCCGGGCGAACAGCTCGTTCGTGAACGCCACCTCGTCGGGGCCGTGCATCTTCGGCTTGACGATGTAGACCGAGCCGGCGCGCGTGTTGCGGTAGCGCCCGTTGCCGCAGAGATCGTGCATGGCGATCAGCGAGGTGATCATGCCGTCGAGGATGCCCTCCGGCACGGCGTTGCCTTGCGGGTCGAGCACCGCATCGCTGGTCATGAGGTGGCCGACGTTGCGCACCAGCATCAGGCTGCGGCCCTGCAGGGTCACCTCGGCGCCGTCCGGGCCGGTGTAGGTCCGATCGGGATTGAGGTGGCGCTCGATCGTCCTCTCGCCCTTCTCGAAGGTTGCGGCGAGGTCGCCCTGCATCAGGCCGAGCCAGTTGCGGTAGACCTCGACCTTGTCCTCTGCATCGACCGCCGCGACCGAATCCTCGCAGTCCTGGATCGTGGTGACCGCCGCCTCGAGGACGAGGTCGGAGACGCCCGCGGCATCGGTCCTGCCGATCGGATGGTCGCGGTCGATCCGGATCTCGACGTGCAGGCCATGGTTGACCAGCAGGACAACCGACGGACTGGCGGGACCGCCCTGGTAGCCCGCGAGCTTGTCCGGCTGCGCGAGCCCGGTAACCTCGCCACCCTTGAGAGTGACGGCAAGGCGGCCGTCCTCGATCGCGAAGCCGCTGGCATCGCGGTGCGAGCCGCCTGCGAGCGAAAACGCCTCGTCCAGGAAGTCGCGCGCGAAGGCGATCACCCGCTCGCCCCGTACCGGATTGTAGCCCCTGCCCCGCTCGGCGCCCCCCGTTTCGGGGATCGCGTCGGTGCCGTAAAGCGCATCGTAGAGGCTGCCCCAGCGGGCATTGGCGGCGTTCAGCGCGTAGCGGGCATTGGTCACCGGCACGACCAGCTGCGGGCCGGCGATGCGCGAGATCTCGGGGTCGACATGCGCCGTGCTGGCCGCGAAGTCTTCGCCTTCCGGGAGCAGGTAGCCGATCTCGCTGAGAAAGCTCTTGTAGGCCGCGAGGTCGAACAAGCGACCGCGCCGCTCCCGATGCCAGGCGTCGATCTTCGCCTGCAGCTCCTCGCGGCGCGCCAGCAGCTCGCGGTTGCGTGGCGCCAGGTCCTCGATGATCGACGCCAGCGCCGACCAGAAGCGATCGGCGGCGATGCCGGTGCCCGGCAACGCCTCGTCATTGATGAAGTTGTAAAGCGGCTTTGCGACCCGCAGACCGCCAGCCTGGATTCGTTGCGTCATGACGTGTGCCTGCTCCCGTCCCTCTTCTAAAAGCTCCCCGACCGGGGCGAAGATGGCCCAATGCCGCACGCCGGTCCACCGCGCAACCCCCCAAGCGCGCACCTCCGTCCCGACGAGCCGCGACTTCCGCGCCGGGCGGGCAACGGAGAGATACAGACCTCTGGTGTTCTATCTGAGAACATGCGATGGTTCAGTCGAGCCATTGGACTCCACTCGCGGTTACAAACGCAGGGAAGAGTAGAAGGCACGTCGGGTGTGCGCAGGGCCTCCTCCCGGCCGGTCTGATGCCCACCCAGTCGGGCGTCGCGGTGATGAATTGTTCGGATTCGGCCAGATAAGACCAGAGCACTGACGCTCGGCGCGCCGATGGCAACGGGGAGGGGGCGTGCAACGGTGGTCCGTAGCCTTGCCGAATGCGCAATCCCTCTCGCTACTTCCGCGCGTATCGTGATCCCGGCCTCGGCAGCTCCCGCCATTCACCTGCGTCGACATCGGGCGAACAAGGCTGAAAAAAAAGAAGGGGACCGAAATGAGTGATCTACCAACCGCCCTGAATGTGTTGTTCACGGAGCTCTATTACTGGCTCACCGTGGTCATCATGTTCCTGATCCACGTCGGCTTCTGCACCTACGAAGTCGGCGTCGCCGAGGCGCAAGAACCACCTCACCACCCTGCTCAAGAACACGATGGTGATTCCGGTCGTGGGCGTCACCTTCTATCTGTTCGGCTGGTGGCTTTACTCGTCCATGGTCAACGGCTGGCCGTTCGGCGAGATCGTCGCCGCGCCTTTCGCCACGCCCTGGAGCGAGCTGATGGGCGCACACATGGGCGGCAAGCCGGTGAGCGCCGGCCTGACCGAGGCGGACACCGCCTTGTGGGCGCGGCTCAACGGCGTGTTCTGGGCGGCGTTCCTGCTGTTTTCCTGGACGACCGCGTCGATCGTCTCGGGCTCGATCATCGAGCGGATGAGGTCGGGCGCCTTCTGGCTGGTCGCGGTCATGCTCGGCTCCGTGACCTGGATCATCGATGCGGCCTGGGGCTGGCACCCCTCCGGCTGGATGGTGCAAGTATCTCGGCTATCACGATGCCTATGCCTCCGGCGTCGTCCATGCCATCGCGGGAGGCACCTGCCTCGCCGTGCTGATCGTCCTCGGGCCCCGCATCGGCAAGTTCAGAGCCGATGGCACGCCGCGCAACATCCCGCCGCAGAATCCCTGGCTCGTCTGCATCGGCCTGTTCCTGATCTATACCGGATTCTGGGGCTTCTATGCGGCCTGCAACATTCCGATCTACGACGTCCAGGCTGGCGACGGGGTGTTTTACTCGGCGACCAACATCTACCTGCAGCCGACGACGCTCTCCGCCATCACCTTCAACTTCATCATGGCGCTCTGCGGCGGCCTGATGGTCGCTTATCTCATTTCGAAGGGCGACCCATTCTGGACCTTCTCGGGCGGGCTCGCCGGCATCATCGCCGCCTCTGCGGGCAACGATCTCTATCATCCGATCCAGGCATTCCTGATCGCTGCCATCATCGTCGCGATCATCTACAAGATGCACTACTGGGTCGAACGGCGCTTCAAGATCGACGACGCCGTCGGTGCCGTCGCCGTGCATGGCTATTCCGGCTTCCTCGGCGTCGTTGCGGCGGGATTCGTGCTGTGGGGCTATCCCTCATCGCCGGACGCATTACTGGGGCACGAGCAGCCCTGGGCCGCGGTCACGCCCTGGGGCCAGTTCATCGGCGCCGTGATCATGTTCTGGGTGCTGGGCTTCATCCCCGGCTACGTCCTCGCCTCCATCCTCAAGATGTTCGGCCTCCTGCGGGTGCCGCGCGAGGTCGAGCTTGCAGGCCTCGATTACCACAGCCAGGCCATCGTCCTGCAGGAGGACCGGGAGATCATCGCCGTGACGGTCGAGGCGGGACGTCAGCCCGCGCCGGCCGAGTGATTCTGGAATTGGAGGACATCCTATGACGACCGGCAACTTCACCGATTGGTCGGGCAACATGCTCGACCTCGGCCCCCTCTACCCGTTCGTCGGGTGGGAGGGTGTTCATGGTCCTGGTCCTGTTCATCGCCTGGATCGGCTGGCACATCCTGCAGATCCGCGCGGAGAACAGGCAGCTCGACGACGAAGCGCAGCTGCTGCGCCAGGGCGGCAATCTGGAAAAGGCCGTCGAGGCGGAGAGCCCCGTCGAGCGGTTCTAGCGGCGCCGCGTCTCGCATTCCGGCGGGCTTGGTGGATCTACTTCGCGTTTCCATACGGGACATGATCCGACCTGTGCGCCCGGGCCGGGATCTAACCTTGTTGAACCATTGCGCCATGCCGATTTGCGCGCTCGCCCGACGCACGGTACTGTTGCCAATGCCCGACCTGCCGCAGCCTGGATGCCAGGAGGCGGCACGGAGGGCGGGTGGGACGCCGCGTTCGGGGCGGCGATGGGGCGCAGGTGAGATCCTCTCCCCGCAGCCGGACGTGACCATGTCGGCTGGCACATGCCGCCGGGAGCGCAAGCACAGCGGGGGTCGTCTACGGGGGTCGTCTATGTGTGGCATCGTCGGTCTGTTCCTGAAGAACGCTGAGCTCGAGGTCCAGGCTTGGCGCCTGGCTCGCGCCGATGCTGACCGCGATGGGCGAGCGCGGACCGGACAGCGCGGGCTTCGCCGTCTATCGCCCGCCGCCCGCCGGCTGCACGGTCAAGGTCACCCTGCACCATCCCGACGAGAGCTATCCCTGGCAGGGCCTGCAGGACGACCTCGTGGGCGCGCTCGGCGCCCGGGTCGAGAGCGAGGTGCGGGCGAGCCATTGCGTGCTCGCGAGCGATGCGCCCGAAGCCACGCTGCGCAAATCCCTCGCCGAGCGCCACCCCGACGTCCACCTCGTGGGCATCGGCGACACGATCGAGATCTTCAAGGAGAAGGGCCGGCCCGAGGCGGTGGTCGCCCGCTTTCGCCTGAGCGAGTTCCGGGGCTCGCACGCGATCGGCCACACCCGGATGGCGACCGAGAGCCGGGTCACGACCGAGCACTCGCATCCGTTCTCGACCGGGCTCGACCTCTGCCTCGTGCACAACGGCTCGCTTTCCAACCACAATCGCCTTCGCCTCTGGCTGAGGCGCCACGGCATCGAGTTCCAGACCGACAACGACAGCGAGGTCGCCGCCGGCTATCTGACCTGGCGCCTGCGCGAAGGGGCCACGCTCGATCAGGCGCTCGAGGCGGCGCTCGCCGATCTGGACGGCTTCTACACTTTCGCCGTCGGCACCAGGGACGGCTTCGCCGTGCTGCGCGACAGCTTCGCCTGCAAGCCCGCCGTCCTCGCCGAGACCGACGACTGGGTCGCCATGGCCTCGGAATACCGCTCAATCGCCCATCTGCCGGGCGCCGAGACCGCTCGCATCTGGGAGCCCGCGCCGGCGACCGTCTACAGCTGGGCGCGGCACTGACCCGTGATCACGGTCGATCTGCAGACGACGCCGGTCCGCGAGCTCAATCGGACGCTCCACACGCTGCCCGCCGATACCAACGAGCGGCTCTGGCGGGTGGTCAATCCGCGCGGTGCGCACTCGATCGCCGCCGGCCTGACCCGGCCGATCGAGGTCGAGGTCGAAGGCCACGTCGGCTACTACTGCGCGGGCATGAATCAGGCGGCGAGCGTCACCATCCACGGCCACGCCGGCCCGGGCCTGGCCGAGAACATCATGTCGGGGGTGGTGCGGGTCACCGGCAACGCCTCGCAGTCGGCGGGCGCCTCGGGCCACGGCGGCCTCGTCGTGATCGAAGGCGATGCGAGCTCACGCTGCGGCATCTCGATGAAGGGCGTCGACATCGTCGTGCGCGGCTCGGTCGGCCACATGAGCGCGTTCATGGCGCAGGCGGGCCATCTCGTCGTCTGCGGCGACGCCGGGTCCGATCTCGGCGATTCGCTCTACGAAGCGGTGCTGTACGTGCGCGGCCGGGTCGCGAGCCTCGGAGCTGACTGCATCGAGAAGCCGATGACCGAGGCGCACCGGTCGAGCCTCGAGGCGCTGCTCGAGCGCGCGGCTTCGAGCTCGACCCGGCCGGCTTCCGGCGCTACGGCTCGGCGCGCCAGCTCTACAACTTCCACATCGACCATGCCGGTAGCTACTAGAGCGCTCGGGGATCAGGGGACCCGCATGGCGATCGATCCACGCAGCCTGAGGGAGTCGGCGAGCTTTCCAGAGAGTGTGATCGCCGAGATCCAGCGCGCCGCGCGCGAAGGCCTCTACGAGATCCGGGGGTTCGGCGCCAAGCGCCGGCTGCCCACCTTCGATGATCTGGTTTTCCTCGGCGCCTCGGTCTCGCGTTACCCGCTCGAAGGCTACCGCGAGAAGTGCGCGACCAACGTCACCATCGGCACCCGCTTCGCCGCCAGGCCGATCGAGCTCGCGATTCCGATCACCATCGCCGGCATGAGCTTCGGCGCGCTCGGCGCCCATGCCAAGGAGGCGCTCGGCCGCGCCGCCACCGCCATGGGCACCAGCACCACCACCGGCGACGGCGGCATGACCGACGAGGAGCGCGCCGCCTCGAAGATGCTGGTCTATCAGGTGCTGCCGTCGCGCTACGGCCTCAATCCGGACGATCTGCGCCGCGCCGATGCGATCGAGGTCGTGGTCGGCCAGGGCGCGAAGCCAGGCGGCGGCGGCATGCTGCTCGGCCTCAAGATCACCGAGCGGGTCGCCGCGATGCGCACCCTGCCCCAGGGCATCGATCAGCGCAGCGCCTGCCGCCATCCCGACTGGACCGGCCCCGACGACCTCACGATCAAGATCGCGGAGCTCCGCGAGATCACCGACTGGCAAAAGCCGATCTACGTCAAGATCGGCGCAACCCGAACCAGCTACGATATCGCGCTCGCGGTCAAGGCCGGGGCGGATGCGATCGTGCTCGACGGTATGCAGGGCGGCACCGCTGCGACCCAGGACGTGTTCATCGAGCACGTCGGCATCCCGACCCTGCCCGCGGTCCGCCTCGCGGTCGAGGCGCTGCAGGAGCTGGACATGCACCGCAAGGTGCAGCTGATCGTCTCGGGCGGTATCCGCAGCGGCGCCGACGTCGCCAAGGCCATGGCGCTCGGCGCCGATGCCGTCTCGATCGGCACCGCCGCGCTGATCGCGCTCGGCTGCAACGCGCCGCTCTACGAGGACGACTACGAGGCACTCGGCACCGGGCCCGGCTTCTGCCACCACTGCCACACCGGCCGCTGCCCGGTCGGCATCACGACCCAGGACCCCGACCTCGAGGCTCGCCTCGAGGTCGGAGCCCGCGGCGCGCCGGGTGCGCAACTACCTCTCGACCATGGTCCTCGAGGCGCAGACCCTCGCCCGCGCCTGCGGCAAGTCGCACCTCCTCAACCTCGAGCCCGAGGACCTCGCGGCGCTCACGGTCGAGGCGGCGGCGATGGCCGGCGTGCCGCTCGCCGGCACCGACTGGGTGCCGGGCAGAAGAACACTACGATCCGACCTAGCGGAGGAACTCTCGGATGGCGACGGATCTCGCACAGGTCGCAGAGAAGGAGCGGATCAGGTACTTCCTGATCAGCTTCGTCGATCTGTTCGGCGTGCTGCGCGCCAAGCTGGTGCCGGCCGCGGCGATCGGCGAGATGCAGCGGGTCGGCGCAGGCTTCGCGGGTTTCGCCACCTGGCTCGACATGACGCCCGCCGATCCGGACATGTTCGCGATGCCCGATCCGGAGAGCCTCACCCGGCTGCCCTGGCGGCCCGAGGTCGGCTGGCTCGCGGCCGATCTCTGGATGGACGGCAAGGAGGTCGAGAGCGCGCCCCGCGTCGTCCTCAAGCGCCAGATCGCGGCCGCGGCCGAGCACGGCTGGCGGATGAAGACCGGGGTCGAGTGCGAATACTTCATCATCGCGCCCGACGGCGGCGCGATCTCCGACGCGCGCGACACCCAGGACAAGCCCTGCTACGACCAGTCGGCCCTGATGCGCCGCTACGAGGTGATCACCGCGATCTGCGACGCCATGCTCGAGCTCGGCTGGGCGCCCTATCAGAACGACCACGAGGACGCCAACGGCCAGTTCGAGATGAACTGGGCTGTACGACGACGCCCTGATCACCGCCGACCGCCACGCCTTCTTCAAGTTCATGGTCAAGACGATCGCCGAGCAGCACGGCCTGCGCGCCACCTTCATGCCCAAGCCCTTCGCCCATCTGACCGGCAACGGCTGCCACGTGCACGCCTCGATCTGGGACCGGGACGGCAGGTCAAGAACCTGTTTTACGACGCGCACGGCGAGCTCGGCCTCTCGCCGCTCGCCTACCATTTCCTCGGCGGCGTCCTGCACTCGGCCGAGGCGCTCTGCGCGATCTTCAACCCGACCGTCAACAGCTACAAGCGCCTGAACGCGCCAGACCACGCTTTCGGGCGCCACCTGGGCGCCGAACGCGATCAGCTACGCCGGCAACAACCGCACCCACATGGTGCGCATCCCCGACGCCGGCCGCTTCGAGTTCCGCCTCATGGACGGCGCCGCCAACCCTTATCTCACGCCAGGCGGGCGTGCTCGCCGCCGGCCTCGACGGCATGCTCAACAAACGCGATCCCGGCCGGCGCCTCGACATCAACATGTACACCGACGGCCAGCGCGCCCGCGGCATCAGGAAGCTGCCGCTCAATCTCCTGGACGCGATCCGCGCGACCCAGAAGAGCCGGATCCTGCGCCAGGCACTGGGCGCCGAGCTGATCGACAGCTACGCCAGGCTGAAGCTTCGCCAGTGGGACGCCTACAGCGCCCAGATCAGCCCCTGGGAGCGCGAGCAGACGCTGGACTGCTGATCACGAAATCCTCGACATCCGCGCATGCCGTTCACGGTCGAGGAGTTCTTTCAGGTCTTCGTGCGCTACAATCAGGCGATCTGGCCCGCGCCGATCGTGGCCTACCTGCTCGGCCTCCTGGCCCTGGCAGCGGCGCTCCGTCCGGGCGCGCACTCGGGCCGGATCGTATCATCGGTGCTCGCGCTATTCTGGATCTGGATGGGCGCTGCCTATCACCTCTGGCAGTTCGCCCGGATCAACCCGGCCGCCTACGCCTTCGGCGCGCTGTTCATCGCCGAGGGGCTGCTGTTCCTCTGGCAGGGCGTGCTCGAAGACCGGCTCCGCTTCGCCTTTCGTCGCCGTCTCCTGCCCACGCTCGGCCTCCTCCTGATTGCCTACGCCGCCATCCTTTACAGCATGCTCGGCTACCTCGGCGGTCACGGCTATCCCGAGGCGCCGCTGTTCGGCGTCGCGCCCTGCCCGACCACCATCTTCACCTTCGGCATGCTGATGCTCGCCGATCGCCGCATGCCGCGCTCCCTGCTCGTCGTGCCGATCGCCTGGTCGCTGATTGGCGGCAGCGCCGCACTCCTCCTGCACGTGCCAGAGGATACCGGCCTGCTCGTCGCGGGCCTGCTCGGCGTCCCCCTGCTCTTCCGGCAGCGGTCTTCCCGGCGGCGCCCCATTTCTTGAGCCCGTGGCGGCGCGAGCAGACCCTCGACTGCTAGCCAGTCGGTCGGCTGGTTCGGCCCGCTGCTCGACCATCCGGTATTGCAAAACGCGCTACAAGCGGCTATGTCCTCCCGAGCCAGGGAGACCTGACATGCGCGCCATCGGACGGAAGGACCATCCCCTCTCGATGCGGCTGCTCGAGGCCGACATCGCCATCATCGACCGCGCCGCCAGCCTGCGCGGCCGCTCACGCACCGAGTTCGTGCGTGAGGCCGCGCTGCGTGCGGCCGAGGATGTACTCATGGAACGCGCGCTGATCCGCATGAGCCCCGCCGGTTTTGCGGCCTTCCGCGAGGCGATCGAGGCCCCGGCCGCGCCCGTCCCGGAGCTGGTCGAGCTGCTGCGCCGCCCGGCGCCCTGGAAGGCCGAGGAAGGCTGAGCCCCGCGTGGCGCTGTCCGCGCCCGAGCTGCTCGCCGCCCGGCACGACGTCGCGCAGTTCTCCTGCGGCCAGCCGGCGCTCGACCACTGGCTGAAGACCCGGGCGCTCGCCAATCAGGAGAAGGGCTTCACGGTCGTGATGGTGGTGCACGACGCCGGCCGGGTCGTCGGCTACTACGGTCTCGCCCCGACCGCCGTGGTCGCCGCCGTCCTGCCGCGCTCGATTCGGACCGGGCAGCCGCCGGACCCGGTCCCCTGCCTGTTGCTCGGCCAGCTCGCGACCGATCTTGCCTGCACGGGCCGCGGCATCGGCACCGGCCTGCTCAAGCACGCGCTCATGCGCTCTGTCGCCGGCGCGCGGCTGATCGGCGGCCGAGCCCTGGTCGTGCACGCCCTCGACGAGCAGGCGGCCGCCTTCTGGCGGCGCCGCGGCTTCCTGCCGTCGAGGGACGACCCGCTGACCCTGTTCCGCTCGCTCCCGGACATCGCCCGGTCGCTCCAAGCCGCCGCTGAAGAGAGTTTCTGAGGGCGTTCAGGAGGCCGGCGCTCGGACCCGGCGGACGGTGGCCGCGATCTCAGCCAGCCGCTTCCGTGCGCGCGCCATGGCGTAGCCCGTCTGAATCGCCATCATCACCTCGGCCTTCGGCCCGAAGGCGACCTCGATGCGCAACGCCATCTCCGGCGACAGGTCGCTGCGCTCGTTCAGGAAGGCGGACAGCGCCTGCCGGGTCACGCCCAGAGCCGCGGCGGCCGCCGTGACGCTGAGGCCGAGCGGCCGGATCACCTCCTCGCGGATGAGCTCGCCTGGGTGGGGCGGATCCTTCATCAATCCGTCCGGCACCCTCGCCCTCTTAGTGGTAGTCGATGAGATCGACATCGAAGGCCTGTCCCTCCTCGAAGCGGAAAATCATCCGTCGGTTGGCGGTGACTGTGACGCTCCAGAAGCCCGCCAGATCGCCCGTCAGAGGGTGCAGCCGCCAGCCCGGATACAGCCCTATCTCGCCGGGTTCCCCGATCTGGTCCAGAACCGCCAGGATGCGTCGGATCTTCCCGGCACTCTCGGGTGGCACGCCACGCCGGTCACCCTCCTGCTACAACCGTCGCAGGCCCTTGTGCCGGAAGCTCGTAATCGCCATCGCTTCATGTAAGCCGTCAAGCGACGCTTGTCAATGAGAGCGAGCGACTGCCCGCCCCAGCATGGGTTGCGCGCCGCCCGGTTCGGGCGCAGGATTTGCTGCGCGGGGCGGGAAGGAATTGCCCTCCGCACCGTTCATTTAGACAGCGGCGCGCAATGGGGGAGGCGTCATGTTCCATTCCTGGCGAAACAGCATACTCGTCGCCGGCCTGGCTCTGGCGAGCGGGCCGGCGCTGGCGGAGGACCCGGCGCCCGGCGGGCTCGTGGCTGAAGCGGCGCCATCGGCCGCGCCCGAGACCGACGTCCTCGCCGAGGGCCCCGGCGGTACGTTCACCCGCGATGCCGCCCACGCCTACGTCGAGGCGCTGGAATTCGTTCTCGCCCAGGTCGGCCAGCCGGCCACCTTCGATGCCTACCAGCGGGCCCAGATCCACGAGACCCTCGCCGCCGGCTTCGCGGACCTGCCGCCCGAGGCCCAGACCGATCTCGCCAACGCGCGGCCGCTCTGGGCGCGCTACCATTCCGAATGGGCGAAGCTGCCGCTCCGGGCGAAGCAGGAGTTCGCCTATCACGTCCTCGCGATCGCCTACGGCGAGCAGGCCGCGGCCCAGGCGCTCGGCCTGAATGCCGGCGGCGGCGCGCAGCCCGGCGCCGGCGGCGGCGCCACCCCCTCGGTCGACGACATGCTCGGCAACGTGCCCGGCACCACCGACTGCTGGGCCAGCGCCGGCTGCTCCGGCTACGACCCCGGCAGCGGCACGTATACGTACGAAAGCTACGAGTGAGCCGTCTGTCGCGGCGCGCAGTAGGTCACTTTCGCGCGCCGCCGTATTGTCGCCATCGGGCTCTAGCTCTTCCTCTCCCGGCGCGGCACATACCAGCGTGATACGCGACGCTATGCCGCTATCGCTCAACCTTTTCTTGACATAGATCAGGCCGGCCGGCCCGAGAAAACCGCACGGTCACTGCCGCGCGGGTCGATCCGAACGACCGGACGATGCCCGACCGGGCCGTTCTGGTCGACCGCGGATGGTCACGAATGGAGGACAGCATGGCCGAGAGCGCCAGACCGAGCGTCGCGATCGCCTGCCAGGGCGGCGGCGCCCACGCCGCCTTTACCGCAGGCGTGCTCATGGAGCTGCTCCAGCCGCGCCACGCCGGCCGCTTCGAGCTCGCAGCACTCAGCGGCACCTCGGGCGGTGCGGTGTGCGCTTCGCTCGCGTGGTCCGGGCTGCTCCGCCGCTCCGGTGGCGGTCCGACCAAGGCCATCGAGGTCCTGGGCGGGTTCTGGCAAGACCTCTCGGCCCGGGACTGGTGGGACGAGGCCCTGAACGCCTGGGCCGTGTCGACGCTGCGCCTGCCGCTGGTCTGGGAGGTCAGCCCCTACACGACGTTGCCCTGGGCCGAGCAGCGCATGCGGGCCCTGCTCGAAACCTACGTCGCGCTCGATCAGTTGCCGGCGCGGCCCGAGGATCGCCGCCGCCCGGCGCTTTTCGTGGGTGCCACCGACATCCGCCACGGCGGGGGGATCGCCTTCAAGGGCGAGGAGCTCACCTACGACGACATCATCGCTTCCGCCGCCGTGCCGCCGCTCTTCCGGGCGGTGCACGCGCACGGCACCCTCTATTGGGACGGCCTCTTCAGCCGCAACCCGCCGATCCGCGAGTTCACCGACCTCGAGCAGAAGCCGGACGAGATCTGGGTGGTCCGCATCAACCCGAAGGGGCGCGCAAGCGAGCCCGAAACGATGCCCGAGATCGCCGACCGCCGCAACGAGCTCGCGGGCAACCTGGCGCTCGACCAGGAGCTCTACTTCATCGAGAAAATCAACGAGCTTCGAACCCATTCCGATAAGCTGCAGGAGCGCTACCAACCGATCACGATCCGCGAGATCGCCCTGAGTCTCGACCTCGACTACCCCTCCAAGTTCGATCGCACGCCTGCCTTCATCGAGCACCTGATCGAGAACGGCCGGCGGCAGGCGAGCCTGCTGCTCGAGAGGCCCCCAGGCGGGAAACGCACGACCACCCCCTTCCGCGACCGGCCAGGGCGGCAGAGCGAGCTGCCGAAGCTCGCCTCGGTGAGCTGATCGGCCGGCTGGAAGCCTTCGAAGGGGGCGGCGCCAACCCCTCGGTCGACGACATGCTCGGCGACGTGCCCGGGACCACCGACTGCTGGGCCAGCGCCGGCTGCTCCGGCTACGCCCCGGCAGCGGCAGCTATACGTACGAGAGCTACGAGTGAGCTGAGGCGCGGGCAACCCGCGCGACCCGGAAGAGCCGCATCCTGCGGCAGGCAGCGCCGAGCCGATCGACAGCTACGCGAAGTTCCAGACCCTCGATTGCTAGGCACGCCGAGGCGTCCTGTACCAATCCTCTACGCCAGCCACGAGTGGGCGGGACAGGTAGGTTGCCCGCCCCTCGCTGGCGCTTGCAAGTCTGCTCTTTGTCGGGCTGCCGACATGGTCACAGGTTGGAGGCACGCCGGCCACGACCCGTGATCAACTTTCGTGGCGCCACCCTTCGCCTCGCCGCCCGCGCGTCCGTTGAGCTATAACCCGACGTTAGTTGATCTGCCGCTATTGCCCCAGGAGTTCATTCAAGGTCGGGCCACGGCAAGGCCGCGCGACGCGCTAAAGATGATAAAGCCCCCAACATAATCTATTTACAGGGATAGAGATCGTCGTATTTTTCCGCGTTCGGAAGTCAAGGGGTATGGGCGCGCGTGGGCATCGATGAAAGAGCTGTCTCCGAGTTGAGGCTTTGGCCGCATCAACGCGATGCGGTGGCGCGGTGCGAACGCTATTTTCAGGCGGGAGTACACAGAGCGGCCCTCGTTCACATGCCGACGGGCACAGGCAAGACGGGTGTAATGGCGGTACTTGCAACTCGCCGTGCGCTCCAGAAGCCAATCCTTGTCGTATGCCCATCTGCCGCTCTCGTCGATCAACTGAGGGCCGATTTCGCGACCGACTTCTGGAAGACAATCGGAGCTGCCAAAGAGTGGCAACCCGATCAAACCCTAAAGATTCTTCCAAGCAATCTCGACCTAGTGATAAAAACAATGGTCGATCAGACGGGTCAACGCTTGGTCGTTGTGGGCACGATTTAAGCTCTTCAACAGATTCATGTTGAGGGCGGCACTAGGAAGCTGAAAGATTATATCGGTACAATCATTTTTGACGAGGGGCATCGAGAACCGGCCCCTCTATGGGCGGACGTGGTTCGAGGATTGGAGGTTCCGACAGTATTGTTTAGTGCCACGCCATTCCGCAGTGATCTGAAGATTTTTGATGTTGACGACCACCACATTTTTTTTCTCTCTTTCAGAGAAGCGGTCGATAACTCCTTGATCCGGAGCGTCGACATTAATACTGCACCCTTGTCTCGAAATCCCGTCGAGTTCGCTGAACAAATAGTAGACGCTAGGGATCGTCTGCTTCGGGAGAAACGGTTTTCTCCGCAATGCAAAATGATTGTCCGTGCGGGGAATGAGGAGGATGTGTACGATTTGTTCAAAGCCTTTGCTGAGTTCCTCAAGGGGCGCCAAGATGGCGTCCTCGCCTTGCACCATAATTTTACGCTTGAGGGGAACGAGGGGCGCCAGTTGAGATCCGATGTACCAAGAGACCTCCGTACTCGGTCGGAAAAGTTCGTGATTCACCAATTCATGCTTACCGAAGGCATTGATGATCCCTCGTGCACAATGCTCGCACTGTTCGAACCCTTCGAAAACGAAAGACAATTGGTTCAGCAGATAGGGCGTTTGACGCGACAACCTGGAGATATCGGAAAGAAGGCTTCCCCTGCATATGTATTGGCCCGCGGAGAGGAAAGCGTCGATCGCATGTGGAATCAATTCCTGGCCTATGACGCGGCCTGCATTGATAACGATGGAAAACCTCCCATCAGAAACGGCCAGGAAATTCTCGAAAGACTGGTTAATGCGCTGCCGAAGATGGACTACTTCGGGGGCCAGTTTCGAGAGCGTATCGATCTCAACGAAGCCGATCTGACCGAGGATCTCCAATTCCCTCAGTCGGCGTTGATTTTTGAAGTCGACCCTAAGCTGCAATTAGGTGCCCTGAAAGCCGAGATATCAACGGCGCTGGCAGCCGAAGATCGGTTTGAGCATCAAACTGGCGTGGCTGACGGTGGCAACTGCTACTTTCACGTAACCTTACGCCTAAGTCAGTCACCATTCTTGGCCGAGTACCTGTTTCAAGCCGCTTCGTTGGAAGTCACGATATATGCCAAGCACGGCCATCGCCTTTTCTTCTACGACAGCGCGGGGTTATCGATCGACGAGCTTGATGGCCTGGGAACCAGGATAGACCCGAGAACGCTGCGTTCGTTGTTGCCGGACGGTAAGGACAACGTCGTCACATCCATCAACGGGAAAAACACTGACCTGGGGCCACTAGTGCTCCGTGGGCGAAGATGTCAGCCCGATCCCTTGAACGGTCTGGTGTGTTCATGGGTGAGCATCTTAACGTCATTACCCGGGCTACGGGGCGCGTCGATGACACCCGACGTTCCGTCGGATTCTGTCGTGGACGCATAACGGATGGGCAGGGCGCGGATCTCACGGCGGACGAGTACTCTAGTTGGTGCAGCGACCTGAATGACGAGCTCGATGTGGCAAAGGCGGCATCCCCGATCCTGTCCCGCTTTGCGACGCCGACAGAGGTTCCGAAAGCAACCGACCCCACCAACATACTGGTCGATATGCTAGAGGTCGTTGGGGAGTTTAGAAATAGAGACAAGTCGACCGCAAAGTTTGATCTTGAAAACCTATGCGTTGATGTGATCAGGGAGGATGATCCAAAGGCCGCTGCCCCCTTTCGCTTCCAACTTATCGTTGACGGTGAATCAGTAGCCGTATGGATCAAATGGAACACCAAAAAACGCAGATATTGGTTGACGTCCCATCAACTGAGTGGAATCAAGTCTAAGGACAACGAACGGATATCCCTCGCGCGTCGGCTGAATCAGGCCCAACCGTTTCGGATCATCACGAACGACTATAAGCATGTTTACGTTCATGGTGCCTTTTATGGACTCGATCTTAAACCTTCAAGATTTCAACGGCGCCGGAAGGCTCGTCCTCGACCTCGTCAAGCCAGTTCCTGGATTGGGGGCAATCACTTCCGAAAAAGGCAGGCCGGTCGGCAACGTGGCCACTTGGCCTGCAGGTTCCCTCTTCCGCTTTATCGACGATGCCCTCGTTCCAGATCGAGGAGTGCCCCACTTCGGCTCACCGTTCCCTGCACTTGTATGTGATGACTTGGCTACCGAAGTTGCTGACTTTATCGGTGTTGACGGCGGCAGCGACGCGTCACCGCCTCGGGCGGCATTCATTGTCGCGAAGTGGCATGCTGGAGAGCCAGGGGTTTCTGCATCAGCCTTTTACGACGTCTGTGCCCAAGGGGTCAAGAATTTGGCCTATCTTAAGAGTGACGGCGGTAATGTTCCAGGTTCTCCTACCAAGTGGGATAACGACTGGAAAATGACGCGTGGCAAGGGGGAAGCCCGGGAGAAGGCCAATATTCCGCGACGCAGGATAGGCCCCCCTTCGAAGGCCTTTCGGAAACTCTTAAGCCAAGTACGTTCGACACCAACTTCGGAGCGTGCTGTTTGGTTAGTTTGTGCCGGTGGAATTCTGTCAAAGAGAGCTTTGGAGCAAGAGTTCAAGCGTGTGCCGCCGAAGCCGCACGTTCTCCAATTCTACCATCTCGTAATCTCGGCCTTTTCGTCATGCCAGTCGGTGGGAGTCGATCTAAAGATATTCAGCGCCGAGTAAGGCTCCTCTGGTCCAGTTTATATTGCGTCTGTCGACAGGAATTCACCACTGAAAGTCCATCTTCCGTAAAATCCATGGGGGCCGCGCCATCCATGGCCCAGCAATCCCTTCAGACGATTGCCGTATGCTCGCATCAATCGGAGGTATACTTCCCATAGCTCGCCTCGCATCACCGTCTCGTCTGTAGAGGTTTCTATGGTCAGGCTGCAAGGGTACCTGGCCCACGATTTCAGCCCTGCTTCAAACTCCCTCAGTACGCTTAGGTATCGGTTCTTGTAAGGAATGTGCCGGGACTGCTTCTGTAGCGATACCAGCGAGTGGGACCGCAAACGCGAAGAGAGCTTTCCATGTGAGATCCACTGGGGGTTTTCGTAGACGAGGAACGCCTTGATGGCGTTCTCCAGGGCAAATCCGCCGAGCAGAAATACCGACTTGTTCACGCCGTCCCAAGCGGTGCTGACGCCTTCCCAATCTGTGCGGGTTAGCACCGCGCGGCCCGTCGAGCGGTTTAGGAACAGGGCTTGGGCATGCAAGTTGTCCGCTGTGAGCAGCCAACTGTGGGGATTTGCGATTTCCACGAACTTCCGACTGGCCTCGTTCACACCAAGTCCCCCGTCCATCTGGTAGATCGTCGATCCCTCCTGCGCCCACCGTGGTCACAAGCTATATAGCACCGTGAAAATTGGCTGTGGTCGAGTCCAACAGGGGTCAGGACCCTCTAGTGCCACCGGCTCGGTCCGAGATGGCGTCGATGAAGGCCTGATCGTCGTCGCGATGCGGGCTCCGGGCGACCGCGAGGGATTGCCGGTGCGCCTCGGCCTTGAACGCCGGCGAGCGGACGTCGGGCACCCGGATCTCGACCGGTCGCAGGTCCTGCCGGCGCGACCTTTCACGGTGCGCTCGGACCTTGTCGCGCGACGGTCGGGTCGAGGTTGCCATGTCTGGGTTTCCACGAAGGTTACATGTAATCTGCCTCAGGCGCTCTCCCCCCCCCTTCCTGCACACCGAGGCGGCGGCTTGACGGCGCGCGGCAACGCGGCGCAGTGATTGCCCGGATCAGGAAGTAGAAAAGCCGGAGGCCCGCTGATGACCAAAGACAAACAGGATCGGTGGATGCCGGTCTTCGTCGTGCAGGCGAAGCTGCGCACGCTCCGCTCCGAAGGTCCGGACGACGAGGCTGCCTGCGATCGCCCGGCGGTGCCGGACGACATCTGGCAGCGGATCGGCACTGCCTTCCTCGAGCCCGACGGTACCTGGCATGTCGGTATCACGGTCCTGCCCCTCAACGGCCGGTTCGTGATGCGGCCGCCCGAACCGGGGGAAGCGGCTGACGACATCACGCTGACGCGGGCGTGAGGTCATGCCCAAACATGCGCGCTACTATTGGGGCCGCCGCCAGGGGCTTATTCGCTACGAGTTCAATTGGAAAGAGATCCAGCACGACTTTTGGGTGCTGGTGAGCGCCAGCGAGGGCCAGCCGCCGATCTCAACGGCCGCCCCTCAGCGGTTCATTGGCGACGCCCGCTTCACGGTTCACAACATTGCTCCGTTCGATGGCGGCGTCCTGTTCGGGGTCGAGATCGACTTCCCGCAGCCGCTCCATCTGTGGACCGACATCACTGTATTCGATCGGAACGACCCGACCTTTCTGCCGCCAAGCCGCTATCTCGACCCGGTCGGCTAGAACAGCCCGCACGGGTGTTCCACGCTCGGACCTTGTCTCGCGACGGTCGGAAGTTGAGGTTGCCATGTTCGCCTTCCACGAAGGTTTGGTGTGATTTACACCCCTCCCAGCGGTGCATTCACGGCACTATACGGCGCTCGCGGCGCGGGTGTCGCGTCTCTAACGAGAGTTACGACGGAGGTCAGATTGGGGTGGTCATGACTGCGAAAATAGGTTATAATTCCCAGTTCGCGTTTGAGGCGGGCGAGCAGAAGAGCGGAGCGAGCGGGCCCGGGAGGCCGAAAAACCGAACGAGCCCAAAACCCGCTGGATTCCTGGCTTTTTCGGCCCAGGTCAGCGCAAACCAGCCCGAGCGTCGTCGCGATGCATCAGTTTGGCCGGGGTGGCGCAGAAATGCGACAGGGGTGTCCGATCGGGCGATTGAAGCGAAGAATCAACCGGTTGCGCGGAGGGGCGGATCAGGTAGGGCAGCCGGGGCGGGGTTTGACGAAAAGGCGGGCGATCAGGAGAATCGGGCGATTTCAATCAGTTGCGCCGAACGCCAGGCAGTTCCATCGGATCAGGGATTCTTTTTACTTGAACGGCAGTGCACACTTTTGCCGCATCGCAAATACTTGTTGCGCCAAGTATGCGCCACTTATGCTACACTTGTGTAGCATTTCAAGTTGCCATGCATGAGAGTTACTTCGCACATTTCTTGTCCAGCTGAAGGTGCGATTATCATGAGTGGCTCTCTGGCAGTCATCAATGGGCTCTGTCCTTGGTCTCATCAAATCAATCCGGCACTTTTACGGCATTTTCTTTTTCCCCTGGGGCGGCTCAGACCCATGGCGAGTTGCTGTTGTGGGCGCCGAAGGTGCGCCCGGCGGCATAACGATCGAAGCTGAAGGGTGCCAGCTCGGCAACCTTGTCGCCGCGCGCGATGTGGCGCGCGACGAGCTTGCCGATGCCGGTCATCTTGTAGCCGTGGCCGCTGTCGGCGATCAGGTAGACGTTGGCGCGCGCCCAGTCGAGGACGGGCAGATTGTCGGGCGTGAAGGCGCCGATGCCGCCGTTGCGGCGCTCGCGAAACTGGGGCCGGCAGCCCGCGAAGCGGCCCATCAGCTGGCCGAGCGAGGCCGCGAAATAGGTCGGCGAAGGCGGGCTCGGCCTGATAGGCGTCGCTCGCATGGCCGTAGGGGTCGACCGTGGCCTCGGGGCCGATCCGGACCGGCATCCGCCGCCCTGCACCCCGGCCGGTCCATCCGCTCCGCGCCATATCTTCCAGTAGACGTAGAGGTGTCGCTCGAGCCGGCGCCCCGCCCGCCGGACCTCGACCGGGGTTTCGAGCAGCTCGCCGTGCAGCACCGGCGGGTCGCGGTCCTCGGCCGTGCGGTAGGCGGGCTCGTGGTAGATCTCGCCCTCGCGCAGGCGCCAGTAGGTCCACATGTCGGCCGCCTCGACCACGGCGCTGTCCGGATAGCGGACGGTGAGCTTCTCGGCAGGCCGAGCAGCGCCAGTGCTTCGGCGTCCAGGCGCCGAGCCCGAGCACGACGAGATCGGCGGCGATCGCGCCGCGGTCGGTGCAGCACCGGCGTACCCGGGCGCTGTCGAGATCGTAGCCCGTCACCTCGATCCCGCTTCGAAGATCTCGACGCCCTGCTCGCGCACTTCTGGCCGAGGCCGCAGACGGCCTGGCGCGTGCCGGCGTAGCCGAGGGCCTCTCGTGCAGCACGACCTCGATGCCCGCGGTGCGAAAGTCGGGCCAGAGCCGTCGAGGAAGGCGTGCGCCTCCTTGCCGACGTAGAGGTCCGAGGGATAGCCGGCTGCGTTCTGGCTCGCTGTGATCGCCTCGTAGTCGGCCTGCTGGTTGGCCTCGCCCGCCGAGACGTAGCCGACCTGCTGGAAGCCGAGGTGATCGGATCGTCAGTCCAGACGTCCACCGAGTGGCGGATGATCGGGTGCAGCGCGCTGGTCATGTAGGGTTGCGCACGCAGCCGCAGGCGATGCCGGTCGCGCCGGCGCCCGGCGCCGTCTTGTCGAGGACCAGGATGTCGCGCCCGGAGCCGCTGCCCCTTCGCCTTCAGCTCGAGCGCCAGATGCCAGGCCGTCGACAGGCCGTGCACCCCCGCGCCGACGATCAGATACGGAACCGCTTCTGGCAACCCGGCCATGGCTCGCCTCCCCTGTTCGCGCGCATGCCGGCTCCCATGCCCCGCCCCGCCCGCGCCGTCAAGGCCCGCCATGCCTGCCGGACCCGGAGCCGCCGAGCATGCACGCGGCTCGACCGTCAGCCTGAGTGCCCACTCCTCGCCCTTCGCCGCGCCGACCACCATCCGCCCGCGACCCCCGGGCTGGTTTGAGGTGACCTGGAGCCGAAAAAGCCAGAAATCCCGCGGGTTTTGGGTTCGTTTGGTTTTTCGGCCGCCCGGCCTCGCCCGGTTTCGTCGGCCGCTCCGCCCCGGCCCTCCTTCGATGCGGTCTGGGAATTATAACCTATTTCCGCCGGCGTGACCAGCCCGATCTGAACCTGGTTCCGATGTCCGATCGTCGTAGCGCATTCGACGCGTGCCCGCTCCGGTGGCACCATGGGCCACATGACCGACTTCGGAGCGGCGCGCAAACCATGAAGATCACTTACGATGTTGCGACCGACACCCTGACCGTGGTGCTGCGGGAGGCCTCCGCCCGCATCAGCGCCGAGGAAAAGTCGGGCGTGATCCTCGACTACGACGCCGACGGGCGCCTGATCGCGCTCGAGGTTCTCGACGCCTCGACCCGGGTCGACGGGGTCGACACCGTCCAGCTCCGGGTGATCGCCAAACCCGGCGCCCGACACCCCGCGGCGGCCGAATGACCGCGCCCCTCGGTGAGATCAAATCCGACGTCCGGCTGCTCAATGCGCAAGGTACTCCTCGACCGAGCTACGGTGCGTAGCGGTTGTCCTCGAGGCGGCGGGCGAGGCCAAGGGCCACCAGCGCGTTCAGCACCTCCTGCACGTGCCGGAGGATTCCTGCCCGGTCGTGGCGAGAACGATCTACTCGGCAACGTTCCCGGGACCACCGACTGCTGCGCCAGCGCCGGCTGCTCCGGCTACGACCGCTGGGAGCGGCACACCTACGAAAGCTACGAGTGAGGTCACGGTGCGAGCGCTCCGCGCGACCCAGAAGCCCTAGTGCTTAACGCCACGGACGGCCTTGGTTTTGCTGTAGCTCGTCAGGCTCATGACCTGAAGATCGGATGTTCAAGTCCTCCACCCGCAACCAGAAAAACGTCGCTAATCCAATGGGTTGACGGCGTCCGCCTGTGGGCCCAGGAGCGGTTTTGCACTTTTGCACCAGTCGGGCGCGAGCCCTCATGCCTGAGGTCCGTGTTCGATCGTGGTGCCCGGGTTCCGAGGCGTTGCAGACCTTCGTCCATAGGCTGCGTTCGGGGCAAAGCGGAACGATCGTAGCCCCTTCTGCTTTTCGTTAGCTACGGTCGTGCCTGTACCATCGTAGTTTCAGCTTTCCAATCTTCTCCCTCAAGCGCTAAAAGGCCATTGAGCGATCGCGAAAGGGTAGAAGCATGCTCAAGGACGAAATTGACGAGGCCAAGCGGACGGTCACCACCGACACTGTTCAGATCACCATTGGCGAGGTGGCCAACATGTACACCTCTGCCGAACTGAACATCCTTCCAGACTTTCAAAGATTGTTCCGATGGTCCGACGATCGGAAATCCAACCTCGTTGAATATCATTCTCATAGGGATACCGATCCCACCCGCGTTCGTCTACGAAAAGGACAACGGTACGTGGGAACTGATAGATGGTCTCCAGCGAATTTCCACAGTTCTAGAGTTTATGGGAGTCTTGAGAGACCCCGATACGGGTGAACTGAAACGGTCGAAGATGCTCAGAACAAAATATCTGCCATCACTGGAAGGGGTAGTCTGGCAAGCAGAGTCAAATGAAGAAACAACTCTCGACAAGCCGCTGCAGTTGTTCTTCCGTCGCCATCGGATTGAATTCCAAATACTGAAGCATCCCAGCGATCCGAAGACAAAATTTGATCTCTTTCAGCGGCTCAACCGCGGGGGTGCCTATGCCAACGAGCAGGAGGTTCGAACATGCTCGATGGTCCTAGCAAACCTTGAATTCACTCAGCGACTGAGGCAATTCGCGACGCGACACGACTTCCGAAGGATATTTCGAGTCACAGAAGAACAGAGGATGAGTTAACAGGATCTAGAATACGCCGTTCGCCTCGTCGTGCATACGTTCGAGGAATTCCCGCCGCGAAGGGATGTGCAAGAATTCCTCGACCAAGCGATCCTGAAGGTCATGGGCGAGCGCGACGTCAATGGCGTTGTTGACCAAATCGGTTGGCCCGTCGAAACGCTGCATCGTCTCTTCGGAGACAGGGCGTTGGTTCCGCCTGAAGACAGGCCGGAAGGCATTGCTCCGCGATTCTCACTGCGAGCGCTCGAAGGTATAGCCGTCGGTTTAGCGCGAAACAGGGCTGCGATCCTCGCGAAAGAAGATTTCTGAGGGGTTCATCCGGGCCAGGGTTGCTGCCTTCTGGAATCAGCCGCAAGTCAAAGAGATGAGTGCAGCGGGTCTTCGCGGCAGCGTCAGGTTACAGAGAAGCGTCCCGTTCGGATCGCAATGGTTCAATCCGAATGCTTAACGTCGATCGGTATTTCGACGCAATCGATGCCGCACGAATTCGACGGGTAAGAGAACTATCGGAAATTAAACACCGGTTCGGTGTCGACCGCAATGGGGATCCTGCCGCTGTGAACTCAAAGGCGGCGGTTGTGCTGACCTATGCGAATTGGGAGGGTTTCTACAACGAATGCGTGGATATATATGTAGCGTTTCTCACGGAGCGTGGCGGGAAGGTTCGCGACACAGACTGGATGCTATTGGTGGGTGCCTTCAACGCCGATTTCGAATCTTTGCGATCGAAGAACCACTCTGTCGATGCAAGGCACGAATTTGTGGCTAATCTAAAGACACGCATGGAATGCGGTTTCGATGTGTTCGATCGCGCTGCCATCCAGGCGAGGTCAAATCTCGACTATAAACGCATAGCTAGGAACTATTTTGTATTGAACTTCGAGCTATCGCCCCTTCAAAGATTTCGCATTCGACTGGACAAAGAGTTGGTCGGTTGGCGTCATAGTGTTGCGCACGGTGATTTACCGGATCTTTCGGCTCTCGATATAGCCGACCACGTAGACTTTGCCGGTCACCTCCTCAGCGTAGTTGCCGACTGCTTTCAATATGCAATGCTTAACCGGATATAAGGCAGGGCATTTGAGCGTACCGCACGCAGAAGCGCGCGGAAAATCGGGTCAGGGCTCTTTAAAGCCGGCGTCCCGGGCCGAGATGGCATCGATGAAGGCCTGATCGTCGCGCGGTGCGGACTTCTGAGCGACCGGGAGGGACTGCCGGTGCGCTCGGCCTTGAAGGCCGGCGAGCGAACGTCCGGCACCCAGATCTGAATTGGTCGCAGGCCCTGCTTACGCAACCGTTCACGGTGCGCTTGGACCTTGGCTCGCGACGGTCGGGCGTTAGGTTGGATGGGCGGGACGGTATCGCGCTAGGCCTGGATCGCCTCGCGCATGTTGGCGAACAGCTCGTCCATGGTCTCGCCCTGGCTGACGCAGCCGGGAAGCGCCGGCACCTAGGCCCAGAAGTCGCCCTCCTCGGCCTCGTGCACCACGATCTTGACGTTCATCGGCCTTGGCGCAAATGCTTTCCCCTGGGCTCCATGAGCGCGCCATCCTTACGCGCGATCGGACGGGCACAATTCATATCAAGCGCTTGCGCGGGCAGACGTGAGCCTGCCGGCGGCACGGGTCAGTCGGCAGGGGCTGGACCTGCCAAGCCAAGGAACACCAGGACGGCCCGGTTCAGTCGGAGGACATCCTCGTCGTCGAGCCGCCCGATCGGAGACCCGATCTTCGATTTCGGAACCGTGGTGATCTTGTCGACCATCAGCCGGCAGGGCGTCCGCAGCCCGTTGCTCGCGTTCGGCTCGACGGGCAGTCGGAACAGAGGCGCCTCCGTCGGATCGGTCGTGAACGCGCAGATCGTGATCGAGGCCGTGGCGTCGAAACGATCGTCCTGGAGGATGACGACGGGTCGGGGCTTGCCGGCATAGTCCTTGCCGCCGGCAACGGTCCAGATCTCGCCGCGCCTCATTCGGCGTCCCGGTCCGAGATGGCGTCGATGAAGGCCTGATCGTCGTCGCTGTGCGGGCTCCGGGCGACCGCGAGGGACTGCCGGTGCGCCTCGGCCTTGAAGGCCGGCGAGCGGACATCCGGCACCCAGATCTGGATCGGTCGCAGGCCCTGCTCGCGCAACCTTTCACGGTGCGCTCGGACCTTGTCGCGCGACGATCGGGGTGAAGTTGCCATGTGCGCCTTTCCAGAAGTGTTACATGTAACCAATCACGGGTCAGCTGTCCAGGCGAAAGCAACCCGGTCGGCCACTCTTCGCTCAGAAATGCGAACACAGCCCCCTTGGCCAGCACCGACCTCCTCGGGCATCAGGCCGTCGCGGCTGCAGCGAGGTGGGGGCTTTGGAAGCTGAGGCGGCGGAGACCCTGGCGGATCTCGGGGCAGCTCATGAAGAGGTTCCAGAGCAGGCCCGTGCGGTAGTTCTCGATCATGACGACGATCGGCCCCTGGTCGATCGCGAGGTGTGAGCTCGCCGCCCAGCCGTCGACCGGGCTGAAGGCATCGACGAAGCCGTAGTCGCCCCAGAGCCGATCGCCCAGCTCATGGTAGAAGTGCCTGAGCGCCCGCATGCTGTGCTCGGGCGCGTAGGGGAAGGAGGCGAGGGCGGCGGTCGGCGCGATCACGCCCGAGTCGTCGTTCGGGGCGTGCCCGCGATAGCCCTCGTGATCGTCGCTCGAGGTGAGACCCCAGCAGTCGGGGCCATAGCCTTCGAAGCCGTGCGGATTGCGGACGCAGTGCTCGCGATTGATCAGCACATGAGCGACGTTCTGCGCCCAATAGTCGGCATAGCGGTCCTTCAGGCCACGCGGGTCGAGGCCGAGGAAGGAGTAGTGGGCGAAGAAGAGCGGGCCGCCGTAGTCGGGCCCGAGCGGCAGGCGAATGCCGTAGAACTCCTGGCCATTTTTGAAATTGCGGCCGACCGCCCAGCCCCGATGGTAGACGTCGGCCTCGATCGGATAGCGCGGCGCCGAGGCCGCCATGACGTAGGCGAGCAGGCATTCGTTCCAGCCGCGGATCTCGGCGTTCATGCTCCAGCCGTTGTTGGGGCTCCAGTGCCAGAAGAGGACGTTCGAGCGGTCGCGGGTGTGCCAGCTCCACTCGGCTTCTTCCCAGAGCCAGTTGATGCGGGCGCGGAGCTGACGCTCGGCCTCGTCGTCCCGATCGAAGTACTGGCGGGCGCAGAGCAGCCCCGCCAGAAGGAACGACGTCTCGACCAGGTCGCCGCCGTCGTCCTTCCGGGTGAACGGCACCATCCTGCCGGTATCGCCATTGAGGAAATGCGGCAGAATGCCGTGATAGCTGTCGGCCTTCAGCAGAAAGCGGACCATGGTGAGGAGCCGTTCGAGCGCCTCGGCGCGGCCGATCCAGCCGCGGGCGACGCCCACGATGATCGCCATGACGCCGAAGCCCGAGCCGCCGGTGGTCACGACCTCGAGGCCGTACTCCGGTCGGACGTTGCTGCGCTCGCGCGCGAGGCCGCATGCGGGGTGGGCAAAGTCCCAGAAATAGCGAAGCGTCTGCCTCTGCACGAGGTCGAGCAGCGCATCGCCCTCGAGATCGAGCGGGCGTGCGTGGGCATGCCGGCGTGATCTTGCTTTGGTTCTGGGCGACATTGTCACCTCCCCCTTTGGGTCTTTTCTTCACGTCGCCCGGCGTCCGTCGTTTGCTGCGCTGTCCTCAACGGAGGCCGCCAGCGGCCGGGCTCTGGCCCGAGCCGGTGGGCTCGAGCGGCAGGTCGGTGCGCAGGGAGGGGCCATCCGGGCGCTCGATGATATGCAGCGTCTGGTTCCAGAAGCCTTCCAGGACGGGATCGCGGCCGAGGCGGATCAGCGTTGCCCCGAGCAGCTCCTGATCCTGCAGCGAGAGCACGAGGCGACGATGCGCGTCGCCGAGCGCGCTGATCGCGTCGTCGACGACCACCCAGCGCGGCGCGTGCAGGAGCAGGCGGGCGAAGGCGAGGCGCTGCTGCTCGTCGAAGGGCAGCTGCTGCTCCCAGCGTTCCGTGCGGTCGAGCGCGGGCACGAGGTGGCCGAGGTCGACCCGCTCGAGGGCGGCGCCCAGGGCGGCATCGTCAAAGCGTCCGGGCTCGGCGGGATAGCTCACCGCGGCGCGCAGCGTGCCGAGCGGCAGATAGGGCCGTTGTGGCATGAAGGTCATCGCCTCGCGCGGCGGCAGCTGCATCGTCCCCCCGCCCCAGGGCCACATCCCCGCGAGCGCCCGGAACAGCGTGCTCTTGCCTGAGGCGGCCTTGCCGAGGATCTGGACGCGCTCGCCCGGGCTCATCTCGACCCGGCTCTGGTCGAGCATCGCGCAGGCTTCGGGCAGCGCCAGATGCAGATCGTCGAGCTCGAGCCGGTCGGAGGCCGCCTCGACCACCTCGATGCGACCCGTGTCCGCGCCGATCGTGTCGACCGCGGCGAGCGCATCACGAAAGGCGACGACGCGCAGAAGCGTGGCGCGCCAGTCGGCGATCTGCGACAGGTTGTCGACGAACCAGCGCAGCGAAGACTGCACCTGATTGAACGCGCCGACCACCATCATGAGCGTGCCGAAGCTCAGATCGCCATGGAAGTAGCCCGGTGCTGCGACCACGATCGGCACCACGAGCGCCAGCCAGCCATAGCCCGAGGTGATCCAGGTGAGGCGCGCGAGGCCGCCCGCGAGGCGGGTCATCATGGTCACCACGCCGTCGACCGGCTCGTCGAGCATACGGCGCTCGTCCGCCTCGCCGTCGTGCAGCACGATGCCGTCGGCGTGCTCGTTGACCCGCACGAGGGCGAAGCGCAGATCGGCCTCGCGGGCGTAGCGCTCGGCATTGAGCGGAATGAGCGGGCGGCCGACATGCCAGGCGAGCAGCGAGCCGCCGAGCGAATAGGCGAGCGCGCACCAGAGCATGTAGCCCGGGATCGCGACCGGACCGTGGCCGAAATCGAAGACGACCTGATCCGAGAGCACCCAGAGCACGCCCGCGAAGCTCGTGAGCAGCAGCGTGGACTGCAAGAGGCCGATTGCGAGGATGGTCGTGAGCTCGGTCAGATGCTGGGCGTCCTGCTGGATGCGCTGGTCGGGATTGACGCCGATCTGGCCCGCGAAGCTCAGCATGTAGACGCGTTTGCGGATCAGCCACTGATCGAGGAGGTCATAGGTCAGCCATTCGCGCAGCCGGACGTTGATCATCGCCTGCAGCCAGGTCTGGCTGACCACCAGCGCAAGCAGCAGGGCGGCGATCAGGGCGAAGACCATGAGCTGGGTCATGAAGGCCGGGATGTGCCTTTGCTCGATCGCCTCGTAGAAGGCGCCCTGCCAGCGGTTGAGCCTGATCTGCGCGGCCGCGTTGGCGCAGATCACGAACACGATCGCGCCGGCCAGCAGGCCGAGCTGGCGCCGGCGGGGCGAGGCGGCGAGCGCGCGCGCGAGCGACATCAGCTGGGCCACGACGCCATCGCTAGCCCCGAGCGTCCGGGGGTCGGGCAGCGTCTGCGACCTGGGTGGTGCCGTCCCGGTGTCCATGCGCTCCATCCCCGAATTCCTTGCTCTTGCGGCGGTTGCCGGCGGCGCTGCACTGCAAGGCCAAAACGCCTCAGGTGCGAACAGATCCGACCGGCGAGACCGTAGCCTCGAAGCCCATCCTGGCGGAGTCCAAGGGCATCGGCTATCGGAACAAGATAGCTCGGCGACTGGGCCGCGTCGTCGCATAGAACAGTGCCTGTCGTGAATGGCTTCACGATCGCAACGCGAAGGAAAGACATGGCAGCGTCCGACCCGACCGCGCGCATCGAGACCCTGCTCGGGGCGATGACGCTCAATGAGAAGCTGGGCCAGCTGACGATGGCCAGCGCCGGGTTCGCGGTGACCGGGCCGACCGTGTCGGCCGACTACCTGACCGCGATCCGGGCCGGCAAGGTCGGCAGCCTGCTCAATCTCTGGGGTGCTCCGCGGATCCGCGAGGTGCAACGGATCGCGCTCGAGGAAAGCCGCCTCGGCATCCCGCTGCTGCTGACCTTCGACGTCATCCACGGCTACCGCACGATCTTTCCCCTGCCGCTCTCCGAGGCGGCGGCGTTCGATCCGGCCTTGTGGCAGCGGACCGCGCGCGCCGCCGCGATCGAGGCGGCAGCGGACGGCGTGGCTCTGGTCTTCGCGCCGATGCTCGACGTGGCGCGCGATTGCCGCTGGGGCCGGATCGCGGAGAGCCCGGGCGAGGACCCCTGGCTCGCAGCGCGTTTCGCCGAAGCCAAGGTGCGGGGCCTGCAAGGTCCTGATCTCGCGGCTGGCGACAGCGTAGCCGCGACCGCCAAGCATCTCGCCGCCTACGGCGCCCCGATCGGCGGCGTCGACTACGCCTCGGTCGACGTCTCCGAGCTCACGCTGCACGAGGTTTACCTGCCGCCGTTCCGGGCGGCCGTGGACGCGGGCGTGGCGACGATCATGCCAGCCTTCACCGACCTGGCCGGCGTGCCGATGACCGCGAACGCGCCGCTGCTGCGCGATCTGGTCCGCGCACGCTGGGGCTTTCAAGGGCTGATCATGAGCGATTACGGCGCGATCGCCGAGCTGATCGCGCACGGGGTCGCCGCGGACCTGGCCGATGCCGCGGCACTGGCCCTGAATGCCGGCGTCGACATCGACATGATGAGCGATGCCTACGCTCGCGGCCTGCCGGTCGCGTTAGAGCGAGGTCAGGTGACCATCGAGGCGGTCGATGCCGCGGTCCGCCGCGTGCTCGAGCTCAAGGTGCGGCTCGGCCTGTTCGAGGATCCCTACCGGCGAGGCGATGGCGGCGGGCCGCCGCCCGCGCAGCTCCAGGCGCACCGCGCGCTGGCGCGCGAGACCGCCCGACGCTCGATCGTGCTCCTGACCAATCGGAACGGCGTACTGCCGCTCGCGGACACGCCGCGCCGCCTGGCGGTGCTCGGCCCGCTCGCCGATGCCAGGGCCGAGATGCTCGGCCCCTGGGCGGCCGCAGGACAGGTCGCTGACACCGTCTCGCTGCTCGAGGGCCTCGGCGCCGCTCTGCCCGCGAGCCAGATCATGCACGCGGGCGGCGTCGCGATCGATGGCGAGGACGTGAGCGGCATCTCGGCAGCGAAGCTGGCGACGCGGTCGGCGACGTGCTGAGCGGGCGCTGGAACCCGAGCGGACGGCTGCCGGTCTCCTGGCCGGTCGACGTCGGCCAGATCCCGATCTTCTATGCCCGGCGGCCGCCCGGCCGGCCGCCCGATCCGGCGGTGCGCTACAGCGCCAAATACATCGATCTGCCGGTCGAGCCGCAGTTCCCGTTCGGCCACGGGCTGTCCTACAGCCGCTTCGCGCTGAACGGGCTGCGCACCAACGCACGCGAGCTGCGGCCGGGCGAGAGCCTGACGGTCGAGGTCGAGGTCGAGAACCAGGGTCCGTTCGCGGGCGAGGAGACGGTGCTGCTGTTCGTGCGCGATCCGCTAGCAAGCCAGGCACGGCCGGTGCTGGAGCTGAAAGGGCTGCGCCAGGATTGCGCTCACTGCGGGCGCGCGGGAAACGGTCCGGCTGACCCTGGCGGCTGAAGATCTCGCCTTTCTCGGCCCCGACCTCGCGCCGCGGCTCGAGCCCGGGGCGATCGAGATCCTGGTCGGCCCGACCGCCGATCGCCGCCGCCTGCTCGCGACCAGTGTCGACCTCGTGCTGCCTTGACTTCGCCGGGATCAGGGGGAGTCTCCGACAATATTCAGACCGCCACAGCGGCCGGCACCGGAGACGGGCGTGGGCGGAGTCGAAGCGGCGCGCCGCCGGGCAGGCGGATCACGTGCAGCTTGCGGCTATAGAAGCCATCTCGGGCAGGGGCGCGGCCGAAGCTGAGCACTGCCGCATCCGCCAGCTCGTGCTCGAAGACGGAAAGCACCAGCCGGCGGTCCTCTTCGTCGAGCGCGCCCATGGCATCGTCGAGCAACACCCAGCGCGGCTTGTGCAGCAGCAGACGCGCGAAGGCCAGACGTTGCTGCTCGTCCTGGGCCAGATCCTTGTCCCAGCGATTCTCGCGATCGAGCGACGAGACGAGGCGGGCCAGGCCGACCCGCTCGAGCGCAGCCGCCACGGCGGCGTCCTCGAAGCCGCGAGGCGGCGCCGGGTAGCTCACCGCCGCCCGCAACGTACCGAGTGGCAGGTAGGGGCGTTCCGGCATGAACATCACGGTGTCCCGCGGCGGCAGGTGAACCGTGCCGGTACCGCAGGGCCATAGTCCCGCGATCGCCCGGAACAGCGTGCTCTTACCCGAGCCCGGCTCGCCGACGATCAGAGCGTGCTCGCCCGGCTTCACCTCGATCCGGGCCTGGTCGAGCGCTGCGCGTCCGTCGCCGAAGGCGACGCTCAGATTCTCCAGCACGAGGTTGCCGTCTTCATTCTCGAGGACCGTGATCCGGCCCATGTCTTCGCCAAGCGTCTCGATCGCCATGAGGGCGTCGCGCAGCGCCGCGACGCGCAGCAGCGTCGCGCGCCAGTCGGCGATCTGCGAAAAATTGTCGACAAACCAGCGCAGCGACTGCTGCACCTGGTTGAACGCGCCGACCACCATCATCAGCGTACCGAAGGACAGGCTGCCGCCGAAGTAGCCGGGCACCGCAACCAGGATCGGCACGACCAGGGCGAGCCAGCCGTAGCCCGAAGTGATCCACGTGAGCCGGGCCAGACCGTAGGCGAGCTCGCGCATGACGGATATCAGACGCTCGACCGTGCCATCGAGGATGCGGCGTTCGTCGGGCTCACCGCCATGCAGAGCAATTCCCTCGGCATTCTCATTGACCCGCACCAGAGCAAAGCGAAGCTCCGCCTCACGGGCATATCGCGTCGCGTTGAGCGTGATCAGCGGGCGACCGACGCGCCAGGCAAGCAAGGAGCCGCCGAGCGAATAAGCGAGCGCGCACCACACCATGTAACCCGGGATCGTGAAGCTGCCTTCGCCGACGCCGAACACGACCTGGGCCGACAGCACCCAGAGCACGCCGACGAAGCTCACCAGGAGGAGCGAGGACTGCAGGAGGCCGACCGCGAGGATTGCGGTAAGCTCGGTGAGGTGCTGCGCATCCTGGTGGATGCGCTGGTCGGGATTGACCCCGATGAAGCCGGCAAAACTCAGCAGATGGGCGCGCATCGGCCTGAGCCACTGGTCGAGCAGCTCGTAGGTGAGCCATTCTCGCAGCCGTACGTTGATCATCGCCTGCAGCCAGGTCTGCGCCACGACCAGGACCAGCAGAATGCCGACGATGACCCCGAAGACCAGGAGCTGGTGGAGGAATGCCGGCATGTGCTTTTGCTCGAGCGCGTCGTAAAAGGCGCCTTGCCAGACGTTGAGCCTGATCTGCCCGGCGGCGTTGGCGCAGACGACGACCACGATCCCGACCGCGAGCAGGCCGAGCCGGTAGCGGTGGCGCGAGCCGCCGAGCGCGCGCGCCAGCGACATGATCTGGGCGATCACACCATCGCCCGCCCCGCCGGCGGGCGCCTGCGGCGGCCACGGCCCGAGAAATTCATGGTTCATGCTATCGGAGCCCCAGTGTGAGTCCCAATCCCCGAGCTGCGGCGTGTATGCCGGTCCGCTCGGCCTCCCTACGACGGGTTAATGCCCGTGCGCTGCTCTTCTTCCATCGTATCAATTTGGAGCGACATGCCGCCCTGCCCAAGCCGCAATTCGAGGGGCGCCGATCACGGGGCGTTGGCCAGGACGACTAGCGTTGCCGCAAGGACGCGGGCGCCGGCCGCGAGATCCTCCGGCCTGGCGCTCTCGGCCGGGCTGTGGCTGATGCCCTTCTCGCACGGCACGAAGATCACGCCGGTCGGGGCGAGGTCGGCGATGAAGTTGGCATCGTGGAAGGCGCCCGACGGCAGGCGCATGTAAGCGATGCCGAGCGCTCGGGTGGCGTTCTCGATCGCGTCCACGATCCGGTCGGGAAACGACAGCGGCGCCCGGTTGAAGGTCTCGCTGACCTTGACCGTGCAGCGGCCGGCGAACCGACGGCAGACCCGCTCGATCTGGCCGCCGCGCGCGTCGAGGAGCGCGGCCTCGGGGTGGCGAAAGTCGATGCTGAGGGTGACCTTTGCGGGCACCGTATTGGGCGAGTTCGGCACGACCTCGATCCGGCCGACGGTGAAGCGGAGCTGATCGGTCTCGTCATGCATCAGCTCCTGCAAGGCGGAGATCATCGCCACGGCGGCGCGGACCGCATCCTTGCGGCCGCCGAGCGGCGCCGTGCCGGCGTGGCCCGGCTCGCCCTCGACCTCGACCAGGTACCAGCGCGCCCCCTGGATGCCGGTCACCACGCCGATCTGCTTGCCGCTCGCCTCCAGCTGCGGCCCCTGCTCGATGTGCGGCTCGAGGTATGCAGCGATCGGGAAAGCGAATGGACGGCGCGGCAGATCGGGGGTTGCGGCGAGGGTCTCGACCAGGGCGGCGCCAAACCGCATGCCGGTCGCATCGGTAATATCGAGGCAGTCCTCGAGGTCGAGGTGGCCCGCAAACACGGCCGAGCCCATGGCGCCCGGAGCGAAGCGGCCGCCCTCCTCATTGGTCCAGGCGACCACGTCGACCGGCCGTTCGGTCGCGACGCCGGCAGCGTCCAGCGCCTCGAGCGCCTCGAGGGCTGCGAGCACGCCGAAGATGCCATCGAACCGGCCGCCGGCTGGCTGACTGTCCATGTGCGAGCCGGTGACCACCGGTGCCGCGGCGGGGTCACGCCCGGGCCGACGGATGAACAGGTTCGCAATGTCGTCGACCGCGGGCTGGTAGCCGCGCCGCTCGGCCCACTCGAGGAGCAGCGCCCGGGCGCGGATGTCCTCGGCCGACAAGGCCTGGCGATTGACGCCGCCGCCCGGGAACGCGCCGATCTCGGCCATCGCCATGTGGCGTCGCCAGAGCCGCTCCTCATCGACCGCCCTGGCGGCGCGTTTCGCCGCCGCCTTTCCTGACGCCAATGGTCGACCTCCCCCGCTTGGCCTCGATTGTCCCTCTCCGAGCGAGATCAGGCAACAGCGGGTAGTCCACAAGCAATCGTTGGGGAGTACGATAGCCTCGGCTGCCCGGCGTGCATCGGCGATGCGGCGCCCTTCGCCGCTGCGACCCTCGGCTGCTCCGAAGACGATGATCGCCCGGCTGGTCACGACCAGCCCCCTGGGTGCGCCGCCCGGCGTCGCTTCACGCGCCCTCGACGACGACCTCGACATGAGCCGCGACGCCGGGGATGCTGGCGAGTCGCCGGTCCCGGGTCATGAACGGCGCCTCCAGCGCCTCGGCGAGCGCCAGGTAGAGAGCGTCATACATGGTCGCGCTGTCGCGCAGCTCGAAAGCCCGCGGCAGAAGCGACGTGTGGGGATATCGATCGATCGGCAGCGCCAGAAAATCCTCGAGCGCGATCCGGGCGCGAACTCGTGGGGATGATGCCGGTCAAGGCATGTCGACGAATGAGGTGCCCGATTTCGGCATCGAGCAGGTGCGGCGCCGCCAGTGACGCTGCGTCTCCGAACCGCTCGATCAACTCGTACCCAGGCAGACGCGTGATCAGCAGCCAATGACCGATGAGCGAGGCGTCGACGACGACGATCAAGACAACGGGCCGCGGAGCCTGCGGATCGTGACGACCGGATCCTCGTCCAGCGCGACCGGTTCCCGCTGCCGGATGCGCTCGATGACCTCGCCAAGCGTCGGACGCTCAGCGACCTTGGTGACCTCGCGGAGCAGATACTCCGAGAGGCTCATACCCACCTTGGCCGCGCGGATCTTGAGCGCCCTGTGCACGTCGTCGGGAACGTTGCGGATCTGAACCATCTTGGACATGCAAATGACATGCGAGCATGCGCTACGCATGTCAAGCGCGGACGTCCGCTTGACACCGCCGGAACGAATGATCGTAGCGGCGCGCCTCTACACGCCGGGATTGTCGTCGGCGGTACCGATGATGGTCTGGTCGAAATCGATCACCGCGCCGGTCATGAGGCCGGATTCGTCCGAGGTCAGAAAGGCGATCGCGCGGGCGACCTCGGCGGGCTCGATCAGCCGGCCGAACGGCTGCGCCTTGGCGACCTCGGCGAGCCAGTTCTCGGGCCGGTCGTGGACCTGGGTCTGGACCAGGTGCTCGCGCGGCGTGTTGGTCCAGCCGATGTTCAGCGTGTTGATGCGGATCCGGTCGCGTTTGAGCGCGTTGGCGAGGCCCCGGGTCATGGTCATCAGCGCGCCTTTGGAGGCCGAATAGGCGATCAGGAACGGCGGTCCGCCGTAGGCGACGATCGTGCCGATGTTGGCGATCGCACCGGCAATCTTGTGCCGGCGCATCACCTCGACCGCGCGCTGGATCAGAAAGAACTGCGACTTGACGTTGAGCGTGAACAGCCGGTCCCAGATCTCCTCGGTCGTGCTCTCGAGGGTGCCGCGATCGGTCGCCGCGGCGCAGTTGACCAGCACGTCGAGCCGGCCGAAGCTCTCCTCGGCGCTGTCGATGAAGTTGCGACAGTCCGCCAGGCGCTCGAGATCGGCGTGCACGTACTCGGTCGGGCAGCCGGTGCCGCTGATCTCGCGCGCCACCCGCTCGCCGCGCTCTACATTGCGCCCGCAGAGCGCGATGGCGGCGGCGCCGCGCGCGGCGAACAGGCGCGCCACCGCTTCGCCCACGCCCTGCGTGCCGCCCGTGATCGCCGCCACCTTGCCGGCGAACTGCCCTTCGGCCGCGGTTGCTGCCATAGCCGCCTCCCACCTTGCGCCCATGCGTCGGCCATGCTCAGACAATGCGCGCGCTTTGGCAAGCGCGGCCAGGAGCGGGGGTGGACCATGCGGGAGATTCGAATCGGGCTGATCGGCGCCGGCTGGATGGGCAAGGCGCACAGCGTCGCCTACAAGAATGTGCCCCTGGTGTTCGGCAACGAGCCCGCGATACCGCGGCTCGAGATGGTCGCCGATCTCAATCCCGACTGGGCACGAAGCGCGGCCGCCAACCTCGGCTTCGCGCGCTGGACCGCGGACTGGCGCGAGCTCGTCGGGGACGGTGCGGTCGACGTCGTCGACATCACCGCGCCGAACGACGTCCATGCCGAAATCGCGCTCGCCGCGCTCGCCGCCGGCAAGCCGGTCTATTGCGAGAAGCCGCTCGCCAATACGGCGGCGGAGACCGGGCGGATGGCCGAGGCCGCCGCGACCGCGGGCGTGCCGACCCTGGTCGGGTTCAATTACCTGAAGAACCCGGCGCATCCCTATGCGCGTGAGCTGATCCGCGCGGGCGATCTCGGCGAGATCACGCTGTTTCGCGGCACCTTCGATCAGGACCTGCAGACCGATCCGGACTTTCCGTTTACCTGGCGCCACGACCGCAAGGCCGCCGGATCGGGGGCGCTCGGCGACATGGCCTCGCACACCCTTGCCTTTGCCCAATATCTGCTCGGCGACGTCGCCGAGGTGGCGGGTATCTGTGAGACCTTCATCCGCGAGCGCCCCGAGGCCGGCTCCGGCTCCGGTCAGACCGCCCGCGCCGCGACCGGGGCCGGCAAGCGCCCGGTCGAGAACGACGACGTCGTCCAGTTCCTGATGCGCTTTGCCAACGGCGCCATTGGCACCATCGGCTCCAGCCGGATCGGGACCGGCCGCAAGATGGGCCTCGGCTACGAGATCCAGGGCACCAGAGGAGCGCTGTTCTTCACCCAGGAGCGGATGAACGAGCTCAAGCTCTACCGGCACACGGACCCTCCCGCCGAGCGCGGTTACAAGACCGTCTACCTCGCGCCCGAGCATCCGGGCTACGGCGCGTTCCACCCGATCCCGGGCAACAGCCTCGGCTACAACGATCAGAAGATCATCGAGGCGCGCGAGCTGATCGTCGCGGTCGCCGAAGGCCGACCGGCCGAGCCCGACTTCGCCTTCGGTCACAAGATCACGCGCGTGATCGACGCCGTGCTCGCCTCGATCGCCGAACGCCGCTGGGTCCGCATCGAGGAGGTGTGAACCCGCGACAGAATGTCGAGATGCATGTGCCAGCCGGCTCCGACCTTCAGCAGGGTTGCGCGGTCGGGCAGGCGGCGATGGATCAGGGTGAGCAGCACCTCGTTGCCTTCGGGTCCAGCTCGAAGGAAACGTCGCCGCTGCCTTCCCAGGCGATGGCGAGCTTGCGGGGTGGATCGAGCTCGGTGATCCGGCTCTGCATCCGCTGCTCGTCGGGGAAGCCGGGCGGGCGCTGGCCGGGTGGGCGGCAAGCTCGTCGTTGCGCCAGACGAGCCGAAAGGCGCGCCGACCTTCATCTCCATCTCGCCGCCGCCAGCCATTGGCGGCGCAGCTCGCTCTCCGTGAGATAGGCCCAGACGCGCTCGATGGGGCCGGGCAGAAGGCGCTGGATCTTCAACGTGGCAGGCTCGGTCAGCACGCCATAGGCGTTCAGGGTCGCGAGCTGGTCATCGGGTTCTTGGGGGTGGGGGATTGGGGTGCGTGCTGCGCAGGTCGAGCCGGAGGCGGGGCTTTCTGCACGGGGTGATCATCCTGTACACTCGGCGGCAGGCAGCGGGTCGGGCGTAGGGAGGCGCAGGCAGCGGAGGGCGCGCAGGCGGCCAGGCGAGGCTAAGCGAGCGCGCGGCAGAGGAGGCGAAGTGGCGAGCCAGCAGGAGACCCTGGTCGAAGTCCGGAACCTCAAGAAGCACTTTCCGGTGACCAAGGGGCTCATCTTCCGCCGCATCGTCGGCCAGGTGAAAGCGGTCGACGGCGTCAGCTTCGCCATCCGTAAGGGCGAGGCGCTCGGTCTGGTCGGCAAATCCGGCTGCGGCAAGACCACCATCGCCCGCTGCCTGCTCAAGCTGATCGAGCCGAGCGGGGGCGCGATCCTGTTCGAAGGCCGCGACATCGAGCGGCTCGACCGGCAGGCGACGCTCGCCTTTCGCCGCCGCGTCCAGGCGATCTTCCAGGACCCGTACTCCTCGCTGAACCCGCGCATGAAGGTGGGCGAGATCATCGGCGAGCCGCTCTATGTGCACCGGGTGCTGCCCGATGGCAGGGCGATCGGCCGGCGGGTCGCCGAGCTGCTCGAGCTCTGCGGTCTGGCGCAAGGCCACGCCGAGCGCTATCCGCACGAGATGAGCGGCGGCCAGCGTCAGCGGGTCGGCATCGCCCGGGCACTCGCCCTGCACCCGGACTTCATCGTCTGTGACGAGCCGGTCTCGGCGCTCGACGTCTCGATCCAGGCCCAGATCATCAATCTGCTCGAGGAACTGCGCGCCGAGCTCAAGCTCACCTACCTGTTCATCGGCCACGATCTCTCGGTCGTGAAGCATCTCTGCCACCGGGTGGCGGTGATGTATCTGGGCAGGCTGGTCGAGATCGCCGACAGCGACGAGCTGTTCGACCATCCGCTGCATCCGTACACCCGCGCGCTCCTCGCGGCGATCCCGGTGCCCGATCCGGTCGCCGAGGCCGAGAGGGAGCATCAGGTGCTGCCAGGCGAGGTGCCGAGCCCGCTCAATCCGCCATCGGGCTGCGTCTTCCACCCCCGCTGCCCGCTCGCCATCCCTTCCTGCCGCGAGCGCGTCCCGGCGCTGCTCGAGCCGAGGGCGGACCACCGGGTCGCCTGCCCGGTCGTCGCGGACGGCATCGGCGCGGCAGCGGAATGGATCGACCCGGGCGGACGTCAGGTTCTCGCAGCACGAGGCGAAGTTCAGCACGCGAGCCTTCGGGGCTCGTGACGACAGGGAGGACTACCATGGGCAAGATGACCCTCAATTCGATCCGGCGCCAGGACCAGGCGCCAGCCGCTGAGGAACTGCGGCAGGCCTACGACTTCGACCCGCGCGATCCTCTGTTCGGGCTCAGCAGGGCGGAGCTCTCGGGGCCGCGGCTCGCCCGGCGAACCGTGCTCCGCCTCATGGCGGCCTCCGGGACGCTCGCCGCGTGGCATCTCCTGCCGCAAGGCGTCCGGAGCGCCGAGGCCGCCCCTGCGGGCGGCGAGCTCAGCGCCGGCTGGGCCGGCGTCGGCGAGATCCGCACCCTCGATCCGGCGCAGATCAACCAGGTGCTGCAGTTCCAGATCACATCGAACGTGCTGAGCGGTCTCACCCACATCAATCCGAAGCTGATCGCCGAGGGCGACCTCGCCGTGAACTGGACGGTCTCGGACGACGGCAAGGAGTACACTTTCAATCTGCGCGAGGGCGTGACCTTCCACGACGGCAACCCGTTTACCGCCGACGACGTCCTCTTCACCTACAACCGCTCCAAGGATCCGGAGAAGTCGATCCATTCGCGCGTCCTCGCCAACGTCAAGGACGTGACCAAGGTCGACGACCATACGGTCAAGATCGTGCTCGCGGCGCCGCAGGCCTCGTTCCTGACCAAGACGCTCGAGCGCTCGAGCGGGCGCGCCATGACCATCGTGAGCCGGCGCGCCCTCGAGAAGCTGGGCGAGGCGCAATACGGCCTGACCCCGGTCGGCACCGGGCCGTTCCGGGTCACCGCCCACACCCTCGGCCAATCCGTCGTGCTCGAGAAGTTCGACAAGTTCTATGATCCGGAGCGGCCGAAGCTCGACAAGGTCACGATCACGCCGATCATCGACCCGGAGCCGCTCGCGCGCGGCCATCGAGGCGGGCGACATCCAGCTGATCGGCGGCAACCCGATCGCGCCCGAGCTGACCGACCGCTTCGTCGCCAACCCGGATCTGGTGGTCAGCATCGTGCCGGGGCCGGGCTTCCAGAACGTCTGGCTGAACCCCTGGCGCGAGCCGTTCGTGGTCGCCGACTTCAACAAACCGCTCGAAGAGCTGATGCAGGAGAAGGGCTTCAAGGTACGGCTCGCGATCGCCAAGGCGCTCGATCGCAAGCGCTACATCGAGCAGGCGCAGTTCGGCCGCGGCACGCCCGCCTACGGCACGATCAATCCGGCGATGGGCTTCTATTTCGACGCCGGCCTGGGCGAGACCAGCAATCAGCGCTACGACCTCGAGGCGGCCAAGCGCCTGCTCGCCGAGGCGGGCTTTCCCGAAGGCAAGGGCTTTCCCAAGCTCAAGATCATCCACACCCCGGAGGGGCGGCGCGAGGTCCAGGTGATCGCCAACATCCTCAAGACCGGGCTCGGCATCGAGATCGAGCTCGACACCAAGGACTTCCCGGTTCTGATCGATCAGTTCGACAAGATGGACTGGGACCTGGTGCGGCTCGGCTCGGGCGGCGACTACGATCCCGACGACGGCCTGGTCGACTGGATGCAGACCAGCTCCAAGTTCAACGGCCCCGACCGCGACAAGGACAAGATGGCCTTCGGCTTCTTCTCCGACCGCCGGGTCGACGAGCTGACCGACCAGCAGAGCCTGGAGACCGATCCGGACAAGCGCAAGGCACTGGTCCAGGAGGCGAACAAGATCACCTCCGACAAGGTCGCGGGCGCCTTCCTGTTCCACCCGATGGACATCCTGGTGTACCGCAAGACGGTCAACTTCCCGGCGGAGAGCCGCATCCCAGGCCTGGTCGACCTCGACCGGACCACGATCTCGAGCTGACGGTAGAGGCGGCGGGCGGCCTCCGGCCGTCCGTCGCCCGGCGGTCGCGACGATGTCCCGCTACCTGCTCCGGCGCACGCTCGGCGCGATCCTCGTCATGTGGGCGGTCGCGACCCTGGTCTTCTTCATGCTGAGGGTGGTGCCGGGCGACCCGATCGCGGCGATGCTGTTCGACGTCGCCGACCCGGCCGCGGCCGAGCAGATCCGCCAGAAGTTCGGCCTCGATCAGCCGATCTACGTCCAGTACGTCAAGTGGTTCGCCCTCGCGCTCCAGGGCGACCTCGGCACCTCGCTGCTCGGCAGCCAGATCGAGGTCGCGCGGATCATCAGGGAAGCGATGCCGCGCACCCTCTCGCTCGCCAGCCTGTCGTTCGTGATCGCGTTGAGCATCGCCGTGCCGGCGGGCCTGATCTCGGCCCTGCGCAAGCACTCGGCCCTCGACCACGCGGTGACCTTCGTGGCCTTCCTCGGCCTCAGCATGCCCGACTTCTGGCTCGCGATCCTCCTGATCATCCTGTTCGCCGCCCACCTGCAGTGGCTGCCGGCGATCGGCTACGTGCCGCTCGCCGAGGGCTTCTGGCCCTGGTTCTCGCACCTGATCCTGCCCTCGATCGCGATCGGCACGCCGTTCGCCGCGGTCATCACGCGCATGATCCGCTCCTCGATGCTCGAGGTGCTGCGCACCGATTACATGCAGGTGGCGCGCTCCAAGGGTCTGCTCACGCCGCGCCTGCTCTTCGTCCATGCTCTGCCCAACGCGCTGATCCCGATCGTCACCGTGATGGGCATCGTGCTCGGCCTCGTGATGGTGAGCACGGTCGTGGTCGAGAACGTCTTCGCGATCAAAGGCCTGGGCCGCGTGCTGATCCAGGGGATCTTCAATCGCGACTATCCGGTCGTGCAGGGCGCGATCCTGGTGGTCTCGGCGATCTTCGTCTCCGCCAATCTCCTGGTCGATGTCCTCTACACGGTGATCGACCCGCGGATCCGCTACGATTGAGGAGTGCGCCATGCAGGCGGCGGACGCGACCCTGATCGAAGAACCGGCAGCACGGCGGAGCCCAGCGCTGGCGCTGGCTGCGCTACCTGGTGCGTGACAAGAAGGCGCTGGTCGGCCTGATCGTGCTCTCGGTGTTGACCGCGGCGGCGATCCTGGCGCCCTGGATCGTGCCCTACGATCCCAACGCCATGATCTTCGACATGATCGGCGCGCCGTCCTGGGCGCACCCCTTGGGCACCGACGACCTGGGGCGGGACCTGTTGAGCCGCCTCGTCTACGGCGCCCGCATATCGCTCTTCGTCGGTGTCTCGACGGTGGTGATGGCACTCGCGGCGGGCGTGTTCCTGGGGGTCTCAGCAGGCTATTTCGGCGGCTTCCTCGACACCGTCATCATGCGCTACATCGACCTGCAGTGGGCGTTCCCGAACCTGCTGATCGCGGTCTACCTGGTCGCCGTCTTCGGCACCGGCCTGTCCAACGTGCTGGTCGCCGTCTCGCTCGCCTTCGTCGACGATTTCGCGCGCATCGCCCGCGGCATGGTGCTCTCGATCAAGGAGGAGCAGTACGTCGCCGCGGCGCGCGTGACCGGCGCCTCGCACTGGCGCATCATGTGGCGCCACATCCTGCCGAACGCGACCGCGCCGCTCATCGTCCAGGCAACGGTCAGCGTGTCCTACGCGATCCTCGCCGAGGCGACCCTCTCCTTCCTCGGCCTCGGCGTCGAGGCCTCGACCCCGACCTGGGGTCTGATCCTCGCCAACTCCCGCAGCTTCATCTCGCGCGCCTGGTGGCTCGGCGTGTTCCCAGGCCTGTTCATCATGATCACGGTGCTCTCGATCAACTTCCTCGGCGACGCCCTTCGCGACCTCCTCGACGTGCGCGAGGCCAAGGACCTCGCCCACGCTTGAACCTGATGCGCCGGCCGCGTCGCTCCGTTCTCATTGGGTCCCGGATTCGTCATCGCCGCATGCGAGTTGCAGACCTCGGGCCGGGGCAGATAACTTTGATAAGCGACGTCATATGGACAATCTCGGCTCAGCTAAGCAAGCTCGGCAGGCGTCGGGGGTTTCTCTTTGGGAGGCTCGAACGATGGCCAGCAAGACCGCGCATCCGGCTCAGGTGTCTGAACCCAGTTATTACGCACCGACTGGCGGATTGCCACCGCAGACGCAACTGCACACCGGCCGCGCCGTCTTCACGGAAGCCTATGCCGTCCTGCCGAAGGGCACGATGCGGGATATCGTGACCAGCGCCCTGCCGTTTTGGGAGGAGACGCGAGCCTGGATCATCGCCCGTCCGATGTCCGGTTTTGCCGAGACCTTTTCGCATTACATCATGGAGGTAGCCTCAGGCGGCGGCAGCGGTCGACCGGAACCCGACCCCGGCGCGGAGGCGGTTCTCTTCGTTGTCGAAGGAGCGCTGACCCTGAACCTGGCAGGCTCACGGCATGTGATGCCGCCGGGCGGCTATGCCTATCTCCCGCCTGGGGCGGCTTGGGCTGTCAGGAACGACGGCGGCGCTGCGGTTCGCTTCCACTGGATACGCAAGGCCTATGACCAGGTAGAGGGGTTGAACGCACCGGATGCTTTTGTCGCCAACGAACGGGACATCGCGGCGCTGCCTATGCCGGATACGGCCGGGCGGTGGGCCACGACCCGCTTTGTGGATCCGGCCGATCTGCGCCACGACATGCATGTCAACATCGTGACCTTCGAACCCGGCGGGGTCATCCCCTTTGAGGAGACCCACGTGATGGAGCACGGGCTCTACGTGCTGGAGGGCAAGGCCGTCTATCTGCTGAACAGGGACTGGGTGGAGGTCGAGGCCGGCGATTTCATGTGGCTGCGCGCCTTCTGCCCGCAGGCCTGCTACGCCGGTGGTCCGGGGCGCTTCCGGTACCTCCTTTACAAGGACGTCAACCGCCATGCGAAACTCCCTCGCTCGGGCCACCCGGTCCGCTAGCCGCAGGGGGCGGGCATGGCAAGCATCCTTCCCATCGAACCCTTGACAAAACAGGCCTTTGCCCCGTTCGGTCAGGTGCTTCAGACCGAGGGCGCGCATCACTTCCCGATCAACGAGGGTACGACGACCAGGTTTGATGCGCTTGCCGTGGCCGACCCGGGTGCGGATGGCCGGGCCGTTCTCTCGATCTTCCGCGGCACGCGGCGCTCGGATCCGATCATCATCGCCATACTGGAGCGCCACCCGCTCGGCTCCCAAGCTTTCATGCCGCTTTCGGCCCATGACTGGCTGGTCGTCGTCGCCGGGCGCCCGCGCGCCGACGCACTTCGCTGCTTCCAGGCGACAGGCGCGCAGGGTGTTCAATACGACACCAATATCTGGCACCATCCTTTGCTCGTCCTGGCGCCCGAACAGGACTTCCTGGTCGTCGACCGCCAGGGTCCCGGTGACAATCTCGAAGAAGTCGCGCTCGAATCCACGGCAGAGATCCGCATCGGTGTTTGAAGGCTAATTGCGATCAGACGTTCGCCTCGGCAACATCTGCGATGGCCGGGGCTGCCAAGAGCATCACCGGGCATCGCCAGCGGTAACTCGCTGCCGTTGATTAGCTGCGGAGCGCTCGCCCTGAGCGGCGGCGCGGGTCCGCACAACGATCAGGTGCCAACCGAGGGGACGGCCGACCGGTGTGCGCCAGGCCGTCCTCCAGAACGGCCTTGCCGCCGGCGCGCAGTTGGCGGACCATCCGCCGTGGGACGCGTCCGGCCACAGCAATCGTGAGCCCGGCCGGGACGCGCAGGAGGGAGTCCGCCATGGCCTACTATGCCTTGCAGGCCGCCTATACCCCTTTGGGGTGGTCGGCCATGTTGAAGCATCCGGAGCACCGCCTCGAGGCCGTAAGGCCAGTGGTGGAACGCCTTGGCGGGAGCGTCGTCCAAGGCTGGTTCACCTTCGGGGACCACGACGTGCTGGTCATCTGCGAGCTGCCTGACGATGTCACCGCGGCGGCGCTCGCGATGGCGATCGCAGCAGGCGGCGCCATCAAGTCGGTCAAGACCACACCGCTGATGACCTTCGAGGACGGGATCAAGGCCCTGAGAAAAGCCAAGGAAGCAGAATACGCTCCGCCGGCCAGCGAGATCCCCTATTTCGGCGTCTGTCGGGAAGGCAGTTGAGGGCTCAAGGGAGCAGAAGAACGGCGATTCCAGGGCAGAACGGTTGCTCGCAGAGAGAGGTGGGAGAGGCGTTATGGGTACTCCGGTGAATGACGCCGCGCTGGACACGATCTTCCGCACGGCGCGCACGCAGAACAAGTGGCTGGACCAGCCGGTTTCGAACGATCAGCTCCTCGCCTTGTACGATCTCATGCGCTGGGGCCCGACCAGCGCCAACAGCTTCCCGGTGCGGCTCGTCTTCGTCACCTCGAAGGCGGCGAAGGAACGCCTGCTGCCGCTGCTTCTGGAGGGCAACCGGCAGAAAGTGATGGCCGCGCCAGCGACCGCGATCATCGGCTACGAGACCCAGTTCTACGAATGGCTGCCGCGTCTTTTTCCCCACGCCGACGCGCGCTCCTGGTTCGTCGACCGGCCAGCGTTCGCGGAGGCGACCGCTTTTCGCAACAGCAGCCTGCAAGGCGCCTATCTGATCATCGCGGCGCGCGCGCTCGGGCTCGACTGCGGCCCGATGTCCGGCTTCGACAACGAGGCCGTCGACCGGGAGTTCTTTCCGGGCGGCCGGATCAAGTCGAACTTCATTTGCTCGATCGGACATGGCGACCCGACGGGCGTGTTCCCGCGTCTGCCTCGGCCGGAGTTCAGCGAGGTCTGCTCGATCGTCTAGGATGACGCCTTTCGCGCGCCAGGCTATGACGACACGGTCACCAGATCGAGGTCGACCAGGTCGGGGATGCGGCTTTGGGCCGGGAAATTGACCTCCTTGCGGGTGACCAGCGGGCTCACCGGGTGGAAGACGAACATCGCCGCCACCTTGTCCGAGGTCAGAAGATTCGCCTTCTGGACCAGCTCGCGCCGGCGCTCAGGGTCGGGCGTCACGCTCTGCTCGGCGACCAGCCGGTCCACCTCCTGGTCGGAGAAATAGCCGAAGGGATACTTCGCCTTGTCGCGCGAGTGGGCGTTGAACTTCGAATTCCGTGGTCATGAAATCGACCAGCCCGTCGTCGGGATCGAAGTCGCCGCCGCTGTTCTGGACCAGGAGATCGAAGTCCATGCGGTCGCGCCGGTCGCCCAGTATGGTCACATCGACCGGGTCGAGCCTGATCTCGACCCCGAGCTCGCGACGCAAGATGTCGGCGAACACCTGGCCGCGGCGCCGGTCGTCGGGGATGATCGTCAGCACCAGCGGCCGCATGCCCTCGCCGTTGGCGAAGCCCGCTTTGGCGAGCAGCTCGCGCGCGGAGTCGGGCTGAAATCTCTGCTTGCTCTTCTTGCCGATGTCCGGGTCGTACATGAAGCCGAGCGCCGGATTGATCGAGCCGAACGAAGGCGCGCCGAAGCCGAGGTTGCCCATCTCGATGAACCGGTCGCGATCGAGTGCTCGGGCGAGCGCCGCCCGCACCTGGAAGCCCGGCTCCTGCAGCAGCTCCTCCAGCGGCTTGTTGAAGTCCGGGACGCGCATCGGCTCGACCCAGGGGTTCATGTAGATCGCGTAGAACCCCGGCCTTGGTGCCATGTCGACCACGATGTCCGGGTTGGACTGGAAGCGCTCGATCAGCTCCGCGGGCACTGGGGCGCCTCCGATGATCTGGATGTCGCCCGCCTCGAGAGCGGCTGCGAGCGGCTCGGCCTCGGGGATCGGGCGGATGTTGACCCGCTCGAGCTTGGGGCGCGAGGGGTCGTAGTAGTTCTCGAAGGCTTCGAGCTTCACCGCCTGCCCGAGGACGTGCTGGGCGACGCGGAACGGCCCGGTGCCGACCGGCGTCAGGCCGTACTGCGCCTCGCCCATCTCCTCGAGCGCACGGCGATTGACGATCGTCATCGCCCGGCCACTCGAGCGCTCGGTCGTCTTGACCAGGAAGGACGCCTGCGGCCGCGCGAGCTTGAAGCGCACGGTCAGGTCGTCGACCTTCTCGACGTCCAGGACGTTGACCAGCACCTGGGTCTGGATCGACTGCGCGGGGTCCTTGGAACGCTGGAAGGTAAATACGACGTCCTCGGCGGTGAACGGATCGCCGTTGTGGAAGGTGACGCCTTCCCGCAGGTTGAAGGTGTACTCCGTGCCGTCGTCCGAGACCTTCCAGTCGGCGGCCAGATCCGGCTGAGCGACGAACTGGCCGTTGATGTGGGTCAGGCCGGAGAGCACATTCGATGAGATCTGAAACTCCTCGACCTGATCGATCCGGGCCGGGTCGAGCGTGCGGATCTCGCTGACGCCGGACCAGCCGCCCTCCAGCGTGCCGCCGCGCTGCTGGGCCATCGCCTGGCGGGGCGCCAGCCCCGGCAGCAGATGCGCTGCGGTGAGCGTGCCGGAAGCGGCCATCAGCCGCAGCACCGTGCGCCGATCCAGCCGCGGTCCGGAAAGGTGCGCTTTCGACAGGCCGTACAACGGGTCACGGGGGTCGAAGTCGTAGGCCTCCCGAAGCTCGTCCGCGATGTCCGCCTTCTGCTCCTCGGTCAGGCTGGCGAAGCGGTTCCTTAGCATGGCTGTCTCCCAGTTTTCATGACCGCCGGTTGTTCTGTCCGGTCACCTTACCAGCCACGGCGAGGCAATCAACCGATGGTCGGCACGCGGCGCCGATCCCATCCGTCAACGGGCACTGACACCAACCGCCTCCGGCAATTGAAACAAATGAAACGACAAACCAGGCCCGGTGACATCAAGGCGAAACAGCGATCCGCTCCAATGCAAGCCGACGATCAGCAGGGTGGGAACCACTCGCATGTCGACGATGACGGTGAACGGTGCGAAGCTCGCTCATTTCGCGAGCGGATCGGGCGAGCCGGTCGTGCTCCTGCACTGCAGTGCCAGCTCGGGCGGCCAATGGCAGGCGCTCGCGGAGCAGCTGCAGGAGCGCTTTTGCGTCGTCGCGCCTGACCTCTACGGCTACGGTGCGAGCGATCCTTGGAGCGGCTGCGGCCCGATCACGCTTGCGGCCGAGGCGGAGCCCGTGGCCGCACTGATCGCGCGTCACATCGGGCCGGTCCATCTCATCGGGCACTCCTATGGCGGCGCGGTCGCGCTGCGCCTGGCCCGCGATCGGCCCGAACGGCTCCGGAGCCTCACCCTGATCGAGCCGGTTGCCTTTCATCTGCTGCGTCAGGCGTCGGGGCCTAATGCCAGGCTCTACGAAGAGATCCGCTCGCTCGCCGATGCGGTGCTGAGCGCCGGACTGAGCGGCGACTACCAGCGCGGCATGGCGCGCTTTGTCGACTACTGGAGCGGCCCCGGCAGCTGGGCGCGCCTGCCCGAGGACCAGCAGCGCACGCTCTGCCGCGGCATCACGAAGATCATCCTCGATTTCCACGCGACGATCGCCGAGGACACCCCGCTCGAGGCCTACCGGCGGATCGGGGTGCCGACCCTGGTCCTGCGCGGCGAGCGCTCACCCGCGACCACGCGGCGGATCGCCGAGCTGCTCGCCAGGACGCTTCCGGCAGCGCGCCTTCGCACCGTCGCCGGCGCCGGCCACATGCTGCCCCTCAGTCATCGCGAGGCGGTGAACAGCGCGATCGTCGAGCACTTGCTGCGCCGGACCGAGCCGGTCCCGTCGGCGGCAGCCTGAGACCTGGGGTGAGCCTCTCCTCGCCGGCGCAGTCGAAGGCGATGATCATCATCTCCCGTTTGGCGTACTGATCATCCTTCATCGTGCAATTCGTGCTTGCGGAAGCAGGCCGAGCGGTGGCCCGGCTCGACCGGCTCCAGCGGCGGGAAGGCCTCGGCGCAGCGGGGGATGGCCCAGCCGCAGCGGGCCCGGTAGGAGCAGGCGTGATCGAGCCGGGCGAGGTCCGGCGGCTGGCCCTTGATCGGGATCAGCCGCTCGCCGCGGCGTCGGTCCATGCGCGGCACCGAGTTGAGCAGCCCGATCGTGTAGGGATGGCGTGGCTGGCCGTAGATCTGCCGGGTCGGCGCGGTCTCGACGATCCGGCCCGCATACATCACGTTGACGCGGTTGGCGTAGCGGGCGACCACGCCGAGGTTGTGGGTGATGATCACCAGCGCGACGCCAAGACGGCGGGTCAGATCCCGCATCAGCTCCAGGATCTGCGCCTGGATGGTGACGTCGAGCGCGGTCGTGGGCTCGTCCGCGATGATCAGCTTCGGGTTGCAGCTGAGCGCCACCGCGATCATCACGCGCTGGCGCATGCCGCCGCTGAAATGGTGCGGGTACTGCCTGAGGCGCCGCCCCGGCTCGGAGATCCCGACCATGCCGAGCAGCTCGATGGCGCGCTCGCCCGCCGCGCGCCTCGAGAGGCCCTGGTGCCGGCGCATGCCTTCCTCGAGCTGCGTCCCGATGCTCAGCACGGGGTTGAGCGAGGTCATCGGCTCCTGGAAGACCATGGCGATCTCCGGGCCGCGGATGTCCCGGAGCGCGTCCTCGCCGAGCGTCAGCAGGTCGCGGCCGAGGAAGCGGATGCTGCCGGCAACCTGGCCGGGCGGGGAGGGCACGAGGCCCATGACGGCGAGCGCGCTGACCGACTTGCCGCAGCCCGACTCGCCGACCACCGCGACCGTCTCGCCCTCTTCGACCGCGTAGGAGATGCCATCGACCGCCTTGACCAGGCCGTCCGAGGTTCGGAACTCGACCCGCAGATCTTCGATCTCGAGAAGACTGGCCACATCCCAACTCCGGCCCGCCCGATGCTCGCCCGGCGCGGCGCCGGGCGCCTCAGCCCGCAAACCGGTGCGAGGGCGTGCCGCGGACGCCGGGATGGAGCGCGAGGATCGCGCCCTCCCGCGGGTTCTTTGCGAGCTGCTCTTCGCTCAGCGCGAACCGCGCCGAGGTGACGTAGAGGATCTCGAGGCCAGCGCCGCCGAAGCAGCAGGACGTCGGATTGCTGACCGGCAGCTCGACGATCTGCTCGACCCGGCCATCGGGCGCGAAGCGAACGACGGCGCCACCGGCAAAGCGCACGTTCCAGAGATGACCATCGACATCGATCGCCGAGCCGTCACAGACGCCCGGCAGCTTGCCGTCGTTGAACACGCGCCGGTTGGCGAGCCGCGCGCTCGCGAGATCGCAGTCGAAGGCCCAGATCACGTTGGCCAGCGTGTCGCCGAAGTAGAGGGTCGCGCCATCCGGCGACCAGGCGATCGTATTGGAGAGGCCGACGCCGTCCACTTCGCGCGTGCTGCTGCCGTCGGGGCGGACGCAGTAGAGAGCGCCCGTGTCCGCGGTCATCTCCATGCCTGAACCGTCGGGGCGAAGATTGTTCTGCATCGTGCCGAGCCAGAAGCGGCCGAGCGCATCGCACTTGCCCTCGTTGGCGCGGTTGTCCGGCCGCTCGGGCTCGGGGCGACAGAAGCCCTCGAGCCGGCCACTCTCGAGCTCCAAGAAATAGAGTCCGTCGCGCAGCGCTACGAGGGCACCCGAACCGCGGCGCAGCACCACGGCCGAAGGGAAGTCCGGCATCGGCCAGCGGCGCGGCGCCTCGCTCCCGGGCCGCCAGCGCAGCACCTCCTTGCCCGTGATGTCGACCCACCAGAGAGCGCCATCCTCGGCGTCCCAGAACGGCCCCTCGGCGACGCCGCTCCGGACGTCGAGGGCGATGTCGATCTCCATTTTATCAAGCCTCCTTCCGCCCCGCCTCGTCCTATATAAAGGCAGACTATCGTATTGGGAGGTGCAGTATGACGACGATGACGATCAAGTTGCGCACCATTCCTGAGACGGAAGCGTCGATTGGTCGGGCAGGCGCGCACTCGGTTGTTGTTGATCGTCCCGAGGGTAAGGCGGGCGGCCAGGGGCTAGGCTTCAACGGCGGGCAACTGCTCGGACTAGCGATTGGCGGATGCTTCTGCAACGACCTCTACTATGTGGCCTATGAAATGGGCATCCGACTAGGATCGGTGGCTGTCGATGCGACGGTGTCATTCGATGGCAACCCGCTCCTTGCAACCTCCGCCGAGGTTCAAGTCGCGATCGAAGCTGCGGACAAGAACGCTGATCTCGATGTCCTCATTCGGCGGGCGGAGGCAAGGTCCACCGTGAGCAATTCAATCTGTCGAGGAATTCCTGTCACGGTCGCGCGCTACCGTTCACGTGACCGATAAGCACTTTGCGCATGGCTCGCCGCCGACCGGCGGGTAGTGATGCGCATTCATACCTGATCAGCGACGTCTGCACCTTCGCGTAGAGCGCCTCGATCGGTTCTTGCGCGCCGCGATGCCTTCCGCCTATCGTCGGGCCGATCGACGCCCGCCAACGGGCGCTCGCTGATCGAGGGGAGGCCAATGATGCGCATGAGCTGGTTGCCCGCCGCGGCGGCGGTGGTCGGGCTGATTTCCGGTGCCGCGACGGCCGGCGCGCAGGAGCGCTACACCTATCTCCACCACTCGACGCCGACCAACGTCTTCTGGCAGGCGGTGAAGAAAGGCATGGACGAGGCCTGCGGCCAGATCCAGGCCGACTGCCAGATGGTGTTCCTGCAACAGGACGGCAATTTTCAGGAGCAGCTCAACAACCTCGAGGCGGCGATCGCGCAGAAGCCCGACGGCATCATCATGACCTTTGCGGGCGGCGAGATCTTCGATGAGGCGATCGATCGCGCCATGAAGGCCGGCATCCCGGTGATCGCCTCCAACGTCGATCATCCGAAGAAGACGCATCGTCTGGCCTTCGTCGGCCAGGACCTCGAGCAGGCGGGCTACGACCTCGCCGCCGGCCTGGCACCTCAGTTCCCCAAGGAGGGCCCGATCCAAGTCCTGATCGGCATTTCCGGCCCCGGTCAGGTCTGGGCCGAGAGCCGGGGCGCCGGCATCGCGCGCTTCATGGACGATTACAAGAAGGCCAATCCCGGCCGCGACATCACTTACGAGAAGATCGACAGCGGTCTCGATCTCTCGGTCACCGGGCAGCGCGTCGCGGCCTACGTCCAGACCAAGCCGACCACCGCCTATTTCGACGTCGGCTACTGGGCGGCGGGGGCCGCGGTCAGCCTGCGCGATCTCGGCAAGAAGCCCGGCGAGATCCTGCTCGCCTGCTTCGATCTGGTGCCGGTCGTGATGGACGAGATGAAGTCCGGCTACATCCAGCTCACGATCGATCAGCAGCCGTTCCTCCAGGGCTACATACCGATCCACGAGCTGCATCTGATCAACAAGTACAAGCTCGGCGCCTATGACGTGAACACCGGCAAGGCGCTGGTCACGCCCGACCAGGTCGACGACCTGATCAAGCTCTCCGAGCAGGGCGTACGCTGACGCGATCGCGGCCACCGTCCGCCTCGGCGGCCGGGCGGACTCTGCCCGCCCGCTCGACCCTCTCTGCCGGCGCCGGGCCGATGCAGAAGCTGACCAAGACCCTCCTGTCGCGGCCGGAGATCAGCGCTCTCGTCATGCTCCTGGTCGTGATGGCGGGCTTCGCCCTCTATGCGCCCCAGTTCGCGAGCAGCGCCAATACCCGCGTCATCCTGTTCGCGGTGCCGGAGCTCGGCATCGTCGCTCTGGGGGTCGGGATCCTCATGATTGCGGGCGAGTTCGACCTCTCGGTCGGCTCGGTCTTTGCTCTGGTCCCAATGGTGATCGTCGTCGTCATGGGCCGCTTCGGCCTCGATCCGACGTTCGCGATCACCCTCGGTCTGGCGAGCGCGCTCCTGGTCGGCTACGTCAACGGCTGGATCACGCTCACCTTCGGCATCCCGAGCTTCGTCACCACGCTCGGCATGCTGTTCATCGTCCGCTCGATCGCGACCGTGCTCTCGGGCGGCTTTCCGCCGCCCTTTCCCTCCGACATGCCGACCGGGCTATTCGTCGCGGATCTGGGCCTGTTCCGCAGCTCGATGCTCTGGTTCGTGGCCTTCATCCTGATCCTCGCGGTCATGCTCCACGCCACCAACCTCGGCAACTGGATCTTTGCTACCGGCGGCCAGCGGCAGGCGGCCGCCGACATGGGGATCGACACCCGGCGCGTGAAGCTGTTCTGCTTCATGCTGTGCTCGCTGGTCGCGGGGTTCGCCGGCATGATCACGACCTTTCGCCTGCGCTCGGCGCTGCCGTCGCTCGGCGAGGGCCTCGAGCTGCAGGCGATCGCGGCGGCCGTGATCGGCGGCACGGCGCTCAGCGGCGGCATCGGCTCGGTCGTCGGCTTCGTGATCGGCACGCTCTTGATCCGGGTCATCGACAACGGCCTGGTCATGGCGCGGATCGATGCCAACTGGTTCCGCTTCGCGATCGGCGCGCTGACGATTCTGGCGGTGATCCTGAACACGACGCTTCGGGCGCGCGCCCGAAGTATGAAGATCTAGACCATGGTCGAAGCGATCGAAGTCCAAAAGCCTGCCGCCGCCTTCGTCCGGCCGAGCCCGGATGCCCTGATCCGCTGCGAGGGGCTCGAGAAGTGGTATGGCGGCGTGCACGCACTCAAGGGCGTCGATTTTCACGCCGAGCGGGCCGAGGTGGTGGGCCTGGTCGGCGACAATGGCGCCGGCAAGTCGACCCTGATCAAGCTGCTATCCGGGGCGCACCAGCCGGATGCAGGGCGAATTTTCATCGAAGGCAGCGAGGTCCACCTCGCCTCTCCCAGCGTCGCGATGAGCCTCGGCATCGAGACCATCTACCAGTCGGCAGCGATGGTGCCGCAGATGTCGGTCGCGCGAAACATCTTCATCGGCCGGGAGCCGCTTCGCCTCAGCGTCGGCGGGATCGGCCTTATGGACCGGCGCAAGATGGCCGAGCAGGCGATCCGCTCGATGACCAACATCGACCTCAGGGCCCGCTCGCCCGAGACGACGGTCGAAGAACTCTCGGGCGGCCAGCGCCAGGGCGTCGCCATCGCCCGCGCCATGTTCTTCAAATCGAAGGTCCTCATCCTGGACGAGCCGACCAATCATCTCTCGGTCAAAGAAACCAACAAGGTGCTGGACCACGTTGCCTCTCTGCGCGAGCAGGGCATCACCAGTATCTTCATCAGCCACAACCTTCACCACATCTACCCGATCGCCGATCGGATCGTCGCCATGGCGCGCGGCGAGAAGATCGCCGACCTCAGAAAGGCCGACACCAGCATCGACGAGCTGACCGATCTGATCGTCTGACGCGCGGGCGGCGGCCAAGGGGAGAAGGACCGATGGAGCTTCGCGGCAAGAACGCGCTCATCACCGGCGCGACCGGCGGGCTCGGGGTAGCCGAGAGCGAGGCGCTCGCGCGGGCCGGGGCCGCCGTTCTCATGCTCGACATCAAGGGCGGCGAGGCGGCTGATGCGATCAACGCCGGGCTTCCGGCCGAGACGCCAAGGGTCCGCTTCGTCCACTCCGATCTGGTCGACGTCAGGGCGGCGCAGGCGCGCGTGCGTGAGCTCGATAGCGAGGTCGGCGGCATCGACGTCCTGATCAACAACGCCGCCATCAACCCGCTCAAGCCGATCGATGCCTACCCGCTCGAGGAGTACGAGCGGGTCCAGACGGTCAACGCGACCTCCGCGGTAGCGCTGGCGCAGGCGGTCGTCCCCTCGATGAAGCGCAAGGGCTGGGGCCAGATCGTCAACATCTGCTCGATTACGTTGAACGGCGGCTGGTCCGACATGACGGCCTACATCGCCTCGAAGGGTACCCTTCTCGGACTTACCCGTGTTATGGCGCGCGAGCTCGGCCGCTTCGGCATCCGGGTCAACGCGGTGAGCCCGGGCGCCATCCCGACCACGCTCGAGAAGGAGGTCTGGGCCGATCAGCTCGAGAGCTACGAGAAGTTCCTGCTCGAGCATCAGGCGCTCAAGTTCCGCGGCCGTCCCGAGGACATCGCCGAGGCCATCCTGTTCCTGGTCTCCGAGCGGGCCCGCTTCATCACCGGGCAGAACCTGGCCGTCGACGGCGGCTGGTGGATGCATTGAGCTGCGCGGGCGCGGCCAGGCGCATGCGGGCGATCGATCTTACCGCCGACGACCTCCGTCTCGTCATCCTGCCCGAGCTCGGCGGCGGCATCGCCCGCTTCGACCTGGTCCGCCCGACCGGCGCCCTGCCGCTCTTCCGGCCATGGGATGGCAGAAGCGCCGATCCGAACGCGCTCGGCTGCTACGTGCTCTGCCCGTTCTCCAACCGGATCTCCAGCGGCGGGCTCGAGGCCGGCGACCGGTTCTGGCCGCTTGCACCCAATCTCGCCGGCGAGCCTTACCCGATCCACGGCGACGCCTGGCAGAAAGCCTGGACGGTTCAGGAGACCAGCGCGAACACGGTCGCTCTGGTCCTCGAGAGCGGCGCGATGCCGCCCTTCATTTATCGGGCGGAGCTGAGCTACGCGCTCGCCAATCGCGCGCTTCGAGCACGCCTGACGGTTCAGCATCAGGGCGAGGTGGCGGTATCCTATGGCCTCGGCCTTCATCCATGGCTGCCGCGGACGCCGGCGACGACGCTGCAGGCGGCGGCGGAAATTGTCTGGCTCGAGCGGCCGGACCACCTGCCGGGTCGCTGCCTGCCGGTCAGCGAGCGCTCGGAATGGGACTTCCGTGCGCCGCGGCCCCTGCCCCGCTCCTGGATCAACAACGGCTTCGCCGGCTGGCCCGGTCGGGCGCGCATCCACTGGCCGGAGCGCGGGCTGGGGCTCGAGATCGAGGCGAGCGACGCGCTCAATAGCTACATCCTCTTCTCGCCCGGCGCCGATGCCGGCTTCTTCTGCTTCGAGCCGGTCTCGCACGCGGTCGATGCATTCCATCTGCCGGGCGGGCCGCAGGCACATGGGCTCAGGCTCCTGCAGCCCGGCGATTTGTTCGGGATCGAGTGTCGCTTCCTGGTGGCCGAGGACGGAGGATCGTGAGGATGGCCAAAGACCGGGTCGTCAGGGTCTATCAGGAGGACTGGTGGCCGTTCCAGAACCTGCCGGCCGCCCTGAGACGCTTCACCGAACAGACCGGCATCGCAACCGAGCTTTCCTGGGATCGGGTCGGCGTCGGCTTGATCGAGAAGATGTTCGAGGAGATGCTCCATTCGTTCACCGACGAGGACCCGCCCTTCGATCTCGTCTGTACGGACGAGGTGATGTTGCGCAAGTTCGCGGCCGAGGGCCGGGTGCTGGTCCTGAACGATCTGATGGCAAGGGACGGGATCGGCCTCGACGACGTCACGGCCGCCACCCGTGAGGCGGTGACCCTCGACGGCGAGGTGCTGGGTCTGCCCTGCGTCAACGTCTCGAACATGCTGCTCTACCGGCGCGACCTGCTTGAGCGGTACGGCCTGGCGGTGCCGCAGAGCTGGGCCGAGGTCAAAGAGGTTGCCGGCCGACTCCAAGAAGCCGTGCGCAAGGACGGCACGTCCGAGTTCTATGGCTTTGCGACCCGCGGCGCTCCCGGCGGCGGCCACGCGGTCTGGACCGTCTCGAGCTTCGTTGCCTCCTACGGCGCCGCCTGGTTCGATGCAGCCGGCCGCGCGACGGCGCGGAGCGATGCGCGCGAAGCGGCGCTTGCCACCTATGTCGAGCTGCTGCGCGCCGTGGCGCCGCCCGATCAGGCGCGGATCAGCTTCGTCGAGCTGCTGCGTGATTTCCGTGCCGGGCGGGTCGGCATGATCCTCGAGGTGGGCATGGAGTACGCCCACCTGCTCCGCGACGACCCGAACCTCGGCGCCAGATCGGGCGTGGCGCTGGTCCCGGCGGGGCCGGCTGGCCGCTTTGCCAATCTCTACTGCCCGCCCTACGCGATCCCGCAGAATTCGAAGCTGCGGGCCGAAGCCTGGGAGCTCTTGAAGTTTCTCTGCTCCCCGGCGCAGCTCCTGGACGATGGGCAGAAGTCGGAGGCGCTCGAGACCTCGTCGCTCCGGGTCCTCTACAGCCCGGAGTTCGACCGGCACTTCCGCCCCGATCTGCTCGCGGTCGCGCGGGCGACGCGGGCGATCGCCTTCGAAGAGCGGCCGTTCTCGACGCTCGGCATCGACGCCTGCACGATCGTCGGTGACTACACGACCAAAGCGCTCACCGGCGAGTTCGGCATCCGCGCCGCCCTGGAGCGGATGCAGCAGGCGCTCGAGCGGCTGCCAAAGCCGGCTCGAGCCGGTCCCTGATACAGCGACGCATTCGGATTGAGGGACCATCCTGGCCGGCCTCACCATGGCAGTCCGGCGCAGCATCGTGGCCATGCACCGCAACGCCAGCAGGCCGGCGGGCGGCGCTGCCAATGGTCCGGACGCCCTACGTCGGCCCCGCGAAGTCTTCACCTTTGCGGCGCGCGCCCCGCTCCGGTCCAAGCCGACCAGCGAGGCCGGCCCCGGGAGCCAGGCACCCGCCGCCAGTCCGGGTGCGCCTGATCAAGCGCGAAAGTCGGGAGTTTTCTGCGCTTGGTATTAACCGACCGTTAAGGATTGCCCGTTAACCGTTTGTTCGGGTGGTCCATGCGACCGTGGGAATCCGACCGCCGGTCTTGGTAGCGAACGGACTCCCAGGGTCGCATGGACCATCCGGAAGGTGATGCTATAGGCCCCAATCCGTTGACGGAGAGTTAATATAACAACCGGCTCTTGCTTTGGCCTCATGCGGCGATCCCGTCCGCGCCCGGGGCACGCGTGCTCTCGTCCAAGACAAGCCCAGCATTTTCTTCCTGCAATCCGCGGGCTTGACCCGATATGAGCGGCCCATTGAACCCGCCCGTGACCCGTGGAGTTCGGCCGCCCCCAACGTTCGCTCGCAGCAAAGGCTCGAACCATAGAGGCGGCGGTTCGGCGAACACCACGCGAAGGAAGCTCTCCGGGTTCGAAGCGCTAACCGCGATCGTCGGCCGCCGCATCCGTGGCGGGGAGCGGCTTGTAGGCCATGACCTTGATCTCGATACGAAAATCGAACATGAAGTCAGTGCGGAATACCGAGCGTACCGGCCGATTGTTCTCGAAGTAGCCGGCGTAGATCCGGTTGAACTCGTGAAAGTCGCGCGCGTCCCGCAGCCACACCTGGCAGTCGATCACGTCGGCGAGCGTGCAGCCGGCCAGTGCCAGCGCCTCCCGTAGCGTTTTGAAGGTGCCGTGGACTTCCTCGGCGAAGGTGAGGTCCCTGAGCCGGGCGCCGGTCGAGACGACGCGGCCCTGCTCGTCGTAAAGCGCTTCCTCGGGCGTGAACACGCGATCGCCCATGGCGCAGGTGATGACGAAATCGCCGGCGCGCACCGCGCGCGAGATCGGAAACGGCGGCGCGCCGCCGTAGTAGACGGGCTGATCCCCACTGTCGCCCATCGCTCCTCTCCGCCGTCCCCAGCATCACCCGTGCGTTTCGAGGGTGAGGCCGGTCGTGTCGATCTCGGGCTCGCGGCCGGCGATCATGTCGGCGACCGCCCGGCCGGAGCCGCAGGACATGGTCCAGCCGAGATGGCCGTGGCCGGCGTTGACGAACAGATTGCGGACCGGCGTCGGCCCGAGATAGGGATTGCCCGAGGGCGCCATCGGCCGCAGCCCGGCCCAGAACTTTGCCGTCTTCGCGTCGTAGCACCTGGCGAACTCGGGGAAGACGCCGCTCACGTTGTCGATGATCGCCTGGCAGCGGGTCCGGCTCGGGACGGTATCGTAGCCCATGAACTCGACCGAGCCTGAGCAGCGGTAGCGATCGCCAAGCCGGATCAGGCCGAACAGCCGGGTGTCGTCGATGATCGGCACCCTCGGTCCGTCATCCCAGCCCGCGGCCGGCACCGTCACCGTGACGCCCTTGGCCGGATAGATGTCGAGCCGGATGCCGAGCGGCTTCAGATGAATGGGCGTATAGCTGCCCATCGCCGCGACGTAGTGATCGGCGCTCATCGGCCCCTTGCTCGTCTCGACCGCATCGATCCGATCGCCGCTCTTGCGCAGCGCCTTGACCTCGGTGCCGAAGTGGCAGCGGACGCCGAGCTTCTGCTCGCAATACTGGCGAAGCCCGGTCGTGAACTTGTGGCAGTCGCCGTGCTCGTCGGGCGGGAAGAAGAGCCCGCCCACGAGGGTCGCCTCGATCGGCGCCAGCGCGGGCTCGATCGCCACACAGCGCTTGGCGTCGACGACTTCGAAGACCATGCCGTGCGGGCGCATCGTCTCGCACTCGATCCGGTTCTGCTCGAGCGCCTCCGGGCGCGTGTAGATCTTGAGCGTGCCTTTCTGCATCTGGTCGTAGTCGATCCCGGTCTCCTCGCGGATCTCCTTGATGCAGCGCAGCGTGTAGAACGAGAGCCGGAGGTTGATCGTGGTGCTCCGGCGGTAGCGCTCGAGCGAGCAGTTGCGGATGAAGGCGAGCCCCCAGCGCCACATCCCCGGCAGCGCGCTGTAGCGGAGCAGCATGGGCGCGTCCTCCTTGCCCAGCCACTTCCAGATGTTGGCCGGCATGCCCGGGCGCGACCAGGGCTCCGCCTCGCTGGTGTGCAGCACGCCGCCGTTGGCGAAGCTCGTCTCGAGCGCGACGCCATCCTGGCGGTCGACCAGATGCACCTCGTGGCCGAGCTTGGCGAGGTAGTACGCCGTGGTGGTGCCGATGACACCACCGCCGAGGACGATTGTCTTCATGGTCCCTCGCCTCTAGCAGGTTGCGGAAAAAGGCACGACAGTCGCGATGCGAGGAGAAGTCGCCGGAGGCGAGGCCCATCCGGGGGACCTGGGAGACCCAGCGATGCCCGGCGCATCGTGGTCGAGCGGCAACGTGGCCGGCCGGCGATTTCCACCGCATCCCGCTGGGACGCCACGCTTTTCGGCGCTGGTGGTGTCCCATCGGCGCTCACGATGCGCACCGCATCGCAGCGCGCCTCGCTCCTATCCAGCGCGCGAAATTCGTGGCGTCGCGGCCATCGCGCCTTGTTCCGCAGCCTGCTAGTAACCGCGCGCATCGATCGGCCAGATGTCGATCAGGCGCTCGCCCTCGACCAGATGCAGCCGGTCGTGCAGGTTCACGGTCGGATCGCAGTGCGGCGCCATGAGCGTCACCAGCTGCCCCAGCTCGAGACGCTGCGGGTCCGCGCCGTAGCACACGCCGCCGTGCTCGTCGCCCATGAACTGGTAGGTGGCTCCAGGCGGCGCGCCGCCCAGGAACAGCGCCGGCCCGGCATCCGTCGCCATGGCCTTGAGGCCGGCGTCGATCACGGCAAGCTCGGCCTGATTGGCGCTGGTCACCCGGGCGGCGATCGAAAGCGAGGTCCGAAACGGTGAGCTGGTGCCCGGCACCAGCTCGACCGCGCCATACTGCTTGTCCATGAACAGATACGAGCCCGGCTGGATCTCCGTGAAGGGGCCCTCCTCGAGATCGAAGTGATAGGTGCCGGTGCCGCCGCCGGTAACGATCCTCGGCGCCAGCCCCTCGGCGGCGAGGGCATCGAGGAAGGGCTTCAGGCGAGCCCACTGCTCGGCCGCCTTGGCTTTGCGGTCGGCATAGGCCGGCACATGCTGGAGATGGCCGTAGTAGGCCTGGACGCCCCGATAGCTGAGTTGCGGCAGATCGGCGATCCGCCGGGCGAGACGAACGGCGTCCGCGACCGAGGTCACGCCCGTCCGACCCTGACCGACGTCGATCTCGACGACGACGCCGAGCGCCATCGCGGGCGATGCGGCGGCGGCGAGCGCGACGACCCCGACCTCGCTGTCGGCAACCACCGCCATGTCGCCGGCCGTCGCGTGCGCGTGGATCAGCCGCTGCACCATGTCCGGGGCAACCACGGGCGAGGTGACGAGGACGCCCCGGAGGCCGGCTGCGGCCATCACCTCGGCCTCGCGCAACGTGGCGCAGCAGAGGCCGATTGCGCCGGCCTCGAGCTGGCGCCTCGCGATCGTCGTGCACTTGTGCGCCTTGACGTGCGGCCGAAGCTGCCGCCCGCGCCGGCGCACCTGCTCCGCCATGGTCGTGAGATTGTGCTCGAAAGCTTCGGCCTCCAGCAGCAGGCACGGAGTCGAGAGCCGCTCGCGTGCGCCGGCCTCGCCGATCAGGGCATCGTTAGGTCCGCGTGACATCGGCTCAGCCTCCCAAGCTCAGGTGCGCCACTGCAAACGGTGGCAGCGTGAGACCCTGACCGGCGAAAGGCGCGCTCCGCTCGCCGAACGCCGGATCTTTGACCGCGGCCTCGAAGCTGGCCTCGTCCAGCGTCCAGAGCCTCGCCGGCCCGGCCGGCAGGCCCTCGAGCCGGACCTCCAGGGGCTCTGCGCGAAGGTTCGCAAACCAAAGCTGCATCCCGCCGTCATCCCGCCAGGCGACGGCGCGCAACCGGCCCGGATCGCTCGAGCGGGCTTCGATCCGGGGCGCCCCGGCCGCGCGCGCCAGGCCGCGGAGCACGTGAAAGAGCGGATAGACCTTAACCCCCGGCGTCGTATCGAACCAGGGCTGGGCATGCGGCAGTCGGGTGTAGGCGATGCCGAATTCGCCCGCCGGGGAGGCCATCGTCGCCGCCTCGAGACCACCGCGGGCGACCTCGCTCAGATAGCCGAGGTGCCAGGCGGCGCCGAACAGCCCGCGATGGCGCGGCTCGACCCGGACCATCGTGATCCGCTGATTGTCCGGATTGGGCGTGTAGTCGGCGCCGTAGGGATTGAAGCTGTTGCCGATGTGGGCGGGGCCGATGCGGTAGGGGGTGGCGCCGGCGAAGGCCCGCGGTCGAGCGGATGATGTGCGGGATCGATTCCAGATTCTCCATGACCGAGCGGTCGTCGCAGGCGTGCACGAGGGTCGAGGTGGCATGGGTGACGAAATCGAGCAGCTGCGCGGGCGGGCGCTTGCGGTTGAGCTCGGTGAAGTTGGAGAGCATGCCGCCGCCGAGCCGCACGCCGGGAAAGGCCGCGCGGGCCGCTTCGATGATCGCCTCCCAACTCGGGACGCCCTTCGGAAACGGCGTCCCGGGCGGATAGGATTTGAGGTCCGCGGCCGGCGTGACGACCACGGCCGCCGGTCGCAGGCCGGCCGCTTTCACCGCAGCGGCCGCGCGCCCGATCTCGGCGTCCGGGCTCTCGGTGCCGGGAATGATGATCTCGAGCACGACCTCGGCGCCGACCCGCCCGGCGAGCTCCTCATAGGATCGAAGGGCCCTCTCCCAGCCGACGCTCCGCAGGTCGATCCGACAGTTGAGGTGCTGCGGCCCGAGCTGCTGCACCAGATCCGCGACCGCGAGTGCCTGCTCCGCGTCCTCCGGCAATACGCTCGAGGCCAAGGCGCGGCATCGCGCCCGCCTCGCCCTCAAGGGTCAGGGTGACCGGCCCACCCTCGGTCGCGGGCTCGGCGGGCAGCCTCCCCTCGAAGCTCAGCGTCACCCTGTGGCGGACCTCGGTCCCGCCCGGAACCGTGTATGGCCAGGGCAGCTCGAGCGGACGGCAATAGGTCTTGAACGAGGCGTCGGTCCAGTTGCGATGGTCCTCGGTCTCCCAGGCATCGCCCTCCATGCGAAGGGTCGCGCGCACGCCCGGCAGCGGCTCATGGGTCATCGCGCGCACGTAGAGAAAGCACTGATGCCCGGCGATCAGCTCGGGCGCTCTGGTCTCCTCGACCGTGCCGTCGACGTGCTCGATCGTCATGGGCTTGCCGACCACGCCCTCGAGCGGGTGCAGGATGACGAAGCCGGTGCGGCAGGTGAGAAAATCCTGCTCGGGCCTGGCGATGCCCTCACAATGTATCGTGCCGTCGGGCGTGCCGCGGAATTCGCCGTGCCAGGGCAGATCGCCATCGATCGTGCAGGTGAGCGCATCGAAACTCACCCTGAAGCCGCCACCCTGCTCCTCGATCTGCAGATTCTCGATCGCGGGCGGGCAGGTGCTCCAGTTGCGGTCGCGGATCAGGAAGGCGATCGCGCGGATCACCTCGGCGTCGCCAAGCTTGATCCAGCGCAGCTGCCCGTCCTCGAAGGTCGCCGTGACCGGACCGGCGGTGAGCCGGCACTGCTCGGGCACCGGCTCCTCGGTGCCGAAGAGCTTGATCGCGCGATCGCTCATTGTCGCCCCCCCGAAAACATCATCCTTTCACCGCACCGAGCGAGATGCCACGCACGAGATAACGCTGGAACGCCGCCACGGCCAAGAACACCGGCAGCGTGCCGAGCACCGACATGGCGGAAATCTTGGCCCAGAAGGTCGACTGCGCGCCGAAATACTGACTGATCTGGACCGGATAGGTCAGGACCTGGGTCCGGGTCAGGACGAGCGCGAACAGGAACTCGTTCCAGGAAAAGATGAAGGCGAACACGGCGGTCGCGAACAGGCCGCTGCGCGCCACCGGAATGACGATGTGACGCAGCACCTGCCAGCGCGAGCAGCCGTCGACCAGCGCCGATTCCTCGAGCTCCAGCGGGACCTCCTGCAGATAGCCGCGCATCATCCAGACCACGTAGGGCAGCGCGAAGGCGGTGTAGAGCACGATCAGGCCATGGTAGGTGTCGGCCCAGCCCACCTTGGCGTAGATCAGGAAGATCGGAAACACCACGGCAATCGGCGGCAGCATGCGCTGGGAGAGGATCCAGACCGCGAGGTTCTCGCCGCCGGTCCTGAAGCGGACGATGCTGTAGGCGCAGAACGTGCCCAGCACCATGGCGACCAGCGTGCTGATCGATGCGATCACGAAGCTGTTCCAGACCGACCAGACGTCGCCGTCCCGAAACAGCACCCAGAAGTTCATGAGCTGCGGCGTCGCCGGGTACCAGGCCGGCGGGAATTTGAAGATCTCCTGCGGCGTCTTCAGCGAGACCGCGAACATCCAATACACCGGAAACAGAAACACGATCGTGATCGCGATCGAGGCGACATACCAGCCGGCGCTCTGCAGCCTCTTCACCGTGCGATCTCCATGCGCTTGAGCGCAAGCACGAGCACCGCGGTGAACAGCAGGAGCAGGACGACCACCATCGCGCCCGTGTAGCTGGTCTCGAATTCCTGAAAGCCGCGGATGAACATGTAGATCGAGATCGTCTCGGTCGCGCTGCCCGGCCCGCCGCGGGTCAGCTGCCAGACGATGTCGAACAGGCGGATCAGGTCGAGGCCGCGAATCAGCAGCGCGATCATCATCACCGGCCAGATCGCGGGCAGGCTGACGTAACGGAAGATCTGCCAGGCGCTCGCCCCGTCGATCGCCGCCGCATCGTGTTGCTCGGGATCGACGTTCGCCAGCGCCGCCATCAGGATGATGAACATGAACGGCGTCCATTCCCAGACGTCGCAGACGATGATCGCCGGATAAGCCCAGGCCGGCTGGATGGTCCACAGAATCGAAACATGCCCGCCCAGAACCCAGCCGATGATCTGGTTGATCGGGCCGTAGCGGTCGTCGAACATCAAGCGCCACATGCTGCCGGCGACCATCGGCGAGATCACCGAAGGGATGATCAGAAGGGCGACGAAGAGGCGCTTGAACGGCCGGTCATCGAGGAAGTGATGGGCGAGGAGGAGGCCGAGCACGAGCTGCAGCGGCAATGCCGCGGCGGTGATCGCAAGCGTGTGCAGCACCGCGCCCCAGAGGCGCTGGTCCTTGAACAGCCGGGTGTAGTTCAAAAAGCCCTGAAAGTTCGTGTACTGATCGAGCAGGCTGAGCTTCTGGAAGCTGACGACCACCGAATAGAGGAACGGAAACAGGCCGAGCAGCAGGAGGATGAAGACCGCGGGCGCGATCAGCGTGTACCTGAAGCCGCCGGCAGCCGACCGCACCGGCTCGCCGGAACGTCGGCACTTCCGCCGTGATCTCCGCCGTCGCGCGACGCCATCACCGCCTCGGGCTACTCCTCGCTCCGGTTCGATCGTTGGCCGGGCGGCGCAGGTGAGAGCGCGCCGATGACGGCAGGCCGCCTCGGCACGCCCTCGCCCGGCTCGGCTATTCGGCCCGGTAGGCCGCGGGCTTGGCCGCCCAGGCATTATAGGCTTCGCGCTGCCGGTCGAGACCGACCTGCTCGGTGAGCTGGTCCCACTCAGCCGCGAGTTCGTCGAGCGCCTGCTTGGGGTCCTTGCCCCCGATCGCGGCACTCACGGCGCGCCCCGCCGCCTCCCAATATTTGTAGGTGTCGAGGATCGCGAGGTCGGCGTAGCCGGTCTCGACCGCTTTCTTGTGCGTCGCCAGGTAGTCCTTCGCGGTCGGCCAGAGGGCCTGGAACTCCGGGCTCTCGTAATGGGAGATCCGGAACGGATCACGCAGACCCAGAGGCCGCATCACGTTCTTCAGGCTCTCCTGCTTGCTGGCCAGCCATTGAATGTAGAGATAGGTGGCGTCCTTGTTCTTGCTGTTGGGCGACAATGCCAGGAGGATGCCGGCGGCCATCTCGGAGTGCCCGCTCGGGGAGATCGCATAGCCGATCTTGTCCTTGACCTGGGTGGGCGGCACCCAGGAGAGCGCTTGTTCGTCGGCGTTGATGCCCTGCGCCCAGCGCGCGACCGGCGGCCAGGTGATGGTCATCGCGATCTCGCCCGAGTTCAGCGCCGAGAGCGATTCGCCGAAGCCCCAGTTCTGAACCCCCGGCGGCTGGCACTTGTTCTCCTCGACCATGTCGGTCAGCGCTTTGACGCCGGCCTCGCTGTTGACGCTCGCCTGCATGGTTTCCGGATCGAAGAACCGTCCGCCGTAGCTGCGAAACCGCTCGAAGAAGAAGTAGTAGGTATAACCGACATTGATCAGGCCTGCGCCGTACAGCTCCGGCGCGTATTTGTCGGTGAAGAACTGGCAGATCTCACCGAATTTCTGCCAATTGTCGGGCGGGGCGAGATCGTAGCCGTATTTGGCCTTGAAGGCCGCCATGTTGTCCGGATCCTCGAACAGATCCTTGCGGTAGTAGAGGATGTGGACGTCGCCGTCGACGACCAGAGCGTAGGTCTTGCCGTCGAAGGTCATCCAGTCGCGGAAGGCCGGCGCGATGTCGTCGAACTCGCTCTTGACGCCGTATTTCTCGATGTAGGGGTCGAGCGGCTCGAGTGCGCCCGCCCGCACCATGTCGGCGACCCAGGATGGCGCGATCGTGAGCATGTCGTAGGCGCCGGTGCCGGCGCGATGCTCGAGCATCGCCTTGGGAAACAGCTCTTCGTAGGGGACCTCGCTCACGTGCACCTTGATGCCGGTGAGCTTCTCCCATTCGGGCCCGGTGATGTTGATGCCGAGCATCGCCATCAGGCCCGCCTCCTCTTCGGTGTTGATGGTGGTGCCGGCGTACGCCTTGGCGGCCTCGACCGCCTTGGTGGCAGCGTTTTCCTCGGCCTTCGCCGACCACGCGCCAAGCTGCGCGAGCGCGGCCACACCCAGGGCCGCGATGACAGATGGATGCTTGATCATATGACCCCCCGTGCCCGGTCGTTGTGCCGAGCGATCTGACGTATTACCGAATCGGTACAATCGGACCGCGGGAGTGTCAACCGGTACCGGCCCGGAACTCTTGCCCGGGGCCGTCGAAGCGGTCGCGTCTCGACAGTTTTGGCCGCCTCGAAGCCAGGTCAGCGCTTGTACAGGCCCATGAGCGAGGCCTCGGCCAGGGTATGGAAATGCAGGTAGTAGCCGACCAAGGCCGCCGATGGAGTCCGCCGTCACGTCGAGCTTGTCCAGATCGAGCGCGCGGATCGTGAACAGATAGCGGTGCGGATGATCCCCTTCCGGCGGACAGGGGCCACCATAGCCGGGCGCGCCGAAGTCCGTGCGCACCTGGAGCGCGCCCTCTGGCAGCTTGGCGCCGGCCGCCGTGCCTGCGCCCTTGGACAGGCTCGTGGTCGTCGGCGGCAGGTTGACGACGACCCAGTGCCACCATCCGCTCCCGGTCGGCGCGTCGGGATCGTAGACCGTGAGCGCGAAGGATTTCGTGCCTGCGGGTGTCCCGCTCCAGCTGAGCGAAGGCGACACGTTCTGCCCCTCGCAGCCGAACCCGTTGAACACCTGCTCGTTGGTGAGGTAATCGCCGTCCTTGAACTCGCCGCTGGTGAGCGTCAGACCGTCGGCGCGAGCCACGTTTGCGGCCGGCATGGCCGCGAGCAACCCCAGGCACAAACTTGGCACGATGTAGGCGAAACGCCTCATTTCATCCCCCTGCTGGTTCGTCGAGATCTCTTCGACCGGACCTCGCTCTCTCCCGTTCCCGCGACGATAGCAGGGCACGACGGTCGTTTATTGTCAAGATTTGGGGGGATCGTCAGATTCGAAACCGCCTTCCCATCGACGCTCCCGGCAGTTGAGATGCGTGATTTAAGGGCCGGTTAAACAATTGATGATAATAGATAGCGTGGCGGTACTTGCGAGCTTGCGCCTTCCGACCCCGCACCCCTAAAGGTAGATGCTGTCGTCGTATGGAAGCTGCACCAGTCATCGCAATCAAGACCTTCGATCGGGAGGAGGCGCTCCACCTGACCAGGATCTATGTGGCCGCCATCCGCGACACGATCTTCCCGCTCCTGGAGCGACTGGAAAAAGAATCGTACGCCTGGGCCAAGGATTTCGCCCGGCAGCACCCATCGCGCCGGATGACTGACCAGGAATGGTCCGATAAAGTCATACCGTTGGCCTGTCGCGACTATTTCAGCCGCGACTTCGATTTTCTCGAAATGGAGTTCGTCGTCACTTCAATCATGGGTTTGCTACACTTGCTGGAAAAATTCATCAGGAATTTTCTGCGCGCCAAGATCGGCGACGAATACGACGACAATTGGCAATGGTCCGATCTCTTGGGGAAATTGGCAGAGCTCGACATCGACGTCGATACCTTTGGCACCTATGCCGCACTTGCCAACATCCTGGAGCAGGATCGTCGTCAGGCATTCGATCGTTTGCGAGAGGAACTGCCAGATTTTTTCTACCAAAAGCATCCGGTATTTGGTGCTACCGACGCCGGGGGAATCAAGATGTCGCCGGCGCTGTTCGACCGATTTGCCGATGAGGTCCTGAAATTCTGGGATGAGGTTGTCGGCTGACTGGGCAACCCACCGGATGCGCGGGTGAGGCCCGCGCATGACCGACGGACGTTCGGACTGAACCCGCGTACCCGTCCAGCTAGCCTCCGGCGATGCGTGGGATGATGTGCACCTCGCTGCCGGGCGGGATCGGCTCCAGCCAGGCATCCTGATAGATCTCGCCGTCGATCGCGACCGCGAGACCCTCGCCGAGATGCGGCTTCAGGGCCGGATAGCGCGTACCGAGCTGGCCCAGCAGCTGGCGGATGTTGCCGGCGTCGAGCTCGAGCTCGCTCTCACCGCCCGTGAACTGGGTGAGGTTCCTGGTCAGCACGATCCGGGCCATCGCCTCAGCTTCCCCCGCCGTTCGCCTCGTCGATCGCCTTCAGCACCTTGGGCGGCGACATCGGCAGTTCGGTGAAGCGGATCCCGGTCGCCTGCTCGATCGCATTGGCGATCGCCGCCATCGGCGGCACGATCGGGGTCTCGCCGACGCCCCGCACGCCAAAGGGATGGCGCGGATTGGGCACCTCCACGATCACCGTGTCGATCATCGGCACGTCCGAGGCGACCGGCATCCGGTAGTCGAGAAAGCCCGGGTTCTGCAGGTGCCCGTCCGGGCCGTAGATATACTCCTCGTTCAGCGCCCAGCCGATCCCCTGCACCGCCCCGCCCTGGTACTGGCCCTCGACGTAGCTCGGGTGGACCGCCCGGCCGGCGTCCTGAATCACTGTGTAGCGAAGGATCGTGACCCGCCCGGTCTCCTGGTCGACCTCGAGGTCGACCAGGTGGGTGCCGAAGCTCGGCCCGGCACCCTGGGCGTTGACGTGCGCATGCCCGGCGATCGGCCCGCCGGTCTTGCCGGCCAGCCCGGCGATCTCGGCCAGCGATAGCGGCGCGAAATCGCCGACATTGCTGCTCGCGGGTCTGGCGCAGCCGTCCTCCCACTTTACCGCCTCCTCCGGCACTTCCCAGACCTTGGCAACGCGCGCGCATGCCTCCTTGATCAGGGCATCCGCCGCCAGCTTGACCGCGATGCCGTTGGAGAAGGTCGCGCGCGAGCCGCCGGTCAGGAAAGTGTAGCCGAGAGCGCTGGTGTCGCCGATGATCGGGCGCACCTTGTCGTAGTCGATCCCCAGAGCCTCGGCCGCCATCAGGCAGATCGAGGCGCGCGACCCGCCGATGTCGGGCGTGCCCTCGACCAGGGTCACCGTGCCGTCCTCGTTGAGGTTGATCGAGGTGGAGGTGTCGCCGCCTATGTTGAACCAGAAGCCGGAGGCCACGCCCCGGCCCTGATTCGGCCCGAGCGGTGCCCGGTAGTGCTCGTGCGCCTTGGCGGCCTCGAGGGTGGCGATCAGCCCGATCGGTCCGAACTTCGGGCCGTAGGCGGCGCGGGTGCCCTCCTTGGCGGCGTTCTTGAGGCGCAGCTCGATCGGGTCGATGCCGAGCTTCTTGGCCAGCTCGTCGATCACGCACTCGACCGCGAACTCGGAGATCGGCGCGCCCGGCGCCCGGTAGGCCGCGACCTTCGGCCGGTTGCTCACCACGTCGTAGCCGACCACCTTGACGTTGGCGAGATCGTAAGGGGCGAAGGCCGCCATGCAGCCCGGCTGGATCGGCCCGCCCGAGAATGCGCCGGCCTGGTACTTCAGCACCGCCTCGGCGGCGGTGATCCGGCCGTCCCTGGTCGCGCCGATCTTGACCCAGACGTTGGCGCCCGAGGTCGGCCCGGTGGCGCGGAACACCTCCTCGCGCGTCATCGCCATCTTCACCGGGTGATGCGCCTTGCGCGAGAGCGCCATCGCCACCGGCTCGAGATAGACCACCGTCTTGCCGCCGAAGCCGCCGCCGATCTCCGACGCGGTGACCCGGATCTTGGAGACGTCCATGCCGAGCAGCTTGGCGCAGTGGGAGCGGACGATGTAGTGCCCCTAGTCGTGCACCAGAGCTCCGCCTGGCCGTCCTCGGACACGCTCGCGACGCAGGCGTGCGGCTCGATGTAACCCTGGTGCACCGGCTTGGTGTCGAACTCGCGCTCGATGACCAGCTCGGCCTGGCGGAAGCCGGCCTCGATATCGCCGATCGCGAACTCGACCCGCGTGGCGACGTTCGAGGGCTTGTCGGGCGGCGGCTCGACCCCCGAGGTGAACAGGTCCTCGTGCAGCAGCGGCGCATCCTCGCGCATCGCCTCGACCACGTCGATCACGTGCGGCAGGGGCTCGTACTCGACCTCGATCAGCTTGAGTGCCTGCGCGGCGATGGCTGCGCTGGTCGCCGCGACGGCGGCGACCGGATGGCCCTCGTAGAGCACCTTCTCGCGCGCCATGATGCTGCGCACCATGTCGCGATAATTGATCATCATCTCGCCCGCGGGCACGAGCTCCGACGCGAGGTCGTGGAAGTCGTCCCGCGTGACCACGGCCTTGACGCCGGGCAGCGCCTCGGCCTTTGAGGTGTCGATCGACTTGATCCGGGCATGCGGATGCGGGCTGCGCAGCATCTTGCCGACCAGCATGCCGGGCAGGAACAGATCGGCGCCGAACTTGGCCCGCCCGGTGACCTTGTCGACGCCGTCCGGCCGCAGCGGTCGCTTGCCGATCCACTTCAGCTCATGAGCCGGCGCCGGGGTCTCGGTCTTCAACACGGTTGCCATGATCAGCTTCCCCTCATCTCGGTGGCGGCATCGAGCACGGCGCGCACGATCTTGTCGTAGCCCGTGCAGCGGCAGAGATTGCCGGCCAGCCAGTAGCGCACCTCGGTCTCGCTCGGGTCCGGGTTCCTCTCGAGCAGGGCCTTGGCGGCGACCAGGAAACCCGGCGTGCAGATGCCACACTGCAACGCTGCATGCTCGAGGAACTTCTGCTGCAGCGGATGCAGATTTTCGCCCTCGGCCATGCCTTCGATGGTCTCGATGGCGCGGCCCTCGGCCTCGGCGCCGAGCACCAGGCAGGCGCAGACCAGGCGACCGTCGAGCATCACGCTGCACGCCCCACAGTCGCCCGAGGCGCAGCCCTCCTTGCTGCCGGTCAGCTCGAGCTCGTCCCGCAGCACGTCGAGCAGGGTCTGCTCGGGATCGCAGAGAAACTCGACCGCGTCGCCGTTGATCGTGGTGGTGACGTAAATCTTGGCCATCAGTTCGCCCTCGCGCGCTCGAGCGCGATCTCGGCCGCGCGGCGCGCCAGCACGCCCGCGACCTTGATCCGATATTCCCTGGTGCCGCGTTTGTCGTCGATCGGCCGGCAGGCGGCCGACGCTGCCGTGGCCAGCTGCCCGAGCGCGGCGCCGTCGACCGGCGTGCCGATCAGCGCTGCGGCACCCTCGGGCACGAGCAGGGGTCGCGCCGCGACCGCACCGAGCCCGAGGCGCGCCGCCCGGCAGATGCCCGCATCGTCCAGGGTGAGGCTGATGCCGGCGCCGACCACCGCGATGTCCATCTCGGTGCGCGGGATGAAGCGCAGATAGGCATCGCCGGAATGGGGCGGGCGCGCGGGCAGGAAGACGGAGGTCGCGACCTCGCCCTTCGCGAGCGAGGTCTGCCCCGGGCCCGTGCAGATCGCCTCGACCGGAACCTCGCGCCGGCCGCCCGGTCCCGCGATGCTCACGATCGCGCCGGCGGCGATCATCGCCGGCACGCTGTCAGCGGCAGGCGAGGCGTTGCAAAGATTGCCGACCATGGTGGCGCGGCCCTGGATCTGGGTCGAGCCGATCAGCTCGACCGCCTCGACCACGCCTGGCCAGAGCCGTCGCAGCTCGGGCTGCTCGCCGAGCTCCGCGCCTGAGACGGCCGCACCGATGCGAAAGCCGCCCCTCTCGGCGCTGATCCGGTGCATCTCCGGAATCCGCTTCAGGTCGACCACGAGCTCGGGCTCGATCAGGCCGGAGCGCAGCTGCACCAAGAGGTCGGTACCGCCCGCCAGCACGCGCGCCTCGCCGCGCGCGCCGGCGAGGAGGCTCACCGCCGCATCGAGAGTCTCCGGGGCCTGGTAACGCATGTCGCCGATGCCACTCCCTTGGCCTGCTGTTGTTGTCGGCGCGGATCGACCGCGCCGGCAACCTAGCCCGGGCGGCGCCCCTGCCTCAAGAGGCTTGCGGCGCCGGGCCGCTGGTAGCTTCAGCGGAACGGCCTTCGCGCAAGTCGGGCGCCCGTCCGCGCTCGAAGATCGCGAGCGACACCTCGATCCGCAGGTAGGGCGCGCCCGTCATCCACCGACCGCACCCGAGGTTGACGCAGACGCCCGCAAACGCGCGAGATTGGTCACGCTCGCGGCGCGAGGTGCGTCGCTCTCGGAGGGACGGAGATGCCGTTCGGAGCAGATGCGTTCGTGAACGTGCAAGAAGCGATCAAACAGAACCTGTTCGACCTTCTGCAAAGACAGGCGATCCTCAACGTCCGGGTCGACCGGGCGCGACCGCCCTGCGCCTTAGGTTCGACACGGTATGGCCAAGCTACGCTACGGTCGAGATCTTCCACATGGTGCACGGCGAGATTTCGCTCGACATGGAGAAAGAGAACCTGTTCCGCACCGAGATCGAGCTGTTCGGCGATGCGCGGCTGCAACACGATGTCACGGTGCGCAACCTCGAGCAGGAGCGCCGCTACTGGTTTCGCATCTCGGTGCCGCGCAGGACCGAGGCCGAGCCCACCACGGCGAGCGGCAAGGTGCGCGCGCGCGGTGAGTTCGCGACCAAGCGGCGCGACATCGCAGGCAATGTCGAAGCGATCCACGTCTTCGACGACAGCGACACCTTGGGCGCCGGCGAGCTCAGCTTCAGCGGCGCGGTCTATGACGCCACCGTCGCGGACGGCGCGCGGCTCACTGAGCCGCAGTTCAGCGCGAAGCGCGAGGTCGACAGCGGGCAGGACTTCGACAGCCCCTTCGACAACCTGCTGGCGGTCGACCGCGCCCCGGACCGTATCGGCATCTTCGTGATCGGCCACGATGACGACCGCGACGCCTCGGACATCTTGTTCGCGCCCTGGGAGGGGCTGGGCCTGGTCGGCTTCCGGCCGCCTGACCGGCTGCCCACGGGGGTCGCGGCGGTTAGCACCCATTCGCGCGATCAGAGCGAGGCGCTGGGCCTCGTCACGCTGCCGAACTTCACGCCGCGCTCGGCCAAGCCCTTCTCCTTCGAGAGCATCAACGGCGCGCTGCATTTCTCCTGCAGCGGCCATGTCCTCACCAACATCATCGACACGCTGGGCGAACGGGCGGTGCCGCCCTGGAAGCTCGTCAAGCGGACCAAGATGATGCTCGCGCGCGACCAGCGCTCGGCCGGCATGCTCGGGCTGCGCTCGGGCCGAGTGGCGCTTGCGCTCTCGGCCGAAGGCGTCCTCAGCGTGTGCAGCGAAGCGGCGGCGAGCTGGCAGGAGCTCGCAGGACCGCCGCTCGATGCGCTCCTGATCCACGTCCTGCAGGACGGCAGCCAGTTGCTCGCGGGCCGCGAAGGCGGCGGCCGACTGCACGTCGCGCGTATTCAGGAGGTCGGCGCCATGGCACCGCGCTGGGAGACGCTCGCGGGCGACGCGCGCGACCTGCTGCTTACCGTCGAGGGCAGGGACCGCACGGTCCACCTGCTTGGGGCGAACGCGGATGGCGGGCTGTGGCATGCCCGCATCGAGGCCGACGGCGCCCTCGCGCAGCCGCCGCGGCGGCTCGACCTGCTGGCCCGCAGCCAGCTTGCGGCTGCGCCGGATCGCAACGGCCAGCTCGTCGTTGCGGTGGCCGGCGGTGACGACATGCTGCATCTCTTGACCCTGGAGCGCGAGGGCGGGTTCGCGGATCGTCGCCGCCTCGATGGCCGCTTTGCGAGCCCGCTCGCGATCGCCGTGGATCCGCAAGAGGGCCCGCTGCTCGCCGCGCTCGATCGCGAGGACCGTATCGGCGTCTGCCGGCTCGACGATCCCGTGGCCGACTTCGAGGATCTTGGCCCGCTCGACGACCTGCTCGAGGGGCCGCTTCCGTCCGTGCCGCTCGCGCCGCCGGCCGCGGCCTGAGCCCGCCCGCCGCTAGCACTTCGGCTCGGATTTGGGCCGTAGCGGTTCTGTTGCTCTGCCAGAATCCGCTGGCGAATGGTCGCCGCCAATTCGGAGTCGTTCTTGTTCAAGGAGGGCGCGATCCGCTGAGCCCTGGTGTCTCTCGGCGGATCGTGATGTCATGGTGCGATCGGCGAACCGTGGCGCGCGCCGTCACGGCCAACGAGCGCCGAGCTCATGATCCGGCCATGCCACGCGCCCTGAAGCTGCTGCTTGCGGATCGCCCTGCCCTGTTCGGCATCATCGTCATCGTGGCGATGACGCTCGCCGCCCTGTTCTCGCCCCGCCTTGCGCCCTATCCGCCGGACGAGCAGTTCTTCGATGGCCTGACGCTCGAGGGGGCGCCCTTGCCGCCCAACGGGCGCTTCTGGCTGGGCACCGACCTCCTCGGGCGCGATCTGCTCTCGCGCCTGATCTATGGCGCACGGACTTCTCTGATCATCGGCATCGCCGCCAACGGGATCGCCGTCCTGACCGGAACCTTGCTCGGCGTCACGGCCGGCTATCTCGGCGGCTGGATCGGCGCGCTGATCATGCGCTTCACCGATCTCATGATGGCCTTCCCGGCGCTGCTCCTGGCGATCGCGCTCGCCGCCATCTTCAGCCCTTCGCTCTGGATCGTTGCCCTGGTGATCGCCATGGTGAACTGGGTCCAGGTGGCGCGCGTGGTCTACACCCAGACCCGCGGTCTGGTGGAGAAGGAATACATCGAGGCCTGCCGGGCGCTCGGCGCGAGTGCCTGGCGCATCCTCGCTCGCCACATCGTCCCGCATCTGGTGCCGACCATGCTGGTCTGGGGCACGCTCGGCATCGCGACCACCGTGCTGCTCGAGGCGACGCTGTCGTTCCTCGGCGTAGGCGTGCGCCCGCCGACCCCCTCCTGGGGCAACATCATCTTCGAGAACCAGACCTACTTTGCGACTGCGCCCTGGCTGGTGTTCTTCCCGGGCGCTGCGATCCTCCTGCTGGCGCTCGCCTTCAACCTGGTCGGCGACGCACTCAACGACGCGCTCGATCCGACCCAGCGGGGCCGCTCCTGATGCTCGCCTATCTCGCCAAGCGCTTCGGCCAGGCGATCTTCATCCTGATCGGCATCACGCTGGTCACGTACGTTCTCCTGTTCCTCGTGCCGGCCGACCCGGTCCGCCAGATCGCCGGGCGCAGCGCCACACCGGAGACGGTCGAGAGCATCCGCCGCCAGCTCGGCCTCGACCTGCCGCTCTGGCAGCAATATCTGCGCTACCTGGGCCACCTGCTCCAGGGCGATCTCGGCCGCTCTTACATCCAGAAGACCGAGGTCAGCACACTGATCCGCTCCCGACTGCCGGCGACCCTTCAGCTGATGGCCGGTGCGATCGCGGTCGAGCTGATGATCGGCCTGTCCGCGGGGATTTTCGCCGCAACCCGGCGCGGCCGGGCCATCGATCGGCTGGTGATGGTGCTCTCGTTCGCCGCGGTCTCGGCGCCGCAGTTCGTGGTCGGCATCCTGCTGCTCTACGTGTTCGCGGTGCAGCTCGGCTGGTTCCCGATCGGCGGCTACGGCAGCTTCGCGCATCTGGTCCTGCCGGCGATCACGCTCGGCATCCTGGGCGGCGGCTGGTATGCGCGCATGTCGCGCTCCTCGATGATCGACGTGCTGCGCCAGGACTACATCCAGACCGCGCGGGCCAAGGGGGCGGGCGAGCGGCGGGTGGTATTCGTCCATGCGCTGAGGAACGCCGCGCTGCCGGTGGTCGCCATGGTCGGCCTCGACATCGGCATCTTCATGAGCGGCGCGGTGGTGGTCGAATCGGTCTACGGCTGGCCCGGCATCGGCCAGCTCGCCTGGCAGGCGATCCAGCGGGTCGACATTCCGATCATCATCGGCGTCACCCTGGTCGCAGCCGTGGCGATCGTGATCGGCAACCTGCTCGCCGACATCGCCGCCCCCTTCATCGACCCCAGGATCAAGTTGCGATGAGGCTCTTCCACGGCTGGGATCTCGGGAACTGAGCGCCAATGTTGGATTGGCCTCGAGGTCCCAATCTACGGCGCCGGCGGCCAGAGTGGCGCCGAGAATGACCATCTAAGCCCCCTTGATCGAAATAGCCCCGAACGTCGTGGAGACTGGACGTTTGATCATGGCTCGCTCCTAGGCGCTTGTCTTCGGATCTGCCGCTGTATATCTAATGCGGACCTGCGTATATTCGGACGCGGTGCCATGGCCCTCTTGATCAGCGATGACCGCGTCCGCGAGCTGGCAGAGCGGCTCGCCTGGCTGCGGCGTACGACCGTGGACGAGGCGGTTCGACAAGCGCTCGAGCGGGCGCTCGCTGATGATCGTGCGGTGCGGGACCGGGCCATCCGAGAGAGTTGGGCGCAGCTCGATGCGATGCCGCGCTACGATTTCGACGAGCACGACATGTACGATGAGATCGGCGCTCCGAAATAGCCGACATCAGGAGCAAGCGATGGGCCTCTATATCCGCGACGACCGGGTGCGCGAGATGGCCAAGCGCCTCGCCGAGGCGCGGCGCACGACCGTCACCGACGCCGTCCGCCGGGCGATCGAGCGCGAGCTTGCTGACGTGGAGCAGGACCTGCGGGCCCGGGAGCGGCGCCTCGACGCCGCGCTCGCTCGACTGGATGCCATGCCCCGGCGAAAGGTCACCTCCGATCATGACCTTTACGACGAGACGGGCAGTCCGATCCTGTGATGGTGGTCGCCGACACTTCGGCGCTCCTCGCGATCCTGCTCGGGGAACCCGAGCGCGCCGACTTCAAGCGCTTCCTCCTTGCGCACGACGTGAAAATCTCCGCCGGTTCGCTGATCGAAACGCTCCGCGTGGTGCAGCTCGGGCTCGGACCTGAAGCCTTGTCCGGGGTCGATGAACTGCTCGAGACGAGCGGTGCCGAAATTGTGCCTGTGAATGCCGAGCAGGTCGCAGCGGCGAGAGAAGGCATGCTTCGGTTTGGCAAGGGTCGCGGAGAAGAGCCGGCGGTGCTGAACTTCGGCGACCTGTTCGCCTACGCGCTCGCCAAGCGGCTCGGACTGCCGTTGTTGTTCAAGGGCGACGACTTCGCCCGCACCGACGTCCGGCCAGCGCTCGGATAGTCGGCTGCCGCTGCGGCTCGAGCACCGCTGAATTGAGACGCGTCTCCTACCGCCGCGCGCCCACCGAGCAGCTCGACTCACGAGTGGCCGTTGTGGCGTAGTAGCGCCCGGCAACGACGTTGGAGTGAGATCGCCATGCCGCGTCTCTTCGGCGCTGCCACACTCGCCGCTCTGCTGACGACGCTGCCAGCGAGCGGCGACGCGCAGGGAGCCTCGTCCATGACCATGACCCTGACCTCGCCGGCGTTCGCCGAGGGCGGCGAAATCCCGACCCGCTACACCTGCGACGGTGACGAGGTCTCGCCGCCGCTCGCCTGGTCGGCACCGCCCGCCGGCACGAAGAGCCTCGCCCTGATCGTCGACGACCCCGATGCGCCAGACCCGAAGGCGCCCCAGATGACCTGGGTGCACTGGGTGCTCTACGATCTGCCGCCCGCCGCCGGCGGGCTGCCCGAGGCCGTGGCGCGAGGCGCGCTGCCCGGCGGCACGCGCGAGGGGCTGAACGACTGGAAGCGAACCGGCTACGGGGCGCTATGCCCGCCGGTCGGCCGCCACCGCTATTCCACAAGCTGTTCGCCCTCGATGTCGTCCTGCCCGACCTCGGCCGGCCGAGCAAGGCGCAGCTCGAGCAGGCGATGCGGGGGCACGTCCTGGCGCGCGCCGAGCTGGTCGGGACGTATCAGAAGCGCTGAGCCGCGGGGCGCGCCTGGACGAAGATGCCTGCGTGGGCCAAGTGCTAAGGGGCCGGTCAATCGGCCAACCGGGCCTCGATCCAGTGCGAGCGGCAGAGCAGGCGGAAGTCGTCGTTGCGGGCGCCGACCGTCTGCACTCCGACCGGTAAGCCGCCCGGTCCGACGAAGCCCGGCAGATTGAGGCAAGGTGTCAGCAGCCCGGTCCAGAGGCGATTGAAAGTCGCTTCGCCGGTGCTCTCGAGGCCGAGCGGGGCTTCGCCCGGCGCGCTCGGCGCGAGCAGCAGGTCGACCGCCTCGAACACCTCGGCGATCAGCCGGCGGCACAGGGCGATCCCGGCCTTGGCCGCCAGATAGTCCCGCCGCAGGATCTGGCCGCACGCCTCGAGCTCCTCGAGCGTCTCCGGTGCGAGCCGCTCGGGGTGGACCGTGCGCTCGTAGGCGAAAGTCCGGAAGGCCTCGAAGCGCAGCACGGTCGATTGCATCTCGTTGAAATCGTCGAACGCGGGCGGCAGGGCGACCTCCTCGACCAGGGCGCCCTCGCGTCCGAGCCGTTCGACGGCCGCGTCGAGCGCGGCGCGGGTCGCGGGTTCAGCCTCCGGCCAGGCCGGCGTCCGGCAGAGACCGACCCGGTCCGGCTTCAGCGGCTCGAGCCGCCGCTGCGCCGGCTCATCGCCCGCGAGCACGGCGCTGACCAGGGCGACATCCGCGACGCTCCGCGCGAACAGACCGACCGTATCGAAGCTCTCGGCGAGCGGCTTCACGCCGGTGCGGTTGATCACGCCCAGGCTCGGCTTGTAGCCGACGATGCCGCAGTAAGAAGCTGGGCGGATGATCGAGCCGCCGGTCTGGGTGCCGAAGGCGACTGGGAGCATGCGATCAGCAACCGCCGCGGCCGAGCCGCTCGAGGACCCGCCTGGGGTGCGTGCCGCATCGTGCGGGTTGGTGGTCGGGCCGGGCGCGCGGAGCGCGAATTCGGTGGTCACGGTCTTGCCGAGGATCACGGCACCCGCCTCGCGGGCGAGCGCGACGCAGGCGGCGTCCTGGGCCGGCTGGTTGCCGGCATAGACCCGCGAGCCGTAGGCCGTCGGCCGGTCGGCCGTGTCGATGATGTCCTTGACCCCGAGCGGCAGGCCGTGCAGCGGGCCGCGCGCGGCCGCCGGCGCCGCATCGCGCCGGCGCGCCTCGGCCAGCGCAAGGTCGGGATCGAGATGAGCGAAGGCATGGACCTGCGCCTCGCGCTCGGCGATGCGCTCGAGGCATGCCCCCGTCAGTGCTTCGGCGGTGAGGCGGCCCGATCGGAGCCCTTCGAGCGCCGTGCACGCCGTCAGCTCGTTCGCTTTCGCTGCCACAGCCGGCTCATCCCGGTTGACGCGCCCCGCGCGATGATTGTTAGTAAACCTATTCGATCGATCGACGATCGCAATCAACTCGGGGAGGCAGAAAATGAAGGCCCGGATCAGCCCGTGGCGGATGATCGTCGGTGCCGTGCTGGCGGCGGCGTTTGCGTGGCCCTCGATGGCGCAGGCGGAGACCACGCTCAGGATCGTGCCCCAGGCCGATCTGAAGATCCTCGACACCGTGTTCACCACGGCCAACATCACCAGCAACCACGGCTACATGATCTACGACATGCTGTTCTCGCTGGATGCGAACCTCATTCCTCAGCCGCAGATGGTCGAGAGCTACGAGCGCAGCGACGACGGTCTGCTCTGGAAGTTCACCCTGCGCGACAACCTTCGCTTTCATGACGGCAGCCCGGTCGAGGGCAAGGACGTCGCCGCCTCGATCAAGCGCTGGGCGGCGCGCATGGTCGCCGGCCAGACCATGATGTCGTTCGCCGACGACGTGGTCGCGACCGGACCCAAGACCTTCGAGATCCGCTTCAAGAAGCCGTTCGGGCCGGTGCTCAACACGCTCGCTTCGCCCGAGAACCCGCTGTTCATTCACCGCGAGAAAGAGGCGCTGACCGACCCCAATAAGCAGATCACCGAAGCGATCGGCTCCGGTCCGTTCAAGTTCGTGCGCGACGAATGGCAACCCGGCAACAAGGTGGTCTACGTCAAGAACGAGGACTACGTCCCGCGCGACGAGCCGCCGAGCGGCTTCGCCGGCGGCAAGGTCGCCAAGGTCGACCGGGTCGAGTGGATCTATATCCCGGACCAGAATACAGCCGTGCAGGCGCTGGTCACCGGCGAGGTCGACATGATCGAGATCCCGCCGACCGATTTCCTGCCAATCCTCCAGGCGAGCCCCGACATCACGGTCAAGGTGATCGATAGGATCGGGACCCAGGCGATCATGCGCCCGAACAGCCTGATCCCGCCGTTCAACAAGCCGGAGGCGCGCCGCGCCCTGCTCTACCTCGTCGGCGATCAGAGCGCTTATCTCGCGGCGATGATCGGCAACCCCGACTACGAAGTACCGTGCTGGGCGGTGTTCGTCTGTGGCACGCCGCTCGAGAGCAAGGCCGGCATCGGCGACTGGGTGACCAACGACCGCGCGACTAACGTCGCCAAGGCCAAGGAGCTGTTCAAGGAGGCCGGCTACAATGGCGAGCCGGTGGTCCTGATGGACCCGACCGATGCTCATCTGGCCCACGCCCAGGTCCTGGTCACCGCGCAGAACCTGCGCGACGCGGGCGTCAACGTCGACGTCCAGGCGCTCGACTGGAGCACCATGGTCTCGCGCCGGCCGGTCAAGGATCCGCCCGAGAAGGGCACCGGCGGCTGGAACCTGTTCCATACCTGGAGCGGCGGTCTTGCGAGCAACAGCCCGCTCACCAACACGCCGGTGCCTACGCCCTGCGATCAGAGCAACTGGTTCGGCTGGCCCTGCGATGAGGAGCTGGAGAAGATCCGCCTCGAGTTCTTCAGCGCCTCGACGCCCGAGGAGCAGAAGGCCGTCGTCGACCGCCTGCAGGCGCGCTTCTACCAGGTCGTGCCGTACCTGCCGGTCGGCCAGTTCCTGGCGCCGATCGCCTATCGCAACAACCTCTCCGGCGTGCTCGACACCGCGCGCCTGGTGCTCTGGAACATCGAAAAGCACTGAGGGCGGCGGTTCTCTCAAGACTGCTCGGACATCCTCGATCTCGATCTGAGGATGTCCGGACAACCAATTGGTAAGCTTGCCGAAACAGGCGGAGCGGTCGGAGGATGTGATCTGTCCGCTGGTAGCCTCAGCTCGAATGAGGAACCGAGCCGGCGCGAGCCGCCTGATTGTCGCGCACGATCAGGTAGTTATCTGCGGGCCCTGTCCTCAGGCCGCCCCATCCTACCGGTTAGCATTTTGTCAACCATTGGCCCTTAGCCGTTCCTGTCCGTGGTCCATGCGATCCTGGGAGTTCGCCAAGATCCGGCGGCACGGATTCCCACGGTCGCATGGACCATACGAAGAAAGAGTTAACAGCCAGAAGTTAACATTCGATTGAAAGCTCGGCTCCAACCCCTCTCCCGAGCTCCGCAAGCCCCCGTCCACGGTCATCGTGATCTCTGGATGGTGCGCCGAAGGGTGCGTCCCGGTCGCGATTGTGCGCACGATCTCAGAGGCCGCTCCGTCCGTCGGTTGCCCGGCTCGACCAGCAAGCAGCGGTCGGCTCCCTGCCGCAATCTGCGTGCATCTCTGCGGACGCGTCGAGCGCTGGAACCGAAACCGGAACGAGGCTTTAATGGCCCTAGCCCTCGCCCGCCACGGAAACGGCCCGGCCGGCGGGCAGCGCTCGCAAACGGAACCCCAGCACCCGAAAACGCCTCATGTACGCCTACATCGTCCAGCGCATTCTTGCGACCATTCCGGTCATGGCCGTGGTGGCGCTTGTTCGTGTTCGCGCTCCTGCACCTCACCCCCGGCGATCCGGCCGCGGTGATCGCGGGTGAGCTTGCGACCGTCGACGACATCGCCCGCATCCGCGCCCAGCTCGGCCTCGACCAGCCGGTGCAGGTTCAGTTCTTGACCTGGCTCGCTCAGCTGGCGCACGGCAACCTCGGCACTTCGATCTTCTCCAACCTGCCGGTCAGCCACCTGATCGCGCAGCGGCTCGAGCCGACCGCGATGCTCTCGCTCACGACGATCGTGTTCGCGATCGTGGTCGCCGTGCCGATGGGGGTGATCGCCGCCTGGCGGGCCGGCACCTGGATCGACCGCCTGGTCATGGGCTTCGCCGTGCTCGGCTTCTCGATCCCGGTGTTCGTGCTCGGCTACCTGTTCATCTTCGTCTTCGCGGTCGAGCTGCGCTGGCTGCCGGTCCAGGGCTACAAGCCGATCGCCCAGGGCTTCTGGCCGTTCCTGCAGAGCATCGCCCTGCCGAGTTTGACCCTGGGCGTGATCTACGTCGCGCTGATCGCCCGGATCACCCGCGCGAGCATGCTCGAGGTCCTGAGCGAGGACTACATCCGCACCGCCCAGGCCAAGGGGCTAGGGACACCCGCCGTGCTGCTCGGTCACGCGCTCAAAGCGGCGGCGGTGCCGATCGTCACCATCATCGGCGTCGGCATCGCGCTCCTGATCGGCGGGGCCGTGATCACCGAGAGCGTGTTCGCGATCCCCGGGCTCGGGCGCCTGACGGTCGATGCGATCCTGCGCCGCGACTATCCGATCATCCAGGGCGTGATCCTGGTCTTCTCGGCCGCCTACGTGCTGGTCAACCTGGTGATCGACATCATCTACCCGCTCCTCGATCCACGTATCCGCTACTGATCCGGCAAGGCGAGGCGACGTGACGGCAGCCGTTCCTGCGAGCGAGATCGAAGGGCTCAGCCCGGCCCGCGGGGCGACAGCCGATTTCCTCCGCCGGCATCCGACCGTGGTGCTCGGCACAGCCATTCTGGCGGTGATGACCCTGGTCGCGATCCTGGCGCCCTGGCTCGGCACGGTCGATCCCTTGAGCCTCGACCCGGTGCAGCGCCTCAAGGCGCCGAGCGAGATGCACTGGTTCGGTACCGACAGCTTCGGGCGCGACATCTACAGCCGGACCATCTACGGCGGCCGGATCTCGCTGATCGTGGGGGCGAGCGTGGCCATCCTGGGCACGCTGCTCGGTCTGCTCATCGGCCTGATCGCCGGCTACAGCCGGATCGTCGACGCGATCGTCATGCGGGTCATGGACGGCATGATGGCGGTGCCCTCGATCCTGCTCGCGATCGCGCTGATTGCGCTGACCAAGGCGAGCGTGACCAACGTCATCCTGGCCATCACCATCCCCGAGGTGCCGCGCGTGGTGCGCCTGGTGCGCAGCGTCGTCCTGACCATCCGCGAGCAGCCCTACATCGAGGCCGCGATCGCAATCGGCACCAGCCTGCCGCGCATCTTCTCCCGCCATCTGCTGCCGAACACGCTGGCGCCGCTGATCGTGCAGGCGACCTACATCTTCGCGTCCGCGATCCTGATCGAGGCCGGCCTCAGCTTCATCGGCGCCGGCACGCCGCCCGAGGTGCCGAGCTGGGGCAACATCATGGCCGAAGGCCGGATCTATTTCCTGATCAGCCCCTACATGATCCTCTTTCCGGGCCTGTTCCTCGCGCTGACCGTGCTCGCGGTCAACCTGCTCGGCGACGGCCTGCGCGACCTGCTCGATCCGCGCATCGCCCGGCGGATGTGACATGACCGGGCTGGCGCCGACACCGATCCTCGAGATCGACGATCTGCGGACCCATTTCTTCACCCGCGACGGCGTGATCAAGGCAGTCGACGGCGTCTCGCTTCAGCTGCACCGCGGCGAGACGCTGGGGGTGGTCGGCGAATCGGGCTGCGGCAAGAGCGTCACCGCGCTCTCGATCCTGCGCCTGATCCAGACCCCGCCCGGCCGTTTCGTCACCGGGTCGATCCGCTTCGAGGGCCGCAACCTGCTCGAGCTGACGCCGGCCGAGATGCGCGCCATCCGCGGCAACGACATCTCGATGATCTTCCAGGAACCGATGACCTCGCTCAACCCGGTCCTGACCATCGGCCGCCAGATCGCCGAGACGCTGGCCCTGCACCAGGGCCTCGCCAGGCGGGCGGCGCTCGAGCGCGCGGTCGAGATGCTGGAGCTGGTCCGCATCCCCGAAGCCGCGCGCCGCGATCGGCGAGTATCCGCATCAGCTCTCCGGCGGCATGCGCCAGCGGGTCATGATCGCCATGGCGCTCGCCTGCCATCCGAAGATCCTGATCGCGGACGAGCCGACGACCGCGCTCGATGTCACCATTCAGGCGCAGATCCTGCACCTGATGCTGGAGCTGAAAGAGCAATTCGGCACCGCGATCATTCTGATCACCCACGATCTCGGCGTGATCGCCGAGACGGCCGAGCGCGTCCTGGTCATGTATGCCGGGCGCAAGGTCGAGGAGGCGCCGGTGCGCGAGCTGTTCGCCGCGCCGCGTCACCCCTACACGCGCGGCCTGATGGCTTCGGTGCCGCGTCTCGATCGCGCCGCCGAGACGGGCCCGCGCGCGCGCCTCGTCGAGATTCCGGGGATGGTCCCCTCGCTCAAGGACGTGCCGCCCGGCTGCACCTTCGCCGATCGTTGCAGCCTGGCGAGCGCGCCCTGCCACCGCGCCTATCCGCCGTTCGAGGAGAAAGCGCCCGGCCATTGGGCAGCCTGCTGGAACTCCGACCTGATGCGGGAGGTCGTCCGTGCCTGAGCCCGCGCTGCGGCCCGAGGCCAGGGCCGAGCCGCCGCTCCTCGAGGTGCAGGATCTGAAGAAGCACTTCCCCGTACGCCGCGGGGTGTTCGCGCGCGTCCGCGCGCAGGTGCTGGCGGTCGATGGCATCTCCTTCACGGTCGGTCGCGCCGAGACGCTGGGGCTGGTCGGCGAGTCCGGCTGCGGCAAGTCGACCGCGGGCAAGGTCATATTGCGGCTGATCGAGGCCACCGCCGGCAGCGTGCGCCTCGAGGGTCAGGAGCTCCTCGGTCTCGGCCGGCGCGAGATGCATCCCCATCGCCGTCACCTCCAGGTCATCTTCCAGGACCCCTACGCCTCGCTCAACCCGCGCCAGCCCGCGGGCGAGATCGTCGGCGAGCCGCTGGCCAACTACGGTCTCGCCGAAGGCCGCACGCGTGCGGCGCGGATCGGGGCCCTGTTCGAGCGGGTCGGGCTGCGCCCGGAGCACATGCGCAAGTACCCGCACGAATTTTCCGGCGGCCAGCGCCAGCGGCTCGGCATCGCGCGCGCGCTCGCGGTCGGACCCAAGCTGATCGTCTGCGACGAGCCGGTCTCGGCGCTCGACGTCTCGGTTCAGGCTCAGGTCATCAACCTGCTGGTCGACCTGCAGGCCGAGTTCGGCCTGTCGTATCTGTTCATCGCCCACGACCTCGCCGTGGTCGAGCATATCAGTCACCGCATCGCGGTCATGTATCTGGGTGAGATCGTCGAGCTGGCCGACCGTGTGGCGCTGTTCAGGAACCCGCTCCACCCGTACACCGAAGCGTTGCTCGCCGCGGTGCCGGTCCCCGATCCCGACTTCAGGAAGCCGCGCGTGATCCTGAGCGGCGAGGTGCCGAGCCCGATCAATCCACCCTCGGGCTGCCGCTTCCACACCCGCTGCCCCTATGTGATGGCCCGCTGCCGCCAGGAGGCACCGAGGTTCCGGGAGGTGACGCCCGGCCACTTCGCCGCCTGCCATCTCAGGGATTGACGCCCGGACTGCCGAGGTCTGTCATCCGGTCAGCGGCTCAGCTCCTCGGCCCCGACGAGGTGGAGGAGGACGAGGACGACGACGAACTTCCGCTCAGCGCACCGAGGGCGAGGGCGATCGCGACCGCCGACCAGGGATGACGCCGCACCAGCTCGCCCACCAGCAGCGCCTCGGCCTCGAGCGGCGCGCCTGCCGGCGCCCGTCGCGGCCGCCGCCGGACAATCAGGACGACCGCAACGCCGACCACGATCAGGATCGCGGCCGTGGCCAGCGTCGCGAGCGGCGGGCGCATGACCATGGCCAGACCGAGGTAGAGCGTGGCGATCAGGAAGCCGAACGCGATCAACAGCAGCACGAGGCAGACGAGATAGGCCAGGAGGTGCTGCCCCAGCCGCCGCACGGCGCCCAGGCGAAGCGCCCCCTGCAGCAGCGCCACGACCAGACGGATCTGGTCGCTCACCGGCGCTCCAGCAGACGGGCGATCAGCATACCGGCCCCGAACGCCGCCAGCAGGCTCATCAGGGGCTTGTCCTGGATCGTCCGTTCGACGCTGGCGACCGATTCCTGGCCGTGGCGCCGCAGCTGGTCCACCGTCTGCTCGAGTTCGGCGCGCAAGACGTCGATCTTGTCGCCGCCGGCGGCGCGGAGCTGCTCGAGCTTGCCTTCGCCGAGGCCCTTCAGATGCCTGCTCAGGGCGGCGACATCGCCGCGCAGCGTATCGAGGTCCTTGCGGATCGCCTCGAAATCCTCGGCGGCATCGGTCGGCGTGTCGGTCGTTCTGGCCATGGTCAGACCCTCCTCGATTGATCCGTGAACTGTTGCCACAACCGGGTGGCGTCGTCATTAGATGGTGTGTAACGGTCGTTGCTGCCGCCAGTTCCGCTCGATTTTGTAGCGGTTGGCCGACAGCCAACAAGGTAGAGAGGTCCGCCCCTGGGTTCAGGCTCCGGGTGCCGGTCGGGAGAAACGCCGTGGGGATCGAAGTCGGTGGTCTGTTCGGCCTGCTGGTGCTGATTGCCGATATCTGGGCGCTGGTCAGCGTGCTCGGCAGCGACGCCTCGACCGGCAAGAAGGTGGTCTGGATCGTGCTGATCCTGGTCCTGCCGCTGCTCGGTTGGCTGATCTGGTTGCTCGCCGGACGGCGCGCTGCGAAGTGGGCCGGCACCGGCGCGCCGCGAGTCGCGTGCTGGGCCGGGCGTCGCCCAGCGGCATTCAGGGCTGCGGGTCGTCCCTGAGCGCGAACACCTCCTGTGGCGCGCGGAAGCCGCGCAGCTCGAAGCGGCCGAGCGAGGTGAGCCCGCTCGGGCAGTGCGCGGCGAAGGCGGCCGACAGGACGAGGTCACGGCCGAGATCGCGGGTAAGCGCCTCGAGCCGCGCGGTCAGATTGACCGCCGGGCCGATCGTGGTGAAGTCGAGCCGGCCCGAGCTGCCGATGTTGCCGTAGAGAACCTCGCCGAGGTGAAGGGCACTGCCGTAGCGGAGCGGCGGCTCACCGCGTCCCTCGCCCTGGACGTTGGCGGCGGCGAGCGCCGCTCGCGCCTCCTCGGTCGCGGCAAGCGCGGCAGCGCAGGCGGCGCTCGGATCGCCCGCCACCGGAAAGATCGCGAGCAGCCCGTCGCCCAGAAACTTCAGGACCTCGCCGCCCCGAGCATCGATCGGCGGCACCAGGGCGTCGTAGTAGCGATTGAGCAGCCCGACCACCTGATCGCTCGGCAAGCGATCGCTGAGCGTCGTGAACCCGCGCAGATCCGACAGCAGGAGCACGGCGTCGATGCGCTCGATGTCGCCCCGTCGGATGTGTCCGCGCAGAATGCGCTCGCCGGTCGCGCGCCCGACATAGGTGCTGAGCAGCGTGCTGGCGATGCGGCGCAGCGCATAGATCTCGGCCAGGCGGGCAAACGGCAGGCTCACCGCCTCGAGCGCCGCGACCTCGGCCTCGGTGAAGCCGCCGGCCGCGGTCGTCGTCCAGCTCACCCCATGGACCTCGCCGTTGGTGAACGGGAGCGGCTCTGCCAGATAGTCGGTGATGCCCTCGGCGCGCAGCTCGGCGACGATGCCGTAGTCCTCCGGGCAGTCTGGATCGGCGATCCGACGGCGGATCGCCCGGCCGGTCGCGAACACCACCGGCATCGGGTTGGTGCGATAGGCGTCCGTGTCGACCAGCGCGTAGGGCGCCTCGGTCAGCTGCAGGGTGTCGCCCTGACGCCAGAGCAGCCGCCGGCCCATCACGTCCGGATGGAGGGTGCGCACGAAGACCGCGACCCGATCCAGGGGGAGCCCACAGGCGACCAGGCGTTCGCACAGTTCCGGGAGCACGTGCTGCGGCTCGCGATGCGGCGGCGCGCCCTCGATCAGCCACTGGACTACCGATTGGACGTCGGGTCGTTGCTGCCGCGTGGATGGCTGGCTCACGTTGTTCCCCCCGAAGCTCTCGACGCAGCGCCGCTGGCGCGCTACCGGTAGGCTAGCACAACGGACGCGAGCGGGGATCGCCCTGAGGGGAGAGCGAATGAGCCCGGCGGAGCTCATTGCGCATTTCGGCATGCAGCCGCGCCACGGCTCGGAGCGGTTGAGCGCGAACGTCGGCATAGATATTCGCTAATGACTTCAACCGCGCGCACCATCCTGCCGCTCGGCTTTGCCGGGCTGCTCCTCGCCGGTTGCGCCACGACCGAGAGCCCCGACGAGGTCCGCGGCAAGATCGAGCGCTATTACGCCGCGCATGCCATCGAGGAGGACGGCGCCTGCCCGACCCCGGAGATGGCCTCGGTGACCAGGCGGAAAGTGCTCGAGAGCGACGCCAAGACCACCCTGGTCCGGGTCCGCTACAGCTATTTCGACCCGAGCCGCGCCGGCGAGTCGATCTGGTCGCGCGTGCTGATCACGGAACGGCCGTGCACCGGCGTCGCAGAGCGCGATTTCACGCTCGAGCAGACCACGCTCGGCTATCGGGTGATCGACATGAGCGGCCCGCGGCGCAGCGAGTGAGCGCCGCGGGCCTGGGGGGCGGCGCCGCCCCGCAGGCCTGATTTGACAAACCGGGCCCAAGGAGCCACCTAGCCGGACCGGACCACCCCCCGCGCGAGCGAATCACGGCAGAACGATGAGCGAAGACCTGTACGCGGTGCTCGGCGTCGGCCGCGACGCCAGCCAGGACGAGATCAAGCGCCGCTACCGCGCGCTCGCCAAGGAGCTGCACCCCGATCTCAATCCCGACAAGGACGTCGCCGAGCGCTTCAAGGGGATCACTGCGGCCTACGACATCCTGTCCGACCCGGACAAGCGCGGCCGCTACGACCGCGGCGAGATCGACGCGAGCGGTCAGGAACGCGCGCAGCCGTTCTACCGGGAATATGCCGAAGATCCGGCCGCCGGCCGCTTCTACACCCACGAGGGGTTCGGTGACGCCGAGTTCCATGCGGGGTTTCTTCGAGGGCCTGTTCGGGGAAGGCGGTCGCGGCCAGCGGGGCTTTCGCATGCGGGCGCGCGGCGCCGACGTCTCCTACAGCCTGCCAGTCGAATTCCTCGAGGCCGCCAAGGGAGCCACGAAGCGGGTCACGGTCGGTGAGGGCCACACCATCGATCTGACGGTCCCGGCGGGTGTCCGCGATCGCCAGACGCTTCGTCTCAAAGGCCAGGGCATGCCGGGCTTCGAGGGAGGGCCGCCGGGCGACGCCTACGTCGAGGTGCACGTCCAGCCGCATGCGTTCTTCCGGCGCAAGGACCCGAACGTCCACGTCGAGCTGCCGGTAACGCTCGCCGAGGCGGTGCTCGGCGCCAAGGTCCAGGTGCCGACCATCGACGGCCCGGTCGCCATGACCGTGCCCAAGGGCTCGAACAGCGGCACCACGCTGCGGCTGCGCGGCAAGGGCATCGTCGATTCGAAGACCGGGCGGCGCGGCGATCAATACGTCACGCTGCGCGTGGTCCTGCCCGAGAAGCCCGATCCGGAGCTCGAGGACTTCGTCCGCCGCTGGTCGGCAGCGCATCCCTACGATCCAAGGCCGGAGATGGAGCGGGTGCGATGAAGACGATCTCCGAGGTCACGTCCCTGCTCGGCCGGGTCGACCGGGTCGAGATCACGCACTGGGTCGAGCTCGGCTGGGTGGCACCAGCGCGCCGCGGGCCGGAGCCAGCGTTCTCCGATCTCGACGTGGCACGGCTCTGCCTGATCTGCGATCTGCGCCACGACATGGCGATCGAGGAGGAAACGGTGCCGCTGGTGCTCTCGCTGCTCGATCAGCTCTACGACCTGCGCCGCCAGCTGAATGCGCTGACCGGCGCCATTCAAGGCCAGCCCGAGGACGTCCGCCGGGCAATTTTGGATCTCATCTCGAAGCCGCGCTTGTAGACCGATCTCGCCCTGCCGGACGGGGCGAGCGGCGTCCGTCGGCCTGGCGCTTCAACGGCGGCGCCCTCGGAGTTCTCATCCAGCTCGTACCGTGATCCGATCGAAATCGCGCGCAACCGTGGTGCCAGGGAAGATCGCCCGGGCCTCGGCCTCGATCTCCGCCTGCCCGTAGCGGCTCGAGACGTGGGTCAGATACAGCGCGCGGAGGTTCGCGGTGCGGGCGAGTCCGGCGGCCTGAGCGGCGGTCAGATGCCCCCTCTCGGCGGCCTTGTCGGCATCGCGCTCGAGGAAGGTGGCTTCGATGATCAGCGCATCGGCGTTCCGGACGACCTCGAGCAGCTCGCCGGCATCGGCGGCATCGCCGACCACGATCAGCCGGCTGCCGCGCCGGGGCGGTGCCAGAACCTCATCCGGCGCGATGCGCCGGCCGTCTGGCAGGACGACCTCCTCGCCCTCGAGCAGTCGGCGCCGCTCCGCCCCAGCGGGGACGTCGAGCGCGAGAAGTCGGTCTGCCAGCATGCGCCGACGCGGCTTCTCTTCGAAGACGAAGCCGAAGGAGTTGGCCCCTCGGTGCGTCACCGGAAATGCCCGCACACGCAGATGGTCATCCTCGATGATGGTGCCCGGCTCGGCCCTGATGCTTTCGACCTCGAACCGGGGCCGCCCTTCTGGCCAGACCACCTCGGTCAACAGACCGCGCACCGCGCGAAGTGCGGCCGAGCCGCCGTACACGGTCAGGCCGGGGCCTGCTTCCAGCAGTGCCAGCGTGGCAACCAGACCACCGATGCCGAGCAGGTGGTCGAGATGGGCGTGGGTGAGCAGCACGCAGTCGAGCCGACGCAACCCGAGCCCGCTTTTCAGCAGCTGACGCTGGGTGCCCTCACCACAGTCGACCAAGAAGCGGCGCTGGCGATGCAAGACGATGAGCGCCGGCAGCCCTCGGTCGACGGCCGGCACACCCGCAGCGGTGCCAAGAAAGACGACCTCGAACAAGCTGCCCTCGCCGTGCGAACCAGATTCCCAAGGCGCATCATGATCGCTCGCCTCCCAGATCGAAAGCGCGGCGCCCGGGGCGGAGTTCTAGGGCAGCGCACCGGCCCGATGGCAGCGCACGAGCCTCCTCGTGCCAGAAACCTGATGCGCCGGGTATGGGACCAGCGCCTGCGGCTGCTCGCAGCCCTCTGCCCGAAAGGCGCAGCGGTCGTGAAAGAAGCAGCCCGCCGGCAGCGCGAACTTGCTCGGCAGCTCCGCCGCCGCCGGCGCGTCGGCCTGCGCGCCATCGCCGAGCTTCGGCACGGCGGCGAGCAGCGTGCGCGTGTAGGGATGCCGCGGCCGCTCCAGCACGTCGTCGGCCGCGCCGATCTCCACGACCTGGCCCAGATACATCACCGCCACACGGTCGGCGATATGCCGCACGACCGAGACATTGTGCGAGATGAAGAGGTAGGTAAGGCCGAGCCGCCGCTGCAGCGCCATCAGGAGGTTCAGGATCTGCGCCTGGACGGAGACGTCCAGCGCCGAGGTCGGCTCGTCGAGCACGAGAAGATCGGGCTTCATCGACAGCGCCCGGGCGATGGCGACGCGCTGGCGCTGGCCGCCGGAGAGTTCGTGCGGATAGCGGTCGAGCTGCTCGGGCCGGAGGCCGACCTGCTCGGCGAGCGCTCTTGCCTCCGGGCGCAGGCTCTCGCGCCGCTGCCCGGCGCAGACGAGAGGCTCCGCGATGACGCGCCAGACGCGCATGCGCGGATCGAGCGAGGACTGCGGATCCTGGAAGACGACCTGGAAGCGGCGACGCAGCCGACGGAGCGCCGCCGCGCCACCTGCTGCCAGATCGACACCGTCGAAGACGACGCGGCCCCGGCTCGGAGGCTGCAATCCCATGATGACCTGAGCGAGCGTGCTCTTGCCACAGCCCGATTCGCCGACGACGCCGAGCGTCTCGCCCCTTGTGGATCTCGAGGTCGACCCCGTTCAAGGCATGCACGAAGCCGCGCGGCTGGCCCCGCCAGTCCGTGCCGATCGGGAAACGCACTTCGATCCCCTCGAGCAGGACGAGGGGAGCAAGGCGCTCTGGCGCGGGGCAGACTGCTGCGTCCCGAGCGGCCGTGGGCTCACTTTCGTGCGCAAGCCGCTCGACGAACCAGCAGGCGGCGCGGTGTGCACTGCCGGCGTCCGGCGCCACCAGCGGCGGCAGCATGTGGCATTGCGGCTCGGCGAGGGGGCAACGCGGCCGAAAGCGGCAGCCCTCCGGCGGCCGCATCAGGTTGGCAACGCTGCCCCCGATGGCCGCCAGCGGCACCTTGGGAGCCGCGAACTCCGGCAGCGAGCCCAGCAGGGCACGCGTGTAGGGATGCAGCGGCCGCCGCAGCACCTCCTCGGTCGTGCCTTCCTCGACGACCCGTCCGGCGTACATGACGTAGACCCGGCTGCACAGCTGCGCGACTACGGCGAGGTCGTGCGTGATGAACAGCACCGCGGTGCCGCGCGCGACGGCGCGCTCGCGCAGCAGTGCCAGCACCTGCGCCTGTACCGTCACGTCGAGCGCCGTGGTCGGCTCGTCGGCGATGAGGACCTGCGGATTGCAGGCGAACGCCATGGCGATCAGCACGCGCTGGCGCATCCCGCCACTGAGCTCGAAGGGGTAGTTGCGCATGACGCGGCCGGCGTCGGGCACCTGCATCTCGGTGAGCAGCCGCTCGGCGCGCGTTGCCGCCTCCCTTTCGCTGAGCGGCTCGTGGCGGCGGATGACACGCGTGATCTGCCGGCCGATGCGGATGGTCGGGTTGAGAGCGGTCATCGGCTCCTGGAAGACCATCGACACGGCCTTGCCGCGCAGATCCTGGAGCGCGCGCTCGGAGGCGGCGACGACGTCCCGACCGAGCAGCACGATGGACCCGGCGGTGATGCGGCTGGCCTTGCGCGGCAGCAGGCCGAGCATGGACATCGCGGTCACCGATTTGCCGCAGCCGGACTCCCCGACGAGGCCGACGATCTCGCCCGCACCGACCTCGAGCCGGACGCCGGACAGCGCCTGCACCGCGCCGCGATAGGTCGGGAACTCCAGCGTGAGATCGCGGACGGCGACGACGGGGGCCGCCTCTGGCGGCATCAACGCCCCCTCAGCCGCGGGTCGCTGATGTCGCGCAGACCGTCTCCCAGCAGGTTGAACCCGACCGCGGTCACCAGGATCGCGAGGCCCGGGAAGGTGGGATACCACCACTGATCGAGCAGGAAGTCGCGGCCGTTGCTGACCATGGCGCCCCACTCCGCCGTCGGCTGCTGCGCGCCGAGCCCGATGAAGCTCAGGGCCGCCGCGGTGAGGATCGCGCCGCCGATGTCGAGCGTGGCCTGCACGATGATCGGCGCCAGCGCGTTAGGCACGATGTGCCGGCTGAGGATGTGCCAGCGCGAGGCGCCGAAGGTGACTGCCGCCTTGACGTATGGGCGCTCGCGCAGCCCCAGCGCCTGCCCGCGGGCGAGCCGGACGTAGAACGGAATGCGCACGATCGCGATGGCCAGCATCGCGTTGATGAGATCCGGCCCGAGCGCGGCGGCCAGCGCCATCGCCATGACGAAGGACGGGAACGACAGCAGGACGTCCATCACGCGCATGATGGCCGTGTCCGTGCGCCCGCCGGCGAGGCCGGCGAAGGCGCCGATCAGCGTGCCGGTGCCCATGGAGATGCCGACGATGGCGAAGCCGATGGTGACCGAGGTGCGCGCACCCCAGATGATCCGCGACAGGAGATCGCGGCCGACCTCGTCGGCGCCGAACCAGTGCTCCGGGCCCGGCGGCGCGAGGCGATTGGCGAGGTCGAGCGCATTGGGATCGTAGGGCGCGATCACCGGCGCCAGGATCATGACCGCCAGCACGAAGCCGATGATGGCGAGCCCGGCGAGGGCCAGCGGGCTGTGACGGAGCTGATACCAGACGTAGCCCCAGTCGAGACCCGCGCCAGCCGTAGCGGCGGCGGCAGGAGCCTCGGACGTCGGCCGGCGTCGTCTCGATCGCCATCAGCCGATCTCCCGGATCTGCGGGTCGAGCAGCATGTAGGTGAGGTCGACGGCGAGGTTCAGCAGGACGTAGGCGGTCGAGGCGACGACGGTGAAGCCCATGATCGCCGGGAAGTCGAGCGCGGTGATCGACTGCACGACGTAGTTGCCCATGCCGGGCCAGGCGTAGACCGTCTCGGTCAGCACCGCGCCGTAGAGCAGGTCGCCGAAGGCCAGGCCGATCATCGTCACCGAGGGGATGAGGGCGTTGCGCAGCGCGTGGTCGAAGATGACGCGCGCGCGCGATAGCCCGCTCGCCCGCGCGGTGCGGATGTAGTCTTCCTGCAGGACCTCGAGCATGGCCGAGCGGATCTGGCGGGTGACGATGCCCAGATGGACGAAGCCCAGCGTCAGCATCGGCAGCGCGAGATGGGCGAGCGCGCTGCGCCAGGGCGGTCCAGTTGCCGTTCGATCAGCGCGTCGACGGTATAGAAGCCGGTGATCGAGGCGGGCGGCGCGATGTCCTGGTCGATGCGGCCGGAGCCGGGCAGAATCCCGAGCCGCCCATAGAACAGGTAGATGAGCAGCAGACCCAGCCAGAAGGCCGGGGTCGAGATGCCGGTGACCGAGATCGTGCGCGGCGAGCTGGTCGATCCAGCGGTCCTTGGCGACCGCCGAGATGACGCCGAGCGGTATGCCGGCGAAAATCGCGAACAGCAGCGCGGCGAGCGCCAGCTCGATCGTCGCCGGGAAGAAGCGCAGGATGTCGTCGATGACCGGGCGCTGGGTGCGGATCGAGATGCCGAAGTCGCCGTGCGCAAGCTGGCCGACATAGATGACGTACTGCCGCCACAGCGGCTGATCGAGGCCGAGCCCGTGGCGGATGTTGGCGACCGTCTGGTCCGAAGCGCGGTCGCCGGCAATCAGCCGCGCCGGATCGCCGGGGATGAGGTGCGAGATGACGAAGGTCACCACCGAGACCCCGAACACGACGAAGACCAGCAGGATCAGGCGGCGGCGGACGATGTTGGCGAAGGACATGGCGGCCGTCATCGTTCGGGCGGCAGTCCGTCTGCGTCAAGCGATAAAGCGGCAGCCATATCGGCGCCACGGGTCGACTTCGAGAATTCGGCTTGTCGGCCGGACGGGCTCGGCTAAGCTCGCGGCCCGCCGGCCCGCAGCGCCCAGGAACCCGGAAAGGAAAACTGATATGCAGCTTGCGCGCTTTCCCCGCGCCCGCTTCTGCCACACGCCGACGCCGCTGGAGCCGCTGCCGACGCTCAGCCGGCATCTCGGCGGGCCGACTCTGCTCGTGAAGCGCGACGACTGCACCGGGCTCGCCTTCGGCGGCAACAAGACGCGCAAGCTGGAGTTCCTGCTGGGCGAGGCGATGGCGGCCGGCGCCGACACGCTGATCACCGCCGGCGGCATCCAGTCCAACCATTGCCGGCAGACCGCCGCCGCGGCAGCGCGCTTCGGTCTCAAATGCGAGCTGGTCCTGTCGCGCAACGTCGCCTCCAACCACCCGGAGTACGAGCGCACCGGCAACATCATGCTCGATCGCCTGTTCGGCGCGAAGACCCACATCGTCGGCAAGGACATCGACTGGACCGATGAGCTGGAACGTGTGGCCGAGGGCGTTCGTGCGCGCGGCGGCAAGCCGTTCGTCATCCCGATCGGCGGATCGACGCCGACCGGCGCGCTGGGCTATGTCGCCTGCGGCCATGAGCTGATGCAGCAGGCGGGCGCCCTTGGCCAGGTCATCGACAGCGTGGTGCACTGCACCGGGAGCGGCGGCACGCAGGCGGGTCTGCTGCTCGGCCTGCGGGGCGTCGCCGGCGACGTTCCGGTCATCGGCATCAGCGTCGCCGAGAAGTGCGACGAGATCACCGACAAGGTGGTCGATCTTGCCGGGCGAACCGCGGCCAAGCTCGGCCTGTCGGATCGAATCGGCCGCCACGAGACGGAGATCCTCGACGACTATGTCGGCTCCGGCTACGGCATCCCGACGCCCGGCATGCTGGAGGCGGTGGAGCTCTGCGCCCGGCTCGAGGGCCTGCTGCTCGATCCGGTCTATACCGGCAAGACGATGGCCGGGCTGATCGACCTGGTCCGGCGGGCCGCTTCAAGCCGAGCGATACCGTCGTCTACATCCACACCGGTGGCACGCCCGCGCTCTTCGCCTACCAGGACGTGCTCGTGCCCGACTGAGCCCGTCCGCCGAAGGCCCGCCGCGCCCGCCAACCGCCCGAGAGTCCCAGGATGAAAGTCTTCATTGCCGGCATCGATACCGAGACCAACACCTTCGCGCCGATCCCCACCGGCTATCAGAGCTTCGAGGAGGCCTTCCTCGCGCACGGCGACGCGACGCGCCAGGAGATCAACTACTGCTCCAACCAGCTGCGCATCTGGCGCGAGCGCGCCGAGGCGCGCGGCTGGAGCGTGGCGGAGAGCATCTGCACCTTCGCCGAGCCGGGCGGACGGATCGTCCGGTCGGCCTACGAGCGGCTGCGCGACGAGCTGCTCACGGACCTGCGCGACGCCATGCCGGTGGACGTGGTGGTGCTGGCCCTGCACGGCGCCATGGCCGCGGAGGACTGCGACGACTGCGAAGGCGACATCCTGGCCCGCGTGCGCGACGATCGCAGGCCCGAAAGCCACCGTCGGCGCGGAGCTCGACCTGCACTGCCACATCACCGAGGCGATGGTGCGCAATGCCACGGTGCTGGTCATCTACAAGGAATACCCGCATGTCGACATCGGCGACCGTGCCGAGGACCTGTTCGCGCTCGTCGCCGACGCGGCCGAGGGCAGGACGCGACCGGCCATGGCCACCTTCGACTGCCGCATGATCGGCACGTTCCGCCCGACCGAGCAGCCGATGCGCGGCTTCGTCGATCGCATGTACGCGCTCGAAGGCAAGGACGGCATCCTGTCGGTCTCGCTCGGGCATGGCTTTCCCCACGGCGACGTGGCCGACGTCGGCGTGAAGACCCTGGTCGTCGCCGACGGCGATGCGGGCAAGGCCGAGCGCCTCGCCCGCAGGCTGGGCGAGGAGCTCTTCGCCATGCGCGAGGCGACGCGGCCGAAGTTCATGACCATGGACGAGGCGCTCGACCAGGCGCTGGCGATCGAGGGCGGGCCGGTCGTGATCGCCGACGTGTCGGACAACGCCGGCGGCGGCGCGCCGGGCGACGCGACCTTCTTCCTGCGCCGGGTGCTCGAGCGCGGCCTGCGCAACATCGCCATGGGCTATTTCTGGGACCCGATGGCCGTGCGCTTTTGCCAGGAGGCGGGCGTCGGCGCGCGCTTCGAGCTGCGGGTCGGCGGCAAGTGCGGCCGCACCTCCGGCGACCCGGTCGACCTCGCCGTCACGGTGCTCGGCCTGCAGGACCACGTGACCCAGCGCTTCGGTCCGTCGCCGACCGCGATGGGCACGGTTGCGTGGGTCGCGGCCGAGGGCATCGATCTCTTCCTGACGACCCATCGCACCCAGGCCTTCCACCCCGAGGGCATGACCAAGCTCGGCCTCGACGTGACCAGGCGGAAGATGCTGATCGTCAAGTCGACGCAGCATTTCCATGCCGGCTTCGCGCCGATCGCGAAGGCGGTCCTCTATGCGGCGCCGCCGGGCGGCGCGCTCGAGCCCTGGTTCGAGCGCATCCCCTACACGAAGCTCAGGCACCCCTACTGGCCGCGGGTCGCCGATCCGTTCAAAGTCTGAGCGCGACCGGCCGGGATCGAGCCGCCCGCTGCCGGGACCCCGGCAGCGGGCGGGATGGCGGCCTGAACGGGCGCGCCGCTCCCGGCCCGCCGGGTGGCGCATCACTTCGACATGCTGGCGAAGTCGAAGATCTGCAGCAGCATCGGGTTGTAGACGTAGCCCTTCACGTCGTCGCGCATGGCGAACTGGTAGTTCTTCTGGAACAGCAGGACGTAGGGCGCCTCCTCGATGACGATCTTCTGCGCCTCGTCGTAGAGCTTGGTGCGCTCGTCCTGCGAGGCGGTGGCCTTTGCCTTGCGGATCAGCTCGTCGACCTTCGGGTTGGTGTAGAAGGCGCGGTTGCCGGCCAGGCCATGCGAGGCGGAGTTGAACCAGAAGTTCATGAACATCGAAGGGTCGGCATAGTCCGGCGTCCAGTTGCCGACCGCGATGTCGAAGTCGCCCTTGTCGAGCTTCTCGCGCATCGTCGGATAGGCGAACTCCTGCAGCTTGACCTTGATGCCGATCGGCGCGAGCTCCTGCTGCACGATGAGGCCGAGCGGCTCCCAGTTCGGGTCGGTCTTGGCATAGAGATAGCCGAGCGTCGGCGCCGTTCACGCCGGCCTCCTTCATCAGCGCCTTGGCCTTGTCCAGATTGAAGTCGTACTGCATCGCCTGGTCGTCATGGGCCCACATGCCGACCGGCACCGGACCCCGCATCTGTACGCCCTGGCCCTGCAGGATGCTGCTGATGATGCCCTTGTAGTCGACGGCGTAGGAGATCGCCTGGCGGACGCGCACGTCGTCGAGCGGCTTGTGCGTGTTGTTGAGGTAGAGGTAGGTGACGGAGAAGCTCGGCACGTCGACGACCTTCACGCCCGGCGCCTTCTCGAGCGCCTTGAGCTGGTCGATCGGGATGTCCTCGGCGATGTCGAGATCGCCCTTTTCGAGCTGCAGGCGCCGCGCCGTGGCCTCCTTGACGATGCGGATGATCACCTTGCTTGAAGCCGAGCTTGCCGGCGTAGTGCGGGTTGGGCTCGAGCACGATCTGCTGGCCCTTCTCCCAGCTCGTCACCTGGTACGGGCCGCTGCCCATGCTGTGATCGGCGAGATAGGCCTGGCCGAGGTCGCCGTCGCTCTCGTGGCTCATCACCGCCGGATTGACGATGCTGCCGGCGTCCGTGACGAGCGAGGCCAGGAACGGCGCAAAGGGCGACTTGAGCGTGAACTGGACCGTGTGGTCGTCCACGGCCTCGACGGTGTCGATCTGGTCGAAGGCATCCGCCGGGCCCTTGCCGACCTTGAGTATGCGCTCGAAGCTGAACTTGATGGCGGCGGCGTTGACCGGCGTGCCGTCGGCGAAGACGTGGCCGTCGCCGAGCGTGAAGGTCCAGACCTTGCCGTCATCGCTCGCGGTCCAGGAGGTGGCGACGTCGCCCTCGACGTCGGTCGAGCCCTTGCCGTCGACCACCTTGAACTTCACCAGCCGCTCGTAGCAGGGGTAGACCGCCGTCCAGCTGTTGTTGGTCACGGTCACGGCCGGATCGAGATTGTCGGGATCGCCCGATTTGCCGAGCGACCAGCGTATCCGCGTCGGTCGCATGGGCCGCATGCGGCGCAAGGCCGGCCATCGCGATGGCCATCATGGCGGCCATGCCCGTCGCCACGACGCCCGGAAAACGTTTGATTCTCATGGGGCGGATCCTTTCTTATTTTGGTGCCCGTCTGCTCGCCGGGACGATAGTGCCAGTTTGCCGGCGAATTGCAATGCGGCGAGGTTGCCGCTCGCGCCGCAGCGGTCGTGGCGCATCAGGTTCTGGCAGACGTTGGTTCGAGAAGGCCCACTTAGCGCGATCCGAGAAAGTCTGCCGACGTCACAGCGATAAAATCGATATTGCTTGCCCCGTCGAGCTGCGCCAACCTTGCGCATCCTGAAGTCATTACCCGGAGGCATCGAGTGCAATCCACCTGCGCGCAAGCGCGCAGCACGCCGAAGGTCGGGGTCGGGACAGCCCGAGAGGCGGCGCTTATGCTGAAGCGGCCGATCGACGTGGTCGTTGCCGGCGTGGCTTTGATCGTGCTCTCGCCGGCCCTGCTGCTGATCGCCCTGCTCATCAAGCTGGACAGCCCTGGCCCGGTGCTCTACCGCCAGGCCCGCCACGGCCGTAATGAGCGCGTCTTCACGCTGGTCAAGTTCCGCACTCTGCGCATCGAGTCGTGCGCTCCCGCAGCAGGCCCGTTCCGTCAGGTGACGCCGGACGATCCGCGGGTGACCCGCGTCGGCCGCGTTCTGCGCTGGCTGTCGCTCGATGAGCTGCCGCAACTCGTCAATGTGCTCCGCGGCGAGATGTCGATCGTCGGGCCGCGACCGCACCCGCTCGCCCTCAACGAACACTACGCCACGATGATCGATGGCTATCTAGGCCGCCACCTCGTCAAGCCGGGCATCACCGGCTGGGCCCAAGTCAACGGCCTGCGGGGCGAGACCGACACGCTGGACAAGATGGAACGCCGCGTCCGCTACGATCTGCAGTACATCGAGCACTGGTCACTCGGTCTCGACCTTCGCATCATGGCCCGCACGCTCCGCTTCGGCTTCATCCACAGCGAAGCGGAGTAGCCGGAGCAAGGAGAGAGACGGTGCGGGCTGACGGTACGTCGCAATGAAGCCCCTGATCTCGGCCGGCTCGTCTCGCAATCACCGACCATTGGCGTGCAATTCTCATAACATCCGTTTGGCGCTGGGGAAGTATGACCCAGCCTGCTGGTACGTGTGTTAGGGCGGCGTCAGTCGTGTTCCAGTTGAGTTCAGCAACACTTTATCCTGAGTATTCCCGTGCCTTTCTCTTGATGACGAGAATCGCGCTCTTGTATTTTCTTTTTGACGAAAAATCACAGCCGAGTTGAGCGATGAGCACACCAGCGTTGGGTGGATGAATGGCTGAGTCTCGGCTACTGTTTCTTGTTAATCACCTGCGATTCTTCTGCTCTCACCGGCTCGCGCTCGCCTTGGTAGCTCGCGACAGTGGATACTCGGTGCACGTGGCCGCACTCGACACTGGCGAAGGAAGAGCCATCAGCGAACGGGGGATAAAGGTCCATCCTCTTTCGGTCGATCCTACCGGAATGAACCCCTGCCGCGATCTCCGTCTCCTCTGCGAGATCTTGCTTGTAGTCGGGTCGGTGCGCCCGCACATCGTCCACACCGTAACGATCAAACCGATTGTTTATGGTGGCTTGGCAGCTCGTTTCTTGCGCGTGCCGGCGCTGGTCAGCGCCATCGGCGGCGGTCAGAGCAGCGGCGTTGGCAAGGGGGTGCTCGACAGCCGACATTGGGTCCGGCGACGCATTCTCGAATGGTTGTACGCGGCAGCCCTCAGGCACCCGAACGCCCATGCCATGGTTCAAAACCCGGAGGACGGCGAGGAGCTGTGCGTCCGCGGGCTCGCGCGGCGCGAGGATATTCTGTTGGTCAAGGGTGCCGGGGTCGACTTGACAGTGTTCACGCCACTGCCGGAGCCGGACGGGGCGCCGACAGTAATCTTGCCGGCCCGGATGCTGTGGGCGAAGGGTGTCGAGGAGTTCGTGCAAGCGGCCCGGAGAGTCGCGCTTCGCGCAGCGATGTGCGTTTCGTACTCGTTGGACATGTCCCCAGACACAATCGCCACCATGTGCCGCAATCGGTGATCGAAAACTGGGTAAAGGAAGGCTGGATAGAATGGTGGGGCTTCCAGGCCGACATGCTGCGGGTCTTCGGCCAGTGTCACCTGGTCTGCCTTCCGACCAAGTACCGCGAAGGGGTGCCAAGGGTGCTGATCGAGGCGGCGGCATGCGCCCGCGCGATTGTCGCGACTGACGTCGCGGGCTGTCGTGAGGTCGTGCGGCATGGGGAGAGCGGCCTGCTTTTCGAGCCTGGCTCGCCCGACGCGCTCGCAAATGCGGTGCTGACGCTTCTCGATGATCCGGACCGCCGCCGCGCCATGGGCCGTCGGGGGCGGGAGATCGTGGCCGAAGGGGAGTTTGCAATCGAGCACGTGGTAGAGCGGACGCTTGCAGTGTACGGTGAGCTGCTGGGAAAGGCCGGGACGGCAGCAATCCCGGCGATCAAACCATATCTCGAAAGTGCTGTTGAAAGGCCTTTCCAGGCAAAAACGGACAGGTCTCCTCTATGATCATGAGAAGCCTAGGAGTACATAGACGGCGTTCGAGGTCGGGCTCAGATCGACGAACACGACGAACACCTGATGTCCCTGGCTATTTGCCCACCGTGGGCGTGTCGCTCTCACGCCGTAATAGACTGCTTGAGGAAAGCCACGTAACAGAGCACGTTCATCCTGAGGCACGGACTCGCGCCACGATCCATACGGAGCTCGCGATCCTGCCGGCCATCGGATGCTTCTCGAGCCATCGATCGGCGAGCTGATCGGGCTCGAAAGCCAACTCGTGACGACCTTCAAGCCTCGATACGCGAGCGCACTGCGGCCCGAAAGCAGTAGTGCCAGGAACTCAGCTGTAATCCATGCCATGGCTACGCAGGGCCTACCGAGATGCCGCTCTTTTCGATCTCGAACCCGTGCCGCTCAACCTCCACGCGAAATCCCTGTTCGGTGAATTGCCGATAATCGCCGGGTGCACTATGATAGCCCTGGATGAACGGCACATCGACGAGCACCCGGCCACCGGGAGCGAGGATACGGTGAATTCTCAAATAATGTCCGATCGGCGTCCTCGACATGCTCGAGCACCGCGATTAGCGTCGCTCCCGCAAAATGCGCAGGTTCTGAACGGGAGGTACTCCGCCACGTACAGACGATTTCGAATCGATCCGCTAAACACAACCATGCCGCTAATGCGGCCGGCGCGACGGCGCGCCCGCGTTACGTCCTCCTTGCGAGACGCCGGTAGAGGGCCTCGTATTGCCGCGCCACCTGGGCGAGAGTAAAGTTCTCGATGACCCGCGCCCGCGCCGCGGCGCCGAGCCGTCGCCGCCCCACCGGCCCGAGTGCGATCACGCGCTCCAGCCCCGCGGTCAGAGCATCGGGGTCACGGGGCGGGACGACCACGCCGGTGTCTCCGATGATCCAGGCGCAGTCACCGACGTCGGTGGCGATGCACGGCACGCTGCTCGCCATCGCCTCCGCGAGCACCAAAGGGAACGCCTCACTCGATGACGAGAGCGCCAGGATATCGAAGCCGGGAATGATTGCGGGAATGTCGGTGCGCTCGCCGAGCAAAACGGCGCGCTCGCCGATGCCGGCGCGGTGGATCTGCCGAGCGAGGCGCTCGTTGTGCGCGTCCGCGCCGGTGCCGACGAGCACGATGTGGATATTCTGCCCCGTATTGAGCAGGTTCGTTGCCGCCGCAATGAAATTGCCGTGGTCCTTCATCGGATGGGCGCGCGCCACCATGCCGAGTACGACGGCGGCGGGATTGATCCCGAGAGTGCCACAGAGCCGGGCCTTCGCTTGAGGGTCCGGCCTGAAGGCGCCGGGATCGACGCCGTTTGGTATTATGGTCGTCTTTTCGTCAACATACCCCAGCTGCTCATGCTGACGTGCGCTGACACGGGAGCAATAGACGATTGCGCTCGCAAAACGCGACAGAACTGCGCCAAGGCGAATTCGAAGCCGTGAGAAGGGCTTCTCGTTGCCCAGATCCTGACAGGTCTGTGTTACGTTCCAGACGACCGGGCGCCTCAGACCCAGGCTCCAAGCGCCAAAGAGAGCTGCCAGGTTGCCCTCGTACATCCAGCCTTGGAGCAGCTCGGGCCGGCGATGACGCACGGCCTTCGCCAGGCGAGCGACGCCCGCCGCGCTCGGTATCCGGCCCCGCCGGAGGTCGAGTTCGTCGATTCCGGCTCCAGCGGCGGCGAGGCGACGGCGCAGCGGACCTCCCCCCAGGAGCGAGACGACACTCAATTCGTGCCCGCCGACACTCATCTGCTCAACGAGCCTGCACAGCATCGTCTCAGCACCCCCCACCTCCAGTCCGGTGATGACGTGCAGAATCCGCAGCGGCGCCGCCGGACCAGGAGACGAGCGCGGTCCGCTAACCGGGCTAGTTTCGCGCCCTCGCGCCCTCGCAGCCGGGCTCTCGGACAACGCGCTCCTCCTCACGCGTGCCGACGGGACGGCGACAGGCGTCGCTTCACACCCGCCTCCAACGCCGGCGTCACGTCAGTCGGCTGGTCGCGCCGCGGCGGGCTGTGCCTGGGTAGGCCGCATGCTGTGACTCCGGTGCTGCGTCCCGTCTCCCCGCGCGCCCGCTCACCCCCGGAGTGCCCCACTGCGCCAAGACCCGGTCCGTTGTGCCTCCATCCAGGAAAGCGTCAAGAGCATACCGTAAAGCATCTGGAACGGCCTCTCCCCTAGAACAGTATGACTAAAAAGACCATACACAGTTATGACTCCGACGAACACCTTCCCGCTCGTGAAATCCCGCCGCCGAAATAACCAGTAGCCGGCGACCAGTAACCAAATGTAGCTGAGCAAGCCTGGGACCCCGTTATTTACCAACTGTTCGAGGTACATGTTATGTGGCCGTTCCGGGAATGTACCCGTGAAGCCCGTACCGTGTCCCAGTAGCCATGATTTCCTCAACCAACACCAGGGCTCGCTCGACCAGCAGCCTGCGCTCGATGGCAGCGGGATCGGTTGCGAAATCGTCTCGCAGCGTCAGCATGTTCAAGCGATGCTGCGCCTCCGCATTAGTAAACATATCTGAATGATCGACAAGGTATGTCACACCAAGAACGATTAAAGTCACTGTTGCGCAGGCGCCGACGCCAAGGGTTAGTAGGTTTTTGAGATTCTTATGTAAATAAGGTGAATAAATTCTATGCTTTATCGCATAGGTGAGTGTAAATAGAGTAGCGACTATCAAGCCGCCGCGCGACAGAGTCGCAAACACAGCCAAGAAGGCCAGCGCGATGATCGCAAGGTCCATGTAACGAAATCTTCCGTACTCCACAATGACAGTGCAGAGCAGGATGACGCCTAGCGCCGCCACATTGGGCTCCCAGGCGAGGCCAGCGGCCCGACCATAGTATCTGGAAAAGGCGCTTGGTGCATACAAATCAAGAAATATACTGCCGACGAGCACAAAAAAAGGAATTGTGAGATAGAATCGCCAACGTCGCATAAAGAAACCGAAAAGAGGAATAGTCATGCTCAGGAAGAAAACGACAAAGGAAATAGGAATTTCTTTAAAATACATGCTCTCGTCGCCGGCATATGCGTCTGGCATCGACGACCCCATTAGAGAAACGCTCGCCATTGCTGCGAACGGCGCGATGACTGGTAAATTTCTGATGATATTGCATTCGATCATTCGGTAGCCCCTGGCTCCTTGGAAAAGAACGAGGGCGTTATAGACGAACAGAGAGATGATTAAGAATATTTTTGCGCGAAATAGAAGAAAGCCATGATTGCCGAGCCAGTTGTCAGCATAAGTCAGATACATGGTAAGAAGGGAGGCAGTATATATGCGTAGTAGTGTCATAGAAGTAGGCGCGATATTTTGACTTGTGGAAAAGAGCGCTCTAGCGGGCTGGCGAATAGCCGGCGTTCCTGGCGAGGATGCTGCCCCTCGACCGGACGCCAGCAGGCCCGTTCACGCGCATAGAGAAGATCAAGGTAACGCGCGACGCTGGCCTCCACAGAAAAGGCGGCGGCACGGGCCCTGAGTCGGTCCGCGTCGCCCGGCTCCCGGATTGCCCGGCCGAGCGCCGCCGCCAAGGCGTCCACGTCGCCTACAGGCACGAGGGCGCCGACGTCGCCATCGGCGAGGATTTCGCGCGGGCCGCTCGGGCAGTCGGTCGAGACGACCGTGCAGCCGCAGGCCATCGCCTGAATAAGGACGCCGGGCAATCCCTCCCACTTCGACGACAGCGCAAACACTCTCGCGCGCGCCATGTAAGCGAATGGGTTCTCCACGAAGCCCGGCAAAGCCACCTGCTCGTCCAGGCCGAGTCGGCGTACTAGAGCCTCGAGGCGGTCTCGTTCCTCTCCCTCGCCTAGAATCAGCAGTCGGGCCGGCGTCTCCTGGCGCAGGCGTGCGAAGGCCTTGATCAGGGTCGGGAAATCCTTCTGGCGGGCCAGCCGGCCCACACCGAGGATGACCGGGAGGGCGCCGGGGCGCACCCACGGATGTTCCAGAGCTGCGCTCGCCTGATCCAGGATCTGGGCTGAGACCACGGGGTTGTAGATCACCTCTATGGCCTCGCGCGCAATGCCAGTTGTTCGGGCGAGGTCGTCGGCCACCCCTTGCCCGACGGCCACGATGGCATCCGCTCGCGGATAGAGCCGCCGGACGAAATAGGGTATCCAGCGTTCCCTGTTGGTCGCTGCATACCGTGTCGCCTCGGACATGGAGCAGCGCACGCTGACGATCACGCGGGTCGGGACGCGGGCAAGGGTCGACGCTCCAAGGGCCACCAAGTTGGCATGGTCCATCGCGGACAGCAAGGCGTCAGGCCGGTTCTGCCGGAGGTAGCGCACGAGGCCGGGCAGACTTGCGAGGACTCGCCGAGCCCGCAGATCCACTAGGCGCACCCGCGACGAAACCTGCGCGAGGTATGGCCCCTCGGCGCGCCCCACGACGAGGTCGATGGTGAGACCCCGGGCACTGAACTCGCGCGCGAGATCGACCATGACACGCTCGGCACCGCCGCCATATAGCGTCGGAACGAAGATAGCGATAAGGTGCCTCTCGGTGGCGCGTCGGGTCGGTCGAGGAGTTCCGATCCTGCCGCGCCCTGGAAACGGATCAAGAGGCAGCTGTTCCGGGATGTGTGGCATATGTGGCTTCTGGGATCGTAGCCATACAACGCGGGGCGACAAACTCGCGCCACTGGCTGACCGCATGGCTCATAGATTGGCCCACCGGGGGCCCGATGGCAATGGTGTTTGGGTGGATCAGTCCGCGGGCCTAGCACTCGGCCACCGGCGCCTCGCGATCATCGACCTATCGGCGGCAGGCCATCAGCCCATGATCTCAGCGGACGGCCGGTTCGTGATTTCCTACAACGGCGAGGCGTACAACGCGTCCGAGCTTCGACGGGCGCTGCTGGCGAAGGGCTACGCCTTCCGAGGGCGCTCGGATACAGAAGCGATCGTCAACGGCTGCGCCGCCTGGGGCGTTAAGGGCTGCGTCGACCGCCTGATCGGGATGTTCGCCTTCGCCCTGTGGGACCGCCGGGAGCGAACGCTGACCCTCGTTCGCGACCGGATGGGCATCAAGCCGCTCTACTGGGGTCATTGCGGCGCCCTTCTACTCTTCGGCTCCGAGCTCAAGTCGCTCCGGGCGCATCCCGACTGGATGCCCGAGATTGATCGCGCGGCGCTGGCCTCCTACATGCGCTACGGCTACGTTCTGGCGCCCCGCAGCATCTACCGTAACGTCTTCAAACTGGAACCGGGCAGCCTCCTCACCTTTCGTGCCGGTCACGCGCCGCGCGTGACCCGGTATTGGGACATGCAGGCGGTTGCGCGCGACGCCCAGGCTGCCGGTTTTGATTCAGATGACGCCGAGGCGGTGGACGAGCTGGAAGGGCTTCTCCGCGATGCAGTCCGGATGCGCATGATGAGTGATGTTCCACTCGGCGCGTTCCTATCGGGCGGCATCAATTCCTCGACGGTCGTCGCCCTGATGCAGGCGCAGAGCGAGCGTCCGATCAAGACCTTCACGATCGGCTTTCGGGAAGCCGGCTATGACGAGGCGGCTCACGCCAAGGCGATCGCAGCACACCTCGGTACGCAGCACACGGAGCTCTACGTCAGCGACGAGGCCGCTCGGGACGTCATCCCGTGCCTGCCCGAACTATTCGATGAGCCGTTCGGCGACTCCTCTGAGATCGCCACGTTCATTCTCGCCCGTCTAACCCGGCGCGACGTGACCGTTGCGCTGTCCGGCGACGGGGGCGACGAGCTCTTCGCCGGCTACAACCGCTACGTTAAGACGCTGAGGCTATGGTACTATTTTCGCCGTGTCCCGATCGGCGTCCGGCGTCTGGTTGGCGCTCTGCTCGCGGCGGACCTCCCCTCGCCTTGCCCGGATCGAGCTGACCGAGCGGCGCCGCCGCGCCTCGCGCGAGCGGCACGCCGCACCCGGCAGAAGGTCCGCCAGCTGGGCGCGTTCTTAACCGCAGACGACTGTAACACCTTGTACCGACACGCGGTCACCCGCTGGCCGGTGGACGTGGTTCAGGGGGCGAGCGAAGCCGGAGGGTTCTTATGCGAACCCTGGGTCGTTGGGGATGTGCTGGATGATCCTCTCGGGCGTATGCAACTCTTCGATGCGCTGACCTACCTGCCTGACGACATCCTGACCAAGGTGGACCGTGCGACCATGGGGTCGGCGCTTGAGGCTCGCGTCCCCCTCCTGGATCATCGCGTCGTCGAGTTTGCTTTTCGCCTGCCTCGGCACCTGAAGATGCGCCGGGGGGTGGGAAAGTGGCTCTTGCGACAGGTCCTGTACCGCCACGTCCCCAGACATCTTGTCGAACGGCCGAAGATGGGCTTCGGCGTACCGATCGATGCTTGGCTGCGGGGGCGTCTGAAGGACTGGGCGGCAGCGTTGCTCGATGAACAGCGGCTGCGGCAGGAGGGATTCTTCGAGCCAGCCCCTATTCTTTCGAAGTGGCGGGAGCATCTCTCCGGCGGCTACGATTGGCAATATCATCTGTGGCCTGTGTTGATGTTCCAGGCGTGGTCGGAGGGCGAAGCCGGTGCAGGCGGCACGGCATTGGCACGATTGCAGGCGCCGTCGCCTTGGGTGGTAGGTGTGGACGGGGAGAGGAGGGCTTCGTGAGCCCCGGCCTCACCTGATGACCGCGCGGCGCCGACCGGCCGATGCCGGCGGTCATCGCGTCATGCCGGCGCCGCGGGCGCCGAGCCTTCGGAGCCCCTGTCGCGCGAACGCAGCGCACGGCACCCGCTTATATCAGCTTACGGTCAGTTCCAGCCGGCCGCCGCGGCTCGGCTGATCAGAGCCGACCAGCGAGCCACGATACGATCTGGGGAAAATTCACGCGCCACTTCCTGGGCGGCTTTGCCCAGCCGGTGCCGCAAAGCCTCGTCCGCCATGAGTTCGTCGAGGGATTGAGCGAGAGCGGCCACGTCCCCACGGGGAACAAGGAGACCGTCGACCCAATTCGTTATCATCTCGCGCGGCCCCGTCCGGCAGTCGGTGGCAACCACCGGCAGGCCTGCCGCCATCGCTTCGCCGAGGGCCACTGGGAACCCCTCGTAACGGGACGACAGCACGAAGATGTCGGCCTCCTCCACCCACTGACCGTGGCGTGCTGTGACACCTGGCAATCTCACGCGGCCGGTGAGATTCAGCTCGTCACGCAGCCGTTCGAGCTTCTCCCGCTCCGGCCCCTCCCCCCAGATCACGAGCGACCACTCCGGATGTTTGGGTGCCACGGCGGCGAACGCCGGCAGGAGGAGGTCGAAGCCCTTCTGCGGCACAAGGCGGCCCACCGCCGTGAGGACCGGTCGTCCTCCACCGGTCCGCCGGCGTCGGAACGGGAGCGGCTCAATCTGGTTCGGTATGACCTGGGCCGCCCTTTTTACTGAACCCGGGAGGTATGACAACGCCCGTTCGGTCAGCACGGTGACACAGAACGCATGGGGATAGGCCCGCCGCCGAAGCCATGCCCAGATGCGTCCGATGTCGTGCTCGCCGGGATCGTTGTGTTCACTTGCGACCACCGGGAGCCCCAGACCACGGGTGGCGAGCAGGGTGAGCACGTTGGTCTTGTCCAGGAGGGAAACGACCACCGCCGCCCCGGTTTCCCGTATGGCACAGCGTAGGGCCGACAGCCGTACGAGGTTGTTCCATATGGCGGCGGCAAGGTGCTTGGAGTTCTTCTCATTCCGAGACGGCGAACCCGCACCCTGTCGTCGAGGGCGTAGTACGGTTGCTCCCCGGGAGCACTGAACAGGACCAGCGTGACTGTCCAGCCTTGTCTGGCCGAAGAGTTCACGAGACTGGCACCGATGCGCTCGGCGCCACCCGGCCCCTAGGGAGGGCATGACTAAGGCAACGCTCATCGTTCGTGCCTCCGGGCTGGCGGCAGCTACCTTGCTGCAATCGACCATCGGACCCACTCCCAACTCCGGCGGCTCTGGCAGTTACCGCACCTCAATGCCAACACGAACACGATCAGACGGCCAGCGCGCAGCTGGGTCACCGCAGCCTCGGCAGGCCACGCCAATACTCGCAAGTCGGCTCACGATCGGACGCCTACCGATGAAACGCGCATGGCCCGAGTCAAAAATAACGCTACAGAGGTCCGGATGCCCAGACGCCGCCAGACATAAAGGCTCATTCCAAGGTGCAACATCGTGGTCGCGATGGCCGTCGCCGTGGCGGCGCCGGCCATGCCCCACCTGGGGATCAGGGCCGCGTTGAGCGCCAAGTTCATCAGAACAGCGGCGCCTCCGAACCAAGCGGCCGTCGTCTGATGGCCGGTCATGCTCATCACGAAGCCTGCAAGTCCCCATATCACGTGGAGGAAGTTGCCGAGCATCAGGATCAGCAGGGCAGGATGCGCCACTAGAAACTCGGAGCCGAACAGGCTCAGCCCGAACCCGCTGAGGAGACCGACCACCGCGGCCGCGACCAGGGTGGCCACGAAGATGCTCCTGGCTGCGAAAGCGATGAGACCCTGGAGTTCTCGCGATCGGCCGCCACTATGCAGCTCCGAGATCAGCGGCGCAAGGATGCCTGACGCCACGACGTAAACGAACAGGACCAGGTCCGAAATGCGACTGGCAGCGGCATAGAACCCAGCTTCGTCCGTACTGATCAACGCGCCGATCATGATCGCGTCCGCCCGCTTAAGAAGAGCGAACTGGCCAGCGATGAAAAGCTGCGGGAGCGCAACCCTCAGCCAAGTTCCATAGTGGTACTCGGGTACGCTCAAGCGAGTTTGAACCGGGCTGCGACGGTAGAGCCACAGAGCTCCCAGGATGACCGCCGCGCCGACCGCGGCGCCCTTCAGTGCCATCAGCAGCGGCGCGCCCAGCTGCCCCCCTGAGCCACGCGTCACCCACAGCCAGAGCGCCGGCGCGAGCAGAACCATGAGCGTGTTCGGTAGCAGGTCGGTAAGCGCCTCGGCAGCACTCACCTCACGCAAACCATAAAGGGCCCCCGTGCGCAGGTTGTTCAACGCTTGGAGGGGCAGAACGACGAGGAATGCCACCATCAGCGTGGCGAGCAAGTCCTTGCCCCCCGAGTTGACGCACCGGACCGCCACCACGGTCGCCAGAACTCCGACGACGACACTGATGACGAAGGTCGTAGCGGCACTGGCCCGCAGCAGACCGGACAAGGCGGCCCAGTTCCCCATGGCGCGGTAGGCGGCCACAAACCGGATGAGGACCCTGTCGAAACCGAGCTGTGCAGGGAGGACCAGCACGCTGACCCACGACAGCGCGTAAACGTAGATCCCGTAGGTCTCCAGCCCTGCGAAACGTACCAGCAGCAGCTGGAGGCCAAAGGCGACGGCCACGCCGGTGATCTTGAAGTCGCTATGCTGAAGCTGCTCCCCACCAGGAAGGGCACTGCGTCCGTGTTCGACAAGACGCGTCGCGCCCGAGCGTAGCGGGCGAGCAATGGAACTAGCCTCGACAGGAGTGGCATCCAAGCTGCGCCGCCGCAATAACGGTCGTCGCTTCCGAAATCGGGCACGAGCGTGACATCACGGCTCTATTCCACGCGTCGGAAGACCAGTACTGCCCCGCGCGTTGCATCCACGTCGAAACTGAAGCCGTGGCCGATCAGCGAGGCGACCAGCAATGACACGCGCACCGGCCCGGACGATCTCGGTGCATCTCAATGCACATCGCACGCACGCCGGAAAGGTCGACGGCCGGCAGCAGGTCGACTTCGGCGCCCTCGATGTCTGCCAGCAGAAACGTCGGCTGCAAGCGGCGCAAGGCGCCAGCGAGCCCGACCTGGCGGACGACCGTCCGCTCACCGCCGGTCGCCGGATTCATCGAAGAACAAAAAAAGTCGGGGTGGAGGTAGAACGCAACCTCGCCGTCCTCCGCGCCCACAGCTGCAGCTTCGATGACGGGGTTCACGCCGTTGAGGCGGCAGTTCTCACTGATCAGTGGAGCGAGCTTAGGGACTCGGTTCGAAGCCGTAGAATTCAGCGCCCGGACCTAAGAGCTTGCAAGCAACCACTGCGAGATAGCCGATACCCGAGCCGAGCTCAAGCACGACATCGTCCGGCAGGAGCGTGCGCTCAAGGGCCTCGCGCTCCGGCCGCTCGTAGTCGCCCCGGAGCAGTGCGCCTACGGCGGTGGGCGAGAGCGCACGGCGGTCGACATTGACGTGCACGCCGTCGATCGAGACGACGCGCACGCGGAAGGCGACGCGCGACCAATAGAGCACCCGCCTGCGAAAGGCTAGAGCGATCTCATCGACGAAGCCGAACATCGTGCCGGTTTCTCCAAGTAGACGCGCCCACTCACTCTCGACTGCTCCCTCAGTCAAATCGGGTCATGGCAGGTGCGTGGCCGCGATGCATGCAAGATCGGCCTGCGCGATCTCCTCTGGGGCGTGCATTAGATAAGGGGTCAACTCGTCAGGTTAAAACGATCCAATCGGGAGCGGTCTCGGCGCGGTACAAGCGGCCGCATGCACGGATATCACGACGCGGCTGCAGGGCCTCGGCCTCGCCGAAGGCCGAAACCAGGAAACTGAGGGCCGCGTCAGCTGAAGTCTAGGGTAAGCTTATAGCGTGAGCATGATGAAGTAGGGTATCACATCATCCGCGATGCTATAGGTTCCGAGGGTCAAGTCCGAGATCTGCTGGGAATTTTGGGAGTCGGGGGCAGGCTTTGAGCGAGGCGGATTGAGGCCGACGGCGGCCTCGTAGCGGTGATCGAGTTCCTGCCTGAGCGCGGCCATCTGGCGGCGCTCGAACTCGGTGATCCGGATCGATCGCCAGTGCTCGGCCGCCCGGATATCGCGCCGAACATCAGCTTCAGGACCGCCTTCTCGCCGAACGCGTTGGGAATGATTTTGAGACGGCGACGTTCCTCGACGAACAGGCGCTCCAGGAGATTCGTGGTCCGCGTCGCCCGGCGGTGGGTGATCGGCAGCCGGAGATGGGCGATGCAGGCTTCGCAGTCGTCCATGAAGCAACCGACCGCGTTCGGCAGCTCGGTGCCGTAGTCGGCGACGACGCCTTCGACCAGCTCACGGGCGATCTTGCGGCTCGGTGCCTGATAGGCGGCGGTGGCGCGGGCTTTGAACTCCGACCACAGGTCCTCCGGCACCTTGACCGCGAGATTGCGCATCCGGTGCGCCAGGCAGCGCTGGCGGCTCGAGCGCGGAAAGCAGACTTCGATCGCCTTGATGATGCCGACGGCGCCGTCGCTGACCACCACGCGGATCGCCGAGGCCGCGCGCCCGCATGTCCTGGAAGAACGCCGAGACCGTCTCGGCGTCCTCCTTCGAACCGGCCATCAGGTGGAGGATCACCTTGCGGCCGTCGACGGTGAAGCCCCAGGCCGCCATCACCGGCTCACGCCGCTGCCCGGGGCGCGCGGCGCTCCGGGGCGACCACCGGAGGTCGCCCCTGGGAGCCAGCTGCGCGCTCGGCGATCCCGTCGATGAATGGGTACGCGACGTCGTACTCGGCGAGATCGCGGCTCTTGAAGGCCTGATAGTCCTCCCAGAGCTGCTTGCCGATCTCGCAAACCGCCGTCTTCGACAACAGCAGCCGCCCGGTCTCGTCCTTGAAGGCGTCCTCGATGTCGCGCACCGACAAGCCCCGCGCCAGCATCTCCACCGCCAGGTCCTCGAGCGCCTTAGTGTGCCCCTTGAGATGATCGCGGAGCGCCGACCGGGATGGCGGCGCGCAGGCCGCGCTCGGCCTCGGGCTGATGCGCGATGGCAACGGCCCGCGCGCGCTCGAGACTCTGGTGCGCTATCCCGGCTCGGTGCTCGCCGAGCTCTTTCCGGCGCTCGCGGCGCTCAAGCTGCTCCAGGCGGGAGCGCGGGGTACCCGCGTTTCGGGCGCGAGCGCCGCCGATCTCCCCGTTTCCGGCCGGCCAGAGCTGGTGTCGCCCGCTCGCAAAACCAAACGAACCCGAGAAATGTCGCCATAACAATGACTTGGCATTTAGGCGACCCGTTCGTTCGCCCCTCGACGCGTGTGATCACGGCGAAGATCATCAGCCGGTGCGTTCCTGCTGCTAGCACGGTTCGCGTGCGCGGCTTGCTACCCATTCTGCACCCCGCCGCTTGCGCCGCATCCGGCCCTGCGTGGGGTTATCGACGTCGGCGACAGGCCCACTGGGGGGTGGCATCGATTTGCGCGCCCAATCGCGAGGGCGCTGCGAAGGCGAAGCGGACGGCGCGAGATCGGACAACCGTAGGCCCGTGGGATGCGCATCGGCGTCCTTGGCACTCGAGCAAGATCGATCTACGGTCGCGTCGCTCGGATCACACGCTATCTGGTGAAGGAGGAGCGCATGGCTTCCTGGGCCGCGGTTGCCGGTCGACTGACCGCATGCCTGCTGCTGGTCGGCTGCACGGTCGCGGGCCAGGGCGGGCGGGTCGAAGCGCCGCCGCCGGCAGCGGGTCCGGCAACGCCCAGCGCCGGGTCGATCAGCGTCGACCTCGCGGGCTGGTCCGTCACGGAGCCAGTACAACACATATGACCCCTCCGCCAACCGGTTGTTGTTCTCCGCTGACGGCACCGCCGAAGGCGTCGTCAGCGTTCCGGCGGACGGCGATTACGAGATCCTGGTCTCCGCGTCCGGTGATGCCGCGCTCGGTGAATACCCGCAGTTCGTGGTCCTCCTCGACGGCACGCCGGTCGGCCAGACCAGCCTGACCACCGAAGCCAGCAGGACCTACACGCTCGTGACGCCAATCAAGGCGGGCGAGCACAAGCTCGCGATCCAGTTCACCAACGACGCATACAAAGAGAACGAGTACGATCGGAACCTCTACATCAAAACGGTCACGATCAGGCCGGTGAGCCCGTCCAATCCGGCTTGACGCTCCTCAGGCGGTCTCGGGGCGGGCAGCGGGACCAGCCGACGGCGCGGTCGGCAGCCCGGAGTATGGTCTCGGGGCCAAACACGTCGCCGTTTCTGAGCTCGAGGCGGCCGCCCTGCCCAAACTGGCGTCCGGTAGCGGCCGAGTGGCTGGCCACCGCACTGCCCCCGCCGGCTTCCCCCTTCCCCGCCCACCTCCTCACTCGCCCGGCCCGATCGCGCGGCACGCATTCCCACGGTCTCATGGCGCGGCGCCCCGGGGCTGCCTTGGTGGCTCGCTGGACCGGATCAACCTCGGTGGTTGGTCTTCGGTCCCAAGCGAGCCCGGGAGCCAGCCGCGAAGATCTGGGCCCCTTTTGCCCGGCCGTCGCACGGGCCGCCGCCCATTGCAGAAAATTCGCTGGAATTTCCGGAGCGCACCATGGATGCCCGAAGCCGGTCGACCCGCGCCGGATGCGACAGGTGGCGCATTTTTGCGTCGCTTCCGTCGGCCGGAAAAGACGCTGAAACTGCCGCTTTTCGACCTCGTTTTGACCCAAAATCAGTGGCTGAATTGCCAAAATGGCGAAAAAGCCTGCCGGCGCAAAGGCTTACGCGGAGTTTACAGATGCTACAAAAGTGTAGCCTTGTGGCGCATTCTGTCCACTCCGCGGCGGCCCGGGAAATTCGCGCCGGCACTCGAAAAATAGCCGGAAATTCCGACAATTCGTCCGCCCGGTCGGAAAATTCGCCAGGCTTGATGGGAAGAATTGTCGGAAATTCCGGAAATTCGGGCCGATTGGAAAATCGCGCGGAATTGGCGCATTTGCTCCGCTCAGATCGGACTTTCGCTTCGCGGGCTGAGTGTCAACAGTTCGGACTCGGTCGTCATCCCCACCCACTGTCCCCGCCAGCTCCTCCCCGACGCCAGCCCCGCCACCCTCCCCTCGCTCCCGCCAATTCACGGGCATGGATTCCCAGGATCGCATGGACCATTCAAAGGTTGCGTTAACCGGCCCAGGTTAACGCCCGGTTAAAAGTCTGACGCCGGTCTTGCGATCGCCGTGGCGGCGCGACACCCGCGCGAAGCCGACGCGGTCGGCGCCGGATCGGGCCCGTCGAGGCGGCCGAAATCCTGCACGCGCGCCGCTCCAGGCCGACCTTGGTGGCTCGCTGGACCGGACCGACCTCGGTGGTCGGTCCTGGGTCCCATGCGAGCCCTGGGAGCCAGGCGCGCAACATCCCCGTGCATGCGCCGCCGCTTGCCCGTCCGGACCGTAGCCAGGGCCGTACGTCTCCCGCTACCTTCTGCATCCGACTCCGGCCACGTCGGCCCGCTGCTGCCGCCGCGAGCCCGGTTCGGCTTCTTGTATTTTTTCCTATGAAATGATACCATCCTGCTGGAGCTTCGCTACGCTCTCCTCTCCGAAGGATCCCATCCCATGCGCCGCAAAGGCCCCGAAGATGCCGTCCAAAGGCCAATGCGGCACGGTCATGCCCCGCGCGCACGAGATCCTCGACCCACGCCCTGCCGGGCTGACGCTGCTCCAGGGCGAGGTATTCCGGGCCCAATGCGGGCGGGACGCTCCTCAGGTCGATGGTCCCGCGACCAAACGAACCCGAGAAAGGATGCTGAAACAACAATTTGGCAACCGGGCGATCCATTCGTTTGCGCCTCGACGCGTAAGACCGCGCCGGGGAGATCCTTACCCCGCCCGGCCAGGGGCGCGCGTGCTTGCGGCGCGGTTCGGCTCGCAGCTTACCGCAGCGAGCAGCCCCTCGCTGCTCGCCGTGCACCAGGAGTCCACACACTCCGTACCGCCGCCGCCGGGCCTTACGTGGCTTGGCCGAGTTCGGATAGACTCCGATGTGGTCGCAGAAGCTTGCCCGGAGGCCATGGGCTCCTTGGGTGTCATCAATCGCCAGATGGCTCGGGCGCTCGTCCTGATCGTCGTGCTTGCGCCGCTTCCGTTCGGCAGCAACCGGCCGTGGGCGTGGAGCCTCCTCGCTCTGGCGGCGGGCGCACTGCTGGTGTCGTGGGCCTGGCGTTCCTGGCGCTCGGGCGCGCCACCGGCGGTGGCGCCGGCGCGGATCGGCGGCCCCATGCTGCTGTTTCTACTGGTCTGCCTGTACGCGGGCCTGCAAGCCGTGCCCGGGCTGCCCGACTGGCTTGCCAACCCGTATTGGCGGCTACCTGCCCGGCTCCTGGGCGAGGCAGCAGACAACAGCATCAGCATCGATCCGGTCGGAACCATCACGGCGCTGATGCGTCTGCTCACCTACGGTGCCATCTTCTGGCTGGCGCTGCAGAGCTTTCGCCCGATCGAGCAGGCGGATCGCGCAATGTTCACGATCGCTGTTGCCGCCGCCGGCTACAGCGCCTACGGCCTGCTGATGCACTTGTCCGGCGCCGAGCTCATCCTCTGGTATCCGAAATGGGACCATCTCGACAGCGTGACCGGAACCTTCCCCAACCGGGACCACTTCGCGACCTTCACGGGCCTCGGCTTGCTGTGCGCGCTCGCCCATCTTGCCCGGCAGCTGAGCGCTGCCGGGAACCCGAAGGACGGGCTGAGCGAGCTTCTCCTTCATCCGCAGCCGCGGCAGTTCGCAATCCTTGCGGCCGTGCCGCTCGATCTCGCAGGCCTGCTGCTGTCGCTCTCGCGGGCCGGCTCGGTCAGCACACTGCTCGCTTGTACCGTGTTCCTGATCGGGCTGGTGCGGCGCGGGCGCGGCCAGCGCATGATCTGGCTTGCCTTGCTGGCGGCCTTTTTCACCTTGGCAAGCCTCTACGTCGCTTCGGCTGGCGAAGGCCTCGCCGACCGCCTCGCCCTTCTGTTCGACCCCGAGGCTGCGGAGTATCGTTTTCCGGCTTATCGGCTGATGCTCGGCGCGATTGCGGACTTCTCCTGGCGCGGCGTTGGCTACGGCGCGTTCGAGGATGCCTTCAAGATCTACCGCGCGCCGCCAATCGTGGTCTACTTTGACACTGCCCACAACACCTACCTGGAGAACGCCATCGAGCTTGGCCTGCCGGCGGCCCTGGCGCTCTGGACGTCGATCGGCTGGTTGGCCGTGATCTGCCTCGGCGCTTTCCGGCGGCGCCACCCGGCATGGGTCTACGGTTGGGCGGCCGCGTGCGCGACGCTCCTCGTCGGGGTCCACGCCGCCTTCGACTTCAGCCTGCAGATCCCGGCGGTCGCGATCCTCTATGCCGTCATTCTCGGGATCGGCTGCAGCCAGTCCTGGAGCCGCCAGGCCAATGCGGCGCCGATCGGCCTGCGTCGCCCGTCCGTTTCCTGCGCGCGCCCGACCTGATCCGGCCAGAGGGCCGACCGCCGGGCCGGATGACCCGAAAGCTATTTCGACAGTGCGACATAGACGCCGTCCCAGTCCGGTCCGGGCGGGTCGAGGCGCATGGCGACGATCCGCTCGCCGTAGAGCCGATACAGCGTGCCGAGCTGCGGCGCCTCGTCGCCGCTCCGCCAGAGGATCGCCCCGAACGTCTCGCCGCGCCGCCGGCACTCGAGGAGATGCCGCTCGGCAGCGTCCCAATCCTGCCCGCGATAGGCCTCGAGCATCGCCTCGTGGGCGCGGGCGAGAGCGATGAAGATCTCCGATCGCGCCAACTCGGCATCGCCGAGCAGCCCGAACAGCCAGACCGGCAGCGTCTTCCCCTTGAGACGAATGAGGTCCAGCCGGAGGCTCGCCAGATCGGGCGCGGCGGCCTGCGTCGTGTCCCCAATGACGATCGCGACGCCGTACGTCTTACTCTGCCCTTCCAGGCGCGAGGCGACGTTCACCGGATCGCCGAGCACCGAGTAGTTGAAGCGCTGGTCGGAGCCCAGGTTGCCAACGTAACACTCGCCGGAGTTGATCCCCACGCCGATCGCGATCGGCACGGCGGGCTGACCCGTGCCGGCAGCCTCGGCCTGCATTTCCTCGTTGAACTCGCGCACACGTCCGATCATCGCGAGGGCGGCAAGACATGCCAGGCGAGCGTGGTCCGGGACGTCGAGCGGCGCGTTCCAGAACGCCATGATCGCGTCCCCGATGTATTTGTCGATGGTTCCGCTCCGTTCCATGATCTTCTCGGTCATCGCGGTCAGGAAGCGGTTCATCAACCGGGTGAGGTCTTCGGGCGCGCCGGCATAGGCTTCCGACAACGTGGTGAAACCCCGGATGTCGCAGAACATAATCGAGAGCTCGCGCGTCTCGCCGGTCAGCTTGAGCTGCTCGGGATTACCGGCCAGCTGATCGACCATGACCGGCGAAAGGTACTGGCTGAAGGCGCCGCGAATTGAACGGCGCATCGCCTGCTCGCGGATATACTTCGCGAGCGCGAGCCAGAGCACCAGCGCGACCACGACGAATGCCGGATAGGAGCCGTCGATCAGCAGGTTGTGGTCGGCGAAGGCGTACCAGCTGACGCCGAGCGCCAGCGCCGTGCTGCCGAGCAGCAGAGGCGGCAGGAAGCCTGCAGGAATGAGCGGTCCGACCACGGCGAGCACCAGGCCGGTGGCGACGAAGAAAGTGCGCTCCGCACCCGGAGCATAGGAGGGCCTGGCCAGGTGATCGGCACTGTAAATCGTCTCGAGCAGCTGAGCATGAACCTCTACGCCCGGCATTCGCGCGGCGACCGGCGTGGCCTTGATATCGCCCAGGCCGGCAGCGGATGTCCCGACGATCACGACGCGGTTCGCAATTCGCCCGCGGTCGACCCGTCCGGCCAACACGTCGCCCGCCGAGACATAGAGATCCGGATTAGGGAGCGCGTAGTGGACCCAGATCTCCCCTTCGCCGTCGGTCGGGATCGCCACACCCCGCAAGATGACACTCTCGATGCCGCCCTTGCCGGAACGGACCGCGATCGTCGGCTGCCCGGTGGCGACGCGCAGGGCCTCGATCGAGAGGGTCGGCACGATTCGACCGCCGACGTCGACGCAGCAGGGACGCGGCACACGATGCCGTCCAGATCGGCATTGAAGGTCAACAGTCCGACCCCTCGGGCAGCCTCCTCGAGCACCGGCACGCTACGTACGAGATCGGGAAACTGGATGAGATAGGGCCGCGGGTCGCCGTTGATCTCGGCGACCGTCATGGGCGGAGCCTTCGCGGCCTTCTTCTGCGCCAGGTGCCGCGTGCTCGCGGGCTGGCCCAGAACCACCGGATACCCGCGCATGGCCGCCGCCATGGCCTCGTCGTTATTGGGCAATCTGCGCAAGCTCTCCGCCGCGGCCGGGTCGACGGTCTGGATCGTGGCCGCGAACTCGGCCGGCGAGAACCGATCCGGCTCGGCGAAGATGACGTCAAACGCGATCACCGCCGCGCCGAGCGAGCC
>CAWFGZ010000016.1:0-173235 GCA_963815435.1 uncultured Alphaproteobacteria bacterium
TCGTTCAACCGCGCTCGCCGCGTCTCTGTTGCTGGTCGGTATCGGCAGCGCGTACGCGGCCGACGCGAGCGGCGAGGTCGCCTACGTCGACGCGCAGCACAAGACGATGGGCCTCGTGGGGGGCCCGGCGTTCACCCTCACCGACATGGCGCTGTCCCAAATCCAGGGATCCGACTGGGAGGGGCGCCATGTGGTCGTCGTCTACCAGGAACAGGACGGTCAGAAGCTCGCTTCCGACGTCGAGCTGACGGGCACCGACCTGCGGGAGCAGAAACAGCAGAGCCGGCACGCCGGCAGCGGCCCCGGCGCCAACGGTTTCGGGAGCAGCGTCTCCGGCATCAACCCAGCGGCCAAGGGCTAGGCCCGGCACGCCCGATCGACCGTGCCAAAGCGAGCGAGCGCGTCGGTCAGCTGAGGAGGTGGGCCACCTCCGCCGGACCGGAGGTGGCCCACCTCTGCTGGGCGCTTCAAGGCTCGAACTCGGTATCCCCAGTAGAGGAAGTCGCGCCAGCTCTCGTGCAGGAAATTGGGCGGAAAAGCGCGGCCGCGCTCCTGCAGCTGGCAGGTGCTCGGCATGGTCGGGCTGATCAGCGGCCGCATGCCGCACTCGCGCAGCAGATGGTTGCCCTCGGCCAGATTGCAGCGGGTGCAGGCTGTGACCACGTTCTCCCAGCGGGTGCGGCCAGCCGCAAGGCGACCGCACCACGAATGGTTTCAAGCTGGCCAGCCGTCGGAGTTGCCCCAATGCTGGAGAAGCGGCTCTGGCCCGGAGTTGCGGGTGCTTATGGAGACACCAGATGAAGATTGCTCGTTCCGCGGCGCTCGCCGCATCCCTGCTGCTGGTCGCTATCGGCCACGCCTATGCGGACGAAGCCAGCGGCGAGGTCGCCTACGTTGATACCCAGCAGAAGACGATGGGCCTCGTGGGCGGCCCGGACTTCGCCCTCACCGATAGGGCGCTCGCCAAAATCGAAGGCTTCGACTGGCAGGGCCGTCACGTGATCGTCGTCTACCAGGAGAAGAACGGGCAGAAGGTCGGCACCGACGTCATCTTGACCGGCACCAACATACGGCAGCAGAAACGGCGGAACCACAACGGCGGCTAGGCAACGATCAACGGCTCGACCCCGCACGCCGGATCGAGCGCAGTTTGGTAAGCTGAGGCGGTCGTCGCCACCGGGCGCTTTACGGCTCGAGCTCGGTATCCCAGTAGAGGAAGTCGCGCCAGCTCTCGTGCAGGAAATTGGGCGGAAACGCGCGGCCGCGCTCCTGCAGCTGGTAGGTGCTCGGCATGGTCGGGCTGGTGAGCGGCCGCATGCCGCACTCGCGCAGCAGCCGGTTGCCCTTGGCCAGATTGCAGCGGGTGCAGGCGGTGACCACGTTCTCCCAGCTGGTGCGGCCGCCGCGCGAGCGCGGCACGAGGTGATCGAAGGTCAGCTCGGGCGTCTGATGCGCGTGGCCGCAGTACTGGCAGGTGAAGCCATCGCGCAGGAACACGTTGAAGCGGGTGAACGGCGGCCGCCGGGTCTGCGGGATGTACTGCTTGAGTGCGACCACGCTCGGCAGGCGCAGCGCCGAGGACGGCGAGTGCACCATCCGGTCGTAGTGCGAGAGGACCGCCACCCGGTCGAGGAAGATCGCCTTGATCGTCTCCTGCCAGCCCCAGGTCGAGAGCGGGAAATAGCTGAGCGGGCGATAGTCGGCGTTGAGGACCAGCGCCGGGCAGGCCTCGAGCGACGGTAACCTGTGTGGCTCGGCCGACCTCATCCCAGCTCGCGCACCTCTGCTTTGCCTCTGCGACCCATCGAGGGGTCCCCTCCTGTTCTCCAACCGGCTGCCCTAGGGCTAGACGATGATCATGACCGTTTCAAGACCTGGTCCAAGGCGGCCGCTCGGGCGTAGCCTAGCAGATTCGCATGAAATGTGCTCACGTCGAACCCCGGAGCGGGGCGCCGGCATGCTGCCGAGTACGCCTGTTGCGGAGTGGAAGATGTCTCCGAGCGACCGCCATCGCCGCCGCGCCCGCCTGCCGCTCCCTCTGGCCGGGGGCTCCCACGAGCTTGCGGCCGGCTTGGCCGATCGTCCCTCGCACCACACGGCGGCCGGCTTTCGCAATCCCCCCGGCAGCGGCCCTCTGCGGAGCGGCGATCGGCGCGCATGGACCAGCTTCCTTTATCGGCGCATCCTCCGGCGCGCCGCCGTGGCGGTGCCCGAGGGCCACGTCCTGCCGGGGTCCGAGGCCATGGATGGCGTCTTCAATCGCCGGAGCGATGACGATCGCCTGACCTGGCTCGGTCACTCGAGCTTCCTCCTTCGGCTCGACGGCCTGAACATCCTGACCGACCCTTTCCTCACCGACTACGCCTCGCCCGTCCCGCCATTCGGACCGAAGCGCTTCGCGCCCCCGGGCCTCTCGCCCGCGCAGCTGCCGCGGATCGATCTGCTCCTGTTGTCGCACAATCATTACGACCACCTGGACCTGCGGACCATCGAAGCGCTCTCCGGCAAGGACCGGATCGAGGTGGTCGTGCCGCTCCGGCTCGCCCGCTACTTCGAAGAGCGCGGCTATCGTCGGGTTCATGAGCTGGACTGGCACCAGGAGCTGGCGCTCGGCGAGCTGGCGATCAGGGCGCAGCCGGCGATTCATTTCTCGGAGCGGAGCCCGTTCGACCGTAATCTGACGCTCTGGACCGGCTATGCGATCGAGGGTCGCAGCAAGCGGATCTATTTCGCGGGCGATACCGCCTATGGACCCGTGTTCCAGGAGCTCGGCCGGTCGGGCGCGCCGTTCGATCTGGCGCTGCTACCAATCGGCGCCTACGAGCCGCGGCCCTTGATGCGCGCCGGGCACGTGACGCCCGAGGAGGCGGTTGCGATCGGCCGAGAGGTGCACGCAAAGCGGCTGGTCGGCATGCACTGGGGCGCTATCCAGCTTACCGACGAGGCGCCCTTCGAGCCGCCCGAGCGGTTTCGGGCCGCGGCCGCCGCCGCCGGCTACGACGCCGAGGATGCCTGGGTGATGCGGGTCGGCGAGACCCGCGCTATCTGACAGACTGCCGAGGCGCCGGTCCCTGGTGTGCAGTCCGGCAACGTGGCTTCCCCTGAGAAAGCCGAACCCGCGCGAGAACCGAGCCTCATGAAAAAGCCGCACCCGCCTGGTCGAACGCGAACGGCCGCCAAGAGCAAGTCGCCGCCTGGCGCCAAGGCCAACCGGATGCTGACCCGCCAGAACCGCAAACTGCTCGGCAAGCACTACGCGAACCGCTATCACACCCGTCGCGGCTGATGGTCCATGCTGCTGGCGCAGTCGGCGCGAGCGCGCCAGGCGCCAACGGAAATGCCGAACTTTAACCGTTCGTCAACCATTGGCCCCTACCCTCGCGCGGGTCTGGTCAATGCGATCCTGGGAGTCCATGCGCCCGAACCGAGCGGTGGCGCGGATTGCCATGGTCGCATGGGAGCGGAAGTTGGAACTCCAGCGCTGAAGCGCGGCCTGGGGCAGGTGCCAGCCGATCTGCCCGGTCGGGCCTACCCCATCCCGCGGGCCTGCCGGCTCGAACCGGCGAGCGAGCAGCGGGGGAACGACAGGCTCCCCTTCTTGACCCTGGGCGCTAGCCCCGGCCGCGGTAGGGCGACACGCCCTGGTCGGGCAGCCAGAGGCCGGCGGGCGGCTCGCCGGACTGGTAGAAGACATCGATCGGCATGCCGCCGCGGGGATACCAGTAGCCGCCGATCCTGAGCCAGACCGGCGCCAGGACCGCCTCGAGGCGCTTTGCGATGGCGAGCGTGCAGTCCTCGTGGAATGCGCCCTGGTTGCGGAACGAGCCGAGGAACAGCTTCAGCGACTTGCTTTCGACCAGCCGCTCCCTGGGCACGTAATCGATCACCAGATGGGCGAAGTCCGGCTGACCGGTGATCGGGCAGAGCGAGGTGAACTCGGGGCAGGTGAAGCGCACCAGATAGAGGCGCTCTGGGTGCGGGTTGGCGACCGTCTCGAGCCTGGCCTGCTCGGGCGAGGTCGGCAGCTCGGTCGGCCGGCCGAGCTGGGTCAGCGAATCGAGGGATGATCGGGTCCTGGTCATGCGTGCTCCGTAGTCCGCCGCGCCGCGCACCCCAGCCGGTCTCGGCGCGACGACAGATTGCGCCGCCAGCTGACCGCAACGCCAGCGCCAGATCTGATGTGGGCAGCCCCGATCGTCGCGTCTGGCGTCGGTCGCGCTGAGCTTCCATGCCTACGGCAAACGCCCCCACGAGGAAAAGACCCGGCCGTGCGGCGAGACGCTACGCCCCCCGAGTCGACCGCGCTCGGGCCTACGATTGCTCCACCGGCGCAGCCGCAACCGCGCTCGGACCGAGCAGCGCCAGGCGGAAGCGGTCCTTGAGCCAGGCGCCGTCCTTGGGTGGCAGCACGAATGGCAGCGGCTCGGCGCGCACCTTGATGGCGTAGAATACCGGTCCGGGCGCCGCGCGGATCACGGGCAACGCGTTCTCCAGCTCGGCCGGCTCCCGTACCGTGCCGGTGACCGGGAAGCCGCAGGCGCGCGCAACGCCCGCCAGGTCGACGCCATGCGCCGTGTGGGTCGCCTGCATGCCGGTCTCGCCGTAGCGTTCGTTGTCGAACACCACGAGCGCGAGGTTGGAGGGTCGCTGCACGGCGATGGTCGCGAGACTGCCGAGCGCCATCAGCAGCTCGCCGTCGCCGGTGACCACCAGGACCCGGCGCTCGGGCTGCGCCAGGGCGAGGCCGAGGCCGATCATGGCGGCGCTACCCATGGCGCCCCAGAGCGGAAAGTCGAGCGGATGGTCGCCGGCCGCGGTGACGTCCCAGGCGGTGCTGCCGAGGCCGGCGATCACCAGAAGGTCGCCACGCTCGGCCAGCAGGGCTTTCGCCACCTCGCGCCGGCGAAGAGGGAACTCCTCGCTGCCCGGGCGTGCCATGGCAGGCATCACCTCGAAAAGCTCTTGGCGCCGATCAGCCGCTGGCCGATCGGCACCGCTACCGGCACCTGGCTCTCGAAGGCGATCCGCCCAGCCGCGAGCAGCGTCTCACCGGCCAGATCCGATTGATCGAGCCGCTGCACGATGACCCCGGCGAGGCGCAGTGCCTCGGCCGCGCTCTGGCCCATGGGCAGCTGCCAGGGATTGAACTCGCCCCACTCGCCGCGCATGGTGACCAGCATCAGGAGCGGCAGGCGGCAGATCCGGTCGAGGGCCAGCATGTTGATGCAGTTGCCGATGCCGCTGCTCTGCATCAGGAGCACGCCGCGCTCGCCGCCGAGCCAGGCGCCGGCGAGGAGGCCGATGCCCTCCTCCTCGGTGGTCAGCACGACGGCGCGCATGGCCGGGTCGGCCTGGCACAGCTCGATCAGCCGGGCATGCCCGGCATCAGGCACATAGCCAACCTGCCGCACGTCGAGATCGCCAAGCACGCGATGGATCGCATCCGGCCAGTCTGCGAGGCCGGTCATCGTGGACGCGTTTTCATGCTCGAGATCAGTTCGCCGGCGCGGCTCCGGCCTTCTTGACCAGCACGAAACCCCGCGTCCTGTTCTGGTTGTCGGCGTCCGTCGTGTCCATGGCGGCGAAGAGCTCAGACGCCCTTACCCAGACCGGTGGGTATTTGTAGCGTGAGACGTCCAGGATCAGGAACCGGTCCATCTCCGCATCATAGGCGGCGAGCGGCGAGATGTGCCCGCCCCTTTCCTGGCCGATGGCCTTGCGCAGGTAGTTGACGATCACGAAGCGCCCCTCCTTGCCCAGAGAAGTCCCGCGCGATGGCGCGGAACTCGTCGAGGCGGCTGTCGCCGGCATGATGGACCTCCACCGCGACCGGGTGCAGTGCCAGCAGCTTGCCGATCTCGTCGAGGGTCATACCCTGCTTCTCAAGCACCGCGCGCGGCAGAACCGCCTCGCTCCGCCCGTCAAGGAAGTTGTCCTGCGTGAAGGTGTGATAAGGCTCGTACTCCGGGGTCGTGGGCGCCGGGACCTGGAGTGCATTGAGCACCATGACGATACTGGCGACGCCGCAAAAGGCCTGGTTCTTCTGGGTCAGGAAGTTGACGCTAAGAGGGACGAAGGCCTTGAAGCCGTCGCTTTCCAGGAGCAGCCGCTCCCCGGGCTCCGACCGGAGGTCGATCAGGTTCTCCGGGAGCGGAAGCGTCTCGGCGTGGGCGCTTGCCGCAAGGAGGCATAGCGCCGCGATGATGCCTCGGAGAATGCGACCGAGCACAGCGGTTCTCCCATCGTCCAGCGCAAGATCGACACCGAGCTTGGGCCGAAGGCCGCTCACCGTCAATGCCCGCCATGGGCAGCTGCCGGGGATTGAACTTGCCCCACTCGCCGCACATGGCGGGGACGGTGGCAGTTGCGCGCCCGGCGGCGGAACTGCCCGGGACGGCGTGCGTTCCTCCAGCAATGACCCGCCGGCAAAAGAGCCGGCTCTCGGAGGAGGGATGACATGACAATGGCACGTCTGATGGCAGGAGCTGCGCTGATTGCGCTGATCGCCCAGCCGGCGCTGGCGCAGAGCCCGGGCACAGCCAGCCCGCAGCAACCGCAGCCGCCCGCGGCTGCCGGACAGCAGCAGCTCGCTCAGCAGGATTTGGACTTCGCCAAGAAGGCGGTGGGCGACGGCATGGCGGAGGTCAAGCTCGGCCAGCTCGCCAGTCAGCAGGCCGAGAGCGACCAGGTGAAGCAGTTCGGCCAGCGCATGGTCGATGACCACAGCAGCGCGAACGACAAGCTGAAGTCGATCGCCCAGCAGAAAGGCGTCGATCTGCCGCAGAGCATGCCCGACCAAGCTCAGCAGGCCTACAACGATCTGCAGAGCAAGTCGGGCCGCGGGTTCGACCAGGCCTACATCGACAAGATGGTCGCAGATCACCAGAAGGCGGTCGACCTGTTCCAGCAAGAGGCAAAGGCGGGCAAGGACACCGATCTGCAGAACTTCGCCAAGCAGACCCTGCCGACCCTGCAGGAGCACCTCGATCTCGCTCAAAAGACCCAGGAGCAGGTGACGGCGGCGGCTGAGCAAGGCCGGGCCGGGACGAACCAGCAGGCGGCCACGGGTGCGACGACGGCTCAACCCCAGGCAGCGGCGCCCGAGCAGAAGGCGGCCGCCCAGCCGACCAATACGCAACAACAGCTGACCGGCGAGCAGGTGCGGGCCAAGGACGTGATCGGCGCCGAGGTCGTCAACACCAAGGGCGAGGAGGTCGGCACGGTCAAGGACCTGGTCATCGACCAGGACAAGATCGAGTACGCCGTGGTCGCGGTTGGCGGGTTTCTCGGGTTCGGCGAGAAGGAGGTGGCTATCCCGCTCGATCAGCTGAAGTTCGGCAAGGACAAGAGCTATCTCATGTCGGCGGAGAGCGAGGAGCAGCTCAAGCAGATGCCAGAATACCAAAAAGGCCAATACCAGCCGCTAGGCTGAATGGTCCTCAGCCTCCGCGGGGCGCGGCCGGCGCACGGCGCGCCGGACCAGTCATGATCCGGCGCTCGCGCCGAGCGCGATGGCAGCGAGAGCCTGGCGCGCGGCCGCCGCGCTCGCGACCCGGGCGCCGGCGTTCTCGATCGCGCTCGCGGCCAGGCGCACCCAGTCCTGATTGCGCCATACGCTTGCGAAGGGTGCGTCCTCGAGGCCGACGCGGACGTGGCCGCCCAGCCCGATCGCGATCGGGATCAGCGGGCGGATGTCGACCGCGAGGCCGGCGACCATCCAGGGTGCTTCCGGCGCCTCGACCTCGAGCAGCCGCAGGTAGGCCGCGAGCGCATAGTCGCGGGGCGGGAAGCCGAAGGTGAAGCCCTCGGAGAACATCAGACGGTAGATCGGCGTCGGAACGTTTGGCACGGCCCGGTGCAGCGCCGCGCCGAGGCGCAGAAAGCCCGGCTCGTAAATCGCGTAGCTCGGATGGAAACGATACCTCGTCGCCAGCGCCAGCCCGCGCCGGATGTGGCTCTCGGGATTGACGTAGAGAAAGCCCGGCTGGCCAGCGGCAAGGTGCTCCTGGTGCGCGATGTGCACCGAGCCCGGATCGACCACGCTCCATTCCAGAAGATCGCGCTCTGCCAGCGCCTCGACCGCGGCGAAGCGCTGCTCGGCCGACATGGGCTCCGGCGCGTCCGGGCTGCCCGCGATCGGCAGGGTCGGGTAGACGATCACGTCCTCCTTCTCGCGGATGCCCTCGATGATTCGCCGGTAGGTCTCGGCATCGTCGCGCTGGCGCCCGCTCGCCTCGTCGTAGGCGTGGACGTGGATGATCGCAGCACCTTCATTGGCGCAGGCGATCCCCTCGGCGACGATCTCCCGCACCGTGACCGGGATCCTGGGCTGCAGCTCGCGTCCCCAGGGCCCGTTCAGCGCCGCCTCCAGCCAGACCAGCTGCCCGGTCATCCGTCACCTCCCGGCGGCGCGTGGCCGGCATCATGCGTGGAGCAACACGGCACGGCCGTCCTGGGAAGCCGCAAAGCGGAGCTCGGACGGCCGGACAAAATTCAGATCGACTTCATTTGAAACCGACCACGCCGTGCGGGACGTAAGGCGCTTCAAGCGCCGAGATCTCCTCCGGGGTCAGCCCAAGCGACAGCGGCCGCGACGGCGTCGTCCAGATGCTGGGGCTTGGTCACGCCCACGATCGGGGCCGTGACGGCGGGCTTTTGCGTGACCCAGGCGAGTGCTACCTGGGCGCGCGGGACGCCGCGCGCTGACGCGATCTCGGCGACCTTCTCGACGACCTTGCGGTCGGCATCGGCCGATGCGGCGTAGAGCGTCTTGCCGAATTCATCGGTCTCCGAGCGCGCGGTGGTTTCGTCCCAGCTGCGGGTCAGCCGACCCCGTGCCAGCGGGCTCCAGGGGATGACGCCGATGCCCTCTGCCTCGCACAGCGGCAGCATCTCGCGGTCTTCCTCGCGATAGAGCAGATTGACGTAATTCTGCATGGTCACAAACCGCGTCCAGCCGTGGCGGTCGGCCGTGAAGAGCGCTTTGGCGAACTGCCAGGCGTGCATGGAGGAAGCGCCCAGGTAACGCGCCTTCCCTGCCTTGACGACCTCGTGCAGGGCCTCGAGCGTCTCCTCGATCGGGGTCTCGTAGTCCCAGCGGTGGATCTGGTAGAGGTCGACATAGTCGGTGCCGAGGCGGCGCAGGCTGTGGTCGATCTCGCTCAGGATCGCCTTGCGCGAGAGGCCCGCCCCGTTTGGCCCCGGACGCATGCGGCCGTGCACCTTGGTCGCGATCACCACCTCGTCGCGGCTGGCGAAGGCCTTAAGCGCGCGGCCGACGATCTCCTCGCTGGTCCCGTTCGAGTAGACGTTGGCGGTGTCGAAGAAGTTGATGCCCAGCTCGAGAGCCTTTTTGATCAAGGGGCGGCTCTCCTCCTCGCCCAGGGTCCACGTATGGGCGCCGCGCTCGGGCACACCGAAGCTCATGCAGCCGAGGCAGAGGCGGGACACTTCGAGGCCGGTGCGGCCAAGCTTCACATAGTCCATGGTCAGGGATCCCTTGTCTTCGGCGCCTGGCCGACCATCGCCGATCACGCCAGCCATGCTGCGGCCCGTAGCCGGCCACGCGGCGCCCTTTCCAGGTCGACCCCGGATGCCAGCTCCCAGGGACGGATCTTGGGCCATTTCCGCCCGCGACGAAAGTCTCCAAGTGGCGCAACCAGCCCTGGTCGTGCCCGAGCGCTGTCCGGGCTGGCGTACCCTCGGAACCATCCTCCTTTGTCTGTCGCCCCATCTCATGTGCGCGCCGGCCTATGCGCCGGCGGCGGGCGGCGGTACCGTTCGTGCCGAGCGCTTGAACCGACATACACACGAGCGGGAGGGGGGAATGCCCGACCAGCCGCTGACCGAAGCCGAGCTCGCGGAGCTGCGCAAGTACGACACGCCGACCATCTGCAATGCGCTCGAGCTGGTGGCGCCCGAGCGGCGCGCGCTCGGCTTCACCACCCAGACGCTGATCTGCCCGTTCCCGAAGCTGCCGCCCATGGTCGGCTACGCGCGCACGGCGCTGATCCGCTCGGCGCTGCCGCCCGGGCTGTCCGCCAGCGAGCAGCGCGAGGCGCGCTTCAAGTACTACCGCTACGTCGCCGGCGGCAGCGGCCCCAAAGTCGTGGTCATCCAGGACGTCGATTCGCGGATCGGCTTCGGCTGCTTCTGGGGCGAGGTGCAGACGGCGATCCACAAGGCACTCGGGTGCAAGGGCCTGATCACCGACGGCGGCGTACGCGACCTCGATGCCGTCGCGCCCGAGTTTCAGGTGCTGTGCGGCAAGGTCACGCCGTCGCACGCCTGGGTGCACGCCATCGTGTATCGGCGGCACGGTCGACGTGTTCGGCATGGTGGTGCGCTCGGACGATCTGATCCACGCCGACCGGCACGGCGCCGTAGTGATCCCGCACGAGGTCGCGCGCAAGGTGGCGGGAGCGGCCGAGCTCTGCGCGCGGCGTGAGGCGCCGATCCTCAAGGTCGCGCGCAGCGCCGACTTCTCGCTCGAGGCGCTCGAGCGGGCAATGGCCGATGCCGCCGAGATTCATTGAGGCCCGTAGAGATTCACTGAGGAGTCCGGATCATGTCGCTTGCTGGCAAACGGGTGATGGTGGTGGGCGGCAGCTCCGGCATCGGGCTCGCCGCCGCGAGGCGCCTTGCCGGCGCGGGCGCTCGGGTGATCGTCGTCGGCCGCGCGGAGGACAAGCTCGCCAGGGTCAAGGCCGAGATCGGCGGGGACGTCGAGATCCGGGCTGCGGATCTGGCGGACGAGGCCGCAGCCAGGCGGCTGTTCGATGGCATCGGGCCGCTCGAGCATCTGGTGATCACGGCCGGCGGCAACCCGGCCTGGGGTCCGTTCCTCGAGCTCGAGCCCGGGCGCCTGCGGGCAGCCTTCGAGGGCAAGTTCTGGCCCTATTTTCACGCGGCCCGCTACGGCGCGCCCCGGCTCGCGAAAGACGGCTCGATCCTGTTCGTGACCGGCGGCGCCAGCCGCTCGGCGATCCCGGGCACGGCTGGGCTTGCCGCGGTCAACGGCGCGATCGCGGCGATGGCGCGAACGCTCGCGCGGGAGCTCGCGCCGATTCGCGTGAGCGTGCTCTCCCCCGGCTTCGTCGATACGCCGGCCTACGACTCGATGCCGGCGGACGTCCGCGCGGACCTCTATCGGAGAATGGCCGAGGCGGTCCCGCTCGGGCGAATCGGAGCGGCCGATGAGCTGGCCGAGGCGGTGGTCTTCCTGCTCGCGAACGGCTTCACCACGGGCGCCGTCCTCGACGTCGACGGCGGCCGCCGGCTGGTCTGAGCGGCGTGGCGCGCCGGCGTTCTGATCGATTGACGAAGTTCGCCGCGCTGGTCAGAGTTGGGCCAATCCAACCAGACCAAGGGAGGCAACGGGGTCCATGGCGGCGTCTGGCTTGAAGGAGATGGCCCGGAGCCCCGAGCTCAAGCTCGGCCACTTCATCGTCGAATTCGCGACCCCCGGGATCGGCCAGATCCTGAAGGCGGCCGGCTGCGATTTCGCCCTCTTCGACACCGAGCATTCGGGCTTCGGCTTCGAGACCATCAAGAGCGTGCTGCGCTACATGCAGGCCGCCGATCTGCCGACCGTCGTGCGGGTGCCGTCGAAGGAGTACCACCACATCGCGCGCGCCGCCGACATGGGCGCCGAGGGCATCATGCTGCCGATGGTCGGATCGCCCGAGGAGGCGCGGGCGATCCTCGATTGCCTGAAGTACGTGCCGGACGGGCGGCGCGGCGTGGCGCTCGGGATCGCGCACGACCGCTATCTGCCCGGCCCGACCATGGGCAAGCTGGCTGCGGCGAACCGGTGGACCACTCTGTTCGCCCAGATCGAGACCCGCGAGGGGGTCGAGAACGCCGATGCGATCGCCGCGACCCCCGGCGTCGACTGCCTCTGGATCGGCCATTTCGATCTCAGCTGCTCGCTCGGCATTCCCGGCCAGTTCGAGCACCAGGACTTCACCGATGCGGTCAAGGCAGTCGTCAAGGCCTGCAAGAAGCAGGGCAAGGCTTTGGGGCGGCTGGTGCCGACGGTCGACGATGCGGTCCGGCTGCGCGAGCAGGGCTTCGACTTCCTCTGCTACTCGGGCGACGTCTGGGCGCTCCAGGGCGCGGTCCAGGCCGGCATCGCCGAGATCCGGGCGCGCACGGCGGTCGAGGCGAAGGGCAAGGACAAGTCGAAACGGTCGAAGAAGAAAAAGAAGTAGCTGGAGCGGAGGCAGTCATGAGCAGGTTCCGGGTCGCCCTCAGCGGCGACTTCAAGAAGCCGGACGGCAGCCCGGCCTTTCCAGATTTCGATCTCGCGCCACTCGAGCAGAATCCGGCGGTCGAGTACAGGTTCATCCAGACCAACGGCGTGATCACGGCGAAGGACCTCGCGGACTTCGACGCGCTGATCCTGCTGGTCCCGCGGATCGAGCCGGAGAGCTTTCCCAAGGACGGCCGGCTCGCGATCATCGCCCGCTTCGGGGTCGGCTACGACAGCGTGAACGTCCAGGCCTGCACCGACCATGGTTGCGCGCTGGCGATCACCCCGGACGGGGTGCGCCGGCCGGTCGCGGTCGCGATCCTGACCTTCATGCTGGCCCTGATGGGCAAGCTCGCGGCCAAGGACCGGATCACGCGCCAGGGTCCGGATGGCTGGGCGCGGCGGAGCGAGTTGATGGGCGTGGGCCTGATCGGGCGGACGCTCGGCCAGCTCGGCATCGGCAACATCGGCGCCGAGGTGTTTCGCCTGGCCAAGCCCTTCGGGATGCACTTCATCGCGCACGATCCCTACGTCGACCCCAAGGTCGCCAAGGAGCTGGGCGTACGTCTGGTCGGCCTCGAGGAGCTGTTTCGCGAGGCGGACGTGCTCTCGGTCAGCTGCCCGCTCAACGACGATACCCATCACATCGTCAATGCCGAGCACCTCGCCCTGATGAAGCCGACGGCGTATCTGATCAACACCTCGCGCGGGCCGGTGGTCGACGAGAAGGCGCTGACCAAGGTCCTGCAGGAGCGTCGGATCGCGGGCGCCGGGCTCGACGTGTTCGAGCAGGAGCCGAGCCCCACGGACAACCCGCTCTACCAGCTCGACAACGTGATCCTGACACCGCACGCGCTCTGCTGGACCGATCAGTGCTTCGCCGGCATCGGGGCGGCCGACGTCAAGGCGGTGTTCGACGTCATGCACGGCCGCGTGCCGACCGGGATCGTCAACCGCGAGATCGTCGATCAGCCGGCCTGGCAGGCCAAGCTCGAGCGCTATCGCGGCCAGTTCGGCGGCTGATCGGCGGCCCGCTACGGCAGGGCGCCGACGAGGCGCAGAAGGAGGCCGGCGGCGGCCGCGGCGGCAAGCAGCGGCAGCATGCCGACCTGGTAGCGGAAGACGGCGATCAGTGCCGCGCCCGCCAGCGCGCCCGCCCATGGATCGAGACTCGCCGGAACCGGCAGATCCAGGCTCCAGCCGAAGACGGTGACCGCGCGGATCTGATGAAACATCGTGTGGATCGCGAACCAGATCGCGAGATTCAGGATGACGCCCACCACCGCCGCCGTGATCGCCGAGAGCGCGCCGCTCAGGGCTCGATGGCCGCGCAGGCGCTCGACGAACGGCGCACCGAGAAAGATCCAGAGGAAGCAGGGGGTGAAGGTCACCCAGGTCGTGAGCAGGCCGCCGAGGGCTCCGGCAAGGGCCGGCGAGAGCGAGCCCGGCGCTCGATAGGCCGCCATGAAGCCCACGAACTGGACGACCATGATCAGCGGGCCGGGCGTCGTCTCGGCCATGCCGAGGCCGTCCAGCATCTCGCCCGGGGCGAGCCAGCCGTAGGCGCCGACCGCCTGCTGGGCGACGTAGGCGAGCACGGCATAGGCGCCGCCGAACGTCACCATCGCCATCTTGCTGAAGAAGACCGCGATCTGGCCGTAGACGCTGGCGGGCCCGAGCGTCAGCAGAATCGCGGCCACCGGAACCAGCCAGAGCAGCAACCAGACCGCCGCCATGGCGAGCGCCTGCACCACCGGCGGTCGCGCATGCGGCGGCAGCTCGTCACCCAAAACCGTATTGTCGAATGAGGCGCTCTCCTGCCCGCCCTCGTCGTGGCTGCCTGCCGGGCGAAACTGCGCCACGCCGAGCCGGCCACCGACGAAGCCTGCGAGCCCGGCCGCCAGCACGATCAGCGGGAACGGCGCGTGCAGGAAGAAGATGCCGACGAAGGACGCGGCCGCGACCCCGAGCATGACGCGGTTCCTGAGCGCCCGTCTGCCGATCCGCACGACCGCGTGCAGGACGATCGCGAGCACGGCGGCCTTGAGGCCGAAGAACAGGGCGACGACGAGGCTGACCTTGCCGTAGGCGGCATAGACGTAGCTCAGGCCCATGATGGCGATGAGGCCGGGCAGAATGAACAGGCCGCCGGCGAGGATGCCGCCCCATGTGCGATGCAGGAGCCAGCCGACGTAGGTCGCGAGCTGCTGCGCCTCGGGGCCGGGCAGCAGCATGCAGAAGTTGAGCGCGTGCAGAAAGCGGCTCTCCGACACCCAGCGCTTCTCTTCGACCAGGATGCGATGCATCACGGCGATCTGCCCGGCGGGCCCGCCGAAGCTGAGCATCGCCACCCGAAGCCACACCCGAAGCGCCTCGCCGAATGAGGGATATGGCGGAGCGCTCACGGCGCCGCGCGCGCCGAGGCCGACCGCGGTCTCGAGCATCTCAGGCGCCCGGCTTCTTCGATGGCCAGTTGTGGGTCTCGTCGGTCGCGTCCCGGCACCACCGATAGAACGCGTCGTAGAGCGCAAGCCCGGCCTCGAGCTGCGCCAGGTCGTCGGCATACATCCGCGAGAGGCCGAGCGATGCCGCGAGCAGGCCGGGCGCTTCCGGCGCCAGGTCGAAACGGGCCGTATCGGCGCCGCGCACGATGGTGGCAAGACGCTCGAGCGGCTCGGTCGCGATGTCGAACTCCTCGATCATCGTATCGAAGGTGCAGCGCTCGCCGCGGTGGCTCCAGAAGACGCCCTCGACGTCGAACGGCGTAGCACCGAAGCGCTCGGCGACCGCCTGCGACCTCCGGGGGCGAAACGAACAGGAACACGGCCGCCGGGTCGACGAAGCGGCGGATCAGCCAGGGGCAGGCGATGCGGTCGATCTTGGGGCGCGAGCGGGTCACCCAGACGGTGCGGCCGTGCGCATCGAGGGGCGGCAGCCTGTCGGCCTGCACCATGGGCAGGCCGGCCCTTGCCCAGGCTTCGATGCCGCCCTCGAGGCTGTCGGCCGGCACGCCCTCGTGGCGGAGCCAGGCCGCGGCGCCCTGGCTGAGCTTCAGCCCCTTCTGACAGATCACGATCGTGGACCGGCCGGCAAACTCGCGCGCCCACTCCGGCGCCCGCTCGTAGGGCCGCCGCACGGAGCCGGGGATCAGCCTGGGCAGGGCGGCGAAATCCTCATCGAGACCGACGTCGATCAGCGCCGGGCATTTCGGCGTGCCGATCAGACGGGCGAGCTTGTCGACGGAGATGGTGTTGATCGACGACATGTGCGTCCTCCTTGGTGCGGATCAGGACGCGATGCTTCAGCATGTCGCCTCATGGGGAGATCGCGATCCCCATGGCGGTACTACATGCCGGGACGGGCTCGCTGTCAAGGTCTGAGCGATCGACCGCAGCTCAGCCGTGGACGGCGCCGAGGGTCAGGCCGCGCACCAGGTGGCGCTGGACCAGCATGCCGAGGATGATCGAGGGCACGAGCGAGGTGACCGCAAGCGCGCTTGCCTCGCCGTACTGGGCGCCCTGGAAGCCCAGGAAGGCGCGGAAGATGGTCGGCAGCGTGAAGGCGTAGCGGCTGGTCAGGTTGAGGGCGAAGAAGAACTCGGTCCAGACGAAGATGAAGGCGAACACCGCCGCGACGACGATCCCCGGTATGGCGAGCGGCAGCGCGATCCGCCAGAAGGCGCCGAAGCGACTGCAGCCGTCGACCAGCGCCGCCTCCTCCATCTCCTTGGGCAGCTGACGGAAGTAGGCATACATCATCCAGACCGAGAGCGGCAGCGTGATCACGGTATAGATCAGGGTCAGCCCGATCCGCGAATCGTAGAGGCCGAGGCCGCGGTAGAGCAGGAACACCGGCAGCACGATCGCGATCGGCGGCAGGAAGCGCTGCGAGAGCACCCAGAACGAGAGGTGCGGCCCGCCGGTGTTGAAGCGGGCGAAGCTGTAGCCCATGAGCGTGCCGAGCAGCGCCGAGAGGACGGTGGTCGCGGTCGCGACGACGAAGCTGTTGATCATGCCCTCGAGACCGCGATAGGCGAACAGCGCCGCCGTGTAGTGCCCGACGGTCGGCTCGGCCGGGAACCAGACCGGCGGCGTGGTGAGGTAGTCGCTGACCGGCTTGATCGAGGTGATCGCGACCCAGTAGAGCGGCGCCAGCACGAACAGCACGATCAGGCCGATGTAAAGAAAGCGGAAGACATCGAAGCCCAGATGGAATTTCAGGCCACGTCGGGGAGTTCGGGCAAACGCCGCCATCAGCGGGTCTCCGGACGCAGCAGGCGGCGCACCAGCGCCATGATGACGATCGCCGAGAGAATCAGAAAGATCCAGCTGCCGGCCGTGGCCTTGGACAGATGGAACTGCTGGAAGCCGATCTGATAGAGATAGAAGGACGCGGTGTAGGTGCTGGAGCCCGGGCCGCCGCCGGTCATGACGTAGATCACGTCGAACAGCTTGACCGCATCGAGCAGGCGGAAGGTCAGGGCCAGCAGGATCAGGGGCTTCAGCTGCGGCAGGGTGACGTACCAGAAGGTCTGGGAGCGGCTGGCGCCGTCGAGCTCGGCCGCCTCGAACATTTCGGGCGCGATCGCGGTCAGGCCCGCGAGCAGGATGACGAACATGAAGGGCGTCCACTGCCAGGCGTCGGCGGTGACGATCGCGATGAAGTTCCAGGGCGTCTGGGTCAGCCAGCTGATCTCGACCGGCCGGCCGAGAAGCAGGCCGAGCAGATAGTTGGTCGGGCCGAACGGCGGCTGGAGCAGGAGCGACCAGAACTGGCCGACGATCACCGGGCTGATGAACAGCGGCACGATCAGGATCGACATGATCAGCCCGCGACCGCGGAAGCGCTTGACCATGGCCAGCGCCAGCAGGAGGCCGAGCCCGAACTCGACCGCAACGCTGGCGACCGACAGGATCACGGTGTTGACGAGCGATAGGCGGGCGATCGGGTCGCTGACAATCTCCCGGAAATTCTGCAGGCCGACGAAGGCATGGCCGGGGATCTGGAAGTCGTAGTTCACGAACGCGACCCAGATCGAATAGATCAGAGGATAGATCGAGAGCGCCAGGATCAGGAGCGCGGCCGGCAGAACGAGCAGCCAGGCGATCTGCCGATCGGTCCAGGACGTGCCAGCCGCCCTCCCGGCGGCGCGCCGGATCGCGGCCTCGTTCACGCCGACGGCATCGGCCATGCCAAGCCCCGGTTTCCTCTGCGCAAGTCAATTAACCCCGTGGACCAGGCGCCGGACCGCGATCGCAGCCCGGCGCCCCGCTCGGCCCGCTGGTGCCGTCGGCTCAGGTGATGTGCACGGCGAGGCCCATCTTCTCGATGGTGTGGTCGGCGTAGGAGCCGGGCAGCTTGACGAACTGCTGATAGGCCGCGCGCTGGCTGTCGACGCCGAGCTTCTGGGTGGTCGCATCCCATTCCGCTGCCGCCGCCTGGAGCGCGGTTTTCGGATCCTCGCCCGCCCAGACCGCGGTGCACATGCGGTCGATCGAGAGCGCATAATCCTGCCAGCCAGGCATGATCATGTCGAGGACGGCGACATTGGCCGAGTTGCTGAGATTGATCAGGTAGTCCTTGGCGTTCGGCCAGAGCGCTCGGTAGAGCGGCGAGGTGTAGTGCGACATGCGGTAGGGATCACGGAGCGCAAAGGGCGCCATCACCCGCGCGAGCGAGACGGCCGGGCTGGTCGCCCATTGCATGAACAGATAGGCGGCCTCCTCGTTGTTCGAGCCGGCGGCCAGCGACTTCACGTAGCCCGACGCCATCTCAGGGTTGCCGCCGGGCATGACGGCGTAGCCGGCCTTGCCGACGATCTTCGATTCCGGCACGAAGTTGATCGCCTTGTCGCGTTGCGCGTAGTTCTCGGTCATGCGCCCGGTCGGCGGCCAGGAGAACAGCATCGCCGATTTGCCCTGCAGCCAGGCGACCCAGGCCGCGACCGCGTCCATGTCGTTGTTACCTGGGACCGAGGCCTTGTTGGCGGCGATCATCTGCTTGAAGGTGGTGAGCCCGGCCTCCGAATCGAGCAGCGCCTTCATGCTCTGTTCGTCGAAGAACTTGCCGCCGTTGGAGCGATACTCCTGCAGGAAGGAGAACTGGTTGCCCGGGCTGCCGGCTTTGCGGAAGTGGACGGCGCCGTAAACGTTCGGCGCCAGCTGATCGGTGATGAACTGGGCCACCTGAGCGTACTCGTCCCAGGTCACCGGCACCCGCAGATCCTGATTGTATTTGGCCTTGTACGCCTGCTGCAGCTTCGGGTCGCCGAAGATGTCGGTCCGGTAGTAGAGTGCCAGCACGTCGCCGTCGTCGAAGAAGCCCCAGCGCTGGCCCTTGTAGGTCGGGAGGAACTGATACAGGGGGTGGTAGTCTTCGAGGTCGGCCTCGTCCATGAACTGCGTGACGAAGTCGTCGATCGGCTGGATCACGCCACCGTCGGCGAGCGAGGGGATCCAGGCCGGCTCGATGTCGAGAATGTCGTAGGCGCCGGAGCCGGCGATGTGCTCGGCGATCGGCTTGGAGTACTGGTCCGGGTGCGGCAACTCCTCGACGTTGAAGCCGATGCCGGTCAGATCCTGCCAGAGCGGGCCCGAGAAGTTGCGGGGCTCGAGCGCCTGCAGGCCGGACTCGTAGGTCATGTTCAGGGTGGCACCCTGGTACTGCTTGGCGGCCTGGACCGCGCGATAGGCCGAATTCTCCGGCGGCCCTTCTTTCGAGGCCTTGACCGCCGCGGCCTGCGCCTGGCCGAACGGCGTGCTCGGGTCGGCGAGCTGAACCGCCGCGAGCGCCGCGCTCGCGCTGAAATCCGGTGCCGAGCAAGGCGAGGCCTGGCCGCGCGAGCGCCGCCGCCCCGCCCATCTCCACCAGTCGCTCGAGGAAGGTCCGCCGCGAGGTGTCCCCCCGCAGCCAGGCGTCGATCTCCTCGGTCAGGCCTGCCTGGAACTCACGCCTCTCGCGCTCGCTACTCATTGCCAGTCCTCCCTGATGCTTCTTGCACGCAGCAGCCAAGATTTGCCTCGGCGCTGCGGCCGACGCGTAGCAAACGCGATTCCGACGCGGCTGGCAAGCCACGGCATTGCGTTGCCGAGCTCGGAGGCCAGCCTCCGCGGCGCGCGGAAAGATCAGCCCAGCTGGAAGACGAGCCCGAGCAGCCAGAGCCCTCCGGCCACGGCGGCGCTCGCCAGGGCGTAGCGTTGGTAGACCGCGCGGAGCGTGTGGCCGACGATCCGCTGCGCGTGATCGTCGGGCATGCCGAGCCGCTGATCGAGGATCAGCCAGACCTCGGTCGACCGGTAGGGCTGCACCGGCGCCCGCTCGGCCTTCAGCTGCAGGACCGCGGCCATGAGGAGGGTGAGCGCGCCGCCGGTCTTGAGCGCCATGACCGGGGCGAAGATCAGGCCGAGAACCACAGTGACGATGGCGAGCGCGCCGAACCCTACGGCCCGGCCGACCGAGATCTCGGCGGCACGCTCGATCTGATGCAAGGCTAACGCCCGCTGGTGGTTCGCGCGGTCGGCACCAGATCAAATTGGTACAGGACCAGCCAATAGACAATCAGCAGAATGATCAGCCAGAAGGCGGCCGCGATCGGCCGGCCGCGCTCCGTAAGAAAGCGCGGCGTGAGCGGTGCGGCGAGACGCAACAGCGGGTCGGTGATCAGGACCAGCAGACGCCAGACGACGTTGGGGCTCTGCGGCGCAACGAACAGGCTCAGAACCAGCCGCCCGAGCAGCAGCGCCACGAAATAGTACACGAAGTAGTAGACGAGATAGTAGTACCAGAAAATCCTCACGATCTCGGTGCTGTCCGGCTGATCCATGACAGAGACCCGCGTGAACGGTCAGGGGGAGCCGGGAATGAAGCAGGGCCCGCTGGGCGGGCCCTGCGCAATGTGGGACAGGCGGTCGCGGCAAACCGCGCCGCCTTCCCCATTCAGTGCTGGATCTGCCGCGCCGCCATCAACGGCATGTCGCCGCTCGGGATGCGCACGCTGTCGACGAGATCCTGCATCTCCTGGCTCGGCGCCGGGGTCATCAGGCTGACCGCGACGGTGACGATCAGGCAGAGCGGCAGGCCGAACAGGGCGGAGGAGATGTTCTTGACGCCCCACCAGAGCTCCATGCCGCCGAACTGCGTGCCGATCAGGTAGTAGAGGCAGACCCCGAAACCGACGATCATGCCGGCGCAGGCGCCCGCCTTGGTGGTCCGCTTCCACCATATGCCGAGCACCAGCGGCACGAACAGCCCCGCCGCCGCGAGCGAGAACGCCCAGGCGACCATGGCGACGATCACGGCCGGTCGGAACGAGGCGGAATAAGCCCCGACCAGCGCGACCAGCACCAGCAGCACACGCGCGACCGTCAGACGCCGTGTGGTCGTCGCCTTCGGGTCGATCATCTGATAGTAGACGTCGTGCGAGAGGGCGTTGGCGATGGCGAGGAGGAGACCATCGGCGGTGCTCAGCGCCGCGGCCAGACCGCCGGCCGCGACCAGGCCCGCTATCACGTAAGGCAGCCCCGCAATCTCGGGCGTCGCGAGAACGATCGCGTCGGGGGCGAGCCTGAGCTCCGAAAGCTGAAGGATGCCATCGCCATTGCCGTTGGTCGTGCAGCCGGCGACGGTGGTCGCCGCGTTGACGGCATCGCAGATCGACACGAGGCCCACGGTGCCCCAGTTGGCGACCCAGGCCGGAAGGCTGGCGACCGACTGCCCGATGACGTGGGTGAAGACCTCGAGCTTGGCGAAGGCGGCGTAGGCCGGCGCCGTGAAGTAGAGCAGGAAGATGAAGAACAGCGACCAGCCCACGGACATCCGGGCGGCGCGTACGCTCGGCGTGGTGAAGTAGCGCATCAGGATGTGCGGCAGCGATGCCGTGCCGATCATCAGGCAGAGGATCAGTGCGAAGTAGTTCAGCGCGTCCAACTGCACGAAGGGTGCGACGTACGACTTCTCGACCCCGAGTCTGCTGCTCGAGCCGGCCGATCTCCTGCAGAGCCTGACCATAGGTCAGCTCCGGTATCGGCAGGCCATAGAGTTGGGCCGAGAGGATCGCGACCGGCAGGATGTATGCGACGATCAGAACGATGTACTGGGCGACCTGGGTCCAGGTGACCGCGCGCATGCCGCCCAGCATCGAGCAGACGAGGATGCCGAGGAGGCCGACGAACACGGCGACCTCGAAGGGGATCTGCAGGAACCGGGACGTGATGATGCCGACCCCCACGGTCTGCGCCACGAGATAGGTGAAAGTGGCCGAGAACAGCACGATGATGCCGAGCAGCCGCGGCAGATTACCCTCGTAGCGCGCGCCCAGGAAGTCGGGCACAGTGAAAATGCCGAACTTGCGCATGTAGGGCGCCAGGAGGACCGCGACCAGCACGTAACCGCCGGTCCAGCCCAGGACGTAGGCGAGGCCGTCGTAGCCGAGCACATAGAGCGTGCCGGCCATGCTGATGAACGACGCGGCGCTCATCCAGTCGGCGGCGGTCGCCATGCCGTTGTACAAGGCCGGCACTCTGCGCCCCGCGACGTAATATTCGGAGATCTCGGTGGTCCGCGATATGATGCCGATGATCGCGTAGATTGCGATGGTGAAGCCGATGAACAGATAGCCGATGATGCGGTTGGGGACTCCGACGTATTCGAGAAGGCCCATCAAGAGAACGAATGCCAGAAATCCGCCCGCATAGGTGCCGTAGATCTTGCCGAGATTCTCGACGAATCCACCCCTGGTGGCCATGGCCCGTCTCCTAACGTTCCTCGACGCCACACTCTTCGTCGATCCGGTTCTGCTGGTGCGCGAACCAGAAGATCAGAATGACGAAGGCGATCAGCGATCCCTGGGCCGCCATGTAGAAGCCGAGCGGGAAGCCCAGAATGACGATCTGGTTAAGCGGTACGGCGAAGAAGTGGATGAAGTAGCCGAAGAAGAACCAGATCGCCAGAGTGACCCACATCAAGGAACGCGTCCGCTGCCAGTGCTCTTCGGCGCGAGGGTGGGCGGGTGACGAATTCTGAACCATCTTGACCGTCCCCATTGGTTAAGCGACAGCCAAACGGCGCCTCGTCGGCGCGACCCTTCCGTCCCGAGCGAACCTTGCCCTAACGGCAGGTCCGAGTAAGCCTTCGTGGCTGTTGCTTGCGCTTTCGCGCAATTTCCCCTTTGATTTCACTTTCTTCTCGGCTACAGAAGAGCACAAAGTTTGACGATGACCATGCGACATGATGTCCGACTTGCGCGGGCCCTTTCGGTACTGCGCCGGCTCCTGCCCAAGCGGGCGGCGCCGGTCAGAACTGCCGACGAACTCGCCGATTTCCTGGCCACGCGGAGCGCGTATGTCGCGCAGCGCAGCGTCATCGAATACTGCCGGGCGCGGACCGGCCCCAACTGGGACAAGCTGTTTTCGGAGCCATCGTTCCTCGAGCGCCTCGAGGTATGCCGCTGGGAGGCCTATGCCACGGTGCTTGCCGAAGTCGCGGAGCTGACGCTCGTCCGGCTGCGCCGCGATGGCGCCGGCGACCCGGCGGCGTATCTGCCCGGGCTGGTGCGAGTGGCGCGCGCCGCGTTGCTGCGCCACCCCGTGCCGGCCCATCGGACCAGCTGGGATGATGCGGCGGAGTCGATCGGGCGGCATCTGGCGCGCGTTCTGCTTGCCGCCCCGCATCCGGTGCATCTTCTGGGCCTCGAGTCCGCGAAGGCGATCTTCGAGCTCCTGCCGATCCACGCCGATCTGCGACGGCAGGATCGGATCATGTTCCAGAATACCGTGCGCTTTGCCATCTGCCGCGTGTTCGACGAGACGCGGCGCTTCGACCTTCCGGCGCTCGAGGCGGTGCTCAGGCCCCCCGGCGACGGACAGAGGCGGGCGGACCCTGGATGAGCGACGCTCTCGACGCGCCAGCCCGCACCGGCGCGAGAGCCGAAGCAGGCACCCGCGGCCTTCTGCGCCGGCTGTGGGCCGGCGAGGTGCCGCTTGCCCGGGTCTTCTGGAACTATGCGATGATCGGGGGAAGCGCGTTCAACGTCGCGGCGACGCTCGCTGCCATGGCGCTTCTGGCCTCAGACGCGCCGGACGTGGCTGTCATCGTCGCCTTAGTCCTGCCGATACCCTACAATCTGCTGATGCTGGTGGCCGTGTGGCAGAGCGCGCGCGCCTATACCGGCGCGCGCCTCTGGGCCGATCTCGCTCGTCTGGCGATCATCGTCTGGACGATCGCCGCCACTTTGACTTAGCCGGCGCGCCGTCCTCGAGCACGTGGACTCTTTGCCAGCCCTTGCACCCTTCCGCTCGAACCGGGCCCCCGGCTGGCCGCTTTGATCCGTCACAGAGCTGGCGCGGTGTCGATGCTCTGCGACGTGCCCGTGATCCTCGTGGCCGGCTCGACCATATTGTCCATGGCGTCTCCGAGCGCGGTGGCGCCGAGCGCGGTCACCACGCCAAGCAGGCCGCAGATGATGGCGTACTCGACGCTGATTCCGCCACGATCGTCGCGGATGAAGCTTTCGATGAGCCTGGTCATCGTCCCCCCCCCCCACCATCCGAGGCGGCATTATTGTCGAAGACGAGAGAAATGTCAAATGTTTTTTCGAAATACTTTATGATTAGTTGTGATAGTTAAGAAATAGTTACTTGAATATTTGTTTCAATTATCTTAACGCAGCCTTCATCTATTGACGACATGGCGCGTGCTGCTCCGGTCGGCGCGCCGACCGGCAGATCCCCTCGAGCGAACGCGGGGGAGTGCGCCGGAGCGGGCCTGGCGCCGGCAGCTTCGTTCGGAGGTCAGAGGCTCAGTGGGAGTGATCGTTCAGACTGACCACGGCGTCGGCCCGGCGCAACTCAGCACGATGATACAGCAGAATCGTGGCGATATTCTCGTAAGACAGAGCGTGCTCCGGGTTGATCTCGATCGACTTGTGATAGTTCGCCATCGCCTCTCGGTAGCGACCCAGCTTTTGTTCCAGGTAACCCAGATTGTAGTATGACCAGACGAAGGATGGATTGGCTTCGATGGCCGCCTGATAGTGCTTCATGGCGGCCCGGTAGTCGCCGCGCTTTTGCAGAATGTAGCCAAGGTCGTAGTGGGCAAAGGCCTCGCGCGGATTGATCCGGAGGGCTTGCTGGTACTTTCTGATCGCGCCCTCGTCGTCGCCCCGCTGCTGGAGCAGATGGCCCCAGTTGTAGTAAGTCGCGGCGTGCTCCGGATTGGCCTTGGCGGCCATTTCGTAGGCGGCGATCGCCGCGGCGGTCTTGCCTTTGCGCTCGAGGCGGTAGCCCAGTTCGTACAACGGGTCCTCGTTCTCCACTTCGAATGGTGCAATCGAGCCGTTCGGGACGGTCCCGATCTCTTCAAGTTTGGCCGTGGCGGCGAGGCTGGGACCGGTGCGGTCGGGCGCGTGCGAAGCCACAGGCATGGCCGCGTCCATGGCTTGGCTGGACGCCGGAAGGTCGAGCTTGCTATCGACCTCGGCGACGGCCGGAGCGGCAGTGAGCGCCGGTGGTGCACGGCTCGCTTCGTTCTCGCGTTCAGCGTCTGGCGCGCTCGCATCGAGCCTTACCGGTGCCTGGCCGAGCTTGCTATCGTGCCGACCGGCGGTCCGTGCGTCGCCGTCCTCAATCGAGGCTTGGCGCGGCGCGTTCGTAGCCAGCAGCGTGTCGAGGGCCGCAGCGTCCTGCGCGCCTTTCGTCGACGGATGGGCGTCGGCCAGGCGCGAGGCCGGGACCAGGTCCACGGCAAGTTCCGGCGACCGATCCGCAGATCGTCCGACGCGGCCTCCGCTCGGCTCGAAGATCGCGAACAGCGCGACCACGAACGCCATCGCCGCAGCGCTGAGCGCGACCGAACGCCCAAGGTCGCGCCGCCCGACGACAAAGCGTTCGGTCCAGAGCAACAGGCGCGCCGATCGGGCGCTATCCGAGCTGACCGCCGTCTCGACCCGAGCAACGGCGCCCGCATTCTCGATCGGCGCCTCTGCCCCCCAGCGCAGGAACTCGGGATCGACGGTGCGGAGCCGCGCCCGCAGGGCGGCGGCGAAGCGGGCAAACTGTGGCCGATGGGCCGGGACAGCCAAAGCGCCGCTCGGACCCTCTGGCGCGTCATGGGTGGTCAGGCCGCCGGCGCGCCGCCCGCCACGCACGGAAGCAGCCGACGCACCCCCCTCCAAGGCTGGCGTCCATCGTACGAAGAGTGGTGTCGAGCGGAGCAAGAGCGGTGTCGAGCGCAGGAAGCAGGGCACGTCCCGGAATCGCGGGATGCTCGGTGCCGCACCGGGGCCCGGATCCAGCGGCCGAAAAATCGGTATCCGTGGCCTGCCGTCCGCGCCGCCTGGTTCGTTTCGATCCACGGTCATGGCCTCGGGCTCCTGCAGTCATCGGCCCCGCTGAACGGTCCGATCACTGAGCCGTGGTTTCTTCTCTGGTCACAGCATTCGCTCAAAAATTAAATCAAAGTTAGCGAAAAAACAGGAATAATCAAGCTCGATGAACCTATCGGCAGTTGCCGTTGAGCTGGCGCATGAATCCAGTGTGCCAAACCTCTGACAGTCGCAGGAATATTGCGGTCACCCCGCCGCCGACCTCGGTCGAGAGCCAGCCGCGCCGCGCTCTCACGCCGGAGCCAGCAGACCCCGAACTCGTTGGCTCTCTCAACTCCGCCCGAGGTGCCGAGGACAGCGCCGCCGGCGCCCGGAATCCGGGGGCGCTCAGTCCAGCTCCAGGAGCGCGCGCAGCTCCCGCCACTCGCGGGCGCTGAGGCCGCTGTCCGCCTGGCTCACGTCTTCGCCCTTGAGCAGCCGGCGCAGCGCGGCGAGCGCCTTGGCCGAGAGCTCCGCGCCGCCCACCCGGTAGTCGACGAAGGCCGCAAAGGTCTGCGGCAGCCAGCGGCGCACGACCTCGAGCAGCACCTCGGCGTAGGCACGAATCTCGTACTGCGCATGAGGGTCAGCCCGCAATGCTATGAAATGCAGAAGATTGTGCAGATCGATCTTCCAGTACCACTCGGTATAGGTGTTGAGCGGCAGAACGACCCGGGCGAGCTCGCGCGCAAGGCCCTGGCGGTGCGGGTCGAGGACGCTCCCTGCCTCATCCTGGTTGAGCAGGCCGAGATAGTGCTCATAGGCGCGCTCGGCGTTCATGTGCAGCGCCCGCTCGACCACCTTCGCCTCGTCGGCCCCAAGGGTCTCGGCCCGCCCCTGCCGGTTGCTGCCGGACTGCGTCGCCAGATGCTGCGGCTCGGGTACATAGAACTCGTCCTCGAGCACGGAGTAGCGGGCCGAGTACTCGTTGACGTTGGCGGTCCGGTGACGGATCCACTGCCGAGCGACGAAGATCGGCAGTTTCACGTGCACTTTCAGCTCGCACATCTCGAACGGGCTGGTATGGCGCATCCGCATCAGATAGTTGATCAGCCCCTGATCGTCGGATACGCGCTTGGTGCCGCGGCCGTAGGACACGCGCGCCGCCTGCACGATCGCCGCGTCGTCGCCCATGTAGTCGATCACCCGGACGAAGCCGCGATCGAGCACCGGCAGCGGCTCATACAGAATCTCCTCGAGCGCTGGCACGACCGCGCGCCGGGTCGGCGCCCGCTGCTCGCGTAGCGAGGCGATCTCTTGCTGCTGCTCGGCCTTCAGGGTCATGACGGCTCCGGTTCTGCAAATTCAGGGGGATTGCTCGCCACCTGCAAGAGGCGCAGACTATCCTCGGAATACGCTATTGGCGAGGCCCCGAGCGGCCAAGAAATGAGGCATGAGGTTACGCGATGGCCACCAAAGCCGCTCGAAGCACTATCTCACGCCGGCATTTACTCAAAACTGGAGGATCTGCGGCTCTCTTGGCGGGCGTGGCGCCCGCCATCATCCCGAGCCGGGCCCGAGCCCGGCCAAAGACGCTGAAGATCATGCAATGGAAGCATTTCGTGCCGAGCTATGATACCTGGTTCGACGGGACCTTCACTAGGGAATGGGGCAGGCAGAACGACACCGAAGTCATCGTCGATCACGTCGGGCTCGGCGATATTATCAATCTTGCAGCCGCCGAGGCAGCGGCACAGCGCGGGCATGACCTGGTCATGCTGGTGACGCCACCGGCGGTATACGAAGATCAGGTCATCGATCACCGCGAGATCTACGAAGAATGCGCGCGCCGGTACGGCACCGCACTCGACCTCGCCTTCAAGAGCACCTATAACCCCAGGACGAAGAAATATTTCGGCTTCTGTGGTACGCTTGTACCCTCTTTGCTGATCTACCGCAAAGACCTGTGGGATGCGATCGGCGCGACACCCGACAGCTGGGACGACATCCTGCGCGGTGGCCGACAGATCAAGTTGCTGCGCGACAGCCCGGTCGGAATCAGCCTCGCCCCGGAAGACAACAGCAACAAAACTCTGGGTGCTATGATGTACTCATTCGGGTCCTCGGTGCAAAACGCCGATGGCGAACCAGTGCTGAAGTCGAAGCCGGCGCTTGAGATGGTGAAGTACGTCAAGTCGCTCTACGAGGAAGCCATGACGGAGGAGGTTCTGACCTGGGATGCTTCGTCCAACAACAGGTTCATGCTGGCGGGAACCGGTTGCCTGACTATGGATACCATATCGATTGCCCGCGCGAGTGAGCAGCTGAAGCTTCCGTTCGCGAGCGACCTACGGTTGGCCAAGGTGCCGCAAGGGCCAGCAGCCCGGCTTGCGCCCCCGTTCAACACTCACACCCATTTCATCTGGAAGTTCGCCGAGAACGCCGAGGGTGCGCGGCAGTTTCTGGTGGATTACACCGGACAGTCGCGCCAGGGTTTGCTGGCGAGCGGCTTTCAGAATATGCCGACCTTCCTGGCGGCCGTGCCCGATCTCGCGCAGCTGGTCTCGAGCGATGCCAGCGCGACCCCGCCCAACCAGTACAGCCTGCTCAAGGAGGTCGCCACCTGGACCACGAACATCGGTTATCCAGGCTATACCAACCCAGCGATCGCCGAGGTCTTCGATAGCGGCCTGATCCCGACGATGTGCGCCCGGGCCGCGACCGGCAAGCTCACCCCAGAAGACGCGCTCGACCAGGGCGATCAGGAAGTCAGGCGGATCTTTGCCAAATGGCAGGAGCGCGGCAAGATTTGATCCGCGCTGGCCAGCAGGACAGGACCCGCTCGCAGCGCTGTCCGAGCGCCCCTGCTTCGCTGGTGGAAAACCAATTGAACCCCAAACGCGCGCGAGGACAGGGCTTGGGCTCCCTGGGCAAGTGAAGCGGCCGCACGCTTGCCCTCGATCTGCAGGAGGTCCACACTGCCCTGCCAGTGGGGCTTCGGGGACCTGGGGGCAGGCCGATGCCCGGCCGACAGGCAAGAAAACCAGAGGCCAAATGGTCATGCGAGCACCCAGGAGGAATTTGTTTTCGCGCCGGCATATGCTGAAGGCGAGCGGCTCTACGGCGCTCTTGGCGGGGGTGGCGCCCGCCATCATCCCGAGCCGGGCCCGAGCCCAGCCAAAGACGCTGAAGATCATGCAATGGAAGCATTTCGTGCCGGGCTATGATACATGGTTCGACGAGACCTTCATCAAGGAATGGGGCAGGCAGAACGACACCGAAGTCATCGTCGACCACGTCGGGCTCGGCGAGATTGCCAATCTTGCAGCGGCCGAGGCAGCGGCGCAGCGCGGGCATGATCTGGTCATGCTGACGACGCCACCGGCGGTATACGAAGATCAGGTGATCGATCACCGCGAGATCTACGAAGAATGCGCGCGCCAATACGGCACCGCACTCGACCTCGCCATCAAGAGCACCTATAACCCCAGGACGAAGAAATATTTTGGCTTCTGTAGTGCGCTTATACCCCCTCTGCTGATCTACCGCAAAGACCTGTGGGATGCGATCGGCGCGACGCCCGACAGCTGGGACGACATCCTGCGCGGTGGCCGGCAGATCAAGTTGCTGCACGACAGCCCGGTCGGCATCAGCCTCGCTCCGGAGAACAACAGCAACAATACTCTGCGCGCTGTCATGTACTCATTCGGATCCTCGGTGCAGGACGCCGATGGCAAACCCGCGCTGAAGTCGAAGCCAGCGCTTGAGATGGTCAAGTACCTCAAGGTGCTGTACCAGGAAGCCATGCCGCAGGATGTGCTCAACTGGGATGCCTCGTCCAACAACAGGTTCATGCTGGCAGGAACCGGTTGCCTGACTTTGGATACCATATCGATTACCCGCGCGAGTGAGCAGCTGAAGCTCCCGTTCGCGAGCGACCTCCGGTTGGCCAAGGCGCCGGAAGGGCCCGCAGCCCGGCTCGCGCCCCCGTTCGAGGTCCTCACCTATGTGATCTGGAAGTTCGCCGAGAATGCCGAGGGTGCGAGGCAGTTTCTCGTGGACTGCACCGGACAGTCGCGCCAGGCTTTCCTGGCGAGCGGTTTTGAGAACATGCCGAGCTTCCCGGACGCCGTGCCAGATCTCGCGCAGCTGGTCTCGAGCGATGCCAGCGCGACCCCGCCCGACAACTACAGCCTGCTCAAGGAGGTCGCCACCTGGATCACGAACGTCGGTCATCCAGGCTATACCAACGCAGCGATCGCCGAGGTCTTCGGTAGCGGCGTGATCCCGACGATGTGCGCCCGTGCCGCGACCGGCGAGCTCACCCCAGAAGACGCGCTCGACCAGGGCGACCAGGAAGTCAGGCGGATCTTTGCCAAATGGCAGGAGCGCGGCAAAATTTGATGCGCGCTGGCGGACGGCCTACCCAACCGGGAGACCAGCAAGAGCCCGTGGTGCGCCGGCCTGCCGTTGAGGCCAGGGGACGATGGCCTTAACGCCTCGAAAGATCTGAGCCCATGCGTGTCCGCACCAAACTGTTGGCCGCGGTGGCGATTGTCCTGGCCCTGCTGGTGGCGCAGGTGGCGGTCGTGAGCGTCTTCATCCGCGAGCTGCAGTTGGCAGTAGCATTCATCGGCGCGGCCCACGACGTGATCGAGGCGGACTTCCAGGCCCTCGATCTGGTCAGCACCTTGCGTAACGAGGTGAAGCAGATTCCCTCGCGCTATGTGACGACGAAAGACACGGCTGACCCGATGCGCGCGCCGTGGCAAGAACTGACATCTTTGATCGCCGCCATCCGCGCGTCGAGCGCCACCCAAACGATCCCGCCGGCCGTTCTCGAGGCGGTGACGCAAGCTTTCGACAAGGCAACGCAAGAATACGAAAAGACGAGGACCGTCGCCAATGGCAAGGCCGATCTCGATACCCTGATCGAGCGGGCGGTCTTCGTCGACAAAGCGCTGGCCGCCCTGGCCGGGGCGTTGAATGCCTTGGCGGTCGAGTTGCGCCAGGAGCTTCAGTCCGCGGTGGGAAGAGCAAGGGAGGTCCACAACCGACCGATGATCGCAGGCATCGTCATCGGCGGCCTTACCGTCCTGCTGTTGCTCGCGTTCGCCTGGCTGTACGTCGATCGGAGCCTGGTCGCGCGCTTGACTGCGCTGAGCCGCAGCATGCTGGCGATCGCGGGCGGCAATCTGCGCGCGGCCCTGCCAGCAACGGCGGGCCGCGACGAGATCGCCGAAATGGCCAAGGCGCTTGCTGTATTTCGCGACACCGCAGTCGAAGTTGAGGAGAACAACCTTCGCGAGGTCGCGACCGCCCGCCAGCGCTTGGTCGACGCCATCGAAAGCATTTCCGAAGGCTTCGCGTTCTACGATGCCGAGGACCGGCTCCAGCTTCGCAACAGCCGCTACAAGGAGCTGCTCCATGGTGGGACCGACATCGAGATCGAGCCCGGGATCACGTTCGAGGCCGTGATCCGTCGCGCCGTCGAGGCTGGCCTGATCCTCGAGGCGGGCGACGACCCCGAAGGTTACATTGAGCAACGGCTGAATCAGCACCGTGATCCGGGCCCGCCGACCTTGCAGCAGCGGGCGGACGGGCGCTGGATCCTGATCGCCGAGCGCCAAGTGACCGGCGGCGGCACCGTCGCGGTCTACGCCGACATCACCGAGCTGAAGCGGCGCGAGATCGAGCTCGAGGAGGCCAACCGGCGCACGCAGGAGGCGTCCGATGAGATCTCGCGCCGACACCGGGAGCTGGAGGTTCTGTCCAACAAGCTCGCCAAGTATCTCTCGCCGCAGGTCTACGCCTCGATCTTCGCCGGCAGGCAGGAGGTCAAGCTCGCGAGCCAGCGCAAGAAGCTCACCGTGTTCTTCTCCGACATCGCCGCGTTCACCGAAACCACCGACCAGATGGAGTTGGAGGACCTGACCCATCTGCTCAATCAGTACCTGACCGAGATGTCGCGCATCGCCCTCGAATACGGTGCGACGATCGACAAATACGTCGGCGACGCGATCATGATCTTCTTCGGCGACCCGGAGACCCGCGGCGTCGGGGAGGATGCGCTCGCCTGCGTCACCATGGCAATCGCGATGCAGAAGCGGATGCGGGAGCTCGGCGCAAGGTGGCGCGACTCGGGGATCGAGCGGCCGCTTGCCTGCCGGATCGGCATCCATACCGGCTACTGCACGGTCGGCAATTTCGGCAGCGAGGATCGCATGGACTACACGATCATCGGCGGCGCGGTGAACCTCGCCTCCCGGCTCGAGCACGAGGCGCCGCCCGGCGGCATCCTGATCTCCTACGAGACCTACGCCCATGTGAAGAACGAGATTCTCTGCGAGGAGATGGGCCACATACGGGTGCGCGGGGTCGGTCATCCGGTCGCCACCTATCGGGTGGTCGATCTCCACGCTGAGGTGGCCAAGGGGACAGAGACCATCCGGGCGGACCTGCCGCACCTGAAGCTCCATGGCGATCCACGGCTGATGTCGGAGGGCGAGCGGGCGCAGGCCGCGGCGTTGTTGAAGGAGGCGCTCGCAACGCTCGCCCCGAGCGCCAAAAAGCCGCGTGGGCGGAGAGCCAAAGCCAAGGCAGCACCCGAGCAAGTGGCGGGTACGTCGGCGCCGCTACTGGCCGAGCCGGAGGTCTGAGCGGCGGGCTTTGCATCCTCGGCGCGCAATCCCTATATTCACAGTGTCGGTCTCGACCGGCTATGGCGATAAACGCCACTTGGAATAAGCGTAGCGGACCCGGGGGCAGTTCCCGGCGCCTCCACCAAATTCCCGCGGGGCGGGCAGTATGGGGGCGAAACAGGCTCGACGCGCGTGGTAAAGGAGTGGTTTTCGCCCGGCATGGTACCGCCGTTATCGGGCCACACTCACAGATGCCAACGACAATCGTTTGGCTCTCGCTGCCTAACAACCTTAGGTAAGCGCGGTTCGGGGGGCACCGGGCAACAGAAGCCCCCCACTGCTTGATTGACGCCGTCGCGGCTGATCGATCGGCCCGACCGATCAAAGGTTTCGCAAACGACCAGCGCCAGCATGCCCCGACCCGATCTCGACTACGGCAGACTCGTCGAGGGCGCCTTGCGGCGGGTGGTCCGCGATGCGCTCGCGATGGCGGCGGAGTACGGCATGCCGGGCCGCCATCATTTCTACATCACCTTCCGCACCGATCATCCGGGCGTCGTGATCGCGGACAGCCTGCGCGCGCGCTACCCGAGCGAGATGACGATCGTCCTTCAGTACGAGTTCTGGGAGCTCGAGGTGCGCGAGGACGGCTTCGGCGTGACCCTGAGCTTCGCCGATCTGCCGCACCGGCTTGAGGTTCCCTTCGATGCGATCAGCGTGTTCGCCGATCCGAGCGTCGAGTTCGGCCTGCAGTTCAACGTCGCCGGAGTGCCCGAGAACGTACCGGCGACGGCCGGGCGGGGCGCGACGTCCGCGCCGCTCGCCGAGGTGGCGGCGGCGCGCCCGGAAGAGGACGCGCAACCAACCGAGAGCGCCGAAGTCGTCGCCCTGGATCGCTTCCGCAAGAGATAGCAGAGCCGCCACGTCTGGACGATTGACAGGCGCCGGGCCTCGGGCCTTGATCGACGCCGCGATGGGCAGCCACAGGTGCGACGATGACGGGCGACAGGCGAATGCGCGTTGAGACCGACACCTTCGGCCCGATCGAGGTTCCGGCGGATCGCTATTGGGGCGCCCAGACCCAGCGCAGCCTGCAGAATTTCCGGATCGGCGGCGAGACGATGCCCGCACCCCTGGTGCGCGCGCTCAGCATCGTCAAGCGTGCCGCGGCGCGGGTCAATCTCGACCTCGGCCAACTCGACCGCCGTCTTGCCGATGCGATCGTCCGCGCCGCCCAGGAAGTGATCGACGGCAAGCTCGCCGAGCACTTCCCGCTGGTCGTCTGGCAGACCGGCTCGGGCACCCAGACCAACATGAACGCCAACGAGGTGATCGCCAACCGCGCCAACGAGCTGCTCGGCGCGCCGCTTGGCAGCAAGTCGCCGGTCCATCCCAACGACCAGGTCAATCGCGGCCAGTCCTCGAACGACACCTTCCCGACCGCGATGCACATTGCGGCGGTCGAGCAGGTGCATCACGAGCTCCTGCCGGCGCTCGAGCACCTCCTGGCCGCGCTCCAGGCCAAGGCGGCGGCTTTTCGCGAGATCATCAAGATCGGCCGCACCCATCTTCAGGACGCGACGCCGCTCACCCTGGGTCAGGAGTTCTCCGGCTACGCGCAGCAGGTCCGCTACGGCATCGCCCGGATCAAGGCGACCTTGCCGCGCCTCTACGAGCTTGCCCAAGGCGGCACGGCGGTCGGCACGGGGCTCAATACCTTCCCGGGCTTCGCCGAGCGTTTCGCCGCGGAGGTGGCAAAGATCACCGGCCTGCCGTTCGTCACCGCGGAGAACAAGTTCGAGGCGCTCGCGACCGAGGACGCTTCGGTCGAGCTGTCCGGGGCGCTGAACGTGCTGGCGGTCAGCCTGACCAAGATCGCCAATGACATCCGCCTGCTCGGCTCGGGGCCGCGCTGCGGCCTCGGCGAGCTGCGCCTGCCCGAGAACGAGCCCGGCTCCTCGATCATGCCGGGCAAGGTCAACCCGACCCAGTGCGAGGCCATGACCATGGTCTGTGCCCAGGTCATGGGCAACCACGTCACCGTGTCCATCTCCGGCGCAACCGGTCATCTCGAGCTTAACGTGTTCAAGCCGGTGATCATCTACAACGTGCTGCAGTCGATCCGGCTGCTGGCCGATGCGGCGCGCAGCTTCACCGACAAATGCGTGGTCGGCATCGAGGCCAATCGCGAGCGGATCGACGAGCTGCTGCACCGCTCGCTGATGCTGGTGACCGCGCTCAATCCGAGGATCGGCTACGACAACGCTGCCAAGGTCGCCAAGAAGGCGCACGCCGAGGGAACCACGCTCAAGGAAGCCGCCGTCTCCATGGGGCTGCTCTCGGCCGAGGAGTTCGATCAGCTGGTCCGGCCTGATAGGATGCTCGGCCCGGCCTGACGACCAGCGCCCGAACCACGCCGGTCAGGGCGCCTGACCGGGGGCGGTCGGCGCCGGGGGCTCGAGCAGGCGAATCTGCGGACGATCGAGCGGGCCGATCAGACGCAGGGCGACCGCATCGGCGGCGCCCGCATTCTCCGGCCGGAGCGTGAGATCGGCCGCCCAGACGAGAAGGTCGATCGTGCCGCTCAGCTCCGCCTTGGTGCCGTCCAGTCCGAGCTGCACCGATCGCGCCGTCGCGATGCCGCGCTTGAGAGCGAAGCGACCGGCCAGGCTCGGAACCTTCGCCTCGCTGGTCCCGGCGGGGGGCGCCGCAGCCCCCGCGGAAGACGGAGCCGCAGGCGCTTCCGCGTCCCGCAGTCGGGCAAGGGCATCGCCGAGCAGCCGGCCATCGCGCAGATCGACTTTGACGTCGCCGATCAGGCCGCGGATCAGGTCGCGCAGGTTATCGCCGGCGGTCGTCGCCTCGGCGTGGAGATCGGCGCTGCCGCCGATCACCGGCGGTAGGCCGAGCCAGGCGGCCAGTGCCGCCGCGTCGATCGAGCGTAGATCGAGGGCAAGCGCCATGAACGGCAGCGGCCGGCCGCCGTCGACCGAAGCCTGAATTTCGACCCGACCTTGCCAGAGATCGCTCGAAAGCCGGTCGATCATCAGCTTGCCCTGGTCCAGCTTCGCGGCCAGCTCGAACCCTGACCCGACGAGGCCGCCCTTGCCCGAGACCTGAATGTCGGCGTCGAACTGATCGAGCCGACCGAACGCCAACGGCTGCCCCGGCCAGTTGCCCGCCAGAGGTTCGGCCATCAAGCCGGGCGCGAGCCGCAGCCCGCCGACGGTGGCCAGCGCGAGCAGCGTTTCGAGGCTCGGCTGGCCGACGCTCAGGCGGACCGAGATCCGCGGCCGTGAGCTGGTGTTCTGCCAGCCGACGCGACCGGTCACACTCATGTCGCCGAAGCGGGCCGTGCCGACCACGTTGGCGTCGTCGACCAGATTGCCCTGCAATTTGCCGCTCAGGCTGAGCGGCGCCGGCCGTTCGCCGTCTGGCGCCCGGACGACCCCCAGCTCGTCGAGCAAGGCCCAATAGTCGGGATCGCTGGCGTCGAAGTCCAAAGCGTACGTCGGTCGCTCGCCCGACCAGTCGATCGCCCCATTGACGTCGAGCCGCGCCTGGCCGTGGCGCAGCGCGAGCTTCAGGTCGAGCGCCCGGGCGTCGCCCTCGAGCCTGCCGTCCAGGCTGACCGGCGTCAGCCGGGCGAGTACGATCGGCGGCTCGACGCCCAGGCTTCGAAGAAGCTGCGCCGGCCGGTCGGTCTGCAGTCCGGCCCCGAGGTCAAACGTCCGATGCTCGAGATCGACGTCTCCGCTCAGATGGACGTCGCTCTCGGCATCGCCACCGGCGGAGAGCTCGGTCAGCGTGAGGCGCCCCTCGACGACGCGCCCGTTCAGAGTGAGATCGTGGAGCCGCAGGTCGCGCCAGGTGAGGCGCCCGATCTGGGCCTCGATGGCGGCGTCCATATGGCTGAAGGTCTGAGCGAGGCCCTCGATCAGGCGGGCGGGCTCGGCATCCGGCCCGTAGGCGTCGAGGTTCAGCCGGTCGAGCGCGAATGCGGCCGCGATCTGGCTACGCGGCGCGAGGCTGACCGCCAGAGACCCCGAGAGACGCGATGCATCCACCCGCAGGTCAGCGTCGGTCAGGCGCAGCGTCTGGTTGCTCATCTCCACCTGGCTCGCCAGGCTGAGTGTCTGGAGGCGCCCTTCGGGGACACCGGTCGGCTGCAGATCGAGCCAAGCCAGGGCGGTGCCGAGATCATCCGAAACGGCGGTCAACGTCCCGCTGAGCTCGGCCGTCTCGCCCCCGCCCGCGAGCGCTCCGGTGAAGCCGATCCGCGTCTGGCCGGGCAGGACCGCGCGCGCCTGCTCGACCGTCATGCGACCGTCGCCCGATAGCGACACCTTGGCGCGCGCGCGGTGAATCGTGCCGCGGCGATAGTCGAGCGTGTCGATCGCGAGGTCGATCTGCCCCTGAACCGTGGTCGCCAACGCCGAGAGCGGCCCGAGGCTCAGATCGGCCAGCGTCCAGGTGGCGGGTGCTGCGAGCCGAGGGAGATCGAGCTGGAGGTCGAGCCGCGGACGGCTGGCGATGTCCAGATCGAGCTTTCCCTGCGCCTCGGTGTCAGCGACTTTGAGGCGCAACTCGTCGAGCTGGAGCTGGCTGTCGGCGAACTGAAGGTGGCCGGCCAAGCGGAACGGGACGGAGAGCCAGCGCGGTGGCCCCGGCCCAGCGTCGCCCACCACGCGCTCGAAAGTGGCATAGCTGGCCTGAATGTCGCCGCCCGCGAGCGTCAGCTCGCCCCGCAGTCGAGGGGCTTTGGGGTCCCACCAGGCGAGCCCCCGGAAATTCAAGCTGGCCGGGTCGGTGCCGGTTTCCATCGCAGTCAGCTTGAGCTGAAAGGGGCTCCAGACGTCAGGCGCAACCCCACCGAGCTGCGCGGTGAGGCGGAACGGCTGCTCGGCGAGCACAAAATCGCCGTCGAGCGCGAAGGGACCGCCCGGCGCCTGCGCCACGATGTCGAGATTGATGTCCCGGATTTCGCGGGCGGTGGCGCTCGCGACGCCATCGAGAACAGCGCGACCGTCGACCACGCTGAGACGTCGCGCCCCATCCGCGGCGAGCGGCAGGGCGATGCCGCTGCTCGCCAGGAGGGCCAGAGCGGTCGGGCGCGTCTCGCTCGACCGCTCGACCTGGAGGATCGGGCGGACCAGCCGTACCTCGTCGACCTTGAACTCGCCGCGCAGGAGTGGCAGGGGCTTGAGCTTGAGATCCAGCCGGTCGACCTCGAGGAGCCCACCACCCGGCCGATCGGGCGGGCTGGACAGCGTGGTCTGGGCGAGGGTCAGGGTCGGCTCCGGCAAGAGCTCGAGGCCGATCCGCCCTTTCACCGCGACCGTCTGGCCGGTGATTGCCTCGGCGCGCTCGGTCAGCTCGGCGCGGTAATCATCCCAGGCGATCAGGCGCGGCGCGACCAGAAGGCCGCCGGCGATCGCCGCGACCAGCAGGAGCGAGACGACGACGACGATGCGCAAAACCTGTCAAGTCCAAGAGCTCGCGGCGCCAGGGGGCAGCTATAGGCCGTGCCATCGGCCCCGGCAACCGACCGGGCGGCACCTCAGGCGCGCGGGTGCGCCTGGTGATAGAGCCGCATCAGCCGCTCGCCCTCGACCCCGGTATAGCCCTGGGTGGTCGACAGGCTGGCGTGTCCGAGCAGTTCCTGAATCACTCTGAGATCCGCCCCACCGGCCAGCAGATGGGTCGCGAAGCTGTGACGCAAGGCGTGCGGCGTGGCACTCTCGGGCAGGCCGAGGAGGCGCCGCACCGCCTGCATCTGCCGGCGCAGCAGGGCGGGCTGCAGCCGCTTGCCGCGGGCGCCGATGAACAGCGGCGAAGGCGGCTCGAGCGTCCGCGGGCATGCCTCGAGATAGGTCTCGAAGGCGCTCGCGACCACGGGCAGGATCGGCACGAGGCGCTGCTTGCCGCCCTTGCCCGTGACGGTCAACGAGCGACACGCGCGCGGATTGCCGCCGAGGGCGCCCCGGTTCAGGGCGAGCGCCTCGCCGATCCGCAGCCCCGCACCATAAAGCAGCAGCAGGAGGGCGACGTCGCGCTTCGCGGTCCAGTCCCGCGGGGCGAACTCGGGGACGGTCGCCAGGACTTCGCGCACCTGTCCGGTCGAGAGCGGGCGCGGCAGTCGCCTCGTGAGGCGCGGCGTGCGGAGCGCCCGCAGGGCGGGATTGTGCCGCCCGTGCTGGCGATCGAGAAAGCGATAGAAGCTGCGCAGCGCCGCGAGCGCCCTTGCGGTCGAGGTCCGCGCCAGACCCTGGCGATGGCGCCAGGCGAGCCACGAGCGAAAGTCCGCCGCGCCGAGCCCGCTCAGCTCGTCGAGGCGAGGCGGCCCGCCGAGGTGCTCGGCAGCGAAGGCCAGGAAACCGCGCAGATCGATCTGGTAGGCCTTGACGCTCGCCACCGCCTGACGCTTTTCATGAGCGAGCCAGTCGCGCCACTGGGCGGCGACCTCCGCCACCTCCGGGTGGACGCTCGAGAGCAGCAGCGACACGTCGATCTCCGATGACATTGCCATGGCGACACTGCCGCGGGCGGTGGCCCTTACGCAAGCGGGAATGGCCGGGGCTGGCCCTCGCCCGATGAGTGGCCCGGTCGCCGTCCTGCTGCCGCTGCCCCTCGACGAGCCGTTCGACTACGTCCTACCGGAGGGTGTTCAGGTGGCGCCGGGCGACTGGGTCGAGGTGCCGTTCGGGCCTCGGCAGGTGATCGGGGTGGTCTGGGAGAGGGCGCCCGCCAAGGCTGTGGCGACTTCGCGCCTGCGCACGGTCACCAGGCGCCTCGAGGCACCGCCGATGCGCCGGCCGCTTCGTCAGCTGATCGAGCACGTCGCCGCGACCAGCCTCGCGCCACTCGGCAGCGCCCTGAAGCTGGCGATTGCCGTCCCTGCCGCGCTCGAGCCGCCAACGCCACGACTTGGGCTGTTGCCGGCCGCTGGGGCCGAGCGGTCAGCCGGTCTGAGCGCCCGGCGCTTGCGTGTGCTCGAGGCGCTCGGCGACGGCCACCCACGGACCGTCGCCGAGATTGCCCGCGGGGCCGGGGTCGGCACCAGCGTCGTCCAGGCGATGACGAGGGCCGGTCTGCTGGTGCCCACACCCATGCCGGCGCCGGCCGACGACCCGCCGTCTGACCCAGATCGGCATCCGATCGCGCTGTCACCGGCGCAGGCCGAGACCGCCCGGGCTCTGCGCGAGAGGGTCGCCGGCGGCTATAGCGTCACCCTGCTCGAGGGCGTGCCGGGCGCCGGCAAGACCGAAGTGTATCTCGAGGCGGCCGCGGCCGCTCTGGAACGCGGCCGGCAGGTTTTGGTGCTGCTGCCGGAGATCGCCCTGACCTCTCAGATGCTCGAGCGCTTCGCCCGGCGCTTCGGCCGGCCGCCCGCGGTCTGGCATTCGGAGCTCGGCGCGGCGGCGCGCCGGCGCGCCTGGCGGCGGATCGCCGGGGGCCGGGAGCCGATCGTGATCGGCGCACGCTCGGCCCTGTTCCTGCCGCTCCCCGACCTCGGCCTGATCGTGGTCGACGAGGAGCACGACGCAAGCTTCAAGCAGGAGGACGGCGTCCCCTACCATGCCCGTGACATGGCGCTCGCGCGGGCACGTTTCGAGGCCTGCCCCGCGATCCTGGTCTCGGCGACCCCGGCGCTGGACACGGCCTGGACGTTCGGCCGGATGGCCGAGGCGCCGGCCGACGTCCCGGCGCCGGACGCGCTCCTGCTGCCCGCGCGCCACGGTGGGGCGGCGATGCCCGAGGTCGCGCTGATCGATCTGCGCCGGGATCGGCGGCCGCCCGGCGCCTGGCTGGCACCAGAACTCCGCGCCACGCTCAGCGCCACCCTCGCCGCCGGCGAGCAGGCGCTTCTGTTCCTGAACCGGCGCGGCTTCGCGCCGCTCACGCTCTGCCGGGCCTGCGGCCATCGGCTGCGCTGCCCCAATTGCAGCGCCTGGCTGGTGACCCACCGGTTGCGCCAGCGCCTGCTCTGCCACCATTGCGGCTATGGGCGTGCGCTGCTCGACCACTGCCCGGCCTGCGGCTCGGTCGATGCTCTGGTCGTCTGCGGCCCTGGCGTCGAGCGTCTGGCGGAGGAAGTGAGGACCCTGCTGCCTGACGCCCGCCTCGCCGTCCTGACCAGCGACAATCCGGCCAGCCCGGCCGAAGCGGCCCGGTTGCTCAAGGCCATGTGCGACCACGAGCTGGATCTGCTGATCGGGACCCAGATCATCGCCAAGGGCCATCACTTCCCCGATCTGACCCTGGTCGGCGTGGTCGACGGCGATCTCGGCCTTTCGGGCGGTGACCTGCGGGCGGCCGAGCGCCAGTTCCAGCTCCTCTACCAGGTTTCGGGCCGGGCCGGGCGGGCCCGACAGCCCGGCCGGGTCCTGATCCAGACCCATCTGCCCGAGCATCCGGTCATGCTGGCGCTGGCAGCCGGCGACAAAGAGCACTTCTACGCCGAGGAGCTGGTCGAACGGCGCGAGGCCGGCATGCCGCCGTTCGGTCGCCTGGCGGCCCTGATCGTCTCGGGCCGCGATCCGCAGGCTGTGCACCGCTTCGCGGCCGCGCTCGCCCGCAGCGCCCCCGAGACGGCGGGCCTGCGCGTGCTCGGTCCGGCGCCCGCGCCGCTTGCGCTCCTGCGCGGCCGCCATCGCCAGCGCCTGCTCGCGATCGCGCGCCCGGAGATCGACCTCCCGGCGACGCTCCGACCCTGGCTCAAGGCGCACAAAGTACCCAGCGGCGTCCGCCTGCTGGTCGACGTCGATCCCTACAGCTTCCTGTGAGACGGACCGTGGTCGTGTCGGCAACAGAGGGGATCGAGACCGGGCGCTCACTGGCTCGCCCGTCGGTGGGACAGATCGCATTCGTCCGCGCCCGAGGCGAGCGAGCCGCGGCGGCTTGGTGTCTTGCACGCCCTCAGGCGCTGTGTTATTCGGGCCGCGGCTTGTGGGGAGTCATCGGTCCAGGTCCGCTTCCGTAGCACAATCGGGCTCTAAGACCGGGGAAGATCGGATTGCCTGAAGCTTCAGCCAGCGTGTCGGGCCTGGCGGGCCGCTACGCGGTGGCTCTGTTTGAGCTGACCCGCGAGTTGCATGCCATGGACGCGGTCGCCGACGACCTCGAGAGCATTGAGTCGCTTCTCGCCGAGAGCGCCGACCTGCGGCGGCTGATCCGCAGCCCCGCTCTCTCGCGCGAGGAGCAGGGCCGGGCGATCATGGCGCTCGGCGAGCGCGCGGGCTTCCATCAGTTGACCCGGCAGTTCCTGGGCCTGCTGGCGCACAAGCGGCGCCTGTTCACCCTGCCCGACGTGATGCGCGCCTATGCCACCATGCTCGCCGCAGAGAGGGGCGAGGTGAGCGGTGAGGTGATGTCCGCCGTGCCGCTGTCCGAGGCGCAGGTCGAGACCGTCCAGAAGCAGCTCTCGGAGGCCACGGGCCGGACCGTCAGACTCGCCGCGGTGGTCGATTTCGAACCTGCTCGGCGGGCTCATCGTGCGGGTCGGCTCACACATGATCGATGCCTCCCTGCGGACCAAACTCCAGCGCCTTGAGCTGGCCATGAAAGGGGCTGCCTGATGGACATCCGCCCAGCCGAGATCTCGGCCATCCTGAAAGAGCAGATCGCCAGTTTCGGCACCGAAGCCGAGGTCGCCGAGGTCGGCCGCGTGCTCTCGGTCGGCGACGGCATCGCCCGGGTCTACGGCCTCGATCAGGTCCAGGCGGGCGAGATGGTCCAGTTCGAGGACGGCACCCGCGGCATGGCCCTCAACCTCGAGAGCGACAATGTCGGCGTCGTTCTCTTCGGCGACGACCGCCACATCGGCGAAGGTGGCATCGTCAAGCGCACGCAGGCGATCGTCGACGTCCCGGTCGGCAAGGGTCTGCTCGGCCGCGTGGTCGACCCGCTCGGCAACCCGCTCGACGGCAAGGGACCGATCGCAGCGGCCGAGCGACGCCTGGTCGAGGTCAAGGCGCCCGGGATCATCCCGCGTCGTTCGGTGCACGAGCCGATGCAGACCGGGCTCAAGGCGATCGACAGCCTGATTCCGATCGGCCGCGGCCAGCGCGAGCTGATCATCGGTGACCGCCAGACCGGCAAGACCGCGATCGCGATCGACACCTTCATCAATCAAAAAGGCGTCAATGCCAGCAACGACGAGAGCAAGAAACTCTACTGTATTTACGTCGCAGTCGGCCAGAAGCGCTCATCGGTCGCCCGGGTCGCCAAGATTCTCGAGGACCGAGGCGCCATGGAGTACACGATCATCGTGGCGGCGACCGCCTCGGACCCGGCGCCGCTGCAATATCTCGCGCCATATGCCGGCTGCACGATGGGCGAGTATTTCCGCGACAACGGCATGCACGCGCTGATCGTGTACGACGATCTGTCCAAGCAGGCGACCGCCTACCGCCAGATGTCGCTCCTGCTGCGCCGCCCGCCCGGCCGCGAGGCGTTCCCGGGCGACGTGTTCTATCTGCACTCGCGCCTGCTCGAGCGCGCCGCCAAGATGAACGACGAGCACGGTAGCGGATCGCTGACCGCGTTGCCGGTTGTGGAGACCCAGGCGAACGACGTCTCGGCCTACATTCCGACCAACGTGATCTCGATCACCGACGGTCAGATCTTCCTGGAGACCGACCTTTTCTACCAGGGCATCCGCCCGGCGGTGAACGTCGGCCTGTCGGTCTCGCGGGTCGGCTCCGCCGCCCAGGTCAAGGCGATGAAGCAGGTCGCCGGCCGGATCAAGCTGGAGCTCGCGCAGTATCGGGAGATGGCGGCGTTCGCCCAGTTCGCCTCCGACCTCGATGCCGCCACGCAGCGCCTGCTCAACCGCGGCGCGCGCCTGACCGAGGTGCTGAAGCAGGGCCAGTACGTACCGATGCCGGTCGAGCTGCAGGTCTGCGTCGTCTACGCGGGCGTTCATGGCTATCTCGACCGCATCGCGGTCGCCGACGTGACCCGCTACGAAGCAGGGCCTGGTCAGCGAGGTGCAGGCCAACGGCGGCGCCATTCTGAACGCGATCCGCAAGGAGGGTGCGCTCAGCGAGGCGACCGAGTTCAGCTCAAGAGTCTCCTCGACAGCTACACTCAGGCGTTCGCCTGAGCCTCGGAGCTGAGGCCCGGAAGCGATGCCCAGCCTCAAGGAACTGCGCAATCGGATCCGCAGCGTCAAACAGACGCAAAAGATCACCAGCGCCATGAAGATGGTCGCCGCGTCCAAGCTCAAGCGGGCGCAGGAGCAGGCCGAGGCCTCGCGCCCGTTCGCCGAGCAGATGTCGGCGATGCTGGCCAATCTCGCCGCAGGCGTTGCCGACCGGGAAGGCGCGCCGCCCTTGCTCGCGGGCACGGGCAAGGAAGACGTGCATCTGCTCGTGGTGGCGACGGGCGATCGCGGTCTCTGCGGCGGCTTCAACAGCTCGATCGCGCGCGGCGCCCGGCGTCGGATCCGCGAGCTGCGCGAGGCGGGCAAAGAGATCAAGGTCCTCTGCATCGGTCGCAAGGGCCGCGACATGCTGCGGCGCGACTTCGGCGGGCTGATCGTCGGCACGATCGAGGGCGTCGGCCGGAGGCGCCTGGAATATGCCGAGGCGGTCCAGATCGCCGAACGGATCGACCGGATGTATCAGGGGGGCGAGTTCGACGTCTGCACGATCCTGTTCAATCGCTTCAAATCGGCGATCAGTCAGATCCTCACCGTCCAGCAGCTGATCCCGGTGCAGCCGCCGGCAGGCGAGGACGAGCCCGGGGGGGCCGACCAGGGCGACGTGCGGGCGGTCTACGAGTTCGAGCCGGACGAGGAGGCGATCCTGAAGGAGCTCCTGCCGCGCAATCTCGCCGTTCAGATCTATGGCGCGCTGGTCGAGAACGCGGCCAGCGAGCAGGGCGCCCGCATGACCGCGATGGAAAACGCGACCCGCAACGCCGGCGAGATGATCGATCGTCTCACGCTGTTCTACAATCGCACCCGTCAGGCGCAGATCACCAAGGAGCTGATCGAGATCGTCTCCGGCGCCGAGGCTCTGTGAGCAGGCCGCGCCGTCAAGCAGCCGAGGAACCAGGATGAACGAGGCGACCGCTAGGGAGAACATCCAGACAGGCCACGTCACCGAGGTCAGGGGCGCGGTAGTAGACGTCCATTTCGACGGCCATCTGCCGGCGATCCTGAACGCCCTGCACACCGACAATCACGGCAACAAGCTGGTGCTGGAGGTGGCGCAGCAGCTCGGCGAGTTGACCGTGCGCACGATCGCCATGGACGGCACCGACGGCCTGACCCGCGGTCAGGAGGTGATCGACACCGGCGAACCGATCGAGGTACCGGTCGGGCGCGAAACCCTCGGCCGCATCCTGAACGTGATCGGCGAGCCGGTGGACGAGAAAGGGCCGATCAACGCCAAGCTGCGCAGGTCGATCCACCAGCCGGCGCCGCCGCTCGTCGACCAGTCGACCGAGACCGAGATCCTGGCCACCGGCATCAAGGTCGTGGATCTGCTCACCCCCTATTCCAAGGGCGGCAAGATCGGCCTGTTCGGCGGCGCCGGCGTCGGCAAGACCGTGATCATCATGGAGCTGATCAACAACATCGCCAAGGCGCACGGTGGCGTGTCGGTGTTCGCCGGCGTCGGCGAGCGGACCCGCGAGGGCAACGACCTGTATCACGAGATGATCGAATTGGGCGTGATCAATCTCAAGGACCTTGACCAGTCCAAGGTGGCGCTGATCTACGGTCAGATGAACGAGCCGCCCGGCGCCCGCGCCCGGGTCGGCCTCTCGGCCCTCACGGTCGCCGAGCACTTTCGCGACACCGAGGGTCAGGACGTGCTCCTGTTCATCGACAACATCTTCCGCTTCACCCAGGCGGGCTCCGAGGTCTCGGCGCTCCTCGGGCGGATTCCTTCGGCCGTGGGCTATCAGCCGACGCTCGGCACCGAGATGGGCGCGCTGCAGGAGCGGATCACCTCGACCACCAAGGGCTCGATCACCTCGGTCCAGGCGATCTACGTGCCGGCGGACGATCTGACCGACCCGGCGCCGGCCACCGCCTTCTCGCACCTCGATGCGACCACGGTGCTCTCGCGCCAGATCGCCGAGCTCGGCATTTATCCGGCGGTCGATCCGTTGGACTCGACCTCGCGCATCCTGGAGCCGGCGGTGGTCGGCAAGGAGCACTACCAGGTGGCGCGCGAGGTGCAGGAGACGCTCCAGCGCTACAAGGCGCTCCAGGACATCATCGCGATCCTGGGCATGGACGAGCTGTCCGAAGAGGACAAGCTGATCGTCGCCCGGGCGCGCAAGCTGCAGCGCTTTCTCTCCCAGCCGTTCCACGTCGCCGAGGTGTTCACCGGCACGCCCGGCAAGCTGGTCGCGCTCGAGGAGACCATCGCGGGCTTCAAGGCAATCTGCGCCGGCCAGTACGACGAGCTGCCCGAGGCCGCCTTCTACATGGTCGGCGGCATCGAGGAGGTGGTCGAGAAGGCCAAGCGCATGGTCGCCGAAGAATAGGGGCCGCGTCGTGGCCACGACCCCCGCGACGTTTGACAAGGTCGCGTTCGAGCTGGTGGCACCGGAGCGACTTCTGGCCAGAGAGCAGGTCGACATGGTGGTGGCGCCGGGCGAGGCCGGCGATTTCGGTGTGCTGCCGAATCACAGCCTCCTGATGTCGCTGCTGCGGCCGGGCGTGATCGAGATCTGGCAAGGCACCCAGGTGACCCGCCGGATCTTCGTCGGCGGGGGCTTCGCCGAGGTCAACGAGCGCGGCTGCATCGTGCTCGCCGAGGAGGCGCTGCCGGTCGAGGAGATTGATCTCGAGCAGGCGCGCCAGCGGCTCAAGGACGCCCAGGACGATCTCGGCGAGGCCAAGGACGATGCCGACCGCGCCCGTTTCGAGCGCGAGATCCGAATTGCCGAGGGGCTGATTCAGGCGGCTGGCGGCTGAGGGCCCGTTCGGGCCGGCATCCGACCTCCGTCGACAGCCCCTCGCCCTCGGCGTCCTTTGGCCCCAATCAGGCTCGAAGGCCGGGAGCCTTTGAGGCATGCCCACCCAGCCGGAATGACGAGGTATTGGCTCCGTGCTCTTGCCGCGGCTGCCGTTGCGACGGCGCTCGGCGGTCTGTCTGAACAGGCACGCGCGGCGGGGCCGGACGAGCTGGTCTGCGCCTATCCGTTCTGGGTCGGCTTCGCGCCCCTCCATCTGGCCAACGAGCTCGGCTACTTCAAGGAGGAGGGGATCACCGTCCAGGAGATCGTCGACGACGACAACAGCAACGCAATCGCCGCCATGGAGCGGGGCGACATCGACTGCTATCTGCGCAGCCGCGGCGAGTATCAGGGCCGCCCGCGCACCGCTGAGACCCAGGGCATCGTGATCGGCACCATCGACGTCTCGGACGGCGGCGACGGCGTGGTCGTCGCCGGCGACATCGGCTCGGTCTGCGATCTCAAGGGCAAGATCCTGGCCTCCGAGCCGAACCTCCCCTCGACGCTGATCGCCCAGATGGCGCTCAAGGAGCAGTGCGGTCTCGGCATCGACGATGTCGAATGAAAGAAGATCGCCTCGGCCGATGCGGTTGCCGTCATGGCGACGACTCAAGAACGTCGCTGCGGTAGGTGCTTACGGGCCTCGTTCTAACTCAAACTGTCAAGACAAACGCGGCCCGCGGCGCCAAGGTCCGCCTCTCCTCGCGCGACTATCCGGGGCTGATCCACCGACACGATCATCGCCCGCACCGACAATCTGCGCGAGCAGCCGGACAAGTACGTCAAGCTGCTGCGTGGCATCTGATCGGGCGATCGACTTTTACAAGACCAATCCGGACCAGGCCATCCCGATCATGGCCGGGCGCTTCGACCTGTCGCCGGACGAGTTCAAGGAGGTTCTACAGAACATTTACTACACCGACCTGGAGCAGTCGCTCGACTTCATGGGCACGGGCGGCCAGCCCGGCAAGCTGCACGATCTGTTCGGCAAGGTCATGGAGCTGAACCTCGAGAACGGCGCCGCCGACATCCAGCTCAAGCCCGAGAATCACATCGACAACTCGATCATCAGCAAGGTCAAGGAAAGCTGGCCGAAGTAGCTTCGTGCGGCGACGCGACCGCCCGGGAGCGGGCCCCGCCGGTGGTCATCCGGGAAGCGTGATTGGAGATGGCGCGATCAGACCGCGGGCGGCGGCTCCGGGCGGAGCAGACGGCGGGCGGCCAAGCCGACTGTAGTGCCCTGGACAGCGACCGAGAAGACCACCACGACGTAGGTCGCGGTCAGCAAGAGCGTCTGCAGGGGCCCGGAGGGTATGGTGAGGGCGAGCGCGATCGAAATCCCTCCGCGCAGGCCGCCCCAGACCAGCATCGGGTAGGTGCCTGGAGCGAAGGCGCGGAACGGCGCCATCAGGCCGAGCGGCAGGGCGACGCTGAGCGCCCGGGCCGCGAGCACGACCGGGATCGCGAGCAGACCGGCGAGCAGCTCCTCGGTGCCGATTGCGATCGCCAGCACCTCAAGACCGATGATCAGGAACAGGGCCGAGTTCAGGATCTCATCGAGCAGCGACCAGAAGTTCAGCAGGTGATCGCGCGTACGGTCGCTCATGGCGTGCTCGACCGCGGGATTGCCGACCAGGAGCCCGGCAACCACCATGGCGAGCGGGCCACTGACGTGCAGGCGTTCGGCCAGCGCATAGCCGCCCATGACGAGTGCCAGCGTGATCAGGATCTCGAGGTTGTGCTCGTCGATCGTCTTCATCAGGGCAAAGCCGAGCAGGCCGAGACCGAGGCCGAGGAGCACGCCGCCGCCCGCCTCGATCAGGAACAGCTCCGCGGCGTAGCTGATCGAAGGATGCTCGCCGCTGGTCGCGGCGCCGAGCAGGATCGTGAACAGGACGACGCCGATACCGTCATTGAACAGGCTCTCGCCGGCGATCTTGGCCTCAAGTGCGGCCGGCACGCCCGCCGATTTCAGGATGCCGAGCACCGCGACCGGATCGGTCGGGCTGATCAGCGCGCCGAACACCAGGCACCAGAGCAGGCTGACGTCGAGCCCCAGCAGCAGGCTGACCGCCTTGAAGCCGAGGCCGACCAGCACGGTGGAGGCCAGCACGCCGAACGTCGCCAGAATGCCTACGGTCCACTTGCGCTCGAGCAGGGCGGGCAGGTCGACGTGGAGCGCGCCCGCGAACAGAAGGAAGGAGAGCATGCCCTTCAGCAGCGTTTCGGAGAACTGGATGCTTTGCAGGAACGAGCGTTCGGCTTCCTCGAGCGGCAGCGCCGGCAGCACCGTGTCTGCGCCGACTACCGCGAGCGAGGCAAGCGCGCCGATCACGGTGAGACCGATCGTGTGAGGCAGACCGATGAAGCGGTAATTGATGTAGCCGAGAATGGTCGCAAGGACGATCAGGATCGGCGGCGACTTCGAAGGCAGTGAATTGAAAGGCGGCCAAGGGGACGCTCCGTTTCGGCTGCTGGGTCGGGTCGGTCGTTCTATGACGGACCGGTGCGGAGTGCCAAAGCTCACAGCTCGTCGCGGCCGACCAGCGGGCTGACAGCTACGCTCCGCTACACCCGACCTGCTCCGGGCTGCTATGTTGGGTGCCCAACCGGCCTGCGAAGCGCCGCGGAGGGGGCCGCAGCTTGCTCGAGATCTACGTCGACGCCGACGGCTGTCCGGTCAAGGACGAGGTGTACCGCGTCGCGGCTCGATATCGCCTGAAAGTCTGGCTGGTCGCCAATGGCTGGCTGAGGACACCCGACGATCCGCTGGTGGCGCGGGTCACGGTGTCCGAAGGGCTCGACCGCGCCGACGACTGGATCGCCGAGCGGATCGGGCCGGGCGACCTCGCGATCACTGCCGACGTGCCGCTCGCCGACCGGTGCGTCAAGCGCGGCGCGCGCGTGATCGCGCCCAACGGGCGGCCGTTTACCGAGGCCTCGATCGGGGCGGACCTCGCCAGCCGCAATCTGATGACCGCGCTGCGCGAGGCGGGCGAGATCAGAGGCGGCGGCCGGCCGTTTACCAAGCAGGACCGGTCCCGCTTCCTCAATGCGCTCGACGCGGCGATCCAGGCGATACGCCGGACCGGGCGCTGAGCGCCGTGCCGGCGCCGCTCAGAACCAGCCGGAGCGCCGGAAGCGGTAGTAGAGGTAGGCGCAGACCGCGGCGACCACCGCCAGCACCGCCGGGTAGCCATAGGGCGAGCCGAGCTCGGGCATGTCCTGGAAGTTCATGCCATAGAGGCCGAACACCGCGGTCGGCACGGCGAGGATCGCCGCCCAGCCGGCGAGCTTGCGCATAACGTCGTTCTGGCGGACCGAGGCGAGCAGAAGGTTGGTTTCCATCGCCGAGGTGAGCAGCTCACGCAGATCATCGATCCGCTCGTCGACCCGGATCACGTGGTCGCGCACGTCGCGGAAGTAGGGGCGGATGTCGGGCTCGATCAACGGCGCGTCGAAGCGCATCAGACGATCACAGACCTCGAGCAGGGGCTCGACCGTGCGGCGGAAGACCATCAGCTCGCGCCGCAGCTCGTAGATCCGCTCGATCTCGTCGCGGTCCGAGGACTGTTCGAAGACCTCACCTTCGAGCGCGTCGACCTCGGCCTCGAGCGAGTTGATGATCGGGAAGTAGTTGTCGACCACGAAATCCATCAGCGAATAGAGCACGAAGCTTTCGCCGATGCGCAGCATGGCCGGCACGCACTCGCAGCGGGCGCGCACGTCGGTATAGGACGAGGACGGCCCGTGGCGGACCGTGACGACGTAGCCCTTGCCGGCGAAGACGTGGGTCTCGCCGAACTGGACCTTGGTGCCCTGCAGCTGGGCGGTGCGCAGCACGACAAACAGGGAATTGCCGTAGATCTCGAGCTTGGGCCGCTGATGCGCGAGGTGCGCATCCTCGATCGCCAGATCGTGCAGCCCGAAGCGGCGCTGCACATTGCGCAGCAGCTCCTCGCTCGGCTCGTGCAGGCCGAGCCAGACGAAACGGCCGACCCGCGCGGCTTCGTCGCCCGACGCGAGGTCGAGGACCGCCGCGGCATCGCGCTCGATGTCGATATCGGCGACCCGGCGCCCCTCCTGATAGGCGGCGCAGTTGACCACCATAGCCATCGGCCCGTCCTCCGCGATGCCCCGTCGCGACCCGCGACTATAGCACCTCGCGCGCTTGTGCTCACCCCGCTTGCGACAATCGGCGCAGCCGGGGCAGCATCACGGGCCGGAGAGTGAGGGCGACGATGTGCGGGCGATACATGCTGACCACGCCGGTCGATGCGCTGCGCCAGCTGTTCCTGTTCACGGAGCGGCCGAACCTCGGCCCGCGCTACAACATCGCGCCGACCCAGGACGTGCCGATCGTGCGCCTTTCCCGCGCGGGCGATGCGCGGGAGCTGATCATGGTCCGCTGGGGTCTCGTGCCCTACTGGGCCGAGGACGTCGCGATCGGCAACCGGCTGATCAACGCGCGCTGCGAGACCATCGAGCGGACGCCGGCGTTCCGCGAGGCCTATCGACGGCGACGCTGCCTGGTGCCGGCGGACGGCTTCTTCGAGTGGCGAAAGGACGGCAAGGCGAGGCAGCCGCTGCTGGTCCGGCGCAAGAGATCGTGCGCCGTTCGCCTTTGCCGGTCTCTGGGAGCGCTGGAAGCAGCCGGACGGCAACGTGCTGCGCTCGTGCACGATCGTCACCTGCCCGCCGAACGCCTTGGTCGCGCCGGTGCACAACCGCATGCCGGTGATCCTGGCGCCGGAGGACTTTGCGCGCTGGCTCGACCCGGAGGCGGGTGGCCGCGAGCTCCTCAAGCCCTGCCCGCCCGAGTGGCTCGAGGCCTACGAGGTCAGCCCGCAGGGTCAACAGCCCGGCAAAACGACGATCCCGAATGCATCGCGCCGCTGGCGGGCGCCACGGCGCAGCCGAGCCTGTTCTGAGGGGATTCTCGCCCGGCACGGGATAGTCGCCCTGCATGCTCCACTTGACATTCGCGCCGCCGATCGGCTGTCATGAACGGGGCGCCATCAACAAGTGTTTCCGAGCCGGCGGGCCAGGGAAGGGCAGGCCGAACGGCTTGCGTTCGGCTGACCGGGCAACCGATGGACATCAGGAATCAAGTAAGAACCAACGCCGAGGCGGAAGCGCTCTCCGAAGCGGAGATCGAGCTCAAGCTGCGCGGGGAGCCGGAAGCTCTGAAGGCGATGTTCGCGAGCCCCACGATCGGCGCGAAAGCGACCGGCCGCGGCCTGACCAGGCGTCTCGAGAACGTTTACTACGACACCGGAGATCAGCGGCTGCGCGCGCACGGCCTCGCATTTCGCGTGCGCAAGGACGGACGCAGGTACGTCCAGACGCTGAAATCCAATGACGCCGGCGGGCTGGTTGCCTATCGCGGTGAATGGCAGACGCCGCTTCGTTCGGCCGAGCCCGATCTCGGCCTTCTGCCGGCCGGAGCGAGCGAAGCGCTGGACGGGCTGGTCGCGCCCGACGAGCTGCGGCCGCTGTTCACGACCCGGGTGCGCCGGCAGACCCGCCGGCTCGAAACCGGCAACCATGGGGCCCCGCCCAGCCTGGTCGAGGCTGCGCTCGACCTCGGCGCGATCGAGGCCGGCGGCAGCTCGGTGCCGATCGCCGAGATCGAGCTCGAGCTCATCGACGGCTCGCCCGAGGCGCTCTACGACCTGGCGCTGGAGCTCGATGCGCTGGCACCGCTGCACGTCGAGACCCGAAGCAAGCCCGCGCGCGGCTACACCCTGGCGAGCGGCGAGCCCCCCGCCTCGCAGAAGGCCGAACCGCTGGAGCTCGACCCACGGGCCACGGTCGGGGAGGCGATCGGCGCGGTGCTGCGTGCCTGTCTCCAGCACTGGTGCGCCAACGAGGCCGTGGCGCTCGATGGCCGCGATCCCGAGGGCGTGCATCAGATGCGGGTGGCCTTGCGCCGCCTCCGTTCGGCGTTGTCCGTTTTCGGGCGGTTGATCGCGCCCGAGCAACGGGCCTGGCTGTCGGGCGAGGCCAAACGGATCATCAGCGGCCTCGGTCCGGCGCGCGACTGGGACGTGTTTCTGACCGAATCGCTGACACCGGTGATGGCGGCGCGCCCGGACGACCCTTGCCTCAGCCAGCTGCGTGCGGCAGCCGAGCGGGCGCAGGCGAAGGGCTACGAGACGGCCCGTGCCGACATTGGCTCGCCCGCCTACACCCGGTTTCTGCTCCAGCTCGGCCGCTGGATCGAAGCGAACGGCTGGCGCGAAGACGCGACGGACCGAGGCGTCAAGTGGTTCGACCGGCCGATCGTCGAGTTCGCCGACCGACTTCTCGCGCAACGGCATCGGAAGGCGCTGAAGCTCGGTCACAACTTCGCCAATCTGTCACCCGCGGAGCGCCATCGGACGCGCATCGCGCTCAAGAAGCTCCGCTACGCGACCGAGTTCTTCGATGGTCTCTATCGGAGGAAGCGCGCCGAGCCCTATCTTGCCGCGCTGAAGCAGCTGCAGGACGCGCTCGGGCACCTGAACGACGTCGCGGTCGCCGAGCGGCTGGTGAGCGACCTGATGGACCGGCCCGGGGTAGAGCGCGAGGGGCTGGCCAAGGCCTTCGGCCTGGTCCTCGGCTGGCTCGCGCGTGGTGCGGTGGAGTTCGAAGCCGAAACGCTGAGCGACTGGGAGGCGTTTGCCGAGCGCAGGCCATTCTGGCACGAACGGCGATGAGGCCGCGGCCGGTGAGGCCTGCATGATCTCGGTCCTGGTCGCCAATACCAAGGGCGGCTGCGGCAAGACCACGATCGCGACCAACTTGGCGGCAGCGTTCGCCATCGCGGGACACGCGACCGCGCTCGCCGATGTCGATCGCCAGCGGAGTAGCCTCGAGTGGGTGCGGCTGAGACCCGGCAGCGCCGCGCCGATCACTCCACTCGACTGGGTCGACGACGTGGCGACCACGCCGCGGCGCATCGAGCGGCTGGTGATCGATGGCGCGGCGGCGATGAAGCGAAAGCAGGTCTTCGAGCTGGTCAGGCTCGCTGATCTGATCATCGTTCCGGTGCTGCCCTCGGCCTTCGACCAGAGCTCGACGGCGGCGTTTCTCAATCGCCTCCTGGAGCTGAAGTCGGTCCGCAAGAGCAGGAAGCCGGTCGGTATCCTGCGCAACCGCATTCGGCCGCGAACCCGGGCGGCGGCGCGCCTCCTGCAGTTTCTCCATCGGATGGAACATGCGGATCTGGGCGGCCTGCCCGATCGCACGATCTACAACGACGTCGTAGCCGACGGTCTCTCAATCTTCGACCTGCCCGGCAAGCGCGCCGAGGCGCTGCGCGCCGACTGGGCACCACTGCTTGCCTATGTCAACGGCGTGGATTGAGACTAGCGGAACCGGCGATCAGAAGTGCTGCCAGCCGGCGTGGTCGATGCGGATCTCGCGGCCGCCCGCGTCGAGCACGCGGAGACCGGCCGCGGCGCGCAGCCGGCCGATGCAGGTGAGTGGCAGGGCGAGCCGATCGGCCAGCGCGGCCAACGCGTCGCGCGCCTCTGCTGACGCGGTGAACAGGAGCTCGTAGTCGTCGCCGCCGCCGAGCGCGGCCTCCCGGGCGCCGGGCAGATCGCGCGCGGCGGTGGACAGCGGCACCTCGTCGGCGCGCAGCTCGGCGCCCACGCCCGAGGCTTCGAGAATGTGGCCGAGATCGGCGAGCCAAGCCATCGGAGACGTCGATCGCGGCATGGGCAACGTCGCGCAGCGCCTCCCCGAGCGCGAGGCGCGGCCGGGGCAGCCGGTAGCGCTCGATCAGTCGGGCGCGGGCATCGGGCGGCGCGTCGATCTTGCCTTGAAGCACCAGCAGGCCGAGCGCGGCGTCGCCGAGACGTGCCGGAAACCCAGACGTCGTCATCCGGTTTCGCACCGCTACGCCTCAGGGCCTTGCCCTTGGGTACCTGGCCGACAGCGGTGAGCGAGAGGGTGAGCGGCCCGGGCGTCGAGACCGTATCACCGCCCAGAAGGCCGACCCTGAACTCCGCCTGATCCTCGGCGAGACCCCGGCAGAAGTCGGCGAGCCAGGCGTCAGGCGTCTCCTTGGCCCGGGCCAGGGCGAGCAGATAGCCGAGCGGCGTTGCGCCCATGGCGGCGAGATCGGACAGGTTGACCCGAAGCAGCTTCTTGCGCGATCTGCGCCGTCGGGTCGTCGGCCAGAAAATGCACGCCCTCGACCATCGCGTCCTTGGTCAGGACCAGCGTCATTCCGGCCGGCGGGTCGAGCAGCGCGGCATCATCGAGGAGATCGAGCGCGCCCGGCGTGCCGGCGGCGAGCGGGCGCAGTCGCTCGGCGATGAACTCGAACTCGCCCTCGGGCATAGGTTACGGTCCTCAGGCGCAGGCCGGCGCCGTCGCGCTCGGCTCGGTGCCTGGACGCAGCTGGCGGGCCAGCCGATCGAGCACGGCGTTGATGAAGCGGGCCTCGTCCTTGCTGAGGAAGACATGCGCGAGCTCGATATATTCGTTGATCACGACCTGCACCGGGACGTCGGGCCGAGCGGCGAGCTCGAAGGCGCCGGCCCGCAGGCAGGCGCGCAGCAGGTAGCCGGCCCGGGCAAGCGTCCAGCCTTCCGCGAGCGTCGCCTCGATCAGCGGGTCGAGCTCGGGCGCCCGCTGCCAGGCGCCGCGCGTCAGCGCCGCGAACCATTCCCGGTCGACGCTCGGCGCGGGTCCGCTCCCCTCGAGCGGCTCGAGCAGGTCGGCCAGACGATGCGCCTGGAACTCGGCGATCACCGCTTCGACGTCGGCCCCCGAAAGCTCGATCTGGAACAGCGCCTGAATCGCGCCGAAGCGGGCGGCGCGCCGCCGGGTCACCGAAAGCAGGCCTTCAGCTGCAACAGCGCGAGCGCGGCCCGCGGCGGCACCACCGCCCTTGTCCTTGCCGTCGGGATCGGCGCGCACGCGCGCCTGATCGCCGATTGTCGGCGGTCAGGATGCCGTTGCCGATCAGGGCGCGGTGGTGCACCGCGAGCTCGATCAGGCCGCGCGCGCTCTCGCCGGCGACGATGTCGTAGTGGCTGGTCTCGGCCGCGGATCACGCAGCCCAGCGCGACATAGGCGTCGTACGCCGGTGTCGAGTGCGAGCCGGATCGCGGCCGGCACCTCGAGCGCGCCCGGCACCGTGACCTTGTCGAAGCGTGGCGCCGGCCGCCTGGAGCGCACGGCTCGCGCCTGTCGAGCAGCAGATCAGCGATCTCGTCGTAGAAGCGCGCCTCGACGATCAGGAGATGCGGCTGATCACCGGGCGGCCGGCCGCCGGTCGGATGCCCGCCGTTCACGCGCCGCCCCGCGCGGTCAGATGGCGCTGCTCGACCACGCGCAGGCCATAGCCCTCGAGCCCGATGATCGGGCGCTCGGTGTTGGACAGAAGGATCATGTCGCTCACGCCGAGGTCCTTCAGGATCTGCGCGCCGATGCCGTAGTCGCGCAAGCGGCGGCGTGCCGACCAGCGGGCTGGCCGAGGCGCGCCTTGATCCGATCCGAGATGCTGGTCGGCGACGGCTCGCGGATCAGCACCAGCACGCCGCGGCCGGCCGAGTGGATCACCTCCATGGCGGCGCGCAGCTGGCTGCCCCGCCCGTCGTTGTCCTCGCCGAGCACGTCCTCGAGGACGTTGAGCGCATGGACCCGGACCAGCACCGGGCCGGGCGCCTCGAGATCGCCCTTGACCAGGGCGAGGTGCTCCACCCCGGTCAGGACATTGGTGTAGACCTGCAGCCGGAAGTCGCCGGCGAAGCGGGTGTGCAGCGTGGTCGCGAGGTCGCGCTCGACCAGCCGGTCGCGGCTCAGGCGGTAGGAGATCAGATCGGCGATCTTGGCGACCTTGAGGCCGTGGCGCTGGGCGAAGGCCGACCAGGTCCGGCAGGCGCGCCATGGTGCCGTCGTCGTTCATGATCTCGCAGACCACGCCCGACGGGTCGAGCCCGGCGAGCCGCGCGATGTCGACCGCTGCCTCGGTGTGGCCGGCGCGCACCAGCACGCCGCCGTCGCGCGCCATCAGCGGGAAGATGTGCCCGGGCGTGGCGAGATCGGCGCGGGTCGATTTGGGATCGATCGCGACCTGGACGGTGCGCGCCCGATCGGCGGCGGAGATGCCGGTGGTGATGCCCTCGCGCGCCTCGATGCTGACCGTGAACGCGGTCGAGAGGCGCGATTCGTTGCCGTGCGCCATCAGCGGCAGGCCGAGCGCCTCGACCCGCCGCCGGGACAGCGCGAGACAGATCAGGCCGCGGCCGTGCTTGGCCATGAAGTTGATCGCTTCGGCGTTGCAGTGCTCGGCCGGGATGACCAGATCGCCCTCGTTCTCGCGGCTCTCGTCGTCGACCAGGATGAACATCCGGCCGGCCTTGGCGTCCTCGACGATCTCGTCGATCGAGCTCAGGAACTCGGAGAACGACATCGCGCGTCCGCCGGGCTCAGGCCTGCGCCGCCCGGAAGGCGAGCTGGCGGGCGACATAGCGGGCGAGCATGTCGATCTCGATGTTCACGGGGTCGCCCGGCCCGACGCTCGGGCAGATTGGTGCGGCGCCAGGAGTGGGGGATGATGTTGACAGGCGAAGGTGGTGCCGCTGACCCCGTTGACCGTGAGCGAGATGCCGTCGACCGCGATCGAGCCCTTGACCGCGATCATGGGTGCCAGGCTCTCCGGCACGGCGACCTCGAGGCGATGCGACTCGCCGACCGGTTCGAGCGCCCGGATCTCGCCGACCGCATCGACGTGGCCGAACACGATATGACCGCCCATCTCGTCGCCGATCCGGAGCGAGCGCTCGAGGTTGACCTCGTCGCCCTGCCGCCAGCGGCCGGCGGTGGTCACCTCGAGCGTCGCGCCCGAAGCCTCGACGGTGAACCAGTCGGCGCCCTTGTCGACCGCGGTGAAGCAGATGCCCGAGGTGGCGATCGAGCCGCCGAGCGGGATTTCGGCGAGCGGCAGCCGGGTCTCGACGGTCAGCCGCCGGCCGCCGTTCTCGGCGTGGTCCTCGACGACCTCGACGATCCGGCCGACGTCGGTGATGATTTCGGTGAACATGCCTGCCCCCTCGGAGCTCGACGATATAAGCCTGCGAGCACGTCCTGCGCCAGCGTCGAGACTGCCCGCGCGCGCGAGGCGGACCGCTTCGGCGATGGTCTCGACCCCGAGCGCGCCGATCGCCGCGAGACCATCGCCGCCGATGATGCATCGGCGCCTGGAACCAGGCCAGGCGGTCGATCAGGCGCCGGCGCAGCAGGGCGGTCGCCAGTCGCGCGCCGCCTTCGACCAGGACCCGGGTGATGCCGCGGCTGGCGAGGGCCGCCAGAGCGTCGCGCAGGGCGAGGCCTCCGGCCGCGGCCCGCCTTGACCTCGATCAGCTCGACGCCTGAGCTGGCGCAGTGCCTCGACGCGATCGGGCGGCCCGGCAGCCCGCCGGGTCATGAGCCAGGTCGGCACTTCATTGGCGGTCAGCGCGAGCCGACTGGTCGCCGGCAGGCGCAGGCGGCCGTCGAGCACGATCCGCACGGGCGAGCGGTCCTCGAGACCGGGCAGACGGCAGGTGAGCGAGGGATCGTCGGCGAGCGCCGTGCCGCTGCCGATCATGATCGCGTCGTGAGTCGCGCGCAGCCAGTGCGCCCAGGCGCGCGCCTCCTCGCCCGTGATCCACTGGCTCGCCCCGGTGCGGGTCGCGATCCGGCCATCGAGCGAGCTGGCGAGCTTGAGCGTGACCAGCGGCCGCCCGCTTCGCTCCTTGAGAAAGAATCCGGCATTCAGGGCCTCGGCCTCGGTGCGCATCAGGCCGAGCGTCACCTCGACGCCCGCCTGGCGTAACTGCGCGATGCCCTTGCCGTCGACCCGCCGATCCGGGCACTGGGTCGCGGCCACGACGCGGCGCACGCCGGCGTGGAGCAACGCCATGGTGCAGGGCGGCGTGCGGCCGTAGTGGGCGCAGGGTTCGAGGCTGACGTAGACGGTGGCGCCGAGCGCCTGATCGCCCGCCCGCCTCAGCGCTTCGACTTCGGCGTGCGGCCGCCCGCCCGGCTGGGTCCAGCCGCGGCCGACGATGCGGCCCTCTTTGACCACCACGCAGCCGACGGCCGGGTTCGGCCAGGTGCGGCCAAGACCGCGCCCGGCCAGACGGAGCGCCAGCGCCATGAAGTGCGCGTCGCGCTCATCCGGCAGCGGCATCGGCATCGGGTCGGGCGGCAGCAGTGTCCTCGGCTTCGGTCTCGCTGGTCATGCGCGCGATGAACCGCTCGAAGTCCTTGGCGCCGGTGAACTCCTGATAGACCGAAGCGAAACGGACGTAGGCCACCTGATCGAGCTCGGCGAGCCGCTTCATCGCCAGCGCCCCGAGACGCTTGGCGTCGATCTCGGTCTCGCCGGTGATCTCGACCTCGCGCACGATGCCGTTGACCAGGCGCTCGATCCGCTCCTCGTCGACGCCGCGCTTGCGCGTCGCGATCATGATCGAGCGCTTGAACTTCTCGCGGTCGAACGGTACCCGCCGGCCGTCGCGCTTGATCACGGTCAGCTCGCGCAGCTGGATCCGCTCGAAGGTGGTGAAGCGGGCGCCACAGGCGTTGCACTGCCGGCGCCGCCGCACTGCGCCGCCCTCCTCGACCGGGCGCGAGTCCTTGACCTGATTGTCGTCCGAGCCGCAGAAGGGACAGCGCATGGCGGATCGCGCCTGCCTAAGCCAAGCCGGCGTAGATCGGGAAGCGGGCGCAGAGCGCCTCGACCTCGGCCCGCACTACAGTCTCGGTGGCGCCGTTGTCGTCCGGGTGGGCGACCAGGCCGCGCAGCACCTCGGCGATCAGCCGGCCGGTCTGCTGGAACTCGACCACGCCGAAGCCGCGGGTGGTGGCGGCCGGGCTGCCGAGCCGGATACCCGAAGTCACGGTCGGCGGCGCGGGGTCGAAGGGGATGCCGTTCTTGTTGCAGGTGATGTGCGCGCGCTCGAGGCTCGCTTCGGCCGCCCTCCCGGTCAGCCCCATGGGCCGGAGGTCGACCAGCATCAGATGCGTCTCGGTGCCGCCCGCGACCAGGTCGAGGCCGGCCTCGGCGATCGCCTCTGCGAGCGCCTTGGCGTTGTCGATCACCTGGCGGCCGTAGAGCTTGAAGTCGGGCCGGAGCGCCTCACCGAAGGCGACCGCCTTGGCAGCGATCACGTGCATCAGTGGCCCGCCCTGCAGGCCCGGGAACACCGCCGAGTTGATCTTCTTCCCGATCGCCTCGTCGTCGGCCAGGATCAGGCCGCCGCGCGGGCCGCGCAGCGTCTTGTGGGTGGTGCTGGTGACGACATGGGCATGCGGGAACGGGCTCGGGTGGACACCGGCCGCGACCAGGCCCGCGAAATGGGCCATGTCGACCATGAGCCAAGCGTCGACCTCGTCGGCGATCGCCCGAAATGCCGCGAAATCGATGATCGGCGGATAGGCCGAGCCACCGGCGATGATCAGTCGCGGCCGATGCTGGCGGGCGAGCTCCCGCAGCTGGTCGAGATCGATCCGTTGGTCCTGGCGGCGCACGCCGTAGCCGATCGCCTGGAACCACTTGCCCGAGAAGTTGGGCGGCGCGCCGTGGGTGAGGTGCCCCCCGGCGGCGAGCGACATGCCGAGGATGATGTCGCCCGGCTTCGCGAGCGCGAACAGCACGGCGAGGTTCGCCGAGGCGCCACTGTGCGGCTGGACGTTGGCGAACCGGCAGTCGAACAGGCGCTTCGCCCGCTCGATCGCGAGCGCTTCGGCGACGTCGACATATTCGCAGCCGCCGTAGTAGCGTTTGCCCGGATAGCCTTCGGCATATTTGTTGGTCAGCACCGAGCCCTGGGCCTCCAGCACCGCCGGGCTTACGATGTTCTCCGACGCGATCAGCTCGATCTGGTTCTGCTGACGCGCCAGCTCCCCACCGATCGCGGAGGCGATCTCGGGATCGTCGTGGGCGAGCGAGCGGCCGAAGAAACCCCGCGCAGGGGTGGCTTGCAGGTCGGTAGCTGGCTGACTTGGCGACATCGGACCCTCGAACATGGCGGACGCCCCTCTATAGCCGGCCGGGCTCTCGCGGCAAAGCCTCGGCTGGAGAACGGTCCGACGCACCTATGCCCGGCGGGCCTGACGCTTGCTCCCGGGTAGCGGCGCAACTAGGCTCTGGGCCGGCGAACAGGCGGCGGAGGCTTCGTGGCAGAGACCCGAAAGTGAGCGCAGATCCCCTCGTTACGCTGACCCCGGCCGAGCTCAGCCTGGCCCAGCTCCGCGGGGTCATGGCCGGACCGGCGCGTGTGACGCTGGCCGCCTCGTGCTGGCCGCGGGTCGAGGCGGCGGCGCGGGTGGTCGAGCGGGCGGCGCGGGGCGAGGCGGCCGTGTATGGCGTCAACACCGGCTTCGGCAAGCTCGCGACCACGCGGATCTCCGCCGATCAGATCGAGGAGCTGCAACGGCGCCTCGTGCTCTCCCACATGTGCGGCATCGGCCCTGCCCTGCCCGACCCGGTGGTTCGACTGGTCCTCGCGCTCAAGGCGGCGAGCCTCGCCCGGGGCTATTCCGGCGTGCGGTGCGAGACGATCGAGCTGCTCGTGACGCTCCTCGACCACGACGCTCTGCCGGTGATCCCGGCCAAGGGCTCGGTCGGCGCCTCGGGTGATCTCGCTCCGCTCGCCCATCTCGCCGGCTGCCTCCTCGGTAAGGGCGAAATCCGCCATGCCGGGCGGGCGCAGCCGGCCGCCGCCGTCCTCAGCGCGATCGGCGGCGCGCCGCTGACCCTGGCCGCCAAGGAGGGGCTGGCGCTGCTCAACGGGACCCAGGTGTCGACCGCGCTCGCGCTCGCGGGCTGGTTCGGCGCCGCCACGGTCTTCGATGCCGCGCTGATCGCCGGCACGATGAGCGTCGACGCGGCGCTGGGCAGCGACGTGCCGTTCGATCCCCGGCTCAACCGGGTGCGCGGCCAGCCGGGCCAGATCCGGGTCGCCGGCCGGCTCGCGGGCCTGCTCGCCGGCAGCGCGATTCGCGCCTCGCATCTGATCGAGTGCGAGCACGTGCAGGACCCCTACAGCCTGCGCTGCCAGCCGCAGGTCATGGGGGCCTGTCTCGAGCTGCTCGAGAGCGCCGGCGCCACCCTCGAGCGCGAGGCGAACGGCGTCTCCGACAACCCGCTGGTCCTCGCTGACGACGAGGCGATCCTCTCCGGTGGCAACTTCCACGGCGAGCCGGTCGCCTTCGCCGCCGATCAGATCGCGCTCGCGCTGGCCGAGATCGGCTCGCTCGCGGAGCGGCGGATCGCGCTCCTGACCGATGCCGGCCTGAGCGGTCTGCCGGCCTTCCTGACCCCCGAGCCTGGCCTCAATTCCGGCTTCATGCTGCCGCAGATTGCGGCCGCCGCTCTCGCTAGCGAGAACCAGCATCTCGCCCACCCGGCCGCAATCGACAGCCGGCCGACCTCGGCCAACCAGGAGGACCACGTCAGCATGGCGACCTACGCCGCGCGGCGCCTGCTCGAGATGGTCGAGAACGCCGCCCACATCGTCGCGATCGAGCTGCTCGCCGCCGCCCAGGGCATCGAGCTCAGGCGCCCGCTCGAGACCAGTCCGCGGCTCGCGGCAGCGCTGAGCCAAGTGCGCCGCTATGGTGCTTTCCTGACCGAGGACCGGCCGCTCGCCGGCGAGATCGGCGCGCTCGCCGCAGCCATCCTGCGACACGAGGTCGGGGCCGATCAGTCCTTACTGCCATAGAGCAGCGTGATCTGGCCGATGTCCGGACGGCTTGCGTCGTGCTCGCGCAGATAGGCATCGAGCGCGCCCTGTCGGTCGAGCTCACGCAAAGTTTGCTCGACTCCGCCGAGTTCGGCCGCCCCGACCAGCGCCCAGATCGAATCGCCCCCGCGCCAGCTCTGCCGTAGCGGCCCGCGCGGATCGAAGTAGCCAGGGCCCTGCAGGACCGCATCGACCGGGACGAAGCGGCCGCGTGGCCCGATGCCCGCCTCGCCGAGCGCCGCCTCGAGCCGATCGAGCGGCATCAGCCGCTTCAGCATGGCATCGCGCGCCGCCGCGATCAGGTGGTAGGGCCAGAAGCCCTGCTCGATCTGGGCGTGCGAGCAGCTGTTGATCACGCAGATCCCGCCCGGTTTGAGCACCCGGGCGAGCTCGCGCAAGACCTTGCGGTGGGCGGGCCAGCCGGCCGCCGGGTCGTCCGGCAGATGATGCAGCACCTGGTTGACCATTGCGCCCTCGACCGCGCCGTCCGCAAGCGGCAGGGCGTCGATCGAGCCTCGGTGAAAAGCCACGCGGTTGCCAGCGCCCGCGCCGGCCAGCTTGCGCCTGGCCACTTTGAGCATGCCGGCCGAGAGGTCAACCGCCTCGATCCGGGCGACGTGGGCGAGCAGGGCAGCGCTGTAGTTGCCGGTGCCGCAGCCAGCGTCGAGCAGGGTCATTTGGCCGAGCGGCGTGCGCCCCTGCGCCAGGCAGCCGACGATGATCTCGACCCCGACCGGCCCCCGGGTGCGATCGTAATGGGCCGACGTCTCGTCGTAGCTCTCGTAGCTGCTCATGCGCGTGGTAACGGGCGGGTCGGGCCAGTAGCCCTCACTCGGTCGGTGTCACCAGCGGCTCTATGGCGGAGCGGCCGCATTGCCCTGAGCCGCAAGCTGTTCGAGGCGGTCGCGCATGTCGTCCGGCAACTTGGCCGGAAGGCAGTCGGGGCTGGTGAGGTGTCTTGGAGGTGGTGGGTCGGCTCAAGTCTAAGCCCTTGTCATTGCAGAGATTGCGGGTCGGTGGCTCGGGGACAGTTGGCGCCGCGCGTCTCGCTCCATTCGAGCGAGCGGTGGCGATCAGGGGGAGGGATCGTTCACCCGGCTACGCCTTGACGCCGGCGCCGAGCGCGGGCTCCGCGGCCGGGTCGAGGGGCCAGCGGGCGCGGGCCGGAGCGGCGAGATCGTCGGTGAGCCCAAGGGCCAGGCGCTCGAGCCCGGCCCAGGCGATCATCAGGCCGTTGTCGGTGCAAAGGCGCGGCGGCGGGATGATCAGACGCAGATCCAGCTCCTCAGCCAACCCGCCGAGCCGGGCGCGCAGGTCAGCGTTGGCGGCGACCCCGCCCGCGACCACCAACCTGTCACCCCGTAGATAGCGCGCGCGGAACAGGCCGGCGGCGCGGCGCGTGCGATCGACCAGGATGTCGCCGGCCGCAGCCTGAAAGCCCGCAGCGAGGTCACGGACCTGCGCCGGCTCGAGGCTCGCGGCTCCCAGCCGCTCGATGGTCTGGCGGAGCGCCGTCTTCAACCCGGAGAACGAGAAGTGGCAGCCGGGCTGACCGAGCAGCGGCCGCGGCAGGGCGAAGCGACCCGGGTCCCCTGCCCTCGCCGCCCGCTCGAGCGCGGGCCCGCCCGGAAAGCCGAGGCCCAGCATCTTGGCCGCCTTGTCGAACGCCTCGCCGAGCGCGTCGTCGAGCGTCGTGCCGAGCCGCCGGTAGCGCCCGACCCCCTCGACCGCCAAGAGCTGGCAGTGGCCGCCCGAGATCAGGAGCAGGAGATAAGGGAACTGGGCCCCATCGGTCAGTCGGGCGGTCAGCGCATGGCCTTCCAGATGATTGATCGCGAGCAACGGCAGACGGTGCACCGCAGCGATCGCCTTGGCGGTAACCAAGCCGACGATCAGGCCGCCGATCAGCCCCGGCCCGGCGGTCGCGGCGATGCCGGCGAGGTCGCCGAAGCCGAGCCCCGCCTCGGCCATGACCCGCGCGATCAGCCGGTCCAGGATCTCGACATGGGCGCGCGCCGCGATCTCGGGCACGACCCCGCCGAAGGGCGCGTGCGCGCCCATCTGGCTGTAGAGCGCTTCGGCCAGGACCCGCCGCTCGGCATCGACCAGCGCCACCGCGGTCTCGTCGCAGCTGGTCTCGATGCCGAGCACGACCGCCGGCCGGCTGCTGCTGGCATTCTCGGACATGATGCCAGGACATAGTCGGCGGCGGCCGCTATAACCAGATCTTGACCATGAGCCCCCGTCTCCGCATCGGCACCCGTGGCTCGCCCCTGGCGCGCGCCCAGGCGGCGCTGGCGTTCGCTGCCCTCGAGCGGGCGCATCCGGAGCTGGCCGAACCCGGCGCGCTCGAAATCCTGGCAATCCGCACGAGCGGCGATCAGGCGGTCAATCGGCCGCTCGCCGAGCTCGGCGGCAAGGGTCTGTTCTGCAAGGAGCTCGAGGCGGCGCTTCTGGAGCGCCGGATCGACCTCGCGGTGCACTCCATGAAGGACCTGCCGACCTGGCTGCCCGGGGGGCTCGTGATCGGCGCGATCCTGGAGCGCGACGACCCGCGCGACGTCCTGCTCGCCCGCGATGCGGGCGCGCTCGATGACCTCGGCCTGGACGCGCTGGGATTGGGCGCGGTGATCGGCAGCGGTTCGCTCCGGCGCAAGGCGCAGCTGCTGGCGCACCGACCTGATCTCCGGGTGGTCGGCTTCCGCGGCAACGTCGACACGCGCCTGCGTAAGCTGGCGGCCGGCGAGGTAGACGCGACGGTCCTCGCCCTGGCTGGCCTGAAGCGCCTCGGAATCGATCATACCAGCGCGGGCGCTGCCGTCCTGTCCCCCGAGGTAATGCTGCCCGCGGTCGGTCAGGGTGCGATCGGCATCGAATGCCGCGATGACGACGACCGGACGCGCTCCCTGCTGGCGGCGATCGATCACCCGGGAACCAGCGCCTGTGTGCGGGCCGAGCGCGCGTTGCTCGCTGCTCTCGACGGCTCCTGCCGCACCCCGATCGCGGGCTACGCCGAGCTCGAGGACGAGCGGCTACGCCTTCGCGCCCTCATTGCGCGCCCGGACGGCAGCGTCTGTCTGCGTGCCGAGCGCACGGGCGCGATCGCCGATGGCGATGCGCTCGGCTCCGACGCCGGTCGCGAGCTGAAGGTCCGCGCCGGGCCGGACTTCTTCGACTGAGCCGGCTGTCCGAGGCGGGAGGCGCAAGGTGCAGGTGCTGATCACCCGGCCGCGCGAGGCCGCCGCGACGCTCGCCAGCGAACTCGACGCCCGGGGCCACAGCACCCTGATCGAGCCGCTGCTCGCGATCGAGCCCATCCCCTGCGTCACTCTCGACCTCGACGGCGTACAAGCGATTGTCCTGACCAGCGCCAACGCGGTGCCGGCCCTCGATGGAACGATCACGCCGCTTCCGGTGTTCGTGGTTGGTGAGGCGACTGCGGCGGCGGCGCGCCGGGCGGGATTGAGCAACGTGCGCGTGGCGGCGGGCGATGCCTCGAGCCTGGCCCGGATGATCCGAGAGCAATGCCGGCCTGCCGGCGGCGCGCTCCTGCATCTTTGCGGCACCGAGGTGCGCCCGGGCCTGGCCGAGCAGCTCGCGGCCGCAGGCTTCGTCCTGCGCCGCCAGCCGGTGTATCGGGCGGTGGCCGCGCGTGCCCTGTCGCCTGGGGTGATCGAGGCGCTCCGCCGCAAGGCGATCGATGCGGTGCTGCTGTTCTCGCCGCGGACGGCCACGGTCTTCGCTGAGCTGGTTGCGCGGCATGACCTCGCCGGCTGCCTCGGCCGCACCGAGGCGATATGCCTGAGCGCCGCCGTGGCCGAGCCTTGCCGCCACCTCGCCTGGCGGGCCGTCCAGGTGGCGACACGTCCCGAGCTCGAGCTGCTGCTTCGGCGGCTTGAAGGGTCAGGACGAAGATGCTAGGCCGAAACGACCGGTGCCACTGCCCGGCCCGCCGCTAGCTCCCACCGTCTCGACCGATCACCCACAAGAGGTCACCCATGGCGCGCAACAGAGGCAGAAAGCCAGTCGATGCGCTAGGGCCTGCGCCGAAGCCCCCGCAGGCCTCCTCCAAGGTCGCTGCCGGCGCCGACGCTCAGGCGAGCGCCTCGGCCAACGGTGCCGCCTTTGGGCGCGCCCTCGAGCCGCGCGGCGGTACAGCCGCGGGCGCCGGACCGACCGCACCGGCAGAGCCGGAGTTGAAGCCCGGTGTGGCCGCTGCCGCCGGACCGGCCAAGCCGGGCGCCCCGGCCGGCACCGCTGCTCCGCCTTCCCCAGGACCCGGCAAGCCTGGCTCGGGCTCGGCAACCACGTCCGGGTCCGGCGGCGCACCTGGCCGCGGCCAGCCAGCAGGCGGCAGTTCGCCGCCGGGCGGCACTGCCCGGCGGAGCTCCCGCAACGGCCTGATCGGGGGCCTGATCGGCGGCGTGGTCGGCGGCATCGTTGCTTCTCTGATCCTGACCTTTTTGTTGATCCGCGACGACCGGGCGAAGCTCGAAGATCTGCGGGCACAGGTAACCGGGCTCGATCAGAAGGTCGCCCAGACGGAGGGCGGGATCGCATCGCTGGACCAGTTGAGCGGTCGGGTCGATGCCCTGGAGAAGGCTGCGCCTTCCGCTATCGGCGACGAGCTCAAGGCCCGCCTCAGTGCGCTCGAGCAGGCGGTCGGATCGGCCTCCGAGCAGGCTCAGGGCGAGACGCCTGCGCCCGCCATCGAAGAGCGCCTCGCAACTCTCGAGAGCAAGCTGGCGGACCTCTCCGCCAGCGTCGCCGCGCAGACGGCCGGCGAGGGCAGTGCGCCGGCGAGCAACGTCGCGGCGATCGAGGCCCTGCAATCCCGCCTCGCGGCGATCGAGGCCAAGCTGCCCGAAGCTGGCGCGACCGCAGAGATCGCGAGCGAGATCAGTCCATTGGGCAAGCGCCTCGATGCGCTCGACCAGAGCACGACCGAGACCGGCCAATTGGTTCAAAAGCTCGACGATCAGATGGCGAGCGACCAGAGCCGCCTGGAGGAGCTCTCCGGCCGCGTCGATAAGCTGGCGACGCGTCTTGCCGACACCGAGAGCCGCGTCAAGTCTAGCGGCGATCGCCGCGCGCAGGCGGCCGCCCTGGCGCTGATCACCGCTCAGCTCGACACCGCGATCGGCCAGTCGCAACCCTATTCCGGAATTTTGAGCAGCCTGACCGCCCTCGGGAAGGACGATCAGGCGGTCGGCCAGGCCGCGGCCGAGCTGGCGCCGATGGCGGCAACGGGGGTTCCCAGTCTGGCGGAGCTGCGTCGCTCCTTCGAAGCGACCGCGGACGAGATCGTGCAACGCTCGCGTGCGCCGGCAGGCAACAGCGTGATCGATCAGGCGGCCAGCAATCTGATGCGCCTGGTGACGGTCCGGCCGGTCGGCGGCGATGTCGAGGGCGACAGTCCTCCCGCCCGGGTCGCGCGCGCCGAGGCTCACCTCGCCAAGGGCGACCTCGCGGCGGCGGTCGCCGAGCTCGAGCCGCTGCAAGGGCCCGCGGCCGAGGCTGCTGCGGACTGGCTGCAGCGGGCGCGCGGGCGCCTGAATGCCGAGGCCGCCATCGGCCGCCTGCAGGCGCGCACCACCGAACTGCTCACAGAAGCCTCGTGAGCGGTTCCGAAGCGACACTCCAGCGCGCAATGCGCATGCGGCCAAGTCAACAAGGACACCCATGATCCGGCTCATCCTGTTCCTCGTATTCGCGGTCGCGCTGTCGCTGCTCGCCACCTGGTTCGCCGACCATCCGGGCCGTGTGTCGCTGGTCTGGCAAGGCATGCGGATCGAGACCTCGTTTGCCATCCTGGTGGTCGGCCTGGTGCTGTTCGGCGTCGTGGTGACGATCGTCTTCGAGGTCTTGCGGCTGATCCGCGGTGCGCCGAAGAGGTTCGTCCGGGGCCGCCGCCGCGTCCGCACCGAGAAGGGCTATCGGGCGCTCTCTCAGGGTCTGGTCGCGGTGGCCGCGGGCGACACGGCCGGAGCCAAGGCGTCAAGGCGCCGGGCCGAGAAACTGCTCGACCACACGCCGGCGACGCTCCTGTTGAGCGCGCAGACCGCCCAGCTCGACGGCGACGAGAGCACGGCGCGGGTCAAGTTCCAGCAGATGCTCAGGCACGCCGAGACCGAGTTCCTCGGTCTGCGGGGCCTCCTCGCGCAGGCAATCAAGGACGGCGATACGGCGACCGCGCTGGAGCTCGCCCGGCGGGCCTATCTGCGCCGGCCGAACACGCCCTGGGTGCTGACCACGCTGTTCGACCTCCAGACCCGGGCGGAGCTGTGGAGCGATGCACTGCGCACGGTCGCCGACATGGCCCGCCACAAGCTGATCGACCGCACGACGGCGACCCGGCGCCGCGCGATCCTGCTCCACCAGCAGGCGGCCGAGGCGCGCAAGACCGGGCGCCCCTACGACGCATTGTGGCTGGCGCGCAAGGCGTACAAGTTGCTGCCGAGTCTGGCGCCGCTCGCCATCCAGTCGAGCGAGCTGGCCGAGCAGACCGGTCAGCCGCGCCTCGCCCGCAAGATCCTCGAGACCGCCTGGGCGGCGCAGCCGCATCCGAGCCTCGCCCAGGCCTATCTGGCGCTCGCGGGCGAGCAGCCGGCTGGCGAGCGCCTTAAGCTCGCCGAGCGGCTCTACCACCTCGAGCCTGCGCACCTCGAGAGCGATCTGATGCTCGCCGAGCAAGCGATCGCGACCAAGCAGTGGTCGACGGCACGCACCGCCCTGGAGAGCGCGCGCAAGCGCGAGCCCACGGCGTCCGTCTACCGCCTGCTCGCCGAAGTGGAGCAGGCCGAGGGCGAGAGCGAGAAGGCGCACGCCTGGCTTGCCAAGGCGGTCGACGCGCCGCCGGATCCTGCCTGGTTGTGTACGACCACCGGCGAAGTGCGCGCCGCCTGGTCCGTGTTCGGCCCGGACGGTCGCTTCGACAGCCTGCGCTGGGGCTCGCCGCCGAAGATCGTGCCGCTGTTGCGCCACGATGCCGAGGCGCAGCTGATCCCGCCGGCGACGGCGCCGGGCCATGCGGCCGCCGGCACGGGCGACGGACGCGCCCGGAGCAGCGCGGATGGACGTGGCACCCGGAGCGGTGGAGCGGCAACCGCGGTCGCCGGCTCAGGCGCGCCGCACGACAGCCGTGCAGCCGCGGTCGCGCGCGCGGCGGCGCCTTGACGGCGTGCCGCCCGCTCGCTAACAAGCCTCGCGCCCGCCAGCGCAGGCCGGAGTAGCTCAGGGGTAGAGCGGCTGATTCGTAATCAGTAGGTCGGAGGTTCGAATCCTCTCTCCGGCACCAACAAAATCAAACAATTAGCAACACCGGCCGGGGCGGCGTCAGCTGGGGCCCTTGCGGCGAAGCTCGGCGACCTGCGTAGTAAATGCTGTCCGGAGCAGCTCGATATCGGCCGTGAGCACCAGCTCATCGAAGCCCATTTCCAACCATCGGAGGGTCTGGTCCGGGCGAACCGCATGCATGGTGACCGGCAGGCCGACGGCGTGGCCACTCGCGATGATGCTTCGCAGCGCATCGGCAAATCGAGGATCGTCGCGATCCAGGCCCAGACCCAGGCCCAGGTCCACCGGGCCGATGTGAAGCCCGGAAATGCCCTTGACGGCCGCTATTGTCGTAACTTCCCTGACGCCCCGCTGGTCCTCGATCATGGGATAGACATGCGGCCGGATCTCGGCGACGTCCTCGGGTGCCGGCCGCATACCGTAGCGCTGACCGCCGAAGCTGCGCACGCCCACGGGCTGGTAGCGCGCCCGCCGCACCGCGTCCTCCACGAGCGCCGCGCTCGAGGCCATGGCCAGCACCACGCCCGCCGCACCGTGATCGAGCACACGCGGGATGAGCTCCAGCTCCTGCTCGGCGATCCGCACCAGCGCCACCATGCCGAGCGCATCAAGGAGCTGGATGCCGCGAAACGCGGTCCCAAGGTCCCAGGCGCCGTGCTGGAGGTCGATCCCGACCCAGTCGGGCTGCGCGCGGGCCGCCGCCTCCACAACGAGTGGCTCGGGCATCGATAACCACAGTCCGATCTTCGTCATCAGCACTATCTTCGTGTCAGGGGGCCAGTAGAGAGGACTGCACGCCTCGCATCGGTCGAGACGATGGTCGATCCGGCGCCGCAGTTATGGCCTCCTCCCCACCTGCTGAGTGCGTCTCGCAACGAGCTCCTGGAGCTCCTCGACGGTGACCTCGCCGCGGTCGATGACGCGCACGACGCGCCCGAGCTCGAGCAGCACGATTCGGTCAGCGACCGGGAGGACATGGCTCATGTTGTGATCGATGTACAGCACGCCCAACCCGTGGTCGCGGGCGCGGGCGATGGACTCGAGGACATTGCGGGTCTCCCGTACGGACAAAGCCGCGGTGGGCTCGTCGAGCAGGAGCAGACGGGCGCCGAAATGCATCGCCCGCGTGATCGCGACCGACTGCCGTTCCCCGCCCGAGAGCGTCCAGACCGGCTCCTCTGCCGAGCGCACCCGCGTGAGGCCCAGTTCCGAGATCGCCGCCTCGGCCGCCCTGCGCATCTGCCGTCGCCTGAGGACGCGCAAGGGACCGATGTTGCGGACGATCTCCTTGCCCAGGAAGAAGTTCCGCCAGAGGCTCAACTGGTCCACGATGGCCAGGTCCTGGTAGACCGCCTCGATACCCATGGCGCGCGCGTCGGCCGGCGTCTTGAAGCCAACGTCCTTGCCCATGAAGCGGAGGGTTCCCGACGTCGGCCGCTGGTAGCCGGCGAAGATCTTGAGGAGGGTGGACTTCCCGGCGCCGTTGTCCCCGACCAGGCCGACGACTTCGCCCGGCCAGACGGACAGGTTCACATCGAAGATGACCTCGCTCCGACCATAGCTGTGCGAGACGGAGCGCAGCTCGAAGACCGGCTCCCCACTGCGGTCGATCTCGTGCGTCGTCTCGGGGATGGGAGCCGGGGCTTCCACATGAAGCGGCAGCTCGCTCATGCCTGGCTGCCGCCGAACCGGCCGAGGCGAACATTGGCGATCACGACGACCACCAGCATGACACCAATGAATGTCACGTAGAATGAACCTGGCACGCCGATCAGAACCAGACCGATCTCGATGGTCGCCAGCAGAAATGCGCCGATGATCGTGCCCCAGATCGTACCCGTGCCGCCGAACAACGACGTCCCACCCAATACGGCCGCGGTGATGGCGAGCAGCTCGTAGTTCTGTCCCTGCGCCTGGGTCACGCCATGGAGATAGGCGAACTGCATGCAGCCCGCGAGACCGGCAAAGAACGCACTGATGACGAAGTTGGCGCGCTTGACCAGAGCCGTGGGGACGCCCATGGCCCTCGCCGGCCCGGCCTTGCCGCCGGTCGCGAGGGTCCAGTTGCCGTAGCGCAGGCGGGTGAGCACGAACCAGAAGGCAGTGGCGATGACGAACATCCAGACGAGCGGCATGTAGAAGGGCGTGCTGCCGATCCGGGCGCCCAACAACGACATCGCATTGCTGGGGTCGAACATGATCAGCTGGTGGCCGCTTATGAGCAGATTGTTCAAGCCCTGCAGCACGAAGAACATGCCGAGCGTCGTGATGAACGAGGGAATCCCGAACAGCGTCGTGACGAAGCCGTTCGTGATTCCGACGGACGTGGCGCACCCGAGTGCGATTACCAGCGCCAGCCACTCGTTGACGCCATTGGTAACGAAAAAGATCGCCCAGACGATCGGCGTGAAAGCGAAGTTCTGTCCAACCGAGAGGTCGAACTCGCCGCAGATCATGAGCATCGTCACACCGACCGCGACGATGCCGATGGTGGAGGCGACCGTGCTGATCGCCGTGATCGTCTGAGGCGACCAGAAGTTCGATGTCTGCAGCGTGAAGAACAGGACGACGCCGAGTAGGCCGAGTCCGGGCGCCAGCTCGCGCACCTTCAAGAGCACCCCGGCCAGAGACTCCCGTTGCGTTTTGCCGGGCATCGACGAAGCCGCAGTGACCGGAGTGGGCGAGGTGTCGGAGTTCCATAAGCGGAAGCGGAACTGGACGAGGCTCGGGCCGCCGCTGGAACAGCGCGCCCGAGCTGCAGGTCAGCAGCGCCCGGCGTCTATGCACGCCTGCACTGTGGTCGATGTTCTTGGCCGTCACGATCGACGTGCCGGTATTAACGTTCACGGGACTGAGGTTGTACTTGCCTGATTGGCCAGATTGGCCACCGCGAAGTAGCTCTGCAGGAAGGGCTGCTGGTTGATGGCCATGGTCAGCGTGCCGTCCTTGATCCGCTTGGCCGCTTCGGCGCCGACATCAAACGTCGCCACCGGGATTTTGAGGCCGTTCTCGCCCACGTATTTGGCCGCAGGGTTTGCCGCGGGGTTGCCCAGCCCGACGATGCCGCAGATGCTGGGGTCCGCCTGCAGGGCGGCGCTGATCAGCGACAGGTTCTGGCCCTGATCGCCGGTCGCCGCGAGATCAGCGTAGGGATAGCCGGCAGCATCCAGCGCGCGCTTGACGCCATCCGCGCGAAGCGTCAGCACGAAGGCGGTCGGGAAGGGGTTGACGATGAGGACCTTGCAAGGCTTGCTCGGTAGCGAGGGAAGCCAGGCCTTCGCCAGGATCTCGCCGGAGACCGATTCGTCCTGGCCGACAAAGGCAAGGCCGAGAATCCGCTTGTCGTCCGGCGCGTTCTTGCCCTCGAAGCGGTTGTTGTTGTAGAGGACCACCGGAATGCCCGCATCGAGCGCGGCAGCTGGTGACGCCTTCCATGGTCTTCGACGTGAAGTCGATCGCGATGCCCGCTGGCTTCGCCGCGATGGCCGCCTGGAACATCGGCACCATGCCGGCATCGCCGGTATCCTGGGCGGGCGCCTGGAATACGACGTCCACGCCGAAATCCTTGCCCGCCTGTTTGGCGCCGTTTTGCTCAGTGATCCAGAACGGGTCCGTCAGGCTCGGCGCTATCACATAGACGGTTGGCTTGCTCTGGGCGAGGGCACCGCCACCGCCGATCGCCACAAGCGCGAAGAGCCGCGGTTGCCAAGCCGATGCTCAACCTGCGGGCGTTACTCCAATCGATCGCCATTCGCTTCCTCCTCCCAATATGCGCAGCCGAGCCGGCCGACGCACTGGCTTAGTGTTGCGTTTACCGCAACATTACTCATGCCCCCAGGGTAGCGTGAAACGAGACATGAAGTCAAGATCGGCGGATATCGCTGCGACATGTGTGGCGTTATCTGCATCCTGTTGCGTCCATCGGAGATCTCTACTAGAAGTCTCGATCCATGACGACTAATCCAATGCGCGTTGAAATACCCACGCCGGAAGTGGCCTCGCTCAGTTCCGGAGGGAGCTATATTCACCGGGCGTTCCAGGCCCTTGAGGCACTGGTTTCCGGCCCGCTGACGGCCGCCAGCATCGCGCAGGTGCTGCGCGTGAACCGGAGCACGGCGCTGCGGCTGATGACCGAGATCGAGTCACTCGGCTATGTTGATCCGCGATCCGGACACGAAGAGCTACGCGATCGCGCCGGCCCGCTTCTATCCCTTCGTCGCGTCGCACGGCGACCATCTCGACTGGAGCATGGTCGTCGACCCGATCCTGTCGGACCTTCGCGACGAGTTCGGCGAGGCCGCGATCATGGGCGTGCCTGCCAACGGGACCATGGTCTATCTCGCGTTCTTTTCCTCGATCCACGTCATCATGGTTCGCGAGCGGCTGGGGACCACGCGACCCATGCACTGCTCGGCGCTCGGCAAGGCTTATCTCTCGGCGCTCGAGGATCGTGCGCTCGACACCGAACTCGCGGTGCTGAACTACCAGGGCGGCACGCACCGTGCGGCGCGCGGACCGATCGAGTTGCGTGAACGCCTGGACGACGCGCGCCAACGCGGTTACGCGATCGATCGCGACGAGACGTTCGAGGGTGGCACTTGCGTGGCGGTTCCGGCGCACATCGGCGGGACGCTGGTCGGCGCCATCGGCTTGTCCGGGCCCTCCAGCCGCATCAGCGACCAGCGCATCGACGGAAATGGGCAGGCGACTGATGCAGGTGTCGCTTCGTCTCGCGGGCTCGCGGCGGTGATGGCTGCGCAGCCCGACCACGGCAAGCTCATCGGCATGTCGTTGATCGCCGGCCGCGAGGACATCGAGACGGCTGCGGCGACCGTCAAGGAGCTGGGCTTCGATGGCATGGAGGTCCACGTCCATCAGCTCGGCCCGGGACTTGCCCGGCGTTCCGGTCTTCGAGGCCCATGCCGCGGCCGCAGGCGACGTGGTGCGCCGGGCGGGGCTGATCGTTTCCACGCTCAATGTCGTGGGCGATGTCACCTTCGATCCGTTCGGAGGTCCCGACGCGCTCGCGACCACGATCGACGGCCTGGCCTCGCACATGCGGTGGGCCGCCGCGATGGGCGCAGCCGCGTGTCCTGATCTGGGAGGGCCGGGTCGAGAGGCGCGACGACGTGGACGTGGCGCTGCCGGACGCTCGCTCAGCTGATCGAAGACCGCCGCGCGCCGCAGCGGTCTGCCAGTCCGCCTCCCGTCTCATGCGAGCTGCATCCCTTCACCTTCGCGCTCAAGCATCGGAGCCTGCCGCAGCTCGCGACAGCGCTCCGGCCGGTGGGCGCCGGCATCTGCTTCGACTTCTGCCATTTCGGTGTGGCGTTGGGTCGCGACCTGCTCGATCACCTGACGACGACGTGATCGAGGCCATCGACATGTCCATTACTCCGACACCGACACCAGGACCTCCGAACTGCATTTCCCGCCGGGCGAAGGGGTTCTCGACCTCGATGCCATCGGCGCTCGCCTGGCGGGCAGGCCCGATGGCGGTGAGCTGGGATCTGTTCGGCTGGCCGGGACCGAGGCATGCCGTTCGCTCCCGCATGGCGATGTACCGCAACTTCGTGGAACGTCACGCCGCGAGCATGAAGATCATCATAGACGCGACGCCGGCCGGAATACGTTCGATGCTTGCGACCGAAACCCGCAACATGGAGCGTTTCGCGTTCCCGCGGCGGACATGCTGACCCTCGGCCGCGCGCTGCTTGGAGCATGCCGGCGCCCGGCCGGAGCATGCCCGGATCGTCATGGATCACCTTGTCGACGGCAAGCGCGATGGGCCTGCATTCCCACGGCATCATGCGCATTCCCCAGTACCTTGCCGAGATCGAGTTCGGGGATCATCGATCCCCAGCGCAGAGCCCGAGATCGCGCAGACCGGAGCGTCGCGTCTGAGCGTCGACGGACTGCGTGGGTTCGGTCAGGTCGTGGGCATGCTCATGGTCGAGGGCCTGGTCCCGGTCGCGCAGGCGACCGGCGTGGCGATGGTCAACGGCCGCCACCTGGGTCATACGGGTCGAATCGGCGCCTATCCGGAAGCGCTGGCGCAGGCCGGGACTGATCGGGCTGGCGGTCTGCAACGGCGCGCCGTCGGGCCACTGGGTCGCGCCCTTCGGAGGGCGCGACGGACGGATATCGACGAACCCGATGGCCATGGCCTGGCCCGTTGACGGCCAGGCGCCGGTTGTCGCCGACTTCTCCACCGCCGCCGCGCCGGAAGGCGTCATTCGCGTGATGCGCGACCGCGGGGCCGAAGCGCCGGAGGGCTGTCTGCGGGATGCCGAGGGCCGGGCGAGCCGGGATCCGAACGTCCTCTATGCCGCGCCGAAGGGCGCGATCCAGCCGTTTGGCGGGGCGCTCGGCTACCGTGGCACGGCGCTGGCGCTGTTCGTGGAGGTGCTTACGACGATGCTGAACGGCGACGAGGTCGACGACCGGTCGCGAAAGGGCACGGACATGACGCTGCTTGCGATCGCGCCCCAGCCGGGGTTTGAGCGGCTGACGCGAGGGCTGTCCGACCACATCCGCGCCTCGCCGCCGCTCGATCCGGAGCGGCCCGTCCTCATGCCTGGAGACCGCGAGCGAGCGGCGGCTGGTGCGGCCACATCGCTCGAAGTGGATGGACCCACCTGGGCAGCCCTGGCGAGCGCCGCCCGTCGAGCGCGGCTGGACATGCCGCGCCCGCTCAATGCGTGATGGCGATGGACACCCTGAGCCAGTGTCCTTGAACAAAGGAGGAGGCGTTGGACAAGCTCATCATTACGGTCACCTGCGATTCGACGATGTCCTACCCGAGCAACCCGTCGAATCCGACGCCCAAGGGGTGGGACGTCGTGGCCGAGGAATACGTGCGTTCCGTGAGTTCCGGAGCGTCGATCTGCCACCTGCATGGGCCGTACAAGACCGATTCGGAAGATCCAGGCCGACGGCACGAAGCTTTCTGACCTCCAGATCCCCGGCTGGGGCCGTCTGCGTGACAGCATTCTCGAGCGCTGTGATACGGTCATCCAGTACGGCATCGCGAATGGCCGCTTCCCTCAGCGCAAGGAGCTCATGCGGACGCACAAGCCGGACATGATCTCCGTGTGCTTCAACGCGCATGACGAGTGCTTCAACTACGAGCCGGGCAAGCCGCCCGTGGAGCTCTACGGGACTCCACAATCGTGAGGAGCTCGCGGAATACGTGCACGTCACGAGCGAGCTCGGGATCAAGATCGAGGTGGAGGCCTTTCATTACGGCGGCGTATGGAATGCGCTCCGCATGATCGAGACCCGGAACATGGACCCTGCGGTCTGGGTGACGTTCTTTCTCGGCTGGCGCGGCGGCTGCTGGACCCCGCCGACGGTCAAGGCGCTGATGTTCATGCACGACCATCTGCCCGCGGGGTTCACCTACAATACCAGCGTCATGGACCCCGAGCACGCGTGGCCGATTCTCACCGCAGCGGTCATGATGGGTGGCCATGTCCGCGTGGGCATGGAGGACAATCCCTTCCTGACCGCAGGGGAATACGCCCGCTCCAATGCCGAGCTGGTCGACAAGATCGTGCGCATCGCCCGCGAGGTGGGCCGCGAGATTGCAACGCCCGACGAGGCACGTGCGGTGCTCAGGATCGGCAAGCACTAGCCGGCCGCGGGGTCGAGCGTGAGGCGGGCGTAGGTGAAGAGAGCCGGTTCGATGTCGAGACGCCGCACGCGGAAGCCCGGTACGCCATGAAAGCGGCGGTGCTGAGAGCGTTTGGCGCCCCGCTCTCGATCGAAGAGGTCGATGATCCGCTGGCTGGTCCCGATGACGTGGTGGTCAAGGTGAGAGCATGCGGGATCGACGGGACCGACCTCAAGCTGCTCGACGGTTTCGGGTATACGCCGGATCTGCCGTTCATCATGGGGCACGAGGCGGCGGGCGTGGTCGAAGCCGTTGGCGAGCGCGTAAGCACGTTCGCGCCCGGCGACCGTGTCATTCCCTATAACTTCTTCATCCCGCCCGAAAGCCCATGGTACCAGACCGAGCGCGAGCAGCTTTGCCCGGATATGACGGGCATTCTGGGCATCAAGAATCGCAACGGCGGTTATGCCGAGCGGCTCCTGGCACCCGCGCACCAGCTGGTTCACATCCCCGACGGCATCACCTGGCATGACGCCGCCGTCCACTGCGACGCGGGGCTCACGGCCTATCACGCCGTTCGCCGCTCGCGACTGACGTTGGGCGAGACCGTGCTGGTGATCGGCGTCGGCGGTGTCGGGTCGTTCGTGGTGCAGTTCGCGAAGCTTACTGGCGCGCGCGTGCTGGCGGTCGAACGGACGCGGGCGAAATTGGACTGGGCGCGCGACCTGGGCGCGGCCGAGACGGTCAGCAGCACCGACGTCAGCCAGGCCGTGCGCGACTGGACCAGTGGTCGCGGCGTCGACTGCGTATTGGACATCGTCGGGACCGAGCAGACCATGGCCGCCGCCATCGATGCGGTCTGCGTCGGCGGGCGCATCGTCGTGATCGGATACACGCCGGACCTTTTTGCGCTGAGCGGCAAGCGACTGGCTCAGAATGAGCTGGAAGTGATCGGTTCGCGCTGCGGCTCGCGCAGAGAGCTGGTCGCCGCCCTGGGGCTGACTGCCGCAGGCCGGGTCCGCTCCATTGTGACCGACAGGTCTCCGTTGAGTCGCGTAAACGAGGCGCTCGGCAGACTGCGGAACGGCGAAGTCATCGGCCGACTGGTGCTCGATATTGCGATAGACGAAGATTGAAATGTGCGGAGAGGGGCGCTTTGCGAGGGAGGGATCACCTCCCTCTCTTCGCCGCCTCGCATTGCGGCCCCCATTTAGCCGTCGAAGCACGCGTCCGGAATACCGGTCACACCCGGGTAGGTGGCGAAGAGAGCGCCCGCGAGCGGCTCTCTGCTCAACTGATCCGCCGGCATCCGGTATTTCGCCGACGTGATGTAGAGGGTGTCCGTCCGCGCGCCGCCGAACGCAACGCAGGTCGGCTGCGAGACGGGCATCTCGAGAATGCAATCGGGGCGGCCCCGAGGGTCATAGCGGACGACACGCCCGGCGGGCGGCTGCGCGAGCCAATAGCCCCCATCGGCATCGACCGCGGCGCCGTCCGGCACACCCTCGTCGCCGCGCAATTCGACAAATACTCGTCGATTTCGAAGCGCACCGTCCGCCTGATCGAAGTCCCACGCCCAGACAATCCGGCGTCGGCTGTCGGCATAGTAGGCCGTGGCGCTGTCGGGACTGAAGGCCAGGCCATTTGATGCGTAAATCCCTTCGACCATCCTGTGGCAGGACAGATCCGGGTCGAGACGATAGAGGGCGCCTGTTGGCGCGGTCTCGGGGTCATGCAGGCTGCCGGCCCAGAATCGCCCCTGGCGATCGGTCTTACCGTCGTTGAATCGGTTCTCCGGGAGGTTAAGCTCCGGCTCGGCGATGGCAGTAAACCGCGCGTTCGGGGGATCGAAGAAGAAGAAGCCGGTCTTCAACGCGACCACCATGCCGCCGTCGCGACGCAGTGCGATGGAGCCAACGTCCGCGGGCGTCGTCCAGTACTGATCCTTCCCGGTCGCGGGATCATAGCGATGTATTTCGTGATCCTTGATGTTGACCCAGTAAAGGACGCCGTCCTCCGGATCCCAAACTGGCCCCTCCGCCAACTCGGCGTGGCAATCGAGGACGCATTCAATAGTTGCCACGTTATCGACTCCCCGCGACCGGTTTGCAGGAGTTGCAATGTACCGAAAGCGCACGGAGCCGCAACGGATCCAACCCTCCCCCGGCTGATCGTTCAGTCCCTGATTTCGAGGCGATGGATGGTCGCGGCCTCGACCGCCGGCCAGTCGATTCCGATGCCGAGGCCGGGCGCGTCCGGGACCCGGACATCGCCGCTGGCGTCGGGCCGGATCACATCCAGCGCGCCGTATTCGAATGCCGGATAAGGCGCCGGTTGCTCGAAGTAACGACAGTTGGCATAGGCGAGCATGACGTGCAGGTTGGCGGCCTGGGTGAGAGTGTAGCCCCAGCACTGCAGTTCGCAGGTGGTATTGTGAGCCTCGGCGAGCGCCATGATCTTCCGCGTGGGCGTGATGCCGCCCGCGATGGTGACATCGACGCGGGCGGCGCTCCAGGCGCCCATGGTGAGGCCGCGCCCGACACCTGCGAGGTCGAGGACAGTGTTGCCGGCAGGAATGATCGGCACGGCCGTGTGGCGACGGAGTTCAGCGTAGCCTTCGAGATCGGTGTCGAGCAAGGGCGCCTCGAACCAGATGAGGGCCAAAGGTTCGAGCCGCTTCGCTGCCGCGAGCGCCTGATCGCGGGTGTAGCGCTGCTCCACGTCGAGCATCAGCGCGAGACCGTCGTCAGCCATGGCCCGATGCACCGCCTCGACCATCGGAACGTCGCGCGACAACTCGCACCAGCAGTGGAACTTGACTGCCGTGAAACCTTCCTCCTTTCGGGCGGCGCAATAGTCGACGTAGGCCTGCGCGTCGGCCAGGAGCGGCGTGCTGGCGCAGGCGGGCACGCGATCGCGCCCGCCGCCGAGAAGTTGGTAGAGGGGCAGCCCGGCGACCTTGGCGGCCATATCCCAGAGCGCGATGTCGACCAGCGACATGGCCTGCGGCACGAGCGGCGTGTTGAGAGAGCGCAGCCGATACCACAGCGCCTCGCGCTCCAGCGCGGTTCGGCCCGTGACTTCGGACAGCAGATAGCGAAGGGTCTCGGCGATCGAGCGGTCGAAGGCGTGCGAGCTGCACATCACGGCGCCCGCAACGCCCTCGAGCCCGCCCTTCGTGGTGAGCTTCAGGATCGTGTTGCACATGTATTGGTCGGGCATCTCGAGCGCCCAGGCGAAACGCTCGGTCTCGGGCCCCACGACCCAGACTTCGGCGCGGTCGATCGCGAGATCGCGCATCGCTCAAACCCCCAGTTCAGGATGTGCCAGCCACGGCGCTCTCGCCATGCCAGCCCAGATGGCTCAGGAACTCGCGCGTGCGGGCGACGCGAGCGGCCTCGAAGATGACCCTGGGCGTGCCCTCCTCGATCACCCGGCCGTGGTCGAACACGACCACCCGGTCGCCGACCCGGCGGGCGAAGTCCATCTCGTGGGTCACCACGACCATGGTCATACCCTCGTCGGCGAGCGCCTTCATGACTGCCAGCACCTCGCCGACGGTCTCGGGGTCGAGCGCGGAGGTCGGCTCATCGAACAGCATGAGGTCGGGCTGCATGGCGAGCGCGCGGGCGATCGCGACCCGCTGCTGCTGACCGCCCGAGAGCTGCGCGGGGTGCTTCGCGGCGTGATCGGCGAGACCGACCTTGGTCAGCAGCGCGCTTGCCCGGGCTTCGGCCTCGGCGGCCGCGAGGCGCAGGACCATGCGCGGCCCGATCGCGACATTCCGCAGGGCGCTCAGGTGCGGAAACAGCTCGAAGTTCTGGAACACCATGCCCATGCGGCGGCGGATCGCGCGGACGTCGCGTCGATCGGGCCGCACGTCCTCGCCGTCGAAGACGATGCAGCCGGCGTCGGGGCGCTCGAGCGCATTGAGGCAACGCAGGAAGGTCGACTTGCCGGAGCCCGACGGCCCGATCAGACAGACCACTTCCCCGCGGGCGACACTCAAGGATACGCCGTCCAGGGCGAGATGCCGGCCGAAGCTCTTGACGACGTCCTCGGCCACCAGAATCAACGCTGGCCGGTTCATTCCACCACCCTGAAGCGGCGGTGGACCCAGTCGGCGAGTTTGGCCTGGGGATAGCCCATCAGCCAGTAGAGCGCCGCCATGGCGGTCAGGATCTCGAGGATGCGGTAGGTCTCGGCCCGCAGCTTGAGCGCGACGTACGACAGATCGGCCACGGCGATGACCGACACGAGCGAAGTGTCTTTGAACAGGGATACCCAGGTCGAGGCGAGAGCGGGCAGGACCCGCATCACCGCCTGGGGCAAGACAATCTGGAAGAACACCTGCGGTACGCTCATGCCGAGCGCCAGGCCCGCGTTCCACTGCCCCTGGCGGATCGAGGTGATGCCGGCGCGAAAGGTCTCAGAGTTGAACGAGGAGATGTTGCACACCAGACCGACCAGCGCGGTCGTCCATTCGGAAAAGCGGATGTCGAAGAACGCGGGCAGGACGTAGAAGGTCCAGTAGAGCTGGAGGATCAGCGGCGTGGCCCTGAAGAACTCGACGAACATTGTGGCCGCGATCCGGATCGGCGCGAGCGGAGCCATGCGCAGCGCGGCGAGGACCAGGCCGCCCGGGATCGCCAGCGCCATGGTGACGACGGTCAGGACCACGGTCGTCACCGCACCCTGAAGAAGCAGCGGCAGGTTGGCCCAAACGACCGGCCAGTCGAAGGTCACGACGAGCCCAGATGGGCGACGCGCCCGTACAGCCGATCAATCCCGCGCGCGATCGGATAGCAGAGCGCGAAGTAGACCAGCATGGCGCAGGTGTAAATCTCGAACGGCCGGAACGTCTGGCCGGCCAGGATCTGCGACTGGCGCATCAGTTCCGGCACGGCGATGACCGAAGCGATGGCGCTGTCCTTGATCGAGATCACCAGAAGCGATCCGAGTGCCGGGAGCATCCGAATCAAGGCCTGCGGCAGGATGATCGAGCGCACCGCCTCCGCGGGGCTCATGCCGAGCGCCAGCGCTGCCCGCAGCTGGCCGGGCCGGACCGAGGTGAGGCCCGCGCGGATGACCTCCGCGACATAGGCCGCGAGGTGCAGGCCGAGTGCCACGACACCGGCAGTGATCGCGTTCAGCGAACGACCGACCAGCAAAGGAAAGGAGAAGTAGGTCCAGACCAGGACGACCAGGACTGGCACCGCACGCATTGTATCGACGTAGAATCCCAGGATCAGATCGAGAGCACGGCCGCCATAAACTCGGCCCGCGCCCACCAGGAGACCCAGAACGAGCCCGACGAGCATCGAGGCGAGGCTGACGAACACCGTCACCCCGAGCGCCTTGGCCAGAAATGGCCAAGCGGCGACGATCGGTGAGAGATCGATGGTCACGGCGCCGAAACTCGGGGCGCGGCCGGATCCGACCGCGCCCCTCGCTGCCTTGCTGTCACCAGTCGTGGAACGATCAGACGCCCTTCAGCAGCTTCAGTTCCGCCGCTGTGACCTTATCCTTCACGTCCTCGTAGACTGCCTGCAACCAGTCGCGGAACACGGTGTCCTTCTTGTCCACGGCAAGGCCGACGCCGGTCGCCATCTCGTTGCTCTGCAAGCAATCATCGCCCGCGGGAAACACGACCAGACCTGGCACCTGCTTGGCGAGCTGCGGCCAGGCGACGTTGTCGATCGGGGCGATGTCGGCGCGCTTGGACATCACCTCCTCGACCGGAGCGTTGGCGCCCGAGCCCGAGACCGCGCGGAACTTGACCTCGGGGAAGCGGGTCGGGGCCCAGGCCTCGGGCGGAGTGCCGGTGAAATAGGCCATCGTCAGGTCGTCGCGGTTCAGATCGTCGACCGTCTTGACGTCTTGCAGCTTGGGATTGCTCGCCAGGCCAAAGAAGCAGAGCGAGGAGCGCGAATAGACCACGAAGTTGACCACCTCGAGCCGCTGCGGCGTGACCGCGAGCGGTGCGATCGATATGTCGGCGTCGCCGGTTGCCAGAATCGGTACCTTGGTCTCGTGGCTGACGGGTACGATCTCGAGCGGTACGCCCAGGCGCTTGGCATACTCCTCGGCCAGCACCCAGGCCGGGCCCGAGAACTGCGGGCCGCTGCCGGTGGTATTCTCTGGCAGCCACGGGAACTCGCCGATCGCGGCCACCCGCAGGCTGCCTCGTTCCTTTATGGCATCGATTTTCGGGCTTTGCCCCGGAGCCGGCACATCAGTGGATGCGGCATGGCCGGGGGGCGTCAGGAGCACGGTCGCGAGAGCTGCAACGAGAAGCCCCGCGCCACGGCGGCTCAGGTGAAGCATGGTGGTCCTCCCTGGAAACGCAGTCGCGGAATGATAGGGACCACGGCTGGAGCCGGCAAGAAGACTACGTCCAAGCCACCGAAGTTCGCGGAGGGCATCGCCCTGCTCGGCGGAGCCGCGGTTCGAATTCAGGATCATGCACCGCGCTCGTAGCGCGCGCTGAGCGCCGCTGGGTGCTGCGCCTGGTCGATATCATGGTCTGCACAAGCGCGCCGATCGGCCCGCCCTTGAGCCCTCGGCGATCTGCGCTGCCCAGGTGGCCGGCTCAGGTCGCCCGCCGGGCCGTCGATCTCGCTTCGATGCTGTCTGGATCAGTCCGCGAGCGACCGAAGTCTATGTTTCACCGCGGCCAAATGACAATCTCAGGAAATTTGGCGCACGATGAAACAGGAATTGATGCAGGATTTCCCGCCAGGGGCCAGGCCGAAGCGTCAGACCAGCCACGCTCGACAAGCAGTGCATCCGCTGTCGTATGCTGAGGTCGGCGGTTAGCGCCAGCTTGATGTAGTCTTTGAACATCAGCAGGTGGTAGAGGCCGCGTGAGCCTCCGGTGTCAATGTGTTCCTCCAGCTCGTGGAGGTCCTTGGTGAAGGAGCACCCGTCGTGTACGCGCTGTGCAAAAAGTGGCTCACGGACCTGGTGGAAGCGGCCTTGAAGAGCCAGCTCCGCAATGAGCACCTTATCCGCCCCCCAGTAGTTGCCATGAGCTGCCGTCCTGAGCAAGGCGTCTCTTCGCATGACGCCGAAGCACTGGAAACACCACCACGCATGCGACAGCACGTCCCTGAAGCGTACCTCCGGTTCAACGGCCTCCCCTATGTGATTCCGATCCGGCGGCGGCACAGGCCTGCCAGAAGTATCGATCAAACAGCATCGTTCGCGATCGTAGCGTAGAGCTTTTCCCCTCTCATCGATCATCTTCACATAGGTATGACTGAGGACGACTCCGGGATCATCGTGCAATGCGGCGACGCAGCGTTCCAGGAAGAGCGGTTCATGGAGATCATCACAGGCAGCCCACTTGAAGAGTGGGGCGGAGGACAGCTCCAACAACCGGTTGTAGTTCCGCGCCGCGCCCAGATTTTGCTCATTCCGAAAGTAATGAACTCTCGCATCCTTATTTTGATATGATCGACAGATTTCGGCTGTGCTGTCTGTCGAAGCGTTATCGCCAATAATAATCTCGAAGTCTGCAAAGCTTTGTTCCAATAAGGAATCAAGGGCCGCGGCAAGATGTTTCTCGCCATTATAGACGGGAACCCCGATCGACACTTAAGTCACGGACGCGTCACCTTCTGTTGTAGCGATGCCCTGTCGTCTGCGCCACTCCCGGTCGGCCCGCTCAGGCAACCCCCGGAAGCAGACACCTCACCACGTTCCGGGATGCTTGGGCTTCGAGCAATTCGCCCGGATTGAGTAGTCCGCATGGACTCTTCAAAGCCCGACCTGTCGGATGGCCAGCCAGCCGGAACATGCGCGACTTCGTCGGCCCTATCGGGGTGCGATGTGCTTTCCCGCGCACTTCTGAGGAAAGCCAACCTGCCCAAAATGCGCTGCCGATCCCACGAGGCAGGCACGGCACACAACCGAGAGGTCAGGCGCACGACACCGTCCATCTTGCCGCCAGCCTATCCGGAAGCCGCCTTAAGGCGATCCCCGAAGTAGAGGACCTGGTCCGCGGTCGCGCTGCCATCGTCGTAGATCCGGACGACATCCTCCGGCAAGTGTTGCAGGTCGGAGGCCCTGAGGTAGTCGCGCATGGTCGTGCCCGTGCACCGCGAATTAATATTCGGCGCGCCTCGACGCCCGATCACGTCGTCCATGTGGACTGTCCTGAAATCGATGCTGTAGCGCGCAACGTCCGTCGTGTTGGGCACCGTTTCGTGCAACTGCGCGCCTGAGAACACGATCACGCTGCCTGGAGCCGGCAGGTAGCGTGTCGTGAGCCCATCCAGCTCCTGCTGGGGCTTCGGTTGCTCGCGCGTATCGGCCCTGACATGCTGCGCGGCATTCGCTCTGCTCTTGGTGTTCCACTCATAGTAATTATAGATCTCGGAGTTGTTCTTCACGGGTTCACTGAAATAGCGCGGGTAAAAGCCCATCGAGTTGTTTGCATCCAATGCATAGATCGATATCCACCAGTTGATTTGGCACATGGGCGCCGAATACCACGTGTCACGATGTGGATGGAACGCGTAGGCGATACCGGATGACAGAAAATGCGCGGGATACGCTGATCTCAGTCGTGGCACGTCAAAGTAAAGTTTGTCCAGGTCAACGCCGTTCTCTCTCATGATCATCGAAATGAGCTTCTTGCATTCCGGGTGGTGAATGAAACTCGGTTTCAGCTCGGACAGAACGGCAGCCACATCTTCCGGCATCATGTGTTCGTGGACCGTGCGCGGATCGTGTGGTGCGAAGGCATTCTCCAGCATCTCGCTCGCCAGTGAAACCAAAGCGCGCGTACCCTGAGATACGGACAGAATAATGATGTCGCCCGCGTAGAGTCTCTGGCGACGCTCCTCATCGCTCAACTCCGGATCGAAGTAAACAGAAGACATGTGTTCCTCCTGAAGTTCTGAACGGCGTGATCAAACCGACACCGGATCACGGCAGTCGAGCCATCCTGCTACTCAGAGTTCCCATCCATCGATGGAGCTACAAGGAGGTGTGGCCACATCTCGCACCAATAAGGACGGGAATGCCGATCGATGGTAGAGCCATGAAAACGCGTACCTTCCGTGCCCGGGCAGATCGTCGGCGCTCGAGCGCGCGCCCAGCTGACAGAGGCTAGCCTCGATCGGCAACCGGGGCAAAGGCGCGCAAGGTTGCCCGATGGGCGAAAGCGGTAGCCCGAGAGAGGCGACGGGCGAGATCGGGCCGAGCTCCGCGGGACCCGATCGGCTGATCGCGCTCGGGGTCGAGGGCCGGTGCGGCGGCGCCCCCAGGCGAACCGGGCGTGCGCGCGTACCCGCAGGGCAAGGCCACTCGTCCCGTGGTTGGCCGCTCGGGGTAGGCAAGAGGGCTTGCGATCCTACGGGAGGGAGGGGCGTTCTGCCCGAATGCACCGCCGCGCCGCACGCCCGGGCTCGCATAATGGCGCTCGAGGGTGCGCAGGCCGCAGGCACGGCAAGGCAAGATGGCGAAGCAAGGGGCTCACCACGATCGCAGGCCGGGGCTGAGGGTCCTCCTGGTTGGCCATGCCTGCGCGCCGGACGTCGGCTCCGAACCCGGACTGACCTGGAACTGGGCCCGCCATCTCGCCGAGCACCACGACGTCTGGGTCGTGGCCCATCCGCACTGGCGCGCAGCGGTCGAGGACGCCCCGCGCCGCCCCGGCCAGCCTGCCCCGCGCATGGTCTGGGTCGACCTGCCCAAGCGCTGGGACCCCTGGCTCCCCGCCCGCGGCGAGCAAGGCATCCATCTGCACCAGCAAGCCGAGCGGCCAATTAGCCGCCCATCTGGGAGTACCCAATGCCGATCACCATGACATTCCTGGTGCGCGGTCAAGACCGCCGAGACCGCTGATGAGCACTCGAACTCTCGATGCGCTGCCCGATACAGGCATTGACACCGCCCGCAGGTGCCGCCTTTGCGGCGACACCCTCGAGCGCAGCTTCGTCGATCTGGGCATGTCACCGCTCTGCGAGAGCTTTCTCGCGCCCGGGCAACTCGACGCAATGGAGCCTTACTTTCCGCTCCATGCGCTCGTATGCGGGACCTGCTTTCTCGTCCAGCTGGGAGAGTACGTAAGCCCGGAGCACATCTTCCGGGAATATGCCTACTTCTCGTCCTACTCGACGACCTGGGTCGCCCACGCCAAGGCCTACTGCGAGATGATCGCGAAGCGGCTCGAGCTCGGACCGGGCAGTCTGGTGGTCGAGCTGGCGAGCAACGACGGCTATCTGCTGCAGCACTTCCTGCCGCGCGGGATCCCCGTACTCGGCATCGAGCCGGCCGCCAATGTTGCCAGAGTTGCGATCGGAAAAGGCATTCCGACTCGCGTCGACTTCTTCGGCGTCGAGCTGGCCGAGGCACTCATCGCCGAAGGCAAGCGCGCGGACCTGATCATTGGCAACAACGTCCTCGCCCAAGTTCCCGATCTCAACGACTTCGTCGCCGGAATGGCGAGACTCCTCGCGCCCGAAGGCGTCATCACGCTGGAATTCCCGCATCTCGAGCGGCTGATGGCCGAAAACCAGTTCGACACGATCTATCACGAGCACTTTTCGTACTTCTCGTTGATCACGATCGAGCGTCTGGCCGGGCGGCACAGCCTCAAGCTGATCGATGTCGAGGAACTCACGACGCACGGCGGCTCGCTTCGGGTGTATCTCGCCCACCTCGGCGCGGCGCGGCCGACTTCGAGGCGGGTCGCGGCCGTGCTCGCCCGCGAGCAGGGTCGCGGCTTTGCCAATCTCGCGACCTACACCTCATTCGCCGACCAGGTTCAACGCACGAAGCGCAAGCTGCTCTCATTCCTCATCGCGGCAAAGGACGCGGGCAGAGTCATCTGTGGTTACGGCGCTCCAGGAAAAGGCAACACGCTCCTAAACTATTGTGGCATCGGTACCGACTTCCTCGAGTTCACCGTCGACCGCAACCCGTACAAGCACGGCCGATGCACGCCGGGCATGCACATCCCGATCCAGCCGGTCGACGCCATCGATGCGGCCAGGCCCGACTACGTGCTGATCCTACCGTGGAACCTCAAGAACGAAATCGTCCAACAGATGCGCCATGTGGCCAACTGGGGCGGCAAGTTCATCGTTCCGATCCCGGAGCTCGCGGTTATCGACCCGAAGGAACTGCAATCATGAAAGTCGTGCTCTTCTGCGGCGGCTTGGGAACCCGCATTCGCGAGTATTCCGAGAGCATTCCGAAGCCGATGATCCCGGTGGGTCATCACCCGATTCTCTGGCACGTCATGCAGTATTACAGCGAGTACGGGCACACCGATTTTATCCTTACCTTGGGCTATAAGGCCAATATAATCAAAGAATTTTTCTTGGGCTATCGGCCTCAGGTTTACGCTGATTGCGTAGTCTCGGGCTTTGGCAGCAATGTCAAGCTGCTGCAGGAGCCCGAGGAGGACTGGCGCATTACGCTCATCGATACCGGGATCTGGCGCAATATCGGCGAGCGACTGTGGGCGGTGCGAGACCACGTGAAGGACGAGGAGATCTTTCTGGCCAACTATAGCGATGGCCTCGCCGACGTGAATCTCGACGCCATGATCGAGCGCTTCAAGAAGAGCAACAAGCTCGCCTGCTTCCTCGCGGTCCGACCACCGCTGACCTACCATCTGGCAGACATCGAGGACGATGGTCGCGTGCGCGAGTTCCGGTCGTCCGACCGCTCGAACATGTGGATCAACGGCGGGTACTTCCTGCTGCGTCCCGAGATCTTCGATTACATGAATGATGGCGAGGAGTTGGTGCTCGAGCCGTTCTTAAGACTGATCGCGGCCGACCAGCTGATGGCATACAAGCATGAGGGCTTCTGGCGCTGCATGGACAACCTGAGAGACCGGCAGATGCTCGAGGAGATGGTTGAGCAGGGCAGGATGCCTTGGCGCGCCAGCGATGCCGTCAGGCAGAGCAAGACGCTGTCGATCGCCAGCCTATGAGAGCATTGCATCTCGCACAGCCGAACGAAACGCTGTCGGTCCTGTGTCTGGGAGCGCACTCGGACGATATCGAAATCGGCGCCGGAGGCACGATTTTGAGTTGGATCGCATCGGGCATCCGGCTGCGGATCCATTGGTGCGTGCTGAGCGCGATCGGCGCGCGCGCCGCGGAGGCCGAGGCTTCGGCGGCGGCGTTCCTTGCCGGGGCCGCCAGCAGCAAGATTGAACTCGGCCAGTTCAACGATAGTTTCTTCCCTTATCAAGGCGCTGAAATCAAAGCTTGGCTCAAAGCGGTGAAGGCCGAGTTCGAGCCCGACGTCATCCTGACCCATGCGCGCAATGATGCCCATCAAGACCATCGCGAAGTCTGCCAGCTGACCTGGAACCTGTTTCGTGATCATCTGATTCTCGAATACGAGATTCCCAAATGGGACGGCGATCTGGACCGGCCGAACGTCTACATGCCACTCTCTGCCGAGATTGTGGAGAGCAAGATCGAGCTGCTGCTCGCCTATTTCGGGACCCAGCGCTCCAAAGACTGGTTCGATGCGGAGACGTTCCGAGGGCTCGCGCGCCTGCGCGGGATGGAATGCCGCTCCCACGAGCACTACGCCGAGGCCTTCGCTCTGCGCAAAGCGACGCTGGGATAGGGCCTATCAGCATCGGCGCGGGAGCGTCGCTGAGGCCACGCGAAAAGCTGGTACGATGCTCCGAGCGACGTCAAGATGTAGGATACTGTGGCCCCTCGCCCTGACGGTGCTCGTCAGCTCCGGCTGCGCGCTGTCGGCGCAGGTCCCGCAGATCGTCGTCGTGAAGCCTGGGCAGAATATTCAGGAGATCGTCGAGAACGCTGCCGAGGGGACTCAATTCCATTTCGCGCCTGGCATTTATCGTCAGCAAACCATCTATCCCAAAGACCGCCAGGAATTCATAGGGCAGCAGGGTGTCGTTCTCAGCGGCGCCGTGGAACTGGAAAGCTGGACGAACGAGTCGGGGCTCTGGAAACACGACGGTCTCCCGCCTCCGCTGCCCCACCACGGCGAGTGCGAGGACGGCCGAGACCTCTGCGAGCTTCGGGAAGACCTTTTCTTTGATGGTCGCCTCTACGAACGCGTTCGATCCCTGGACGATCTCGGCGCGGGGAAATGGTTTTACGACAACCGTCGCGCCTATTTGGCTGACGATCCGACCGGGCAATCGGTCGAGCTTGGCGTGACGCCGCTCGCGTTCGGCGGTAGTGCCGAACACGTCGTCCTCAAAGATCTGATCGTCGAGAAGTACGCATCGGACGCTCAACAAGGAGCCATTCACATTGTCGAGGCACGCGGCTGGCGAATTGCCAACGTCACGGCCCGGTGGAACCATGGCGCGGGTCTTTCCTTCGGCCCGGCGACGCTCGTGACAGGAGGCTCGTTCAGCCACAACGGCCAGCTGGGTATCCATGGGACGGGCGAGGGCGGCAGGATCGAGGGGGTGGAGATCGCCTTCAACAACTACGCCGGCTATGATGCTGGATGGGAAGCCGGCGGCACGAAGTTCTATCGGACGACGGGGCTCATTGTGCAGGATTCCTGCATACACCACAATCTGGGCCCGGGATTGTGGACAGACATTGACAATATCGATGTCACATATGACGGCAACAAAGTTTTCGAGAATGCAAATGATGGGATAAAACACGAAATCTCCTACGATGCCATCATTCGCAATAACGTTGTTGCCGAGAACGGGACGAGCGGGTTTGACGTTTGGCTGTGGGGGTCGCAGATCCTCATCCAGAATAGCAGCAACGTAAAAGTCTACGGCAACCTCGTCGAGGTATCGAACAAGTTCGGCAATGGCATTGGTGTGATTCATCAGGATCGCGGCGCTGGCGCCTACGGCCCATGGAACGCAGTCAATAATTCAGTCCATGACAATACGATTGTCCATCTCGGCAGCCGTGGTCAGAATGGGATCGTAATGGACACAGATGACGACTGGTTCTGGAAAAAGGCTAACAATACATTCGATCGGAACATCTTCATCGTGGCAGCTCGAGGCAGCGAATACTGGACTTCGAACGGGCGCGACGCGGTCTGGGACGACGTCAGGAGCCTGGGGATCGAGAGGAACGGCAAGCGGATTGTCGAGCAGCGCGCGCCGATGGAACTGTCCTGCGCCCGATAGCTCCGGTCCTCGGGCAGAAGCACAGGGAGCGCGAGAATCGCGGCGTTCGCCGAGCCCGGACGGCTTCCCGCTCTTCGGCCGTAGGTCCCGCGCGCACCACGTCCTCTCTTCCGGCTCTCAGCCTCGACGCCTACATCACGGCGCCGATCTGCCAGGGCGTGAACTCGTGGTTGCCGAGCCCGAGCGCCTCGCTCTTGGAGCGCTTGCCCGAGGCGATTTCGAGCACCAGGTCGAAGATCTGCCGGCCCATCTGCTCGATGCTCACTTCGCCGTCCAGGATCACACCGCAGTTGACGTCCATGTCGTCCTCCATGCGGCGGTACATCTCGGTGTTGGTGGCGAGCTTGATCGAGGGCGCGGGCTTGAAGCCGAAGCACGAGCCGCGGCCCGTCGTGAAGGCGATGAGGTTGCCGCCGGAGGCCACCTGGCCGGTCGCCGAGCAGGGATCGTAGCCCGGGCTGTCCATGAACACGAAGCCGCGTTCGGTGATCGGCTCGGCATATTTGTAAACGCCGGTCAGGTTGGTCGTGCCACCCTTGGCGGCGGCGCCAAGCGACTTCTCGAGGATCGTGGTCAGCCCGCCCGCCTTGTTGCCGGGCGAGGGGTTGTTGTTCATCTCGCCGCCGTTGATCCGGCAGTACTCCTCCCACCAGCGGATCCGCTCGACCAGCTTCTCGCCCACCTGACGCGAGACCGCGCGACGGGTCAGCAGGTGCTCCGCGCCATAGATCTCGGGCGTCTCGGAGAGGATCGCGGTGCCGCCGTGGCGCACCAGGAGATCGGCGCAGGCGCCGAGCGCCGGGTTCGCGGTCATCCCGGAATAGGCGTCCGAGCCGCCGCACTGCAGAGCGAGCGAGATCTCGGAGGCCGCGACCGGCTGGCGCCGCGCTTCGTCGGCGTGCGGCAGCATCTCGCGGATCATGGCCTGCGCCCGCTCGACCGTCTTGCGGGTGCCGCCCAGGCCCTGCATGGTCATCGTGCGGAAGTGGGGCCCTCGCTGGATCTGATAGGCCTCGAGCAGGAAGTCGATCTGGTTGACTTCGCAGCCGAGCCCGACCAGCAGCACGCCCGCGAAGTTCGGATGGCGTGCGTAGCCCCAGAGCGTGCGCTGCAAGGTGGCGAAGCCCTCGCCGCGATCGGCCATGCCGCAGCCGGTGCCGTGGGTCAGCGCGACGATGCCATCGACATTTGGGTAGTCCGCGAGCTCCTCCTTGGGGAAGGTCTCGGCGATCAGATGGCAGACGGTAGCCGAGCAGTTGACGGTCGAGAGCACGCCGATGAAGTTGCGCGTGCCCGCCCTGCCCGAGGGCCGCAGGAAGCCCTGGAAGCTCGCCCGCTCGCCCGCGTCGACGAACGCCGTCGGCCGGACGTCGGCGCCGAAGGCGTAGTCGCGCTCGAACTCGTGCATCTCGACGTTGTGCACGTGCACGTGGCTGCCGGGCGTGATGGCCTCGCGCGCGAAGCCGATGATCTGGTCGTACTTGCGCACCGGCTGGCCCTTGGCGATCGGCCGGGTCGCGACCTTGTGACCGGCCGGAATGCGCCCGGCCGCGGCGACATTCTCGCCGGTGACGGCGGTGTTCGGCAGGAGGTCGATCCTTGCCGTCACGACGTTGTCGTTCGGGTGCAGGCGGACGGTCAGGGTCTGGTGCTCGGTCATGGGCGTCGCTTTCGCGCGGATTGCGGTGAGGGCAGCTCCTCGGCCGGCAGCTTGCGTTCGAAGATCTGCTCGACCGAGTAGGGCAAGGACGACGGAAAAGCACTCTCGTTCAGACCGGTTTCGATCGCGGCCCCTTCCACCGCATCGGGATAGACGCATGGCAGATCGCCTCGATCTCGTGCGTAAGGCCCGGGCTGTCCAGCAGTAGCCGGCGGATGCGTCGGCGTTGCTCCGCCACAGCTGGCGCGCCAGCGATTAGACCGTTGCTTGGGCTGATGGTCCCACTTCAGGAGATGGAGGATCAGGACTTCGAGCCGGTTGCCCAGGCTACGCCGCTCCTTCTTCATCAGGCCTTCCAGTTCCTCCGCAACGTTCCCGGCGTCCAGGGCGGCGAGCCGCCCGGCGCGCAGGTGCGCGCACCTGCTCCTCGAGCCAGGCGACGTAGTCCGTGTCGTAGAGCGAAGGCTTGTCGAGCGTCTTGGCCATGCGAGCGGCCTCCTCACGCCGAAGATGGCGCGTGCCGCCAGCCCGCGCAAGCGCGGGGGCACCATGCCTCAGCCGTAGATGCGCTCGAGATCGAGGGTGAGGCCCGGCGGATCGAGGGTGAGCGTGCCAGCCGTGACGACCCGGGTCTCGATGACGTCGACCTCGCCACGCCGGTGATGGATCACGGTCGGCCGATCCGTCCTGACGATCAGATAGTGGCAAAGGCTCGGTAGGCGAAAGTAGTCGGCAAGCTTGGCGCCAGTGTCCCGCGTCGCGGTGCTCGGCGAGAGGACCTCGACCACGATCACCGGTGCCGGCACGATCACGGTGTCGTCGGCCAGCAATTCGCCGCAGTGAACCTGGGCATCCGGCTCGTAGGCCGTATGCTCGTCGATCTTGACGGTCATGCCGTCGGGCAGCGCCTCGCACGACAGACCTGCTGCTCGGATGCCATCACGCAAAGCCAGCCAGATCTCGGCCTTGCGGCGGGCATGGGCGGCCCGCTCCGGCGCCATCGCGACGACTTCGCCGGCCACGAGTTCGTAGCGCGGGCCGTCCGGTCGCGCCATCGCCCAGCTGATGAACTGGTCGACCGTCATTCGCCCCGGCGGCTTGTCGAGTGCTTTGGCCATGGTCCGGAACGATAGCTGGCGCTCGCTACGGCGTCGAGTGCGCTCAGCGATGGCCAGCGCGCGCCGTTCGGCGCCTCATCTCCCGATCGGGCTCGTCAGTCGAGCAGACGCGTGCGGCTGGAGCCGATCAGCTCGTCGACCCAGTCGGGGATGGTGGCGCCGGCGGCGATCCGGGCGCCGGTCTCCTGCTCTTTCTGACGAACGTCGTCGAGGCCACGGATCACCTCGTCGATGCGCGACCTCGCCACCACCACCACGCCGTCGCGATCGCCGACCAGGACGTCGCCGGGATCGATCGCGACGCCGCCCAGGCTGATCCGCGTTCCGACCTCGCAGGGGCCGTTCTTGTACGGGCTGTTGGGCGTCAGGCCGCGACAATACACCGGCACCCCGACCTCGAGCAGCCCCTCGAGATCGCGCACCAGGCCATCGGTCACGAAGGCGACGATCCCGAGCCGCCTGGCGATCGCGGCGACGTGGTCGCCGATCAGCGCGCTGCCCTGGTAGTCGCCGGTCTGGAGCGCCAGCACGTCGCCCGGCCTCGCCACCTTCATGGCGATCCAGACCGCCAGATTGTCGCGCGGGCCACATTTCGCGGTCACTGCCGGGCCGGCGAACGCGGATTCGGGCCAGAGCGGCTTGATCGGGTGGTCGAGCGCGCCCTGGCCCATCTGGGCGTCGACCACGAAGCCGGTCGGCACGCCCTTGAAGGCGGCGATCTGAGCCTCGCTCGGCCGCTCGAAGCGGCGCCTCAGGGTCAGGACGGGCGGGTCGCCGATCATGGGTGCGGCCTCCTCGGGGTTGATACCGGACTTCACGGCGGCATATCCCGGCGCCTGACCGCCGTCAAATCCGGCCGAGCGCCGCGGCGCGCATCTTCTCGGGCAGCGACTGCCAGGCGGCCGAAGCCAAGGTCACCCCCAGCCCGGCCGGTTGACACCGGGCGGGCAAAGGCTCACCTTCCCCGATGTCGTATCTTGCCGGGGTGCCCCTTAGCGGGGGCTGAGAGCACACCCGCCGAACCTGATCTGGGTCATACCAGCGAAGGGAGCCGATGCGACCGCGCCAAGCTTCCCCCAAAGCGTTGCGGCGGTCGGCTCCGAGAGGGAGCAATCGATGCCGCATGCTGCCGCAACCTGGGCGAACCTGCGAGCGATCCGCGAGCAGGCGCCGCTGATCCACAACATCGCCAACTACGTGTCGATGGAGGTCGTAGCGAACTGCCTCCTCGCGCTCGGCGCCTCGCCCGCGATGGCGCACGCCGAAGAAGAGGTCGAGGACTTCGTCGGCATCGCACGCGCACTGGTGATCAACATCGGGACCCTCTCGCCGCCCTGGGTCGCGGCGATGCAACGGGCGGCCCGGCGTGCCCACGAACTCGGCAAACCCTGGGTGCTCGATCCGGTCGGCTGCGGCGCCACGCCTTATCGAACCCGCGCCGCCGCGCAACTGGTCGAGCTTCAGCCGAGCGTGATCCGCGGCAACGCCTCGGAGCTTCTGGCGCTCGCGGGAGCTGCGCTCGGGCCCACCAAAGGCGTCGACAGCACCCACAGCTCCGAGGAAGCGAGCGAGGCGGCGGCCGATCTGGCGCACCGCACGAACACCGTGGTCGCCGTGACCGGTGCGGTGGATCAGATCACGGACGGCGAGCGCTGGCTCAGGGTGAGCAATGGCGATGTCCGGATGACCCGGGTGACGGCGCTCGGCTGCTCGGCGAGCGCGGTGATCGGCGCGTTTCTCGTGGTCGAGTCCGACCCGCTGGTCGCCGCGGCGCAAGGGCTTTCGGTATTCGGCCTGGCCGGCGAGCGGGCGGCGGCGCGCGCGCCCGGGCCGGGGTCGCTGCGCTGGCAGATCGTCGACGAGCTCGCCGCGCTCGATCAGGCGATCTTGCGCGAGGGGGTGCGGATCACGTGACGCGGCTCCGCTTCGACCCGACGCTGTACCTGGTGACCGATCGGCAGATCACCGGCGGGCGCAACGTCATCGACGTGGTCGGAGCAGCGGTCCAGGGCGGCGTGACGCTGGTCCAGCTGCGCGACAAGGAGGCGGGCGGCCGGGCGCTACTCGAGGAGGCGCGCGCCTTGAAGGCGCTGCTCGACCCGCTCGCCATTCCCCTGATCGTCAATGACCGGGTCGACATCGCGCTCGCCGCGGACGCCGCCGGCTGCCACGTCGGCCAGAGCGATCTGCCGGCCGTGGCAGCACGCGCGCTGCTGGGCCCGGAGCGGATTCTCGGCCTCTCGATCGATCAGGTCGAGCAGGCGCAGGCCCTCGGCTCCCAAGACGTCGACTATGTCGCCTACGGCACGTTCGCTGCCACGACCACCAAGCCCGATGCCGGCACCCCGGTCGGCGTCGCCGGACTCGGCGCCGTGCGCGCGTTGAGCGCGCTGCCGCTGATCGCGATCGGCGGCATCCATGCCGGCAATGTGGCCGATGCGGTGCGGGCGGGCGCCGACGGCATCGCGGTGATCTCGGCGGTCATGGCGGCGCCCGATCCCGCGGCCGCGAGCCGGGAGCTGCGGACCCGGATCGAGGCTGCGCGGCGTGAGCGGACGGAGAGCCGATGACGATCCCGAACGTGCTCACCATCGCGGGCTCCGACTCAGGCGGCGGCGCCGGCATCCAGGCCGACCTCAAGACCTTCTCAGCGCTCGGTGCCTTCGGCTGTTCGGTGATCACCGCGCTGACCGCGCAGAACACGCGCGCGGTCACCGCGATCCACGACGTACCGCCCGAGTTCGTGACCGCCCAGCTCGACGCGGTGTTCGACGATATCGAAATCGCCGCGGTCAAGATCGGCATGCTCTCGCGACCCGAGGTGATCGTGGCGGTAGCGGAGGCGTTGCAGCGGCACCGGGCGGACAACATCGTCCTCGACCCCGTGATGGTCGCCAAGAGCGGCGATCGCCTGCTGCGCGAGGAAGCGGTCGGCGCGCTCAGGGAGCGCCTCCTGCCGCTGGCCACGCTGATCACGCCGAACCTGCCCGAGGCTGGTGTCCTGCTCGGCATCGAGCCCGCCCGCGACCAGGCGGGCATGACCCGGATGGCGAAGGCGCTGCGCGAGATCGGGCCGCGGGCGGTTCTGGTCAAGGGCGGCCATCTCGAGGGTCCGCAGAGCATCGACGTCCTCGACGACGGCAGCGGCGAGGCCGAGGTCCTGGTCGCGCCCCGGATCGCGACCAGCCATAGCCACGGCACGGGCTGCACGCTGTCCTCGGCGATCGCGGCCTACTTGGCGCACGGCCGGCCCCTGCGCGAGTCGGTGCGCGCAGCCAAGGCCTACCTCACCGATGCGCTGCGCGCGGCTGACCAGCTTCGGGTCGGCCATGGCCACGGCCCGGTGCACCACTTTCATGCTCTCTGGACCGATCAGGCGTCCGAAGAAGGCTTCAGCCGACCTTGATCATCCCGACCATGTGCGGATGCAGCGAGCAGAAGTACTGATAGCTGCCCGCCTTCTCGAAGGTGAAGGAGAAGCTGTCGTCGGTGTCCATGGCGTGCGACTTGAAGGCGCCGTCGGTGCTGGTGACGGTGTGCGGAATGTCGTCGTGATTGGTCCAGATCACGGTCGTGCCGGGCGCCACCGAGAGCTCGGCCGGCGAGAAGGCGAAGTTGTCAATGCTGATCGTAACCGTCTCGGCCGCCTGCGCCGGGCGGGCGGCCAGGGCGATCACGACGAGCGTGGCTCCGGCCAGAAACGTGGCGCGCAGCGCCATTCGCCGTGCGAGCGGCTGCAGGTTGACGAGCGGCTCGGGCATGGGTCCTCCTTGGCGGCCGCGCGGGAGGCGGCCGCGTCTGGCGAGTGGTTCTCAGATGAAGCGACGATCAGGCGGCCGGCTGGTCGAGCGGGTGATCGACCACCGCGAGCCGCCCCTTGCCGGGCACGAAGCTCACATCGGTGATGCCGAGCAGATGGCGGAGCTGATCGGCCGGCACCTTGAGCGGGCCCGGACCCTTCGCGGTGCCGGGTTGAGGCTGCGGGAAAGCGGTCGACATCGCGGTATGGAACGCCACATGCCCCTCGACCTTCTGCATCACCTGATGGATGTGGCCGTTCAGCACCGTGATCGAGCCGAACCGCTTGAGATAGCCAAGAGCCTGTGCGGCATCCGAGGTGCCCCAGCCCCAGTCCGGGTAGACGCTCCACAAGGGGATGTGCGCGAACACCACGATCGGCGTGCTGTCGGCGAGATCGGCGACGTCGCCCTCCAGCCATTCGAGCTGCTGGTCGCCGAGGTTGCCGAGGCCGCCGGCCTTGAGGTTGACCACATTGACCAAACCGATGAAGTGCACGCCGCTCTGATCGAAGCTGTACCAGCCCTGCCCCTGCGTACCCTGGCCGTAGTGGTCGAGGAAGCTCTTGCCGTCGTCCTCGAGCACATCGTGCTCGCCCGGGACGAAGTGGATACGGTCGGCCTTGATGTCTCGAAGGACCCCCGCGGCGACGTCGAACTGGTCGGGCTTCGAGAGGTGGGTGACGTCGCCCGTGTGCAGGACGAAGGCCGGGCGCACGGGCATCCGGTTGATCCGCTCGACCGCCTGGCGAAGCGTCGCCGTGACGTCGGGATTCGCCTCCTTGGCAAAACCGATGTGGCTGTCGCTGATCTGCAGGAAACTGAGGCTCGAGCTGGCCGCCGCGGTGGCCGCCGCGGCGGCCTCGATCCGGAAGGATCGGGGCACGCCGCCCGCGATGGTCCAAAGCACGCCGCTGCCGGCCCAGAGCATGCACTTCAGGATACTCCGGCGGGCCACGCCCTCGCCCTGCTGCTCGATCTCGGTATCGTTCGACATGTTCGGGCTCCGTCTGGAGGTGTCTGACCCCCGGCCATACCGGCGCACCGTCGCGTTTATTCCCGTTCAGTCTGCCGTCCGATCTTGCCGGCTGCTCCTGCGGCGGCGCATCTTGCTCGACGGGCGGGAACAAACGTGCCTTCCGGCTCGTCTGACAGGAGCGGCGACGCCACATCGCCACGATTCGGGCTGCCCGCTTGACCGACCCCGAGACCCTGCGCGCTTTCGAGACGACCGTGCTGGCGCATCTCGATGCCGCCTACAACCTGGCGCGCTGGCTGACCCGCAGTCACGACGATGCCGAGGACGTAGTGCAGGAGGCCTGCCTCCGCGCCTTTCGTTACTACAAGGGCTTCCGTGGAGAAAACGCGCGGACCTGGCTTTTGACCATTGTGCGCAACACCTGCTTCACCTGGCTCAGGAATAACCGCGATCGGCGCGAGGTCCCGCTGTTCGACGACGATCAGTATGAGGACGAGGCGGACAGTGCCGGCGTCGGCAGCGACAGCCCCGGAAACGATCCCGAGACGATCGTGATCCGGAATGCCGACCGCACGCTGCTCAACCGGCTGATCGGCGAGCTGCCGCTGCCGTTTCGCGAGGTTCTGGTGCTGCGCGAGCTCGAGGATCTGTCGTACAAGGACATCGCCGAAGTGGCGGCCGTGCCGATCGGTACGGTGATGTCGCGGCTCTCACGCGCGAGGCGGCTGCTGCAGCGCGCCTACGCGGCGCATTTGACGAAGGAGGGCTAGGTTTGGACTGCGCCGAGATGCGCGGTTTGGTCGGAGCAGCGCTCGACGGCGAGCTCGATCCGGCTAGCCGTCAGGCGCTTGATCGGCATCTGCAGGACTGCGCGGCCTGCCGCGCGGCCCACGAAGCGCAGCGCGAGCTGAGCGCGACAGTGCGGGCGTCGGCCAATCGCTTCACCGCCTCGGAGGCGCTGCGCTCGCGCGTCCGGACAGCGCTGGCCGAAGCGGCCGCGCCCGAGCCTCTGATCTCCCGCCTGCCGCGCCGGTTCTGGGCCTGGCTCGGCGCCGGATCGGCGGCCGCGGGGGCGGCCATGCTTGCGGCCGGTATCGCCCTGTTTCTCGCTCTGCCGAGCGCGCAGGATCGCCTCGGCGAAGAGATCGTTGCCGCTCACATCCGCTCGCTGATGGCCGACCATCTGGCCGACGTGCCGTCGTCCGACCGGCACACGGTCAAGCCCTGGTTCAACGGCCGCCTCGACCTGTCGCCGCCGGTCGCGGACCTGGCGGCGGACGGCTTTCCGCTGATCGGCGGCCGGCTCGATTACCTCGACCGGCGTCCGGTCGCCGCGCTCATCTACAAGCATCGCCAGCACGTCATTAATCTGTTCGTCTGGCCGGAGCTCGGCGTCGGCGGATCGGCGCCTCGCCTGACCGAGCACCAGGGCTACAACCTCCTACACTGGACCCAGCCGGGGCTTACCTTCTGGGCGGTCTCGGACCTCAATGCGACCGAGCTCGAGGACTTCCAGCGTCTGATGGAGGCAAAGGCCGCGGCCGGCTGAAGCCGGGCGAGCGGGCAGGGCCCGGATCCACTCGACGCGCCGTCCAGATGGCCTCTCGAGAGGAGGGAATTCGCCATGACCTTCGCCGCGGACGCCTGGACGCGGATCGGACCGCTCTACCGCTCGATCCTGGCGCTGCCGTTCAACCAGGAGCTGGCCGCGGGCACGCTCGCGCGCGAGCGCTTCGTCTTCTACATGCTCCAGGACGCGCACTATCTGACTTACTTTGCCCGGGCACTCGCGGTCACTGCGGCGCGTGCGCCGGACAATGACGCGCTGATTCAGTTCGCCTCCAGCGCCCGCGAGGCGGTCGTGGTCGAGCGGGCGTTGCACGAGGGCTTCTTCGAGCGCTTTGGCGTCGCGGCGGCCGAGGCGGCGGCGACCGAGCCGTCGCCGACCTGCGCCCATTACACCCATTACCTCCTGGCGCTCGCCCACAATGCGCCCTACGAGGTCGAGCGTCGCGGCGCTTTTGCCCTGCTTTTGGATCTATTGGGAAGTCGGCAAGCACCTGCTCGAGATCGCGCGGCCCGACAATCCCTATCAGGCCTGGATCGACACCTACGCCGACGAGGCCTTCGCCACGGGGGTCAGGAAGCGTGATCGCGATCAGCGACCGGGTCGCGGCGGCCACCACGCCGGCCATCGGCGCCCAAATGCACGCCGCCTTCGACCGCGCCTCGCAGCTCGAGTGGATGTTCTGGGACAGCGCCTATCGGCTCGAGCGCTGGCCGGTCTCGTCGGCCTGACATCCGTGAGTCGCGGTCAGCTGCCGCGGACCGGCTGCGGGCGACACGACAAATCGACCGCGCGTCATGCGACCGCGGCAACGCGGATCAGATGCCGCTTGCGGCGTAGATGGCGTCGATGTCGAGATCGAGGCCAGGCGGGTCAAGGCGGAGCGTGCCGCCGCGCGCGATCGAGGTCCGGAACTCAGGTTCGCCCACCGCACGATGATGATGCACGATCAGGTGGCGCTCGGTGTCGACGAGCAGGTAATGCGCTACGCTTTTCAACGAGGCATAGCCTGCGAGCTTGATCGTGAAGTCGCGATCGCGAGTGCTCGCGGACAAGACCTCGACCACGATCAGCGGCTCGGGCACGAGCAGCCCCTGGGGCACCTCGACGCAGCTGACCACCACATCGGGCTCAAAGGCGGTGTCGGCGTCGATCTGGACCTTCGGGCCGGACACGAACACCTCACAACCATGGCCGCCCTTGGCGAGGCCGTCGGTGAGCGCGTGATCGATGCGACGCTTGATCCGGGCGTGGATGACCGTCTCGGCTGCCATGGCGTGGGCAGGTGTCGGCCCGCGGACCGGCGCGGGCACGCCTTCGATCAGTTCCCAGCGCTCACCCTCCGGGCGTTGGGCCGCCCACTCCAGGAAGGCCGCGACCGCCATCCGCTCGGGAGCAGGCTGCCCCGTCATGGGTTTCCTCCAGGCGACCGGCCCGCTGCACAGATCAAGAACCGTCTCGGCGGATTGGTCAACGGCTGGCGATCCCCGAGACGTTGCCTACTTCACTGCCGCGAGTGCCAGGCCGCGGACCAGATAGCGCTGCAGCCAGGCGAACACGATCGCGACCGGCACGGTGGCCAGGAACGTCGCCGCCATGACGATGTCCCACTCGACCGTATAGCGGCCGCCGACCAGATCGAACACCTTGAGCGTGAGCGTGTAGTTGTCGGAGCTGCGCAGGGTGGTCAGCGCCAGCACGAACTCGTTCCAGCCGAAGATGAAGCTCAAGATCGCGGTCACCGCCAACGCCGGCAGGGCGAGCGGCAGGAAGATCCGGGTCAGGCTCTGCAGCCAGGTGGCGCCGTCGATGAAGGCCGCCTCCTCGACCTCCTTCGGAATGGTCGCAAAATAGCTCTGCAGCATCCAGACCGAGAAGGCGAGGTTGAAGGCCGCATAGGTCAGGACCAGGGAGTTCAGCTTGTCGACCAGGCCAAGGAGCGCCATCAGCCGGAAGATGCCGACCACCAGGACGATCGGCGAGAGCATCTGGGTGATCAGGAGGAACAGCCGGTACTGGCCCTGCCCGGCGAAGCGATAGCGCGCCATGGCATAGGCTGCCGGGATCGCGATCACCAGGCAGAGCAGGGTGGCGGTCAGGCTGACGTAGAGGCTGTTCAGCAGCGCCTTGCCGAACTCGACCTTCTGCCACATCTCGACGAAGTTCGAGAACTGCAAGCGCGAGCCGAACCAGGTCGGCGGAAAGCTCATGATCTCCGCGCCCGGCTTCACCGCGGTCGAGATCATGACCGCATAGGGGAACAGGATCACGATCACCAGCGGCGAGAGCAGCAGCCAGTAGACGATGGTTTTTCTTGGCGCGCCCGCTCATTCGCCCTGGCGCTCCCCGCGCATCAGCATGAAGGCGTAGACGAGGGTGAAGGCGAGCAGCACGGCGAACATCACCAGCGAGACCGCCGAGGCTTCGCCGAGCCGGCCGAAGCGAAACGCGAGCTTATAGAGATAAGTGACGAGAATATCGGTCGAATTGGCCGGGCCGCCCTGGGTCAGAACCCAGATGATCGGGAAGGAATTGAACACATAGATGATGTTCAGGACCAGGGCGATGTTGATGAACGGCCGGAGCAGCGGCAGGGTCAGGTGGCGAAAGCGCTGCCAGGCGGTCGCACCGTCGATTCGCGCCGCCTCGTAGATGTCTTCGGGCACCGAGGACAGACCGCCCAGGAAGACCGTGGTCGTGAACGGGATCGAGACCAGGATGCCGATCGCGATCTCCATCGGGAAGGCGGTGGTCGCGGTCGCCAGCCACTCGAACGGCTGATCGAGCAGCCCGAGCTGGAACAGGGTCGCGTTCAGCATCCCGGCCTGCCCGTTCAGCGTCCAGCGCCAGACGATCGCGGTCATGGTGAGCGAGATCGCCCAGGGCAGCATGACGATGACCCGCGCGAGGCCGCGGCCGGCGAAGTCGTCGTTCAGGATCAGGGAGACCGGGACCGAGATCGCGATCGTGCCGAGCACCACGCCCGCGGTCCAGATCAGGGTGCGCCACAGCGAGCCCCAGAACAGCGGATCGGCGAACAGCTTGGCGAAGTTCTCGAGGCCGATGAAGCCGCGCAGCTGGCCGAAGCGGTTGACCTCGTGGATCGACGCGTTGATCAGGTCGTAGACCGGGTAACCGATGATGAACAGGGTGAGCAGCAGGCTCGGGCCGATCATCCAGAGCGGCATGGCGCGGCGCAGCGCCCGCCGCAGGCCGGTCGCCGGCCGCAGGCCGCCGGTGTGCGCGGCGACCGCCCCAGCCCGGCTCATGGCGGCGCGGACCTGGCGCGGGACGCCGCCGCCAGGGGGCAGCGAGAGTCGATTCCGAAGGCGCTCATCCCTGGAGCAGCGGCCCGACGACCGTCCAGTTGAGGGTCGTCGTAATCGAGCTCGACCGCTCGAGCCCCGCGAGATTCGTCCGCGTTGCCGGTCTGCCGGGACATTAACCGAAGATCAATCTTTCGGGCGTCAACTCAATGCTCCGATGGTCCATGCGACCGTGGGAATCCGCGCCGCCGGATCTGAGCGGGCGGACGGACTCCCAGGATCGCATGGACCATTGAACAGGGCACGGTAGCGACCAATAGTTGACCAAAGGTTAACAGGACGGGATTCGGCCTGACCCCTTTGGATGCCCGGATCAGCTCGAGATAGTCCGGACATGACATCGAGATCAAGTCCGGGCATAGGGTCGGATCAGTTCCGGACACGACATCGGATCAGGTCCGGGCGTGACGCTCGGGTTCCGCCCGATTGGGCCCGGACATGGCGGAGCGACCCGGATCCCGAGCGGTGCTCACAGCCTTCGTGAGCTATTGCGCGAGCAGCTCGTCGATCCGCTTGGCCGCATCACCGAGCGCCTTCTCCGCGGGCGCCTCACCCAGATAGATCTGCTGCAACGCCCGCGACGTGGCGTCCGCCATCTCCTCCCAGTTGGGGATGATCGGCGCGAAGTTCGCATACGGCAGCATGGAGGTGAAGGCCTGGAGCTGGGGATCGTCGGCGAAATGCGGATCTGCGGCGACCGACTTGAATACCGGCAGGAAGCCCTCCTTGAGGGTGAACTCGCGCCGCGCCTGATCCGTGAAGGCCCCCTGCTCGAGGAACTTCCAGGCCGCGTCCTTCACTTTCGAGCTCGAGAACATGATGATCGAGTCGGTGACGCCGTAGGTCGCCTTGGTGGTGCCCTCGGGGATCGGCGCGACGCCGTAGTCGATGTTCGGCGCCTCGGTCTTCATCTGGCCGCGAAGCCACGGGCCGGTCAGGATGATGCCGAGCCGGCCCTGCTTGAACAGATCCTGCAGGTTCTCGCGGTTGTAGCCGGTCACGCCCGGCTCGGTCAGGCCCTCGTCGATCAGCGACTTGTAGAAGTTGGCGGCCTTGATCCCGGCCGGGCTCGCGATCCCGCTCTTGCCGTTCTCCAGGATGTTGCCGCCGAAGGTCCAAAGCGCATAGTACCAATAGGCGTCGGTCTCGATCTCCTTGCCCTGCAGGCCGAAGCCGTAAGTGTCGTTGCCGAGCGCATGGATCTTGGCGGCGTCGGCCTTGAGCTCGTCCCAGGTCTTGGGCGGCGCGGCGATGCCCGCCTTCTCGAACAGGGCCTTGTTGTAGTACATGGCGCGCGCCGAGGCCGCGACCGGCAGGCCATAGGTCTTGCCGTCGAAGACCGAGGGACTCATGAACGTCTCGATGAACTTGGCCTTGAACTCGGGCGTGATGTAGCTGTCGAGCGGCTCGGCGACGCCCTCCTTGACGTAGTCCGCGAGCCAGCGGGTGCCGATGATCGAGATGTCCGGCGCGGTGCCGCCGGCGATGTCGGTGGTCAGCTTCTGCTGGAGGTTGTCCCAGTTGACCACCTCGATCTGGATGTCGATGTCGGGATTGGCCTTCTCGAAGTCCTTGGCGATCGCCTCGAAGATCGGCCCGGTCGTCGGCGCTGTAGTACGATACCACGACGCGCACCGGGGTCGCGGCGCTCGCCGCCGTGGCAAGACAACCGCACCGAGCGCCAGCGCGGCCGCGCAGCCGAGAAGTCGACGCAGACGTTGCATGACGAAGCCCCCCTCGTTGGATGCAGTTCCCAATTGCCGGTCATGATACGGGGCAATCATGGCCTCAGCAACCGGCCAGACAGTGCCGATCCGCGTGCGCGCGCGCTTCGGCGATCGACCCGCTTGAAGCCGGCGCAAAGATCGCGCAACACTTCCGGACCGTGGTGGCGCGGATCAGGGGCATGGCTGAGTTTGTCACGCGATCACTGTCTGCGGAAGAACGCTGTAGTCATAAGCGTGTTGAGACAAGAGCTCATCCAACGTGTCAAGTTGATCGGGAGCAAGACAGCATGTACGACCTCGTAATCCGGGGCGGGCGGGTGATCGATCCCGCGCAGGGACGGGATGGGCGCGCCGACGTCGCGTTCAAGGATGGCAGGGTCGCGGCCGTCGAGGCCGAGATCGATGCTGCCGCGGCGCGCGAGGTCATCTCGGCCGCGGGCAAGCTCGTGGTACCCGGTCTGATTGACCTGCACACGCATGTTTACTGGGGCGGCACCAGCCTCAGCGTGCAGCCGGAGCCGGTGGCACGGCGCTCGGGTGCCACCACCCTGGTCGACGCGGGCAGCGCCGGACCCGGCAACTTTCATGGCTTTCGCGCCCACATCATCGAGCGCACGCCGGTCCGCATCCTGCCCTATCTCAACATCTCGTTCGCCGGCATCTTCGCCTTCTCCGAATCGGTCATGGTCGGCGAGTGCGCCGACGTCCGCCTGCTGGATGCGCGCGAGTGCCTGCGCGTCGCCGAGGCGCATCGCGACCTCGTAGTCGGCATCAAGGTTCGGGTCGGGCGCAACACCAGCGAGGCGAACGGCGCCTTTCCGCTCGAGCTGGCGGTCGAGGTGGCCGAGGAGCTCGACCTTCCGGTCATGGCGCACATCGACTTCCCGCCGCCGCGGCGCAAGGACATGCTCGAGCGTCTGAGGCCGGGCGACGTGCTGACGCACTGCTATCGGCCGTTTCCGAACGCGCCGGTGCGCCGCGGCGAGGTCCGGCCGGAGATGCTCGAGGCGCGCGAGCGCGGCATCATCTTCGACATCGGTCACGGCATGGGCGGCTTCGGCTTTGCCTCGACCCGCCCGATGCTCGAGGCTGGCTTTCTGCCCGACGTGATCAGCAGCGACGTGCACATCCTCTCCGAGCACGGCCCCGCCTTCGATCTCCTGCACAGCATGTCCAAGCTGATGTGCCTGGGCATGCCGCTGGTCGAGGTGATCCGCGCCGCGACCGCGCGCCCCGCCGAGGCGCTGAGGCGGCCCGACCTCGGCACGCTCGCCCCGGGTTCGGTCGGCGATGCGGTGATCCTGAACCAGGCCTCGGGCGCCTTCGACTATGTCGACGTGCTGGGCGAGCGGATCGCCGGCGATCGCCGGCTCGAGGTGGTAAGCATCGTGCTCGGCGGCCGGCTCTGGTCCGAGCCCGAAGCGCCGGGATGAGGCGGATGTACAAGGCGCTCTACACCTATCCCTGGGACCTCGCCGACGAAGGCCTCGAGCTGGCGCTCGGGCGCATCCGCCCGACCGGCGTCAACGCGATCACCGTCGCAGCGAGTTATCACGCCGGCAAGTTCCTCCGCCCGCACGGCGCCGGCGCCAAGGTCTACTTTCCCAAGGACGGCACCGTCTACTTCAAGGCGAGGCCGGAGCGCTACGGCCACATCAAGCCGCTCGTGAACCCGCTGGTCGAGGAGTTCGATGCGCTGGCCGAGCTTGCGCGGACGGCGCCCGATCTGGAGCGCGTCGCCTGGGTCGTCTGCTGCCACAACACGCCGCTCGGCGAGCTGCATCCCGAGTTCACGACGCGAAACGCCTTCGGCGATCCCTATCCCTACAGCCTCTGCCCGGCGCACCCGGCGGTGCGCGACTACGTCGTCAACCTTGCGCCGATCTCGCCAACCGCTACGATCTCGCCGGCCTGGCGCTCGAGACCCCCGGCTGGCTGCCCTTCGATCATGGCTTCCACCACGAGTTCGCGCTCGTGCCGCTCGATCGCTGGGCCAAGACCCTGCTCGCGCTCTGCTTCGCCGAGGCGACGCGCCGCGCGGCCAAGGCCGCCGGCATCGATGCCGATCGCCTGCAGGCCAGGACCCGCGAGCTGCTCGAGCGCTACCTCGCCGCCGACCTCGCCGTGCCGGAGGCGTCGCGGCCGAGTGGTGGCTCGCCGACCTCGCGAGCGATCCCGAGTGGGCGGCTTTCCTGCACTGGCGCTGCCGTGTGGTCGCGGATCTGATCGCCGCGGTCAAGGCGGTGCTGCCGGCGCCGACCCGGCTCGCGGTGATCCCGAGCGTGCAGCGACTGGCGGCGGCCGGCTGGCTCGAGGGCAGCGACCCCGCGCTGCTCGCGGGTGTGGCCGACGCCCTCGAGGTTTGCGCCTATCAGCCGAGCGCCGAGGCGGCGTTCCTGGATGCCTGGGATCTGCGCCGGCGGGTGGGCGACGCCGCACCGCTCCACTTCATCCTGCGGCCGAGCTTTCCGGATCTGGCGAATGGCGCCGAGACGGTCAGGGCGGCGCTCCGCCTCAAAGAGGTCGGTCTGGCCGGCCTCGCCTTCTACAACTACGGCCACATCCGTCTCGCCGGCCTCGACCACGTCAAGGCGGCCTTGGCTGCGCTCGGGTAGACTGCTGCGCACGGTCAAAGAGACGCGTTTCGGCCAGAGTAAAGGCTGCCATATAGCATAATGCGGGAGTCGGCCTTGATCGGAGCCAAGCCTGAACTGCCGTCGCTGTGTGGCTAAAAGGGCGCGCGCTAATGGAAAACTGGATACCCCTGTTAAGCACAATCCGACCCACATTAACCGTCTTCGTGAGCGTGCTGTCAATGATTTTCGTCATTGGTCGGGGAAGTTTGCGCTTTGGAAGGTTTAGATTTGATTTCGAGAAAGAACTGCAGAGCGCATAAGCCGCGAAATTCAAGATGAGGTGGCCAGAGGCAATCCACCTCAAAATACCCTGATGCGTGAGTACCATGCGGGTTATCACAATCTCGTATAAGTTTCTGGTTCAGCCTTGTGTTCGCATCACTTGGGTTCGCTATCATTGCTTTAGCAGTCGGTATCTTTCTTCAAACCAATCCTAATAACGCAGCTGGTTGGCTAGATACAGCAGGAAAACCAGTGTTCACTCTCGTTGCCGGCACGGTGATTGACGCTGTGGCGGCTTTGTTCTTTGTGCAATCCAATAAGGCACGAGAGCTGATGACTGAGTTTTTCGATAAGTTGAGAGTTGATAGAAAGCTGGACGAGGCGCTTCGGCTCATGTCGGACATATCTGATCCGATCGTCGCGAGTTGCGTAAAAGGAATTGCCGCCCTGACATTCGCTGAGGTTACGATGGACAGCGCGGTCTTGGGGGCAATGCTTGAAACTAAGGCGTCGCCGGGGCAACTCGAGGGATCTTGAGGCTTAGGCACTGACAAGAGGCAGGCCAACGCGTTTTGAAACCTAGCCGCACTAAGGGGGTCATCTGCCACCACACCGCCCCCGAAATTCGGTCACATGCGGCACGAAGGTTTGCGCGGTGGCCTCGCCTTCGACCTCGTGCTATTGTTTTTCAAGCAGTTAGGCTTGAGAAGCGCGACAATGCCCCAGTTCCTGATCCGTGACCTCGATGCGAAGGTGATCGCGCGCTTAAAGGAGCAGGCACGTGAAAATCACCGTTCTCTCCGGAGCGAGGTCAAGGCGATCCTCGAGCAGGCTGCACAGACCGCGACTCTGCGACGAGGCCCTGGCGATCATCGACAAGTGGCAGCGCCGATGGAGTGAGCGGGTTTTTTCGGACAGCACGCAGCTGATCCGCGGGGATCGGGACCCGTGATCCGCTTCATGGTCGACGGGAGCGTGGTCGCGAAGTGGGTCGTGGGCCGACCAAGGTGACCTGACGGGTCGGCTAATCGAGGAGACATCGAGGTGCGGTTCGCCGATAGAGTCGTGCTGATCACCGGGGCCGGGCGCGGCATCGGCCGCGCGACCGCGCTCCGCCTCGCGAGCGAGGGGGCTGCGATCGCCGTGCTCGATCGGGACGGCGCGGCAGCCAGCGAGGCCGCCGCGGCGCTGCGCGAGGCGGGAGCGAATGCGCTGGCCCTCTCGGCCGACATCACCGATCGGGTGGCGATCGAGGGTGCGATCGAACAGGCGCTCAAGGCGTTCGAGCGGATCGACGTCCTGGTCAACAACGCCGCACGGGCGCTGAAGGGCAACCTCGCCCAGACCACGCCCGAGGACTGGGAGCAGGAGCTGGCCGGCACTCTGACCGGCGCCTTCCTCATGACCCGTCTGGTGTTGCCGGGCATGGCCCTTCGCGGCCGGGGCGTGATCGTCAACGTCGGCTCGGTCAACGGCCTCCTGGCGTTGGGCAATCCCGCCTACAGCGCGGCCAAGGCCGGGCTCTTGAATTTCACCAAGGCTCTCGCGGTCGAATACGGGCCCAAGGGCATCCGCGCCAACATGGTGAGCCCCGGGACGATCCGGACCGAATTGCCGAGCTGGCAAAAGCGCCTCGCCCGGGATCCGGCGGTGTTCGAGAAGCTCGCCCGCTGGTACCCGGTCGGCCGGGTCGGCCGGCCCGAGGATATCGCCGCCGCGATCGCCTTCCTCGCCGCCGACGATGCGGCCTTCATCAATGGCGCCAACCTCGTGGTCGACGGCGGCCTCACCGCCGGCATCGCGCCGATGATCGAGGAGCTGACCCTCGAGACGAGATAGCCCGGCAAGGCTTAGCGTCAGTCGGGCAGCAGCGGGCCGCTGCCGAGCCTGGCCACGGCCAGGGCGAGCCCGAGCGGAACCAGGCAGCCGAAGGCGAACAACGCCCGCTCCAACCAGACATAGCGCCTTGGCGCCGCCCGCTTGGCGAGCCGATCGGCCGCGAAGACCAGCGCCAGGAGCGCGAGAGCGGTTCGGCTGCTGCTCGCGAACAATGCGAGCGTCGCGGCCAGGGCGAGGGCCGCTCCGCTCGGTCCGATCAGGTTGGCATTGGTGATGCCGAGACGGCCGCCCGCAACCAGCACGCCGCCGATTGAGGCGACGAGCGCGAGCGCCAGTTGCGCGAGCGGCGCCGAGCGGCCCGACGCCGCGATCGCGGCCAGGCCCAGTGCCACGCAGAACAGCATGAGCGCGCGGCGCAGGTCCTTCTGACGCGCCGCCGCGAGCGGTCCGAATACGGCGACGCCGGCGAGCGCGAGCACGACGATCGCGAGGCCCGATTGCAGGTAAGCGGCAGGCCCCAGGCGAGCCAGCCCACGACCACGATCGGCCAGACGAGGATCGCCCCCTGCAGCGCGTCGATCCAGCGCGGCAGGACGGGCAGCAGAATGCCGAGCAGCGCGCCCAGGCCGGTCACGTAGAGAAGCTTCTCGCGCGCCGCCTCGGGCGGCCAGGCCGGCGCGCCCGACAAGGCGACATAGGCCGCGAGCAAGCCCAGGAACTGCGCCACGCCGAGCAGCGCGGCGGCGCGGCTCGCACCGAGCCAAAGCCGGATCGCGACCGGGAACAGGACGGCGACCCCGAACGGCAGGATCAGGGGTCCGAGCGGCGCCCCGAGGATCGTCAGGGACATCCCGCCGCCCCCGGCCGGTCCGGCGGCGGCCCGATCGTCGGCCGACCGGCGGCCAGGCGTGCCCGCGTTAGCACTTCTTTTGCCCGGATCGGCGATAGTCGGCTTCCGGCGTGACCAAGGAGGCTCGGCGGTCGCCATGCTCGTCTGGGCATTGCGCTATCTCGTGGTCGCCGTCGTAGTCGGCGCCGGCTTCGCCATGCTTCAGAGCAGCGACTGGCTGACGCAGCTGGGACCTGCGCATCCGTCGAAAGCGAGCATCGCGGCGAAGCCGCAGGCCGGCCAAGAGCGGGCGCGCCGCCGCGCCGGAGAGCGAGGACTGGGAGTACGTCGTCACCGCCGGCCCGAACGGTCACTTCGTCGTCGACGCCATGGTCAACGGATCGCCCATCACCTTTCTCGTCGATACCGGTGCGTCTGACATCGTCCTCACCCTGGCCGACGCGAGGCGGCTCGGCTTTATCCCCGGCAACCTCGACTTCAGCGAGCAGTATCAGACCGCGAACGGCGAGGTGCGCGGCGCTCCGGTCCGGCTGCGCGAGCTTCGCATCGGCCAGTACAGCCTGTACGACCTCGAAGCCTCGGTCAACGAGGGCCCGATGGCGGTCTCCCTGCTCGGCATGAGTTTCCTTCAGCAGCTGCGCGGCTACCAGGTCGAGGACGGGCGCCTGATTTTGCGCTGGTAGGCCGGCGCCGAGCGCGTCGATCGCACGCCTCGGCAAACCGGTTGAACCCGATCGGATGGACGTGACGCGGCCGGTCTGCTGCGGGCCAGGGCACGAACGCCCATGGCCGGTGATGTTGCCGTCGGTGCGGTCGCCATGTAGTTTTCTGGCGCGAACAATAGGAAGCGGGGGGAGATTGCCATGGACATGACCGGCGAATACCGCATCCCGGCGCCGCGCGAGAAAGTCTGGGCCGCGTTGAACGACCCGGCGGTGCTCAAGGCCTCGCTGCCGGGTTGCGAGTCGCTCGAAAAGGCGTCGGACCACGAATTCGCCGCGACCGTCATCGCCAAGGTCGGCCCCGTGAAGGCGAAGTTCAACGGCAACGTCACCCTGCTCAACCTCAATCCGCCGGAGGGCTACACCATCAGCGGCGAAGGCAAGGGCGGTGCGGCCGGCTTCGCCAAGGGTGGCGCCGACGTCAAGCTCACCGAGGTCAGCGCGAACGAGACGATCCTCACCTACACAGCGAAGGCCGACGTCGGCGGCAAGCTCGCTCAACTGGGCTCGCGCCTGATCGACGCCACGGCCAAAAAGATGGCCGACGAGTTCTTCGACAACTTCGCGAAGCAGGTGGCGCCGCCGGCGCCCACACCCGAGCCGGAGCCCGAAGCGCAGCCGGAGCCCGAAACTGAGCCGGGGGGCGGGCTCGCCGACCTGGCGCAGAACAAGTTCATCTGGGCGGCCGCCGTCATCGTGGTCCTGATGATCCTCGTGCTCCTGTTCCGATGAGGTGGCCTGTCGGAGCGGGCAGGAGTCGGATCATCGCAAGCCGGTTGACGGCGATCCACCCCTTCTCATAGCTTCGGGTCTGCGTTCCCGAACTGTGAGGCACCGCTCGCCTGGCTCGCTGAGCCGATCTCCGTTGGTCGGCCCCGAGCGGCGGGGGCAGTGACGGCAGGTGCTGCTCCGGCTGGCCGACGGTCGAGCCCAAAAAGAGGGGACGTCAGGGGAGAAAAAATCGATGGCCAACGTGTCAATGAAGGTCAACGGCCAGGCGGTGACGCGCGAGGTCGAGCCGCGCACGCTGCTGGTCGAGTTCCTGCGCGAGCATCTCGGCCTCACCGGCACCCATGTCGGCTGCGACACCAGCCAGTGCGGCGCCTGCGTGGTCCACGTCGATGGCCGCTCGGTCAAGTCCTGCACCATGCTCGCGGTCGCAGGCCGACGGCGCCGAGGTGACCACGATCGAGGGCCTGGCCAAGGACGGCGAGCTGCACCCGATGCAGGCGGCGTTCCGCGAGAACCACGCGCTGCAGTGCGGCTTCTGCACGCCCGGCATGATCATGAGCGCGGTCGACCTCGTGCAGACCAATCCCGATCCCTCGGAGCACGCAGATCCGCGAGTGGCTCGAGGGCAACATCTGCCGCTGCACCGGCTACCACAACATCGTCAAGGCGATTGCCGCTGCGGCCGCCGAGATGAGGAGCGTGAGCCATGGCTAGCCGACGGAATTGGCGCGCGCGTCCCGCGCAAGGAGGATCTGCGCTTCATCACCGGGCGCGGCCGCTACACCGACGACATCAACCGGCCCGGCCAGGTCTATGCCGTGCTTCGTGCGCTCGCCGCACGCGCATGCCAAGATCAACGGGATCGACAAGAGCCAGGCGCTGGCCGCGCCCGGCGTGCTCGCGGTCCTCACCGGCGACGACGTCAGGCCGCGGACAAGATCGGCGGCCTGCTCTGCGGCTGGCTGGTCAAGTCCAAGGACGGCTCCGACGATGAAGAGCCGGGCCGCATCCGCTGCTGGCGCCAGGGCAAGGTGCGCCACGTCGGCGATCAGGTCGCCTGGTGGTCGCCGAGAGCCTACCGCAGGCCAAGAGACGCCGCCGAGCTGGTCGAGGTCGACTACGAGGTGCTGCCGGCTGGTCGCGACCTGGCGCATGCGCGCGATGCCGGGCGCAGCCGCTGGTCCACGACGAGATCGCCCGGCAACATCGGTCTACGACTGGGAGCTCGGCGACAAGGCGGCGGCCGACGCGGCGTTCGCCAAGGCCGCCCACGTCACCAAGATCGATCTCGTCAACAACCGCCTGGTCCCCAACGCGATCGAGCCGCGCGCGGCGATCGGCGACTACGATCCGGGCGACCGACGAGCTACACGCTCTACACCACCAGCCAGAACCCGCACGTCGTCCGCCTGCTGATCGGCGGCCTTCGTGCTGGCGCGCGCCCGGAGCACAAGCTGCGGGTGATCGCGCCCGACGTCGGCGGCGGCTTCGGCTCCAAGATCTTCCACTACGCCGAGGAGTGCGTCTGTCACCTGGGCGCCGGCAAGATCGGCCGGCCGGTCAAGTGGACCGCCGAGCGCAGCGAGAGCTTCCTCTCCGACGCGCACGGCCGCGACCATGTCAGCCACGCCGAGCTGGCGATGGACGCGGACGGCAACTTCCTCGGCGCTGCGCGGTCAGCACGCTCGCCAACCTGGGCGCCTATCTGTCGACGTTCGCGCCGTGCGTCCCGACCTACCTCTACGGCACGCTGCTCGCCGGGCCAGTACAAGACGCCGGCGATCTATTGCGAGGTCGAAGGCGGTCTTCACCAACACCGTCGCCGGTGGACGCCTATCGCGGCGCCGGGCCGGCCGGAGGCCACCTACCTGCTCGAGACGCATGGTCGACGACGGCGGCGCGCGAGATGGGCATGGACCCGGTCGAGATCCGGCGCAGCAACTTCATCCCCAAGGACGCGTTCCCCTACCAGACGCCGGTGGCGCTGCAGTACGACACCGGCGACTACCAGGCGCACCTCGACAAGGCGCTGCAGCTCGCCGACTAGCAGGCTTCGCCGAGCGCCGGGCCGCAGTCGGAGGCGCGCGGGCAAGCTGCGCGGCATCGGCATCTCCACCTACATCGAGGCCTGCGGCATCGCGCCCTCGGCGGTGGTCGGCTCGCTCGGCGCGCGCGCCGGCCTCTACGAGAGCGCGCAAGATCCGCGTTCAGCCACACCGGCACGGTGACGGTGCTTCACCGGCTCCCACAGCCACGGCCAGGGCCACGAGACGACCTTCGCCCAGGTGGTTGCCGACAAGCTCGGCGTGCCGTTCGAGAACGTCGAGGTCATCCACGGCGACACCGAGAAGATCCCGTTCGGCATGGGCACCTACGGCTCGCGCTCGCTCGCGGTCGGCGGCTCGGCGATGGTCAAGGCGACGCGACAAGATCATCGCCAAGGGCAAGAAGATCGCCGCCCACCTGCTGGAGGCCTCCGAGGCCGACATCGAGTTCAAGGACGGCAAGTTCACGGTCGCCGGCACCGACAAGAGCAAGACCATCGGCGAGGTCGCGTTCGCCGCCTACGTGCCGCACAACTATCCCAGCCGAGCTCGAGCCCGGGCATGGAGGAGACGCGCCTTCTACGATCCGCCCAACTTCACCTTCCCGGCCGGCTACCTACATCTGCGAGGTCGAGGTCGATCCCGAGACCGGCGTGGTCGAGCATCGTGGCCGGTTCGTCGCGGTCGACGACGTCGGCAGGATCATCAACCCGATGATCGTCGAGGGCCAGGTCCACGGCGGCGCTGGTGCAGGGCATCGGCCAGGCGCTGCTGCGAGAAGTGCGTCTACGACGACGAGCCGGCCAGCTGCTGACCGGCTCCTACATGGACTACTGCGATGCCGCGCGGCCGACGACGTGCCGAGCTTCAAGGTCGCCACGACCGATGACGCCGTGCACCCACAACCCGCTCGGCGTCAAGGGCGTGCGGCGAGGCCGGCGCGATCGGCTGCGCCGCCGGCGGTGATCAACGCGTCTCGACGCGCTCGCCATCGGCACCGCGGCATCTCGATGCCGGCGACGCCGGAGAAGGTCTGGCGGGCGCTGCAGTCCAAGCAGATGCCGCCAGGCGGCCGAATAGGGAGGCAAGAGCCATGTACGCATTCGAATACCATCGCCCGAGCTCGCTGGCCGAGGCGGCAACGCTGCTCGCCGGTCGAAGCGACGAGGCCAAGCTGCTCGCGGGCGGCATGACCTACATCCCGACGCTGAAGCAGCGCCTCGCCCAGCCCTCGCGATCTGATCGACCTCGGCCGGCATCGCCGAGCTCAAGGGCATCCGGCAGGACGGCGGACGGCCTCGCGATCGGCGCCATGACCACGCCACGCCGAGGTCGCGGCATCCGACGACGGTGAAGACGACTGATCCCGGCGCTCGCCAGCCTCGCCGAGCGACATCGGCGACGCCCAGGTGCGCAACCGCGGCACCATCGGCGGCTCGATCGCCAACGACGATCCGGCCGCCGACTATCCGGCCGCGATCCTCGGCCTCGACGCCACGGTCCAGACCAACAAGCGCGAGATCGCGGCGCGACGACTTCTTCACCGGGATGTTCGAGACCGCGCTCGGCGACGACGAGGTCGATCACCGCGGTCCGCTTCCCGAAGCCGGACAAGGCGGGCTACGCCAAGTTCCCGAACCCGGCCTGCCGCTACGCCATCGTCGGCGTGATGGTCGCCAGGACCGCGCGGCGGCGTGCGCGTCGCGGTGACCGGCGCCGGCCCCTGCGTGTTCCGGCTCGCGCGAAGCCGAGCAGGCGCTCGCGGGCAACTTCGCGCCGGACGCCCTCGATGGCCTCAGCGGTCAAGCCGGACGGTCTGAACAGCGACATCCACGCCAGCGCGGAGTACCGCGCGCATCTGATCAAGGTGATGGCCAAGCGGGCGGTCCAGGCCGCGACTTGATCGAGGCACGAAGCGCCCTGCGATCGGAGGGGAGCCCGCGAGGCTCCCCTTCACCCCTAATGTAGCAGCCTCTTGGGAGCCTTACGCTTCCGCAAGAGTCGATCCATCGTCACATCTGGGGGGCCTCCCGGTACAGAGGAAACCCGCCCTTTGCATTTTTTGGGCATATTTTACAAGTGCTACGAGTGCCGCAAGCCCTTCACGCGTCAAGATCGGGACCATCTTCGAGGCCAGCCACGTCCAGCTGCATCATGTGGCTTCAGGCGATTTATCTGATCGGCGTCGGCAAGAAGGGCATCAGCTCTAACCAGTTGCATCGGACCCTTGGCGTCACGCTCAAGACCGCATGGTTCATGAGCCACCGCATCCGCGAAGCGATGCGCCGACGAGATGGCCCCGATGCTCGGCGGCCATCGGCAAGATCGTCGAGGCCGACGAGACCTATTTCGGCGAAGCAGGACGTTCATGCCCTAGTCGCAAGACCAAGCGCTACGGACCGTCCATACACCAAGGGCGGCAAGGGCGGCCCGGCCCGCAAGCGTGCCGTCCTCGGGCGCTGGTCGAGCGCGGCGGCTCGCGTCCGCTCGTTCCACGTGAGAACGCGCGACAAATCGGCTGTTGACCAGATCGTCACCGACAACATCGCGCAGGAGACCTACCTGCACACCGATGAAAGCCGGCTCTACGACGACGTAGACCACGCATGTTCGCCGAGCCACGGGACGCGTCAAGCACTCGGTCGGTGAATATGTTCGCGGTGATGTCCACACCAACACCGTCGAAGGCTTTTTCAGCATCTTCAAACGCGGCATGGTTGGCGTCTATCAGCACTGCTGCGAGAAGCACCTGCACCGCTACCTCGCCGAGTTCGATTTCCGGTACAATCGGTCGGCAGTCGCGGCTCGGCAGTGAATGACACTGCGCGCGCTGAACAGCGGCACTCGAGGGCATCGTTGGCAAGCGTCTCACCTATCGAACGATTGGTATGAGGGGCCGAACTGGTATGGTCGAAGATCCGAAGTCGCCGCCTAGGCGAAAGCCAAGGCCGAGAATGATCGAGGCTGAACAGATCCGAGACGGTTCAAGGAAACCGCTCGGAAGATCGGCGCTGATGAAAGCGGCTGCCAATTAGAGCAAGCTTTCAAGAAAATTGCGCCGCCACAGCGTAACCGCAAGACTGCGAGACCATCAGAGCCATCGGCAATATAACCGATCATGTCATCAGATTTGCTAGATGGGCCACGAAAGAGCGGACAGCAAAAAACCCCTCTTTAGCTTGCCCTTCAGTATAAGTCTGTTTCGGATGCATTGTTGGATGTCTCCATGCTTGTTTGACATGCACCAGCAACGTTAATGCTTCTGACCACTTATCTTTCAATTCACCCTTATGCATTTTTTCAATTGGTATTTTCATGTTAGCGATTATTAGCCCCCAATCTAGAGTTGTATCATTCTTATCTATAATTGTGACATTTAATTTTGAACCAAGCCGTTGGACGACATGTTCCAATATCCGCATTTGGTGAAAGACAGCTGCAGTTGCACGCCCCAAGGCCAAGCACTTTCCAGACTCGCTGGCATCCTCGACAATGGCCGGAAATGTAGCCTCAACATTTTGCCCAAATGTAGAATCGTAATATTGAGCGTTATCTGGTGGCACGTAGAGAAATTTGTGAGCATCCAATTCATCCTCCAATCGGTTGCGAATTTCGCTCAAACTATTTATAACTGTTGCCGAATTGGTACATCCTTCATCCAGAAGATGGTCAAGGCGAGTGATCTGCCTTGAAACCATGGGCAGTACAATGTCAACGTCAAGGCGCAACAGCTCGTTTAGCAGCCGTTTACATTGTCTGAATTGGTTATCCGAAAGAGGCGTATCCATTCCAGATGCTGGCAACGATTTAAGCTCAGCCAATATTCTGGCCAGTCGCACGTAGCATGCGGCGTAAGCACGTAACATGTCCCCCAGGCGCGCTCCACAGCGCAGCGGCCGGCAATCGCGGAGATGCCTGGTTCAGGCTACCGCACCCCGCCGGGTACGGCAAGTATAATATGCCCCATTTTTTCCTAAGATCGGCTATCCTGACAGATCACGCCTTGGCTCTGAGTGGGCTTGACCGGTCGCGCGGGCCACTTGGCGCGTCGTCAACGATAGAGATGGCACCGGCGCGGTTCTGTGAGCTGCGCTGAGCTGGAATTCTTCGTTAGGCTTGTCCTGCTCCGACACGGGAGCTGATGTGAGGGGAAGCCGGTGCCATGGACAGGCCGCCGCCGATGAAGGTCGTCTCCGTCAATGTCGGGCTTCCACGCACGGTGCAATGGAAGGGCAGAGCCGTCTCGACCGGGATCTTCAAGGAGCCCGTGACTCGGATCACGCTCCGGTCCCTCAATTTCGATGGCGACCGTCAGGCTGACCTCTCGGTCCACGGCGGCCGGGACAAGGCCGTCTACCTCTATCCCGTCCGAGCACTACGCGTACTGGCGGCGCGAGTATCCGGACATGGCACTGCCCTGGGGCATGTTCGGCGAGAATCTGACGATCGAGGGCCTGCTCGAGGATGACCGTCAGCGTCGGTGACCGGTTCCGGATCGGCTCGAGCGAGCTCATCGTCACCCAACCGCGCCTGCCCTGCTACAAGCTCGGCCTCAGGTTTGGCCGGGACGACATCATCAAGCGGTTCCTCGACAGCGGGCGCACCGGCTTCTATTGCGCCGTGCTCGAGGAAGGGGAGATCCAGGCGGGAGACCCGATCAGCTGATCGAGCGCGCTGCCGAAGTGGTGCCCGTCTCCGAGATCACGCGGCTCTATGCCCGCGACAAGGCCGATCTGACGGCGCTGACGCGCATCGTCACCGTCGCGGCGCTGCCGGACGACTGGCGCGATTACTTCGAGGAACAGCTCTCCCGGGTGACGGCGCGGGCGCAGCAGAGCGAGCGCGGCCGCACCGGCCCCGGCATGGCGCGGCTTTCGCCCGTTTACGCTCAAAGAGAAAGTGCGCGAGAATGACAACGTCGCCTCGTTTTACCTGGCGCCCGAGGACGGCGAGCGTTGCCCTCCTATCTTCCCGGCCAGTTCCTGACAGTTCGGCTGCGGCTGCCCGATGGCGCGAAGCCGGCGATCCGGTCCTATTCGCTGTCCGATGCCCCGCGGCCGACGCATTATCGCCTCACGATCAAGCGGATCGGGCCGCAGCCGGGAGAGCCGCAAGCAGCGAGCGGCCTCGTATCGAGCTACTTCCACGATCGATTGGCGGTCGGCGACCGCCTCGACGTGAAGGCTCCGGCTGGCAACTTCACCATCGACCCTGAAGCACACGATCGGCCGCTGGTCCTGGTCGGCGGGGGAATTGGCATTACGCCGCTGCTCAGCATCCTGCAGAGCATCGTGGCCGAGGGAGCACCGCGCGAGACATGGCTGTTCCATGGCATCCGTGACGAGCGCGAGCAGATCATGAAGCCACAGCTGGAGAAGATCGCCGGGCGGCATCCGAACATCCATCTGCATTTCTTTTACAGCCGGCCGGCACGGGTGGTGGACTGGCCCGGGCGTTCAGGTCGGGCACATCGATGTCGCGGCCATGCAGCGGCTGCTGCCTTCGAATGGTTATCATTTCTACGTCTGCGGGCCCCCGGCGATGATGGACGCCGTCACCCAGGGCCTCGAAGCGTGGGGCGTGCCGGCCGAGCGGGTGCATTTCGAGGCGTTCGGCCCCGCGACGGTCAAGCGGGCGCTGCGCGGATCGGCCAACCAGCCCGATTGCGGCATCGACGTGACGTTCGCCCGTTCCGGGGTGACGGCGCTGTGGAACGCTGCGATGCCCCGCTCCTCGAGCTGGCCGAGGAGCACGCCGTGGCGATCGACTTCGGTTGTCGCGCCGGCAGCTGCGGCACCTGCGTGACGCGCGTCCTCTCCGGCGCCGTGCGCTACCTGCACGCACCCAACGCGCCGCTCGCGGCCGGCGAGGTTCTGCCGTGCATCGCGGTGCCGGCCGAACGGCTGGTTCTCGATGCTTGAGGGCGACCTGCTGTCCCAGCCCCCCCGGCGGGGCGGGGGCGCGCCCCCGCCCCGCCGGTCGGAGACCCGCTACGCCGCGGGTCGGATGTTCTGGTTCATGCGGAACAGGTTGCCCGGGTCGTACTTCGCCTTGATCTTGGCCAGGCGGTCGTAGTTCGACGCCGTAGGCGCCCTTGGTGCGATCGGTCTCGTCCTCGGGCATGAAGTTCACGTACACGCCGCCGGTGGCGTAGGGCGCGGTCCGGTTGAAGAAATCCCGCGCCCACTGCACGCACTCGGCGTCCTGCCCGGACTCCTGCCAGCGGGTGTGGACGTTCATCACGAACTCGGCATCCCGATGCGGGTAGGCGGTCGCATCCTTGGCCACCCGGTTCACCGCGCCGCCGAGATGGCCGATGAAGATCTCGCATTCGGGCGTCGGCAGTTTGCCCGCGTACTCGACGATCGCCTCGACCGCGGCGTCGCTGATCTGAGTGAAATCGTGCGATTTCCAGTAGTTGCGCGCGCCCGGGGTGAGCAACGGATCGAAGGCCGTCTGCCAGCCGGCGAAGGGGTGCGGACCGACCACGTCGGCGATCGGCTTGCCGAGCGCGCGGAGCGGCGCGGCCGCCTTCTCGCCCGCCGCCATGTCACCGGCGTAGCAGAGTGCGAGCACCATGACTTCCCTGCCGTGCCAGTCCTCGGGCAGAAACGGCAGCGGCGGCGCCTTGCGCAGCACCACCCAGACGGTCAGCTCGTCGGGCGCCTCGGCGACGAAGCGGCGGTAGCCGTCGAACAGCTGCCGGGCCTCGCTGAACGGATGCACGATCAGGCCGGACAGCACCTCGGGGCCGATCGGGTGGAGCCGGAACTCGAACGAGGTCACGACGCCGAAATTGCCGCCGCCGCCGCGGATCGCCCAGAACAGGTCGGGATGTTCGCTCGCGCTCGCATGGCGCAGCTCGCCGTCGGCGGTGACCACGTCGGCGCGCCAGCAGGTTGTCGACCGTGAGGCCGTGCTTGCGGCTGATCCAGCCGAAGCCGCCGCCCAGCGTGAGCCCGGCGATCCCGGTGGTGGAATTGATGCCGACCGGGGTCGCGAGGCCAAAGGCCTGGGTCGCCTGGTCGAGCTCGGCGAGCGTGGCGCCCGGCTCGGCCCGCGCGGTCCGCCTGGCCGGATCGACCTGCACCGACTTCATCGGCGAAAGATCGATCAGCAGGCCGCCCTCGCAGACCGCGTTGCCCGCGATGTTGTGGCCGCCGCCGCGGACCGCGAGCAGCAGGCCGTTGTCGCCGGCAAAGCGCACCGCGCGCGTCACGTCGGCGGCGTCGGCGCAGCGGACCACCGCGCCCGGCCGGCGGTCGATCATCGCGTTCCAAAGCGTCCGCGCCTCGTCGTAGCCGGGCTCGCCCTGCCGGCAGACCGAGCCACGCAGAGAAGCCGAAAGCGCATCGAGGCTCGCGCCCGCGACCGTGGTCGTGCCGCCGGACAGAGTTCTTCAAGCGAACGTCGGACATTGTGAAGCCCTCCTCTGTTGCTGTTTGCCCGCTCTCGCGCACACCCGTGCGCCAGGCGGGCGAGCGTCGTATCAAGAGGCTTTCAACCTCCTCAGGCCGATTTTGTGGCGGATCATCTGGGGTTCAAATGCCCCGGATCCGATGGCTGCCAAGGTGTCGGCGACTCCGCAGCTCGGATCGCGGCTACGTATCACATCGTCTGGCTGGCGTCGATCACGTCGCCGAACAGCACCCACTTGGCGCCGTCGAACCTCGCCAGCATCATGCTCTCGATCGGATGGAAATCGGTCGGGCTGGTGTTGATCTTGATCCCCGGCAGGAGCATCGGCAGCTCGAGGTTCCTGATGCTGGCTGCCTGGCGCATGACGTTCGCGCGGGTAAGACCGTCGAAGATGATCCGCCCGCGGGTCCGGACCAGCGCCGAAATGGCTCGCAAAGCGTGTCCTGTCACTCCGCACAGGAATTGGAAGATCGGTCCGGGATTGCCACCGAGCTTTAAGGTGCGATAATAACGGCAAGCCATCTCTCGATAACGTACGGCGACAGGTGATGAATCCGCTTCTCGTGCCCGGCGCCATGGTGCGCCATCCGACCGAGCCCGACTGGGGTCTCGGCCAGGTGCAGTCCGTGATCGGCGAGCGGGTCACGGTGAATTTCGAGGATCGCGGTAAGGTGCTGATCAACGCCGCCGTGATCGAACTCGAAGTGGTCGAGGGCGAGCGGGCCGGGTAGCCGCGCGCCCTTCAGGCCTCCGAGAGCTGCTTTGGCCAAGACCAAGAGCGCCGCGCGCCGGCGTCCCGCGTCGAAAAGGAAGAAGAAAGCGCCGGCCGCGGGCGGGCCGCGCCACCGGCTGCGCTGGCTGCTGGGCGGGCCGCTCGGGCTGATCCTCGTGGTCGTGGCCCTCGGCTGGTACACCAGCCTCGACCTCGGCGACCTCAAACGACCGGCCCCCGGCGACCGCAGCCCCGAGATCACTCTCGTGGACCGCACGGGCGTGACCTTCGCGAGCTTCGGCGACCGCTATGGCGACTATCTGAGGCTCGATCAGATGTCGCCCTGGCTGCCCAAGGCGGTGGTCGCGACCGAGGACCGGCGCTTCTACCAACATCCCGGGATCGACCCGATCGGGATCCTGCGCGCCTTGGTCCACGATCTTCAGGCCGGGCGCGTGGTCGAGGGCGGCAGCACGATCAGTCAGCAGCTGGCCAAGCTCGCCTTCCTCACGCCCGAGCGCAGCCTCTCGCGCAAGATCAAGGAAGCGCTCTACACGCTCTGGATCGAGGCCCGCTTCGACAAGCGCCAGATTCTCGAGGCCTATCTGAACCGGGTCTACCTCGGCAGCGGCGCCTATGGGGTCGATGCCGCCGCAAGGCGCTACTTCGGCAGGCCCGCGGGCCAGCTCTCACTGGCCGAGGCCGCTATGCTCGCAGGCCTGATTCGCGCCCCCTCGCACTACGCGCCGACCCGTGATCTCGCCCTCGCGCAGCGGCGTGCCGCGGGCGTCCTCGACGACATGGTGGACACCGGGGCGGCGAGCACGGCGGAGGCCAAGGCCGCCAAGGCGCACCCCGCCACCCTCGGGGCCCCGGCGACGCGCGCCGGGACCGGCTACTTCGCCGACTGGGTGGTCGCCGAGAGCCGCCTCTACGCCGATGCCGACCAGCCGCGCCTCACCGTGCACACCACGCTCGACCGCAGCCTGCAGCGGGCGGCGGAAGCTGCGGTCCAGAGCGTCTTCGAGCGCGACGGCAAGGGCGCTGGCGCGGATCAGGTGGCGCTGATCGCGATGACCACCGATGGCCGGGTCCGCGCCATGCTCGGCGGGCGCGACTACGCCTCGAGCCAGTTCAACCGGGTGACCCAGTCCGAGCGGCAACCCGGCTCCGCATTCAAGCTGTTCGTCTACCTCGCGGCCCTGGAGGCGGGGCTGCGGCCCGACGACGTGATCTCGGCGGCGCCGGTCGAGGTTGACGGCTGGCGGCCGCGCAACGTCGACGACGCTTACCCGCAACAGATCAGCCTAGTCGACGCCTTCGCCGAATTGGTCAACACGGCCGCCGTGCGCCTCGCCGAGCGGGTCGGCCACAAGCGGGTGATTCGCATGGCCGAGCGGCTCGGCATCACCTCCGATCTGCGCGACGACCCGAGCCTGGCGCTGGGCAGCTCCGAGGTGCGCCTGATCGAGCTGACCGGCGCCTACGCCACGGTCGCGAACGGCGGCCATCTGGTCTGGCCGGAGGCGATCGAGACGATCGAGGGCGGGAGCGACAAGATCCTCTATGAGCGCCGCCCGGTCGACGAGCCGGTGCTCGAGCCCTCGGTGGTGCGCGAAATGACGGCGCTACTCGAGACGGCGCTCTTGCGCGGCACCGGCCGCCACGCCTCGCTTCGCCGCTTCGTCGCCGGCAAGACCGGGACCAGCTCGGACAATCGGGACGCCTGGTTCATCGGCTTCACCGATCAGCTGGTGGTCGGCGTCTGGGTCGGCAACGACGACGGCCGGCCGATGCAGGGCGTGAGCGGCGGCGGCCTGCCGGCGTTGATCTTCCGCGATTTCATCCTGCGCGCCGAGGGCGACCTGCCGTTCCGCCCCGAGCCGCCGCCCGCCAAGCCCTGGGAGGGCGTCCCCGTCGCGGCCGCCCGCGACGCAATCGGCCAGTTCGTGGGTGACTTGGTGCAATCGATCCGGGGCTGGTTCGGCGGCTGAGCGAAGCGCCCGCCCGGCATCAAGCGCATCAGCGGCTGATTCAAGATGGAGGCAGCGCGCGCTCGAGATTGATCGGAAACGGTGTCGCCGCCACCAATATCCGTTCGGAAATTCCAGAGATCAGATTGTCATGGTATTTATATATAGGCTGTCAAAGCGCTGATGATCAAGATCACCGACATTATACGTAGTCGCAAGCGAAATACAGGTCGCAGAACTGATGCACAACAGCATTGGGCGAGTGCACACTCTCAATCATGAACTGTCGCATAAGTGGCGCATGAGTGGCGCATCGAGAACACAAAACTGGGGACTCTGTCCGATTTCTCGACTTGCCCTCAGGATGGGGATCAATCCATTGAGACTCAATTGATTGACTGGAGTTGAGTCGGTTCGCGCCGACACCCGCAGAAATCCTGGCTTCGAGGCACGGTTCGTGGATCAGCGCGGATCAATCTCGATGGAGAAATCAGCCTTCTGGAGATGCCCGCCATGCGACGGTATGCGACAGGAGGGCGCCGGACGGGACTGGATTGGGTGCCCGCCGCGAACGTCGTGCGGTCTCCCGCCAGGAATCGGACCCGAAGAATCGCCCGTTGGAACCAACGAGGCGAAAACCCGTTATGGCAGTGTCCTACTCCTGCGGGCAGACAGACGCGCAGGCGGACAACCTTCGGTGCGAATCGAGGCCCGGCCGTGTCTCGGCAGCGCGTCCGAGACGTCCGGACGCTCTGATCCATCGAAAAAACTCGGGCGACGCAACGGCGGGCTCGATGCAAAGGGAGCAGAGGTGATGGCACCAGCTTTTCCGTACTCGTGGGCGAGCGTGCGGGCAGCCGCTCTCCTGGCAAGCGCGGCCGCCACGTCGTCCTGCGTGGCGTCGTCGCACTCGTTGGAGCAGGTGAGAGCCAGCAATCCCAGTGTCACCTACGCCTATGACGGCGATGAGGAATTGCTTCAGGCCGAGCAGAACGCGGTGACTTTCTGCAGCAAGTACAATTCAACACCGCAACCGGCAAGAATCACGAGCAATCCGAACGGCAGCACCAACGACGTGACCTTCGAATGCGGTCCGAACCCGCCGGCGACCGTCGTGACGCAGCCGGTGCCCGGTCCCAATCTCACCTACAGCTATCGGACCGATCAGGAACTGCTGCAGGCGTCGCGGACAGCCGAGACCTACTGCGCCAACAACGGGTCGCGGCGGGTGACCTCGAACATCACCACCAACGTGGACGGATCCAAGACCGTGGTATTCCAGTGCAGCCCCGCGTGACCTGATAACGGGTCCGCGATGTCTCCGGCTTCGCGGGGGGCGCCTCGCGCCGCTTCGGGTCGACCACCGAGGTCTACGCACCTCCGCCTAAGCCGGCCGAGGAGGAGAGCCCGGGGCGGTTCGGCCAGGCGCCTTGGCCCCGACGCACGTTGCTCGCGCGCAGTCCGAGGCGTAAGTGCAGGCCATGAGCAAGGTTCTGGAGCGGGACCTGTACGAGGACGACTTCTTCGCCTGGACCCGGCGCCAGTCGAGGGAGCTGCGCCGCTTCGCGCGGACGCGGCCCAACCTGCCGCTCGATCTCGTGCACCTGGCCGAAGAGATCGCCGATTTGGGCAAGGAGCAGTGCAACGCACTTCGAAGCTGGACGATCCGGATCATCGGGCATCTGCTGCTCTTGGAGCATTCGCCGGCCGAGGCACCGCGGCGCGGCTGGCTGCGCGAGATCATGGCCTTCCGCGACGAGATCGAGGACCGCCTGACCCCGACGCTTTTGCGCGATCTCGAACGGCAGCTGCCGCGCCTCTATGCCAAGGCGCGACGGCGGGTGGTCCTGGACATGGAGTCCTACGAGGGCGACCTCGCATCGCGCCTGCCAGCGGAGTGCCCGTACACCCTCGAGCATATTCTGGGCGCAGACATCGTCGCCCCAGATCCTCAATGATCCGCACCGGTACGATCCCCAGGCACGACGGACGTTCTTGATTCCCATTGGGCGCGGGCGACGCGATGCGCTGCATGGATCTGGCCGGGGCTTTGGGCCTTGAACCAGTCGACCAGGTCGGCGTCGAGGCGGAGCGTGCCGGGCTCGAGCGCCGCCCTCGGCCGTGCCGGCTGTCCGCCGGGCAGCAGGTGCGGAAACCGCCGCGAGCGTCAGATCTCGATCTGGCTGCCGATCTCGACCACCCGATCCGGCAGCAATCGGAAATATCGGGTGGCGTCGAGCGCCGTATTGGTCATCTGCATGAAGATGTGCTCGCGCCAGGGCCGCAGGTCCGGATGGTCCGAAGGGATCAGCGCCGATCACGTCGCCCTTGGGCAGGTGACGCTGCCACAGCGCTTACGATAGAACCAACATTCACTATCCACGATGTGCATGAGAAAATGACAAGCCATATTTATCTTTTTGGAGATGTGCTCTACATCCTTCCCGCACTTATCCAAGTGGTCTCTCGCCTTCCCTTTGGGCGCTAGCGATATTCGAGCGTTCAATATTTTGAGCTTCTCGCCGATATGTATCTTGGCAACGACGCTATCAATCATGTCTTCAGGCTGAAGATCAAGAAGCTCAATAATCGGGAATTCTCCAAAAGTCTCCTGTCAGTGCCTAAAACTCATTCGTACCCGAGCCGGATAGGCTTCATGAACGTAATGTGACCAGCGGCGCGCCTCTTGGTTGCATGGCTCCATGAGGGACAGTAGCTTAAGCCTGAATATGGATGTCTTCGGCCCGCGCACCTGCGTCAGCCGCCCAGCGCGATGATCGCCGCCATCAGACCACCGCCCAGGGCGGTGAGCACGAGCCCATAGCTCCAAGGCCTGCCGCCGGCATATTTGCCCAACGCATAGCCTCCGACGAACAGGGTCGCAAGCGCCAGCAGATTGGAGACACGAAGCGCTGTAGGAACCTCGTGGAACAACAGGAACGGCAGCGCGACGGGAACGGTGGCGAGCACCACCAGCGCGAAGATCGCCAGCGCGGCCCCCGCCTCCCGTAACCCGAGAACGGCGCGCCGGGGCGGCAGCACGATCAGCCGGAGGCGGAGGCCTTCCAGGACCTCGGTCGTGGCTCCAGCGGCCAGCCGTTCGGGCAGGGCGTCGGCGATGAGTTGCCGCGCTCCTGGCGTGTCCCCCATGCTCTGCAGCCGCCTCAGCAGGGCGGCCTTCCGATGCCCCTCCGTGGTCACGCCGACGAGGTACATCACCGCATCCGTGAGGCCCCAGGCGAGATTGCATCCGAAGGCGGCCACTATCATGGTGCGGACCTCGGCGCTCCCGGCCGTCGCGACGCTGATCGAACCGGTAAAGCTCACCGCCATCAAAACGCCGAAGATCACCTCCGAGACTCGGTCGATCGGATCGAGGACGGCTGCCCGCCCGGGCTGCGCGCCCTGGCTCGGCTCGCCAGCCGGCTGCACGCCATTTCTTTGGTCTGCCATCGACTGACCCCGCCTCGTGCCATAACTAAGCCGGGATTTCCCAGATGCTAGTTCATCAACACGGATGTTGCGGTGGTCTGCCGCATAAGGCAACCCGCCAATGGCCTGCGACGGCCCGGGCCCACCCCAGAGACTGCCTACGGGCGCGATTAGAGGCTGGCACCCGCTGCTGTCGAAGCGTTTGGACAGCTCTCGGTCGATCATGGGCGCACCACACCTCCTGGCTTGCCGACGTTCATCGGTGCGATCCTCATGCCGGGACCGGTGGCGACCGCGGCCGCAGGTCGTCGATCCGGCGTAGGATGCTCGCGAACAGAGACCGCGGCACCGCGACCTCGGCCAGCTGGAACACAACGTAGCGCCCGTGACGGACGATCCGCGCGCCGATCTTCACCAGCCTCTCCCGCAGCGTCGTGAGCGACCAATGCTCGACCTCCTGCGGCAGCGCCAAGGTGCGCAGGAAGTTGGCCAGGTTGTAGGCGAGCGCGTGCAGCTGGAGCCGCACGGCGTTGTGGCGGAACGCATGGCAGGACAGCCGCGTCCAGCGGAGCGCGTTCTTGCCCTCGCGGATCCATTGTTCGGCGGTGCCGCGGCCGTTGTAGAACTTGCCGACCCGTCCGGCCGGGCGCGTCAGGTTGGTGAGAATGAACCCGACCCGCGGGTACAGCTCGCCCTGGTGCCACTCGACCTTGGCCACCACTCGGCGTGGCTTGCTCCAGCTCTGCGCCTGGTAGCTGAAGCTGGCGAGAAACACCTGCGGCTTCCTGGGCGGGCGGCCGACGGGCCGGGTCAGCAGGTGGCCGATCCGCTCCTGCAGCACGCGATTGGTCGGCAGGCGAATGGCGTAGCCGATACCCTCCGCCTCCAGCAGCTCGTACAGCTCGGGCTTGGCGAACGCCGCGTCGCCGCGGAAGTAGAGGTCGAAGCCACGCTTGCGGTAGCGGGCAATCACCGGCTCGAGCACGGCGCGCCAGCCTTCGGCGCTGTGCACGTTGCCGGGCCGGAGAGCGCAGCGCTCGAGGTCGCCGAACTGGTTGAAGACGAACAGGGGATGGTAACAGGTGCAGCCGAAGTGGCCGTTCCAGACCGAGCCCTCCTGTTGCCCATGGGTCGGGTTCTCGGAGCTGTCCATGTCGAGGATGATACCGTCCGGCGGCCGCCGCCCATGCACCCGATCGATCCAGGCCCCGGACAAGTTAGCGAGTCCTCCGAGGTTTGCCTCGGTCGCCAGCCACTCGGTCTCGAAGCGACCCATCTGGCTGGTCGAGGCCGCGGGTCGGTCAATGCCCTCGTGTCCGACCAAGGCGCGCATCGCCGGATCATGCGCGAGCCGCTCGGCATCGTTGACGTCTTCGTAGCCGGCGAGCCGGCCGTAGACCGCTTGCCGCAGCAGACCGAGGAGCCGGTGGCGAATGTTCTTCCCGCGTCGCCCCTCGGCGAGGGTCGAGGCGGCCATCGCGGTCAGGCCGAGGGCGTCATCGAGCTCGCGGTAGGCGAGCAGGCCTCCGTCGGAGGTGATCCTGGCGCCGTGGAACTCGAGCTTGACGCGACGGTCGAAGGCGACCCGCAGGGCTTCGTTCGTTTCACCCGTCGCGTCCCCCATGCTCGTCCCGCTCGACCGAGTCTATGCTGCTGTTTTCTCTAGCACAATTGCCGCCGGTCGTCAGCCGCAGGCGAAGTCAAATGGGAAATCCGGGATCAGACTCTCCCGGCTGAGAAAGTACGAGGTGGCCATGTAGCTTGGTTCGGGGACACCGAACTGACATTGCATCAGAGCGATCGTGACGTTCGGGTGTTCGAGTAAACCATTAGCGAAGCAGGACGCAATGGAAGTTCGCCGGGAGATGCTCGACTTGCACCCATGTCGATGGTCATGGCGCCAACGACGGCGATGCCATAGGCGGCGGCAAGCTTCATCTGCGGATGGAGGCAGACGCAAGAGGCCCTCTTGCCGAATCCTCAACCGGCAGCATCGGGAACGTACGCCTGGCACTCGATCTCGACCTTCAGGCGTGGGTCGACCAGAGCGGAGACCTCGACGAGCGTCGATGCCGGGCGGTGGTCGCCGAAATAGGCGATCCGGCGCGGGTTGATCGCTGGGCGCTCGTCGATGTCGGTCAGGAAGACCTGGACCTTGACGACGTGTTCTGCGCCGGCGCCTGCGGCCCTCAAATATTGGTCCATAGTGCGGATCGCCAGATCGAACTGCGCGACCACGCCTTCCGGAACGTTGCCATCGCGGTCCATGCCGACGACACCGGACACCCATACGAGCGGGCCTGCCCGGACAACGTGGCAGTAGTGGCTCACTGGCTCCCTCATGCCCGGCACCAGAATGCGGTTGATCATTGCTGCCTCTCCTCTGCTAATGGCGGGCCGTCGCTTGTTCCCACGCCGGACGTTGACCTCACGCAGACCCCGTGTCGAGACTCCATGCGAGCCGGTCGGGATCGCGCCGCTCGGGCTCGCCCTGGACGACGAAGGGCTCGACACCGGTCATGAGCGGGCACCGGGGCGCGGGCTTGCGATCTCGCTCGCGCACCTGGTGCGCACCGTTAGGGCATGATCGAGCCAGCCGGGCTGGGGGTCGAAGGTGTCCGGATCGTCCCGGATCGCCGCGGCGATCCCCTCGTCGGTCAAGGCATCGAGCCGCGCCCAGTCGGTCAGGTTTTGGTCAAGCCCTCGCCCAAACGCATTCTGGTAAGCTGGTCGCTCATGGTGCCGCGCTCGCCGTGCGCTGACCAGCCGTATCCTGTCGCCGCGCCGCGTCAAGACAACCGCTTCGGCTAGGAAGCGACCAGGCCCTTCGAGGTCATCGCATTGTAGACCAGGTGCGTGTGCCGGTTGGTGAAGCGCAGCGGCACCGCGCCGGTCGCCTTGGTGGTCCCGCTGGCGACCTCGCCGAATTGGAACTCCTTGCCCATCGGCAGGTCGATGCGCGCCCGGTGCTCGGCGCCGGTCACCGGGTTCTTGATCGGCTCGATCGTGGTCTCAAGCAGATCCGGCACCTTGAGATGCGCTCTGCGGCCGATGACGTCGATCACGAGCTCGATCGGCGCGAACGGCGGCGGATGCACCGCGCGGCACATCGAGCGGTAGATCTGCAGCATGATCATGCCCGGCTCGGCGCCTTCGCCCTGGAGGATCGCCGTCAGCGCGGCGCGTTGCCGCTGATCCGCGCGCGCGTCGATGATCGACTGCATGCTGCCGTCGCCCTCGTGGACGGCGCCCGGCCAGGCGTAGGTGTTGATCGCCCGCAGACCGTCCAGCGAGACGTCGCCGAAATGGCCCTCGTCGATCTGCCAGGCGACCACCGCCAGGCAGGTACGATAGGTCGGCAAGGCATTGAACTGGCAGGGGCAGCCATAATCGCAGTTGCAGTTGACGAAGTGCGGCCCCTTGATGCTCCACCCAACGGTCGCCATCAGCCTGCCACCTCATCGCTTCGCTCGCCAATCTCGCCACCTTACACTTGGGTAGCGCGGCCAGCAACCGGGACACCATCTGCCAGTTGCGGCCCGGGGGCCCCCGCCGGGCAGCAACGTGCACGGACCGGCGCGCGCATCAGATCTCGATCTGGCTGCCGATCTCGACCACCCGATCCGGCGGCAAGCGGAAATAGCGGGTCGCGTCGAGCGCCGTATTGGTCATCTGCATGAAGATGTGCTCGCGCCAGGGCTGCAGGTCCGGATGGTCCGAAGGGATCAGACTCTCCCGGCTGAGAAAATACGAGGTGTCCATGTAGCTGGGCTCGGGGACACCGAGCTGACACTGCATCAGAGCGATCGTGACGCTCGGGTGCTCGAGGAAACCGTAACGAAGCAGGACGCGATGGAAGTTCGCCGGGAGATGCTCGACCTGGACGCGCTCGGCGTCCGCCACCTGGGGAACTTCCTCGGTCCGCACGTTCAGGATCACCACCCGCTCGTGCAGGACCTTGTTGTGCTTGAGGTTATGCAACAGCGCGCGTGGCACCGCGTCGGGGTTGCCGGTCAGGAATACCGCCGTGCCCGAGACGCGCACCGGCGGCCGGCGAGCCAGGCTGGCCAGAAATGACTGCAACGAGGGCGCGTCCCGGTACAACCGCTGGAACAATGCCTCGCGGCCCCGCCGCCAGGTGGACATCAACGCGAAGATGGCGGCGCCAAGTGCGATCGGAAACCATCCTCCGGCCGGAATCTTGAGGGTATTGGCGCCAAGGAACGTGACGTCCACGGCCAGGAACGACGCGAACACCAGCCCGGCCGCGATGGGGTGCCAACGCCAGAGCGTGATCGCCACGATGCAGGCGAGGATGCCGTCGATGGTCATGGCGCCAACGACGGCGATGCCATAGGCGGCGGCCAGTCCGCTCGAGGAGCCGAACCCGATCACGACCGCGACGACGGCGACCATGAGCGCCCAGTTGACCCGCGGCAGGTAGACCTGGCCAATCTCCTGCTCCGAGGTGTGGCGGATTTCGAGTCGGGGGAAATAGCCGAGCTGAATCGCCTGCCGGGTGAGCGAGAACGCCCCCGAAATGACCGCCTGCGAGGCGATGACGGTCGCCCAGGTCGCGAGCACGACCATGGGATAAAGCGCCCAGTCCGGGGCAAGCAGATAGAAGGGGTTGACGACGGCGCCCGGCTCGCGGATCAGGAGCGCTCCCTGGCCGAAGTAGTTGAGCAGGAGAGCCGGCATCACCAGGCTGAACCAGCCAAAGCGGATCGGCCACCGGCCGAAGTGCCCCATGTCGGCGTAGAGCGCCTCCGCTCCCGTCACTGCCAGGACGACGGCGCCCAGCGCCACGAAAGCCTGCCAGCCATGATGCGCAAACAGGGTGACCGCATGGGCGGGGTTGAGCGCCCGCAGAACGCCTGGGTGGGCGACGATCTGCCATGCGCCGAGCGCGGCCAGGGTCGCGAACCAGACGCACATCACCGGACCGAACAGCTGGCCCACGCCGCCGGTACCGCGCGACTGCACCAGGAACAGCCCGATCAGGATCGCGATCGCGAGCGGCCGGACGTAAGGCTCGAAGGCCGGTGTCGCCACCTGCAGGCCCTCGACCGCGCTCAGCACCGAGATGGCCGGGGTGATGATCCCATCGCCGTAGAAGAGGGCGGCGCCGATCATGGCGAGCACGATCGCCACTCTCTGCCGTCGTCCGCCCGCGCGCAGACCGCGCAGTGCGAGGGTCGCGAGCGCCAGCACGCCGCCCTGGCCCTGGTTGTCGGCCCGCATGATGAGGGCGACGTACTTGAGCGTGACCACGATGAGCAACGCCCAGAACACCAGAGAGAGCACGCCAAGAACGGTCGCCACGTCGAGCGGCAGCCCGCCGAGCCCGAAGGCTTCGCGCAGCGTGTAGAGAGGGCTGGTGCCGATGTCGCCGTAGACGACACCGATCGCTCCGACCACCAGGGCCGGCGACCGGCTGCCGGAAGAACTGGCTACACCCTCACTGCGCGAGGATCGAGAGGTCAGGTCCAGCATCCAAGCGTACCGGTGATCCCTCCGTCGGAGAACTGCCCGACTGGCGTTTCTTCACTGCGCAAGGCGGTATCGGCGCACCGGCGCCAAACCGGATTGGCGCATTCGATCAAGCCAAACTTCCAGGCCCGCTTCTCGCGTTGGAATGCCGGGCGCAGATCCTCGAAGCGTTCGAAATCCCCTAGTCAGCGAAGGCTATATATCTCTTCTGAGGCCGTCGGCGAAGCCTCCGCGAGGTGCCAAGATGCACCGGACGAGATCGTTGGCGATGCCGATGTAACGGGTGCCGCCACCGCGCTTCGCGAGAATGCAGACCCAATGTGACGTGCACCGGCAAAACCGATCTGCCCCGGATCAATCCCGGAGGTGACTGGCTGGCGAGGGGTCACAGTTCGAGGAGGCTCGGGGGCCGCCATCACCGATCGAAGGCGGCCATGAAGCTCTGGAGCGCCGGGGCGACCTTCGCGCTCATGAGCGGGCCGGTGAAGAGATCATAGTGGGCGGCGGCGGGAAGGGTGAGGAGGGCGCGGCGCTGGTCCGGCACGGCCCGGGCGATCCGGTGCGCGGCATGGGTCTGACCGGGGCCGACCAGCGCATCGCCTCCCGCCTCGACGGTGAGCAGCGCGGTCCGGGTGATCGCCTCGGGTCGCAGCCGGAATGCGCCGTCGAACAGTGCCGGATCGTGGAACACGTGGCGCAGGACCTGGAGGACCAGCTCGGCCGGCACGTCGATCAGCGCGTGCAGGTCCTCGAGGCTGCGAAGGAAACCGAAGCCGCCGCCGGTAGCGAGCTCGAGGCCCGCGAGCTCGAACCAGGCGCCGAGCTGGGCGCGGAGATAGGGCTCGGCGTGGGCGCTCGCGAATGCCAGGAGGTGATGGAGGCTTGGGAGCACGGTCCGCCCCGCGCCGGCGTGGCCGTTGTCGACGCGCCGCAGCAAGGTTGCCTCGAAGACCTCGGGCGGCGTCGAGAGAATGAGCTGGTTTGCGGCCGTCGGATTGATCCGCGGGTCGATCGGGCCGCCGAGCAGGCTGAGCGTGGCGGGCGCTGCATCGGGCGTCGCGTCGGCGACCCGCGCGGTCGCGATCAGGGCCGGGACGGTCGCCTGGGAGAGTGCCACGACATGGAGCGAGGGCCCGCCCGCGCGCAGCACGGCGGCGAAGAGATCGATCTGGTCGTGCAGATCGAAGCCGCCGGCGGCCGCCGGCACGAGGCGCGCGTCCCGCCAGTCGGTGACCAGGACCTCGGCGCTCTCGAGCAGCCTCGCGATCAGGCCGCTCAGCACGGTGCTCGCGTAGCCCGAGTAGGGGGCAGCGACGAGGACCCGGAGATCGGGCTTCGCGCCGGCCAGCCGGAGTGCCTGCAACCGGGCGAAGGGATGCTCGGCGACCAGTTCGCTCTCGACCGGCTGGCGGGCATCGCGCTCGACGGTGCGCCGGAGGTCCCGCTCGATCGCCTCGCCGATCCCGAGATTGAGCAGCGCGAGGTCGGCCCAGGCCGTGAGCAGGCCGGCGCCAGCCAGCGGCGCCAGCAGGGCGCGGCCGAGGCTCAGCCAGGGTCGGAGGCTCGCGCGCTGCCAGTCCGCAAGGGTGGTGAGCACGGGGCGAGCGTTCGCCTGGCGCTATTCGGCTGCCGCGGGGTGGCGCGCCAGATCGCGCTCGATCGCGGCGAGCGCCGCTTCGGCGCGCGCGCCGTCCGGGCCGCCGCCCTGGGCGAAGTCGGCCCGCCCGCCGCCGCCCTTGCCGCCGAGCTCGGCGACCCCCGCTCGGACCAGGTCCACGGCGTTGACGCTCTCCTTCAGGTCATCGGAGACGCTGACCACCAGGGCCGCCTTGCCGTCGATCACGCTGACCACGGCGCTGACTCCCGAGCCGATCTCGCGCTGCATGGCATCGGCCATGGCGCGGAGGTCCTTGGCCGGCACGTCCTCGACCTGGCGGGCGGCGAAAGAGACGCCGGCTACGGTCTTGGCTTTGGGCTGCGCCGCGCCGCCGCCCGTGGCGAGCTGCTGGCGGAGCTTCGAGATGTCCTGCTCGAGCCTTCGGCGCTCGCTCACCAGCGCGACGATGCGATCGGGCAGCTCATCGGGCTTGACCTTGAGGGCGCCCGCCGCCTCCCGCAGCAGGCTCTCCTCCTCGTTGACGTGCCGGTAGGCAGCCTCGCCGGTCAGCGCGTCGATCCGCCGGATGCCGGCGGCGACCGCCGATTCGCTCGTGATCTTGAAGAGCGCGATGTCGCCGGTGCGGCGGACGTGGCTGCCGCCGCAGAGCTCGACCGAGGTAGCATGGCCGTCGGGCTCGCGGCCCATGCGCACGACCCGGACCTCGTCACCGTACTTCTCGCCGAAGAGCGCCATGGCGCCCGCTTTGATGGCGTCCTCGCGGTCCATCAGGCGGATCGAGACGTCGTCGTTCTGGCGGAGGAAGAAGTTCACCTCGGCCTCGATCGCGGCGAGCTCGTCAGGGCTCACCGCCTTCGGGTGGCTGAAGTCGAAGCGCAGGCGATCGGGTGCCACGAGCGAGCCCTTCTGGGCGACGTGGCCGCCGAGATGGCGCCGGAGCGCGGCGTGCAGGAGGTGGGTCGCGGAGTGGGCGCGGCGGAGCCGCGAGCGGCGCTCGCCATCGATCGCGAGCTCGACCGTGTCGCCGACCTCGAGTGGCGCCCCCTCGAGGCGGCCGATGTGGACGTGGAGGTCGCCAACCTTCTTCTGGGTGTCGCGGACACGGACCAGGGCGGGGCCGCGGCGGATCGTACCGGTATCGCCGATCTGACCGCCCGCCTCGCCGTAGAAGGGCGTCTGGTTGGCGACGACCATGACGTCCGCGCCCGGCTCGGCCCGGTACACGGGCTTGCCGCCGACGACCAGCGCCTTGACCTGGGCTTCGGCGGTCTCGTGCTCGTAGCCGAGGAACTCGCTGGCCCCCAGAACCTCGCGGAGCTCGAACCAGATCCGCTCCTCGGCGAGATCGCCCGAGCCTCGCCAGCTGGCCCGCGCCTCGGCGCGCTGGCGCTCCATCGCGGCATTGAAGCCGGCGAGATCGACCGTCATGCCGCGCGCACGGAGCGCGTCCTGGGTCAGATCGAGCGGGAAGCCAAAGGTGTCGTAGAGCTTGAACGCCACCTCGCCCGGCAGCATAACGCTGCCCTTGATCTCGGCACGATCCGGAGCTTCCTTCGCAGCCATATAGCCTTCGACAGCCGGCAGCCGCTCGATCGCCTCCTCGAGCAGGCGAAGACCGCGCTCGAGGGTGTCACGGAAGCGGGTCTCCTCAAGGCGCAGTACCTCGGTGATCAGCGGCTCGGCACGGATCAGCTCGGCATAGGCCTGGCCCATCTCGGCGACCAGCACCGGCACGAGGCGCCACATCAGCGGCTCGCGCGCGCCCAGCATGTGGGCATGGCGCATGGCGCGGCGCATGATCCGGCGCAGCACGTAGCCGCGGCCCTCGTTCGAGGGCATGACGCCATCGGCGATCAGGAAGGAGCAGGCGCGGAGGTGATCCGCGATCACCTTGTGCGAGGGGCGGGCGCGGCCGACCGCGGGCGCGCCGGTCAGCTCCTCGCTCGCCTGGATGATCCGGCGGAAGAGATCGATGTCGTAGTTGTCGTGCAGGCCCTGGAGCACGGCCGCGATCCGCTCGAGGCCCATGCCGGTGTCGATCGAAGGCTTGGGCAGCGGCTCACGCCGGCCGGGCCCCTGCTGCTCGAACTGCATGAAGACCAGGTTCCAGATCTCGATGAAGCGGTCGCCGTCCTCATCGGGGCTGCCCGGCGGGCCGCCCGGCACCTCGGGCCCGTGGTCGTAGAAGATCTCGGAGCAGGGGCCGCAGGGCCCGGTGTCGCCCATCTGCCAGAAATTGTCCGAGGTCGGGATGCGCAGCACGCGGCTCTCGGGCAGGCCCGCGATCTTCCGCCAGAGCTCGAACGCCTGATCGTCCTCGGCGTAGACCGTGATCAGGAGGCGGTCCGCGGGCAGGCCGTACTCCTCGGTCACCAGCTTCCAGGCGAGCTCGATCGCGACGTCCTTGAAGTAGTCGCCGAACGAGAAGTTCCCGAGCATCTCGAAGAAGGTGTGGTGGCGGGCGGTGTAGCCGACGTTGTCGAGGTCGTTGTGCTTGCCGCCGGCGCGCACGCACTTCTGCGCGGTCACGGCCCGCCGGTAGGGCCGCTGCTCGATGCCGGTGAAGACGTTCTTGAACTGGACCATGCCGGCGTTGGTGAAGAGCAGGGTCGGGTCGTTGTGCGGCACGAGCGGGCTGGAGGGCACGACCTCATGGCCGTGCCCGGCGAAGTAGTCGAGAAAGGTCTTGCGGATCTGGTTCGAGCTTTGCATGGCTTGTCCGGGCATGGGCTCTCGGGCGGTGCCTGGGTTCGTCCGATGCTTTAGATAGCCGGCCCGGCGCTGCGCGAAAAGCCCTTGACGATCCTTTTGCACCGACTGACGGAATCCCACCAATCACAAAGGAACGCTTCCTGCGCACCGCTGATAAGCCTATACTCAGTCCCCGGTGCAATTTCGGAGGAAACATGACTGAGAAGCCCCGTAGGGGAGAGCAAACCGAGGCGGGTCTGTACCGTCGCAAGCGCGCGCGTCTCGCTTACGAGAAGCTCGGAGGCAGGAGGCTTTTTGGGTCGGAAGCCAATTTCGAGAAGGCGCTTCCGACCGGCGTACCCTTCGAAGCGCTTTCCGAGTTGCAGAAGATTTTTTCGGCTGAAGAGTTGGACGAACTGGTCATGCCTAGCCGCGGCTTGTCCCGGCGAGTATCCAAAAATCAGCCTCTGAGCAAACAAGAAAGCGAGCGGGCTGTGCGGGTGGCGTTCCTAACCTCACTTGCTGAGGAAGTATTCGCCGATGATGATCGGGCGCACTTCTGGCTGCGTACCCCGGCAGCTCTTTTCAGAGGGAGACGCCCAATCGATCTCTCGGAAAGCGAGGAAGGTGCCGAGTTTGTTGAGCAAATGCTCTATCGCATCGCGCACGGTATATCCGCCTGATGATCCTGTGGCGACTGACGAAAAGACCGCATGCCGATTTGAGCGGGCGTGGAGGCGAGCGGGTTGATGGGCGCTGGCACACGCGCGGCAGGTCGATCATTTACTGCGCTGAGAATGCCTCGCTCTCCATTCTGGAAGGTCGGGTCCACTTGATCCTGTCAGCCTCGCCAAGCGACTATGTCTTGATGAGGATTGCTGTACCCGAGGACGTCAAGGCGCGCCACGTCGGGCCTGCTGACCTCCCGCTGGACTGGCGGGATAAGCAAGACCTCACCCGAAGGCTGGGCAACGCGTGGCTTGAGGAGGGGCACTTCATGCTCCTCACTGTTCCTTCCGCCATCGTCGACCTGGAGCGAAACGTGCTGGTGAACCCGCAGCATCCCGATATGAGCCGGCTTGGCGTGCCAGCGATCCTCCCCTTCAGCTGGGACGACAGGCTCCTGCAACCACCGGCTAAATCGGCTCTCTGAGCTTTGCTAGCGTTTCGTCAACTTCTATTTTTCCGACTACCGGCCTCCGGCGCAGGTCAAACTGGCTTGTCGCACTCCTGCTACGGCCGGTCGCCTTCTCGAAGAAAACCTGACAGATCTCCATGCCAGGAATGAGCGGGATAGGTACTGGGCCGACATTGCCTAGCTCGAGCGTCAGACACCCGCAGAAGGCGGTCTCAATTATGAGCCCACGTCGGCCCCACGACGACTTCCCAGTCACAAAACCAGCAAGATCACTCGGGAATTTCAACCACTCAAAAGTTATTCCCAAGATGAATTGGCCCGGATGAAGAATATAGCGATCACCAAAAGCCACGAACTGGTACTTTGACAGTCGTTCTCCCGTTTTCGACGCTTCAGCCAGATCATCTACGTAAATTTCCCGACGGAGTTCTTTTTAGGTCGACGGTGGTTTCGCTACCATCTTCGCAACGGGCCAGGAATTCCTTCGCAGCCCCGAGCATGGCGCTGCCTCCAGCCTCTTCGACCTCTAGCAGCGTTGCACGTGATTGTCTCAGGGACAGTAACCAACGGCCCAGGCGCAAGTCCACGACCGCCTTACCGCTGATCAAGAATTTTCGCAGTTGGGCGCGCTCAGGACATGGCACGATTTCAACCGCCTCGCGATCGTCAGGATCCCGCTTGTGCTTTAAGATTCGTTTTACCAGCTCGTCTGCTTTCAGGGGCATTGATGCGCTCCTCAAACTCCATAACTTCCAACGACTTAAAGACGAGTTGATTGATGTTTTCGAACTTGCGATCGTTGCCGGCCCAAAGCGCCGGATCTAAGAAAGCCATCCAGCCGCCGTTGATTATGTCACCAACGCCGCGCTTCCGGATCTCCTCGGCCGGCACGCCTGAGCGCAGACGTCGATAGACGCATTCAGCGTGCTCTATGTCGGGAACCGGCAGCTTCGCGAGGCAGCATTCTTGTTGGACCAGGTCGAGGATATCCGGCAACAAGCGGCGGGCAACCTTGTGGCTTTCGCCCAACAGATAACGCTCAGATTTTGAGTATGTGAGCCGATCCTCGTCACCTTGCTCGTCGTCCGTCGGTTCGGCGAACCACCGCGAGAACGCGTGTGGTACCTGCAGGTTTAATGTACGCACGCCGAGTCGAGCGTAGCCCATATACGCTGCTCGATCGTCTAAGGCGGGATAGCACTCAAGGTCTGTAACACCGACGTTCGGGCTTACGAGGTATTTGAAAGCGCAAAGATACGCGTCACCGAAGATCCGTATGCCCATGAAGTCGCAGAAAATTTCCTCGCAGATTCTCTCTAGAGCGCCCAGCGCGAACAACCCCCACCACCGCCTCACGACGGCGTCATGGAAATCCTTCGGCGGCTTTTGTACTCTCTTCGCGAACTCCGCTCTTGAGTTCAGAAAGCTGATCTGCAATGAGAATTTGCATGTCATTTCGCAACTTACGCGCTATCTCCTTTTTTCGCCACACAGAATGCCCCAGTTCATGCCCAGCTAGGGGCAGAATCAAAGAATTGCCAGCCTCGCTGACGGGAAGGCCGACAAAGACGTAGTTCTGGAGCTCGGTGATGACTGAAGGATCTGCGAAGGGAGAAAACTCCCATTCGGAACTCAGAATTAACATAGTGTCTTCGCCGAGAAGATCTTTGGCAATTCTCAGTAGAGGGTCAAAAATCTCGAAAGAATTGCGAGGGTTAGTCGATCGGAGAATCATTCCTAAAACTCTATGGAAACGGGCAATGTCCCTGTTGACACGACCACAAACCCATTGCCTGGCTGAAGGTGCAACATCAGCATCAAGTCGGTCTACGAGTTTAAAATTCCTATTGAATACATCCTCGATAAGATCAAGAGAAGTTTTGATTCCTGGATGGTGAAAATCCGATGTCCTCAGTCGGTTGATTTCCGACCGAAGCTGCTCAATCTTTCTTTTTGCACACTCCACGTCATCCACTTCGTACACCCTCGACATCGAGGACTCGTCGGGAGCGCCGTCGGGAAGGCCTCTCGGCAAGCAATGCCTGATGTAAGGCCAGGCAGTACTTTTCTAGGGTCGCAACCTTTTCTTGTAGAATGTTGTTGTGAACGACCAAATTAGGGTCGCTCGCCGCGCTCCGAACGTCGCCGAGGAGTTGAACAACCTTGGCCTTCTGAGCTTGCAGGCTCGCGGAGCGCGAGGCTGAGATGCTCCGCCACGCACGGTAGTAAGCATCGAGGGTTCGCGGACCGTGGTTCAGATACAGCGACCCACCTAGGTGGGCACCGCCATTGGTCCCGCTGAGGCATTCGGTGAAAGCCTCGATGACCTCCTCGTCTACATCCTTCCCACGCTTGAGCCTGTCAAACTCCACCGCGGCCTCCAGGGAGAGCCGCATCAGGTCGTGCTTCCCTGTTGCACGGCCGACCTCTGCCACGCTGACCATGACACGCTCCCTTCGCTGCACCGTGCGGTTCGTTAACTCGTTTTGATGCCACATGTTGCGTTCGCTCGTCAACCAGAACGCAAGATCTGGGGTGAGTTATCCCCAGATTTGTTCACTTCGAGGGACAGCATATAGGGAAGCATCAGTCAGTGAAAGGTTACTGGGGACCGCACAGGGCTTGCCACGGACCATTGGTCGCGGAGGGAGCCTGTCATGCGTAGGGATCTCGAGCTCAGGGTTGACAGGCCTGGACCTGGGGCTCAAAGCCACGGGCGCCCTCGGCAAGATCGCTTGAGCGGTTCACGGATGGACGTGATCCCCAATAGGGGCGGGCTAGGTCGAGCCGCCGACGAGCGCTCTGAACTGCTCGACATCGTTGAGGTTCGGGAAGGGGCCGTCCGGGACCGGGACCTCGAGGAATGCGCAGAGCGGCTGCCAACCCTTGCGCACATCGAACACCAGGAGACGCTCGGCCGGAATTGCCTCTCGTACCTGGTCCTGGTGAGCACGGAACACCGCCTTGGCATGCTCGGGATGGTCGGCGCGGCCACCGAACACGCCGGGGCCGACCAGGCGGCCGCCCATCTCGAGGGTGGCGCGGATGTGCGGATCGGCGATCTTGTCCATCGCGCCGGCGACCCTGAGTATGGTCTCCTGGAAGCTGGCATACCAGGCGTCCGCATCGCGCGTGCTGAGGACCACCTTGGCGGCGGGATAGGTTGCGGCGAGCTCGCGCCAGAAGTAGGCCGACGGCCAGTCGACGGTGGCGCGGTAGCCCTCGAAAACCTGGTCCCAGTCGACCGCATCGCCCCGCGCCGCCGCCTGCCAGAGCGGCAACTGCTGCGGATTGGCCAGAAATCTCGGCCATATGATGGCAGGGGCCAAAGCCCAGTCGCTCCAGGGCGGCCTTCAGCGACAGTGTTCCGGTTCGCCCGAAGCCCGCGCCGATCACGGACAAGGCCATCGCCTTCTTCCCCGTCTGATACCAAGCGCAGAAAGCCCCAACTTTCGCGCTTGATCTGCGCGCCTGGGTTGGCGGCGCGGCGGGCGCGCCCCACGAAGGTGAAGACTTCGCGGGCCCGCTCTGAGCGGTCGAACTCACCGTCACGACGCCGTTGGGCCCGGCCAGCGTCGCAGCCGCACCTCATGCCCAAGACAGCAACTGAAATATGCCGGCTCCTGTAAGCCGACCATCCGCCGTTTCCGTCCGGGCGGCAAGACGGGCAAGGGGCGTAACCACGCGCGAGCTTGCGCCGAACCGCCTTGTTGCCGATGATAGCATTTGCTATCTTATGATCTGGTTTTGCCTGGCGGAGTGTGCCCTTGGCAACCCTGCTGGTTCGGAAGCTCGAACCCGAACTCATCGAGCGCTTGAAGAAGCGCGCGGCAGCACATGGGCGCTCGGTCGAGGCCGAGCACCGCGACATCCTGCGCGGGGCGCTCCGACCTGAGCTTAGCGGCCGAGAGCTGTTCGAGCTGCTGCGGGCGGGAGAGCCATTCGGCGCCGACCTCGATCCCGACCTCTGGCGCGAGGAGGATCGCGGCGAGCCTGCCGACCTCTGAACCTTGCCGGGTATTATCCTGGATACCAACGTGGTGAGCGAGCCCAAACGGGCCGTGCCCGATCCCAAGGTTGTCGCGTGGTTCGCAGAGCAGGCGGCGGATCGTCTCTATCTCACGAGCACGGTTGTTGCCGAACTGGCCTTCGGCGTCGAACTGATGGCGCCGGGTCGCCGCCGGCGCGCCTTCGAGCGATGGCTTCGCGACCGTGTGATGCGCGGCTTTCGGGATCGCATCCTGCCGTTCACCGAGGCGGATGCCCTGGTTTACGGTCGCCTGATGGCGGATGCCCGCCGACGCGGCCGCCCTGCCCGGGTCGGTGATGCGGAGATCGCGGCCGTCGCACTTCGGCACGCCATGGCGATCGCCACCCGCAACACGGACGACTTCGCGGCCTTCGACCTTGTCCTGATCAATCCCTGGCTGGGCCCCTAGTCGCGCGCGTCGCGGCCGGTCTCGGAACACCTGGGACCGGCGCGCCTCGCCCCGCTACCAGGAAGGAGTTCTTACGTCTTGGCCTTCAGACGGTTGAGAACATCCACCATCGCCGGAGCAACATCCGTGTGGTGATGGACAACCTTCCAGGCTCCGGCCTCCCGGCGATAGATGTTGGTGACCCGATGGTCGATTGTGACCTGCTGTCCCGCAAGCTTCACTTGTCCGCGCTCGACCCCGAGTTCGTAGGCCACATCCCCCACGATCCGAATGACCTGATCAACCAATTTGCCCTGCCCGCCTGAGCTGATCTGAGCCACCTGCTCCCACGATTTGCGGACCTGATCCCATCCGACTTCCCGACCGCCGATCGGATGCATGGTCGTGACCGTCGCGCTGTGCGAGCAGATGCCGGCTAACGGACCGGCATCCCCATTGAGCATACTGCTCAGGGCTGCGTAGAACCTGTTCGATGCCTCGCGGACTTCCTCTTCGGCTGACATGAGCGGTTCTCCTTCGAACTGGGATTCCTGATTGCCAGCTTCGATGCCCGACCGTGCATCATTTCGGGGCGCGCGGCAAGCGAGCGGCAGCCCATGGCCGCTCGGTGGAGGCGGAGCACCGGGACATCCTGCGGGCGGCGCTCAGGCCCGAACTGATCGCGACCCGCAACAGGGACCGGTTTGCGGATTTCGACGTTGGCCTGATCAATCCTGGCAGAGGCTGTAGTCGCGTGCATCGCGGCCGGGCTCGGGCTATCGTTGCGCGCTTCCGGGAACGATCGGCCAATGTGAACGAGGGAGACGAGGATGCGTTCGGATGTCGAGTTCAAGACCGAAGACGGGGTCACGCTGCGGGGGTGGCACTATCGTCCGGACAGCGGCGGCGGGTCCTGGCCCACGATCGTCATGGCGCACGGCTATTCGGCCGTGAAGGAGATGTATCTCGACCGCTTTGCCGAGGTGTTTGCGGCCGCGGGCCTGGCCGCCATTGTGTTCGACAACCGCAATTTCGGGGCGAGCGAGGGCGAGCCGCGCCAGGAGATCGACCCCTGGCAGCAGATCAACGACTATCGGGACGCGATCAGCTATGCCGAGACCCTGCCCCAGACGCGGGCCGATCGGATCGGCGTCTGGGGTTCGAGCTACTCGGGCGCGCACGTCATCGTGCTCGGCGCGATCGACCGGCGGATCAAGTGCGTCGTCTCGCAGGTGCCGCTGATCAGCGGCCATCGCAACGCCCGCCGCCTGATCCGCTCCGACTTCGTGGCGGGCGTCGAGGCGGCCTGCGCCGAGGACCGGCGGAGCCGCTACGCCGGCAAGCCGCCCGGCATGATCCCGGTGGTCTCCGAGGACCCGGCCGGGCCGGCGGCGCTGCCGACGCCGGACTCCTGGCAGTGGTTCACCGAGACCGGGCGGATCCGCGCGCCCACCTGGAAGAACGAGGTGACGCTCCGCTCGATCGAGCTGTTCCTGGCCTACGAGCCCGGGGCCTACATCAGTTACGTCAGCCCGACGCCGCTCCTCATGGTCGTGGCGCTCCGCGATCACCTGACCGTCGTCGACGAGGCGCTGGCCGCCTACGAGCAGGCGTTGCACCCGAAGAAGCTCGTGGCCCTCAAGGGTCCGCATTTCGACGCCTACGTCGCGGACTTCGCCAACGCCTCGGCCGCTGCCCGCGACTGGTTCGTCGAGCATCTCTCGCCCTGAGCGCGGCGCACCGCTGCGATACGGCTGTCGATCGAGCAGCTTCACGCCGGCAAGCCCGAGCTGGTTAACCTTTCGTCAACCATTGAGGCCCAACGTGCGGTTGATCGATGGTCCATGCGACCGTGGGAATCCGTGCGCCCGCGAACGGCGGCGCCCCCGCATGCGCAAGGACCCATTCGGGGCGGGCATGAACTGTCGCAAAACGCGCGGGGGCAGACAGAAATTCACGAAGGTCATACGCAGACTGGATCCAGGCATCCACAAGAACTGGATTGCCAGGTCAAGCCCGGCAATCCCCCGTAAATCCAGAGAATGCGTCACTGCACCAGCCCTACATTCCTACCTGGCCGCCGGTGGTCTGGGCATGCAACTATGCCGCTGGTTTGATATTCTGATTGAGAGCGAAAAAGTTGGTCGGGTCGTACTTTTTCTTAACCTCGGCAAGACGAGGATAGTTCTCGCCAAAGGCGGCTCGGATCGTATCCGGACTTTCCTCGGCGAGGAAATTCAACAGATAACGGCCGCTCGAATAGGGGCTGAGCGCGTTCGCCATGTCGCGCGCCCACTTCACATGGGTTTCGGCCTCGGCCGGATCGGTCCACTGCGCCATGAAGCCGACGTCATACTCGGCCTGACGCTGCGCGAACGCGGTCTCGGCAGCGCCGACCCGGCTCGCGGCGCCGGCGTAGAACTCGATGACGACGGCGGAGAGCGGCGATTGCATCCGGTTGGCGTGCTCGACGATCAGGTCGACCACCTCGTCGCTCAAGGCCCTTACGAAGGTCGATTTCCAGTAGTTGTAGGTGCCATCGGGAAAGGCGCCGTCGAGCAGCTTCTGCATCATCGGAAACGCCATCGGCTGCACCGCATCCATGAGTGGCGAGCCAAACTGGCGAAGCGGCCCGAGCACGCGCTCCCCTTCCGCGAGGTCGCCGCAATAACAGGGGATCACCGCGACGGCGGGCTGGCCATCCGGAGTGCAGACGAGTGCCAGATAGGCGGTGAGCTCTTCGGGCGCCGAGGCCATGAAGTCCCGGTAGTGCCGGATGACATCGCGCGCCTGATCGCGCCCGTGAACGATCAGCCCGCCGATCACGGTCGCGACGGGATATGCCCGAAACAGGAAGGACGTCACGATGCCGAAGTTGCCGCCGCCACCGCGCAGCGCCCAAAAGAGGTCCCGGTTCTCCTCGGCGCTCGCGGTCAGCAGCTTGCCTTCCGCGCTGACGACCTCGAAGGAGAGTACGTTGTCGCACGTCAGACCATATTTCCGGACCAGCCAGCCGACGCCGCCACCGAGGGTCAGGCCGGCAATGCCGGTCCGCGAGACCACGCCCGCCGGCACCGCCAGGCCGTACAGGTGCGTTTCGCGATCGACATCGCCGAGCGTAGCACCGCCTTGGACCCGCGCCGTACGCCGGCTCGGGTCGACGAAAACACCTTTCATCCCGGACAGATCGATCACGATTCCGTCGTCGCAGAGGGCGCGCCCGGCGACGTTGTGGCCACCGCCCCGGATGGCGACGAGCAGGTCGTTGGCGCGTGCGAACCTGACCGCGTGAACGGCATCGGCGGTTCCGGAGCAGCGGACGACCATGCCTGGACGCTTGTCGACGCTGGCATTCCAGATCCGCCGCGCGCCGTCATAGTCGGAGTCCGCCGGCAGAATCACCCCTCCGGCGATGCCGCTCGAAAAAGCCTCGATGACGCCGGCGTCGATCGCAGCGCCGCTACGATTCTTGAGACCCGATGCTGCCATTGTCCCCTCCCAAGACGCCATCGCGGAAGCAAAGCCCGCGATCGCATATGGCTGCGAAGCTCGACTGATTTTGGCGCGCTCCTGGCCTTCAGGCAAGACGGACGCCGGGGCATGGACGGTTCGACGTTTACGTCGCCGACTTCGCTGATGCCTTGGCCCACTTCGGTTGAGCCGGCTCTTTTCGGGAGCCGGGAGCAGCGCCCGGCAAAGGTGTGCGCGGGGTCGTCGTCGGACCGAGATCCGCGCCGCTCGGCAGGAACGGATCGAGCTCGGCGCCCGCTGAGAGGGATCAGACGCAGAGCAGCATGTGGGTCTGGGCGGGCAGCGGCGCCGCGGGATCAATAGGCTGCAACCCCGAGCCGTCTTTGCGGTGCCCGAGGAAACACTGGATCGTATAGTCGTGCGCGCGCAGGAAAGCGTACACCTGCTCGGCGCTGGCGCCGAAGTTACCGAGCAGTTTCGGATGCACCTCGACGAACATGACCGGATGGTGCTGCGCGATGAGATCGCGCGCGCCGCGCAGCACGTCCAATTCGGCGCCTTCGACATCGATCTTGATCAGATCGGGCCAGGTGCCGGCGGCTGCGAAGAACTCGTCCAGGGCGATCGTCTCGGCGAGGACATGGTCGTCATCCGGAACGCCGGCGGCATCGCACATGCTCAAGCCCGGCTCCCGCGACAGCCTTGCGTAGCTGACGACCCGCCGCCGGTCCGCCACAGGCCGATTGACGACCACCGCATCAGTTCGGCCGTTCTCGCGCAGGTTCCGTTCGATCACGGGGATCATGTCCCGGTTCATTTCGAACACGAACAGCCGCAGGCCATCGTTCAACGCCCCGGCGATGCACGAATAGTAGGCCACGTGGGCTCCGACGTCGGCGAAAGCCCGCGCTTGACGGGCGCGGCGGGCGAGCTCGGTGGTGACCGGTGGTTCGTGCAGTTCGCCCTGGCGATAGCGGCGGTGGAAGAAGCGGGCCGAGTGCGCGTCGTCGGTGACGAAGCGCACCTCCTTGCCGTCGATGGCGAGGCGGAAATGGCGCCCCGATGCGCTCCGCAACCTGACGTAGAGGCGCAGCCCCTGCCTGGCGAGCCGAAGCAGGCCGGCCGCGGACAGCCACTGCTGCGTCTGCGTCTTGAGTGCGGTGGCCTGCGTGGCGCTCATGCTCATATATCCCAGGCATCAGCGGCCGACCCAGATCGGCCGGGATCGTTTGCAACGGCTCGGAGTCCGCGGCGGCGGCACCACTACCGCGCACGTGATCGACGCTTCCGTGGCGCCGCGGCGCTCGGTGCGATACCAGTCCTCGCTACGATCGAATCATCTGCTGGAACAATGCAGCTCGGGACGCGACGTGAAGACTTGCAGACACAATCTTAAATTATGCAACGACCAAGCTGCGATAAATTATGCAACGACCAAGCTGCCATGAACTTCGTAACGCGAAAGTCAGAGCAATCTAGTAATCGTTTTTCCCGATGTCAACTTTGGCAAACATATTCTGATACGGCGTTTCGTGAGCGGATCGACTTGAAACATGCTTAATCGAGTTGTCGGCCGGCACATCTCTGCGTCGGATCTAGATCCGCGCGCCCGGCAGGAAGGGATCGAGCTCGACGCCGGAGAGCGGGTTATTGGCCGGCACCTCGGAGGCGGGCAGCTCGTGGACGTGAACGTCCTCGGCGCCGCTCTTCGAGAGGAGCTCGGTCGCACGGCGCTCGTGGGCCTCGTCGCGCAGCCGCACCCAGAGCAGGAGGCCGCCGTGATCGAGCTGGTTCTGCAACTCCTTGGCGCGATCGCGGCCGAGCAGACGCGCCGCCCAGGCACCGATCAGGCCTCCGCCGCCGCCGGCAGCGACCGCCGCGGCGATCGCGGCCGCGACCGCGCCACCCGAGGCGACCACGGCTCCGGCCGCGGCCACCGCGCCGATGTACGCGAGACCGCCGATGATCCCGGTCCGCGCCTCGGCGAGCGAGTGGTTGCCGACGAAGGCGGCGCGCGGCACGGCCGCGTCGTCCTCCAACTCCTGCACCTTCTGATAGGCGTGGCCGAGCTTCTCCTGCACCGCCCGCTCACCGGCGAGGAGGCTGAGCTCGGCGCGATCGAAGCCGGCGACCATCAGCTCCTCGACCGCGGTCAGGAACGACTTCCGGTCGTGAAAGACACCGACGGCCTCACGAATCATCTGGGTCGCTAGTGGAGCTTCCATCGCTGATCTCCAAACCCCCGTACGAGCGTCCACCAAGTGAGCCGCACCGAGACGTGCCCGGCGCCCGTGCCGTCCAAGGCGCGAGCGACCCGGCACGCCAGCATCATGCCCAAGGGGCGCGTCGTTTGCCAGCCTGGCGGCAGGGCCGACGCGCGCCGAACGCATCGGGGGCCGCGCGCGCCTCAGTCGAGTCCGACCTCGGGGTCCTCGTCGAGCAGGTCGATGCCGGCTCCGGTCTCGCCGTCGAGGCCTGCCTGGCCCCGGATCGCGCTCTCGAGCGCGGCGGCGATTTCAGAATGTTCCCTGAGGTACGCCTTGGCGTTCTCGCGGCCCTGGCCGATCCGCTGGCTGTCGTAGGAGAACCAGGAGCCCGACTTCTCGACCACGCCGGCGCGGACGCCGAGGTCGAGCAGCTCGCCGGTCTTGGAGATGCCCTCGCCGTACATGATGTCGAACTCGACCACGCGAAACGGCGGCGCCACCTTGTTCTTGACCACCTTGACCCGGGTCTGGTTGCCGGTCACCTGGTCGCGCTCCTTGATCTGACCGATGCGGCGGATGTCGAGGCGGACCGAGGCGTAGAACTTGAGCGCGTTGCCGCCGGTGGTGGTCTCGGGGTTGCCGAACATCACGCCGATCTTCTGGCGGATCTGGTTGGTGAAGATCAGGATGCAGTTGGAGCGGTGGATGCTCGAGGTGAGCTTTCTCAGCGCCTGGCTCATCAGCCTGGCCTGCAGGCCCATGTGCGAATCGCCCATCTCGCCCTCGAGCTCGGCACGCGGCACGAGCGCCGCGACGCTGTCGATCACGACCAGGTCGATCGCGAGCGAGCGCACCAGCGTATCGGCGATCTCGAGCGCCTGCTCGCCGGTGTCGGGCTGCGAGATCAGGAGCTCGTCGATGTTGACCCCGAGCTTGCGGGCATAGCCCGGATCGAGGGCGTGCTCGGCATCGATGAAGGCGCAGACCCCGCCCGCCTTCTGCGCCTCGGCGATGCAGTGCAGCGTGAGTGTGGTCTTGCCCGACGATTCGGGGCCGTAGATCTCGACGATCCGGCCACGCGGCAGGCCGCCGACGCCGAGCGCGAGGTCGAGCCCGAGCGAGCCGGTCGAGACGGTGTCGATCTCGACCGCGCGGTCGCGCTGGCCGAGCTTCATCACCGAGCCCTTGCCGAAGGCGCGCTCGATCTGGCCGATCGCCGCGTCGAGGGCCCGCTGGCGATCGCCCGCGTCCCGCTTCAGTGAAGTCGCCAGCTCCGCCATTTCACCTCGCCCATGCTCGCTGTGCCGCCGGGCACGTTATACCTCCCGGCGGGTCAGCCGGAAAGCCTTGGATGATCGCGCTGGTTCGATCCGACCCCGGCGGGCGCGATGCCGGGGCGATTTGGCCGCTCGGGGTGATCGAAAGCCGAGACGCGCGCGCCGCGTCGTGCTAAGAACGGTCGCAATAGGGTCGCGGACAGAAGCGCCGGAGCGCCCGGCCGGTCAGCCGCCCTTCGGATGCGGCGGGCGTCGGCCATGCAGTCAGGTATCAATCCCCTGACATGGCGGCGAGGCGACATGCGGACGGTCCGTCGGCGCGGGCCCAGGCCCTAGAGTTGGAGAATGGATCAGGGAGGTCCAATCATGCGTAAGTACCAAGCCTTCGCCGTCGCGTCCTGCGCGCTGCTCGCCCTGTCCAGCGCGGTTCTGGCGGCCGGACCCGAAGTGGTCAAGGGGCCGGGCGCCGATCCCAAATGCTTCACGCCGTGGAGCGCCGACACCCATTACTTCAAATGGCCGGCCAAGAAAGGCCCCTACCGGATCGCGCTCGCCAACGGCTTCATCGGCAATCTCTGGCGGATCCAGATGATCCAGACCGCCAAGGCCTACGCCGCCCAGCCCGATGTCGCCGCCAAGCTTAAGGAGTTCAAGGTCGTCTCGACCGGTGAGGATCTCGCCGCGCAGATCGCCGCGGTCGACAACTTCATCAACTCCGGCTACGACGCGATCATCGTGAACGCCCAGAACCCGACCGCGTTCACGCCCGTCATCAAGCGCGCCAATGCCGCCGGCGTCGTCCTCGTAGCATTCGACAACACGCTCGACACCGATCAGGCGATCAACGTCAATGTCGACCAGAAGGGCCTCGGCGAGCTGTGGGCCCACTGGCTGGTCGACCATATCCCCAATGGCGGCAAGATTCTCGAGGTGCGCGGCGTGCCGGGAACCTCGGTCGATCGCGACCGCCACGAGGGCATTCACGAGGTGCTCGATGCCTCGGGCAAGAAGTGGAACGTGGTCGAGGTGGTCGGCATGTGGGACGATGGCACCGCCCAGAAAGTGACCGCCGACGCCGTCGCCGTCCAAAAGAGCTTCGATGGCGTCACCGTTCAGGGCGGTTCGACCGGCACGGTGCGTGCGCTGATGGATGCCGGCCATGGCTTCGTACCGGTCGGGGGTGAGACCGAGAATGGCTTCCGCCGGCTGTGCGGCGAGCATTCCAAGGATGGACTGGTGTGCTCGTCGGCCGGGACCGGTCCGGCCCAGGTCGCCGTCGCCATCAAGACCGCGATCGCTGCCCTGGAAGGCGACGTGATTCCACAGTCGATCAGGTTGCCGCTGGCCGTCGTCGAGGACCCCGGCTTCAAGGATGGCGAGAACTACTACTCGGATCAGTCCGACAACTTCTTCGTCGGCAACTCGTTTTCGACCTGCGACATCAACTTCAGCGCCCAGGAAATCATGGCGCAGACCAAGGAAAATAAATAAATAGCCTCAGCTGAACGGCCCGGGCCGCGGACGCACGCCGCGGCCCCCTTCTCTCGAGGGACCGGATGGACGCGGCGCCGGTTTTCCGCATGTCCGGAGTGTCGAAGCGCTATGGCGGTGTCCACGCGCTCGAGGACGCGCGGATCGAAATTCGCCCGGGCTGCATCCATGCCGTGCTCGGCGAGAACGGGGCCGGCAAATCGACCCTGATCAAGATCATGGCCGGGGTGGTGCAACCGGACTCTGGCACGATGGAGTTGGAGGGCCGAGCAGTCACGTTCCGAAATCCCGTCGCCGCGACCGAGGCGGGCATCGCCTGCATCTTCCAGGAGCTCTCGCTTCTCCCGCATCTGACGGTCGCCGATAACATTTCGATCATCAACCCGCCGAAGCGCCTCGGGTTGATCGATCGGCAAGCGCAGCGGCGGATCGCTGAGAAGGCCCTGGCCCGCGCCGGGGCGCCGGACATTCATCCACTGGCCCGCGTCATGGATCTGCCCCTGTCCCGTCGCCAGATGGTCGAGATCGCCAAGGCGCTAGCGCGCGTACCCAAGATTCTCATCCTCGACGAAGCGACCTCGGCGCTCACGGCGAGCGACGTAGCCACGGTTTTCGCCGTGCTCAAGCAGCTCCGCGCGGACGGCCTCGCCGTCGTCTACATCTCCCATCGCATGCACGAGATCGCCGAGATCGCCGACGAGTGCACGGTTTACCGCAATGGGCGGTACGTCGCGACCTTCGAGGCCCGCACCAAATCCGACGAGGCGATCGTCGAGATGATGATCGGCCGCGAGTACAAGAGCATCTTCCCGCCGCGTCCCGAGACGAAGCACGAGGATCGCCCTGCGCTTTCGATCCGCGATCTGTCCTGGGCCAGGCACCTGAAGGATATCAGCCTGCAAGTCCGACCCGGCGAGATCGTCGGCCTCGGCGGCCTCGATGGGCAGGGTCAGCGCGAGCTCCTGCTCGCCCTGTTCGGCGTGCTCGTCGGCGTTACCGGCCGGATCGAGATCGACGGCGAAGCCGTGAAGATGCCTAGTCCTCGCGCTGCCAAGTCGAAACGCGTCGGCATGGCGCTGATCCCCGAGGACCGAAAAGTCGAGGGGTTGATGCTGCCCATGTCGGTGCGCGACAACCTGTCGTTTGCGGCCCTGGACCGGCTCACCCGCTTCGGCATCGTCGACCGGACTGCGGAACGCCAAGCCGTGGACGAGATGATCCGACTTCTGCAGATCGGGGCGGCCGACACGAGCGCGCCGGCAAACGCCCTCTCGGGCGGCAATCAGCAGAAAGTGGTGATCGCCAAGTGGCTGATGACCCGGCCGCGAATCATCCTCCTCAATGACCCCACCCGCGGCATCGATGTCGGGACCAAGCAGGAGCTCTATCAACTCATGCGCCGGTTGGCTGATGAAGGCGCTGCGATCCTGTTCTACTCGACCGACTATGACGAGCTTGTCGGACTCTGCGACCGGGTTGCTGTCATGTACGATGGCGGCATCGCGCGACTTCTGGTGGGCGCCGAGATCACCGAAAGAGCCCTGGTGGCCAGCGCGCTGAACATCGGCGCGAGCGGCGAAACGACCCCTCCCGGCGCAATGGTCAACGCGTGATTGCGTCCCGCTATTTCTTCTCGGAGCATAAGGGCACGATCATTGCTTTCGTGACCGCCGTTGTGTTCTTCGTCGTCTACGTCTCCAACCATCCGGCCGGATTGACCGCGAGCGTGGCGAGCACCGCGGCGAACAAGGGCGTGCTCCTGGCGCTTGTCGCCATGGCTCAGACGCTGCCGGTGTTGACCGCAGGGCTCGATCTGTCGGTCGGGATGGTCCTGGTTCTCGCCAATTGCGTCGCTTCCGCTCTGGTCTTCGGGACCGCCTTCGAGACGGCGCTCGGCGTCGTCGCAGTGCTTCTGCTCGGCATCGCCTGTGGCGCGCTGAACGGCCTGATCGTCGTCTATGGTCGCCTCCAGCCGATCATCACCACATTGGCGACGGGTGCGGTCTACTATGGCTTCGCGCTTCTCCTGCGACCTGTCCCGGGCGGCGATGTCAATTCCGATCTCGCCGATGCCGTGACCGGGCAGCTTCCGGGTGGCATTCCGGCAGCACTTCTGTTCATTCTGGTGGTTGTGCTCGCCATATGGGTCCCGTTCCGGCGTTCGGAGCTCGGCCGAGCCGCCTACGCCGTCGGCTCATCCAAGTCCGCCGCCTACATGTCCGGGGTGCCGATCGGAAAGGCCAAAATCCTGGCTTATTCGCTCTCGGGACTACTGGCCTCCTTAGCTGGCCTGATGCTCACTTTCATCACCTATTCGGGCGAGGCCTCGGCCGCCCTCGGCGGGACCTACACCCTCAATTCGATCGCCGCGGTCGTGATCGGCGGGACCTCCCTCTTCGGTGGATCGGGCAGCGCCGTCGGTTCGATCTTTGGCGCCTTCGCGCTGCGCACGATCGGCGATCTCATGTTCGTGTTCGATCTGGAGCCGTTCTGGCAACCGCTGGTCCAGGGCGTCATTCTGCTGGCGGCGGTCAGTCTCGGCGCGTTCAGGTTGCTCCGGATGAGGAACCGCCTCGATGTCTTCACGTGAGGTCACGCTGAAGATGCGGGCCTCCGCCCTCGCACGCCGGGTGGATCCTGCGGTCCTGTCCGCTTTTGCCTGCATCATCGTCCTGCTGCTGGTCGGTGGTCTTTACTCGACCAGCTTCTTCTCGCCGGAATACCTCCTCCAGCAACTCCAGGTCGCCTCGTTCCTTGGCCTGGTTGCCACCGGCATGATGCTGATCATCCTCCTGGGTCACATCGATCTGTCGGTGCCCTGGGTCCTCACGGTCGGCGGCATGATGTCGACCGCGGCGGTCGAGCTGGGGCGGCGCCTGGGAATACCTTGCGATCCCGTTCGGTATCTTGTGCGGCGCCGTGTTCGGTGCGGCCAACGGTATCGGCGTCGCCTACCTTCGCATCCCGGCGATGATCTTCACCCTAGGCATCAACGCGGTGGCACAGGGCCTGATGGTGCTGCGGACCGGCGGGTTCGCGCCGCTCGACCACGCCTCGGCGGCGATGCGCTTCATCGCCACCGACCGCATCGTGCTCGGCATTCCGATGGCGGTTCTGGTCTGGGCGGTGGTGGGGGTCGCGATCGTCTTCGTGCTCACCCGAACCAGCTTCGGCCGCGCCGTCTATGCCATCGGCAACAGCGAACGCGCCGCCTATCTGTCCGGCGCCGATACCCGGCGGGTCATCTTCCTCGCCTTCGTCATCTCCGGCGGTCTGGCCGGGTTTGCCGGCGTTCTCCTCGCCGGCTACTCGACCAACGCCTTTCAGTCGATGGGCGATCCCTATCTGCTGCCCGCGATCGCCGCCGTCGTGCTCGGCGGCACCTCGATCCTCGGCGGACGCGGCTCCTATCTCGGCACCGTCGCCGGCGTCATTCTGATCACGCTTCTGCAGTCGATCCTGTCGGTGGTGCAGATGCCGGAGGCCGGTCGTCAGATCATCTACGGGGCAGTTATCGTCGCGATGCTCCTCCTCTACGGCCGCGGCGAGCGGGTACAGGGCTAGGCGCAAAACAAGGGAGGCTGGCATGATCAGCGAGGATTTCGAGGTCATCGATCCCCGCTTCACGGCGTGCGTGCTGGGCAACGTGCGCGTCGAGAAGCTGTTTACGGGTTGCCGCTGGTCGGAAGGGCCGGCGTACTTCGCCGCCGGGCGCTACTTCGTCTGGTCGGACATTCCCAACGATCGCATGCTGCGCTGGGACGAATGCGACGGTCGGGTCAGCGTGTTCCGCCAGCCGTCCCTGAACAGCAACGGCAACACGGTCGATCGCGAGGGCCGGCTGGTCACCTGCGAGCACCGGGGCCGGCGGGTCAGCCGGACCGAGTTCGACGGCCGGGTCAGCGTGCTCGCCGACCGCTGGCAGGGCAAGCGCCTCAACTCACCGAACGACGTCGTGGTCAAGTCGGACGGCTCGATCTGGTTCACCGACCCGAGCTACGGCATCGATTGGGAATACGAGGGCGAGCGGGCGGAGAGCGAGATCGGTGCCTGCCACGTTTACCGGATCGATCCGGCGAGCGGCGAGGTCGCCGTGGTCGCCGACGACTTCGAGAAGCCGAACGGCATCGCCTTCTCGCCCGACGAGAGCCGCCTCTACGTGGCGGATACCGGGGTGTCGCACCGCGCCGACGGGCCGCGCCACATCCGGGTGTTCGACGTGGCGGACGACGGCCGGAGGTTGACCGGCGGCGCGGTGTTCGCGAACTGCGAGGCCGGCAGCTTCGACGGCTTTCGGATCGACACCGCGGGCCGAATCTGGACCAGCACGGCCGAGGGCATCCATTGCTACCTGCCAAGCGGTGAGCTGATCGGCAAGATCAGGATCCCCGAGGTGGTGGCGAACTGCACCTTCGGCGGGCCGAAGAAGAACCGGCTGTTCATCTGCGGCTCGACGTCGCTCTATAGCGTGTTCGTCAACGCCAACGGCGCCCAACGCCCATGAGTGACCGATCGTAAGACCAACGGGTCCACCTCCTCGGCACCGCTTTGTACCTGCCGGCCTGAATTCTTGCACACCCGGTTTTCGGCTGCGGTCGCTTGGCGTATTGTCAGAGGCGGAGGCGGAAATCACGAGCGAGGAGGCGCTTGCCCTGCCGGGGCTGGCTGAGGACGACGACCCCATGAGCGATCAGGCATCGGCCACGCCGCCCCGGCTCGAGCTGCAGGGCATCGCCAAGCGCTATCCGGGCGGCGTGCTCGCCAATGACGACGTCGGCTTCGCGGTCGCGCCCGGCGAGATCCACGCCCTGCTCGGCGAGAACGGCGCCGGCAAGAGCACACTGGTCAAGATCATCTATGGCGTGCTGCAGGCGGATGCCGGGGTCATCCGCTGGGACGGGCACGCGGTGGCGATCGAAAGCCCGGCCGCCGCACGCCGGCTCGGTATCGGCATGGTGTTCCAGCACTTCTCGCTGTTCGAAGCGATGACCGTGCTCGAGAACATCGCGCTCGGGGTCGACGATGCCGGCGATCTGCGCGCGCTTGCCGCACGCATCGTCGAGATCTCGAAGACCTACGGCCTGCCGCTCGATCCGCGCCGCCACGTCCACACGCTCTCGGTCGGCGAGCGCCAGCGAATCGAGATCGTACGCTGCCTGTTGCAGAGCCCGAAGCTCCTGATCATGGACGAGCCGACCTCGGTCTTGACGCCGCAGGAGGTCGAGCGGCTGTTCGAGACGCTCCGCCTGCTGGCGGCCGAGGGCTGCTCGATCCTCTACATCAGCCACAAGCTGCAAGAGATCAAGGCGCTCTGCGAGCGCGCGACGATCATGCGCCAGGGGCGCGTGGTCGCCGAGTGCGACCCCAGGCGCGAGACCGCCCGCAGCATGGCACAGCTGATGATCGGCACCGAGCTGGTCGATCCGATCCGGCGCGAGGGGCAGAGCCCGGGCAGGCCGCGTCTGGTGGTCCGCGCGCTGTCGCTGCGCGCCGCCGTGCCCTTTGGCATCGACCTCAAGGACCTCGGCTTCGAGGTCGGGGCGGGCGAAGTGTTCGGCATCGCGGGCGTGGCCGGCAACGGCCAGACCGAGCTGCTCGAAGCGCTGGCGGGCGAGCGAACCATGGCCGAGGCGGACGCGATCGGGATCGACGGCGAGCCCGTGGGCCGCCTCGGCGCCGGTGCGCGGCGCCAGCGCGGCCTCGCCTGTGTGCCTGAGGAACGGAACGGCCACGGTGCGGTCGCTGACCTGAGCCTCGTCGACAACGCGACCTTGAGCGGCCATCATCGCATGGGACTGATCCGCTTCGGGTTGATTTTAGATCGCGCCGCCCGCCGCTTCGCGAGCCGCATCGTCGAGACCTTTCACGTCGTCGCCAGTGGCATCGATGCCCGCGCGTCGAGCCTCTCAGGCGGCAATCTGCAGAAATTCGTGGTCGGCCGGGAGATCCTGCAGACGCCCGGCGTGCTAGTCGTCTCGCAGCCGACCTGGGGGGTCGATGCCGGCGCCGCCGCAGCGATCCATCAGGCGCTGCTCGACCTCGCGACACAGGGTGCCGCGGTTTTGGTCATCTCGCAGGACCTCGACGAGCTGCTCGCGCTGACCGATCGCATGGCGGTGATCAACGAGGGCCGGCTGTCCAGGATCCTGATCACCCGGGAGGCGCAGACCGGGGAGATCGGGCTCCTGATGGGCGGACTGCACGGCATGCAGCCGGAGGCGCCGGCGCGCGAGCGCGAGGCCGCGCATGTGGCCTAGGCTCGAGCCGCGCCCGGAGGTCTCGCGCGCGATGACCCTCGCGACCCCGGTGCTCGCGGTTGCGCTCACGGTCGTGACCGGCTTCTTCCTCTTCGTCCTGATGGGCTACGACCCGGGCAAGTCGCTCTATTATTTCTTCGTCTCGCCGATCCTCTCGATCTACGGGCTGGCCGAGCTGGCGATCAAGGCGACCCCGCTGGTCCTGATCGCGACCGGGCTCGCGATCGGCTTTCGGGCCGGCGTCTGGAACATCGGCGCCGAGGGCCAGCTCACCCTCGGTGCGATCGCGGGCGGCGCCCTCGGCCTCTGGCTGATCGATCAGGAGGGCGCCTGGATTCTGCCGTTGATGTGTCTGGCCGGCATCGCGGGTGGCATGGCCTGGGCCGCGATTCCCGCCTTTCTCAAGACCCGCTTCGAGGTCAACGAGATCCTGACCAGCCTGATGCTGACCTACGTGGCGACCTTGCTGCTGAGCGCTCTGGTCTACGGGCCGCTCAAGGATCCGCAGGGCTTCAACTTCCCGCAATCCAAGATGTTCTCGGGAGCCGAGATCCTGCCCGTGATTCTGGAAGGAACGCGGCTGCACTTAGGCGCCGTCGTCGCCCTCTTCGTCGCTCTGGCCGGCTGGCTCCTGATCAGCCGGACGCTGATCGGCTTCGAGGTCAAGGTGGTCGGCCAGGCGCCGGCCGCGGCCCGCTTCGCGGGCTTCAGCGAAAAGCGCATGGTCTGGTTCTGCCTGCTCCTGAGCGGCGGGCTCGCCGGGCTCGCCGGCCTGTTCGAGGTCGACGGGCCGATCGGTCAGCTGGTGCCCACGATTTCGCCGGGGTACGGCTTCACCGCGATCATCGTCGCCTTCCTGGGCCGGCTGCATCCGCTCGGCGTGCTGCTGGCCGGCCTGGTCATGGCGCTCTCCTATCTAGGCGGCGAGAACGTGCAGATTTCGGTCGGCCTGCCGCAGGCGGTAACCGGTGTATTCCAGGGCATGCTGCTGTTCTTCCTGCTCGCCTGCGACGTCCTGATCCGCTACCGGATTCGCCTCGGCCCGGCGATCCAGAGGGCATGATCCGGTGAGCCTCAACTCCTCGGTCTTCATTCTCCTCACCGTGATCAGCGCGGCGACGCCGCTCCTCTACGCGGCGCTGGGTGAGCTCGTGGTCGAGAAGTCGGGTGTGCTCAACCTCGGCGTCGAGGGCATGATGCTGGCGGGTGCGGTGAGTGCCTTCGCGATCGCCGTGATCACCGGCAGCGGCACCCTCGGCATGATCGCCGGCGCGCTGGCCGGCGCCGTGCTTGCCCTGGTATTCGCGGTGCTGACCATGTCGCTGCTCGCTAACCAGGTGGCGACCGGGCTGGCACTGACCATCTTCGGCATCGGCCTGTCCGCCCTTCTCGGCTCTGGTTTCGTCGGCACGCCGACCCAGCGCCTGCCACGGCTCGACATCTCGGGGCTGAGCGATCTGCCGGTGATCGGGCCGCTGCTGTTCAGTCACGACTTCCTGATCTATCTGTCGATCGCGCTCACCATCGCGGTCGCCTGGTTTCTCAAGCGCAGCCGGGCGGGAATGATCCTGCGCGCGGTCGGCAAATCGCACGAGGCGGCCCATGCGATTGGTTATCCGGTGATCCGCATCCGCTATCTGGCGATCCTGTTCGGCGGCCTGATGAGCGGGCTCGGCGGCGCGTTCCTCTCGCTCTCCTACACGCCGATGTGGGTCGAGCAGATGACCGCGGGTCGCGGCTGGATCGCGCTGGCGCTGGTGGTCTTCGCGTCCTGGCGTCCCTGGCGGGTGCTGCTCGGTGCCTATCTGTTCGGCGGCGTCACCATCCTGCAGCTGCACGCGCAGGGTGCGGGCACGTTCGCCGTGCCGTCGCAGGTCTTGTCGATGCTGCCCTATGTCGCCACCATCCTGGTCCTGACCGTGATCTCGGCGGGACCCTGGAAGGGCTGGCTGAAAGCGCCGGCTTGCCTCGGCAAGCCGTTCCACCCGACCGTCTGAGCGGCGGGACCAGAACCGGGAGAGGCACATGTCCACCAATCTGACCAGACGAGCGCTGCTCGGGAGCGCGGCCGCGCTCGGCATCGGCGCCACGCTCGGGGCGCGGGCCGAGAGCCCGCTCAAGGCCGGCTGGGTCTACGTCGGCCCGGTCGGCGATTTCGGCTACAGCTATCAGCACGACCTCGGTCGCAAGGCGGTCGAGAAGCAGTACGGCGACCAGGTGAAGACGACCTTTGTCGAGAACGTCAGCGAAGGACCCGATGCCGAGCGCGTCATCCGCCAGCTCGCGACCACCGGCAACAGCATCATCTTCGCCACCTCCTTCGGCTTCATGAACGCGACCGTCCGGGTCGCCAAGCAGTTCCCCAAGGTCAAGTTCGAGCACGCCACCGGCTATCAGACGCTGCCCAATCTCGCCGTCTACAACGCCCGCTTTTACGAGGGCCGCGCCGTGATCGGCACGATCGGCGGGCTGATGACCAAATCGGGCATCGTCGGCTACATCGCCTCGTTCCCGATCCCCGAGGTGGTGATGGGCATCAACGCGTTCACGCTGGCGGCGCAGAAGCACCGGCCCGACATCCAGATCAAGGTGATCTGGGTCAACAGCTGGTACGACCCGGGCAAGGAGGCGGACGCCGCCAAGACCCTGATCGATCAGGGCGCCGACATCATCGCCCAGCACACCGACAGCCCCGCCGCCCTGCAGGTGGCCGAGGACCGCGGCGTCTACGCTTTCGGCCAGTCGTCGGACATGCGCAAGTTCGCGCCCAAGGCCCAGCTGACCGCGATCGTCGACGACTGGGGGCCGTACTACATCGAACGCGTCAAGGCGGTCATGGACGGCACCTGGAAGACCCAGAACGTCTGGTACGGGCTGAAGGAGGGCATGGTCGAGATCGCGCCCTACGGGCCCGCCGTGACGCCCGAGGTCGCGCAGGCGGCGGACAAGGTCAAGGAGGGGATCATCGCGGGCACGCTGCACCCCTTCGCGGGGCCGGTCTACGACCAGGGCGGGGCGCTCAAGGTGCCGGAGGGCCAGCATCTGAGCGACGACGTGCTGCTCAAGATGGACTGGTACGTCAAGGGCGTGCAGGCCTGAGAGCAGCGCTCGCGCGCGGCCGGCTACCGGGTTGAGCGAGGCCCGGGCGATCAAGCGGAGGCAGGCGCGCGGAGAACGTGTCGGCAATGGGCACCATTCTCTGGGAGTGGCTCAATCTCGGCCTGCGCTGGCTGCACGTGATTGCCGGGATCGCCTGGATCGGCAGCTCGTTCTACTTCGTCCACCTGGACTCGAGCCTCCGACGGCGCGACGGCCTGCCCGATGGCGCCGGCGGCGAGGCCTGGCAGGTACACGGCGGCGGCTTCTACCACATGATCAAGTATCTGGTCGCGCCAGCGCGGATGCCCGATCAGCTCACCTGGTTCAAATGGGAGGCGTACACCACCTGGATCAGCGGCTTCTTCCTGCTGGTCGTGCTCTACTATGTCAGCGCCGGGCTCTACCTGGTCGATCCGCTCGCCTACGCGAACCCCAAATGGATGGCGATCGCGGCCAGCATCGCGCTCCTGATCGTCGGCTGGGTGATTTACGACGAGCTCTGCAAGTCCAGGCTCGGCCGGAACGAGACGACGCTGTGCGCGCTCGGGTTCGCGTTTCTGGTGGCGCTCGCCTGGCTGTCGACGGAGCTGTTCAGCGGCCGCGGCGCCTACATGCAGATGGGCGCCCTGATCGGCACGATCATGGTCGCGAACGTGTTCCTGATCATCATTCCCAACCAGAAGGTCGTGGTGGCCGACCTGATCGCCGGCCGGGAGCCCGATCCGAAGCTCGGCGAGCAGGCCAAGCAGCGCTCGCTGCACAACAATTACCTGACCCTGCCGGTGCTGTTCCTGATGATCAGCAATCACTATCCGATGACCTTCGCGAGCCGCTGGAACTGGGTGATCTTCGCGCTGGTGCTGATCGTCGGCGCGGTGATCCGGCATTTCTACAACACGCGCCACAAGGGCCTGCCCAGCCCCTGGTGGACCTGGGGCGTCGCGGCGGCGGGCGTCGCCGCGATCGTACTCTTGAGCACGGGCGGCCCGTCGCATGCCGAGCGCGCGGCGATCGCGCCGGCGGAGCCCGTGAACTTTGCCGACGTCGAGGCGATCGTGCAGAGCCGGTGCAGCATGTGCCATGCCGCCGAGCCGCTCTGGCCGGGGATCGACCGGCCGCCGAAGGGCGTGATGCTCGACACCGCCGAGATGATCCGCCTGCACGGCCGCCAGATCTACCTCCAGGCGGTCGCGACTGACGCGATGCCGCCGGCGAACGTCACCGATCTCGAGCCCGAGGAGCGAGGCGTGCTGGCGGCGTGGTACGAGGCGGGCGAGCCCGCCGAGTAGTCTTCCGTGAGGAAACCTTCGATGACCCAGCGCCGGGCGTTGCGCGGCCGCATCCTCCATTTCGTCGACGATCCGTACGAGGTCGGCCCGGAGGCCAGCTACAACCTCATCCAGGACGGGCTTCTGCTGATCGAGAACGGCCGCGTGGCGGCGGTCGGCGATGCCGCATCGCTGGTGTCCAGCCTGCCGCTCAACACCGCGATCGATCTCTATCCGGACTGTCTGATTCTGCCCGGTCTTATCGACATCCACATCCACTACTCGCAGACCCAGGTGATCGCCTCCTATGGCGCCCAGCTCCTGGAGTGGCTGCAGAAGTACACCTTCGTCGAGGAGCAGAAATTCGCCGACCCCGAGCATTGCGCACGGATCGCACGCTTCTTTCTCGATGAGCTGCTCCGCAACGGCACGACCACCGCGGTCGTGTACGGCACGGTGCATCCTCAGTCGGCGGAGGCGTTCTTCGCCGAGGCCGAGCGGCGCAACCTGCGCATGATCGCCGGCAAGGTGATGATGGACCGGAATGCGCCCGAGGCGCTTCGCGACACGGCCGAGCGCGGCTATCGCGAGTCCAGAGCGCTGCTCGAGCGCTGGCACGGCCGCGGCCGTCTGGCTTATGCGATCACGCCGCGCTTCGCGCTGACCTCGAGCGGCCCGCAGCTCGAGGCCGCGGGCGCGCTCCTGCGCGAGTTCCCAAACGCCTATCTCCAGACCCACTTGGCAGAGAACCCGGACGAGATCGCGACCGTCCGCCAGCTGTTTCCGAAGGCGCGCAGCTACACCGACGCCTACGACCTATCTGGCCTGCTCGGCCCGCGCTCGATCTTCGGCCATTGCCTGCATCTGGATAAGGAGGAGGTCCAACGCCTGGCCGAGACCGGCTCGGTCGCGGCGTTCTGCCCGACCTCGAACCTGTTCATCGGCAGCGGCCTGTTCGATCTTGCCGGCCTGCGCGAGGCGGGCGTGCGCGTCGGCCTCGCGACCGACGTCGGCGGCGGCACCAGCTACTCGATGCTGAGGACTGCCGCCGAGGCCTACAAGGTGCTGCAGCTGCGCGGCCAGAATCTGCCGGCGCTCGAGGCTTTCTATCTGATGACGCTGGGCAACGCCCGCGCGCTCGGTCTGGAGCGCGGGATCGGCTCGTTTCGGGTCGGCAGCGAGGCTGATGTCGTCGTGCTCGATCCGTGCGCGACGCCGGCCATGCGCCACCGTCTCGAGGCCGCCGGCGACGACCTCGAGGCGAGCCTGTTCGTGCTGATGACGATGGGCGACGACCGCGCCGTACGCGCCACCTACATTCTGGGCGAGCCGGTCTCTTCCGCTTGAGGTCGGCGCCGGTCGGGCGCCGTCACTTTCGCGGCTTGGCGAGGATTGCGGCGGCGATCTCCTGGCTCATCGCGCCGAGTGCCCGGCTCATGGCGGCCGCCACCTCGGCGTAGTTGCCCGGATCGCTCGCCGGCTCGGCGATGGTCGAGCGACCGTTGGCCACGACCGCCCCGGCGTCGTCCGCCAGCACGTACCAGCGGGCGTCCAGCATCGCCCGACCGTCGCGGTCGACATCGAAGCGGCTGACGTCGACCTGGACCTGGTAGGCGAACCGGATCGCGCGCTGCTGCGGCAGGACGACCACGTCGTCGGTGCCGAGCAGCTGCGAGAGATTGTCGGCCAGGACGCGAGGCACCATCGTGGCGAGCGGTTCGATCCAGTTGTCGGAGTTCGGCGAGGTGCGCCTGATTGGCCGCCGTGCGGGTCACGATCTGCGGGCGATCGAGATACGCGGGCAGGACGATTGGGCCGACGCCCACGAACCGGCCAGCGGCAAGCCCGGTGTCATGCGCTGGCGTCGGCAGGCCCGAGAGGGTGTAGAAGCGTGTCGGCGTGCTCGGCGCGCAGGCCGCGACGAGGCTCGCTACGGCCAGCGCCGCAAAGCAGAGGGCATGCGCTTTCATGGCCCGGTCTTCCCGCGAATCAGAGCGTCCGGATTGCGTGCCAGATAGTCGGCGAACACCCGGATCGAACGCGCCGCGCCGCTCAGTTCGTGCAGTGCCGAATTGAGATCGTAGCGCAGCTGAGAGTCTGAGCCGACCATGCCTTGCGCCGCGCTGAGGGTCGACCGGGCCTGGGTCAGCATCGGAGTAACCTGCTGATCGAGGCTCTTCAAGATCGCCTGAAGACTCTGGACGCTCTGGTTCAGCCCGCGCACCGTCTCCTGAGTTTCGGGCGAAGCGACCAGGGTGTTGACCCCCTGCACCGTCTGGCGGAGCTCGTTGGTCAGATCCTTGAGCGGCAGCGAAGCCAGCTCCTGCAGGACGCCGGTGACCGACGCGGTCAGCGCCTCGATATCCGTCGGCACCGACGGGATCAGGGGATACTTGCCCTTGAAGTCCAACTCCGCCGGCGGCGCCTCCGGGTGGAAGTCGAGCGACACGAACAGCTCGCCGGTCAACAGATTGCCGGACTTGAGCTGCGCGCGCAGGCCCCGCTTCACGAGCGCAGCCAGCACGGCATAAGGCTCGACCTTGGCAGCCCTTGCAGCCTCCTCGCTCGCGCTCACACGCTGCGGCTGGATATCGAGGGTCACCGGGATGCGGACCGAAGCAGTCGCCGGATCCAAGACCAGGCTGACGTCGGTGACCTTCCCGACGGGGATCCCCCGAAACTCCACCGGCGCGCCCGGGTGCAGGCCGCGCACCGAGCCTTCGAAATAGGCGAGGTAGGGGACCTTCTCGGTAAACTGCGCCTCACCGACGCCCGCCAGGCTGTCGTACAGCGGGAAGTCGGCGCCTGCCACCGCCTGCTCACCCGGCCTCGTGATGCTCGGGCGTGTCGAAAGCGATGCCGCCGGCGAGCAGGGCCTGCAACGACTGCATCTGGACGTTGACCCCATTGGCGCCGACCGAGACATCGACGCCGCTCGCGCTCCAGAACCGACTATCGCTCCGCACCAGCTTGTCGTGGGGCGCGCTGACAAAGATCTGTAGATCCAGGCCGCGCTGGTCGTCGGCGAGAGCGTAGCTCAGCACCTGCCCAACCACGACGTCCCGGTAGTAGACCGCCGAGCCTCGCCCGATCGAGCCCAGGCGATCGGCGTGCAGCAGGTATCGGGTGCCCGGCACGTCCGAGGCGATCGGCGGCGGCTCCTCGAGGCCGGTGAAGCTCTTGCTCGGCGCGCCTTCACCCGGTTGCATCTCGACGTAGACACCGGATAGCAGGGTGCTGAGACCCGAGACCCCGCTGATTCCGATCCGCGGCCGGACAATCCAGAACTGCGCGCCCTCGGTCACGTGGCCCGCGATGCTCTTGTCCATGCTTGCGGTGACCACGATGTGCGACAGGTCATCGCTCAGCTTGGCGCTTTCGACGAGGCCGACCTCGACGTCCTTGTACTTGACCCTGGTCTTGCCGGCCTCGAGGCCTTCGGCGGTCTTGAAGGTGATCGTGATGGTCGGGCCCTTCTCGCTCAGGGTCGTGTAGGCGAGCCAGATCGCGATCGCCGCCGCGACCAGCGGGATCAGCCAAACGATCGAGATGCCGCGGCGCTCGGCGACCGCGACCTCCGGCACCTCGTCCTGCTCAACTTGACCCTTGCCGAACATGACCTTGCTCCTGTGCGTCCCAGATCAGCCTGGGATCGAACGTCATGGCCGCGAACATCGTGATCACCACGACGCCGGCGAAGCATACCGCGCCGGGGCCGGGCTCGATCGTCGCGATCGAGCCGAGGCTGACCAGAGCGACCAGGATCGCGATGACGAAGATGTCGACCATCGACCAGCGGCCGACTGCTTCGGTGATGCGATAGACCAGGGTGCGATCCCGCTGGCGCCAGGTCGACCGGCGCTGGACCGAAATCAGCAGGCAGGTGAGGGTGATCAGCTTGAGTACCGGTACGGTGATGCTGGCGAAGAACACCAACGCTGCGATCGGCCACATGCCGTGCTCGATCAGGACCTTGACCCCGCTCAGGATGGTGTCGGGGCTGCCCCGGCCGAACGAGATCACGGTCATCACCGGCAGAACGTTGGCCGGGATGTAGAGGATGCAGGCCGCGATGATCAATGCCCAGGTGCGGGCGATGCTCTGGGGCTTGCGCGGGTGCAGCGGCGCGCCGCAGCGCGGACAGCGCAGCCCGTGGCCGTGACGGGGGGCGCGGACGACCTGGTCGCAGTCGTGGCAGCCGAGGAGCGTGGCGCTTGCCCGTAGCGGCAGGCTGGCTCGCGCCTGCGCGCCGAGCGCGGCCCACACCTTGCGCGGATCGAGCGCCGCCTCGGCGGCCACCATCGTCACGATCAGGGCGGCGAACGAGTACACGGCGATGCCGAGCTCGATCCGCGCGAGGTCGATCAGCTTGACGTAGGCGACGATGATGCCGAGCAGATAGACCTCCATCATCGCCCAGGGGTGCAGCACGTCGATGAAACGGAAGACGCGCGCGAGCCCGGGCGGCCGGCGACCGAAGCGGAGCGGCACCAGGACGTAGAGGTTGCCGAGCAGTTTGATCAGCGGCACGAGCGACCCGACGACGAACACCAGCAGGGCGAGCGGCCACATTCCCTGCTTGTAGAGCTCGACCACGCCGGTCAGCAGCGTGCTGACCTGCTCGCGCCCCTCGAGCTTGAAGGTCAGGAACGGAAAGCTGCTCGCCAGCACGTACAGGATCAGCGCCGCGATCGTGAGCATCAGCACGCGGTCGAGGCTGTTGCGCCGCTCGCGATAGAGCATCGCGCCGCAGCGTGTGCACTTCGCCGCACGACCGTCCGGCAGCTCGCGCATGCGGTGGATCAGGCCGCATTCGTGGCAGGCGATGATCGGGACCCTGGGCTCGGACGGAGCGTCGTCGTTCATAGCGGTGCGCTGGGCGATGCGGTTGCTCGCCAAAGTTTGAGCGAGATTGGTAGCTTCGAAGCCTAGCGACGTTCGAGCCCGAGATATAGTGCTGCGGCTTTGCGGCCGCCCGTCGGGCCGATCAGCGTCGCCCGGTCGCGCCCGCTCGCTGCTCTTCACTACCGGCTAACGCCAGCCTATTAGGGTCGCGCCGTCACGACCGCCTGTCGGAGGAGCAATGGTCGAGCAATCGAGATCGGCGTGGCTCTGGCGTTCAGCGCAGATCGCCGTCACGACGCTGGTCGTCCTCTGCGTCTGCGTGGCCGCACAGGCGGCCGGGGTCGAGCCGCTCTACGGCAAGGGGCTGCTCTGGCGGGTCGAGCGGACGGGGCTGCCCCCGAGCCACCTGTTCGGCACCTTGCACTCCAGCGACCCGAGCGTGACGCGCCTGCCCGAACCGGTTGCTGCCGTTTTCGCCACTGCCGCCAGCCTGACCATCGAAGTGGTCCGGACCCCGGCGGTCGAGGCCGAGCTGCTGCGCGCGCGACTGCTCGAGCGGGGCGACAATCTGGCGGTGCTGGTCGGTCCGGAGCGGTTCGAGCGGGTCAAGGAGGTCGGTGCCCGCTATGGCCTCGCCGATACCCAGCTGCGGCAGTTCAAGCCCTGGGCGCTGATGACGCTGTTCAGTGTTCCGCCGGCCGAGCTTCTTGGCCGCCGCAACGGCGCGACGCTGCCCTTGGATTGGACGCTGCAGCAGCGCGCCGAGCAGCGCGGAATTCCAGTCTACGGGCTGGAGAGCGCGGCCGAGCAGATCAGTCTGTTCGACGAGCTCGGATCGGAGGCGCAGATCGCCCTGCTCGATGACGCGATCACGGAGAACCCGCGGGTCGACTGGTGGTGGCAGTCGTTCCGCGACGCCTATCTGGCGCGCGACGTGAGCGCGATCTTCAGCCTGATGACAGGGCAGATGGCGGCCGACGACGAACTCGGCCGCCAGTTCATGAGACGTGCGGTCGACGAGCGCAACCTGCGCATGGTCGAGCGCATGGAGAGCCGGCTCGCCGAAGGCGACGCCTTCATCGCGGTCGGCAGCCTGCACCTTCCGGGCGAGCACGGTCTGCTCAACCTTCTCGCCCAGCGCGGCTACCGCGTGACGCGGGTTTACTGAGCGCGACCTGCCGCGGGCGAAGCTCAAAAGCGCGTCATGGCGCGCTCGACCCTGGCGAGAAAGCGCTGGCGCGTGGCCGCGGTCGAGACGTTCATGTGGTAGTGGGCGAGATAGCGGACCTTCGCGCCGGGGCGGATCTGAAAGCGGAGCAGGCGGGTCACCAATTTGCGCGGTGGATCGCCCATGACGAAGGCGATCCAGCGCGGCCGGCCGTAGGTCGCGATCGCGCCGAGCCGGCGGATGTGGCGGAGGTTCGATGTGAGCCTGCCGTCGGCGCTCAGATGGAAGCTCACGCCCGGCAGGAACACGCGGTCGAAGAAGCCCTTGAGCATCGCTGGCGGGCCGAACATCCAGACCGGAAAGCAGAGCACCAGCGCCTCGGCGGCGAGCAGCCGCTCGACGTAGGGCTGCACCGGTGCCCGATTGAGCGCCGTGTCGTGATAGGCGATGCGCTCCTCGCGCGAGAGCGTGGGGCAGAACCCCTCGGCGTAGAGGTCGCAGTCGTCGACCTCATGCCCCGCCCGCTCGAGCGCTGCCCGGGCGGTGCGATGCAGGGCGGCCTGATAGCTGTCCTCGACCGGATGACAGAACAGCAGGAGGACCCGCATCGGCCGCCGCCGGCGGCCGCCTCAGGCCTTCGTCCAACGCTCGCCGAGCGGCCCCGCGGCGCCGTAGACCGGATCGGCGGTCGGCAGCGGCACCCGGCCGATATTGTCCAGGACCCGTGGCCGCTCCTCGGACTTGCCGGTGCAGAGGTCGAAGTGCGCCCCGCCCGGATAAGCCCCGACCACCAGCAGGTCGCCACTGGCGCCCAAGTTCTGATGGCCGACCCCGGCCGGGATCACCACCACGTCGCCCGCCCGCACCGTGAGCACCGCGCCATTCGCGCCGCCGAAGCGGACCTTTGCCTCACCACGGGCGATGCCGAGCACCTCGTGCGCCGTGCTGTGATAGTGCGGGAAGGGATAGATGCCGTTCCGCCAGGAGCCGGACCAGCCGTTCTTGGCGAAGATCCTTTCGAAGATGGCTGCCGGATCGGCCCCGGATATTTCGACCGCATCCGGATAGACCAGGAACGGCAACTTCGGATTGTTCGGGATCGTGCCGTCGCCCTCGAACCGGTGCGCCTCGACCTTGACCCAGTGGATGGCATCCGCAGGTGTACCCGGATTTCTCATTGCCCCCGCCATCGCTCGCTCCCTCGTCCCTGCACCCGCGGGCGAGCTTAGGCCAGGCAGGGCAGCTCGGACAGACCCCGCATCGGATCGGTCGGTCAGAGCGCCGACCGATCCTATCCCGAACCTAGGATCCCGAGGGTTGCGAAGTCGGTTCGGGCCACCCGCCCGAACGATTTCCCGGACGACGATGCGATCAGTGGCGCACCTGATGCCGGGCGCATCTCTGCCAAGGTGTGACGTGGTTCATAGCGCCCCCTAGAGGTTTTGGTTTCCGATCGTTCAGGGGACATAGGATCACCTCTGGGGGGGCATATTTGAAAGGAGCAGCCAATGGCTAGGATCTTCATCACGTACAACCGCGCTTCGTCGGAGGCGGTCGAGGCCCTGCCGGCGATCTGCATGAGGCAGGTCACCAGGTATGGTTCGACCGTTCGATTAGTGGCGGACAGCAGTGGTGGAATGAAATCCTCGAGAACATTCGGCAAAGCGACCTGCTAATCTTTGCCCTCTCGCGTGAATCTGTGCAGTCTCATGCTTGCCAGGAGGAGCTCGACTATGCGAGCCGGCTCGAGAAATCTGTCCTGCCCCTGGGTGCAGACCAGTCTCCTGCCGCGACGGCTCGGCGAGATTCAGTTCATCGACTACCGGAGTCGCGATCTGCGCGCCGGGCTGGCGCTGACGAGGGCGATCAACGGCGTGCGGCCGCCGCGACCCCTACCCGATCCGCTGCCCGAGCCCCCGCCGGTGCCGATGTCATATCTGAACGACCTTAGAGATCAGGTCGATGGCGCGGCGAAATTGAGCTTCCAGGAGCAGGCCGCCCTGCTGTTCGAGCTCAAGGGGCAACTCGAGGAGAGTGATGCGCGCGAGGCGGTGCTGGACCTGCTCCACCGGATGCGGCGACGCGACGACCTCCTGGCCCGCCTGGCCGGCGAGATCGATGCCATGTTGGCCGAAGCCATGGCGCCTCCTCGCGAGCGGAAACCCCCTCGGAAAGCAGCGCCGGTCGCGGACGAACCTGCGGCTGCGCACCCGGTGGCGCCGGGGGCGTCAGCGACGGAGCCGAAAGCGATCGTCTCGAGCGCGACTCGAGGCGACAGCGAAGCGGATGAGATTGCGTGCATTCTGCTCCGCGTGGTCCAGCACAAGGAGAGCTGGCTGCTCGGCGAGGATCCCCAGAACCACATCAGGGTCGATCCGCGCGTCACCGACGGAGGGACCGAGATCATCGCGACTGCCACCTGCCGCGACGATGTTTCGAGCACCAAGGCGAACGCCCTGAAGAAGTGCGGCTGGAAAGCCAACGAAAGCACGGCGGATACGGTCTTCGGTGCGGCGGCGGGCGCAGCCTTCCTGTACGCGACGTCGGGGCTTGGCGCCCTGGCCCTGCTGAGCAGAAAGGTCAGGGACTACATGATGACCGTGGAGATGCAGCGCACCTGGCAACCGGGCACGACGCAGCGCCGGCTGACGGTCGTGGCCGAGGAGCTGTGGGAGGCGCTGCAGACGATCAAGCCCGAGCTCAAGATCGTCTCGATGAAGCAGCTCGCACCGTCGGAGGAGGGCGAAGTCTCTTACGCTTCGAGCTAGCTCAACTCTGGCGACGGACTGGGCCCCAGGCAGGCGAGCAACGTTGAGCTCTGGCGCGACGTCTCACGTGGCATCGTGGAAGATGATGCCGAGAGTGTAGCGCTCGCCCGCCCGGACGCGGCTGACGCCATGGCGCATGGCGAGGCGGTAGAAGCCGCGCGTGCCGCGCGCGGGTCGGAAATTGACGGCGAAGATCACCGCCTCGCCCTGGGCGAGCGGGACGACTTCGACCCGCGACTGGGCGCGCGGCTGCTGCTCGGTCAGGACGAACTCGCCGCCTTCGAAATCGCGCCCGGGCTCGCTCAACAGGATCGCCATCTGGAGCGGGAAATGCAGCTCGCCGTAGAGGTCCTGGTGCAGGCGGTTGTAGTCGCCGGGCCCGTATTTCAGGAGCAGCGGCGTCGGCCGGATCTGGCCGGCGTCGTGGCAGACCTTCAGGAACCCGTCGAGATCACCAGGATAGCGCGGCCGGAGGCCGAGCGCCTCCTGCCACCGGTTGGCGATCGGGACGAGACGCGGGTAGACCAGCCGGCGCAGCTCAGCCACGATTTCCGGCAGCGGGCGTGCGAAATACTGATATTCGCCCTCGCCGAAAGCGTGCCGGCGCATGACGATGCGGCTGCGAAAACGCGCCGCCTCGCCGTACATCTCCGCGACCGTCCGGCATTCCTCGGCGGTCAGCAGGGGGCCCGGCGTCGCATGACCGAGCGCGTCGAGCTGAGCCTCGACCCGCCGCCAGTCGATGCGCTCGATCCGCTCGCCGAGCGTAGCTGCATCGATCCGTCTCGCTTCGACCACCGCTGCCATGACCGTCTCCCGCCCGATTCAGCCGCCGAGCGCGCCTGGCGTCGACGATGGCGCGAGGTTACGAAGGCCGCAGCGCCGCCGCATCCCAAATCTTGCTTTGGGCGGTGTGTCAATCCGCCCGCAGGGCTTCCAGGGCTTGCCAGTCCAACTCGACGCCGTGGCCCGGCCGCTCGGGCGCAATCGCCTTGCCGTCCTGAATGCGGAGCGGCTCGGCCATGAAGCGCTCCAGACCGAAGCCGTGAACCTCGAGGTACGAAGCGTTCGGCACCGCGGCCAGAAGGTGCACGTGGAGATCATGCACGCCGTGCGAGGTGACCGGCAGATTGGCCGCTTCGGCGAGGTGCGCGACCTTGAGCCAGACCGTGATGCCACCGCAGTTCGAAAGATCCGGCTCCGGGAAGGACACGCCGCCGGCCCCGATCATGGACTGGAATTCATAGATCGTGTGCAGGTTCTCGCCGGTCGCGACCGGCAGCCCACCCTCGCGCGCGATCCGGACGTGGCCCCTGACGTCGTCCGGAATGGTCGGCTCCTCGAGCCAATAGACCTGATGCCCGGCCAGGGCGCGCGCTGCGCGGATCGCCTGGTCCGCGCTCCAACGCATGTTGGCATCGACCATCAGCGGGAGGTCGGGCCCGAGCAGCGCACGCATCGCGGCGACCCGCTCGACGTCCTCGGACAGGCGCGCGCGGCCGACCTTCATCTTGATCGCGCGGAAACCCTTCGCGAGGTTGTCCTCGGTCTGGCGGAGCAGCCGATCGAGCGGGAACTCCAGATCAATGCCGCCGGCATAGGCCGGCACCTGCGGATCGTGGCCGCCGAGCAGGCGCCAAAGCGGCTGGCTCCGTCGCTTCGCCATCAGGTCCCAGAGCGCCGTGTCGATCGCCGAGATCGCGTGCACGACGAGCCCGCCCCGGCCGACGTAGTGGGCGCTCCACCAGAGCTTCTGCCAGAGTGCCTCGATCCGGGTCTGGTCCTCGCCCTCAAGCAGCGGCCGGAGATCGCGCTCGATCAGGTTGCGCATGGCGCCACCACCGACGCCAACCGTATAGGTGTAGCCCAGACCCTCGGCGCCATCGTCGTCGCGGATGCGCACGGTGATAAGCTCGAAGGCCTCCATGGTCCCGTGCGTCGAGTCCGAGAGCGCCACGGGCAGAGGAACCCGATAGTGATCCGCCTGAACCGATGCGATCGTCATGGGCTTCTTCCCCCCGGCGGCTTTCAACGTCCGTGATGATGCCGAAGCATCGCACGGGTGAGCACCGCGTCGGGGTCAAAAAAAACGCCGCTCCGAAGAGCGGCGGTCCCCTGTCGGGGACGGTCGTTGCCGGTCACTTGTTCTTGTGGCTCGACGGCAGGTAGATCGGCTGGCTGCTGTCGTCGTTCGAAGCGACGCTCTGCTTGCTCATGTTGCTGGCATTGTAGCTGCCGCCGCAAGCCAACGCGGCGCCACTACTGACCGCGAGAGCCAGCAGAGCGGCGAGAGCAAGAACGCTACGGGTCATGACGTCACTCCCACTTA
>CAWFGZ010000017.1:0-138006 GCA_963815435.1 uncultured Alphaproteobacteria bacterium
CAAGGAGCTGCTGATCCGGGGCGACCTCGAGCGCTGCCTCGTCGTCGCTCCCGGCAACCTGGTCGAGCAATGGCAGGACGAGCTCGCGGAGAAGTTCCACCTCGACTTCGCGATCCTCACCCGCGACCGGATCGAGGCGAGCCGCACCGGCAACCCCTTCGACGAGGCCGGGCTCTGGATCGCCCGCCTCGACATGCTGAGCCGCAACGAGGACCTCCAGGCCAAGCTCTTCGCCGCGCGCGAGTGGGACCTCGTGATCTGCGACGAAGCGCACCGCATGTCGGCCACCTACTTCGGCGGCGAGGTCAAGTACACCAAGCGCTACCAGCTCGGACAGCGGCTCTCCGGTCGCGCCCGGCATTTCCTGCTGATGACCGCGACCCCGCACAGCGGCAAGGAGGCCGACTTCCAGCTGTTCATGGCGCTGCTCGACGGCGACCGCTTCGAGGGCCGCTTTCGCGAGGGCGTGCACACCGCCGACGTCAGCGACATGCTGCGCCGCCTGACCAAGGAGGAGCTCAAGACCTTCGACGGCCGGCCGCTGTTCCCGGAGCGCCGCGCCTACACCGTGAACTACCGGCTGTCGGCCGACGAGGCGGCGCTCTACGAGGCGGTCACCGAATACGTGCGCGAGGAGATGAACCGCGCCGAGCGGCTCGCCGAGGGCGACCAGCGGCGCCAGAACGTCGGCTTCGCGCTCCAGATCCTGCAACGCCGGCTCGCCTCCTCGCCGGCCGCGATCCACGAATCGCTCCGCCGCCGCCGCGAGAAGCTCGAGCGCCGCGGTCGAAGAAGCGCGCCTCCTGCAACGCGGCCGCAACGCCCGCCTCGGTGCCGCGCGCGAGCTCGCCTCCTACCGCCCGGAGTTCTTCGAGGACTTCGACGAGCGGCCCGAGGACGAGGTCGAGGCGGTCGAGGAGCAGCTGGTCGACAGCGCCACCGCCGCCCAGACGATCGCCGAGCTCGAGCTCGAGATCGCCGGCTCACCCAGCTCGAGGAGCAGGCCAAGGCGCTCCGCCGCTCGGGCACCGACACCAAGTGGCGCGAGCTGCAGAGCATCCTCGACCAGCCGATGATGACCGATGCCCGCGGGCAACCGCCGCAAGCTGATCATCTTCACCGAGCCGCGCGACACGCTCACCTACCTCGCCGACAAGATCCGCACCCGCCTCGGCCGCGCCGAGGCCGTCGTCGAGATCCACGGCGGCCTCGCCCGCGAGGCGCGCCGCAACGCCATCAACGCCTTCCTGCACGACCCCGCGGTCCTGATCATGGTCGCGAACGACGCCGCGGGCGAAGGCGTCAACCTCCAGCGCGCCCACCTGATGGTCAACTACGACCTGCCCTGGAACCCCAACCGCCTCGAGCAGCGCTTCGGCCGCATCCACCGGATCGGCCAGACCGAGGTCTGCCACCTCTGGAACCTGGTCGCGCACGAGACCCGCGAGGGCGCCGTCTACGCCCGCCTCCTGGAGAAGCTCGAAGCGGCGCGCGAGGCGCTCGGCGGCCGGGTCTACGACGTCCTCGGCCAGCTGTTCGAGCAGAAGCCGCTGCGCGACCTCCTGATCGAGGCGATCCGCTACGGCGAGCAGCCCGAGATCAAGGCGCGCCTCCTGCAGGTCGTCGACGACGCCGCCGGCCACGCCCACCTCCTGGACCTGCTCGAGCGCCGCGCGCTGACCCAGGAGACCCTGCCCTTCAGCCAAGGTCCAGGCGATCCGCGAGCAGATGGAGCGGGCGCACGCCCAGCGCCTCCAGCCCCACTACATCGAGAGCTTCTTCCGCGCCGCCTTCGAGCACCTGGGCGGCCGCATCCACCGCCGCGAGGCCGGCCGCTTCGAGATCTCCCGCGTGCCCGGCGCGCTCCGCGAGCGCGACCGCCAGATCGGCACCGGCGCCCCGGTGCTGCCCCGCTACGAGCGCATCTGCTTCGACAAGGCCCAGATCGCCGGGCCCGCCGGTCGCCGCCTTCGTCTGCCCCGGCCACCCGCTGCTCGACGCCACGATCGACCTCATCCTCGAGCGCCACCGCGAGCTGATGAAGCAGGGCGCCATCCTGGTCGACCCGCGCGACCAGGGCCAGCGCCTGCGCGTCCTCGTCGCCCTCGACCAGGCGATCCAGGACGGCCGCGCCGACCGCCACGGCCACCACCAGATCGTCGCCCGCCAGCTCCACTTCGTCGAGCTGTTCGAGGACGGCGCGCTCCGCGATGCCGGCCCCGCCCCCTACCTCGACTACCGGCCGGCGAGCGAGGCCGAGCGCGCCGCGATCGCGCCCCGGCTCGAGGAGCCCTGGCTCGCAGGCGACCTCGAGAGCCGGGTGATCGGCCACGCCGTCCAGCACCTGGTGCCCGCGCGAGGTCGAGGAGGTGCGCGCCCGCCGCCTCGCCCAGATCGACAAGGTCGAGCGCGAGGTCCAGGCCCGGCTCAAGCGCGAGATCAACTACTGGGACCACCGCGCCGAGGTCCTGAAGGACCAGGAGCGCGCCGGCAAGCAGCCGCGCATGAACCCCGCAGCGCGCCGCCGCCCGCGCCGAGGAGCTGGCCGACCGCCTGCAACGCCGCCTGGCCGAGCTCGCCCGCGAGCGCGATATCGCAGCCTTGCCGCCCCTCGTGATCGCCGGCGCCCTGATCGTGCCGATCGGGCTCCTGCAGCAGCTGAACGTCGTCGACACGGCCGATCAGAAAGCCCCGCCCGAGATCGATCCCGCCCGCCGCGCCGAGATCGAGCGCCTGGCCATGGATGCGGTCATGGCGGCCGAGCGGGCGCTCGGCTTCGAGCCGCGCGACGTCAGCCGCGACAAGTGCGGCTACGACATCGAATTGCGCGATCCCGCCGCCAACGGCCATCTCCGCTTCATCGAGGTCAAGGGCCTCGGCCCCGGCAACGACCGCGTGACCATCACCCGCAACGAGCTGCTGCGCGCGCGCAACGCCATGGAGTGGCACCGCCTCGCCATCGTCGCAGGTTGAGGGTGACACGGCCGCCTCGCCCCGCTACATCTCCGGCCACGACTTCGGCGAGGTCGGTTTCGCCGAGATCGGCCGGATGCTCCGCCTCAGCGAGCTGCTCGCGATCGCCCGGGAGCCCCATTGATGGCCGGTCGCCGGCAGTCTAGAACGCCGGCACTGGTTCTAGAAAGGATGCCCCATGGCGCTGAGCCTCAAGGATGCCGAGACCGACCGCCTGGCGCGCGAGGTCGCGAAGCTCACCGGCGAGAGCCTGACCGAGGCGGTGCGCAAGGCGCTCGCCGAGCGCCTCGAGCGCGAGCGGCGCAAGCGCGGCCGCGGCAAGAGCCTCGTCGAGCGGCTCAACGAGATCGCGCTGCACTGCGCCGCGCTGCCCGACTACGACACGCGGAGGCCGGACGAGATCGTCGGCTACGACGACAAGGGCATGTGGTGATGGTCATCGATACCTCGGCGATCGTCGCGATCCTCTCGAACGAGCCCGAGCGAGCAGCGCTTCGTCCGGCTGATCGCGGCCGACGAGGTCCGGCTGCTCTCGGCCGTGAGCCGGGTCGAGTGCACCTGCGTATCGAGGGCCGCAAGCGCGACGCCGGACGCGCCGACCTTGATCGGTTCCTGCGCGAGGCGTGATCGAGATCGCGCCGGTCACCGCCGACCAGGCCGAGATCGCCTGCGAGGCCTTCCGGCGCTTCGGCCGCGGCCGCCATCCTGCCGCTCTGAACATCGGCGACACATTCGCCTACGCGCTCGCCAGGGCCACCGGCGAGCCGCTGCTCTTCAAGGGCGACGATTTCGCCAGACCGACATCGCGAGCGCGGCCTGACATGACCCCACGCAAGAAGCTGATCGAGGTCGCGCTGCCGCTGGAGGCGATCAACGCGGCGAGCGCGCGCGAAAAGTCGATCCGGCACGGGCATCCCTCGACCCTGCACCTCTGGTGGGCGCGGCGGCCGCTCGCCGCCTGCCGGGCGGTGCTGTTTTCGCAGCTGGTCGACGACCCGTCCTCCTGGCCGGAGCGTTTCCGACCGAGGAGGCGCAGGGCGCCGAGCGCAAGCGGCTGCACGACTTCATCGCGCGAGCTGGTGCACGTGGGAGAGCAGCAACAACGAGGCGATGCTGAACCGGGCGCGCTGGTACATCGCCCGCTCGCTCGCCTGGGGCCGGGGCGAGGAGCCGCCGCCGGAGAACGACCCGGAGGCCGTGCGCCGCTATCTGCTGGAGCACGCGCCGCCCGTCTACGACCCGTTCTGCGGCGGCGGCTCGATCCCGCTCGAGGCGCAGCGCCTGGGCCTGCGCGCCTACGGCTCCGACCTCAACCCGGTGGCGGTGATGATCACCAAGGCGCTGGTCGAGTTCCCGCCGAAGTTCGCCGGCCTGCCGCCGGTCAACCCCGAATCCCGGAAAAAGCTCGCGAACGGCGGCGCCTGGAACGCCAAGGGCGCGCAGGGCCTCGCCGAGGATGTGCGCTACTACGGCCGCTGGATGCGCGACGAGGCGAAGAAGCGTATCGGCCACCTCTATCCGGAGGTCGAGCTGCCGGACGGCGCGAAGGCGACGGTGATCGCCTGGCTGTGGGCGCGCACGGTGGCGAGCCCCAATCCGGCGTGCCAGGGCGCGCAGGTGCCGCTGGTATCGAGTCTTCATGCTCTCGACCAAGCCCGGCAAGGAGGCATGGGTCGAGCCGGTGCTCGATCGCGCCGCCCGCGACGGCTACCGCTTCGAGGTTCGGACCGCGAGATCAGCGGACGGCGCCTGAAGCGGCGAAGAGCGGGACCAAGGCCGGTAGGCTCGGCGCACTTCGTTGCGTGCTTCACCGGCGCCCCGTCGAGCGCGCGTATATCGATACGGAGGGCAAGGCCGGGCGGATGGGCGAGCGGCTGATGGCCATCGTCGCCGAGGGCGCGCGGTCGTATCTACTTGCCGCCGGACGAGGAGCATGAGCAGATCGCGCGACCAAGCGAAGCCGAGCCTGGGCACCAGGACTAGTCACGACCTCCGAGGCACGACTTGACTCGATGCCCAGGGTACGGCATCGCCAAGACGCGCTGATTTCTTCACGCGGCGTCAGTTGGTGGCGCTGACGACGTTCTCCGACCTGGTGCTGGAGGCGCGGGCGAAGGCGCTCGAGGACGCTAGAGCCGCCGGCATCGCCCCCGACCCGACCCCGCTCGCCGACGGCGGCACCGGCGCCCAGGCATATGCGGATGCATGGCGGTGTATCTGGCTCTTTGCATAAGCAGCTTGCTAATGGATCGCTGCAGTCCTGTGCACTGGGACATCAGCAGACGCATCTCAGCATGTTTCGGGCGCCAAGCTATTCCGATGGTCTGGGATTTCGCCGAAGCGCAATCCGTTTCGCAACTCGTCGGTAACTTCGTGCAGTGCTGCCTTTGATCGCAAAGGTCAGTTGAAAATCTGCCAACTTCTAGCGCTTCATTGTCGATGTTGGATGCAGCAGAACGCACTGCCGACATAATCCGTCTGCATAGCCACTGACCCTCCGTATTATGATAACATCGGCTATGCTGACCTATCGGATTTCTTTTACATCTGGCTGAGACGATCACTGAAGAAATCTTCCCGCGTGAGTTCGCGACCGTGCTCGTACCGAAGGAAGAGGAGCTGGTCGCGACACCATATCGCTTTGCAGGTGGAAAGGAAGAAGCCGAGAAGCTTCTTTCTGGATGGCATGCGCCGAGCCATCACCAACGTGCGACGGGCCAGCTCGACGAATTCCGGTGGCGATCTACTACGCGTTCAAGCAAGCGGAGGTCGAAGACAGAAGGGGTGATCTCAACCGGCTGGGCGACTTTCTTGGAGGCAGCGATTGCTGCCGGCTTCCAAGTGGACGGTACTTGGCCGGTGCGTACAGAGCTCAGCAACACAGCCTCGGTAGAGGCACCAACGCGCTCGCGTCCTCGATCGTCCTCGTCTGCCGCAAGCGGCCGGCAGATGCGCCGAGCGTGACGCGGGGCGAGTTCCTGCGGGCGCTGCGGGCGGAGCTGCCGGCGGCGCTGCATACGCTGCAGGCGAGCGCGATCGCGCCGGTCGACATGGCGCAGGCCTCGATCGGCCCCGGCATGGCCGTGTTTTCCCGCTACAAGGAGGTGCTGGAGGCGGACGATACGCCCATGTCGGTGCGCGAGGCGCTGCGGATCATCAACGCCGAGCTCGACGCGTACCTCGGCCGAGCAGGAGGGCGACTACGACAGCTGGACCCGCTTCGCCGTCACCTGGTTCCAGCAGCACGGCTTCGACGCCGGCAGTACGGCGAGGCCGAGGTGCTGGCCACCGCGCGCGACGTCGCGGTCCAGGGCGTGGTCGAGGCGGGCATCCTCGAGGCCAGGGGCGGCAAGGCCCGGCTGCTGAAGCGCGACGAGCTGCCGGCCGACTGGGACCTGCGTGCGAGGACAAGCGGCCGACCATCTGGGAGGGCTCCAGCACCTGATCCGCCGGCTCGAGGGCGAGGGCGAGGACAGCGCCGCGCGGCTCGCCAAGCAGCTCGGCTGGCATGCCGACATGGCGCGCGATCTCGCCTATCGCCTCTACCAGATCTGCGAGCGCAACAAATGGGCCGAGGAGGCCCGCGCCTACAACGGCCTGATGGTCGCCTGGCCCGCGCTCGTCAACATCGCGACACGCTCCCCGACGAAACCACGCCCGGCCCCGCCCAGGCCGAGCTTGCGATATGATGCGGGAGGTGAGCGGAGACAGTCAGCATGGTGAGATCATGGCCAGAGCGACACGCTCGGATCGTCGTCAGATCCCGACATCATGGTCGGCAAGCCCAGCATCAAGGGCACGCGCATCCCGGTCGAGCTTGTCCTGGAAGAGCTCGGGCAAGGGCATGTCGGTCGACGAGTTGCTGGCGGCGCACCCGCACCTGAACGCGAGGACGTCAGGTGCTGGCGGCGCTGCAGTTTGCCGCGGATTACTCGGCGGACGAGGACGATCATGCGTTCGGCAGCCCCGAGGCGGCATGAGATCGCGCGCCGCCCGATGAGGTTCCTCGCCGACGAGTGCCTGCACGTGGCGATCGCCGAGGCGCTGCGGCGCGCCGGGCACGAGGTGGCGACCATCCAGGCGAGCGATGCCGGGAGCGAGCGATCGGGTGGTGTTGCAGCGTGCGCTGGAGGGCCGTGCCATTCTGCTCACCGCGGACAAGGATTTCGGCAGGATCGTGGTCGCGCGCGAGGCGGCGGCCGCGGGCGTGGTCCTGTTCCGACGCTCGGCGCGGCAGCCGGATCGCGCTGCCGTGCGTCTGCTCGCGGCGATCGACAAACATGGCGAGCGGTTGCACGACCTCTACCTCGTGGTGACGCCGGAGCGCGTCCGGGTGCGAGCAAGAGTGTTCCGCGCGGTGCCTCGACCTGACGGAGTAGAGCCATGGCGTGACCAACCGGGACCGCATCGGCCGCGCGCTTGACTCCTGCGCGAAGGCCTCGTGCCGTTCGTCGAGCGCGAGATGGACGCGCGCGCCGGCGCGAGCTGGCGCGGTGGATCGACGGCGAGCTGGTGCGCGAGGATCGAGCCAGCGCGCCGATGGCGGCGGTCGACTGGGACACCCAGGCGCTGTTCAAGGTCATATCGACAAGCTGGCGCGAGGTCTTCCGAACACGCTCGGGCCACGCCGAGCGGTCCTGGTCGGCGAGCTGATCGAGGTCCGCAACGACTGGGCGCACGAGAAGCCGTTCTCCTACGAGGACACCACCGCGCGCTGGACAGCGCGCAGCGGCTGTTGCGCGCGGTCTCCGGCGGACAAGCCAGGCGGCCGAGATCGACAGGTGCGCCAGGAGGTGCTGCGCACCATGTTCGCCGAGCAGGCGCGCCGCAGACGCGGCGCCAGTCGATCCAGGTCGAGGGCACGCCGAAGGCCGGCCTCAAGCCCTGGCGCGAGGTCATCACGCCCCATCCCGACGTCGCCACCGGCCGCTACGCGGAGGCCGAGTTCGCCGCCGACCTCGCGCAGGTGCAGCGGGGCGACGGCGTCGGACGAATACGGCGATCCGGCCGAGTTCTTCCGCCGCACCTACCTGACCGACGGGCTGCGCGGCTGCTCGAGGGCGCGATCCGGCGCCTTTCCGGCCACCGGGCGGCGATCCGGTGGTCGAGCTGCAGACCAACTTCGGCGGCGGCAAGACCCACTCCATGCTCGCCCTCACCACCTGTCTCGGGCACCGCGGGCCCGAAGACGCTGCCGGGCGTGGATCAGATCGATCGCGTAGGCGTGGGGCGCGCGATCTGCCGAAGTCCAACGTGCCGTGCTGGTCGGCACGGCGCTCTCGCCGGGCGAGGTCGGACCCGAGGCGGAGCGCGAGACGCGTACGCTCTGGGGCGAGCTCGCCTGGCAGCTCGGCGGCGCCGACGGCTACAAGCTCGTCGCGGATTCGGACCGCAACGGCGTCAGCCCGGGCTCCAGACCTGCTGCAGAGCTGCTTCGAGCGCTGCGGCGCCGTGTCTGATCCTGATCGACGAGTGGGTTGCCTTCGTCCGCCAGCTCTACGCGCAAGCGGTCTGCCGGCCGGCAGCTTCGATAGCCAACATCACCTTCGCCCAGGCGCTAACCGAGGCGGTCAAGGCGACGCCCGGCGCGCTGCTCGTCGCGAGCCCTGCCTGCCTCGCAGATCGAGATCGGCGGCGAGGGCGGCGAGGTGGCGCTCGACCGGCTCAAGAACACCTTCGGCCGGATCGAGAGCTCGTGGCGCCCGGCGAGCGCCGACGAGGGCTTCGAGATCGTCCGCCGGCGCCTGTTCCAGCCGATGGTCGAGCGCGAGGCCTTCGCCGCGCGCGACGCCGTCGTCAAGGCGTTTGCCACCATGTACCGCGACAGCGGCGCCTCGTTCCCAGTCAGAATGCAGCGAAGGCGACTACCGGCGGCGGATGGAGGCGGCCTATCCGATCCATCCCGAGCTGTTCGACCGGCTGAACAACGACTGGGGCGCGCTCGAGAACTTCCAGCGCACGCGCGGCGTCCTGCGGCTGATGGCGGACGTGATCCACTGCCTCTGGGAGCGCGGCGACAAGAGCCTGATGATCCTGCCGTCGAGCATCCCGCTCGACGACGCCCTGGTGCAGTCCCGCGTGACCCGGCTGCTCGAGCAGAAGTGGGACGCGATCATCAGCGCCGACATCGACGGCGCGGACGTCGAAGCCGCTCGCGATCGACCGCGAGAACCCGAACCTGGCGCGCTACTCGGCGACGCCGGCGCGTGGCGCGCACGATCTTCATGGCCTCGGCGCCGACCTACGGCGGGCCCAATCCGGGCATCGACGACCGCCGCATCCGGCTCGGCTGCGCTCAGCCGGGCGAGACCGCCGGGCTCGTTCGGCGATGCGCTGCGCCGGCTCGCGGACCGTGCGACCTACCTCTACGTCGACAGCGGCCGCTACTGGTTCTCGGTCCAGCCGAGCGTGACGCGCACGGCCGACGACCGCGCGAGCGCGCTCGACGCGGACGACGTCTGGGCCGAGCTGATCAAGCGGCTTCGGGCAGGACCGCGAACGCGGCCCGTTCGCCGCCGTGCATGTGGTCCCCGAGAGCAGCGGCGAGGTGCCGGACGAGATGGAGGCGCGGCTCGTTGTGCTCGGGCCCGACTATCCGCACGACAACAACGCCGAGAGCAAGGCCAGAGCAGCCGCGGATGAGATCCTGACCAGGCGCGGCCAGCAGCCGCGCATCTTCCGCAATACGCTCTTGTTTCTCGCGCCCGACCAGCGAAGGCTCGGCGAGCTGGAGCAGGCGATGCGCGCTGTTCATGGCTTGGCGCTCGATCGTGCAGGATCAGGAGACGCTCAACCTGGACGCCTTCCAGCGCCGCCAGGCAAAAAGCAAAGCCGAAGAGTGGGACAAGACTGTCACCGCTCGCATCGGCGAAACCTGGGTCTGGGCGATGGCGCCCCACCAGCCCGATCCGAAGCAGCCCACGATCGAATGGGCGATCAATCGTGTCAGCGGCCAGGATCCGATCGCCAAGCGCGCGGCCAAGCGCTTTGAGAGCGACGAGGCCCTGCTCACCCAGCTCGGGCCCGGCCGACTGCGCAAGGCCCTCGATCAATTCGGCCTCTGGCGTGATCAGGATCACGTCGAGATAAAGCAGGTCCTGACGGACTTCGCGACCTACCTCTACCTGCCGCGCTTGCGCGATCGGCAGTTGCTGATCGACGCGATCCGCTCAGCGGTCAGCCAGCTCGTCTGCGATCATTTCGCCTATGCCGACGGCTACGACGACGCTGGTGCAGCGCTACGTCGGCCTGGCGGCCACCGGCAGCGGTGCGACAGCGATCGATCCTTCTGGCCTGATCGTGAAGCCCGAGGCCGCGTTGGCCCAGATCGGAGAGCGAATTGACACCCCGACGCCACCTCCAGGCGACGGGGAGGACGGCGGCAAAGCGGCGCCAGAACCTCCCGGACCGAGCCTACCCCGGCGCTTCTACGCCAGCGTGACGATCGATCCGAACCGCGCTGGCCGGGATGTCGGCCGGATCGCCGAGGAGGTCCTCCAGCACCTGACCACTTTGCCCCGCGCTGGTGTACGCCTGACGCTTGAGATCGAAGCCGATGCCCCCGACGGCGTGCCCGACGACGTCCGGCGCGTCGTGACCGAGAATTGCCAGACCCTGAAATTCACCGCGCAGGGCTTTGAATGACGGTCAGCGACGGCCGGGGTTGCCGGCTTTTGATTCGGGGGAATTTCGAGAAAATGGGTGTTAAGGACCGAAACGGTCGACCGATGGCCGATGCGACAGGTGGCGCATTTTTGCGTCACTTTGCGTCACTCTTGCGGCTGAAAAGACGCTGAAATGGCCGCTTTTCCAGCCCTTTTTGGGCCAAAATCAGCGGTTGAACCGCCGCCCGGGCCGGCCAGATCGGGGCGGGCTTTCGCGGCAAAGGCCGAGCCCGCCGGTTCGGAGTCAATCATCCCGCAGGCGTGTTCCCGCACTGCCCCCGGCAGGCTTTCCCCTTCCTCCCGGTCCTGCCCACTCCCATTTCCCGCCCGCCTCCCGCGACGGAGTCGCGGTGACGGATTCCCGCGGTTGCATGAACCATCCAAAGAAATTGTTAACCATCAAACGGTTAACGTTCGGTTAAAGCCGTTCGTCCGCCTGCCGCGCGGGCGGCCGGCCCCTGGCAGATGGCGCCGATGCGGACGGCCGCGGCGGCGAGTGGCAGCCCTAGAGCCCGCGGCCGCATGGATGAGCTCGGCGAGCGCGTGCGATAAATTCGGTGGAATTTCCGGTGCGAACCGAAGTTGCCCGAAAGGTCGACCGATGCCCGATGCGACAGGTGGCGCATTTTTGCGTCACTTTGCGTCACTCTTGTGACCGAAAAGACGCTGAAATCGCCGCTTTTCGACCGCTTTTTGGCCCAAAATCAGGGTTGAATCGCCGCGGGCCAGGCAGATCGGGTCGGGCTTTCGCGCCAAAGGCTGAGCGTCACCGGTTCGGGGCCAATCATCCCGCAGACCTGGTCCCGCCCCGGCTTTCCCTTCGGCACGGTCCTGCCACCTCCCCCCGCCCGCCCGCCTCCCCTTGCCGCCCGGCGATTCGCGGGGACGGATTCCCACGGTCCCATGGACCCGCCAAAGATATCGTTAACCATCAAAGGGTTAACGCCTGGTTAACGCTCCTCCGGGCGACTGCCGCGGGCGCTGATGGAAAATTCGGTGGAATTTCCGGAGCGGACGAGGCGCTGCCCGAAAGGCTGGACCGGCGTCCGATGCGACAGGTGGCGCATATTTGCGTCACTTTGCGTCACTCTCGGAACCGAAAAGACACCGAAATCGCCGCTTTTCGACCGCTTTTTGGCCGAAAATCGGTGGTGGAATCGCCAAAGTGGCGAAAAAGCCTGCCGGCGCAAAGGTTTAGGCCGAGTTTACAGATGCTACAAAAGTGTCGCATTGTGGCGCATCGGTGTCCGATCGCCCGCCGCCCAAAAATGAGCGTCAGCAGCCAGGAAATTCGGAGAAATTGCGAAAATTCGCCCGCCCGGCACCCGGAAAAATCCGCCAAGTGCTTGAAAAGCCGCCAGAATTCATTTTCTCTGCCCTGGGTCCGAAGCCCGCCCCAGGCCTGAGCGTCACCAATTCGGCGCCAGCATCCTCGAGCGTGCCTCCAACACGTCCGAGCCAGCCTCTCCTCACTTCGTCCCGCCCATCCCCGACATAGCCGAGACGCTGAGGTACGCGGCCGACGCCTTGCGCAAGCGCGAATACCCCTGACACGCTCATGAAGCGCCGGAGGCGACCGGCTCGAGCCGATTTCCCGTCGACGTCCTGAGGACATCGTCGCGTCCTTGTATATATTCCTATTGAATGGTAGCATGATCGCTTCGGAATTCGGCGCATTCGCTGAGGTCGCCGCGCACAAACCAGCAAGGACTGCCCGCCCCATGAGCAATGACAACACGGTCAGCGCGCGGGGCGCTGGCCAGCCGCCGGAACGGCGCCCGGTCGCAAGGACCCAGAACCGCCACCGGTAAGGCCCGCTCGGCGCGGAACGCCCTGAAGCACGGCCTGCGCGCGCGCCGGCTCGTGCTGCTCGACGACGAGAATGCGAGCGAGTTCCGCGCCTTTCAGGCCGCGGCGCAGGCCGAGCTCGCGCCATCGGGCACGCTCCAGAACAAACTGGTCGCGCGCATCGCGACCGCCGCCCGGTGGGCGAGGCCTTGGCGACCGGCCCGAGGCGGCGCTGCTGGGCTGCCATCTCGGCCCCGACGCCGCGGATGCCGGCGAGGCGCAGACCGCGCTCCGCCGCAGGCTGTCGCGATCGCCACGGTCCGCGCGCGCTCGCGGCGCTCAGGCTGCTCCAGGCCGAGGCGCGCGAGCTCCCCGAGAGCGATGCACCCGACGCCCCGCCCGCAATCCTGCCCCCTGCGCCAGGACCAAACAAACCCAAGAAAGCACGGCAAAACAATTCCTTAGATTTCGGACCGAGGAAAGAATCGCGCCCCGGCGCGCCAAGTCGCGACCCCCGATCCCAGCATCACCGTTCAGAAACGAAACGAGCTGAGAAGATCGAGAAAACAATGCATTCCGAGTTCCCCGCATGGATTTACCGTTGACCGCCCGCGAGCACAGCCGCCGCAGGCCGCACTGCTGGTGCCCGTCCATCACGAGTTCCCTTTTTCTGTTGCCCCTGGCCTGCCCCACGGGCGCAATGGATGCGCGCTCTTCTGGACAAGCCCGGCCGCGCCGGTCAAGTCGCCGCTTCGACCGCAAAGATCTTCTTGTACAGATCCTCGCCGAAGCTGGTATCCAATGGTTCGCCTTCCCTGAGCTTGAAAGTCCTGACCCCGTCGCCCTGCCGGTCCGCGCGCAGGAAGATCACGTTGCCCAGGTTCTTCTCGTGAAAGTCATGGGCAAACTCGTACAGATGGGTCACGAAGAAAATCCCGACGCCCTTGTCCAGCAGGGCGGTGACGATCTGCCTGCCGATCTCCGAACCCTCCCGCACGTTGGTCGCGGCGAAGGATTCATTGAACAGGATCATCGAACGGGGCGTGATGTGGTCGACAATAGTGCTCATCCGGGCGAGCTCCTCGTCGAACTTGCCGCTCCGCATGGCTTCGTCCTCTTCGCGTCTGAAATGCGTGAAGAGAGCGTCACAAACGGTCGCGCGGAACGCTTCGGCGGCCACGAACATGCCGCACTGCATCATCGCCTGGGCAAGCCCGACGCTGCGCAGGAAGGTCGATTTGCCGCCCTGGTTGGCCCCGGTGATGATCACGAGGTCCTTGTCGTCGGCGGCGACATCGTTGCCCACCACCCTTCGCTTCATGGTCAACGCCAGAGAGACATCGTAGAGGCCGCCGCAGGAGAACCTGCGGCCGCCGCGCGCTACCGGCACCGGGAAGGCGATCGGCACGCCGATCCCGGCGAGCTGCTCGTGCAAATTCACGGCGCCGATGTAGAAGGCGAGCTCGGTCTGCAGCATGCGGAAAAAGCTCAGAATGTGATCGGTCGACTGGGCGAGCGCGTTGGCAACGAGGTTGAGGCCCCGGTCCCTCAGCTCCGAGAGAGCCCGCCCGCCGGCCTGGTCGCGCGGATGGATGTGAAGGGTGTAGCTCGGCTCCCTCGGCGCGAGCAGCCACTGGATCCAGCTGCGGTCGCGCTCGGACGGTTTGCGAAGAACGTACTGGCTGCCGACCCCGCCCTTGCCCAATTCCGCGCTCACCAGGACGCCGTGCCGAAATTTCAGCTCCTTCAGTTGCGCTTCGATCACCGCAAAATAGTCGTCGCCGAGCTCCTGCTCGAGCATCGCGAAGAACCTCACGAACCCCTCGGAGCGTAAATTTGCCGCCCTCGGCCCGCCCGATGCTCCTCAATCGTTTCAGCATCTCGACGAACATCTGCAATACCTCGACTGCGCGGTGCAAGGTCGGGCCCGGCGAGTTGCCGAATACGCTGAAATATTGCTTTCTCTCCCGCGTCACCGCCTCGAGCGCGAGCGCGTACATGTCGCGTACCGTCGACCTGTTGTTCAAGCAGTCCCGCAGAATCGCCTGCCGGTACAAAATCGTCTCGACGTCATTCGGTGCGCCCAACAGGACTGCGCTCTTCGCCACCTCGAGCAGGAATCCGTTGCCGCCCGCCATGGCATCGAGCAGGATCTGCAATTCGAGGTCCTGCACCAAAGCACCTTCATTGGCCGGCAATTGGCGCGTCAGCTCGAACTCGAAGTCCCGCCCGCGATACAGCCCGACATAGCGCAGTTCGAAGTCCTGATCGCGGTACATGAGGAAGCACTTCATGATCGAATGCGCTCCCGCACGCAGGCATAGGTCAGGCCGTATTTCGTCGCGATCGACATCGCGTAGGCGAGGCCGTCGGCCGGTCTGCGGACGATCTTGAAGGTGCGCACGGCCGGATCTTCCGGGACCACGGTGCTCACCATGCTTACCGTCTTGTCGCTGAGCGAAGCGAGCTCGTCGATGAACGTCACGCACACCGCCAGCGCGTCCAGTTGCATGACCTTCTCGAGCACCTTCCTGCTCAAGAAGATCGCGTCGCGCAAAGTCGTCGAATTGAATATCTCGTTCATGACGATGATGCTGTCCGGGGTCGCCTGTTCGAGGATGTTGCGGATCCGGACCAGGTCGTCCTCCAGCTTGCCGCGCAGAGTGGTGACATCCTCGGCCCGCTCGAAATGGGCAAACAGCCGGTCGAACAGAAAGAGCTCGGCCTGCGTGCCCGGTACGGGGCAGCCCAGGCTGGCGAGATAGTGCAGCTGCCCGAAGGTGCGCGCGAACGTCGTCTTGCCGCCCTGGTTGGGCCCCGATACGACCACGATCCGCTCGCTACCGTTCAGATGGAAGTCGTTGCGCACCACCGTCGACTTCTCGGCCGTGAGCTGCTGCGCCAGAGCCAGATCGAACCCCTCGCGGCTCGCGACGTGCTTGCTCGAGTCGGAGACTTCGGGATAGCAGAAGCGGAGACCATGGCCCTTCAAGGCGGCGATGTGCTCGAGATAGGACACATAGAATTGCACCTCCCGGTCGAATCTTCCGATGGTCGAGATCGACAAAACGCTGGTTGCGCGCGACGTAGTCATCGAGACGCGCAAATATTTCCGGGTGAAGATTGGCCACGAAGGCGAGCACGCCCGCCTCGACATGGTTCATGTTCACTGAATCCTGAAATTTTGCCCGATGGTCCTTGACCGCGCCTTGCTTGAATTTGTCGAAGGTGCGCAAAACCTCTTCACTATAGTCGTCGGTGGCTTCGTATTTGCGAACGGTAATCGCGCTGTCCCTTATGAGCATGGAGTATCTGATGGTCGACAAATCGGCTTTGAGCTGGTCGGTCTCGGCGACCAGGGCGGTAAAGCGCTCGGAGCTCGTGTGCTCGATCAGATAGCGGCGCAAGCCCAGAAGACCGCGGGATTGCAGGGCTGCTGCGTGCAAATCCTGTGCGAGTGCGTCGACCGCGGCACAATAGATTTCGACCGCGTCGAGAAACCAAAGCTTTTTCTGGTGGGCGTAGTGAAGCTTGTCGGATTGGGCGAGATGCTCTCGGGTCGCCCGCATGCTGCGGGCAAACGACCTGATCATCTGAAGGATTGTCTTCGCGCTCGAGATCGCGCATCACTTCGTGGCGATATTCGACGGTTTTGAGATCGCGGGTCGGGCGGTAAAAGAACGGCTTCAGGTCATAGTCGTCTTTGCCGAGGGTGATCGCGGCGACGATCTTGTCCAGATTCAGATCGGCAAAGAACTCCGGCTCGGCGACGGTTTCCTTCTCGAGGTCCGCGGCGCCCGGCGGAAGTAAGATGCTGCGGAACCCGATGCGCAAGCTTCCGGCTCCGGGCCGAGACCTGCGGCAGCGCTGACCGCTGCGCCGGCATCAGCCGACACGACGGTATGGTTGAGCGGACTGCGCTCCGGCGTGCCGGCGCCCGGTCGACGGCCGGGTCGCACGTCCGCGGAGCGACCGTCCGACGCTCGTAGCGCTGGGCGGGGCGTCTGGGGGGCCTGCATGTCGACTCCTCTTTCCCGTCACTTTGGGTCGAAGAGGAGTCATCAGCCCTGCGGGCGGTTAGAGGCGAACTCCATCGCCTGTCGGTTCTTTAAGCTTGGACGCCGCTCGCACCTTGTCAATAGCCAACGGCTGGGCACGGTCCGCGATGATCGCACCGCTCGGCGCGGCAAAGCCGCATCAAGCCTGCCACGGGTCGAGCGCGCACTTCTCGGTCGGATCTGGACGCCCCGACGGCAAGCAGCCTCCCGCTTCGGCCTCGCCAAGACGCAAAGGGCGCGGCTACAATCCCGGACCGCAGCCCATTCGAGGCCGTTGATGACCGCCGACTACAGCTCCGTCACCTACCGCTCTCTGGCCGGCCGGCACGTTCTGATCACGGGTGGTGCCTCGGGCATCGGCGCCGCGATGGTGCAGGCCTTTCTCGCGCAAAATGCCAGGGTGAGCTTCATCGACATCGACGACCGGGCGGCGGAGGGCCTTCTCGCCGCCGCCTCGGCCGGCAGCGTCGCCTACTATCGTTGCGATCTGCGCGAGGTCGCGACCTTGCGGGCGGTGGTTGAGCGAATCGAGCGGGAGCGCGGCCCGCTCGAGGTCCTGGTCAACAACGCGGCCCGGGACGACCGCCACGAACTCTTCGAGGTGGAGCCCGCCTACTGGAACAATGCGCTGGCGCTCAACCTGAACCATCAGTTCTTTGCCACCCAGGCCGTCGCCCGGGGCATGGCCCTGCGAGGTGCCGGCTCGATCATCCTGCTGGGGTCAGTCTCCTGGATGCGCGGCCGCCCGGGGTTGGTCGCCTACACGACCGCCAAGGCGGCAATCAACGGCCTGGCCAAGACCCTCGCCCGCGAGCTCGGGCCAAGAGGGATCCGCGTCAACTGCCTCGTGCCCGGCGCCATCCTCACCGAGCGCCAGCAGGCGCTCTGGCTGACGCCCGAGATGAACCAGCATTACCTCGATCTCCAGGCGCTCAAGTTCCGGCTCGATCCGGCCCACGTGGCCCGCGTGGCGCTCTTCCTGGCATCGGACGAGTTGGCCGGCTGCACCGGGGCGAACTTCATCGTCGACGCCGGCCTGACCCAGAACTGAAGGCGACCCGCTTGGACCTGCAGGTGACTTCCGACGGCTTCGTGCTGGCCCTCGCCGGCCGCGAGATCATTCGTCACAGCGCCGCCGAGCCCTGGCTCTTCGTCGGCCGCGGCCATGAGCGCATCGAGATGTACCGCGGCAATTTCGCGATCGAGGACCGACCTCGTCGAGCGGGCGCCGCTGCCGCATGGTCGAGGCCAGCCGTGACGGCGACGGCTGGCGGCTCGAGTTTCGCCGCCACGCCGGCGACACCGCGCAGGTATCGCTGGAGTGCCGAGGTGGCGCCGACCGCGCCATCCTGCACTTCCGGGCGGCCGACCCGCGCATCAATCGCGTCTGGATGCGGCTCGTGGCCGAGGCTGACGAGCACGTCTGGGGGTGCGGCGAGCAGATGTCCTATCTCGATCTGCGCGGCCGCCACTTTCCTTTATGGACCTCGGAGCCCGGGGTCGGTCGCGACAAGACGACCTACATCACCTGGCAGGCCGATGTCACCGGCAGGGCCGGCGGCGACTATTACCACACCAACTACCCGCAGCCGACCTTTCTGTCGTCGCGCCGCTACATGGCGCACGTCGAAACCACGGCCTATGCCGACTTCGACTTCCGCCATCCGGCCTTCCACGAGCTCCAGCTCTGGGCTGTGCCCGCGGCACTCGAGCTGATCGCCGCCGACGACCTCCTGGGGCTGGTCGAGAAGGTCTCGTTGCGCTTCGGCCGGCAGCCGCCGCTTGCCCGAATGGGTCCATGGCGGCGCGATCCTCGGCCTGAAGCGGGGCGGCGCCGACAGCTTCGCCCGGCTCGAGCGGGCGATCGCGGCCGGTGTGAGGGTCTCGGGGCTGTGGTGCGAGGATTGGGCCGGGAGCCGGGTCACCTCGTTCGGCAACCGCCTGTTCTGGGACTGGACCTGGAACCGCGAGCGCTATCCTGCGCTCGACCGCAAGATCGGGGAGCTGCTCGCCAGGGGCATCCGCTTTCTGGCCTACGTCAACCCCTATCTGTGCGTCGACGGCGACGCTCTACCCGGAGGCGGCCGCCGGCGGCTATCTGGCCCGGAACGCCGAGGGCGGCATCTATCACGTCGATTTCGGCGAGTTCGACTGCGGGGTCATCGACCTCACCAATCCCGAGGCCTGCGCCTGGTTCAAGCGCCGCATCCTCCGCGCAGAACATGATCGATCTCGGCATCTCCGGCTGGATGGCCGATTTCGGCGAATATCTGCCGACCGACACGCAGCTCTACGACGGCAGCGACGCCAAGCAGATGCACAACGCCTGGCCGACCCTCTGGGCCAAGGTCAACGCCGAGGCCATAGCCGAGGCCGGCCGCACGGGCGACGTGCTGTTCTTCATGCGCGCCGGCTACACGGGCGTGCAGCGCTACTGCCCGCTGCTCTGGGCCGGCGATCAGTCGGTCGACTTCTCGCGCCATGACGGGCTCGTCAGCGCCATCTGCGCCGCCCTGTCCTCCGGGCTCCTCGGCAATGCCTACCATCACAGCGACATCGGCGGCTACACGAGCCTGTTCGGCAACCGCCGCACGCCCGAGCTGCTGATGCGTTGGGCCGAGATGGCGGCGTTCACCCCGGTGATGCGGACGCACGAGACCAACCGGCCGGAGGAGAACTGCCAATTCGACGACGACTGCGACGGTGATGGCGCATTTCGCGCGCATGACCCGCATCTACTGTCATCTCGCGCCCTATCTGCGGGAGCAGGTCGGCGCGGCCAGGGACCGCGGTCTGCCGGTGCAGCGCCCGCTGTTCCTGCACTTCGAGGCCGACCCGCGCACCCACACGATCCAGGACCAGTACCTCTATGGGCCGGACCTCCTAGGAGCCTGTCCGAGAAATCGGAAGGGGCTGGACGGGGTGGTTGGGGCGTGATTTAAGGAGCGCCATGGGCAAGACCTTTCGTGCTTGGGACGTGGATCAGGTCTGGCTGCTGCCGCCGTCGGTCCACGACTTCGTGGCCGCCGGGCATGCGGCGCATCTGATCCGCGATCTGGTGCGCGAGACGCTGGACCTGAGGGCGATCTTCGACGCCTACCCGGAGGAGCGGGGCCAGCCGCCGTATCATCCGGCGATGATGACCGCGTTGCTGCTGTATGCGTACAGCCGTGGGCTCTACGCCTCGCGCCGGATCGCCGTGGCCTGCGAGGAGCGCGTCGACGTCATGGCGGTGACCGGCATGCAGCAGCCGGACTTTCGCACCATCAGCGATTTCCGGAAGCGCCATCTGCAGGCACTCGGTGCACTGTTCGTCCAAGTGCTGACCTTGTGCCGCCAGGCGGGCTTGGTGAAGCTCGGCCACGTCGCGCTTGACGGCACCAGGATCAAGGCCAACGCGAGCAAGCACAAGGCGATGAGCTACGGCCGCATGGTTCAGGCGGAAGCGGCGCTGGCGGCCGAGGTGGCGGGCTGGCTGGCGGCGGCCGAGGCGGCGGACACGGCCGACGACGCCGCGCTGGGCATGGATCGGCGCGGCGACGAGCTGCCGGACTGGGCGGCGGACAAGGCCGCGCGCCTGGCCAAGATCCGCGAAGCCAAGGCGGCGCTGGAGGCCGAGGCGCAGGCCGCAGCCGGGCCTCCGGCGGCCGCCATGAGCGAGACCGCCACCGACCGCGGCGATGACCCGGTGGCGGAGGGCGCGCCGCCGCCCGCCACGCCACCGCCCGCCACGCCACCGCCCACGCCCCCCGCAGCCCAGGCTCCCAAAGCCCAGGTTCCCAAAGCCAAGACCCAGCGCAACTTCACCGATCCCGACAGTCGGATCATGAAGACCAAGGACGGCTTCATCCAAGGCTACAACGCCCAGGCCGCGGTCGACGGCCAGGCCCAGATCATCGTCGCCCACGGCCTGACCAACGACGGTAGCGACCAGGCACAGCTCGCGCCGCTGCTCGATGCCATCCACATCAACACCGGTCGCCAGCCCAAGGAGATCTCGGCCGACGCCGGCTACTGCTCGGAGGCGAATCTCGAGGCCCTGGAAGGACGCGCCGTCCGCGCCTACGTCGCCACCGGCCGCCAACGCCACGGCCACGCGGCCGCCACCGGCCGGGGTCGCCAGCAGGGGCCACGGGTGCGGGCGATGCGTCAGCGCCTGCGGCGCGGTGGCTTCAGAAGCCGCTATCGATTGCGCAAGCAGATCGTCGAGCCGGTGTTCGGGCAGATCAAGCAGGCCCGGGGCTTGCGCCAGTTCCTGCTGCGCGGCCTGGCCAAGGTGCAGCAGGAATGGGCGCTGGTCTGCACCGCCCACAACCTGGTCAAGCTGACCCGGGCCCTGGCCTGAGGCCGGCATCGCGTCGCGCGCCCGTCCCTCGGAGATCTCCATGTCCAACCCACCCACCAGCACGCCCGTCCTACTCACCATTACTCGGACGGGCTCCTCGTGGCGCCGGTGCACCACGCCGGGGCCGAGATCTGGGAGCCCTACCTGCCCGCCGGCGCCACCTGGGTGCACGTCTGGAGCGGTGCACCCACGCGGGCGGGCAGGCCGTCACGGTACCCGCCCCCTTCGGCGCACCGCCGGTGTTCTGGCGCGAGGGCAGCCGCCACGCGACGTTGTTCGCCGGACTGCGGACGCTCTGACCCGCGCTGGCGCGCGCGAGATCATGGATTGGCCATCGTGCGGATCAGGAGCGCTCGAAAGCGCGCACGCAGCGCGCGAGCCGGTTGCCCTGCGCGAGCAGATCGGGATGCCGGGAGTGGCAGTCGGGAGTGCTACCGGACAGCGCGCGCTGAAACCGCAGCCAAGCGGCGGCAAGGCGGGGTCGGGTAATTCGCCGGCGAGGCTCACGACCGTGGTCCGGCTGGTCGGATCGGGCTGCGGAATCGCGGAGAGCAGCGCGCGCGTGTAGGGATGGCGGGATTCCCGGAAGATGGCGTCGGCTTCGGCGAGCTCGACGATCTCGCCCGAGATACATAACGGCGATGCGGTCGCTGATATGGCGCACGACGTTCAGGTCGTGCGCGATGAACAGGCAGGTCAGCCCGAGCCTCTCGCTGCAGCTCCTCGAAGCAGATTGAGGATCTGCGCCTGGATCGAGACGTCGAGCGCCGAGACGGGCTCGTCGGCGATGAGGAGCTCGGGCTCGGCGGCGAGCGCGCGGGCGATGCTGATGCGCTGGCGCTGGCCGCCGCTGAAGTCGTGCGGCAGCTGGCGCCCGGCTGCGGCGAGAGGCCGACCATGGACGAGCAGCTCGCCACACGCGGTCGCGCCGCCGCCGGACCGCCCGCCAGTCCGTGGACGCGCAGCACCTCGGCAAGCGCCTGCGCCGACGGTCATGCGCGGGTTGAGCGAGGCGTAGGGGTCCTGGAAGATCATCTGGACCTGCCGGCCCGGCGCGACGCGGTCGGCGCTGGCGCCGGCACGGCTCGGCCCCGGAAGCGGACTTCGCCCGCGCTCGGCTGCGTGGAGCCCGGCGATGCAGCGCCCGAGCGTGCTCTTGCCGCAGCCGCTCTCGCCGACGAGGCCGAGGGTCTCGCCCGGCGGAGGATCCAGCGAGACGCCGCGCACCGCCTGCAGCCGGCGCGCCGCGGCCCGCGAGCCGAGGTCGCCGAGCGAGCGGGGGCGCTCGAAGGTCTTGCTGATCTCGCGCACCTCGAGGAGCGGCATGCCGCGGTCATGCGAGAGCTCACGTGCCGGAGGCAGGCGCGTGCATGTCCGGCGCCGACGGCGTCGAGGGCTGACGGCTCGGTGCGGCACGGCTCGATGGCAGAGCGGGCAGCGCGGATGAAAGCGGCACCCGGACGGCGGCGCCGAGAGGTCGGGCGGCGCGCCGGCGATCGGCGTCAGGGGCCGCTCGCCGCTCGGCGGCGCCGGCAGCGCCGCCAGCAGCGCCGCGCGTATAGGGGTGGCGCGGACGGGCGAAGAGCGCCGGCGTGTCGGCGCAGCTCGGCGATCGTGCCGGCATACATCACGGCGATGCGGTCGCAGGTCTGCGCGACGACGCCGAGGTCGTGCGTCACCAGGAGCACGCTCATGCCGCAGGTAGTCCTCGAGGTCGAGGATCAGCTTCAGGATTTGGTCCTGGATCGTCACGTCGAGCGCCGTGGTCGGCTCGTCGGCGATCAGCAGCTTCGGCCGGCCGGCCAGCGCCATCGCGATCAGCACGCGCTGGCGCATGCCGCCGGAGAACTCGTGCGGCCAGGCGTCGAGGCGGCGCGCCGGCGAAGGGCACGCCGACAGCGGCCGAGCAGGTCCGCCGGCGCGCGGCGCGCGCCTGACGGCGCGCGAGGCGCGCGGTGGCGGCGAAGCCCCTCGTCGATCTGCGCGCCGATCGCGCATGGTCGGGTTCAGGGAGGTCATCGGATCCTGGAAGATCATCGCGATCTCCGCGCCGCGGATGCCGCGCGAGAGCGCGCTCGTCGAGGGCGACGAGATCGCGTCCGGCGAAGAGGATCTGGCCGCGCGACTGCGGGCCGGGGCGCCGGCGAAGAGGCGCAGGATCGAGCGGCAGGTCGCGCTCTTGCCGCAGCCGGATTCGCCGACCAGCCCGAAGACCTCGCCGCGCCCGATATCGAAGCGAGACGCCGTCGACGGCCGTGACGGCGCCGCGCCGGCGGCACGAAGACGGTCACCAGGTCGCGAACCGCGAGGAGCGGCGTTCCGCACGACTCAGCCCTTCGGCCGCAGCCAGGTCGTCGAGCCCGTCGCCGATCAGGGTGAAGGCGATGCCGGCGTAGACGATGGCAAGGCCCGGGAAGGTGGAGATCCACCAGGCATCGAAGATGAAGTTGCGCCCTTCGGCGATCATGAGCCCCCATTCCGGCGTCGGCGGCTGGACGCCGAGCCCGAGGAAGCTGAGCGACGTGACAGCCGAGGATGGTGAGCACGAAGTCGGCCATGGCGAAGACGATGGCCGGCGTGATCGCGTTGGGCAGGACGTGGCGCAGGATGATCCGGGCATGGCTGAAGCCGAGCAGGCGCGCGGCCATGACGTATTCGAGCTCGCTGCACGACCAGCACCTCGCCGCGCACGATGCGCGCGAAGGAGATCCAGACGACCAGCGTGAAGGCGAGGTAGATGTTGGCCATGCACGGCCCGAGCATGCCGACGATGGCGATCACCAGCACGTAGAAGGGGAAGGCCCAGAGGACGTCGACAAGGCGCATGAGCAGCGCGTCGGTCCAGGCCGCCGAAATAGCCGGCGACGGCCCCGAGCAGGGAGCCGATGACGAACGGCAGGGCGACGCAGACGAGGGCGATCTGCAGGTCGACGCGCCCGCCGACGAGCACGCGGGCGAGCACGTCGCGGCCGAGATTGTCGGTGCCGAACCAGTGCTGCGCGCTCGGCGGCAGCAGCGCCGCGCGAGATCAGCGCGAGCGGGATCGTAAGGGCTGAGGAGCGGCCCGAGGAGGCCGGCGGCGAGCAGCGCGAGCAGCATGGCAAGCCCGGCCGCAAGGCGCGGTCGCCGGCGCCCGCGTGGCCTGGCCAGGGCCGGGGCCGCGAGATCGGCGCTAGTCATACGCGCACGCGCGGATCGATGACCGCGTAGGCGAGGTCGGTCAGCAGGTTGATCGCCACCACGAGCACGGCGAAGGTCACGGTCAGGCCCTGGACCACCGGATAGTCGCGGGCGAAGATCGAAGAGACCAGCAGGTAGCCGAGACCGGGCAGCGCGAAGACGGACTCGATGACCACCGTGCCGCCGATGAGCCAGCTGGTATGCACGCCCAGCACCGAGATCGTGCTGATGAGCGAATTGCGCAGGACGTGGCGGAGCAGCACGCCGGCGGCTTCAGCCCCTTGGCGCGCGCCGTGTCGACGTAGTCGGCGGTCAGCACCGTCGATCATGGAGCTGCGCAGGCTGCGGATCGTCAGCGCGGCGGTGCCGAGCGCGATGACGAGGGCCGGCAGGAACAGGTGGCGCAGACGGTCGAGCAAGCCCTCGCCGTAGCCCGAGACCGGGAACAGGGGCAGCTTGATGCTGAGCAGCAGCACCAGCAGGATGCCGAGCCAGAAGGGCGGCATGGACATGCCGACCACGAAGAGCGCCCTTGATCGCGAGGTCCGGGACCGGTCCTGCGCCGCATCGCCGCGAGCAGCGCCAGCGGCAGCGTGATGACCAGCGCCAGCACCGTGCTGTAGGCACCAGCTGCAGCGTCGCCGGCAGCCGCTCGAGGATGAGCGGCCCGACCGCGGCGCGATAGGCGATCGAACTGCCCGAGGCTGCCGCTCGGCGATGTCGCCAGAGGAAAGCCGTACTGCTGCCAGAGCGGCCGGTCGAGACCGAGCTGCGTGTGAGCCGGGCGACGTCCTCGGCGGTGCCGCGCGCCCGAGGATGAGCGTCGCCGGATCGCCCGGCAGGACGCGAAGCAGAAGAAAGGCGATCAGCGTGATGCCGATCAGCACCGGCACCAGCTGCATCAGCCGCCAGCGCATGCGAACAGCAGCACCTTTGCCCCGCTCGCGCGCGGCGTCCCGGTTCGGGCGGCGGCGCGGGACCTCGCCACGGCCGCCGGCCCGATCCGGGCTACTTGATGACCACGTCCTCGAGACGCTAGTTGGAGGTCGGCAGAACCTCGAAGCCCTCGACGTTGGCTGCGGTAGGCGTAAGGCTCGCCCTGGTGATAGAGGAAGATGAAGGGCGCGTCGTCGTGGACGATCTGCTCCATCTCCTTGAACAGCGCCGCGCGCTCGGGCCCGTCCAGCGTGCGACGCTCCAGCGTCGTAGAGCTCGTTGACGCGGTCGTTCTTCCACTGCGTGTGGAAGGCGTTGGCGCGCTCGGGGTTGACCGCGGTGAAGCCGATCAGCTGGTCGGGATCGATGGTGTCGCTGGTAGCGTAGCTCAGCGACATCTCGTAGTTGCCGCTCTTGGTGGTGTCTGCACTGCGCACCGCCCTCGATCAGCCTGCAGCTGGACGTCGACGCCGACCTGCTTCAGAGTTGGCCTGAATGACGGAGGCGACCTGCTGCGTAGGTGGCGTCGCCGGATGGCACCAGCATGGTGGCCTTGAAACCGTTCGCCGAGACCAGCTTCGGCCAAGCAGCGCCTTCGCCTTGGCCGGATCGTAGGGGTAGGGCTGCAGGTCGCGTCGTTGTGGTAGGCCATCATCGGCATCGATGAGCTCGCGGGCTTGCCGTTGCCGAGCAGAATGCCCTTGATGATGGCCTCCTTGTCGATGGCGTAGTTCAGCGCCTGGCGGACCCGCTCATCGTCGAACGGCTTCTTGGTGGTGTTGAGCTGAACGAGCTCGATGCGGAAGACGTCGGCGACCTTCGGCTTCGACTTCGGATCGTCAGCATTGAGCGTCTTCGACCTGGTTGAAGGGTACTCCGATGATGGCGTCGAGCTCGCCGGCCTGCAGCTTGAGCACCGCGGCATTGTCCTCGGCGAGACCTCGATCAGCTCGGCGCCGTCGACAGGCGGCTTGCCCGCCTGCCAGTAATGCGGGTTGGGCGTCAGAACGATGCGCTTCGCCCCGGTTCCAGTGCTTGAGCACGAAGGGTCCGGAGCCGATCGGGTGCTCGAAGAACGCCGCCTCTGGACTTTCCACCAGCTTCGCCGGCAGGATCGAGGCGCTGAACAGGGCCAGGTTGTTGAGCATCGGGGTGAAGGGCTTGTCGAGCTTCATGCTTGCAGGGTTTTGGCGTCGACCGCTTCGTAGTCGGTGATCGGCCGGAAGAAGCGGGCCCAGTTCGGACTTTCGCCGGCGGCGCGTTTGAGCGAGGCGATCACGTCCTCGGCGGTGACCGGATCGCCGTTGGAGAACTTGGCGTCGCGCAGATGGAAGGTGTATTCGGTGCCGTCCGGTGCGACCTCCCAACTCTCGGCCAGGCCCGGCTCGAGGTGGGTGCCGTCCTTGGTCGGCCTGACGAGCTGATCATAGATCAGGAGCTGCGGCCCAGATCGATGCATTGTCGCTGGTGGCGATCGGGTCCAGCGACAAGGCATCCGTCTGGACGCCAAGGCGGAACGGCTCCGCCAGCTGCCGGTCAGCGGACCGACCGCGCTCAAGGCGGCCACCAATCCCAAGACGCCAGCGCGTAGCAGCCTGCTTGTCATGTGTGCCTCCCGTTCAAGCATGCTCTTATTGCAGAGCAACTATATTGGGCTCGAAGTCGAAACCGTGTCAAAGTCTGGCTGAGGCGTGGCTGGGCGGCGCGTGCCGGATATACAGCGCAGGCTCGGGATCGGCCGCCGCGCAGCTCGACGAGGAACGCCGATGGGCTTTTTTCGCACCGACAGACGTATGCAGGACGTCGGAGAACGCCTGGTCGAAGCCTTGCTCGAGCGAGGCCCGCGCGAGGAGTTCGGCCCGGACGATCTGAGCGTCACCCTGGTCATCGACGACGACGCGCCGGGTTAGCGGCCGCGGGGCTTCAGCTTCAATGGGCGCCAGCTCTTTTACCCATGCAGCGTGGTCAAGGTGTTCTGGCTTGCCGCCTGCGAGGCGCGTTTGGAGGAGGGGCACATTCAGCCGCACGCCGAGCTGGAGCGCGCCATGCACGACATGGTCGTCTGGTCGAGCAACACCGGCACGAACTATGTCATCGACCTGGTGACCGGCACGACCGGCGACACCCTGCTTGAGGGCGCAGAGTTCGAGGAATGGACCCGGCGGCGCAGGTGGGCGAACCGCTACTATCAGTCGCTGGGCTGGGCGGAACTGGACGGCATCAACGTCTGCCAGAAGCTGATGGACGACGACCGCTACGGCCGCGAGCGGCAGTTCGTCGGCCCGGACGGTGCCAACCACAACCGGCTGACGACGCTGGCCACTGCGCGCCTGTTCCAGGAGATCTTCACCGGCACGGCCTTCCCGCCCGAGCGCGCCGGGCGGATGCGGCAGCTGCTGCATCGACGCCACGATCCGGCATGGGTGGAGGCTCACCCGAACGCTCAGGTCCGGGGCTATTTCGGCGCAGCGCTTCCGCGCGATGCAGAGCTATGGTCCAAGGCGGGCTGGACCGGTGGACGGGCGACCGTCATGCCAGCTATCGCCGTCATGACGCCGCCCGAATGATCGCTGGCCTGCCGCCGTTCATCCTGGTGGTGTTCACGCAGGGCAAATTGATCAGCGCGGACGAGCGATTTCTGCCCGCTGCCGCGAACGCCGCGGCGGAGCGATTCGGCAAGAGCTGTGCTGAGGTCCCGTCGGTCGCGCGGGGATCGCGAGGATGGATCGCATCGCGAACCCGCAGGCCCGATCGCCCCGGGCGGGTCTTGCGCGATGGGTCGCTTTCCAATAGGAATTCGCCCGACTAATTCACAATAGCGAGCGCTGCATCGGGGGACGAGGCGGACCTGCCGCTCCGGGGCTCGATCGCCTGAGCGAAATCGCGCATGTCGACATCGATCGACAACCGGGCCTCCTCCGTTGCCGAGAACCCTGACGTGCGTCGGGGTCCGGTGCTCGGGCTCGAGAATGCGACCAAGGCCTTCGGCGGCACGGTCGCCTCAGGAACGTTTCGCTCGAGCTGCGCGCCGGCGAGGTGCTGGCGCTGCTCGGCGAGAACGGCGCCGGCAAGAGCACCTGCGTCAAGCTTCTGAGCGGCCTCTATCGGCCGGACGCCGGGCAGGTCATCCTCGACGGCGCGCCCGTCGACGCTGCGCTCGCCGCTCGAGGCCTTGCGCCGCGGCATCGCCGTCATGCACCAGCATCCGGGGCTGTTCGCCGATCTCAGCGTCGCCGAGAACATCTTCCTCGGCCATATGCCGACGGACCGCTCGGGCGCGCTCGACGTCGGCGAAATGCGACGCGCAGCGCGCGGCTGCTGCTCGATGACGGTCGGCCTCGCCTGCGACCCGGAGCCTCGCCTTGCGGCAGCCTCCGCAGCTCGGAGCAGCAACTGGTCGAGATCGCCCGGGCGCTCTCGGTCGATGCGCGCGTGCTGATCATGGACGAGCCGACGGCAGCCCTGTCGCTGCGCGAGGTCGAGCGGCTGTTCCGGGTCGTCGACAGACCTGCGCGCCCGCGGCGTGGCGATGATGTTCGTCAGCCATCGCATGGAGGAGATCTACCGCATCTCCGATCGCGTCAGCGTGCTGCGCGACGGCCGCCATATCGCGACGAGCCGGCGGCGCAGATGTCGCGCGACCGCGCCGTCCAGCTGATGGTCGGCCGGCCGCTGCGACGACATGTACCCGGACGCTCCGACCGCGGTGCCGGCGCGAGGTGCTCGAGGTCGCAGGAGCTGTCGCGTGACGGCGCCTTCACCGGACGTCTCCTTCGTCGTGCGCGCCGGCGAGATCGTGGGGCTCGGCGGGCTGGTCGGCAGCGGGCGGACCGAGATCGCCCGGGTGCTCTTCGGCGTCGATCGGCCGAGCGGCGGCACCATCTGCCTCGATGGACAGCCGGTTTCGCCTCGGCTCGCCCGGCCAGGCGCTCGAGCGCGGGCATCGCCTACCTGTCCGAAGATCGTATCGGCCAGAGCCTGGTGATGGATTTCGGCATCCTCGCCAACGCGACCCTGCCGACGATCGACAAGGCGGCGTCGGCCGGGCTGGTGAACGCGCAAGCGCGAACTGGCGCTGGTGCGTGCACCACCTCGAGCGGCTGCGGCTGCGCTTCCGCAGCTACGACCAGCCCGTCAGGACCCTCTCCGGCGGCAATCAGCAAAAGGTCGTGCTGGCGAAGTGGCTGGCGGCAACGCCCCGGGTGCTGATCCTGGACGAGCCGACGCAGGGCGTCGACGTGCAGACCAAGGCCGAGGTCCACACGCTGATCGCCGATCTCGCGCGCCAGGGCCTCGCGATCATTCTCATCTCCTCCGAGCTGCCCGAGCTGATCGGCATGTGTCACCGCATCCTCGTCCTGCGCGAGGGCAGGATCGCCGCTGAAATGGAACGAGGCGCGGCGACGCAGGAGCGCATCCTCCAGGCCGCGATCGATGCGGCCGGGGCGAGCGATCTCGACCACCGCGGCAAGGACGAAGAAGGCAGCGCGCCTGCATCTCGTTCGCGGCCGAGCTGCCGGAGCTCGCCGGCTTCCTCCGGCCTGGTCAGGCGTCTGCTGGCAAGGCGTGAGATCGGTCTGGTCGCCGCCATGGTCGCCGTCGTCGTGCCGGTGAGCGTGATCAACGCGCGCATGCTCGAGCCCCTCGAATCTCGTTGCGCTCTCGATGGATGCGGCACTGCTCATGATCGTTGCGGTCGCCCAGATGCTGGTTCTCATCACGCGCAACATCGATCTCTCGGTCGCCTCGGTCATCGGCCTTTCGGCCTACGGCGCGGCGGTGACGCTGCAGGCCCATCCGCGATCTCAACGTCTTCCTGGGGCTGGCGCTCGCCGCCGGTATCGGCCTCGCCTGCGGCCTCTTCAACGGGCTGGTCGTCACGCGAGGGGGCGTCCCGGCCATCGTCGTGACGCTGGGCACGCTTTCGATCTTCCGCGGCCTCGACAGCCTCTGGACCGGCGGCAAGCAGATCAGCGCCGATCAGGTACCGCAGGCCTGGCTCGACATCACGAGCGCCAAGCTTCTCGGCGTGCCGGGCGTCGTGTTTATCGCGCTCGCGGTCCTGCTCGTCGTCGCCTTCGTCCTGCGCTCCCTGCCCGGTCGGGCGCGAGCTCTTCGCCATCGGCTCCAACCCGGACGGCGCGCGACTGATCGGTATCCGGGTCGAGCGGCGCGTGCTTGCCGCTTTCCTCTGCGCGGGGCTGCTGGTCGGCCTCGACGGCGGGCTCTGGGCCTCGCGCTACGCCACCATCGACGCGCGCGTCGCGACCGGCTTCGAGCTGACCGTGATCGCTGCCGTCGTCGTCGGCGGCGTCGCGATCCGCGGCGGCGCCGGCACCGTACTCGGCGTGGCACTCGGGGCGCTGACGCTGCTGGTCATCCAGAACGGCCTGATCCTCGTCCGCGTCGATCCGCTCTGGCTGCAGGGGGTCTACGGCCTCGTCATCCTCGTTCGCGGTCGCGATCGACGCGCTGGTAGCGCGGCCGGTCCATCGGCCCGCCTTGCCGGCGGGTCCGAGATGAACCGCGCTCTGGCAGTTGGTGAACTGGGATTCGTTCCTGGCGGTGCTGGCGATCGCCATGTTCGCCTACGCCGCCGTCTTCGTTCCCGGTTTCCTCACCACCTTCAATATCTCGCAGGCGATCGCCGGCGTGTCGGAGAAGGCCCTGATCGTTCTGCCGATGGTGCTGCTCATCATCGCCCGCGAGATCGACCTCTCGGTCGCGAGCACGCTGGCCTTGTCGAGCGTGGTCTTTGGCGTGCTGGTCCAGGCCGGAGCACCGCTCGCGGCCGCCATCCCGCTCGTCCTTGCTGGCGGGCGCCGTCGCCGGCGCCTTCAACGGGTGCTCTGGTCACCGTCCTCGGCCTGCCGTCCCTGGTCGTGACGCTCGGCACCCTGGCCATGTTTCGCGGCGTCGGCTACATCATCCTCGGCACCGCATCGGTCAACCAGTTTCCCGAAGCCTTCACCGATTTCGGCATCTACAATGTCGGCGACACGCCGGTGCCGTGGACGATCGTGCCGTTTCTGGTGCTGGCGCCGATCTTTGCGATCGTGCTTCAGAAAACCGCCACTGGCCGGCGTATCTACGCGATCGGCGGCAATCCGGACACGGCGCGTCTATTCCGGGCGTGCGCATGCGCCGCATCCGATTCTGGCTGTTCGTCGTCTCGGGCGTCATCTGCGCCGATCGCCGGCATCGTGTTCACGGCGCGGCTGTCGAATGCGCGCGCCAACAACGCGCTCGGCTTCGAGCTCGACATCATCACCATCGCGCTGCTCGGCGGCGTCAGCGTCTTCGGCGGCCGTGGGCGGCTGACCGGCGTGCTGTGGGCTCTCGCCCTGGTCGCCACGATCAGGAACGTCCTCGGCCTCAGCCAGATCGGCGGCGACGCTCAGGGCATGGTCATCGGCCTGCTGCTCATCGTCTCGCTTCTGGCCAGCAATTCTGCGACGCAGGCTGTTCGAGCATCTGCGCATCGGCCGCCTGCTCCATCACTTCGGCGATCGAATCTCGGGTGGTCGCCGCAACGGACAAGCCCCTCACCCGAATGACGACGAAGCTCCAGAGGAACCAGGAGGAACTGACATGATACTCCGAGACAACGATGCTGCAGTGCCGCAGCGTTCGGCAGTCTATGTCTGTCCACGCTGGCCTATGGCGCCGAGTGCGCCAGCGGGCCGGTCACGGTCGGCTTCCTGCCGAAGCTCGACACCGATCCCTATTTCCAGGTCGCCAAGACGCGGCGCCGAGGAGGCCGCGAAGGAGATCGGCGGCAAGGTCGTCCAGCAGGCGCCCTCGCAGGCGACGGCCGAGGCGCAGATCGAGTTCATCAACAATCTCGTCGCCCAGAAGGTCGACGTCATCGCCATCGCCGGCAACGACGCCAATGCGGTGGCGCCGGCCCTGAAGCGCGCCGCCGCGCAGGGCGTGCGCGTGATCTCCTACGATTCCGACGTCGCCCCGGACGCGCGCGCCGTGTTCATCAATCAGGCGAAGGGCGACAGTCTCGCCGAGATGATGCTGGAGAGCATGGGCGAGCATGATCGGCGAGAGGCGAGTTCGCCATCCTCTCGTCGACGCCGACGGCGACCAACCAGAACGCCTGGATCGACTTCATGAAGAAGAAGATGGCGAGCGATCCGAAATTCTCCAAGATGAAGCTGGTGCAGGTCGCCTATGGCGAGGAGAGCGAGCAGGTCAACCAGCAGCAGGCGCTGGCCCTGGTCGAGGCGTTCCCCGAACCTCAAGGGATCATCATTCCGGCCGGTATCGGGCTTCCGGCGGCGGCGCGCGCGCTCGAGCAGGCCGGCTCGATCGGCAAGGTCAAGCTCACCGGGCTCGCCCCTGCCACCCTGATCAAGAAGTACATCGACGCCGGCGAGGTCCAGGACATCTGGTGGAACGTCAAGGATCTCGGCTACCTCACCTATTACGCGGCGCAAGCCGTCGCGCAGTGCAAGATCACCGGCAAGGAGGGCGAAACCTTCAAAGCCGGCCGGCTCGGCGACTACAAGGTCGGCGCCAACGGCGAGGTCGTTCTCGGGCCGGCGCAGATCGTGACGCCCGAAGAACGTCGAGGACTTCAAGTTTTAGTGTAGCTGCCAAGGCTCGAACCGGCGCGGTTCACCTCCGGTCAGCCGCGCCGGAACCTCTGCAAGGGCGGCGCTGGGCAAGTTCGACCGGGCCTGCTGATCGATCTGGTGCGCCCCGGCGCGCGCCTGCAACAAGCCGGCCGCAACGGCCGATGGCCGCCACGCTTGCCGGCAAGGGCGTCCAGATCGCCTTGCGCCACGATCTCTCGGCGCGTCAGATCGAGCTGCTCCTGGCGGGCGGCGTGATCAACTGGCTGCGCGCTCGCCGGCTCCAGCATTGAGCAAGCCCGTGTCAGGACTTCCGGGCTGAGCGGCGTTGAGACAAGGCACGCGCCGCGCTCCCGCCTTTGAGCATGCGGTCCACCACGCCGACGCCCCCCTCGTATAAGGCGGGGTCGTCCGTGGTGCTTCGGCGCACTCAAACACGTCCACGAGCACGCCCTTGATCTCGCCCCCGGGCGAGACTCAGCGGCTCGGCCGAGACGTGAATCATCCGAGCGCGCGCCATATGCTTCGAGGCGCGATTGCGAGACGATCTCGGCGCCAAGATCGATCCTCGGTGCGAGCGCGGCCAGCTATTTGTGGAAGTTGCGCCGAAACGCCGTGAGCTCTGGTCGGCCGCGGATCAGTCTCTGCCAGACGGCGTACAGGAAGCCGGCGCCGTAGCCGATCAATTGAACCTGCAGGGCGGCAACGCTCAACGCCGCTACGGCCAGACTCCGCTGCTGCCGCCACGCGTCAGCAAAGACCAGGCATGCATATGCCAGGTAGAATGTGGCCACCCAGACGAACACGGTCGGGCTCAACAGCGCCGTGACCGGCAGCGCCGCGTACCCGAGGGTGAAGACGACCGGAAAGACATGTGCGGCTCGCAGGGTGCGGGAGTGCCTCTTGAGCAGATCGATCCGCGCTAGTCCAAAATTGTAAACCTGTTTGAAGAATTTCCTGAGATTGTCTCGGCGCATATGATAGACAAAAGCCTCGGCAATCAAGCCGGTTGCGAAACCCTGTCGAATGATCCGGAGGCTGAGATCGATATCCTCACCGGGGTGCATATCCGGGAACCCGCCTATCTGCTCATAAACGTGACGGGAAATGCCCATGTTGAAGCTGCGGGGATGGAACGCGCCGATCCGTCTCCGTCTGCCCCGGAGGCCGCCGGTCGTCAAAAAAGACGTCATGCTATGACTGATCGCCCTCTGCAGCGGCGTGAAGGACGGATGCGCAGCGTCTGGACCGCCATAGGCGTCGAGCCACGACAGGTCAAGATGGTCACTGACCGTCCTTATGTATTGCGGTGGCACGATGCAATCGGAGTCGAAAAAAATGAAATAATCACCGACGGCACAGTCACAACCGTAATTACGTGCCTTTCCGGGGCCGATGTTAGCAATGTGATGATAGCGGATCGAGAGTTGCTCTGTGTAGGCAAGCGCGACTGCTGCCGACCGCAGTTCAGAGCCGTCATCGATAACGATCACTTCAAAGTTCTTACAGGTCTGGGCGGTCAGGCTCTCCAGAAGCGCATGCAATTCATCCGGACGATTGAAAACGGGAACGATAATCGAGAACAGCATTGAGGACGAATTCAACCGACGAGCGGGCGCATGCCTGTTGGCGTCGAGCCCGCCGTGCCGTTCGGCGAGGTGATCCGCGTGATCCTCCAATACGTCAGGCACACGCAGACCCAGGCGCTGCGCTGGTTCATCCGCCTCTGCTTTAGCGTCCATTTCACCAGGAACTCGCGCTGGCACCTGAGTGCAACTCTTCTCCGGCGCTCGCGTGTCCGCGGCTTCCATCGGATCGCGTCGTCCGTAAACTGGCGCTGGATCTCGCGAGATGGTATCAGCCGGAGTCAACGTGGACAAGCGGAATTCCTGGTGGCGGGCGCGGTGAGCAATCACGGGATGGGGTTGGCGGGTCCGGCTGGGTAGCCGAGATCGGGAAGGCGTGACAGGCGAGAGAGCGGGCGCTCGGCCGTCGGAGGCCGCCGCACGCAGGGGATGGCGAGGAGCGATCGCCGCGAGCCCGCTGTCGCCGCTTGCGAGACGCACCGTCAAACTCGATCCGGAAAGACAATCGGCCCGGGGGAGACCCATCGCTTCGAGCCTACCGGCACGATGAAGCTCTTGGGGAGCCGCATGCTCAACATTCTGATGATATCGGCCGCCATGGCCACCGCACGATGGGGCGCGAATCAGGCTTCCCGAGACTTTACGATTCCTCTCGCGGCGCCACCGCGTCTCTTTGATCGCCCCCCTCTACCGGCCCGAGGAGAAGGTACATGTCGGGAACATCAGAAGTCTGTGTGCCGAGGCCAATGTCGTCCCGGTGCCGAACGGCATCGTGCCCCGGAGCACCCGCCGCCCGGTCGTGTTGGGCAATCGCCGGCGGCACCTGCGGCTACGGTGCGGTTCGTAGACAATGGCGTCGACGTCGGCTACTACGCACTACGGTCGGTGTCGCCAGTCTCATCGTCCGTGGTGTACATTGGCGCCATGGACCATGCACCCGATGGGGATGACCTCGTCTGGTTTGCCGCGGCAATTCTCTCGTCGTGGCGCGCGCGGCAGCCCGATAAGTCGAGTTGTTCGAGGCGCTCGGCGCGGAGGCTCGTGAATTGTGAAAGCTCAGCTCGTTCTTTCGGAACCTCAGTCGAGTCCTTCGGACGTGGAAATTAGTGTAGTTGTTCCAAGTTTTCGAAGTCGGGGTACGATAGCGGAAACGCTCGAGTTCATTCTCTGTCAGGATTTTTCAGGCCCCATGGAAGTGCTCGTGATCGATTCGTCGGACGACGAGACGGCTGAGTGGATTCGCGAACACTTCCCTCAGGTGAAGGTTTATCACTCCGGCAGTCGCCTGCTGCCGGCTGCCGCCCGTAACCTCGGCGCGCAAGAGAGCGGCGGGCGTTTCTTGGCATTCATCGATGCCGACGCACGTGCTGCGGCGAACTGGCTGTCGACGTTGCGCGCGAGACTGATCGACAATCCAGCCGTGGTCATGGTCGGAGGGGCGGTTGCTAATGCCAACCCTGAGATGCCCGCGTCTCGAACGCTCTATTGGCTCGAGTTCTCGGACTTCCTGCCAAATCAGCCGGCCGGGTTTCGGCGTTGGCTCTCCAGCTCGAACCTTCTGATCCGCCGCGACGATTTTCTTTCGGTCAAGGGCTTTAATCCCGACTTCGCCATGGCCGAGGACCACATCCTTTCCCTGACGATCGGCCGCGGGCTGTTCCTGGAGACCTCTACCAGAATTTTTCATCGCCACCGGACCGAGTGGACGGGAGTGCGGGAGCATCTGTATCGGCTTGGCTTGTGGAGCGGCCGATTTCGTGCCACCTTTCCTGCGCGCGGCAGTGGGCTGCGCAGACTGCCGATTTCTTGCTTCGCCCTGACGCCGTGGCGTTTGGCGCGGATCATGAGTCGCGTGTGGAGGCACGATAGCGAACGACCTCGATTCACACGCGAGATTCCTTGGCTGATCAAGGGGCTCTGGAGCTGGAACAAGGGCTTTTATGAGGGGCTTCACCTAGCGCACGATCCGGGCTCTTGCGACGTCACACGATTGGACCGCTGATGCCCGGACAAACGCTGGCCGCGGCAGGACCACAATTTTCGCGATGAGATCAGGCGACAGGCCGGCAGGTCGACTGTGACAAAGAGAGGCGGCACGTGGAACTCTTCATCAGACCCGCCGCCTCGAATGGCGAGTGATCCTCGTACGTGCTGGCCGCAACGGTTGTGTCCTGCATTTGTCAAGCGAGTCGGATGCTCACGATCCTGATCCTGTCGCCTCGGCTCCCCTGGCCGCCGCACGAAGGCGCCCACATCCGGATCGTCGAGACCTTGCGTTTTCTGTCGGCACACCACGAGGTGTTCGTCGTCGCACCGATCTATTCGGCCGACGAACGGAACCATGTCGCGGGCCTCAGCAAGCTTTGCGCTGGTGTGCACGCCGTGCCCGTGCCGGACAGTGCGACGGCGCGGCTGCGTCGCTTGGCAGGCGGCCTGGTTGCCGGCATTCCCCTGGTCCCGGCGTATCATCGCAACTCGGCTATCACGCAGTCCCTGCGGGCGATCAGCGCGCGGATCCGCTTCGATATCGTGCAGATTGAATTCTCGTTTCTGGCTCATTACCTTGCCGCGCTGGGTTCGGGCACCGAGGCCAAGTCGATCCTTTCGATGCACAACATCGAAACGCTACGGTTCGAGCGTGAACTGGCGGTTGCTCCATGGAGTGCGCGGCGGTTCATTCTGGAGATGGATCGGGGCCTGTTTCCGAGTTGGGAGCAAAGGGCCGTGCGCGCCTTCGATGGCGTCGCCGCCGTCTCGGCGGCGGAGGCGGCATGGATTGAGCGTACGGCGCCCGGCGCTATCGTTCAGGTCGTGCCCAATGGTGTCGACGTCGATTATTTCCGGCCACAACTGGCACCACCCGCATCGTCCTCCGTCGTCTTCACCGGCGCCATGGACTACCCGCCGAACGTCGACGCGGTTCTCTGGTTCGCCGACGAGATCCTGCCGCGCCTCCGGGAACGCCAGCCGGAGCTCCGCTTCGTCATCGTCGGCTGCCGCCCCGCGCATGCGGTCCAGGCCCTCGCGGCGCGCGCGGGCGTGACGGTCACGGGGGAGGTCGAGGACATTCGCCCCTATCTGACCGAGGCGATCGCGCTGGTTGTGCCGCTGCGCTCCGGCGGCGGCACGCGCCTCAAGATCCTCGAGGCCATGGCGATGGGGCGCCCCGTCGTGTCGACGACACTTGGCGCCGAGGGGCTCGAGATCGCCGACGGCGACAACATCCTGATCGCCGACAGCCCGGAGCGTTTCACCGAGGAGATCGTTCGCCTGGCGATCGCTCCCGATACGGCGGCACGTATCGGGATGGCGGGCCGGCAGCTCGCCCTCGCGAAATACGACTGGCGGCAATGCCTGCGCGGCCTGGACGACCTCTATCAGGCGGTGCTCTCGGACAAACGGGCGTGACGCGCCGCCTGGCGGTCTGTTACGCGGCGCCGGGTCACAGCCTGCTCAGCACCGCGGGCTCTGCCCGCAACGTCCTATCCGCGGCTCAAGCGATGAGCGCGTGGGCCGATGTAACGGTCGCATTCCGAAGCTTCGCCGAGCCGCCCACAGCCCACAGCTACAGGATCGTCGCCATCGACGGGCTCGGGGGGACCGCGGGAGCGCGTGACGACGTGGCGGTGCGGGGCCTCAACCCGCTCGCCCACGCCAGCTATCTACGCACATTGCGCCGCTTCGCTCGGGCGGCCGCCGGCGCCTACGACATCGTCTTCGAGAAGGGGTGGCGGTTCTCGGGCTACCTGGCCCGCCAGTGCCAGCGCCACGGCGTGGCAAGCGCGTTGATCGAGAATGACGTGCGCTGCTGGCATGAACCGATCCGAGATGGGCGCGCTCTGGCCAAGCATCTCGGGCAGCCGGGTCAGTCAGCTCCTTGCTCGCTCCTATTCGCGTCGCTTGCCATTGATCATCGCCGAGACCGAAGAGCTCAAGGAGGCTCTGGTCACTTTGCAAGGCATCGCCCCGGAACGGATCGAGGTCGTGGAACTCGGGGTCAACCACGATTTGTTCTACCCGCGTGACCAGGGAACCGCTCGAGCCTCCTTGGGCATCGGCCGCGATGAGATCGTGATGCTTTATGTCGGCGGATTGGACATCGTTCACGATCTCGACTCGATCATTGAGGCCCTCGCCCGGGTTGCGCTCCCGTCGGTCACGTTGCATGTCGTAGGCGACGGAGGGCTTCGCTCCGCCTGGGAAGGGAAGGCCCACCGCCTGCAGGTGCCGGCCCGCTTTTACGGTCGACGCCCCCATCACGAAGTGCCGGACTTCATCGCGGCGGCCGACCTCTGCCTCGCGCCGTACCCGCCCGGCCGCTTCCACGAGGGTCGGATCACATTCTCGACCCTGAAAATTCCCGAGTACATGGCGTGCGGACGTCCGGTCGCCAGCGTGCCCGACGGTCGCATCGCTCGGTTGATCGAGAACCAGGTGACCGGATTCCTGCTGCCAAACACGGCCGCCAGCTGGGCGACCTTCCTGCAAGCGCTGCCATCGCGGCTTCGGTTGGCGGACATGGGTCGGAGGGCGATGGAGCGGGTCAAAGCCTGCACCTGGGAACATACCGCGGGGTGCTACCTTGAGGCTGGCCGTCGGCTCCTTGTTCGCCGCTGATGCGCGCCCGCCGGGACTTGGCCAGCCAACTGCCGGCCGAGCCGGGTCGTCCGGGCACCGGGCCGCTAGTAGCGGCGCATAAGGCCAATCAGGCGGCCCTGCACCTTGACCCGGTTGGCGCCGAAGATCCGCGTCTCGTACTGGGGATTGGCCGCCTCGAGGGCGATCGTCCCGCCCTTGCAGCGCATCCGCTTCAGGGTGACCTCGGTGTCGTCGATCAAGGCGACCACGATGTCGCCGTTCTCGGCCGCGTCGCGCCGTTCGATGACCACGATGTCGCCGTCCTGGATGCCCGCTTCGACCATCGAGTCGCCGACCACCTCGAGGGCATAGTGATCGCCGCTGCCGAGCAGGTGGGGCGGCACGGTGACCTGGGTCGTATGATCGCGCAACGCCTCGATCGGCGTGCCGGCGGCGATCCTGCCATAGAGAGGCAGGCTGAGGGCGCTGGCCTCCTCGAGCACCGGCTCCGGGCGGGCGCCGAAGCGGCCCTGCACGACGTTGGTCGGTCCGGCGTCGGCCTCGCTGGCGGCGCCCTCGCGCCGCCAGTTCGTCGGCAGTCTGGTGACCTCCAGCGCCCGCGCCCGGTACGGCAGGCGGTGAATGTAGCCGCGCTCCTCCAGCCCGGTGATCAGCCGGTGGATGCCCGACTTCGATTTCAGCCTGAGCGCTTCACGCATCTCGTCGAACGAGGGGGGCACTCCATGCTTGTCCATGTAGCCCTGGATGAATTGGAGCAATTGGTGCTGGCGCTGGGTGAGCACCGGTCTCCCCTCCGTTGTCGACGCGCTCTACCGGGTGACCACGTGTTCTATATAAGTTCTGGTTCGAGGTCAACGCGGCAACGCACGGCAATGTACCGAAACGGCGTGATCATTCCAAGCGTTTCAGCCGATTGAATTCGCTCTGCGCGCTGCCCGCATCCGGACGTCGGCGTCTAGACCGTCACACGCCGATCGGCCCCGCTCTGAGGGGTAGCACCGTCACCGGTGTGCCGGCCGGGAGCGCGGAGGCGAACGGCGCGCGCCTGATCAGGCAGTCGGCGCGGGCAAACGTCGCCAGCATCGAGCTGTCCTGCCGCTCCGCCGGGACCACGACCAATCGCCCATCCTCGCCCCAGGCGCTCTCGGCGCGCAGATAGTCCTCGCGCCGGTCGTTGGCCGCCACGGCGCGACCGAGCACGGCCGGGATTTCGGGCGCCGCCGGGTCGAGCCCGAGCAGGACGCAGATCGCAGCGCGCACGAACAACACCGCGCAGACCCCTACCGAGACCGGATTCCCCGGCAGACCCAGGAGCGGCACGTCGTGAATCCGGCCGAACATCAGCGGCTTGCCCGGCCGCATCGCAATCTGCCAGAAGTCGAGCTCGAGACCTTGCTCGCCCAGCACCGCGCGCACCAGATCGCGGTCGCCGACCGACGCGCCGCCGAGGGTGACCACGAGATCGACGCCCGCGACCCGCCGGGCGGTCTCGGCCAGCGCCGCCGGCTCGTCCCGGACGATGCCGAGGTCCGACGCGAGCCCGCCCCAGCCCTCGACCATGGCGGCAAGGCCGATGCTGTTGGAGTTGACGATCTGGTGCGCCGCCAGCGCCTGCCCGGCCATGACCAGCTCGTCGCCGGTCGCCAGCAGGGCGATCCGGGGCTTGCGACGCACCGGCAGCCAGGCGTGGTTGAGGGCCGCCGCGAAGGCGAGATCGCGCGCGCTTAGCCGCCAGCCCGCGGGCAGGGCCACCTCGCCGCGCTGGAAATCGAGGCCGGCCGGGCGGACGTAGGCCCCGGCCTCGACCCGCCCCTCGAGCCGCACCCGGTCGCCCTCAAGGACGGCGTTCTCCTGCAGCGCGACCGCGTCGGCCCCCGCGGGCAAGGCGCCGCCGGTGAAGATGCGCACGGTCTCGCCGGGGCCGAGCGTGGCCTCCAGGCGGCCGCCGGCCGGAGCCACGCCGATCAGCCGGAGGGTGGCGCCACCACTCGTCAGGTCGGCGGCGCGGACCGCGTAGCCGTCCATCGCCGAGACCGCCTGGGGCGGCTGATCGCGCATCGCGACCAGATCCTCAGCCAGGACCCGGCCGAGGGCCGCGGCGAGATGGACCCACTCCACCGGCTGCGGCCGGAAGGCGGTCGTGACGCGCGCGAGCGCCTCCTCGACCGCGAGCATCACTCGGCCTTGAAAGTGCCGGACTTGCCGCCGGCCTTGTGGCGAAGCCGGATATCGGTGATGCGCATGCCCCGATCGACCGCCTTGCACATGTCGTAGACGGTGAGCGCCGCGGCGCTGACCGCGCAGAGCGCCTCCATCTCAACCCCGGTCCGAGCGTGCACGCGGCAGATCGCGGTGATCTCGACCGCGGGCGGATCGACGGCACAGGCGAGCTCGACCTTGACCGAGGAGAGCGGCAAGGGGTGGCAGAGCGGGATCAGCTCCGAGGTGCGCTTCGCCGCCATGATCCCGGCGAGCTGGGCGACCGTGAGGACGTCGCCCTTCTCGACGCCGCGCCGCTCGATCAGGGCCAGCGTCTCGGCGCGCATCAGCACGCGCCCGGAGGCGATGGCGGTCCGCTCGCTCGCCTCCTTGGCGGTGACGTCGACCATCAGCGCATTGCCCTCGGCGTCGAAGTGGCTGAGGTCTCTCATACCGGCTCCTCGAGCCCGAGCAGCGCCGCCGTCGCGGCCCGGACATCCGCCTCGCGCATCAGGGCTTCGCCGATCAGAAAGCAGCGCACGCCGACCGCCGCCATGCGCTCGAGATCGGCGCGCCGATGCAGCCCGCTCTCGGCCACGACCAGGCGCTCCGGCGAGACCTTTGGCGCGAGCCTCTCGGTGGTCGCCAGATCGACCTCCAACGTCTTGAGATTGCGGTTGTTGATGCCGATCAGCCGGGTCTCCAGGCGGAGCGCCCGCTCGAGCTCGGCGCCGTCATGCACCTCGACCAGAACGTCCATCCCCAACGTCCGGGCGAGGCTCGCCAGCTCCCGCGCCCGGCCGTCTTCGAGCGCGGCCATGATCAGGAGCAGGCAGTCGGCGCCGAGCGCTCGGCTTTCGACCACCTGATAGGGCTCAAGGATGAAGTCCTTGCGCAGGCACGGCAGTCGCACGGCCGCCCGCGCCGCCTGCAGATAGCGGTCCGAGCCCTGAAAATGCAGCTCCTCGGTCAGCACCGACAGGCACGCCGCGCCGCCTGCGGCATACGCGGCCGCCAGAGCGGCCGGCTCGAAGTCGGATCGGATCAGCCCCTTGCTCGGCGAGGCCTTTTTGATCTCGGCGATCAGGGCCAGCTCGCCCCGGGCGAGCTTCGCCTCGAGCGCCCGGACGAAGCCCCGCGGCGCGTCGCCGGCGGCAATCTCGCGCTCGAGCTCGGCCAGCGGCACCGCCGCTTTGCGCTCGGCCACGTCCGCCCGGCGGCGCGCGCAGATTTCAGCCAGGATGTCGCTCACCCGCAGGCGTCGCGTTGGAGATGGCGATCAGGCCGGCCAGCACGGCCTTGGCGGCGCCGGTGTCGATCGCTTCGGCCGCCCGCTCGACCCCGGCGCGCAGATCGTCGGCCCGGCCGGCGACGACCAGGGCGGCGGCGCTGTTCAACAGCGCGATGTCGCGATACGGCCCGCGCACGCCGTCCAGGAGCGCGCGCAGCGCGTCGGCGTTGGTCTCGGCATCGGCGCCGCGCAGGTCGTCGAGCCGGGCGCGCGCGAGGCCGGCCTGCTCTGGGGTCACCTCGAAGGTGGTGACCTTTCCGGCGCGAAGTTCGGCGACATGCGACGGCCCGGTCGTGGTCAGTTCGTCGAGACCGTCGGCGCCGTGGACCACCCACGCGCGCTCGCAACCGAGCTGAGCGAGCACATGGGCGATCGGCTCGATCCACACCTTGGCGAAGACCCCCATCAGCTGGCGCCTGGCGCTGGCCGGGTTGGCGAGCGGCCCGAGCAGGTTGAAGATCGTCCGCGTGCCGAGTTCGACCCGCACGCCGGCGACGTGGCGCATCGCGCCATGGTGCCGGGGTGCCATCATGAAGCCGATCCCGGCGCCGCGAATCGCCCGCTCGACATCGGCCGGCTCGACCTCGATGTTGACTCCGAGCGCGGTCAGAACGTCGGCCGAGCCGGCCCGCGAGGAGAGCGCCCGATTGCCGTGCTTGGCGACCGGCACGCCGCAGGCTGCGACCACGATGGCCGCGGCGGTCGAGACGTTGAAGGTGCCCGAGGCATCGCCGCCGGTGCCGCAGGTATCGATCGCGTCGTCCGGCGCGGCAACCTTGACCATGCGCCCGCGCAGCACCGCGGCCCCGGCGGTCAGCTCGTCGACAGTCTCGCCGCGCACCCTCAGGCCCATCAGAAAGCCCCCGACCTGGGCCGGCGTGGCGTCGCCCGACATCATGATCTCGAACGCTTCGGACGCCTGCGGCCTAGTCAGCGGCGCGCCGCTCGCGACCGCCGCGATGAGCGCCTTCATCCGATCGGGCCCGGAGCTCATGCCGCTGCCTTCGCCGCAGTCGACGCCAGAAAGTTCTCGAGCAGCCGGTGGCCGTGCTCGGTCTCGATGCTCTCGGGGTGGAACTGTACCCCCCAGATCGGCCGTTCGCGATGAGCGATCGCCATGATCACCCCCTCGGTGGTCCGCGCGGTCACGGCCAGACAGGCGGGCAGACTCGCCGGCTCGGCGATCAGCGAGTGGTAGCGTGTCGCTCGAAAGGGCGAGGGCAGACCCTGGAACAGGCCCCGACCGTCGTGCTCGATCGAGCTGAGCTTGCCGTGCATGATCTCCGGCGCCCGGACGATCCTGCCGCCGAACGCCTGAGCGATCGCCTGATGGCCGAGACAGACCCCGAGGACCGGGCAGACGTCGGCCGCGGCGCGGACCAGATCGAGAGAAATCCCCGCCCGGTCGGGATCGCAGGGTCCGGGTGAAATGACGATCGCATCGGGCGCCAGGGCCAGGGCGTCCTCGACGCTCAGAGCGTCATTGCGCCGCACGATCGTCTCGGCGCCCAACTCGCCCAGATAGTGGTACAAGTTGTAAGTGAAGCTGTCGTAGTTATCGAGCAGCAGGAGCATCGCTGTGGGTTCGGTTGATCCTCGGTTCAAGCCGGGCAGCAAAGCGCGGCCCCCTCGCCGGCGTCAAGCGGAAAGCGGAACGCGGCGCGCCATCGGCGAGTTCGGTCATGGTGGGTTCGCCTGATACGCATCTCGCAAGGGCGAGATGGTCGCGCCGCGCCGTCGCTATGCACTTCGCGCGCCGGCGACCATCTTTTGCACCGATCTGGAAACCATCTCTTGCGGTTATGATGTTATCGGGACGGATCGCGCCGGACGCATCCGACGCGTAGCTGGCTGTCGGGCGAGGAGCGCGATCTGAGGCGAAGACTTCCGTGGCTGCTGATTAAGTGCTAGTGGTAAGGGGCCCTTCGTTGTGACGGTTGCCGCCGTTGGGCCGCGACCACGCTCGATCCGGCCCGACGATGAGGAAGCGCCATCAGAATGACCAGACGACGTCGACGAAGCGGCAGGCGCACGAGCTGGTCGAAACGGCTGCGCCGGTATCTCGTCGAGCACCGCTTCAATGCAGCGCAGGGCCTCCTTGGACTGATCGCACTGGTCGCGGGACTGTGGCTGCTCTGGCCGCCCTCCCAGCGCGCGCCGCTCGACCAGCGCGAGGTCTGGGAACGGAGCCTGCAGGGCGCCAGCGGGGGCCCGGCTGAGGGGGAGGACGCGGCGGCCCCCCGTGCACGTCTGACCGCCGGAGCCGAGGCCAGCATGGCGGTCTCGGCGCAGAGCGAGGCGCTGGCGGCGCCGGCGGTGCAGCATATTCAGCCCGAGCAATCCGCCCTCGCGCACGTGGCCAGCACGATGCCGGTGATCGGTGTTCCGGAGGCTGAGCCCTCGGCCGACGCGCCGGCCCGGCTTGCGGTCGAGCTGCCCCACGATGTCGCCGCTGAACCAAGCGAGCCGAGTGCGACGGCGACCGCTCGCGGCGAAACGATGGCCCGTCCGGCCGCGCCCCTGGCTGTCGACGGGAGCACGCCGACCTGGCTGCGCAATGCCGTCGCGAGCCCGCCCGCCGACGGTCGGCCCGAGATTGCGGTCGTGATCGATGACCTCGGACTGAACCGCACGCTCACGGCGGAGCTCAATCACCTCAAGGCGCCCTTGACCCTGGCCTTCATGCCGTATGCGGGAGCCCTCGAGCAGCAGACGGCGGCCGCACACGCCGCCGGCCATGAGCTTCTGGTGCACGTGCCGATGCAGCCGACCGGGAACGACTGGCCCGGACCGAATGCCCTGCTGAGCTCGCTGAGTCCGGTCGAGCTGGTGTCGCGTCTGCGGGTGCAGCTGCGGAGCTTCCGCGGCTTCGTCGGCATCAACAACCACATGGGTTCGCTGTCGACCTCAGACCACCGCGAGATGGCCCTGGTCATGGCCGAGCTGCGGAGCCGCGGCCTGTTGTTTCTCGATTCCCGCACCACCGCGCAGTCGGTCGCCCCGAGCGAGGCCTACCGGGCCGGCGTCCCCTTCGCCGTGCGCGACGTGTTCCTCGACAATGAGCAGGGCCTCGACTACGTCCGTCGCCAGCTGGTCCAGACCGAGCGGATCGCGCGTCGCCGCGGCGTCGCGGTGGCGATCGGCCACCCGCACGACGTGACCATCGAGGCCCTGCGCGGTTGGCTGCCGACGCTCGAGGAGCGCGGCTTCGACCTCGTACCGGTCAGTGAGGTCGTCGCGCGCAAGAGCTGCGCGAATGGCCTGCTTGTGGCGGCCAGCGCCTGCGGACGCTACGTTTCCGCCCACAATCTGGTCCAGTAGGCGCGCTGCGGCGAGCTATCGATCGTATCGCCCGCGCCGCTACTGGCTGGCGCGGGCGAAGCGCACCGCCTCCTCGGCAGCGCGGATCAGGGCGCGCGCCTTGTTGCAGCTCTCCTGATACTCGGCCTCGGGGTCGCTGTCGGCAACCACGCCGCCGCCCGCCTGGACGATCACCTGGCGGTCCTTGACCAGCGCGGTGCGCAGCGCGATGCAGGTATCCATGGTGCCGTCGGCGCCGAAATAGCCGACCGCGCCCGCATAGATGCCGCGCCGCGCCGGCTCGAGCTCGTCGATGATCTCCATCGCCCGTACCTTGGGGGCGCCGCTCACCGTCCCGGCGGGGAAACCGGCTATCAGCGCATTCAGGGCGTCGGCGTCGGACCTGATCACGCCCTCCACGTTCGAGACGATGTGCATGACGTGGCTGTAGTATTCCACGATCATCTTCTCGGTGACCCGCACCGTGCCGATCTTGGCGACCCGCCCGACGTCGTTGCGGCCGAGATCGAGCAGCATCAGATGCTCGGCCAGCTCCTTGGGGTCGGCGAGCAGATCGGCGGCCAGGGCCTCGTCCTCGGCCCGGTCGACGCCGCGCCGCCGGGTGCCGGCGAGCGGTCGCACCGTCACCATGCCGTCGCGCAGCCTGACCAGAATCTCCGGGCTCGAGCCGACCAGGGCGAAGCCGTCGAAGTCGAGGAAGAACAGGAACGGCGACGGGTTGAGGCGACGCAACGCGCGGTAGAGCGCGAACGGCGGCAGATCGAACGGCAGGGTGAAGCGCTGCGAGGGCACCACCTGGAAGATGTCGCCGGCACGGATGTATTCCTTCGCCCGCTCGACCATCTCGTGGTAGCGCTGGCGGGTCACGTTCGAGCTCGGCTCGGGCAGGTGCCCCGAGCCCCGATCGAGCGAGCGGTGCGGCAGGCCGCGGTCGAAGTCGGCGATCAGGTCCGCGAGGCGCTCGCGCGCGAGATCATAGGCAGCGCGCGCGCCCAGATCGGCCGCCGGCCAGACCGGCGTCACCACGGTCACCTGATCGCCGATGTTGTCGAACACCGCGACCACGGTCGGCCGCATGAAGACCGCGTCGGGAACTCCGAGCGTGTCGGGATTGGCGTCCGGCAGGCGCTCCATCAGGCGCACCGTGTCGTAGCCCATGTAGCCGAACAGCCCGGCCGAGATCGGCGGCAGACCCTCGGGCACGGCGATCCGCAACTCGCGGATCAGGGCGCGCAACGCGCTCAGCGCGTCGCCGGGGCAGGGCTCGAAGGCACTCAGATCCTGCCGCGCGGCACGATTGATCTCGGCCCGCTCACCGAAGCAGCGCCAGATCAGGTCGGGCTTGAGGCCGATCGCCGAGTAGCGACCGCGCACCGCACCGCCCTCGACCGATTCCAAAAGAAAGCTGTAGGGGCGGCCTTCGGCCAGCTTGAGCATCGCCGAGACCGGCGTCTCCAGGTCGGCGACCAGGGAGGTCCAGACCAGCTGCGCCTGGCCGCTATCGTAGCGGACGGCGAACTCCGCAAGGTCGGGGTGTGGCGGCATCGGTGACCAGAGCCCGGCGCCCGGAGCGCGCGCTTAGAAGTCGCTCGGCAGCGGACGCGGGGCACCGCTCGCCGGCACCTGGCCATCGGAGCCGATCAGACGGTTGACGGCGGCGCCATCGATGTCGACCGGATAGTCGCGCCGCAGATCGGCCTCGAACTGAGCGACCAGATCGTTCCGCATGTCGGCCTGCAGCTCGGTCCGCAGCCGCTGAACGCCATCCGGATCCTTCCCCGGGTCGGCCGCGATCACCTCGTCCGTGCCAACTACGGCAAAGCCATCGTTGAGCTCGACCACCTTCTCGGCCACGTGGCCCGGCTCGGTCGCGAACAGGGCGCGCACGACGGCTTGGTTGATCCCCTGATCGGCGCCCTGCTCGCTGCGCTTGACCGGCTCGATCGGAGTCACCGACAGCCCCTTCTCCGCCGCCACGATCTCATCGAGCGACGCCCCGTCCTTCAGCTTCGTCAGCAGCTGATCGGCGCGCTCGCGGGCCAGCTTGCGCTGTTGCTCGGCCCGCCATTGCTCGCGCAGCTGGTCATGCACTTCCTCGACCGGCTTGACGCGCGGCGGCGTGATCTCGTCGACCTTGAGGACGAAGTAGCCGCCGCTGTCGGTCTCCTCGAGGAGGGTGGTCTCCCCGGCCGGCGTCTCGAAGGCGAGAGTGAGAAACTTCGGCCAGGGCGGCAGGGCGTCGGGGCGCTTGCCATCCGGCCCGTTGCCATGAACGTCGATCGCGGCCAGCGACTTGGCCTCCAGGCCAAGCGCGTGCGCGGCGTCGGCGAGGCTCGACCCCGCAGCCAGCTCGTCGTCGAGCTGCGTGGCCAGGGTCGGCAGGCGATCGTGCGCCTCGCTGAGCGCCAGATCCCGCCGCAGCTGGTCGTGCACCTCGGCGAGCGGGGTGACCTTCTCCGGCTCGATCCCCGTCACCTTCAAGATGTGCCAGCCGAACCCGCTCTTGACCGGCTCACTGACCTGGCCCTCGGTCATGTCAAAGATCGCCGCGCCGATGTCGGGCGGCAGATCCGCCTTGGCGACCTTGTCGAGGCTGTCGCTCCTCACGCCCTGATCGGCGAGCTGCTTCGCCACGTCCGCAAAGGTCGCGCCCCCGGCGATCTGCTCCTTGGCTTTCTCGACGGTGGCCTGATCGGGGGCAAGGAGCTGTTCGACGGTACGCCGCTCGGGCGTGCGGAACTGCTCGATCCGGTTCTGATATTCGGCCTGGATCTTGTCTTCGGGAACCTCAATCTCGTTGAGCAGATCCTCGGGCTGCAGCGTGATGAAGGTCAGGCGCCGATACTCGGGTGCCGTGAACTCTTTCTGGTGCGCGTCGTGGAAAGCCGTGAGATCGTCTGCGCTCGGCTCGGGCACATCGGTGATCGAATCCGCCCGAATGGCGACGTAGTGGCCGCGCCGCTGCTCGTTCCGGTAACGATAAAGAGTATCGACCAGGATTGAGGGCACCACGACCGGTCCGGCGAGGCTCCCGGTCAAGGTGCTCCGCACGACCTCCTCTCGCAATAGCGCGAGATAGCCATTCTCGGTCAGTCCGTTGGCCTGCAGCAGCTGCTCGAAGCGCCCGCGATCGAACCGTCCGGCCGACTGGAACGCCGGATTGTCGGTGATCAGCTGCCTGAGGGTATCGTCGGCCACGGTCAGGCCCATGTCGTGGGCGCGCAGATCGACCAGGCGGCGCGTGATCAGCCCTTGCAGGGCCTGCTGCATGAGACCGAACTGGATCGCCTGCTGGCGATCGATGGTGGTGCCGACCTGGCGCTGCAGATTGTTGAGCGCCCGGTTAAAGGCGTCGGCCAGCTCGCTCGCCGCAATCGCCGAGCCGCCGACCGTTGCCACGGTCGGATTGCGTGTATGGCCGAAGAACACATCGCCGATGCCCCAGATCGCAAAGCTCACCACCAGGAGCAGCATCAGGACTTTGACGACCCAGGACCCGGCCTTCTGGCGCAGCACATTGAGCATGGTCGAGACACAACTTGCGTGATTTGACCGGCTTGGGACCGGACGGGAACGGTAATGTAGGCAGCCGCCTTGGCGCCGGCAATCGGCAAGTCGCCCCGCCCGCGGCGCTGGAAACCGCTGCGCGCGTGTGTTAGAGAGGCGCCGCGTCGGACCGGCGCGGTCTCGTCCCGGTGAAAGCCCATGCCTTGGTCGAAGCCGATCGTGATCGGCAACTGGAAGATGAACGGTCTGCGCGCCGACGCTACGGCGCTGGTCGGCGCCCTGCTGGCGCGCGCCCGCCAGGCTCCGGGTCGCGGCACACTCGGCGTCTGCCCGCCGGCGACGCTGCTCGCGCCGATCCGCGAAGCGATCGGCGGAGAGGCGTTGCTGCTTGGCGGCCAGGACTGCGCGAGCGCGCCCAAGGGCGCGTTCACCGGCGACATCAGCGCACCGATGTTGGAGGATGCCGGCTGCCAGCTCGTGATCGTCGGCCATTCCGAGCGGCGCCACGGCCACGGCGAGAGCGACCAGCTCGTCCGGGCCAAGGCGGCCGCCGCGCATGCGGCCGGATTGATCGTGGTCCTCTGCATCGGCGAGACCGAGGCCGAGTGGACGGCGGGCGAGACGATCGACGTTCTCGACCGGCAGCTCGCGGCCAGCCTGCCCGTGGGGGCGACGGCGGAGAATCTGGTGATCGCGTACGAGCCGGTCTGGGCGATCGGCACCGGACGGACGCCGAGCACCGACGACATCGGAGCCACGCACGAGCACCTCAGGATGCGGCTTCGCGCGCTGGTCCGGGGCGGCGCCGACCTCGGCCTGCTCTACGGCGGGTCGGTCAAGGCCAGCAACGCCGCCCAGATCATGGCGATCGCCAACGTCGACGGCGTGCTGGTCGGCGGTGCCAGCCTTGATGCGGACGAATTCTGGGCCATCTACACGGCCGGGCAGGCCACGGCCAACGGCTGATGCGGCGGCTCAACTCCAAACCCCATGTGGTAGGCAGATGACGACCGTCGTTCTCATCGTGCATCTTCTGATCGCGCTGGCGCTGGTCGGCGTGATCCTGTTGCAACGGAGCGAAGGCGGTGCGCTCGGCATCGGCGGTGGCGGTTTCGGCGGCCTGATGAGCGGCCGCGCCTCGGCCAATCTTCTGACCCGGACGACCGCCGTGCTGGCCGCGGGCTTCATTGTGACGAGCTTGGCCCTCGCCATGCTGGCGTCGCATCGCACGGCGCCGCGCTCGATCCTCGACCAGCCGCTCGAGGCGCCCGCCGGAGCGCAGGCACCCGCAGCCTCGCAGGCGCCGGCCACATCCGAAGTGCCCCCCGCGCCGCCGGTGCCCGCTGCACCGCAAACCCCCGCTGCACCGCAAGCCCCCGCTGCGCCAGCACCAACCACGCCGAGCGCGCCGGTTGCCAACTGATCGCATGCCGCGACCCGGGCGGATCGCCGTGGGGCGCGATTTCCGCGATTGTCTCGGCCGCAGTTCTCGTTGATAATGCCGTCCCCATGACGCGCTTCGTCTTCGTCACTGGCGGCGTGGTGTCGTCCTTGGGCAAGGGCCTGGCCTCGGCGGCCATGGGGGCGTTGCTCCAGGCGCGCGGCTACACGGTGCGTCTGCGCAAACTCGACCCCTATCTGAACGTCGATCCGGGGACCATGAGTCCCTACCAGCACGGCGAGGTCTACGTCACCGACGACGGCACCGAGACCGATCTCGATCTCGGTCACTACGAGCGCTTCACCGGCGTGCCCGCCCGCGGCTCGGACAGCGTCACCGCGGGCCGGATCTACTCGCGGGTGCTGGGGCGCGAGCGCCACGGCGACTATCTCGGCGGCACCGTTCAGGTGGTGCCGCACGTCACCGACATGATCAAGGAGTGCGCGCTCGCCGACGTCGACGACGTCGATTTCGTGCTGTGCGAGATCGGCGGTACGGTCGGCGACATCGAAGGCCTGCCTTTCCTCGAGGCGATCCGCCAGCTCGGCTTCGAGCTCGGGCATGATCGCGTCGCCTACGTGCATCTGACGCTGGTGCCCTATCTCGCCTCGGCGCGCGAGCTCAAGACCAAGCCGACCCAACATTCGGTGCGCGAGCTGCGTGGCATCGGCATCCAGCCCGACGTGCTGCTTTGCCGCGCCGAGCGGCCGATCCCGACCGAAGCCCGGCGCAAGATCGCGCTCCAGTGCAATGTGCAGCCCGACGCTGTTATCCCGGCGCTGGATGCCGCGAACATCTACGAGGTGCCGATCCGCTACCACGAGGAGGGGATCGACACCCAGCTGCTCCGGCATTTCGGGCTACCGCACCAGTCGAGCCCCGATCTGTCGCGCTGGCGCGAGATCGTGGCGCGGCTCGAAAAGCCCGAGGGCGAGGTCACGATCGCCGTGGTCGGCAAGTACACGGGCCTGCAGGACGCCTACAAGTCGCTCGAGGAGGCGCTCGCCCACGGCGGCATCGCGAACCGGGTCAGGGTCGATACCCGCTGGCTCGACGCCGAGATCTTCGAGGGCAGCGATGCGGCCCAGCACCTGCAGGACGTCAACGGGATCCTGGTGCCGGGCGGCTTCGGCGAGCGCGGCTCGGCCGGCAAGGTGGCCGCCGTCACCTTCGCGCGCGAGTGGCACGTCCCCTATTTCGGCATCTGCTTCGGCATGCAGATGGCGATCGTCGAGGTGGCCCGCAACTTGGCCGGCCTCGAGGCGGCGAGCTCGACCGAGTTCGGGCCGACCAATGAGCCGGTGGTGGGTCTCCTGACCGAGTGGGAGCGCGAAGGCGCGATCGAGACCCGGAGGGAGGACGGAGATCTCGGCGGCACCATGCGCCTTGGTCTCTATCCCTGCTGCCTCAAACCGGGCAGCCTTGCCGCGGCGATCTACGACGAGGCGCTGATTTACGAGCGCCACCGGCACCGTTACGAGGTGAACATCCACTATCGCGAGCTGCTGACCGCGGCCGGCCTGTCCTTCTCCGGCATGTCGCCCGACGGTCGCCTGCCCGAAATCGTCGAGCTGCCGGGCCATCCCTGGTTTCTAGGGGTGCAGTTCCACCCCGAGCTGATGTCGAAGCCGTTTGCGCCGCATCCTCTGTTCGCCTCGTTCATCAAGGCGGCCCTCGACCAGTCGCGGCTGGTCTGAACTGGACAGACCGAGGGGCCAGCGCGATGCTTCACCACGTCGACATCGGCCCGCTCACGCTCGGCAACGACCGGGCCTTCGTCCTCATCGCCGGGCCGTGCCAGATCGAAGGCCGCGAGCATGCGCTCGAGACTGCGGACGCGCTGGTCGGAATGTGCCGCGCGAAGGGCCTCGGGCTGATCTACAAGAGCTCCTTCGACAAGGCCAATCGGACCAGCGCCGACACGCCGCGTGGCCTCGGCCTGGCGAAAGGCATCGAGGTGCTCGCCGAGGTGCGCGAGCGCTACGGCTGCCCGGTCCTGACCGACGTCCACGAGAGCCATCAGTGCCGGCCGGTGGCCGAGGCGGTCGACGTGCTGCAGATCCCGGCCTTTCTCTGTCGCCAGACGGACCTGCTCGCGGCCGCCGCTGAGACGCGAGCCGCGCTGCACGTCAAGAAGGGGCAGTTCCTCGCTCCCTGGGACATGGCGCAGGTGGCGAGAAAGCTGGAACATTTCGGCGCCCGCCGCATCCTCCTGGGTGACCGCGGCACGAGCTTCGGCTACAACACCCTGGTGTCCGATTTCCGAGGTCTGCCCCAGATGGCCAAAACCGGCTGGCCGGTGGTGTTCGACGCCACTCACTCGGTGCAGCAGCCGGGCGGTCTCGGCGGCGCCTCCGGTGGTCAGCGCGAGTTCGTGCCGGTGCTGGCGCGGGCGGCGCTCGCGGTCGGCGTCGCCGCCCTGTTCATGGAGACCCATCCCGATCCCGATCATGCCCCGAGCGATGGCCCGAACATGCTGCCGCTCACCAAGCTGCCCGCACTCCTCGACGTGCTGATCGCCTTCGATCGATTGAGCAAGCTGCACCCGATCACGCTGTTGTAAGCTGAGGACCCGCGCCATGACCGAGACCGAGATCGTCGCGATCTGCAGCCGCCAGATCCTGGACAGCCGAGGCAACCCGACGGTCGAGGTCGACGTCACCCTTGACGGCGGGGCGATCGGTCGGGCGGCGGTGCCGTCCGGCGCCTCGACCGGCTCCAAGGAAGCGATCGAGCTCCGGGACGGCGATCGCGCGGTCTATCTCGGCAAGGGGGTCACGAAGGCGGTCGAGGCGGTCAACGGCGAGATCTGCGAGGCCCTGCTCGGCCGTGACGCTCTGCAGCAGGCGGCGCTCGACCGGACCATGATCGAGCTCGACGGCAGCGCCAACAAGAGCCGCCTCGGCGCGAACGCGATCCTCGGCGTGAGCCTCGCCGCCGCCAAGGCGGCCGCGGCGCAGCTCGGTCTGCCGCTCTACCGCTACGTCGGCGGCGTCGGGGCGCGCACCCTGCCCGTGCCGATGATGAACGTGATCAACGGCGGCGTGCACGCCGACAACCCGATCGACTTCCAGGAGTTCATGATCATGCCGGTCGGCGCGCCCTCGTTCGCCGAGGCTCTGCGCATGGGATCGGAGATCTTTCACACCCTCAAGCAGGGCCTCAAGGAGGCCGGCCACAATACCAACGTCGGCGACGAGGGCGGCTTTGCTCCGAACTTGAAGAGCGCGGACGAAGCTCTTGGTTTTCTTGCAAAATCTGTCGAGGCGGCTGGCTATCGTCTGGGCGAGCAGGTGGTGTTCGCGCTCGATCCGGCGGCGAGCGAGTTCGGCAAGGGCGGGCGCTACGAGCTGACCGGCGAGGGCCGCACGCTCGATGCCGAGGGCATGACCCGGCTCTATCAGGAGCTCTGCGCCCGCTACCCGATCCGCTCGATCGAGGATGGTCTGGCCGAGGACGACTGGGACGGCTGGCGGACGCTGACCGAGGCGCTGGGTGGCAAGATCCAGCTGGTCGGCGACGACGTGTTCGTCACCAACCCGAAGATCATCGCCGAGGGCATCGCGCGCGGCGTCGCCAATGCCGTTCTGATCAAGGTCAACCAGATCGGCAGCCTCAGCGAGACCCTGGAGGCGGTCGAGCTGGCCCATCGGGCGGGCTATCGCTCGGTCATGTCGCATCGCTCGGGCGAGACCGAGGACAGCACGATCGCCGACCTTGCCGTGGCCACCAACTGCGGCCAGATCAAGACCGGGTCGCTCTCGCGCTCCGACCGGCTGGCCAAGTACAACCAGCTGCTCCGGATCGAGGAGGACCTCGGCCCGAGCGGGCGCTACGGCGGCGCGGCGGCGCTCAAGGCGTGAGCCTGCGATGCTGGCCAGCCTCTCGGGCTCGGTGCGGCGTGTCCGGGAGCGGCATGGCCTCGCGCTGCTCGGACTCGGCCTCGTCGTCTATTTCGGCTACCATGCGGTCAGCGGCGATCGGAGTCTCTGGGCGTGGCGCCAGCTGACCGCGGAGATCGCGGCGACCCGGCAGGAGCTCGCGGAGCTGCGCGCGGAGCGTCTGGACCTCGAGGACAAGGTGAAGCGGTTGCGCCCCGAATCGCTGGATCCGGATCTGATCGACGAGCTGGCGCGCAAGCGACTGAGTTTCGTCGATCCGCTCGATGTGATCATACTGCTCGATGCCGGGCACGAGCGCGAAATAGCTTGGCTGCAGGCGAGCGTCGCCGGTGGAACTGGTTCGTCGTTGTGAGGGTTAACAGCGGCCGCCAGATGTTGTCATCTAAGGAGGGCCGGTCGCTGTCCGGCGGGACCGGGGGCCGCCGATCGGGCGGCGCCGCCGTCGGGCGCAGCCAGTGGGAGGTTCGATCATGGCCACTGCCCAGCGCGAGGTAGCCGTCGTCAGCGAGGACGACCTCTCGGGCAAGCCGATCGCGAACGTCGATCGCAAGCTGCTGATGACCTACTACCGCGAGATGCTGCTGATCCGACGCTTCGAGGAGAAGGCCGGCCAGATGTATGGCATGGGGCTGATCGGCGGCTTCTGCCATCTCTACATCGGCCAGGAGGCGGTCGCGATCGGCATGCAGCACGCGATCCGCGAGGGCGATTCGGTGATCACGAGCTACCGCGACCACGGCCACATGCTGGCGGCCGGCATGGACCCGCGCCGGGTCATGGCCGAGCTGACCGGGCGGGTCACCGGCTACTCCAAGGGCAAGGGCGGCTCGATGCACATGTTCGCCCGCGACAAGCGGTTCTACGGCGGCCACGGCATCGTCGGCGCCTGCGTGCCGCTCGGCACCGGCCTCGCCTTCGCGCATCGCTATCGCGAGGACGGCGGGGTCTGCCTCTGCTATTTCGGCGATGGCGCCACCAACCAGGGCCAGGTCTACGAGTCCTTCAACATGGCGGCGCTATGGCACCTGCCGGTCGTCTACGTCATCGAGAACAACAAGTACGGTATGGGCACCTCGATCGAGCGCGCGGCGGCAGGCGGCACCGAGCTCTACCGGCGCGGCGAGGCCTATGGCATCCCGGGCGAGCAGGTCGACGGCATGGACGTGCTCGCCGTGCGCGCCGCGGGCGATCAGGCGGTCGCCCACGCCCGCGAGCGCGGGCCGATCATTCTCGAGGCGCTCACCTACCGCTATCGCGGCCATTCGATGTCCGACCCGGCCAAGTACCGCACGCCGGGAGGAGGTTCAGGATGTGCGCACCGAGCGCGATCCGATCGATCGTCTGCGCAAGGCGATGCTCGACGAGGGCCTGGCCGGAGAGGACACCTTCAAGGCGATCGACAAGGAGATCCGGGCGATCGTCAACGAGGCCGCGAGCTTCGCCCAGGACAGCCCGGAACCCGACCCCGACGAGCTCGCCAAGGACGTCTACCTCGAGAGCTAGCCGCGCGGGGCGGAGCCCTCCGCTGGTCCAGGAAATCAGCCATGCCGACCGAAATCGTGATGCCCGCCCTGTCACCGACCATGACCGAGGGCAATCTGGCCAAATGGCTGAAGCGCGAAGGCGATCGGGTGGCCGCGGGTGACGTGATCGCCGAGATCGAGACCGACAAGGCGACCATGGAGGTCGAGGCGATCGATGAAGGCACGCTGGGCAGGATTCTGGTGCCCGAAGGCAGCGAGGGCATTGCCGTGAATACGCCGATCGCCCTGCTGCTGGCCGAAGGCGAGGACAGGGCGGCGCTCGAACAGGCTCGAGCAGCGCCCCGAGACGAGGCCAAGCCGGCGGAACGGAGGACCGATGGCGAAGAACAGCCGAAGGGCCGTGCGCGCGCCAACGGTGAGCGAACCCTCTCACCCGCGGCGCCGATCGAGCTGATGCCTTCGCCCGGCGAGGACGCCGACATCCCGGCCGGCACCGAGATGATCCGGCAGACCGTGCGTGAGGCGCTGCGCGATGCGATGGCGGAGGAGATGCGGCGCGATCCCGAGGTGTTCCTGCTGGGCGAGGAGGTCGCCGAGTATCAGGGCGCCTACAAGGTGAGCCAGGGGCTGCTCGAGGAATTCGGCGTCAGGCGGGTGATCGACACGCCGATCACCGAGTACGGCTTTGCCGGCCTCGGGGTCGGCGCAGCCTTCGCGGGGCTGCGCCCGATCGTCGAGTTCATGACCTGGAACTTCGCCATGCAGGCGATCGACCACATCATCAACTCGGCTGCCAAGACGCGCTACATGGCCGGGCGGCGAGCTCGGCTGCCCGATCGTGTTCCGCGGCCCGAACGGGGCCGCCGCGCGGGTCGGCGCTCAGCACAGCCAGGAGTACTCCACCTGGTACGGCCACTGCCCGGGCCTGAAGGTGATCGCACCCTACTCGGCCGCCGACGCCAAGGGGCTGCTCAAGGCGGCGATCCGCGACCCCAATCCGGTCGTCTTCCTCGAGAACGAGATCCTCTACGGCCACAGCTTCGAGGTCCCGAAGCTCGACGATTTCGTCCTGCCGATCGGCCGGGCGAAGGTGCTGCGCGAGGGCTCCGACGTCACCATCGTCGCCTTCTCGCTGATGGTCGAGCGCGCGCTCGAAGCCGCCCAAGCCCTCGCCGGGGAAGGCATTCAGGCCGAGGTGATCGACCTGCGCACGATCCGGCCTCTCGACATCTCGACCATCGTCGCCTCGGTCAAGAAGACCAACCGGCTGGTTTCGGTCGAGGAGGGCTGGCCGGTCTTTGGCATGGGCGCCGAGCTGGCGGCGGCGATGATGGAGCACGCCTTCGACCACCTCGATGCGCCGGTCCGCCGGGTCACCGGCAGGGATGTGCCGATGCCCTACGCCGCCAACCTCGAGCGGCTCGTCCTGCCGCAGACTGCTGATGTGGTCGAGGCCGCCAAGGCGATCTGCTACGCCTAGCTCCTGCCAACCAACGCGACATCGGGAGGCGCCATGCCGATCGAGATCCTGATGCCGGCGCTCTCGCCGACCATGACTGAGGGCAATCTGGCGCGCTGGCTGAAGCACGAGGGCGACGAGGTCAGTGCGGGCGACGTGATCGCCGAGATCGAGACCGACAAGGCGACCATGGAGGTCGAGGCGATCGACGAGGGCAAGCTCGCCCGGATCGTGGTCGCCGAGGGCACCGAGGGCGTGCCGGTCAATGCAGTGATCGGCCTCCTCCTGAGCGAGGACGAGGACGCATCGGCGCTCGAGGGGTTTCAGCTCGGCGAGGGCGGCGCCGCGCCCCGGCCGGTCGCGCAAGCCGAGCGGGCGCAGCCGGCCGATCAATCGCAAGCTGGCGCCCGGCCTGCTCAAACCGAGGCTGCCGCCCAGCCGGCGGCTAGAAAGCCAGCGGCGCGGGCGGGCAATGGCGCCGAGCGGCGCGGGCGGATCTTCGCGAGCCCGCTCGCCCGCCGCATGGCCGAGCAGGCGGGCATCGATCTCGGCCGCCTCCAGGGCAGCGGGCCGCACGGTCGGATCATCAAGGTCGACATCGAGCGGGCGATCAAGGAGGGCGCGCCGGCGAGGGCCGAGGCGGTTGTGGCGTCGGTGCCAGCTCGCGGCAAGGGCCGAAGCCCCCAGGACACCTCCGCCGCCTTGCTCCCGCGGCGCCGCTCGCGGCCGCGCTTCACCGAGCAGCCGCTCTCCAACATGCGAAAGGTGATCGCGCGCCGGCTCACCGAGGCCAAGCAGACGATCCCGCACTTCTATCTGAGCATGGACTGCGAGCTGGACGCGCTGCTGAAGCTCCGCCAGGAGCTGAACGGCCGCGCGGGCGCCGACTACAAGCTCTCGGTCAACGACTTCGTGATCAAGGCGGCGGCCTTGGCGCTGCGCAAGGTACCGAAGGCCAACGCGTCCTTCGGCGGCGATCGGATCTACTACTACCGGGACGTCGACATCGGGGTCGCGGTGGCCATCCCGGATGGCTTGGTCACGCCTGTGATCCGCAACGCCGATCAGAAGGGCCTGGTCGCCATCTCCAGCGAGATGCGGGATCTCTCGGCGCGCGCCCGCGATCCCGGCGGCATGAAGCTCAAGCCCGAGGAATATCAGGGCGGCAGTCTCTCGATCTCCAACCTCGGCATGTACGGTGTGCGCGAGTTCCAGGCCGTGATCAACCCGCCCCAGGCCTCGATCCTCGCGGTCGGCGCGGGCGAGCTGAGGCCGGTGGTCAAGGATGGGGCGCTGGCCAGCGCCACCGTAATGACGGTAACCCTCTCGATCGACCATCGGGCGCTCGACGGCGCGCTCGGCGCCGAATTCCTCCAGGCGTTCAAGGCGTATGTCGAGGACCCGCTCGCGATGCTGCTCTGAGGGCGCCAATGGCAAGCAAGGCAGCCGAGCTCTACGACCAGGACTTCTACGCCTGGACCCAGGAGCAGGCGCAGGCGCTCCGCGCCCATTTCCGCGACGACAACCGCCTCGATGTCGAGCATCTGGCCGAGGAGATCGAGGATCTGGGTGATTCAGAGCTGCAGGCGGTCGAAAGCTACGTCGAGCAGATCATCGCGCATCTGCTGAAGCTCGACTATTCCGGACAGGCCGATCCGCGCGCCCACTGGCGGGCGGAGGTCCTGAACTTCCGCCGTAGCGTCGATCGCAAGGTCTCGCCGACGATCCGACGTAAAGTGGAGGCCGACCTCGAGGGACGCTACGCGCGTGGTCGGGAAATCGCCGCCGTAGGCGCCATCTTGCACGAGGCCGATCTCATCCGCCGCCTGCCCAAGACCTGCCCCTACGACTGGGATGCGATCTGGCACCGGGACGTCATGGCCGAGGCCGGGATCGACCTCTCGGGGGGCGAGGACGCCCCGCTCAAGCGACGACGCAGGAAAGGCGGCTGATGGCGAAGCACGAGTTCGACTGGTGGTGATCGGCGGCGGGCCCGGCGGCTATGTCGCCGCGATCCGGGCGGCCCAGCTCGGCATGCGGACCGGCCTGGTCGAGCGCGAGCATCTGGGCGGCATCTGCCTGAACTGGGGCTGCATCCCGACCAAGGCGCTGCTGCGCTCGGCCGAGATCTTTCACCTGATGCACCACATCGGCGACTTCGGCTTTAGCGCCAAGGAGTTGAGCTACGATTTTGCCAAAGTGGTGAAGCGCTCGCGCCAGGTCGCCGGCCAGCTGAACCGCGGCGTGCAGCACCTCCTGAAGAAGAACAAGGTGACCGTGCTCGATGGCCAGGGCCGGCTCGACGGCAAGCGGTCCGGTCGCGGTCGAGAGGGACGGCAAGACCACGGACACGATCGAGGCGCCGCACATCATCCTCGCGACCGGCGCCCGGGCGCGCTCGCTGCCGGGCCTCGAGCCGGACGGCAAGCTGATCTGGACCTACAAGGAAGCGATGGTGCCGCAGGAGCATGCCGAAGTCCGTGCTGGTGATCGGCTCGGGTGCGATCGGCATCGAGTTCGCGAGCTTTTACGACCACATGGGCGCCGAGGTGACCGTGGTCGAGATCCTGGACCGGGTCCTGCCGGTCGAGGACGAGGAGATCTCGGCGTTGGCCCGCAAGCAGTTCGAGAAGCGCGGCATCAAGATCCATACCAGCGCCAAGGTCGAGCGAGCTCAAGGCGGCCAACGGCGCGGTCTCCGCGAGACTCGAGGCCGGACGGCGGCAAGCCGCAGGACCTCGAAGTCGATCGCGTCGTTCTCGCGGTCGGGATCACCGGCAATGTCGAGAATCTCGGGCTCGAGGACACCAAGGTGAAGGTCGAGAAGGGCCATGTCGTGGTCGACGAGTGGCTGCGCACCGGCGAGCCCGGGGTCTATGCGATCGGCGACCTGGTCGGCGCGCCCTGGCTTGCGCACAAGGCGAGCCACGAGGGCGTGGTCTGCGTCGAGCGGATCAAGGGTCTGAACGAGGTCCACCCAATCGACGTCACCAAGATCCCGGGCTGCACCTACTGCACGCCCCAGGTGGCGAGCGTCGGCCTGACCGAGCAGGCCGCCAGGGAGCGAGGCTACGAGGTCAAGGTCGGCCGCTTCCCCTACGTCGGCAACGGCAAGGCGATCGCGCTCGGCGAGACCGAGGGCATGGTCAAGACGGTGTTCGACGCCAAGACCGGCGAGCTGCTCGGCGCCCACATGATCGGCGCCGAGGTCACCGAGCTGATCCAGGGCTACGTGATCGCGCGCCAGATGGAGGCGACCGAGCTCGATCTGATGCACACCATCTTTCCGCACCCGACTCTGTCGGAGATGATGCACGAGTCGGTGCTTGACGCCTACGGCCGGGCCATCCACTTCTGAGCGGACGGGATGCGAATGGTGGATCGACGTCTCAGAGCAGGTCGCGAAACTTCGGTCTCCTCGCGGCGGCGGTTATCGGCGTGAACTCGGAGGAATGCGGGTCGTTGCGGCGAACCGGCAGGCAGATGCAGCTGTTGCGCCATGCGGAGCTGGCGCGGCGTGTCACGTCGCCGAGCTGTTCAACCGAGCTGTTGGCCAGCTCGACTGATCCGAAGCTGCAGATCCGATTGGGCGCGATCTACACGATTGCGGGAGATCGCCAAAGACTTTCCGGACCTGGCCGGTGCCGTGCTGGAGCTGCTGAACGTGTATATGAGAGAGAACGGTTGTCGACTACGGCGACGCGGCGGTACCGACAGACGTGCAGGAGATCATGCGTATCCTGACAGTGTCGACGTGGACGATGACATGGCAGGCCGACCGAGCATCGTGAGGCCTCCCGGCTTTGTAGTCGACATCCATGGTGCGTTCGTGCGCCGGACCGACCTCAGCAATGCCAACCTGGAGCGAGCGAATCTTGGCGCTACGCTGACGCACGAACGCGATACTTCCGCGGCGCCAACTACAAGGATGCCGGTGCTGAAAGGCACGATCCTGAGGGGCGCCGATCTGCGTGACGCCAGGAACCTGACCGCGGAGCAGCTCGCGGAAGCGATCATCGATGAGACCACACTATTGCCAGGCTACCTTGACGCGCGCGCTGCTCGCGCAGCTACGATGGGACAGGACGCAGCGATGAAAGTCGAGCGCTCTCAACCATGACCGGTAGATCAGCCCGGCGGCATCCGTCGCAAGCCGCCCTGGATCCGGGTCAAGGCGCCGGTCTCCGCAGGCTATCACGCGACCCGCCGACTGATGCGGGCGAAGCGGCTGCACACGGTCTGCGAGGAGGCGGCCTGCCCGAACATCGGCGAGTGCTGGACCCAGGGGCACGCCACGGTGATGATCCTGGGCGACATCTGCACCCGCGCCTGCGCCTTCTGCAACGTCAAGACCGGCCTGCCGCGCGCCGTCGATCCCGCACGAGCCCGAGCATCTGGCCGAGGCGCTCGCGCGAGCTTGGCCTCAAGCACATCGTGATCACCTCGGTCGACCGCGACGACCTGCCGGACGGCGGCGCGTTCCAGTTCGTGCGCTGCATCGAGGCGATCCGCAAGCACCTCGCCCGAGACCACGATCGAGATCCTGACGCCCGATTTCCTGCGCAAGCCGGGCGCGGTCGAGAAGGTCGTGGACGCCGGGCCGGACGTCTACAATCACAATCTCGAGACCGTGCCGCGGCTCTATCGCGACGGTGCGGCCGGGCGCGCGCTATTACCACTCGCTGCGTCTGCTCGACCGCGTCAAGGAGCGCGATCCCGAGTATGTTCACCAAGTCCGGGATCATGGTCGGGCTGGGCGAGGAGAAGCGCGAGGTCCACCAGGTGATGGACGACATGCGCTCGGCCGGCGTCGATTTCCTGACCATCGGCCAGTATCTGCAGCCGACGCCGCGCCATCATCCGGTCGAGCGATTACGTCCCGCCCGAGGAGTTCGAGAGCTACGCGCGCATGGCCCGCGCCAAGGGCTTTCTGATGGTCTCGGCCTCGCCCCTGACCCGCAGCTCCTATCATGCCGGCGACGATTTCGAGCAGCTGCGCGCGGCGCGCCGGGCGGCGCTCGCCCAGGCCGCGGAGTGATCGAGGCGATGCCGACCCACGCCGAGCAGCGCCATCTGCCGTACAGCCAGAAGCAGCTGTTCGATCTGGTCGCCGAGGTCGAGCGCTATCCGGAGTTCCTGCCCTGGTGCAGCGCTGCGCGGATCACCCGGCAGAACGGCAACACCTTCCACGCCGATCTGATCGTGCGCTTCAAGGTGTTCCAGGAGCGCTTCGGCTCCAAGGTCACCCTGCACCCGCACTCGCTGATCGACGTCGAGTACATCAAAGGGCCGTTTCGCTACCTCAACAACCACTGGCGCTTCATCGAGGCCGACGACGGCGGCTGCATCATCGACTTCTACGTCGACTTCGAGTTCCGCTCGAAGGTGCTGCAGAAGCTGATCGGCCTCCTGTTCAACGAAGCGGTGCACCGCATGGTCTCGGCCTTCGAGACGCGCGCCCGCCAGCTCTACGGCCCGAGCGGGGTCGAGACCGCCGGCGCCGCCAGCCCTGCCGTCCGGCGGCCTCACGGCGCCTAGCACGTCGCCTGCACGCGCTGCTTGGCGCCATGCTTTCGATCTCAGCTCGGCGAGCCGGGGTCGGCCTCATTAAGCAGATCGCGATAGAGGCAGCGAGAGGGATCGGCGCGACTGCAGCAGCTCAGCGCGATCTCGGCCTTACCGATCAGATCCTCGACCCGCCAGCCGTCGGCCATGCGCCGCTGCACCTCGACGCGGCGCTCGTCGCTGAAAACGATCAGGATCTCCTGGACCGACGGGTAGCGTCCGATAGTCGGCGACCTTGCGCCAGCGGTCGACCTGGCTGGTCGACGGCGACAGGACCTCGACCACGAGGACCGGCTCGGCGACCATGCGTCGGCCCGGCTCCCGAGGAGCGCAGGTGACCGCCAGGTCGGCGACGTAGTAGGTGTCGGCGCGATCCGGAATCGTGATGCCGGCCTCACTGATCACGCGGCAAGGTGAGCTGCAGCCGACTGCCGAATTTCGGCTCCCGAGGCTGATCGCGATCTCGCCGTGCGCCTCGGTGGCCGGCGCCATCATGACCGGCAGCCCGTCCAGGAGCTCGTAGCGACGGTCGGTGCCGTCGTCCCACTCGAGGAACTCGGCGAGGGTCATCAGCTTGGGGGCGCGCGATGCCATGGCACGAAGGTAGCGAGCGGACGGGAACGCGCCAATGAGGCAGGATCACCCGGCGCCAAGGCGCGCCAGCAGCGCTTCCGGCAGCGGAGCGGAGCGCATGGTGGTCTGATCGGCGTGCACCCAGACCATCTCGCCGGTGGCGCGCGGCTCGCTTTCGCCCGCGACCAAGATCGAAGTCGCGAAGGTGATGCTGGAGCGGCCGATGCGGCCGAGCCGCACCTCGACATCGAACACCTCGTCGAAGCGGAGCGGGCGCAGATACTCGACCACCGCCCGCACGGTGTGAAAGTCGCCGCCCGTGACCTTGCGCATCTCGGTGTAGTCGTAGGGCAGGGCGCGAAAGAACTCGTGAATGCCGTGATCGAAGTACGTCACGTAGTGCGCCACGTAGACGATGCCCTGGAAGTCGACCTCGGAATAGCGGACGCGAAAGGAGTGGCGGAAGGCGGGCGGTTCGGCGGCCATCGTGCAGCCTCTGCGGATTGCCTGGCGCGGCCAGCTATGCGACATCCGGACCGTGCCGACAAGAGCGGGGGGGCGACATGACCAGCCAAGCTGAGATCGGCCTGATCGGCCTCGGCGTGATGGGCCAGAACCTGGCGCTCAACATCGCCGAGCGGGGCTTTCCGATCGCGGTCTACAACCGCACGCCGGCGCGCACCGAGGCGTTCGCCGCGAGCGACGAGGCAGCGCGCCTGCCCGTCACGGCGTGCCTGAGCCTCGAGAGCCTGGTGGCCGCGCTCGCACGGCCGCGTGCCGTGATGCTGATGGTCAAGGCGGGCGCGGCGACCGATGGGCAGATCGAGGCGCTGGCCCCGCTGCTCGATCCGGGCGACGTGATCATCGACGGCGGCAATGCTCGCTACCAGGACACCATCCGGCGCGAGCGGGCGCTCGCGCGAGCAGGGGCCTCCTGTTTCTCGGCACCGGGATCTCGGGCGGCGAGGAGGGCGCGCGTCACGGCCCTCGATCATGGCCGGCGGCGAACCGGACGGCGTACCAGCGGGTGCAGCCGATCTTCGAGGCGATCGCCGCCAAGGTCGACGGCGCGCCCTGCGCGGCCCACGTCGGCGCGGACGGGGCGGGTCACTTCGTCAAGATGATCCACAACGGCATCGAATATGCCGACATGCAGCTGATCGCCGAGACCTACGCCCTGATGAAGGACGCGCTCGGGCTCGCCTATCCGGCCATGCAGGCAGCGTTCGCCGAATGGAACCGGGGCGAGCTGGACATCTACCTGATCGGGATCACGGCCGACATCCTGCGGCAAGAGCGATCCCGAGACCGGCCAGCCGATGGTCGAGGTGATCCTCGATCGCGCCGGGCAGAAGGGCACCGGCGGCTGGGCGGTCAGCGGCGGCGCTCGAGCTCGGCGTCCCGGCCCCGACCATCGCCGAGGCGGTGGCCGCGCGCTCGCTTTCCGCGCTCAAGGACGAGCGGGTCGCCGCAGCCGGACGGCTCGGCGGTCCGCAAGGTCGGAGCGGGCCGGCCGTTCCGCTCGATCGGCTGCGCGACGCCCTGCTGGCGGCCAAGATCTGCGCCTATGCCCAGGGCTTCGCGGTCATGGCGGCGGCGGCCGAGGAGCACGCTGGCAGCTCGACTTCGGCACGCATCGCCAGCATCTGGCGGGGCGGCTGCATCATCCGCGCCCGCTTTCTCAATCGGATCAGGCAGGCTTACGGCCGCGAGCCCGGGCTTGCGAACTGCTGCTCGATCCCTAGTTCGCGGACGCTGATCGCCACGGCCAGGCGGGCCTGCGCGAGGTGGTCGCGCGGCGGCCGCGAGCGGCGTCGCCGATTCCGGGGCTGGCCGCCGCGCTCGCCTATTACGACGGCTACCGCGCGGCGCGCCTGCCGGCCAATCTGATCCAGGCCCAGCGCGACTATTTCGGCGCGCACACCTACGAGCGGGTCGACCGGTCGGGCAGCTTTCACTCCGACTGGTCTGCCCTGCCCTGACCGCGCTCGTCCGCCACGGCGGCCAGGGCGAGCTCGAGAGCCCGATCGACGCTCGCCAGGCGAATCACCGGGCGATCGCCCGCGAACAGCTCGCGCACGGTCAAGGTCGGCTGACCGCGGCGGGCGACCGCCAGTGGACCAGGCCGACCGGCTTGCCAGGCGTCGCGCCGCTCGGACCGGCGATCCCGGTGACCGCGAGCGCGAGGTCCGCACCGGCGCCGGCCAGCGCGCCTTCGGCCATGGCGCGGGCAACCTCCTCGCTGACCGCGCCGACCCGCGCCAGCAGGTCCGCCGGCACGCCCAAAAGCTCCTGCTTGGCCCGATTGTCGTAGGTGACGTAGCCGCGCTCGACAACGCTCGAGGAGCCTGGGATCTCGGTCAGGCAGCCGACGATCAGGCCGCCGGTGCAGGATTCGGCGGTCACCAGATGCAGCCCGTGCGCCGCGCAGGCTTCGAGCAGTCGCTCGGCGAGCGCCAGGCTCGGAGCCGGAAAGGTCATGGCCGGAGCCAGTGAACGGCGATCGCCAGCACGGCGCCCGCGTAGATCGCGGCGGCGACATCGTCGATCATGACGCCGAAGGCGCCGCCGACCCGCCGATCGAGCCAGCTCGCCGGCCACGGCTTGAGGACGTCGGCGATGCGAAACAACACGAAGCCGAGCAGGTAGGCGAGCGGCTCCAGTGGAGCCACCGTCAGGGTCAGCCACTGGCCGGCGACCTCGTCGATGACGACCGCGCCCGGGTCGTGAACGCCCACCGCCTGCATGTATCTGGCTGAAGCCCAGAGCCCTGCGACGAAGACCAGGACGGCCGCGCCGAGCAGCAGCCAGGGACCGCCGAGCGACGTCAGCGCCCAGGCAAACGGCAGGGCGGCGAGCGATCCCCAGGTGCCGGGCGCCCCCGGCAGCAGCCCGGTGCCGAACCAGGTGGCCAGCCAGAGCGCAGCCTTGCCAGGGTTCGACGCCGCGCCGGCCGCCCGCATTTCATCCCTCAACCCGGCAGAGCGACGGTGGCGACCGCCTGCGCCGCGATGCCTTCGCCCCGCCCGGTGAAGCCGAGTCCTTCGGTCGTCGTCGCCTTGATGCTGACCTGCCCGGGCGTCAGAGCCAGGAGCTCGGCGAGGCGCGCGACCATGGCGGCCCGATGCGGGCTGATCTTAGGCCGCTCGCAGATCAGGGTCGCGTCGACGTGCTCGATCCGGCCGCCGGCCTCGACCACGAGTTCGCGCGCATGGCGCAGGAACAGAGCCGAATCGGCCCCCGCCCAGCGCGGGTCGGTCGGCGGGAAGTGGCTGCCGATGTCGCCCGCCCCGAGCGTGCCGAGCAGAGCGTCGGTGATCGCATGCAGGCCGACGTCGGCATCGGAATGGCCGATCAGCCGGAACGGGCCGGGCAGCCGGACGCCCATCAGCATCAACCCGTCGCCCGGGGCGAGCCGGTGCACGTCGAAACCAAGCCCGGTGCGTGGCCTGAGCCCCGCGCCGATCAACCGCTCGGCGCGGGCGAGATCGGCGGCATCGGTGATCTTGAGGTTGCTCTCGGCGCCTTCGACGATCGCGACCGCGAGGCCCGCCGCCTCGGCGACGGCGGTATCGTCGGTCAGTGCGGCGCCGGCCGCCGCGCGATGCGCCGCCAGAATTAGCTCATAGACGAAGCCCTGCGGCGTCTGGGCGCGATAGAGGCCGGCGCGCTCGACCGTGCCCTGCACCAGCCCGCCCTCGACCCGCTTGAGGGTATCGGTCACCGGCAGCGCCGGCAGAACCGCCGCGTGATCCGCGAGACCAGCGATGACGCGGTCGATCAGAGGGCGCTCGACCAGTGGACGGACGCCGTCGTGGATCAGGACCAGATCGGGCGGCGCGGCACTCAGAACTCTCCAGCCCGAGGCGGACCAATCCTGTCGTGCAGCACCACCCAGAGCTGGTTCGAGCAGGTCGAGGCCGGCCGCCGCGTCGGCATAGAGCGCGCGGTCGTCCGGATGGATCACCGCGCGCACCGCGGCGATTCCCGGATGCGCCCGAAACCGCTCCAGACAATGCCGGAGCACGGGTCGTCCGGCCAGGGGCTGATACTGCTTCGGCCGCCCGCCACCGAAACGAAGCCCCCGCCCCGATGCGACGATCAAGGCCACGCAGTCCGCCAAAACATCGCTCTCCCGGCCGGCGGCCCGGGCGGGCCGCATGACAGGTGCGCTCACGCTAGGCGTCCGGCGAGCGTCTGCCAAGCATGGCGAGAGCGCTTGCCAGCCGTCTTGGCCGGCTCTATCTTTGCCTGCGTTTTGGGCAGTTGCAGAGACTGGCTAAAGATTAGTCATGAATCAATCCGCTGCCGCGTCGGACGCCTACGAGCGCATGATCCTGAACGGCATGGCGAGTGGCGTGCTGGCTCTGGACGACGAGCTTCGGGTGGTGTTCGTCAACCCGGCCGCCGAGCAGCTGCTCGGCGCCAGTCGGACCATGCTGGAACGGCGGCCGCTCGCGGAGCTCCTGCCCTTCGACAGCCCGCTGTTCGATCTGGTCCGCCGCGTCCAGCTGGCCGGCAACAGCGTCTCGGACTACGGCGTCGAGCTGCCGCTGAGCCGCGACGGCACGCGTCTGGTCGACCTGCACGTCTCGCCGCTGCCCGAACGGGCCGGCCACAGCCTGATCGTCCTGCATCCCTGCTCGGTCGCGCACCGCCTCAACCGCCAGCTCAGTCATCGCGGCGGCGCCCGCTCGGTCGCCGGGCTCGGCGCCACTCTGGCGCACGAGGTCAAGAATCCTCTGTCCGGCATTCGCGGTGCCGCGCAGCTGCTCGAGCAGGGCGTGGCCGACGATGAGCGCCCTCTGATCCGGCTGATCTGCGACGAGACCGACCGGATCTGCGCCCTGGTCGATCGCATGGAGCAGTTCGCCGATGGCAAGCCGATCGAGCGGCGCCCGGTCAACATCTACCAGGTTCTGGAGCATGTCCGCCGCTTGGCCGAGAGCGGCTTCGGCCGCGATGTCCGCTTTGTCGCCCAGTATGACCCCTCGCTGCCCGAGGTCGACGGCGACCGCGATCAGCTGGTCCAGGTGTTCCTCAATCTGGTCAAGAACGCGGCCGAGGCGGTGCCCGAGAACGAGGGCGAGATCCGACTTTCGACCCAGTACACCCATGGCCTCTGGGTCCGGGTCGCGAGCAGTCGCGAGCGGGTCGAGCTGCCGATCGCGGTGCACATTCAGGACAACGGCCCGGGCGTGAGCGAGGAAATCGTCGGCCATCTGTTCGAGCCCTTCGTCTCGACCAAGCGCTCGGGCAGCGGTCTCGGCCTGTCCCTGGTCGCCAAGATCGTCGGCGACCACGGCGGCGTGGTCGAATTCCAGAACCAGCCGCGGGGAGCCGTGTTCCGGGTGCGGCTGCCGGCCTATCGCGGCGCCAGCCGTCCGACGGCGTAGGGAGACCGGTATGACCGAGCCGACGATCATTCTGGCCGACGACGATGGCGGCGTCCGGACGGTCATCTCGCGCGCCCTCTCTCGCCAGGGCTATCGCGTGCAGGCGACCGCCACGGCAGCGACGCTCTGGCGCTGGATCGAGGACGGCACCGGCGAGGTTGCGATCATCGACGTGATCCTGCCCGACGAGAACACGCTCGATCTGCTGCCGCGCATCAAGCAGCGCCGGCCAAGTCTGCCGATCATCGTGATGAGCGCGCAGACCACGCTGCTCACCGCGGTACGGGCGACCGAGCGCGGCGCCTTCGACTACCTGCCCAAGCCGTTCGACCTCGGCGATATGGTGACCATGGTCAAGCGCGCCCTGGCGCTGCCGCGAACCGCGCCGCAAGGTCGAGGACCCGGGCCGGATCGAGGAGCAGCTGCCGATCATCGGCCGCTCGCCACCGATGCAGGAGATCTACCGGATCATCGCCCGCCTCATGGGCACCGATCTGACCGTCATGATCAGCGGCGAATCGGGCACCGGCAAGGAGCTGGTCGCCCGCGCCATGCACGACTACGGCAAGCGCCGCGGCGGGCCGTTCGTCGCGGTCAACATGGCGGCGATCCCGCGCGAGCTGATCGAGAGCGAGCTGTTCGGCCATGAGAAGGGCGCCTTCACCGGCGCCAACGCGCGCAAGATCGGCCGCTTCGAGCAGGCCGAGGCGGGCACGCTGTTCCTCGACGAGATCGGCGACATGCCGCTCGATGCGCAGACCCGCCTGCTGCGCGTGCTCCAGTCGGGCGAGTTCATGCCGGTCGGCGGGCGGACGCCGATCAAGGCCGATCTGCGGATCATCGCCGCCACCCACCGCGACCTGCGCCAACTGGTGGCGCAGGGCCTGTTTCGCGATGACCTGTTCTATCGCCTGAACGTGGTGCCGATCCGGCTGCCGCCGCTGCGCGAGCGCGGCGATGACATCCCGGCCCTGGTCCAGAATTTTCTGGTCCGCGCTCATGCCGAGGGGCTGGCGCTGAAGACGATCGAGCCCGAGGCGATGGCCCGTCTCAAAGCCTATCCGTGGCCGGGCAACGTCCGCGAGCTGGAAAACCTGGTGCGCCGCCTGGCGGTGCTGTACGCGCAGGAGACCATCGGCGCGGACGTGATCGACGCCGAGCTGCGTGAGGCGGCGCCATTGGTCGTCGGGTCGGCCGGATCGGAGGCGGCGGCCGACGCCGCCCTCGGCGACATGATCACGCGTCACCTCGACCAGGTGTTCGAGGCGCACGACGGCCGTTTGCCGGCGGCCGGGCTGCACGGCCGGATCCTGCGCGACGTCGAGCGGCCGCTGATCGTCAAGGTGCTCGCCGCGACCCGGGGCAATCAGCTGCAAGCGGCCGCTCTCCTCGGCCTGAACCGCAACACTTTGCGCAAGAAGATCCGAGAGCTGGACATCGAGGTCATGCGCAGGCCACGATAGCGGCGGACAAACCGAGGACGGTCTTCGCGATCGAGCATGGCGCGCTCTCTGGCAACCATCCCGCAACCGGACTGGCAGAGCTGGCTCCGGCGCCTCAAGCGGTCCCGGATCGCCGCCCATCTGGCGCTGGTCCTGACGGTGGCGGCGACGCTCTCGGGCATCGCCACCTACGTCGGTCCTGTCCGGCTGGTGGCGCTTCGGCGCCGACGTCGAGCTGGTGGTGGGGCTCCTCTATCTGGACGTGATCCTGCTCCTGCTCCTGGGAGCGGTGGTCGCGCGGCGGCTGGCGCAGCTGATCATGGCCCGCTGGCAGGGCTCGGCCGGCTCGCGCCTGCACGCCCGCCTGGTGGCGCTGTTCAGTCTGGTGGCGGTGGCGCCGGCGATCGTGGTCGCCGTGTTCTCGGTCGTCTTCCTCCACTTCGGCCTCGAGGCGTGGTTCAGCGAGCAGATCCGCGGCGCTCTCAGCAATTCGCTCACCGTGGCGCAGGCCTATCTCGAGGAGCACAAGGATGTGATCCGGGCCGATGCGCTGGCGATGGCGGCCGACCTCAACCGGGAGGGGCCGGCCCTGCTCGGCGTGCCGAGCATGTTCCAGCGGCTGCTCGATGCCCAGGCGGCGCTGCGCTCGCTGACCGAGGCGGTGGTCTTCCAGAGCAACGGCCACGTGATCGCGCGCACCGGCCTGAGCTTTAGCTTCGAGATGGAACCGCTGTCGCCGGAGACGCTCCAGGAGGCGAGCGTCGGCGGCATCGTCATTCTGACCAGCGACACCGACGATCGGGTGCGGGCGCTGGTCCGGCTCGATAGTTTCATCGATGCCTATCTGTTCGTCGGCCGCTTCGTCGACCCGCGGGTGCTCGACTACATGGAGCGGACCCGCAAGGTAGTCGACGAATACCACTCGCTGGAGCTGCGGCGCTCCGGCATCCAGGTGACCTTTGCGGCGATTTTCGGGGTCGTCGCGCTCCTCCTGCTCCTGGCCGCGGTCGGCGTCGGCCTCAGCCTCGCGAACGGACTGGTGGCACCGATCTCGCGCCTGATTGCCGCGGCGGACCGGGTGCGCGCGGGCGACCTGACCGTGAGCGTGCCCGAGGCGGAGGAACGACACGAGATCGACCGCCTCTCGCGCGCCTTCAACCGGATGACCACCCAGCTGGCGAGCCAGCGGGCGGAACTGGTGCGGGCGAACAATCAGCTGGACCAGCGCCGCCGGTTCACCGAGGCGGTGATCGGTGGCGTGTCGGCGGGGGTAATCGGTCTGGATGCCCGGGGTCGGATCACGCTCCCGAACCGCTCGGCGGCGAGCCTGCTCGGCGCCCAGCCCGACGATCTGATCGGCCGGCCCCTGATCACGGTGATCCCCGAGGTCGGTGGTCTGCTCGCGAGCGTCGCGACCGCGCCGGAGCGACCGGCCGAGGCGAACATCGAGCTGCATCGCCAGGACGGCACGCATACCCTGCTCGTGCGCGTCTCGGCGCAGATGGACGCCGCCGGCATCGCCGGCTTCGTCGTGACGTTCGACGACATTACCGAGTTGCTCGCCGCGCAGCGCAAGGCCGCCTGGGCCGAGATCGCGCGGCGGATCGCGCATGAGATCAAGAACCCACTGACGCCGATCCGGCTCTCGGCCGAGCGGCTGAAGCGCAAATACCTGCCGCAGATCAGCCAGGATCCCACCGCCTTCATCACCAGCACCGAGACCATCGTCCGGCAGGTCGACAACATCGGGCGACTGATCAACGAGTTTTCCGCCTTCGCGCGCATGCCGGCTCCGGTATTCGAGCGGGAGTCGGCGGCGGAGCTGATTCGTCAGGCGGTCTACCTGCAGCAGGGGGCGCGGCCCGAGATCCGAATTCGAAACGCAGCTTCCGGCGCACGACGTTCAGCTGTATTGTGATGGCCGTCAGGTGGCGCAGGCGTTGACCAATCTGCTCCAGAACGCGGTCGAGTCGGTGCTCGAGCGCGCCCGTGGCGGTCCCTCCGAGGGCGAGCCGGGGTGGGTGCTGGTCCGGCTCCAGGAAAGTAAGGCGCATGCCGTGATCGAGGTCCAAGACAACGGAAGCGGGCTGCCCGAACCGGTCGAGCGGCTGACCGAGCCGTACGTCACGACGCGGGTCGCCGGCACCGGCCTTGGGCTGGCGATCGTCAAGAAGATCATGGAGGAGCATGGCGGCACCGTGACCCTCGGCAACCGGACGGCCGGCGGCGCCCGCGTCGGTCTCGTGTTTCCCGCGATGCGAGTCCTCGATGACGCGGCGGCTGAGTGAACCGAACCACGGGCGCGCGCGGCGTTTCGTCGCGCCGTCGCAAGCGCGGCTCTGAGCTGGAATGACAGGCGACATTCTCATCGTCGACGACGAACCGGCGGTTCGTGAAGCGATTGCCGCAATCCTCAGCGATGAGGGCTTCGAGGTCCGTCACGCCAGCGACGGACCGTCGGCTCTGGCGGAGATCGAGGCCCGCCCGCCGGGCTTGGTGCTGTTGGACATCTGGCTCGAGGGTTCACGGCTGGACGGCCTGCAGGTCTTGGATCAGATCCGTAGGAGCTCAGCCGATCTGCCGGTCATCGTGATCAGCGGCCACGGCACCATCGAGACCGCGGTCACCGCGATCAAGAAAGGGGCCTATGACTTCCTCGAGAAGCCGTTCAACGCCGATCGGCTGCTCGTGCTGATCGAGCGGGCGCGCGAGGCGGCCCGGCTCAAACGCGAGAATGCCGAGCTCAAGCTCAAGCTCGGCGACGAGCGGGAGCTGATCGGACGCTCGCCGGCGATCCAGCAGGTCCGGACCGCGATCCAGCGCGTGGCGCTCACCGGGTCTCGGGTCCTGATCACCGGCCCGCCGGGAGTCGGCAAGGAGGTCGTCGCGCGCCTGATCCATGCCAGCTCGAGACGCGCCGAGGCGCCGTTTGTGGTGATCAACGCCGCGACCATGGCGCCCGAGCGCATGGAGGTCGAGCTGTTCGGCTGCGAGGCGGGGTTCCTCGGCCCCGAGCGGTCGCGCCAGCTCGGCACGTTCGAGCGGGCGCACGGCGGCACGCTGCTGCTCGACGAAGTCGCCGACATGCCGCTTGAAACCCAGGGCAAGATTCTGCGCGTGCTGCAGGAGCAGAGCTTCGTGCGTCTCGGCGGCCAGCGGCGGGTCGAGGTCGACGTGCGGGTCATTGCGGCCAGCAACCGCGACCTGCAGAGCGAAATCGCAGCCGGGCGGTTCCGCGAGGATCTCTACTACCGACTGAACGTGGTGCCGATTCGCGTGCCGCCGTTGTCGGAGCGGCGGGTCGACATACCGATGCTGGCCGAGTATTTCATGGGCCGGGCGGCGGAGGCGGCCGGCTTGCCGGCGCGCAGGCTCGCGCCCGAAGCTCTGGCGCTGATGCAGTCGGCCGACTGGCCGGGCAACGTACGCCAGCTGCGCAACGTGCTCGAGTGGCTGTTGATCATGGCCCCGGGCGAGCCGAAGGCCGAGATTGGAGTCGACAGTCTGCCGCCGGAGTTCGTCGAGGCGGCGACTGCGGGCCTCAGCCCGTCGGCCAACGGCGAGTTGATGGTCCTGCCGATCCGCGAGGCCCGGGAGCACTTTGAACGCGCCTATCTCCAGGCCCAGCTCGAGCGTTTCAGCGGCAACATCTCGCGGACCGCGAACTTCGTCGGGATGGAGCGCTCGGCGCTGCATCGAAAGCTGAAGTCACTCAACATTCACACCGACGACTGACGCTCGATCGGTGACACGCTCCCGGGTTTGGCCATGAAAGTGATCGTCTGCGGCGCTGGCCGGGTCGGCTACAACATCGCCCGCTATCTGGCGGCCGCCGGCAACGACGTGACCGCGATCGACCAGCGCCCCGAGCTCACCCAGAAGATCGGCGAAAGCCTCGACATCCAGGCGATCACCGGCTTCGCGGCGCATCCCGAGGTGCTCGAGCAGGCGGGTGCCGAGGACGCTGAGATCCTGATCGCGGTGACCAACGCCGATGAGGTCAACATGGTTACCTGCGAGGTGGCGCATTCGCTCTTCAACGTGCCGACCAAGATCGCTCGGGTGCGCCATCAGAGCTACCTGCAGGGTCGCTGGCGGAATCTGTTTCGCCGCGAGGCCATGCCGATCGATGTGATCATCTCGCCCGAGCTCGAGGTCGGCCGGGCGATCGCCCGCCGCCTGGAGGTCCCGGGCGCCACCGACGTCACGCCCTTTGCCGACGACCGGGTGCGCCTGATCGGCGCCCGCTGCGGGCCCGACTGTCCGATTCTCGACACGCCGCTGCGCCAGCTCACCTTCCTGTTTCCGGATCTCCACCTGACCTGCGTCGGGATCGCCCGCGGCGACCGCTTCTTCGTGCCGAGCGGTGACGATCACATCATCGCCGGCGACGAGGTCTATTCGGTGGTCGAAACCAGCCACGTCGCGCGGGCGATGCGTGCGTTCGGCTATGAGGAGAAGGAGGCCGAGCGCATCGTCATTTCCGGTGGCGGCAACATCGGCCTGTTTCTGGCCCAGGAGATCGAGGCGACCCGGCCCCATGCGACGCTCACGCTGATCGAGAGCCAGCCCGAGCGGGCACGTTTCATCGCCGACAAGCTGACCCGGAGCGTCGTTCTGCACGGCGATGCCCGCGATCGCGAGATCCACGAGGAGGCCAATCTGCGCACGGCCGAAGCGATCGTCACCGTCACCAACAACGACGAAGTCAACATCATGACCGCGCTGCTGGCCAAGCGCTACGGCTGCCAGCAGGCGCTCACCCTCGTCAACAACGACATCTACGGCGGCCTGCTCGGCTCGCTCGGCATCGACGTCGTGATCAATCCGCGCGAGACCACGGTCTCGAGCGTTCTGCAACACGTGCGGCGCGGCCGGATCAAGTCGGTCTATTCGCTGCGCGACGGCGAGGCAGAGGTCTTCGAGGCCGAAGCGCTCGAGACTTCGCCCCTGGTCGGTCAACCGCTGCGCGACGCCCGTCTACCGAGCGGCGTCATCGTCGGCGCCATCATTCGCGAGGGCGAGGTCATCATGCCGCGCGGCGACAGCATGGTGCGGGCGCACGATCGGGTCGTGGTCGTCGCCCGGGCGATGGTGGTCAAGAAGGTGGAGAAGCTGTTCGCGGTCCGCGTCGAATATTTCTGAGCGCGCAGCGTTAGCCGACGAGGAACATGTCGATGGGACGGGTCGCCTACGCCAACGGTCGCTATCGGCCGCTGAACGCCGATGCGATCGCAATCGAGGACCGAGGCTACCAGTTTGCCGACGGCGTCTACGAGGTGATCAAGGTGCTCGAGGGCCGGCCCCGCGATCTCGGGCGTCACCTGGATCGGCTCGAGCGCTCGCTCGGTGCGCTGGAGATCCGCCCGCCGATGTCGCGCGCCGCGCTCATCAGCGTGCTCGATCAGACGCTGCGGCGCAATCGGCTGCGGGCGGCGCTTCTGTACATTCAGGTCACCCGCGGTACCGCCCCCCGCAACCATGCCTTCCCCAAACAGGCCAAACCGTCGCTGGTGGTGACCGTGCGCCGGCCGAGCTTCCCGAGCGCCAAGGAACGGGAGGGTGGGGTCGGAGTCATCACTCTGCCCGATCAGCGTTGGGGTCGCTGCGACATCAAATCGATCAGCCTGCTGCCGAATGTTCTGGCCCGCCAGAAGGCCGCCGCGGCCGGCCGGCGTGAGGCCTGGCTGATCGACGAGACCGGCAACGTCACCGAAGGCAGCGCGTCGAACGCCTACATCGTCGATCAGGCCGGGCGGCTGGTGACGCATCCGCTGGGCGAGCGGATTCTCGGCGGGATCACCCGCTCGGTCATCCTCGAGCTTGCCCGAGGTGCCGGCATTGAAGTGGTCGAGCGACCGTTCTCGCTCGCCGAGACTCAGGCGGCGCGTGAGGCGGCGCTGTCCAGCACGAGCTCGCTGCTGCTACCGGTCGTGGCGATCGACGACCGCACGGTCGGCAATGGCCATCCCGGGACGCTGGTCCGCCGCCTCATGGAGCTGTATGATGCCCATCTGCAATCGAGCTAAGCGATGATCGCCCCGGCACGGCCCGCGCGACAGCTGTTCAGAACTTGATCGCGGTGCGCTAATATGCTGGCTAGAATCTGCATCTGGCCGCTATCTTGCAGTCATCGACCTTGTGCGGCGATCGCTGCGGATCGGAGCCGCTTGCCGGCGGTGGCAGGCTTGCCTACGTAGATTGGCGTCAACGCCATGGAGGAGGACGCCCGGACGCCCGCCGGTCCGGCCGCAAAGAAGAAGAAAGGATCAGTCCAATGTCCGCCGAAAAGACGCAAAACGTGCAGGACGTGTTCCTTAACCACATTCGCAAGAACAAAGTGCCGGTGACCATCTTCTTGATCAACGGTGTGAAGCTGCAGGGTGTGGTCAGCTCGTTCGACAATTTTTCGCTGCTGTTGCGCCGGGACGGACACGTCCAGCTGGTGTACAAGCACGCGGTCTCGACGGTGATGCCGGCGACCGTGGTGCGGCTGTACGAGCCCAGCGCCGAAGAGGTCGCACCTGCCGCCGATTGATCGATCCCCGACCACGGCGGCCGCCGGCGTCAGAACGCCGACGCTGGTCCTGCGGCCGCATTGGCCGCTCGGCGAGCGTGCGGATCGCACGGCCGAGGGTCAGCTCGACGAAGCGGTCGGTCTAGCCCGGGCAATCGACCTCGAGGTGGTCGACGCCGAGATCGTGCCGCTGCGTCAGGCCCGCCCGGCAACCTTGCTGGGCTCCGGTCGGCTCGCCGAGATCGGCGCGCGGATCGCTGAGCGCGGTATCGAGCTCGTCATCGTCGACGCGCCCCTCAGCCCGGTGCAGCAGCGCAATCTGGAGCGCGCCTGGGCCTGTAAGGTGATCGATCGGACCGGCCTGATTCTGGAGATCTTCGGCGAGCGCGCCAAGACCAGCGAGGGCCGCCTTCAGGTCGAGTTGGCGGCGCTCAGCTATCAGCGCTCGCGCCTCGTGCGCTCCTGGACCCACCTCGAGCGCCAGCGCGGCGGCCTCGGTTTCGTCGGCGGCCCCGGCGAGTCTCAGATCGAGCTCGATCGGCGGCGCATCGACGAGCGGATCACGCGCATCCGGCGCGAGCTCGAGGCGGTCAAGCGGACCCGCGGCCTGCACCGTGCGGCCCGCCAGCGCGTCCCCTATCCGGTCGTGGCATTGGTCGGCTACACCAATGCCGGCAAGTCCACCCTGTTCAATCGGCTGACCGGGGCCGCCGTGGATGCGCGCGATCAGCTGTTCGCGACCCTCGACCCGACCATGCGACGCCTTGCGCTGCCCTCGGGCCAGCAGGCGATCCTGTCCGACACGGTCGGCTTCATCGCCGACCTGCCGACCGATCTGGTCGCCGCCTTCCGCGCCACCCTGGAAGAGGTGCGGACCGCCGAGCTCGTGGTTCATGTGCGCGACGTCGCCCACGGCGAGACCGCGGCGCAGCGGAGCGATGTGCTGGCGGTGCTCGCGAGCCTCGATCTCGAGCACCTGGCCGACGAAGGCCGGCTGCTCGAATTCTGGAACAAGCTCGATCTGGTCGGCGACGAGGCCGCGGCGTGCCTCGGCCGTGCCGCCGCGCGCCGGCCCGGGGTGATCCTGGGCTCGGCGCGTACCGGCGAGGGCCTCGATGTCCTGCTCGCCGAGCTGGACCGGCGACTGACCGCCGCGGCGCGGATCGTCGAGCTGGAGCTCGATCCGGCCGACGGCGCGCGGCTCGCCTGGCTGTACCGCCACGGCAGCATTCTGGCGCGGCGCGAATGCGGCGATCGGATTCGCCTGCGGGTTGCCCTGCTGCCTGCGCAACAGGCCCGCCTCGCCCGGCGCTTTCCGCCCGAAGCCATCCTCTGACCGTCGGCCCCGAGCGACCGCCTGCCGCCTGTTGACAGCGTCGGCGCGCACTCCTATATGCGGCTTGGCACTCAGGAAGTCAGAGTGCTAACAACCGCCGGATCGCGAAATGCCAGCACGGCGCGCCCTTCAGGGGCGCCTTAGGTCGCAACACACACGGAGGAGTTCATGAAGATCAAGCCGTTGCATGATCGGGTCGTCGTCCGCCGCATTGAGGAGGAGGAGCGGACCCCAGGTGGCGTGTTCATCCCCGACACGGCGAAAGAGAAGCCGATGCAGGGTGAGGTTATCGCCGTCGGCCCGGGCGCCCGGGACGAGAGCGGCAAGCGGATCGAGCCGGACGTCAAGGCGGGTGACACCATCCTGTTCGGCAAGTGGTCGGGCACCGAGGTCAAGATCGACGGCGAGGAGCTGTTGATCATGAAGGAGTCCGACATCATGGGCATCATCGAGGGCAAGTCCCGGGCCAGCAAAGCGGCCTGATCGAGAAACCGACGGAACAAGCTGAGGAGGGCTAAGCCAGATGGCTGCCAAGGAAATCAAGTTCAATACCGACGCGCGGGGCAAGATGCTGCGCGGCGTCGACATGCTGGCGGACGCCGTCAAGGTGACGCTCGGCCCCAAGGGCCGCAACGTCATCCTCGAGAAGTCGTTCGGCGCGCCGCGCATCTCCAAGGACGGCGTGACCGTCGCCAAAGAGATCGAGCTTTACGACAAGTTCGAAAACATGGGCGCACAGATGCTGCGCGAGGTCGCGTCCAAGACCTCGGACGAGGCCGGCGACGGTACCACCACCGCGACCGTGCTCGCCCAGGCGATCGTTCGCGAGGGCGCCAAGGCGGTGACCGCCGGCATGAACCCGATGGATCTGAAGCGCGGGATCGACGAGGCGGTCCGGGTTGTGGTCGAAGAGATCAAGAAGCATTCGCGCGCCGTGTCGACCGAGGCCGAAGTCGCCCAGGTCGGGACCATCTCGGCCAATGGCGACAAGAGTATCGGCGACATGATCTCCGAGGCGATGCAGAAGGTCGGCAAGGAAGGCGTGATCACGGTCGAGGAGGCCAAGGGCCTGCAGACCGAACTCGAGGTGGTCGAGGGCATGCAGTTCGACCGCGGCTATCTCTCGCCCTACTTCATCACCAACGCCGAGAAGATGTCGGTCGAGCTCGACGAGCCCTACATTCTCCTGCACGAGAAGAAGCTCTCCGGGCTGCAGCCGCTTCTGCCGGTGCTCGAGCAGATCGTGCAATCCGGCAAGCCGCTTCTGATCATCGCCGAGGACGTCGAGGGCGAGGCGCTGGCCACGCTGGTGGTCAACAAGCTGCGCGGCGGCCTCAAGGTCGCGGCGGTCAAGGCGCCGGGCTTCGGCGATCGGCGCAAGGCGATGCTCGAGGACATCGCGATCCTGACCGGCGGTCAGGTGATCAGCGAGGACCTCGGCATCAAGCTCGAGCATGTCACCGTGGACATGCTGGGCCGTGCCAAGAAGGTCCAGATCTCCAAAGAGGAGACCACGCTCGTCGACGGCGCCGGCGAGAAGAAGTCGATCGAGGGCCGCTGCACGCAGATCCGCGCGCAGATCGAGGAGACCACCTCCGACTACGACCGCGAGAAGCTGCAGGAGCGGCTGGCCAAGCTCGCGGGCGGTGTTGCGGTGATCAAGGTCGGTGGTGCCACCGAGGTCGAGGTCAAGGAGAAGAAAGACCGCGTCGACGACGCGCTGCACGCGACCCGCGCCGCGGTCGAGGAGGGTATCGTCGCGGGTGGCGGCGTCACCCTGCTCTATGCCGCCAAGGCGCTCGGCCAGATCAAGCCCGAAAACGACGACCAGAGGGTCGGCATCGAGATCGTGCGCAAGGCGCTGGCGTGGCCGGCCAAGCAGATCGTCATCAACGCCGGCGCCGACGGCTCGATCGTCGTTGGCAAGCTGATCGACAAGAACGACTTCAACTACGGCTACGACGCGCAGAACGACAAGTTCGTCGACATGTTCAAGGCCGGCATCGTCGATCCGACCAAGGTCGTGCGCACGGCGCTGCAGGATGCCGCGTCGGTCGCTGGTCTCCTGATCACGACCGAGGCCATGGTCGCCGAGCGGCCGAAGAGGGAGTTGGCGGCGGCGGCGGCATGCCCGGCGGCGGCATGGGCGGCATGGGCGGCATGGGCGACATGGACTACTGAGCCACCTTGCCGACCACCTCCAAGTCATGGGGCCGCTCCCTCGGGAGCGGCCCTTTCGTTTGGCCGCAGGTCTGGGTGCGCTCTTCGGAGGGGGGCCGGCCCGCGGGGGCGCAACGTCCCCTCTCAGGGACCCGAGCGACAGCGCGCCGGCCTGACTACTGGCGAGCCAAGGTGGTGGGCTTGGCCAGCTCGAGGTCTTCGGGCTGCGGCTCAGAGCTGGTGAGTCCGCCACGCAGCACGAGTTCGATCGCCGCGTTCGCGAGCCGGGTCTGCGATACTTCGGGTGACTGCGATCAGACCGCCGCGGATCATGCCCAGGATCAGGCCTGGCGTGACCTCGAGATCGAGCGGCCGGAAATCGCCGCTCGCAACGCCCCGCTCGAGAATGCGGCGGAGCGCGTCGAGGATCGGCCGGCGCCGGCTGCGGAACACCGTGCGCCAGCGCTGTCCAACTGCGGGTGATCGCCCGAGAGCAGGCGGAGGGTGCTCGGTCTGCTGCGCCAGGAAGTCGACCAGCGTGCGGATCATCCGCGCAAGGCTTTCGGGCGGGGCCAGTTCCTGCATGCCCTCTGCCTCGATTCGCTGGTTCAGTTCCTGCAGCGCCTCGTCGAACACCTCGAGGAACAGCTCATCCTTGGAGCCGAAATAGCGATAGAGGGTCGGCTTGCCGACCCCCGCCACGCGCGCCACCTCGTCCATCTGGACGGCGGCGTAGCCGGCGCGTGCGAACAGCACGCCTGCCGCCGCCAGCATGCGCTGGCGACGCTCGAGCCGCCACTGCGGTTGTAATGTTCGGGCCATTGAAGATTTAACTCGCGAGTTCCATTTTGTCACGCGGCTTCGCTAAATCAAGGTCACAGGTCGGAATAGGCCTCGCTGAAGCCGCTCATGGCAAGGCTGCCAGGCACATGATCAAGCGCATCGTTCTCGCACTGCTGGTCCTGCTGGGGACCGCCGCGGGGGTCGCCTACTATGCCTGGCCGCTCTCGCCGTCGTCGGAGGCCCAGTCGGCTCGCGGCGGGGGGCGCGAGGCTCGCCCGCAGCCGGTGCTGGCCGCCGAGGTGGTGGCAGAGGCCATGCCGGTGCAGCTGGCCACGATCGGACGGGTGCAGACGATCGCGAGCGTCGTAGTACGATCGCGCATCGACGGCGAGATCGCCCAGGTCGCGGTGAGTGACGGCCAGGAGGTCAAGGCGGGCGAGGTGCTGTTCGTGCTCGACAGCCGGCAGCAGCAGGCGATGCTCGACCAGGCCGAGGCCACCCTCGAACGCGACCGGGCGCAGCTGGCCAACGCTCATCGCGACCTCGACCGCCTGGCACCGCTCGGCCAGAAAGATTACGTCTCGAAACAGCAGCTCGACGCGACCCGCACCACTGTCGCTGCCGCCGAAGCGACGGTCAAGGGCGACGAGGCCCAGGTCGACAACTTCAAGGCTCAGCTGTCGTACACCGAAATCCGAGCGCCAATCGATGGTCGCCTCGGGACGATCAGCCAGAAGCTCGGCAACACGGTCAAGGCGAACGACACGCCGCCCCTGGTGACACTCAACCAGATCCGGCCGATCTACGTGGCGTTCTCGGTCGCCGAGCGCTACCTCGCCGAGCTGCAGAAAGCGATGTCGGAGGGCACGCTTCCGGCCAAGGCGGTGATTCCCGGCAACGAGGCCGAGCCGCAACGGGGGCAGGTGACGTACCTCGAGAACGAGATCGATCCGGCGACCAGCACGATCTCGGTCAAGGCGAGCTTCCCGAACGAGCAGAGCCGGCTCTGGCCGGGCCAGTTCGTCAACGTGTTGGTCACGCTGAGGGTCGAGCCCAAGGCCATCGTGGTGCCGGCGCAGGCGATCCAGGCGGGGCAGAACGGCCCCTTCGCGTTCGTGATCAAGCCAGACGACACCGTCGAGGTGCGGCCGGTCACGGTCGATCGGACCCTCGACGGCAAGACCGTGATCGCGGCCGGGCTCGCGCCTGGTGAGCGGGTCGTGACCGACGGGCAGATGCGTCTCGCCCCGGGTATCAAGGTCGAAGTCGGAAGAGCCGCCCGGCGGCGGCGCAGCAGGAACATAGCTCATGAGCCTGCCCGAGCTCTGCATCCGGCGACCGGTCATGACCACCCTGCTGATGATCTCGTTCATCGGCGCAGGGCTGTTCGGCTATCGCCTGCTGCCGGTGGCGGCGCTGCCGCGGGTCGATTTTCCGACCATCCAGGTCTCCGCTGACCTCCCCGGGGGCAGCCCAGAAACCATGGCGGCTTCGGTCGCGACACCACTCGAGCGCCAGTTCGCGACCATCGCGGGCGTGACGTCGATGACCTCGACCAGCAGCCAGGGAACGACCCGGATCACGCTGCAGTTCGATCTCGACCGCAACATCGACGGCGCGGCGCTCGACGTCCAGTCGGCGATTGCCGCGGCGGCGCACCGCCTGCCGCCGGAGATGACCACGCCGCCCAGCTTCCGCAAGGTCAACCCCGCCGACCAGCCGGTCCTGTTTCTCGCTCTCAGTTCGGCGACGCTGCCGCTCTCGGCGGTCGACGAGTACGCCGAGACGCTGATCGGCCAGCGGATCTCGAGCCTGTCCGGGATCGCCCAGGTCCTGGTGTTCGGCGCGCAGAAATACGCCGTGCGCGTGCAGGTCGATCCGACCGCTCTGGCCGCCAAGGGCATCGGCCTCGACGAGGTGGCGGCCGCACTCGACGCCGCCAACTCCAACAAACCGCTCGGCACCCTCGACGGACCGCGCCAGAGCATGACGCTCGAGGCCTCGGGGCAGCTGCAGCGAGGCGGCGCAGTATCGCCCGCTGATCGTCGCCTATCGCAACGGCAGCCCGGTCCGGCTCGGCGACGTCGCGAACGTCCTCGACAGCGTCGAGAACGACAAGATCGCGAGCCGGTTTAACGGCACGCGCTCGATCATTCTCGCGGTTCAGCGCCAGCCCGATGCCAACACGGTCAAGGTGGTCCAGCGCGTCAAGGACCTGGTGCCGACCTTTCGCGCGCAGCTGCCGGCCTCGGTCAATCTCGACGTGATGCTCGACCGGTCGGAATCGATCCGGGCCTCGGTCGCCGAAGTCCAGTTCACGCTGACCCTCGCGATCGGGCTGGTGGTGCTGGTGATCTTCCTGTTCCTGCGCAAGGTGACCGCGACGATCATCCCGGCGCTGGCGCTGCCGATTTCGTTGATCGGCACTTTCGCCGGCATGTATCTGCTCGGCTACAGCATCGATAACCTGTCGTTGCTCGCGCTCACGCTCTCGGTCGGTTTCGTGGTCGACGACGCGATCGTGATGCTGGAGAACATCGTCCGGCATATCGAGAACGGGGAGCGACCGTTCGAGGCGGCGCTGCGCGGCTCGCGCCAGATCGCCTTCACGATCCTCTCGATTACCCTCTCGCTGGTCGCGGTGTTCATCCCGGTCCTGTTCATGGGCGGCGTGGTCGGGCGCCTGTTCCGCGAGTTCGCGGTGACCATCAGCATCACCATCCTGGTCTCGGGCATCGTGTCGCTCACGCTCACGCCACTCCTGTGCAGCCGCCTCCTGCGGGCGGACGGCCCCAGTCGGGAAGGCGCTTTCCAGCGCCGGTCTGGCGCCGCCTTCGACGCGGTGCGCCGGCTCTACGAGCGGACGCTTCGTCTGGCGCTCCGCCATCGACGGGTGATGCTCGCGACGACGCTCCTGTCGCTGGCCGGAGCTCTCTATCTGTTCGTCGCGATTCCCAAGGGCTTCGTCCCGACCGAAGACACCGGCCTGATGGTGGTCACCACCGAGGCCACGCAGGGCATTTCGTTCGAGGCCATGTCCACGGCGCAGCGCGAGGCGGCGCGGATCATCCAGGCCGACCCCGCGGTCGCGGCGGTCAATTCCACGGTGGGCGCCGGCGGCCCGAACAGCGCCCTGAACTCCGGCCGGATGTTCGTCGGCCTCAAACCGTTCAGCGAGCGCAAGGCGAGCGTCACCGAGGTGATTCAGCGCCTGCGCGCCAAGCTCGCCGATCTCGCGAGCATCCGCGTCTTCATGCAGACCCGTGCAGAGCATCAACGTCGGCGGTCGTTTCTCCAAGAGCCAGTACCAGTACACGATCCAGGGCACCGATCTCGCCGAGTTGCAGCGCCTGGCGCCCGAGATCGAGGCACGCATACGCAAGCTGCCGGGATTGCAGGACGTGACCAGCGATCTCGAGGTCGACAACCCGCAGGTGTTCGTCGACATCAACCGCGAGAAGGCGGCCGCTCTCAACGTCACCGCGGACGCGATCCGCGACACGCTGTACTCGGCGTTCGGCTCCCGCCAGGTATCGACCATCTACACCGCGACCAACGACTATGAGGTCATCCTGGAGGTCGCTCCCAGGTATGAGCAGGACGTGGCGGCGCTCTCGAGCATCTACGTCCGCAGCAGCACCGGCCAGCTGGTCCCCCTCGACGCCGTCTCGACGATCCGCCGGATGGCCGGCCCGGTGACCGTGAACCACCAAGCACAGCTGCCGGCGGTGACCTTCTCGTTCAACGTGGCGCCCGGGATGTCGCTCGGCCAGGCGGTCGAGGAAATCCAGGGCGTGGAGCGCGACATGCGCCTGCCGGCGACCGTGTCCACCAGCTTCCAGGGGACCGCCCAACTGTTCCAGGACGCGCTCGCCGGGCAGGGGCTCCTGCTGCTCGCCGCCGTGTTCGTGATCTACGTCGTGCTCGGTATCCTCTACGAGAGCTTCGTGCACCCGATCACGATTCTATCGGGCCTGCCCGCGGCCGGACTCGGCGCGCTGATCACCCTGATGGTGTTCGGCATGGACCTCGACGTGATCGCGATCATCGGCATCGTCATGTTGATCGGCATCGTCAAGAAGAACGCGATCATGATGATCGACTTCGCCCTCGACCGGCGGCGCAACGCCGACGTCACGGCGGAGGCGGCGATCTTCGAGGCCTGCCTGCTGCGCTTTCGGCCAATCATGATGACCACGATGGCGGCGATCCTGGGCGCGCTGCCGATCGCGATCGGCTTCGGCGCCGGCTCGGAGCTGAGGCGGCCGCTCGGCGTCGCCGTCGTGGGCGGCCTCCTGGTCTCGCAGCTGCTGACCCTTTTCATCACGCCGGTGATCTACCTCTATCTCGAGCAGGCGCGGGAATGGTTCGCAGCGCTTCGAACCCGCGCCCCCCGCGCGCCGGCCCCGCTCGAAGCGCCCGTGCTTCTACAGACAGAGGCCGCCGTGCGGGCGCGGGCGATCCGACGTGCCTCCTGAGCAGCTCGCGGACGACCGGTGCAGCGAGCAACAGCTCGCCGGCTGATGGCGCGCCAACGCCTCCCCGCCATCCGCCTGATCCGTCGCGCGGCGCGCTCCGGGCGCGAGCTGCGGCCTCAGAAGCGCACCCAGTGCGGGATGGTCATGGCGAGCGGCGGGACGAAGGTGACCAGCATCAGGACGACCAGCATCGCGAGCCAGAACGGCCAGAGCCCCCTGGCCGCCTCCTCGATCGAGACCTTGCCGATGGCGCAGCCGACGAACAGCGTCGTCCCTACCGGCGGTGTCACGAGGCCGATGCCGAGGTTGAGGAGCATGATGATGCCGAAGTGGACGGGATCGAGGCCGATGTGCTTGACCACCGGCAGCAGGATCGGCGTGCAGATCAGGATCAGGGGCGCCATGTCCATGACCATGCCGAGCACCAGCAGCATCAGGTTGATCAGCAGCATGAGCACATACTTGTTGCCGGAAACGGCGAGGAAGGCGGCGGTCACCTTGGCCGGGACCTGCATTAGCGCCATCATGTAGGCGAAGCCCGAGGCAAAGCCGATCAGGAGCATCACCATCGCGACCGTCTTGGCGACGTTGTGCAGCAGCCGCGGCAGGTCGCGCCAGCCGATCTCGCGGTAGGCGAGCATGGCGACCAGGAAGGCGTAGATCACCGCGATCGAGGCGGACTCGGTCGCGGTGAAGACGCCGCCGACGACCCCGCCCACGATGATGATCACGGTCACCAGGCCGAGCACCGCCTCGCTCGAGACCTTGACCGCGTCGCGCAGGGGCACGAGCTCGCCCTTCGGATAATGGCGCAGGCTCGCCAGGACGAAGGTCAGGACCATGAGCGAGAGGCCGACCATGATTCCGGGCACGATGCCGGCGAGGAACAGGCTCGCGATCGAGACCGTGCCGCCGGCGGCGTAGGAGTAGATCACGGCGTTGTGCGAGGGCGGGATGATGATGCCCTGGGTCGAGCTGGTGATGGTGACGTTGACCGAGAAGGCGTCGTCGTAGCCCTGGCGCTTCATCATCGGGATCATGATCGAGCCGATCGATGAGGTGTCGGCGACCGACGAGCCCGAAATGCCGCCGAAGAACATCGAGGCCAGGATGTTGACCATGGCCAGGCCGCCGCGGATGAAGCCGACGAAGATGTTGGCGAAGTTGACCAGGCGGATGGCGATGCCGCCCTCGGCCATCAGCGCGCCCGCCAGCACGAAGAACGGAATCGCGAGCAGCGAGAACTCGTCGACCCCGTCGGAGACCTTGAGCAGCACGGCCTCCATCGGGATGCCGACCCACCAGGCGGCGAGCAGCGCCGCGATCCCGATCGCATAGGCGATCGGCAGCCCGAGCGCGATCAGGGCGAGCATCGAGCCGAGCAGCAGGATCGGCCCGGACACTCCACCCATGTCAGCGCGTCCTCCGAAGTTTCGGCATCATCGCCCGACCTCCGCCGACGAACATGCCCGCCCGGGGCGCGCCTGCCAAGCCGCCCGTCGTCAGTCGCGCCGCGCACCGCCACAGGAAGTCGTGGCCGAATTACCCGCCGCGGGCAAGGGCTTGATCGGTCGAGGCGAACGAGGCACATTCGGCGCGTGCGAAAGGAAGGCGCGCCATGCTTGCGCAGGAGCTTCTCGACATCCGGTTTGCGCTGCGCCGGCGCGGCATCATTTTCGCTTACAGCGGATACGTCACCGAGGCGGTGCTGACCGGGGTCGGCGAAGCCCTCAAGCAGAAGCTCACGATCGAAGACGCGAGCACCAAGACAATGCGTAGCGTGTTCGCGGTGTTCGTCGAGCAGATGCAGAACATCATCCGCTACTCGGCCGAGCGCCTGCCGCCGGACGCGGAGGATGCGCTGCGCTATGGCCTCCTGACCATCGCGCAGGACGCGGGCGAGTACATCGTCTACACGGGCAACATCGTCCGACGCGAGGACGTCGAGCGGATGCGCCTGCATTTGAGTGAGATCCTGACGCTCGACAAACGGGAGCTCCGGAGCCGCTACAAGGAGCAGCTCAGGCTCGGCCCGGGCGTGCTCAGCCGCGGCGCCGGGATCGGTTTGATCGAGATCGCGCGCCGCGTGTCCAAGCCGCTCGAGTTCGACTTCGTCGAACTCGACGAACAGACGGCGTTCTTCGCGCTGAAGGCGTCGGTCTGAGGTGGGGTGCCGCCTGTGGACAACCTGCGCATCGACGCCACCAACCGCTCGCCGGCGGTGGCCTTCGACTTCGCCCGGCATCACCTGCGCATCGAAGGCGAGTCCTACCCAGAGGACGTACCCGCCTTCTACGGGCCGATCCTCGAGGCGCTCGATGCCTATCTGGCGGCGCTCGGCACCGGCGGCTGCCGCTTCGATCTGTCGCTGATCTACTTCAACAGCGCCACCGCCAAGGCGCTGATGCTGCTGCTGGAGAAGCTCGACGAAGCGGCGGCACGCGGCGCCGCGATCGACATCCACTGGTACTACGACGAGGAAGACGACACGATGAAGGAGCTCGGCCAGGAGTTCGGCGAGGACCTCGAGCACGCCGACCTTCCATCTGGAGGTGATGAGGCGCTGATGTCGAGCGGCGACCTCTTCGACAAGGAGGAAGCGGTGGTCGCTGCGGCGGAGGGCCGCCTTGCCGATGGTCACTTCGCGTGCGGTCGAAGATCGCGATGCTTACGCTGAGCTTCTCGCCGCCTATCAGCGCCTGTTCCGCACCACGCGCCGTCTGATGCGCCTGAGCGATCGCAACGAGCGCGAGCTCAACGCGCTCGCCGAGAAGCAGCGCCACGCCGGCGAGCAGATCGCGCGCAAGAACCGCGAGCTCGAGACCCTGTCCAACAAGCTCGCCAAATACCTCTCGCCCCAGGTCTATCAGTCGATCTTCACCGGCCAGAGCGAGGTCAAGCTGGCCAGCCGGCGCAGGAAGCTGACCGTGTTCTTCTCCGACATCGCCGGCTTCACCGAAGCCACGGAGAAGATGGAGCCGGAGGATCTGACCCAGCTGCTCAACCAGTATCTCGCCGAGATGTCAAACGTCGCGCTCGCCTACGGCGCCACCATCGACAAGTACATCGGCGACGCGATCATGATCTTTTTCGGCGATCCGGAGACGCGGGGCACGCGTGAGGATGCCGTGGCCTGCGTCGAGATGGCGATCGCGATGCAGCGACGGCTCGGCGAGCTCGCGGCGATCTGGCGGCAATCGGGCATCGAGGCGCCGCTGCGTGCGCGCATGGGCATCCACACCGGCTACTGCACCGTGGGCAACTTCGGCAGCGACGAGCGCATGGACTACACGATCATCGGCACCACGGTGAACCTCGCGGCGCGTCTCGAGGAGCAGGCTCCAGCCGATGGCATCCTTCTCTCCTACGAGACCTTTGCCCTGGTGAAGGACGTGGTTCACTGCGAGGAGGTCGGAACGACCGAGGTCCGGGGACTGCCGTATCCGGTCTCGGTCTATCGCGCGATCGATCTCTATCGCAACCTCGACGCCGCGGCGCGGCCCCTGGCCGCCGATCTGCCGTATCTCAAGTTGAACCTCGATGTCGAGCGCATGTGCGTCGAGGAACGGCGTGAGGCTATTGACCTCCTCAGCCAGGCGCTCCAAAGGCTGGAGCGGGCCTGAGGCGTCGAGTGGATCATGCCGGACGAATTGGACTATACTGGCTTAGCGTGAGACCGTGCTCGGTCTCGATAGGAGGGAGGATTTGTGAAGATGCGCCACATCGTTGCTGTAATCGCGTTGCTATTTGCCAATAGCGCGCTGGCTGCCGACATCCCGACCGAGCTCCAGGTCAAACTGCAGGGCGCCATGTTGAGCCATATCCAAGAGATCCTCGTCGACGGCGCCTATACCTACGTCGATGCCAAAGAACAGGGAGTGAAGACCGTCTATCCGGCCAATGTCCATCCGATGATCGTACCGTTCGGTAAGGATTATTTTCTCTGCTCAGAAATGGTCGATGAGAGTGGCAACAATCTGACCGCGGACTTTCTGGTGCGTCAGGTCGGGGGCGAGTACAAGGTGGTGCAGACGATCATGAACGACCGCCCGACCTTGATGGCGGCGCTGGCGAAGCTCGGCAAGTAGCCGATCGTCCGCGTACGCGCATCGCTCGGGGCGGTCGGTCGCCTGATCCGGCGGCGGCTGTTCGTCAAGTTCATCCTGGTGACGATTGGCATCGGCCTGATCGCCAATGGGGTAGTTCTGCTCGCCTATTATGAGTATCGGCGAGCCTACGTGATCGGCAGCGTCGCCGCCGAGATCGCAACGGTCGCGAACCGGATCGCGAGCCCGGTTGCGGGATACCTGGCGGCGCGGCAGCCGGACCCGGCGCGCGACCTGCTCGCGGTCTTTGCCGCCTTTCCTTACGTCATCTGCGCCGACTTCCTGACCGGTGACGCGCCGGCAGTATCCTGGCCCGTGATCGGCTGCGCGAGGATCAAGCGCGCGGGAGAGGACGTGCGCATCGACGTACCGGCGGCGAGCGGGCCTGCGCGTCTCCTGGTGCGTTACGACCGCGCCCAGGTGCTCGCGGGCCTCGATCGGGAGTTCCTGATCCTCGGGGGACTTGCGCTCCTCGGCGGCCTCGCCATCCTTTTGCCGGCCATCGTGGCGTTCCGCTGGACCATCAACCGGCCGCTGACCCAGATGCTGACCGCGATCGGGCGGTTCGAGCAGGGTGATTTTGCCGCCCGGGTCGACCATCGCTCCGACGACGAGATCGGCCAGGTGATCCGGGGCTACAACAGCATGCTGGATCGCGAGGTCGAGCGGGTCGCCGAGATCCGAGAAACGCACCGCGCGATCGTCGACAGCGTGAGCTATGCCAGTCGGATCCAGCGGGGCCTCCTGCCGCCGCCGGAACGCCTGGTGGCGAGCTTCGCCGATGTCGCGGTGCTATGGGAGCCACGCGACGTAGTCGGCGGCGACATCTACTGGGTGTCCGGCGCCGGACCGAGGCCCACGGTCGTGCTGCTTGATTGCACTGGCCACGGCGTGCCCGGCGGCTTCATGACCATGGTCGCGATCTCGACCTTGGAGCGGGTGTCCGCCGAGAGCGACGAGCTCGGTCCGGCGGCGATTCTGCAGCGTCTCAACAGGCTCACCCGCAGTCTGCTCAACCAGGACGTGGCCGAACCGACCTCGAACGACGGGATGGACGCCGCCGCCTGCCAGATCGATCCTGTCAACCGAACCGCGCTTTTCGCGGGCGCACATCTGTCCTTGCTGGTGGCGCAGGGTGAGCGCGTCAGGCGCGTGCGCGGCGACAAGGCGAGCATCGGCTACCCCGATTCCCCGGCCGACCTGCGGATCGAGGAGACCCAAGTGCCGCTCGACCCAGAGACGCGGCTATTTCTCGTGTCCGACGGCGTGACCGATCAGCCCGGCGGCGCCCGCCGAATCGCATTCGGCCACCAGCGCCTGATGCGCAGTATCGCGCGCCACCGAAGTGACGACCTCGAGCGGTTGCTCGCGGGCGTGAAGGCCGACTTCGATGCCTATACGGAGCACGAACTACGGCGCGACGATGCCACCATCGTCGCGATCGCGCCGCGCCTGGCTTGAACCGCTGCCCCGCGGTGGGCCCTGACCGCCAATTATGTCGCAGGCTCAGGTGTCGGGGGGGTCCTTGTCGGGCAGTCGCGGCTGAACGGGCAGACGGTTCGGTCGCTTGTGCTCGACCATGACGTGGCGGACCGCCGGTCGCTCGTAGCGCTCGCTGCGCTCGGCGAGCTTCTGCACCCGCGCGTGGACCTGGGCGAGGTCGTGCCCATCCGCCTTGGACTCGGCGAGCCTCTGAACCCGGGCCTGGACATCGGCGAGCGCGCGGTCCCTTGCCCCGGCCAGCCCCAGCACGGACGCCTTGAGCTCGGCGAGTTCCTTGAGAATGGCGGCGACATCGGCCTCGGTTGCCGGCGGTGGCGAGGGCTGCAAGGCGGCGCGGGCCGCGTCCCTGAGGGCCCGATCCACCCACTCGCCGATCACCATCTCGGCCTCGGCGGCCGCCTCGCGCACTGCCTCACGGGTCGTTTCTTGCACGCCCTTGATGGTCCAGCTCGTACCGCTGGCATTGGCCGCTTTCCACGCGTATTGGGCCAAGCTGGTCTTCCTTTCTCTCAGCGTGTTACAAGCACCACGCGCGCGCGCCGGCGTCAAGATCTCCTGCGAGACGCCAACGCCAAGGGCGTCGCCAACTCACCGGGGAAGCCCCCTCGCCGCTGGCATGACCCGGACGCCGCAAGCCCGCCGCGGGGCGTCGGGCCGGGGACGGATGCGCAGCCTGGGAACCAGATGACCAGCGACCTCTCGGAGCGCTTTGCCGCCAACCTCGATCAGGCCGACTACTGGAACTCGGCGGCCGGCGAGAAATGGGCGACCTGCCAGGCGGCGCTCGATCAGCGCTTCGAGCCCCTGACCGATCTGCTGATCGAGCGCGCCGCGCCGGGTGCCAACCATGCGCTGATCGACGTCGGCTGCGGCACGGGCGCCCTGGCTCTTCGCCTCGCGGAGCGGGCGGGACCCGCGGGGTCGGTGCTGGCGGTCGACGTTTCCGAGCTCCTTCTCGGCGTCGCCCGGCGGCGCAGCGCCGAGCAAGGCGTCGGCAACCTGCGGTTCCTTTGCGCCGACGCGCAGAGCCACGCCTTCGAGCCGGCCGCCTGCGATCTCCTCTGCTCGCGCCTCGGCGTCATGTTCTTCGGCGACCCGGTCGCTGCCTTCGCCAACCTTGGCCGCGCGCTTAAACCCGAGGGCCAACTCGCGTTCGTCTGCTGGGCGCCCCTCGAGGCAAACCCCTCGTTCGCCATTCCGTTGGGCATCGGCGTGGAGTTGCTCGGTCCGCCGGAGCCGCAGCCGCCCCGCACGCCCGGGCCGCTTGCGTTGAGCGATCGCGACTACGTCCTGGCGATACTCCGCGCCGCCGGGTTCGACGACATCGAGATCGAGGGGACGGAAGCGTGGTTGCCCGGCGCCCCGAGCGCCCGCGAGAAGGCGGAACTGGCCGCTCATATCGGACCGCTCGCCCGACTGATCAGGGCCCGCCAGCCGGATGAGGCGACCCGACGGGCGCTGCTCGATCGAGTCAGCGAGCGCTTCGAGGCCTTTGCGACCGCGGACGGCGTGCGCATGCCGGCGTCGTTGCATCTGGTCACCGCGACCTGGCCCTAGCGACCTGAAGGCAGCGCACCGGGCGCGGAACCGTGACCACCACCGTGACTACCGCCCCTCGGCAAGCCTCTCCAACGCATCGGGCTGGAGGCTAAGGGTCACCACCGGTTCCTCGCGCGCGCCGATCTGGCGGTAGAAGGCCCGGCCCGCCCGGTTGCGCTCGAGCGCGTTCCAGAACAGGTAGCGACCGCCGTCCGCCCGGCAGGCGCGTGCAACCGCCGTCATCAGCGCGCGCCCGATGCCGCGTCGGCGCGCCTCCGGCAGGACGTAAAGATCCTGCAGGTAGAAACCCTTGGCGCCGTAGTCGGTGTCGTAGCTCGGAAAGTACAGCGCATAGCCGAGCACCTGCTCCTCGTCCTCGGCGAGCACGGTGTGAAAGCGCGGCGGGGTGCCGAAACCCAGGCTCCGGAACGCCTCGGCCGTCGTGGCACCTGGCGGATTGCCGTCCTCGAGGTTGAACCGGTGCACCAGGGCGACGATCGATTCGGCGTCGTCAGCGGTTGCAGCGCGGATCGTCCACCTCATCGGTCGGGCGAGGCCTCGGGTGCCAGGCCCATCAGTCGAGGAAGCGGCCGAGCCGGACCGCGGTCAGGCCCGGACCCAGGCGACGCGAAGGCATGACCAGGACGCAGTCGTCGTAGGGTGTGCGCACCGCTCTGGCGCCGTCGTAGGCGATCACCGTGCCGGCCTCGGCGACCACCTCGAGGCCTTGAAAATTGGCGGTGAAGCGGAACGGGCCGCCGTCGACGGTCACCGCATGGGTGACCTCGATCAACCGTTGCGGCTCCGGCCTGAACGCGTCGCCGAGCTTCGCCAGTACGTCCGGCTCGACGATCCCGATCGCAGCCAGGAACTGCCGGCAGGTGGCGATCGCCACGTCGACGCTGGCCGCCGCCCAGTGCTGACCAGTTTCGACCAACATCGCGGTGCAGGGATTGTCGGGGTCGGAGAACGCGCCGAAATCGCGCATCCGGGGGCCGCTCTGGTGGCCGGCATCGGCCACCACGAGGCCCGGAAAGCCCATCGCGCGGGCGAGCCGCCGGCTCTTCTCGGTCAGGCCGCTGAGCAGGAGCGGCCGCGCCGGCAGTTGCATCGAGTGCAGATCGAGCAGCGCATCGGCGCTTTCGATCAAGGGCCGGATCTCGCGCGCCCGGTCGATCTCCAGCGAGCGCCGCGGGCCATCCAGAATGGCCGGATCCCAGACCCGGTTCAGGTCCTCGTCGACGTAACGGGTGAGCTTGGGATTGACCGGATCGAAGCGCCGGTAAGCCTCAGTGTTGACGAAGGCGAGCGAGAGCCCGCCGCGGCTCGGCCGGATGTCGCGCTCGAACAACGCCACCAGCGCGCAGGCTCCGCTCAGCTCGTTGCCGTGGACCAGGGCGGTGATCACGGCATGCGGTCCGGGCCGCCCGTTCGTGAAGGTAGTGACATAAGGAACGCCGGTGTTGCCGTTCCGATAGGCCGTGATGTCCGGCGTGGCGATCTCGACCGGGGACTCGGGCATCGGCTCAGGCGGCCACCGCTTCGTCGACCAGCCGGCCAAGGAACGCCGCACAGCGCTCCAGCTGGTCGAGTTCGACATATTCGTCCGGCTTGTGCGCGACCGCCATGTCGCCGGGGCCGCAGACGATGCTCGCGATGCCGCGGCCGGCGAACAGCCCGGCCTCGGTGCCGAATGCCACCTTGCCCGCACGGCTCGCCCCGGCCAGCCGGCAGCAGAGCTGCTCGATCGCGGAGCCGCCGCTGCCGCCGAGCGCCGGATAGCTCATCAGCTCCTGCCATTCGATCGCCGCGGCGGGGTGGCGCGCGCGCATCTCCGGCAACAACTCGCCCTCGGCGAAGCTCTGGATTTCGGCGAAGATCGCCCCGGCGTCCTGACCAGGCAGCGTGCGGAACTCGAACTCGAAGCGGCAGCGGCCCGGAACGATGTTGAGCGCGGTGCCGCCCTCGATGACCCCGGTCGTGACCGTGCAATGGGGTGGCTCGAAGCCTTCGTGAAACGGGCCGCGGGCGTGAAACTCGAGGTTCTTCCGGCGCAGTCGGACGATGATCTCGGCCGCGATCTCGATCGCATTGACGCCTTTATGGTTGAGCGCCGAGTGGCTCTCCAGACCGGTCACGGTGGCGATGTAGCCCGCCTTGCCCTTGTGGCCGTTCATCACCTGCATCGCCGTCGGCTCGCCGACCACGCAGCCGAACGGCAGCACCGGCAGCCGCCCGGCCAGACGGTCGAGCAGACGCGGCGCACCCTTGCAGCCGACCTCCTCGTCGTAGCTGAGGGCGATGTGAATCGGCGCTCGCAGCCGGCGCTCCAGGAACTCCGGCACCAGAGCCAGGACGGCGGCGATGAAGCCCTTCATGTCGGTGCTGCCCCGGCCGTACAGCCGGCCGTCCCGCTCGACCGCTCGGAAGGGATCGCTCGACCAGGCCTGGCCGTCGACCGGGACGACGTCGGTATGGCCGGAGAGCACGATGCCGGCCTCCTTGTCGGGGCCGATTGTGGCGAGCAGATTGGCTTTGATGCCAGCGTCGTCGAACACCAGCTCCGAGACGACCCCGAGACGATCGAGGTAATCCCGCACGAAGTCGATCAGCGCGAGATTGGAGTTGCGGCTGGTGGTGTCGAAGGCAATCAGTCGCGCCAGCATCTCGCGCGGGCTGAAGGGGCTCGTCTGTGTCACCGATCCTCGCCGAAAGCCGAACATAGCGGCACGCCTTATGACTATAGGCGCGCGCCTTGCGGCTGTCATGCCTCGGACGGCCGCTTTGGTTCGCCGGCCGGCGGCTGGCCGGGCCCCCGCTGGTCGGAGCGCCGATCTGTCTCATATTGTCGCTTAGGGGTGAGGCTTTCGTCCTCCCGGAGCGAGGTGCGGTCATCCCCCATTGGCGGGAGCGTGCAGCGATGACCCTAGGCTCTGTTGTCCGCCCGCTCCGGCGGTTTGCTCGCCGGGCCTGCGGCCCGATGATCGGCCTGTTCCTGATCGGATGGCTGGCGGCGGCCGGGCCGACGTGGAGTCGCCCCGCGAGCGGTGATCGGCTCGACGGCGTGGTCCAGATCACGGCCACCATCCCGCCCGATGCGCGCACCGCGGGCGCACTCGGCACCGAGCGCCAAGGAACCGGCGTCGTCATCGACGACAGCGGCTTGATTCTGACCATCGGCTACCTGATCCTCGAAGCGATCGACGTCCAGATTTCCGGACCCGAGCCTGAGCCGGTCGGCGCGAACATCGTCGCCTACGACCACGAGAGCGGCTTCGGCCTGGTGCGCGCCGAGCATCCCCTGCACGTCACGCCGATCGCGCTGGGCAGCTCGGCCTCACTCAAGCCCATGCAGCCGCTCCTGGTGGTCAGCCGGAGCGGCAACCTCAATGCTGGTGGCGTTTACCTCGTCGACCGGCGCGACTTCGCCGGCTATTGGGAATATCTGCTCGAGGACGCGATCTTCACTGCACCAGCCCGCGCCGACTTCGGCGGCGCCGCACTGCTCGATGAGGCCGGCCGTCTGGTCGGCATCGGCTCGCTTGCGGTCGACGATGCCGGCTTTCGGGAGCACCCGATCCCCGGCAACATGTTCGTGCCGATCGACCAGCTGAAGCCGATCATGAGCGACCTGCTGGCGAAGGGCCGCCGGAGCGATCCGCCGCAGCCCTGGCTCGGCCTGTTCCTGGAGGAAGATCGCGGCCGCCTGTTCGTCACCCAGGTCGCACCAGACGGTCCGGCGGCGGCTGCAGGGATCGGCCGAACGATCTGGTCCTCGGCATCGGCGGCATGCCGGTCGAGGGGCTGATCGACTTCTATCGCAAGCTGTGGAGCCGGGGCGCGGCCGGGATCGAGGTGCCGCTCGACCTGCTGCAGGGCATCAGGACCCGGGAAGTTGCAGTAAAATCGGGCGACCGCTATCGCTATCTGAAGCTGAATCCGAGCTACTAGGCCGGTTCGCTGACCGCGGCGCTCGATCCGGGTCAGCGACGGCCGCTAACATTCGCGCGGGAGGAGCGCTGCGGGATGACGCGATGCCTCGCGATCCTGGCTCTGGCCGGCAGCCTGCCGGTCGGCACAGCGTTGGCCGACGAGGTCGGCAGCTTCACCAACGACTGGACCGGCAACGGCATCGTGGTCGAGGCGATCGCCGACCCCAAGGTCGCGGGCGTCACCTGCCACATCGCCCATTTCGAGCGCGGCTTCCTCGACAAGCTGAGCAAGGGCAACTGGTTCGAGGATCCGTCCAACGCCTCGATCGCCTGCCGCCAGACCGGTCCGATCGTGATCGGCGACATCGAGCGCGGCGAGGGCGGCGAGGAAGTCTTCAGCGAGCGCAAGAGTCTGATTTTCAAGTCGCTCGCGGTGCGGCGCATCTACGACGAGAAGAACGACACCTTGATCTATGTCGCCTATTCGCGCCAGGTGAAGGAAGCGAGCGCCAAGATGGCGATCAGCACCGTGGCGCTGCACGGCGCCGACGTGACCTGGCACGGTGACTGAGGCCGCCTCGTTGCTCGGTATAAGCAAGGGGTAGTTGTGGCGCCATGACGATCGGGCTGCTCGTCAACATCGATGTCGACGATCTCGAGCGGGCGATGGATTTCTACGACGCGGCCTTCGGGTTGCGGGTCGGTCGCCGCTTCGGCGCGCTCGGGGTCGAACTGCTGGGCACTTCGTCCGCGATCTATCTCCTGGCCAAGCCCGCCGGCAGCCGAGCCTCCGCAGCGACCGATCAACGGCGCGACTATGGCCGCCACTGGACGCCGGTCCATCTCGATTTCGTCGTGCCCGCGCTCGAGGCCGCGCTGCAGCGGGCCGAGCAGGCAGGCGCCCGGCTCGAGGGGTCGCCGGAGACCCATCGCTGGGGCCGCATCGCCCACCTCGCCGACCCCTTCGGCAACGGCTTCTGCCTGATCGAGTTCATCGGCCGCGGCTACGACGAGATCGCGACCGGTTAGCTAGAACCTGCCGACGGCGCGGGACCAGAGGAGACGTAGCGGCGCGCCGGCCGGCCGGCGCCTGGGGCCGACGGCGAATGGATCCTGGCCTGCGCGGCGCAGGCGGCCGAGATAGCCGCCGGCAAGCGTGCCCGGGAGGAGCGCGGCCAGCGCGGTCTGCGGTACCGCCGCCCGCTGCCGGCGGGCTTCGCGCAGCTGCATTTGGGCGCGCCCGGCGATGACGGCAACGACCGGAATGAGGCTCGCCCGATCCTGGCCGCTGAAGATCGCCTCGGGTTGGATGCCGTGGCGGGCCAGCTCGTCGGCCGGCAGGCGCAGGCGCCCGCCTGCGAGGTCGCGTTCCAATGCTCGCAGGAGATTCGCCAGTCCGACGGCGATGCCGACTTTGCGCGCGACGTCGAGCGGTCCTGGCGCGATGACACCGAGAACCGCCATGGCGGCCTCGGTGATGGTCGAGCTGCTCGCTTCAAGCCGCTGCTCGAGGGCGGCAAGGTCCGGCGGCGGCTCGTCCTCCAACTCGCGCTCGCGGGCGTCGATCGCCCGGTCGAGGCGGCGGCGCGGCAGCTTGGAACCCCGCAACGCCGCGGCCAGGGCCTCGGCGACCGGATGGGCCGGTGGCCGCCCGGCCTCGAGTGCATCGAGCGCCTCGCGCCACCACTGCAGCCGGATCAGACCGGCCATCGGCTGGCTGACGATGTGGCGGACCTTGCCGATCTCGTGGTCGAAGGCGTAGAGCGCGAACAGCGCCTCGCGCGCGCCCGCGGGCGCGAACAGCGTCGCCAGATAGCGATCCGGAGCGTGCCGCCACACCAGATCGGCGCAATAGGGCAGCCGCACCTGTGCCGACCTAGTCATTGACGTGCATGCCGCCCGCGCGGCGGGTCGAGATGCTCAGCCGTCGATCCGCGCTGGCGGGGTCCGGGTCAAGAGCCGCCGGCCGATTACGCCGCTCAGAGCCACGACCAGGGCGGCTGCGCCGAGGTTCCAGATCAACACCAGCAGGGTCGCGTCGAGCTGGTGCAGGATCGACAAGGCCGTGGCGGCGACGCCGGCGGTGGCCACGCCCCCCATCAGAGCGACGGGTGACGGGTCGAGCCAAGCGGTGCGGTGGAGCATCAGCAGCAGGACGACCCAAGGCGGCAAGCTCACCAGCAGGAGCGTCCCGAAGCACTCCAGCGTACTGCCGAGTCGCACGCCGTCCGGGCCGATGCTGATCCAGTTGGTCAGACAGCCGTAGCCGATCGTCGCAAACCACAGCGCGATCGCCGGGGCCGGCAGGAACAACCACGAAAGCGAGCGGTCCGGCCGACTGAGGTGGAAAGTGGCGAGCGCCGCCAGAACGGCCGTCAGCAGCGAGCCCGCGAGCGCGGCGGCAAAAGCTGGCTCGCGCAGATGCTCGGCCAGGTCCGGGCGGGTGCCGCGGAGCACTACGAGCGCGACCAATACCAGGCCCGCGAACAGCAGCCACAAACCGGCGCGCAGGAACGGCGGCCGCAGGCGTCGCACCGGCTTCGCGTCGGCGCAGAGCCGGTCGATCAGTTCGGGGGTGGTGACCACCCCTCAGGTCCGCTCACCCAACATCGCCCGCAACTTTTTCAACGCCCGATGGCTCGCGACCTTGAGGGCCGCGATCGAGAGCCCGCTCTCGACGGCCGCCTCCTTCAGCGACAGCTCGCGCAGCTTGAGCAGCAAGATGGCTCGTTGCTGCCCTGCCGGCAACTGCGCGATCGCTTCGCCGAGGGCGCGCCGCCCCGAGATCAGCGGATAGAGATTCGCGCCGGTCGGTAGCAATGGTTTCATGCTCAGGCCCGAGTGGGACTTCGGCCGCCGCCCGGCTGCCCCGGCGCCGCAGCCGGTCGACGATCCGGCGGCGCGCGATCGCGAGCAGCCAGGGCCCGAAGGGGCGACTCGGATCGTAGGCGTGGCGGACGGCGTGCACCGTCAGGAGCACGTCCTGCACGACGTCCTCGATCTCGCCGACCAGCAGGGCGTGCCGGGCTACCAGGGAGCTGAGATAGGGGGTCACGTCCTCGAGCAGCCGCCGGTAGGCGACCCTGTCGCCAGCCTGCGCGCGCGCCATCAGCTCGGACCAGGCCAGTGAACCGTCGGCCCTCGTTGCGCTCGGTTCGACCTCGTTCCTGTCGCTCATCCTTCCCAACTCGTTTGGTTTTCTGCCGACTCCCCAAGCGTCGGCCAACGGATCGGATCGCGGCGATGGCCGAACAACCGCCTTCGCACGTAACCTTCCGCCAGATCGGCGCGAACCTGATTAGCGCACCGTTCCCGCTCCCTGGGAATCAACAGAAGGTGACAACTGCGCGATGAGCCGGACCGCACTGTTCTTCCTGGCGCGAGCCGTTGCGAGCCCCGCCCCGATCGCCTCGGCAATGCTCACGGGAGCCCGATCATGACCACCGCGGCGCACATGGCCGGCGATCGGTCACATTCGCTTGAAGGTCAGGCAGGGATCGGGCTCCGCCATCCCCACGTCGCCGACCTCATCGAGCGCCCACCCGCCGGGCTCGCCTGGGTCGAGGTGCACACCGAGAACTACCTGGTCGACGGGGGCCCGCGTCTGCGTCAGCTCGAGCGGATCTGCGAGCGCTACGCGCTCTCATTGCACGGCGTCGGCCTGTCGCTCGGCTCGGCCGAACCGCCCGATCCGGCCCACCTCGCCCGCGTCCGGCGGCTCGCCGACCGGCTGGCGCCCGCGCTGCTCTCGGAGCACATCGCCTGGAGCATCGAGAGCGGCCACTACCTGAACGATCTGTTCCCGATTCCCTACACCGAGGAGGCGCTCGCCGTGGTCGCGCGCAACGTTGCGATCGCGCAGGAGGCGCTCGGCCGGCCGCTCATGGTCGAGAACCCGTCCTCCTATCTGCGCTTCGTCGACAGCACCATGCCCGAGTGCGAGTTCGTCGCGGAGATCGCGCGCCGGGCTGGCTGCGGCATCCTGCTCGACATCAACAACATTCACGTCAGCGCGCACAATCACGGCTTCGCGGTCACCGACTATCTGGAGTCGATCCCCGCCGCGGTGATCGGCGAGTTTCATCTGGCCGGCCACGCGAGCTGCGAGATCGAGGGCAGGCCGATGCTGATCGACGATCATGCGAGCCGGGTCGACGAGCCGGTGTGGCGACTGTTCGAGGCCGCCCTCGCGCAATACGGGCCGCGGCCCACGCTGATCGAGTGGGACAACGCGATCCCGCCGCTCGAGGTGCTGCTCGAGGAGCGGGCGGCGGCGCAACGCCGGCTCGAGCGAGCCATGGCGGGACGGGCCCGTGCCGACGCTGCGTGAGGTGCAGGCCGCCTTCGCCCGGGGCGTCCTCGACCCAGCGCTGAGCGGCGGCATCGCGGGCGGGATTGTCGGCGATGGCATCGCACCCGAGCGCCGCCTCGAAGTCTACCGGCACAACGTGCTCGTCTCGCTTCGGGGCGTGCTCGAGGACAGCTTCCCGGCAACCCGACGGCGGCTCGGCCCGAAGCGCTTCGCCGCACTCGCCGAGAGCTTCATTCACGCCGAGCCGCCGGCTCGACCCCAGCTCTCCGGCTACGGCGCGGGCTTCCCCGCCTTTCTGGAGCGCTCGATCGAGGATGCCGCGCTGCCCTGGCTCGCCGACGTGGCCAGGCTCGAATGGGCCCGCGAGGAAGCCTACTACGCGGCCGATGCGCAGCCGCTCGCGCTCACGGCCCTCACCTCGATTCCGGTCGAGCGCTACCCGGAGCTGCGTTTCGAGCCACACCCGAGCCTGCGTCTGATCTGCTCAGCCGGCCCGCTCTTCACGCTCTGGCAGGCGGCTCTCGACGACGGAACCGAGGAGAGCGTCGCGGCCGTCTTCAGCGGACAGGCCGAGCAAGTGCTGGTGGGCAGGCCCGAGATGACCGTGACCACCCGGCCGATCGCCCGCGCCGACCTGCTCCTCGTCGAGGCGCTCGCCGAAGGCCTGCCGCTCGCCGAGGCGGCCGCCAGGGCCGTCGGCGTGGATGCCGGGTTCGACCTTCAGGCAGCACTCGCGCTGCACCTCGCCGGCGGCAGTTTCGCGGGCTGCCACTGAACGGACGCACAGGCATGGCCGCGACCCTCTCAGGCCCGGTCGGGGAATCCGTCTGGATACGCGGCGCGCGCCTGATCTCGTCGCTGATTCGCTACGCCGAGGCCTGGCTGGCGCCGCTCCTGTTCCTCGGGATCCGCCTCTGGATGGCCAGCATCTTTTTCCGCTCGGGGCTGCTCAAGATCCAGGATCTGGATGGCGCGATCTTCCTGTTCAGCGAAGTCCACCCGGTGCCGTTCCTGCCGCCCTGGCTCGCGGCCTATCTCGCGACGACGATCGAGCTGGGCTGCTCGGCGCTACTGGCGCTCGGCCTCGCAGCGCGCCTGGCCGCTCTGCCGATGCTCGCGATGGCGCTGGTGATTCAATTCGTGGTTGGCGCTCACGATCCGGCGTTCTATCAGACTGAGCACTACTATTGGATATTTCTACTCGCAATGATCATCACCAAGGGCCCCGGCAGCCTCTCGCTCGACCACCTGCTGGAGCGGCGCTTCCAGCATCCGCCGCCGGGCCAAGCGGACTGAGGCGGTACCGCAGGCCCGATGCTCGCACGACTGGAGAATCGGGCCTGCAGCGGCCGGCCGGCGCGTCACATCTTCATGGATTTGCCGGCCATCTTCTCGGCTTCGGCACTGATGCCCTTGAAGGCCTCGAGCTTGCCGCCGAGGTGCTCGCAGGTGCCGTCCTTGACCACGCGGAACTCCTCGCCGCTGAAGGCGACCGTCGACTGTCCGGCGCAGGAATGGGCTCCGCTGGCGCTGGCACAGCTGTTCTGTCCGGCGGCAGCGATGCCGTAGCACTGCACCATGCCCGTGATGGTCGCGGCGCTGGCCGGGCTCGCCAGCGAGGCGAGCGCCACAGCGCCCGCGAGGGCAGACGCCACGTTCATAGAACTCAACCAATTCGACATCGTACTCTCCTGACAATCGCTCCGAACGGAGCAGGGTTTGATCGCCGACGTCAGATCATCGTTTGTTCTCCAGCCGTCGACGGGCCTTACCGCGAGGTGACGAGCCCCGATCGGGGACCGCCCTCAGCTAAGTTCGGAGCCTCGTTATCGAAGGTTACGCCAACCGAAGAAGAACGACCCCTCCGCGCCGGCACCGCGATGCCGGCGCGCCCCGATCTCCGGCGCATGCCATGACACTTCTCGTCGATCGACGAAGTCTCACTGGTAGAGTGACCGGCAGCCTCCTTGGGCCCGACCGGCCTCGAGCGCTTGGGCGATGAGCGTGCCCAAAGCCTCGTAGCCCGCCCGGTTGAAGTGCTTCCAGTCCTTGGGCCCGTGGACCAGCGCGTCGCGCGCGAGCGCCTGGATGAACGGCTGCGCATCCAGAAAATCGACCCCGAGGCCATGGGCGACCGCGCTCACCTGCGCGCAGATCTGGTTGCTTCGACTGTAGACCTGCTCACGCGGATGGATCTGGTTCGGCCCCTCGTAGGCGTCGACCGGAACCCGCTCATCGACGATCCGATAGGCGGTGAGCGGCGCAGGCAGATACACGAGCAGAATCGGCGTCGGTGCAAATCGCGCCTTGGCCAGCGCCAGCGAGGCCTGAAACACGAGAAGGGCGTGGCGCACGTCCGCCTCGCTGAGGTCCAGGGCGGCGGAATGCAGGGGCTGCGGCAAGGCCTCGATGGCATTGCCCAGGCGGATGTGGGTTGCCGGCGGGCGCCTGCTCGCTTTCTTGTGAGCGGGCGCGAGCCAGGTCCGCCCCATGCGCGCGAGATCGGCGTAGAGGACCGCGAAGAACCTGGTGAGGTAGAGCCGCCCGCTCAATTGCAGTGGCCGCTCGAGCTCGGCTCGCCGCTGCCCGAGCAGTGCAGTGAGAAAACCGGTCATCTGGTCGAAGGTGGCCGGCGGTGAGCGCTCCGGCCAATACCGCCTCAACAGGTTCAGATTGTTGCTCAGATCGTTGCCTTCGTAGAAGTACGCCACGATCTGCTGCGGTCGTTCGAGGTCGATGCCGCGCGCTGCGAGCTTTGCCATGAAGCGGAGCGGGTAGTAGACCAGCCCGTCGAAGCTGCCGGCGCCGGAGACGCCGAAATTGATGACGTCGCGTCCGGTCAGCTCGAAGATCACGTGCGCGGCCTGGTAGGCAAGGCCGTCGCCCCAGTCGTCACGCACCGCCTCTGCGTACCAGTCGCCGGCACCCTGAGCATAAGAATCGCCGAAGATCGCCACATAGTCGCGCGGTAGGAACGCCCGCTTCGAGCGCTGCGCCAGGACGAAAATGTCGTCACTCAGATATTTATGGAAGCGAAGCGGCAGGTAGGGCACGCTCCAGCGCAGAGTGAGCTCGATCGCGGCCAGGAATGCGACGATGCTGGCCAGCACCAGGGCCCATGCCGCCACGCTCTCGATCTTGCCGACGCGGGACACGGCTCAACCGGCCAATGACCCGCCCTGAACTTCCAGCGGCGCGATTTTCGCTACTCGAGGACTGCCCAGGTCGTTGGCGGTCATGATCGGCACGCCCTTTTCGAGGTCGCGAGAACGCGCGTCCCGGTCGATCGAGCGGGTGGCTGACGAACTCCGAAGGTCGCGTGTACCATGGAAGATGCCGACGCTAGAGAACCGTGCTTGACGTAGTGTTAGCCGGACAGCCGTGGATCACGTTCGGCATGGCACCTCGAGGTCATGAGAGGTGGTTGATGGGCCATGCGGCAGCGCTGATGCTCCAGGGCACGGGCTCGCATGTTGGCAAGTCGCTGCTGGTGGCGGGCTTGGGCCGGGCCTATGCCAGGCGCGGGCTGAGCGTGCGGCCGTTCAAGCCGCAGAACATGAGCAACAATGCCGCAGTGACGGCGGATGGCGGCGAGATCGGCCGGGCCCAGGCGCTCCAGGCGCGGGCCTGCGGCGTGGCGCCCTCGGTCGACATGAACCCGGTGCTCCTCAAGCCGCAGAGCGAGGTCGGTGCGCAGGTGATCGTGCAGGGGCGCGTGCTCGGCAACTACGATGCCCGCGCCTACTTCGCGCTTCGCCCCAAGTTGATGCCTCATATAATTGAAAGTTATGAAAGAATCGCGAGCGCGGCGGAGCTGGTGCTGGTCGAGGGCGCGGGCAGCCCGGCCGAGGTCAATCTGCGCGCGGGCGATCTCGCCAACATGGGCTTCGCCGAGGCCGCGGACCTGCCGGTCGTACTGGTCGGCGATGTCGATCGGGGCGGCGTGATCGCCGCGCTGGTCGGCACGCACGCTCTCCTCACCGAGCCCGAGCGGGCGCGGCTCAAGGGCTATGTGATCAACAAGTTCCGGGGCGATCCTTCGCTCTTCGATGACGCTCATCCGATCATCCGCGCGCGCACGGGCATGCGGAGCTATGGCGTCGTGCCCTGGTTCGAGGGCGCGCGCCGCCTGCCGGCCGAGGACATCCAGGGGCTGAACGAGCGCCCGAGGGCGGCTGGTCGGGCGGCGATCAGAATCGCCGTGTTGCGGCTGCCGCGTCTGGCCAATTTCGACGATCTCGATCCGCTCGCCGCCGAGCCGGACGTCGATCTGCGCATCGTGTCGCCGGGCGAGGCGTTGCCCGGCGACGCCGATCTCGTGATCCTGGCGGGCGCCAAGGCGACCCTCGCCGACCTCGCGGCGCTACACGCCGAGGGCTGGGATATCGATCTTCGGGCCCACGTCCGGCGCGGCGGAGCGGTGCTCGGCCTCTGCGGCGGTTTTCAGATGCTCGGTCGCAGGATCGCCGATCCGCAGGGCCTTGAGGGGCCGCCCGGCGAAGCAGCGGGGCTCGGCCTGCTCGATCTCGAGACCAGGCTCGAGGGCGAAAAGACGCTCGCCGAAGTACGCGGCCACGAAATTGCGAGCGGCGAGGAGATTCGGGGCTACGAGATGCACATCGGGCGCACGGACGGTCCTGCACTTGCCCGGCCGATGCTCGATCTCCACGGCCGGCCCGACGGCGCCGTCTCCCCGGACGGCCGGATCATGGGCTGTTACGTGCACGGGCTGTTCGCGGCCGATCGCTTTCGCCACGCCTTCCTCGCGCGTCTGCGCGACCGTGCACCTTCCGGAGTTGTCTATGAGCGCGAGATCGAGGCCACGCTCGACGCGCTTGCGGAGCATCTCGAGACCTCGGTCGATCTCGACGGTCTGTTGCGGCTGGCACAGGCGCGGGCCTGAGCCACGCTCAGCGGACGGCGAGCGCGAGGCCGAGTGCGAGGAGGAGGCCGCTCAGCGCGCAGGCCATGGCCAGCACGCGGAGCGCGCGGTGAATGTCGGCGGGCGTCGCCGTGGCGCGGCCGTCGCCCATCCAGGCGTCGTCGACCAGCTCACCGCCATAGCGTCTCGGCCCGGCAAGGCGAAGGCCGAGGCAGCCGGCCATCGCGGCCTCAGACCAGCCGGCGTTGGGCGAGCGGTGGCGCCGGGCGTCGCGCCGCATCGCCCGCCAGCCCTCGCCCGGCGTGGCGCTCGGCAGCGGAAGGGCGGCCGCGACAATCAGCAGCGCGGCGAGCCGGGCCGGCAGCCAGTTGGCAAGGTCGTCGAGGCGGGCCCCGAAGCGCCCGAAGTGCAGGTGGCGGGGCGAGCGATGGCCGATCATGCTGTCGAGGGTGTTGATCGCCTTGTAGGCGAGCATGCCGGGCAGGCCGAGGAGCAGACCCCAGAGCAGCGGCGCGACCACGCCGTCGGCGAAATTCTCCGCGGTCGATTCGATTGCGGCGCGCGCGACGCCGTGCGCATCCAGGCTATCCGGGTCGCGGCCGACGATTCGGGCGACCGCCCGCCGCCCGTCGGCGAGGCTCCGCTCGAGCCCGTCCGCCACCGCGCCGACATGCTGCGCGAGACCGCGCCAGGCGATCAGCGTGCTCATGAGCAGAGCGAGCGGCAGCCAGCCGTGGCGCAGGCGAAGACAGAGCTCCTGCAGGGCGAGCCCGACCGCAGCGCTCACCGCAATCACGATCAGGCTGGCCGTGCGGCCGCGCCGCGCCTGCTCGGCCGCCGGAGCATCGGGGTTCAGCCAACCCGCCTCGAGGCGCTCGACGAGCCGCCCGATCACGACGACCGGATGGGCCAGCCGGCGATAGAGCCAGGCGGGATCGCCCAGAATGGCATCGAGCGCCAGAGCAAGAAACAGGCTCGCCAGCAGCCATTCCGGGGTCAGAAGGAGCATTCAGGAGCACCCGCCTGGAGCGGGCGACGGGACGCTTGCGCCAACCATCGCTTGTTCCGCGCGGGCGGCGGCGGTATCCAGTGCGCAACAAGCCATCGAGAAGGGCGCCCATGGGCAAGGTCGGGGTTCTGGTGTGCGGCCACGGCTCGCGCGATGTCAACGCGATCGAGGAGTTCGAGCGCCTCGCCGGCGGGCTGGCGGAGCGCCTGCCGCACTATCCGCTGGCGAGCGGCTTTCTCGAGTTCGCCCGGCCGGTGCTCCGTGAGGCGCTCGACAGCCTGAGGGCGAGCGGCGTCGATCGGGTGCTCGCGGTGCCCGGCATGCTGTTCGCCGCCGGCCACGTCAAGAACGATGTACCGTCGGTGCTGAACGGCTATGCCGCCGCGCACGGCATCCGGATCGATTTCGGGCGCGATCTCGGGCTCGATCCGAAGCTGCTGCGCGCTGCCCGCGATCGGATCGAGGCTGCGCTCGCCAAGCGGCCGGAACCGGTTGCGCGTGCGGACACCCTGCTCACGGTGATCGGCCGCGGCACCTCAGACCCGGACGCCAACGGCAACGTCGCCAAGGTCGCCCGCATGCTCTGGGAGGGCATGGGCTTCGGCTGGGCCGAGGTTGGCTACAGCGGCGTCGCCGAGCCGCGGGTCGACGCGACCCTCGAGCGGGCGAGCCGGCTCGGCTTCCGGCGGATCATCGTGTTTCCCTATTTCCTGTTCACCGGCGTCCTGGTTCGACGGATCTACGATCAGACCGAGGAGGTTGCAGCCCGTCATCCAGGAATCGAGTTCATCAAGGCCGGCTATCTGGGCAACCATCCGCTGGTGCTGGACTCCTTCGTCGAGCGGATCGAGGGCATCCGCTCGGGCGACGTCAACATGAACTGCCTGCTCTGCAAGTACCGCGAGCAGGTGATCGGCCACGAGGCGGCGGTCGGTGCGCCGCAGGAGGGTCACCACCATCACGTCGAGGGTATCGGCACCGACGCCGATCATGGCCATCACGGCGGCCATGATCACCACCATCATGGTCGCCATCGTCACGGCCATGGGCACGCGGACCAGCAGCGCCCGGCCGAGACGCTGCCGGCGCGGTAGGCGGCGCCATCATGGTGCGGGCTCGAGACGACGCCCGTATGTGGGAGCCAACGGCGATCTACGAAGCGTCGTTTGCCGCGATTCGTCGCGAGGCGCCGATCGATAGCCTGCCGCAGGAGCTGCAGCCGGTGGCGCTAAGGTTGATCCACGCCTGCGGCATGCCGGACATTCTGGCTGATCTGACCTGGACCGGCGATGCGGTCGCGGCGGGGCGAAGGGCGCTCGCGACCGGTGCGCCGATCCTGGTCGATTCGACCATGGTGGCGGCGGGCATTCAACGAGAGCGCCTGCCGGCGGACAACCCGATCCTGTGCACCCTCCGGGATGAGCGCACGCCGACCCTGGCGGCCGAGCGCGCGATCACCCGCTCGGCGGCGGCGGTCGATCTCTGGCAGGACCGGCTTGGCGGTGCCGTGGTCGCGATCGGCAACGCCCCAACGGCGCTGTTTCGCCTGCTCGAGCTCCTGAGCGAGGGGGCGCCGGCGCCGGCCCTGGTGCTGGGCTTCCCGGTCGGCTTCGTCGGCGCCACTGAAGCCAAGGAGGCCCTGACGGCGCACCGACCGACGCTGCCCCACATCACGCTGCGCGGCCGGCGCGGCGGCAGTTCACTCGCCGCGGCGGCGATCAACGCCCTGCTCCCGAGTGCGCCATGAGCGCCGCCGTCGACAGTGCCGAGCCCTGGCTCAGCGTGATCGGGATCGGCGACGATGGTCTCGCCTCTCTGAGCGTCCCGGCGCGCGCTCTGCTCGAGGCGGGCGAAGTCCTGGTTGGGGGCGAACGTCACCTGGCGATGGTGGCCGATCATCCCGGCGAACGGCTGCCGTGGCGCCAGCCGCTCGAGGCGACCCTTGAGGAGGTCGAAGCGCGCCGAGGCCGGCGTGTCGTCGTGCTGGCGAGCGGCGATCCGATGTGCTTCGGCGTCGGCGAGCTGCTGGCGCACCGCTTCGAGATGAACGAGATGCGCGTCCTGCCAGCACCGGGGGCGATCAGCCTGGTCTGCGCGCGGCTCGGCTGGTCGCGCGTCGAGGTCGAGGCCTTGAGCCTCCACGCCCGGCCGCGCTCCCTGTTGCACCGCTACCTGACGCCGGGCGCGCGGCTGGCCGTCCTGACCCAGGACGGTGACACGCCCGATCAGATCGCCGAGCTGCTGGCGGCGCGGGGCTTCGGGGCGAGCCGGATCTGGGTCTTCGAGCATCTGGGTGGCGCCGCCGAACGGTCGACGTCGGGAACGGCGGGCAACTGGCGCCCGGCGACCTTCGCCGCTCTCAATACGGTCGCAATCGAGTGCGCCGCCGGCCCGGAGGCACTCGCGCTCTCGACCGCGCCCGGGCTGCCCGACGAGGCGTTTCGTTCCGACGGCATGCTGACCAAGCGGGAGGTCCGGGCGGCGACGCTAGCCCGGCTGGCACCGCTGCCCAAGCAGTGTCTTTGGGATGTCGGTGCGGGCAGCGGCTCGGTGGCGATCGAGTGGCTGCGCGCCGCACGCCGCAGCCGCGCTTTCGCAATCGAACGGGACGCCGCGCGCTGCGCCCTGATCGCGGAGAATGCCGAACAGCTGGGCACGCCCGAGCTCGAGGTCGTCCACGCCTCTGCACCCGATTGCCTGACCGATCTGCCGGTGCCGGATGCCCTGTTCGTCGGCGGCGGCATCACCACGCCCGGTTTGCTCGATCGCTGCTGGCAGGCGCTCGCCTCCGGCGGCCGGCTGGTCGCCAACGTGGTGAGTCTGGAGGGCGAGCAGACGCTGCTCGCCTGGCAGGCGCGCCGGGGCGGCGAGCTGAGCCGGATCTCGGTCGCGCGCGTCGAGCCGGTCGGCGCCTATCATGGCTGGCGGCCGTTGCTGGCGGTGACCCAGCTCGCCGCCCGGAAGCCGTGATCACGGGCCGGCTTTTCGGGATCGGTGTCGGGCCAGGGGACCCCGAACTGTTGACCTTTAAGGCGGTGCGCTACCTGCGCGATGCCTCGGTCGTGGCCTATGTCTCGGCCAGAGGCCGGCCCAGCTTCGCCCGCGAGATCGCCGCCCCCCATCTGCTCGGCGGTCAGCGCGAGATCAATCTGGCCTTGCCGATGTCGCCCCTGCCCGAGCTGGCGAGCGCGGCTTACGATGAGGGTGCGTCCCGGATCGGCACCGAGCTGGAACAGGGTCGTGACGTCGCCGTGCTGTGCGAGGGCGATCCCTTGTTCTACGGCTCCTTCGCCCAGTTGTTCAGCCGTCTCGCGGACCACTATCCGGTCGAGATCGTACCGGGAATCGTCTCGTTCACCGCGGCCGCGGCGGCGGCCCGGCAGCCGCTGGTCGCGCGCGCCGAGAGCTTCGTTGTCCTTCCGGCCACCATGCCCCCCGACCGGCTGCGATCGCGGCTCGGCCAGGCGGAGGCCGCCGCCATCCTGAAGCTGGGGCGCCATATCGACGCCGTGCGTAGCGTGCTGGGCGAGCTCGGACGGCTCGAGCAGGCGGTCTATGTCGAGCGCACCACGACCGAGCGGGAACGCGTGATGCGACTGGTCGATTTCAACAAGGACGAGGCCCCCTACTTCGCCCTCGTGCTGTTGCCGGGGCGCGGCACGTCGTGAGCGACGCCCCGGCAATCGTGGTGCTGGACGCGAGCGGTCTCGACGTCGCGCGGCGAATCCATCTCGCTCTGCCGGGCGCGACGTTGCACGGACCGCGCGCGGGTCTGTCCGAGAACAGCGACGTGATCACCGAGGGCGCGGTCCCGAGCCTCGTGCGACGTCTGTTCCGGAGCGGGCGGCCGATTGTCGGGGTCTGCGCGGCCGGCATTCTGATCCGCGTCCTCGCTCCGCTCCTCGGCGACAAGCGGACCGAACCGCCGGTCGTGGCGGTCGCCGGCGACGGCGGCTTCGCCGTGCCGCTCCTCGGAGGGCATCACGGCGCCAATCGCCTTGCCCGGGAGATTGCGCAGGCTCTCGGCGGCCAGGCCGCGATCACCACGGCGGGCGATGTGCACTTTGGCCTGGGACTCGACGACCCGCCGCCGGGCTGGACGGTGCGTAATCCCGAGGCCGCGAAGAGCGTGATGAGCGCGCTCCTGGCCGGGCGTGAGGTAGCGCTCCGTCACGAGGCGGGCGACGCCGACTGGCTGATGGCCGGCGGGGCGCCGTTCGCCGGGACCGGCGCGTGCGAGGTGCTGCTGACCGACCGGGATGATCCCGGCACGGCGACCCGTCTGGTGCTCCATCCGAAGGTCCTGACGCTGGGTGTCGGGTCTGAGCGCGGCGCCGAGGCCGAGGAGCTGATCCGGCTGGTCATGGCGACCCTCGCCGAGCACGGGCTGGCGCGCGAAGCGATCGCCTGCGTCGCCTCGCTCGAGCTGAAGGCGGCGGAGCCCGCGATCCATGCGCTCGCAGACTCGCTGGGTGTGCCGGCCCGGTTCTTCGATGCCGCGCGCCTCGATGTCGAGACCCCGCGCCTCGCCAGCCCTTCCGCCCTCGTGTTTGCGGCGACCGGCTGCCATGGGGTCGCCGAGGGCGCCGCCCTGGCGGCCGCCGGCCCGGGCGGTGAGTTGCTGGTCGCCAAGACCAAATCCGACCGCGCCACCTGCGCCATCGCTCGGGCACCCGCCCCGCTCGATCCTGCGTCGATCGGCCGTCCGCGGGGCCATCTCGCGATCATCGGGCTTGGACCGGGCAGCTCCGGCTGGCGGACGGCAGAGGCTGAAGCGCTGCTCGACGATGCCGAGGACTGGGTCGGCTATCGCGGCTATCTCGACCTGCTCGGCCCGAACCCTGAAAAAGTCCAACACGCCTTCGCGCTCGGCGAGGAGGAGCAGCGGGCGCGCCGGGCACTCGAGCTGGCCGCGGCCGGCCGACGGGTCGCGTTGGTCAGCTCCGGCGATGCCGGCATCTACGGCATGGCCTCGCTGGTCTGTGAGCTGCTGGAGAGCGCTGCGGATCCTGCCTGGCAGCGAATCGCGCTGACATTCAGTCCCGGGGTCTCGGCGTTGCTGGCGGCGGCGGCCCGCGCCGGGGCGCCGCTCGGCCACGACTTCTGCGCGATCTCCCTCTCCGACCTGCTGACGCCCTGGCCGAAGATCGAGCGCCGCCTCGAAGCCGCCGCCGCGGCCGACTTCGTCACCGCACTGTACAACCCCGCGTCGACCCGGCGAAGGGCTGGCCTCCTGCGCGCCCTCGAGATCCTGGGCGCAGCGCGCAGCCCGGAGACGCCGTTGATCCATGCCCGCAATCTGGGCCGCGAGCGCGAGTCGGTCGAAATCGCCGCTCTGGCGGAGTTCGATCCGGGCCACGCCGACATGCTGAGCCTGATCATCGTGGGCTCGCGACGGACTCGCAGGCTTCGAGGGCTCCATGGGCAGCCCTTGGTGTACACGCCCCGCGGCTACACGGTTGACGGTGGCGCGTCGCCGCCATGACGGTGCATTTCATCGGCGCAGGGCCGGGAGCGGCGGATCTGATCACCGTGCGCGGACTGCGCCTGATCCGACGCTGCCCGGTCGTGCTGTATGCCGGCTCGCTGGTGCCCGAGGAGGTCGTCGCCCAGGCCGGCGACGAGGCGCCGGTGACACCGCGGGTGATCGACACCGCGCCGCTCGATCTCGAGGCGATCATTGCGGAGATCGAGACTGCCCATCGCCAGGGTTTCGACGTCGCGCGCGTGCATTCGGGCGATCCGTCGTTCTACGGCGCGATCGCCGAACAGGCGCGCCAGCTGCAGGAGCGCGGCATCGACTACGATGTCACGCCGGGCGTGCCGGCCTTCGCGGCGGCCGCCGCGGCGCTCGGCCAGGAGCTGACCCTGCCCGAGATCGCCCAATCGGTGGTCCTGACCCGGACCGCCGTGCGCGCCTCGCCGATGCCATCCGGCGAGACCCTCGCCGCCTTCGCCGCGACCGGCGCGACGCTGGCGATCCATCTCTCGATCAACAACCTCGCCAACGTCGTGCGCGATCTCGTCCCGGTGTGTGGCGGCGATTGCCCGGTCGTGGTCGTTCATCGGGCGTCCTGGCCGGACCAGCGGATCATCCGCGGCACGCTTTCGACCATCCGATCGCAGATGAAGGGCCAGGGGATCACCCGGACGGCGCTGATCCTGGTCGGCCGCGCGCTGGCTCCGGAGCGGTTCAGCGACAGCCGGCTCTATGCGCCCGATCACCACCACGTGCTCCGGTCGGCGCGGACGAAAGTCTGAGCCAATCGAGAGCTTCGCCGACCGTCGCAACGATCGGGCCCGGCGGGGGCGGTGGTCGTCGCAGCATGATCACCGGAAGGCCCAGCGCGCGGGCGGCAGCCAGCTTGGCGTACGTCGCCTCGCCACCGCTCGCCTTGGCGACCAGGACGTCGATCCGGTGCTCCCGCAGCAGTGCCAGCTCGGCATCGAGCCGGAATGGCCCGCGGCCGACCAGCCACTTGGCCTCGCGAAGCGGCAGCCGCTCCGGTGCCTCGATCGTCCGAACCAGAAACCAGACCCGCTCGAGGTCCGCGAACGCCGCCAGATCCTTCTGACCGACGCTCAGAAACGCGCGGCGGCCAAGCCTCGGCAGGCGCCGCACAGCCTCGGCCAGGTCGGCGACCTCGATCCAACAGTCGCCGGCCTGACGTTGCCAGGGCGGACGAAGGAGACGAAGGCGGGGCACCGCCGCCGCGCGGCAGGCTTGCTCCGCGTGCCAGCACATCTGCTCGGCGAAAGGATGCGTCGCGTCGACCAGCCGCTCGATCGCCCGCGTGTGCAGATAGCGCTCGAGCCCCGCCGCGCCGCCGAACCCTCCGACCCGGACCTCGCCGGGCAAAGGCCTCGGCGAGCTCGTACGCCCGGCGAGCGAGCAGATGACCTCGAAGTCCCGATCACGCGCGCAGGCTTCGGCGAGTGCCGCCGCCTCGCTCGTACCTGAGAGGATCAGAACCCGGACCATGGCGCTCCGCTGGGAGCCCGGTGCAAGCGCCCGAGGGCGCGCGGTCACCAGCCTTTGGCGTGGCCGATCAGCGTGCTGTCGCTATCGAAGATCATCACCTCGAGGGCGCTGGCACCATCGAGCTGGCCAAGCGCGATCCGACGTGCCCGGAGCGCGACGTCGTCGGCCAGCGGCACGCCCATGCCGCGGGCCAGCTGCAGAACCTGGTGGGCGGAGCTGGCGTCGCGCGCACATTCGACCAGCTCGCCCGCTGCGCCGCGCTCGGCCAGAAGCTCGGCCAGCGCCGGCACGTCGACCGCCGAACGGCTCGAATGCAGATCGAGATGGCCCGCAGCCAGCTTGGCGAGCTTGCCGAATCCGCCCGCGAGCGTCACCCGCGGCACCGGATGCTGGCGCAGATATTTGAGTGTGCCGCCGACGAAATCGCCCATGTCGATCAGGGCGAGGTCCGGCAGGCCGTAGAGCGCCTGCACGGCGCGCTCGGAGGTCGATCCGGTGGCCGCGGCGAGGTGGGTCACGCCCGCGGCGCGCGCCACGTCGATGCCGCGATGGATCGAGTGGATCCAGGAGGAGCAGGAATAGGGAATCACGATGCCGGTGGTGCCGAGAACCGACAGGCCGCCCACGACGCCGAGCCGGCCGTTGGTCGTCCGTCGCGCCAGAATCTCGCCCCCAGGAATCGAGATCGTCACCTCGAGATCGCCGGCATCGCCTTGATCGCGCGCCACTTCCGCGACCAGGTCGCGGATCAGCTGGCGCGGACCCGGGTTGATCGCCGGCTCGCCGACCGCAATCGGCAGGCCCGGGCGCGTCACCACGCCGACCCCTTCGCCCGCGATGAAAATGACCCCGGCGCCAGGCTCGCCCCGGCTGACGCTCGCGCGGATCAGGGCACCGTGGGTCACGTCGGGATCGTCGCCGGCATCCTTGATCACCGCCGCGAGCGCTCGGTTGCGATGCAGTGTCGTCTCGACCAAGTCGAAGCGGGGCTGCTCGCCGCCCGGCAGACGGATCGCCACGGGATTCGGGAAACGCCCGGTCAGCAGAGCCAGATAGGCCGCCTTGGTGGCCGCCGCGGCGCAGGCTCCGGTCGTCCAGCCGCGGCGCAGTTCGGCCTTCGGTTTGCGTCCCATGGGCGATCGCCTTCCCGTCCCGCTCGCTTCATCTCTCGGGCCAGTTCGGGTTACACTGGCCGCACGATGATTCAAGTGATCTTCATCCAGGCGCCACGCTTGGGCAAGCGCCAATCGGCGCCTCCCCTCGGCCGGCATCCTCTGTTAAGAGCGCGCCTTCGGGCACCTTTCGCTGAGGGCCATCGGATGTGGATCGGTTGATGAGTGCACCCGGCATCATCGTCACGGCGCCGGCTTCGGGCAGCGGCAAGACGACGATCACGCTGGCCCTGCTGCGCGCTTTCCGGCGCCGCGGCCTCACGATCGGCTCGTTCAAGGTGGGCCCGGACTACATCGACCCGGCGTTCCACGCCCGGGCCTCGGGTCGGCCGTGTCTCAACCTCGACAGCTGGGCGATGCGGATCGAGACCCTGGCTGGCCTCGCCGATCAGATCGCCGCGGGGGTCGATCTGGTTCTCGGCGAGGGCGTGATGGGCCTGTTCGACGGCGCGGTCGACGGGCGCGGCTCGACCGCGGACCTCGCGAGCCTGTTCGATCTGCCGGTGATCTTGCTGGTCGATGCGGGTGGCATGGGCGCCTCGGCGGCCGCACTGGTCGAGGGATTCACCCGGCATCGCGACGACGTCGAGGTCGCCGGCGTCCTGTTCAACCGGGTCGCCAGTCCCGGGCACGAGGCGATCCTGCGCCGCGCCTGCGACGACCACTTCGCGCAGCCCGTCCTGGGCTGCCTGCCATCGGACCCCCGGCTCGAATTGCCGGAGCGCCATCTGGGCCTCGTCCAGGCCGACGAGATAAGGGAGATCGAGGGCTTTCTCGATCGCGCAGCCGAGATCGTCGCCGAGCGGGTCGATCTTGACCGTCTTGTCCGCCTCGCCCGACCGTTCGGCCTCGGGCTGTATGGCCCGCCGGCACGCCCGCTCCGCCCGCTCGGGCAAAGGATCGCGCTCGCGCAGGACGTCGCCTTCACCTTCGCCTACCCGGCGACGATCGAGGGTTGGCGGATCGCGGGCGCCGAAATCCTGCCCTTCGCTCCGCTTGCGGACGAGCCGCCGGATGCGCGCGCGGATGCGATCTATCTGCCGGGCGGCTATCCGGAGCTGCACGCCGGTCGCCTCGCCGCGAATCGGCGCTTTCTCGATGGCCTGTGCGCGAGCGCGGCGCGGAGCGCCTTCGTCTATGGCGAGTGCGGCGGCTACATGGCCCTCGGCCGGGCCCTGATCGACCGGGCAGGCGAGCGCCACGCCATGGCCGGCCTGCTACCGGTCGAGACCAGCTTCGCCGAGCCGCGCCTGCAGCTCGGCTACCGCCACCTCAAACTGCTTGAGCCGAGCCCACTCGGTCAGGCCGGGGCCACCTTCCGCGGCCACGAGTTCCACTACGCAAGCCTGGCCCAGGCGGGCGACGCGCCGCCGCTGTTCGAGGTCACGGACGCCCGCGGACAGTCCCTCGGCGAACTCGGCGCCCGCTCGGGCACGGTCGCCGGCTCCTTCCTGCATCTGATCGACCGGGTCACCGAGCCGAGCGACGGCGTCATCCGGCCGAGCCACGTGCGTCTGATCGACGGGTAAGCCCCTAGCCGGTGAAGCGGTTGGTGCGCGGGAAGCCGTGCGGCGCCATGCGCCCGGCCTGACCGCGCCGCCCGAGCCAGGGCGTAAGGTCGCTGACGGTTCGTACCCCCTTGCCCGCCTGCCAGCTGAGGCCCTCGTCGAGCCGAAGCACCCGGGCGTCAGCGAGCTCGCCGTCACGGTAGCGCTGCAGCAGCACCCCCTTGCCGCGGCTCATCACCGGCAGCTCATCCAGCGGGAAGATCAGGAGCTTGCGGTTGCTGCCGACCGCCGCGACGTGGTCGCCCTCGGCCGGCACGGCCACCACTACCCGCTCGCCCTCGTCCAGATTGAACACCTGCTTGCCGGCCCGGGTCTGGGCGCCGATCGCCTGCGCCTCGGCGATGAAGCCGCGCGCGCGGCTCGAGGCGAGGAGCACCTTGCCCTCGGGACGGTGGACGGTCAGCATGACCGGCTCGGCGCCGCGCGCGAGGTCGATCTGCAGTCGCAGGGGCTCGCCCTGGCCGCGGCCGCCCGGCAGGCGATCGACCGGTAGCAGATAGCCGCGACCGTCGCTGCTGATCAGGAGCAGCTTGTCGGTGCTCTCGGCCTTGAGGACGAACTGCGGCCCGTCGCCCTCCTTGTACTTCAGCTCGGCCTCGTCCTCGAGGTGGCCGCGCAGCACGCGGATCCAGCCCTGGCGCGAGCAGACGACCGTCACCGGCAGGCGCTCGACCGGCTCCTCCAGCGCTTCGGCTTCGAGCGTGGGCACGTCGCCCAAGGTCGTCCGCCGCCGCCCGAGCGGGCCGTCGCCGAACCTCGCCGCGGTCTCCTCCAGCTCCTCCTTGAGCTTCGCCCGGCGCCTGGCCTCATCGGCGAGCAGCTCCTTCAGATCGCGCCGCTCGCCCTTGAGACCCCGCTGCTCCTTGATCAGCGCCCGCTCCTCGAGCTTGCGCAGATTGCGCAGGCGCATGTTCAAGATCGCCTCGGCCTGACGCTCCGAGAGCCCGAAAGCGCGCATCAGCTCGACCTTTGGCTCGTCCTCCTCGCGAATGATCCGGATCACCTCGTCGAGATTGAGATAGGCGACCTGATACGCGGCCAGGACCTCGAGCCGGTCCTCGATCTTGCCGAGCCGGTGGCGCGAGCGCCGGATCAGCACGATCATGCGATGGTCGAGAAACGCCTCGAGAACCTGCTTGAGGCCCATGACCCGAGGCACGCCCTCGGCATCTAGGACGTTCAGATTGAGCGCGAGGCGGACCTCCAGCTCGGTCTGGCGGAACAGCTGCTCCATCAGCAGCTCGGCCGGTACGGTGCGCGCGCGCGGCACCAGAACCAGCCGGACCTCGTCGGTCGACTCGTCGCGCAGATCGGCCAGGAGCGACAGCTTGCGGGCCGCGAGCAGCTCGGCGATCCGCTCGATCAGACGCGCCTTCGGCACCTGATAGGGCATCTCGGTCACCACGACCTGATACTGGCCGTGACCGAGATCCTCCCTCTGCCAGCGGGCGCGCAGGCGCAGGCTGCCGCGGCCGCTGCGGTAGGTCTGGACGACGCTCTCCCAGGGTTCGACCAGCACGCCGCCGGTCGGCAGATCCGGCCCTCGGACCTGCTCGAGCAGGGCCTCGGTCGAGGCATCGGGCTGGTCGATCAGGCGGCAGAGCGCCTGGCAGAGCTCGCCCGCGTTATGGGGCGGCACGCTGGTCGCCATGCCGACCGCGATGCCGCTGGTACCGTTGGCGAGCAGATTGGGAAAGGCGGCCGGCAGGACCACCGGCTCCTCGTCGCCGCCGTCGTAAGTCGGGCGGAAGTCGACCGTGTCCTGATCGATGCCGTCGAGCAGCGCCTGCGCGACCTCGGTCAGGCGCGCTTCAGTGTAGCGCATGGCGGCGGCGTTATCGCCGTCGATGTTGCCGAAGTTGCCCTGGCCGTCGACCAGCGGGTAGCGCTGGGCGAACTCCTGCGCGAGGCGCACCATGGCGTCGTAGATCGCGACCTCGCCGTGGGGGTGGTACTTGCCGATCACATCGCCAACCACGCGGGCGCACTTCTTGTAGCCGCTGTCCGGGTCGAGGCGCAGCTTGAGCATCGCGTAGAGGACGCGCCGCTGGACCGGCTTCAGCCCGTCGCGCACGTCGGGCAGCGAGCGTGCCGTGATGGTCGAGAGCGCGTAGGCGAGGTAACGCCTGCTCAGCGCGTCGGCGAACGGGATCGGCTCGATCGAGCCGGCGGGTGCGGGCTGGGACGACATGAAGCCTCACGCACTTGGTGGGCCGGCGGCGGGACGGGCGAGCCGGCGGAGCAGCCGCTCGCGCGCGCTCGGCATGGGCCGCTCGCTAGCATCGAACAGATGCCGGCGCAAGAACGCGCCGGTCAGGCGGAGGCCGGCCTGAACCGCAGCCGGATCGGCCGGCTCCTTCCGCACCAGGAAGCCGGGCAGCGGGAGCAGCCGCTCGGCGTAGATACCGGCGCCCTCACGACTGACCGCGCGACCCGACCTGGGCGAGACGTAGGCCAGATCGGCGCGCTCGCCGGTCACCGCGCAGGCGGTGAGGTCGAGGCCGAAGCCAAGCTCGGCGAGCAGGGCGAGCTCGAAGCGGACGTAGGTCTCGGGCCACTCCGGATATTGAAGTAAGACGTCAATGAAGCCAATCAGTCCATTGTATAATAATGGGTGCGGATCGCGCTCCGGCAACGTCGCCTGGAGCAGCGCGCAGGCCGCGCCAAGGCCGGCCAGCCGGTCGGGATCGTCCAGCAGCTGCGCCGCGACCGCCGTCTGCAGCTCGGCGCTGAAGCTGCCGAGCTGCTCGGGCAGACGAGCCCGCCAGGTGACGCGCAGCCGGTTGCCGGGCTCGAAGACCGGCCGCGCCCGCCGGCTGGCGCCGCCGCGCACCAGCCCGGCGTGGCGGCCGTGGCCCGGCGTGAACAGGCTGACCACGGCGGAGCTCTCGCCGTGGCGGCGCGCCATGAGCACCACGGCCTCGTCCTGCCACCACATGGTCGATCAGCCGTCCAGGGAAATAACCGGTTCGACCCGCCGTCTCATGGTATTCAGCCCGGGAACTCGATGCCGAGCTCCTGATAGCGTTCCGGATCTTCGGTCCAGCGCTCGCGCACCTTGACGAACAGGAACAGGTGCACCCGCGTGTCCAGGATCTCCTCGAGCTCGCGCCGGGCGGCTTCGCCGACCGCCTTGATCTGGCGGCCGCCCTTGCCGAGCACGATCGCCTTCTGGCTGGGACGCTGGACGTAGATGGTCTGGTCGATCCGGATCTCCGCGCCATCCGCCGCGGCGACCCAGTTCTCGGTCTCGACCGTCAGGCTGTACGGCAGCTCCTGATGCAGCTGCTGGAACAGCTTCTCGCGGGTGATCTCGGCCGCCATCGCCCTCTGCGACAGGTCCGAAAGCTGATCTTCCGGGAACAGCCAGGGCCCCTCGGGCAGCGTCTCGAGCAGCCCGCTCAGAAGATCGTCGCAGCCATCCCCGGTCAGCGCCGAAATGATGAACACGCGCTCGAACAGGCCGGTCCGATCGAACTCCCGGATCAGCGGCAAGGTCATCGGCGGCGCTACCAGGTCGACCTTGTTGATCGCCAGGATCGACCGCTCGAGGCGCCGCTCGCGCATGCCCTCGAGAATCAAGCCGGTGTCCCGATCGATGCCCCGCTTGGCGTCGACCACGAGGAGGCGCCGGTCGGCGTCCTCGATGCCGCGCCAGGCGGCCCGCACCAGGGCCCGCTCGAGCGGGCGCCCCGGCCGCGGCGTGAAGATGCCGGGAGTGTCGACGAACGCCAGCTGCGCATCGCCCCGGATCGTGATGCCGAGGATGCGCCGGCGCGTCGTCTGCACCTTGGCGGTGACGATCGACACTTTGGTGCCGACCAGCCGGTTGAGCAGGGTCGACTTGCCGACGTTCGGCGCGCCCAGGATCGCGATGAAGCCGCAGCGCGTGCGTCCGCCTCCGGCCTCAGGCATCGTTCTCAGCCATCGGCCGGCTCCAGCTTCTCGGCGAGCTGGTGCAGCAGGCGCTCGGCCGCGGCCTGCTCGGCCGCCCGCTTCGAGCCACCGGTCGCCCGCGCCGGCGGCAGCTCGGCGACGCTGACCACGACGTCGAAGCGCGGCGCGTGGGCCGGTCCGCTGGTCTCGACCACCCGGTAGTCGGGCAGCGCCAGGCCGCGCCCCTGCGCCCATTCCTGCAGCCGCGATCTTGGCGTCCCGCGGCGGCACCGCCATCGTCTCGAGCGCGGCTCGACACAGCGGCGGACGATGCCGGCCTCGCCGCTTGCCAGCCGCCGTCGAGGTAGAGCGCGCCGATCAGCGCCTCGAGGGCATCGGCGAGGATCGCCGGCTTGCTCGCGCCCGCCGGCCTCCTCCTCGCTCCGCCCGACCACGAGCCACGCGGCCGAGGCCGAGCTCGCGCGCGACCTCGGCCAGCGTCGCGCCGCGCACCAGCGCGGACAGGCGCGGCGAGAGGGCGCCCTCGGGCTCTCGCGCGGGTAGCGCGGAACAGCAGGTCGGCGACCGCCAGGCCGAGAACCCGATCGCCCAGGAACTCGAGACGTTCGTTGCTGCGTCGCGTCGCCCGCGCCCGGCCGTGCGCTGCTATGGGTCAGCGCTTCCCGCAGCAGCGCGCGGATCGCCAAATTGGTAGCCGATCTTCTGTTCGAGCTCGGCCGCAGGCGCGCTGCGGCCCGCGGTCGTCGTGCTCGCCGCTCACTCGATCAACCGGAAGATCCGGCGAAAGCGGATCGTCGCCGGCCAGTTCCAGATCTCCCACAGCCGCGCACTGCCGTTGGTCGAGAAGAAGATGATCTCGGCGCGGCCGATCAGGTTCTCGACCGGGATGAAGCCGACATTGTCGACCCGACTGTCGAGCGAATTGTCGCGATTGTCGCCCATGGCGAACACGTGGCCCTCGGGCACCGTGTACACTCGGGTGTTGTCGAGCGAGCCATGGGTCATGATGTCGAGCACCGTGTAGCTCGGGCCGCCGCCGGGCAAGGTCTCCCGGTAGCGGACCACGGGACCACCGCTGCCAGTGCCGTCGTCGTCGTAGAAGTCCTCGAGCCGAACCCGCTTGGCCGGCTCGCCATTGACGTACAGAATGTCGTCCTTGACCTGGATCTTGTCGCCCGGCAGGCCGATGATCCGCTTGATGTAGTCGGTGCGATTGTCGGCGGGCAGCTTGAACACGGCGACGTCGCCGCGGTGGGGCATCCGCTCGAAGATCCGGCCCTCGAACAGCGGCAGGCTGAACGGCAGCGAATGTTTGCTGTAGCCGTAGGCGAACTTGGACACGAACAGGTAGTCGCCGACCAGCAGCGTCGGCTTCATCGAGCCGGAGGGAATGTTGAACGGCTCGAACAGGAACGTGCGCACGGCGAGCGCGATCGCGACGGCATAAACCAGTGTGCGTGCCGTCTCCCAAAAGCTCTTGGAACGGCCGCGCGCGATCGCCGCTTGCTTTTTCACAGCTGACACTCGCGCATCCTCACCGCTGAACGACCCGCCGCACGGCTCGCCGGCGGCCGCGATCGTCGTCGAAGCACCACTTCGCTCTCGGGAAAGCAAACCGAACACCTCCATCGCCGGACTGTAACCAACGGGTCCCGCCCCGTAAAGTGAAGCCCCGGTCATCTGCACGGCGATCAGCGCCCCACCTCCTCCGCGACCCGCGCACCAAGCACCGCCGTGATGATCACCACGGCCTGCCCGAACGGCGGCTCGTCGCTCAGGCTGAGATCGATCTGCGGCCGCATGCCCACCGGCGTCAGGGCGGCGAGGCGCGCCGCCGCCCCGCCGGTCAGCCGCAGGATCGGCTGGCCGGAGGGCCGATTGAGCACACCGATGTCGCGCCAATACACTCCCTGGCGAAAACCGGTGCCGAGCGCCTTGGCGCATGCCTCCTTGGCGGCATAGCGCTTGGCGTAGGCCGCGGCACGATCGTACCGTGCCTCGGCCCGCGCCCGCTCTGCGGCGGTGAACACCCGTTCGAGAAATCGCTCGCCGAATTGATCGAGTGTCCGCTCGATCCGACGAATGTCGATCAGATCGGTGCCCACGCCAAGGATCATGGGCTCCGCCTCGAGATCTTGTCCGCCGCTCGCGCACGCTCGCGCCCGCGAAGATCCGATCGGTGATATGGGATCATCGGCCGTATTTGGAAAGTGGAGCGACGGGCGCCAAGTATAGGTAGAACGCAGCGCTCTGGCCAGAGGCCGATCAGGGCAAGCCGGCATCGGGCGATGCCGAGGGCGCACCCGGGGGCCGGAGGCCGGTCTCGCCACGGCGCTCGGCGTGACGCCGCGCGCGCCGGTTGCGGCGCCCCTCCTGGTATGCCGTGACCAGCCGCAGCACCGGAAAGTAGATGACCAGCCCGGCGATGATGCCGAGCGGGATCCCGCCCACGGTCAGCGGCCAGATCAGGGCCTGAAGATCCTCGACCAGCCTCGTCAGGTGCGGTTCCTCGGGCGGGGCCGTCGGCAGCGCGGGGGTGCCGAGCAGGAAATGGCCGACATGGTAGGCGGCCAGCCAGATGAAGGGGAAGGTCCAGGGATTGCCGACCAGGGTCCCGATGATGGCGGCCAGATAGTTGCCGCGCACCAGAAAAGACAGCAGAACGCTCAGCAGCGTGTGCAGCCCCATGAACGGCGTGAACGAGATCGCCGCGCCGCAGGCGAAGCCCGCGGCGATGCTGTGCGGCGACCCGGGCAGGCGGGTCAGCCGCTTGACCAGGTAGACGCCGAGGCGGCGCCAGCCGATATGCGGCCAGAGCCAGCGGCGCAGCCGCTGCCCGAGCGGGATCGGATGTCGACGACGAAACACAGTGCCCCGTTTATCGCTGATGCCTGTTAAGGAGGCATTATGGCGGCGCAGCCGGCCGTGTCGGCGGCCCGCCGGCGACGGGCGGGGTCGGCTGCCGGGCTTGCTTACCGGCTGCGCGGCCAGCTCCGGCGGCAGGCGCTCGGCCGGATAGACCGGCAACTCGAGCTTGGCCAGGGCGACCAGAGGAACCCCGAGCTGCGCGGCGCCGCCGCTCCGATCGATCAGGCAGGCGGCGGCGACCACTTGCGCGCCCTCCGCCTCGACGCAGGCGATGCATTCGCGCGTCGAGAGGCCCGTGGTGACCACGTCCTCGGCGACCAGCACGCGGGTGCCCGGCTCGAGCGTGAAGCCGCGCCTGAGCGCGAACCGCCCCTCGCTGCGCTCGACGAACAGCGACGGTACCCCGAACTGACGGGCGAGTTCATAGCCGAGCACGATCCCGCCGAGCGCCGGCGCCACGACCGTCTCGAACGCGAGCCCGGGCAGCTGCCGCAGCAACTTGGCCTTCAGCGCGACGCACAGGCGCTCGGCCCGCCCGGGCTCCATCAGGACCCGCGCGCATTGCAGGTAGTAGGGACTGTGCAGTCCCGACGACAGCAGGAAGTGACCCTCCAACAGGGCGCCGCAGTCCCGAAACAGCTCGACGACCGCCTCCTCGGCGAGCGGGGCCGGCGCGCTCACCCCTGCGCCCGCTCGACATAGGTCACGACCGGCGTCGCGCGCAGGCTCGCCACGATCCGCTCGAGATGGTCGCGATCGTCGACCTCGATGTCGAGAATGATCTCGTAGAGGTCGGGCGACCTGGTCCCGAAACGGACGTCGGTGATGTTGCCGCCCTGCTTGCCGATCACGGTGCTGAGCGAGCCCAGGCTGCCGGGCTGGTTGGTGCTCATCAGGCGCAGGCGGGCGATCGCCTTGATGCCCTCGGCGTTCGGGTTCCAGCCGAGATCCAGCCAGCGGTTGGCGTCGCCGGTCTTGCCGACGAGCGTCGGGCAGTCGCTGCGATGGATGGCGACGCCGCGCCCGGTGCGCACCACGCCGACGATCGCATCGCCCGGGATCGGGTGACAGCAGCCGGCAAAGTTCAGCGCCATGCCGGGCAGCAATCCGGTGATGCGGCTCTCGCGGCCGTCCGGCGGCCGGCGTCGGCCGCGGGCGGCGCAGCGGCACGATCTTGTCATCGGCCGCAGCTTCGCCGGGGCGGTGGCTCCTGGCCGCGGCGCAGCGCCTCGAGGACGAGGCGCGGATTGAGCGAGCCCTCGCCGATCGCCGCCAGGAGATCGTCGACCGACTTCTGGGGAAACCCGTCGAGCACCGTCTCGAGCCGCTTCTCGCCGACCGCGATCCGCTCCTTCTGTGCTGCCCGCTGCATCAGCTCGCGGCCGCGCGCGACGTATTCGCTCCGCTGGCGGCTGCGCAAGAAGCGCCGGATGCGCGAGCGCGCCTTGCCGGTGACGACGAACCGCTCCCAAGCGCGCGAGGGCGCCGCGCCGCGGCTGGTGATGATCTCGACCTGGTCGCCATGATTGAGCCGGGTCCGCAAAGGCACGAGGCGCCCGTTGACCTTGGCGCCGATGCAGGTGTCGCCGACCTCGGAGTGCACGGCATAAGCGAAATCGACCGGCGTCGCACCCTGCGGCAGCGAGATCAGATCGCCGCGCGGCGTGAAGCAGAACACCTGGTCCTGGAACATCTCGAGCTTGGTGTGCTCGAGGAACTCCTCCGGTCCCGATGCGTGCTCGAGGATCTCGAGGAGGCCCCGGACCCAGCGGTACTGGCGGCCGTCGGTCAGCCGCCGCTCCTGCTTGTAGGCCCAGTGCGCCGCGACGCCCATTTCGGCGATCTCATGCATCTCCCGGGTCCGGATCTGCAGCTCGATGCGCCGCCGCTCCGGCCCGAAGATGGTCGTGTGCAGCGAGCGGTAGGCATTCGGCTTGGGCGTGCTGATGAAGTCCTTGAAACGCTCGGGCACCATGGCGTAGCGGCCATGGATCACGCCGAGCGCCGCGTAGCAGTTGGGCACGCTGTCGACCGTGATCCGGAACGCCATGATGTCGGAGAGCTGCTCGAAGCTGATGTTCTTGCGCTTCATCTTGCGCCAGATCGAGAACGGCGTCTTCTCACGGCCGTAGATCTCGACCTCGAGCCCCGCATCGTGGAGGGTCTGCCTGAGCTCGTCGACGATCCGCTCGATCAGATTGCTGTCATGCTTGCGCAGCTGGGCGAGCCGCTTCAGCACCGACTCGCGGGCGTCGGGCCAGAGCGCGGCGAAGGCCAGATCCTCGAGCTCGTCCTTGAGCGCCTGCATGCCGATCCGCTCGGCCAGCGGCGCGTAGATCTCGACCGTCTCGCTGGCGATCCGCCGCCGCTTGTCGGGGTTGGGGATGAAATGCAGGGTGCGCATGTTGTGCAGCCGGTCGGCCAGCTTGACCAGCAGCACCCGGATGTCCTCCGACATCGCCAGCAGGAGCTTGCGGAAGTTCTCCGCCTGCTCGGTGTGCGAGGACTGCAGCTCGAGCTTGTTCAGCTTGGTGGCGCCGTCGACCAGACGGGCGACCTCGGGCCCGAACAGGCCCTCGAGTTCGTCGATCGTGGCGCCGGTGTCCTCGACCGTGTCGTGCAGCAGCCCGGTCGCGATCGAGGCGCTGTCCAGCTTCCAGCCGGCGAGGATACCCGCGACCTCGACCGGATGGGAGAAATAGGGATCGCCCGAAGCGCGCAGCTGCGGCGCCGTGCGCCTTCATGGCGTAGACGTAAGCGCGGTTGAGCAGCTCCTCGTCGGCGGTCGGATCATAGGCCTTGACGCGTTCGACCAGCTCGTACTGACGCATCAGCGGTCGCCGCGGCGGCGCGCGCGCCTCGCGCGCCACCTCCGTTTCCGCCTCAGCCAGCAGCGGTATCGGCTCCATCATCGCGCCCCGAACCGCCGTCGCCGCTCACTCGAACAGCGGATCCTCGTCCTCCACCGTCGGCTGCGGCCCGGCCGCCAGATCGTCAATCTCGTCGGGTTCGAGTGCCCTCGGCAGGGGTTCGTCCGAGGCGAGCAGCTGGTCCTGGTAGGCCATCATCAGGTCGTCCGGCTGATCCTCGATCTCGACATGCCGGCGCAGCCCGTGAATCAGCTCGTAGCGCAGGTGATCGAGCTCGACCGTATCATCGGCGATCTCGCGCAGGGCGACGACCGGATTCTTGTCGTTGTCGCGCTCTACGGTAAGGGGTGCGCCCGCCGAGATGTCGCGCGCTCGCTGCGCCGCGAGCATGACCAGCTCGAAGCGGTTGGGAACCTTGGTCACACAGTCTTCAACGGTGATCCGCGCCATGGATGATCTCTCCACCGGCAATTCGACGATTTGACAGTTACTTAGCGCTACGGCTGGCGGTCCTGCAACCGAACCGGGTGCGGTTTCTTCGTCCGCGGGCTCGAGAGCTGCGACAATTTGCCCGGGTGGCAGCGCCGCCAGCAGCTCCTCGACCGTGCGGCCGAGGACGGGGTGCCGCCAGCCGGGGGCGATTTCGGCGAGCGGGATCAGAACGAAGGCGCGCTCGTGCAGATGCGGATGCGGCACCACGGGCGGCTCGGGCCGGCTCGTCACCGACCAGTTGTGGTACTCGCCATAGGCGAGCAGGTCGAGATCCAGGACCCGGGGCGCCCAGCGCCGCGTGCGGATACGGCCGAAGCGCCGCTCGGTCTCGAGCAGCACCGCCAGCAGATCCGCCGGCGAGAGCGTGGTCTCGATCCGGGCGACCCCGTTGACGTACCAGGGCTGGCCGTCGTCCGGCAGCGGCGCGCTGCGGTACCAGCGCGAGCGGCGACAAATGCGCACACCGGAGGCCGCGAGCGCGCCGAGCGCAGCTTCAAGGGTCGCCCGTGGGGCGCCGAATTCTTGCGCTTGGCAGGTTGCCACCGAGGCCAAGAAGGAGCATCTTGATTCAACTCCAGCCGACTGGCGTCGCGCCAGGTGAGGGCGGCTTGAGGGGCGAGGCTCATATGTAATGACCTATGAGCCGATTAACCATCGGAGGTTCCAACTTATGAATTGCCCGGTCATCGAGGATATTCTCCACGAAGAGGACCGTTTCGCTCTGATGATCGACGGAGCGAACCTGTATCAGGCGGCACGGGCGCTCGGCTTCGACATCGACTACCGCCTTCTGCTCGACAGCTTCTCGCGGTGCGGGCGGCTGGTTCGGGCCTGTTACTATACGGCGTTACTCGACGATCAGGAGTATTCGCCGATCCGGCCGCTGGTCGACTGGCTGGATTACAACGGCTACACCGTGGTCACCAAGCCGCTCAAGGAGTTCACCGATGCCTCCGGGCGGCGCAAGTTCAAAGGCAACATGGACATCGAGCTGGCGGTCGACGCCATGGAGATGGCCCAGTACCTCGACCACCTGGTGCTGTTCTCGGGCGATGGCGACTTCCGCCGTCTGACCGAGGCGCTGCAGCGCAAGGGCCTGCGCGTGACCGTGTGCAGCACGATCCGCACGCAGCCGCCGATGATCGCGGACGAGCTGCGCCGGCAGGCCGACACCTTCCTCGAGCTGCACGAGCTGTCGTCGTACATCGCCCGTGAGCATCGCGCGGCGGTCGCGGTCGACGACGACGAGGAGGACGACGAGGACGATTCCCCGCAGCGGGCTGGCCCGCGCTCGGGACGCTTCTACCAGCCGGCCTAGCCCGGCCTCGGCAGTTCTGCCGGCGGCGCGCCAAGCTCGTGCGCCCCGCGCCGCCGGCCGACTGTGCGCGCTGCCCGCGACTGGCCGACTTTCGCGGCGCTAACCGCAGCGGCATTTCCCGACTGGCACAACGCCCCGGTCGCCTCGTTCGGCGACCCGAAGGCGCGCCTCCTGATCGTGGGGCTGGCACCGGGCCTGCGCGGCGCCAACCGGACCGGGCGGCCCTTCACCGGCGACTATGCCGGCCAGCTGCTCTACCCGACCCTGCTCCGCTTCGGCTTCGCTCACGGTCGCTACCGGGCGGCGCCCGATGACGGTCTCGAGCTGATCGACTGCCGGATCACGAACGCGGTCCGCTGCGTGCCGCCCGAGAACCGCCCGCTCGGCGGCGAGGTCAACAGCTGCCGGCCGTTTCTTGCAGGCGAGCTGCGCACGAAGCCCGCGCCCCGCGTCGTGCTGCCGCTCGGCGGCATCGCCCATGGCTCGGTGCTGCGCGCGCTCGGCCTCACCGCGCGCCGTTATCCGTTCCGCCACGGCGCCGTCTATTGCGCCGAGGGTGGTCCGATCCTGGCACCCTGCTACCACTGCTCGCGCTACAATCTGAACACCAACCGGCTGACGCCCGCAATGTTCGAGCAGGTGCTCGCACGCGTCCGCCAGCTTGTCGACCAGCTCTGAAGGCGCGCTTCTTCGAGGAGCGGAGTCTGCTGCCCGGCGGCGTGAGATCCGCGCGGGCGCGCTCGGACGCCGGCTCAGGCCTTCTTCAGGAAGCCGACGATCAGCAACAGCACCACCGCACCCACCACGGCCGTGATCAGCGAGCCGATGACGTTGGTCGACGCCAGCCCGATCAGGCGGAACAGGAAGCCGCCGATCAGCGCCCCGACCACGCCGACCACGAGATTGCCGATCAGGCCGAAGCCGCGACCCTTCATGATGTTGCCCGCAATCCAGCCGGCCAGCAGGCCGATGATCAGAAAGCCGATGATTGCCACGAATGCACCCTCCCAAAGGCGTTTTCAGCTCCGACGCCTCTCCATATCCTGTCCGCGATGCGTGACAAAGGCGCTTTCGCCGCAAGGGGAATGTGCGAGGGCGCGCGCCACGCTGACGGAGAGCTCGCCCGCGGGACGTGGGGAGAGGTGAGATGACGGCCAGGAGCAACGAGTTCGCCCGCTTCGTCGTCGAGAGCCTGCAGGCGCTCGGCCCGGTCAGCGCAAGGCGCATGTTCGGCGGTCACGGGATCTATCTGCATGGCGTGATGTTCGCCCTGATCGCCTACGACCAGCTCTACCTCAAGGTCGACGACGGCAACCGTGCGGCCTACGAGGCGGCGGGGCTCGATCCGTTCACCTACACCGACAAGGGCAAGTCGATTCGCATGCCCTACTGCCAGGCGCCGCCCGAGGGCTTCGACGACCCGGAGGTCCTCTGCGCCTGGGCGCGCGAGGCCTACGCCGCGGCGCTCCGGACCAGGGAGCCGAAACGGAAATAGATCCTCGGCCGCTGTGACCGCCCGGTGGCCCGCGCCGGCTCGGACTATCGATCGGTCTGCGGGCGAGGCGCCAGGTAGGCGAGCGCGCCGGTGTAGGGCTTGGCGATCGGGAAGGCGAGGTCGCCCTGCTTGCTGGTGCCGAGCCCCAAGCCGATCAGCGCCTCAGTGAACTTGACCGCGGCCGCCACGCCGTCGATCACCGGCACGCCGAGCTCGCGGGTGAGCGCGGTGGTCAGGTCAGTCATGGCCGAGCAGCCGAGCACGATCGCGCCGGAGCCGTCTTCGGCCAGCGCCCGGCGACATTCCTCGGTGATGATCCGGCGCGCATCCGAGCGCTCGTCCATCAGATCGAGCACGGCGAGCTCGCTCGCCCGCACCCGCCGGCAGAAGCGCTCCATGCCGTAGGCGTGCACGAGGTGCTCGGCGATGATCCGGGTGCGCTCGAGGGTGGTGACCACCGAGAAGCCGGTGGCAATGAAGCTCGCAGCGTGCATCGCCGCCTCGGCGATGCCCACCACCGGACCGCGGGCGATCTCGCGCGCGGCGAGCAGGCCCGGATCACCGAAGCAGGCGATGATGTAGCCGTCGACGCCGTCCGTCTCGCCGGCGTGGATCTCCTCGAGCAGGCCGATCACGCTCACCGCCTCGTCGTAGTGACCCTCGATCGAGACCGGTCCCTTCGCGGGCGAGACGGCGATGATCTCGGTGCCGGGCGCTGCCGCGGCCTCGGCCGCCAGAGCGATGCGCCGCGTCATGCTCGCGGTCGTGTTCGGATTGATCACCTTGATACGCATCGCGCTCACCTCTGCCTCGGATTGCGATGGGGCTGGCACAACCAGACCAATCGATTATGCTCGCGCGGTCGTCGCCGTCGGAACGGGCGATCGCGGAGGCAACCTGGTCAGCCGGCCCGGCGTCGAAGACGGCGCGACTACCCGAGTCGCGTGAACCAGGCATTCAGGCGAGGGAGATCATGATGGAGAGGGTTCACCGGTTCAAGCGACCGCTGGCGCTCGGCCTCGGTGTTGCGGCGCTGGCTCTCACCGGGCTGGCCGGGCCCGCGGCGGCCGAGAACGTGCTCAAGATCGGCGTGCTCGGCGTGATGAGCGGCCCCGCGGCGTCCTGGGGGCTGGTCAACAAGTACTGCGCCGAGGCCACGGCCCAGATGTACAACGACCAGGGCGGCGTCGATATCGGCGGCGAGAACTACAAGATCGAGATCGTCAGCATCGACGACAAGAACGACCCCAAGCTCGCGGTGTCCGGCGCCGAGCGCCTGATCCAGCAGGAGGGCATCCGCTACATCATCGGGCCGAACGTCGACACCACGGCGGCCAGCATCGTGCCTGTGGTCGAGGCCGGCAAGGCGATCAACATCCCCTACGCCTTCTCCAAGCAGCTCTACACGCCGCCGCGCAGCGACTCAATTCTGGGCATGATCGCCTCCTATCAGGCCGGCCCGATCATCTACAAATATCTGATGGATAAGCGCGGCGTGAAGTCGGTGAGCTTCATCGCGCGCAACGAATCCGACCCGCTGAACCAGCGCGACGAGGGCGTCGCCGCCGCCAAGGAGCTCGGCCTCAAGGTGGTCTCGTCCGAGGATACCTACGAGCCCGGCACCACCGACTTCTACCCGGTGATGACCAAGGTGGTCGACGGCAACCCGGATCTGATCGTGCTCTCGGGGGTCGCGCCGGCCGATGCGCCGCTCCTGATCCGCACCGCGCGCGAGCTCGGCTACAAGGGCATCCTCTCGACCGAGACCGCGCAGGACATCAAGATCCTGAACGAGGTGTCGGGCGACTATGCCAACGGCTTCATCTCGGTCGGTGGCGCCAGCACGCCCGAGATCCGCAGCCCCTATATGGAGCAGTTCGCCAAGCGCTATGACAAGGTCGCCGGCGAGTGGAACGACGAGGCGGGCACCAAGGTCTATGCGCTCGAGATGATCCTCGCCACGCTGCAGAAAGCCGGCAAGGGCGCGATCGACGACACCTCGAAGTTCAAGGCCGAGATTCCTGAGTTCGCGATGAAGAACCCGTTCCTCAAGCAGGACACCCAGCTGAAATACGTCGGCAGCAAGTATTTCGAACAGCCGCGTCAGATCGGTGTGCCGATGGTGGTCAACGAGGTCCAGGACGGCAAGTTCAAGACGCTGTTCATCGGCAGCGTCGAGTAGACCGGCCGCGCTGGCGGCCTGAGCGCCGGGATCGGCCGGGCCGCCCGCCTGGCCGATCTCGTCGACCTGGACTGTGCCGGGAGAGGCGGGGGTGGAGCAGATCATCGTCAACGGCGTCGTGCTCGCCGCCAACTACGCCCTGATCGCGCTCGGCCTCACCCTGATCTTCGGCATCCTGAACTTTCTCAACTTTGCCCACGGTCAGATGTACATGATCGGGGGCTTCGTGGTCTATTACGTCTACGGCATCTTCGGCATGAATTACTTCGTCGCGCTGGTCGCCTGCGCGCTCACGCTGTTCGTCATCGGCGTCCTGTTCGAGACCCTGTTCTTCCGCCGTGTGCTGCGCGTGGCCAAGCGCGAGGAGAACAGCATGCTGCTCGCGGTCGGCACCGCGCTCCTGCTCGAGAACGTGGCGCTGACGCTGTTCGGCGAGAAGCAGCGCGGGGTGCCGCCGGTCATGACCGGGGTGTATCGGATCTTCGACGCCTATCTGCCCGCGAGCCGGCTCGTGGTGCTGCTGCTCTCGGCGCTGCTGGTGATAGGCCTTCTTCTGTTCGTGCAGTACACCAGACCCGGCCGCGCGATGCGCGCGGTCGCCCAGGACAAGGAGGTCACGCATCTGATGGGGGTCGACGTCGACCGCATCTCGGCCATGGGCTTTGGCATCGGCGCGGCGCTCGCGGGGCTGGCCGGCGGCCTTCTGGTCACCACCTCGGCGATCAACTCGGGCATCGGCACCGCGATCTCGATCAAGGCCTTCATCATGATCATGATCGGCGGCGCCGGCGTGGTCGCGGGCGCGATCCTCGGCGGCGTCGTGCTCGGCTTCGCCGAAGCGATCGGCTACGCCCTGATCCCGGGCTCGATGACCTATCTCCTGATCTTCATCGCGATGATCCTCTTCCTGATCCTCCGCCCGCAGGGGATCATGGGCAAGCCCTGGGGCTGAGCCGGCATGCCACCGACCCTGCCCGGGCCAGAGGCCGCCCCGGCGCGGCCGGGGGGAGACTTCTCAAGCTCGCCGGGCTCGTGATCTTGGCCCTGACCTACCTGGTCGCGGTGCCGCTCTGGTTCGCTGACGCCGGCTACATACTGGGCGTGCTGATCAACGCGTCCGTCCTGAGCTTCATCAGCCTCGGCGTCTGGGTGACCTTCTCGATCGGCCGGATCAACATCAGCCAGGGCGCCTTCGCGCTGATCGGCGGCTATACCACCGCGATCCTCTCGGCCCGCTACGGCGTATCGTTCTGGCTCTGCCTGCCGCTCGCCGGACTGGTCGCGGCGGCGATCGGCACCGTGATCGGCGCGGCGATCCTGCGCCTGAAGGGCGTCTACTTCGCGATGATCACGCTCAGCCTCACCGAGGCGGTGCGCCTGGCCTTTCTGAACGGCGGCGACTTCACCCAGGGCGCCACCGGCATCGTCAATATCCCGCGCCCCGGCGCCCTCTCCATTTTCGGTGTGACCCTCATCCCGGCATTCGGCGGCGCGGACCCCCTTCCCTTCTACTATCTGGCCGCGGCGCTCCTGATTCTCGGCCTCCTTGCGGTCTGGCGGCTCACCACCTCGCGGCTCGGCTGGGTGTTCCGCTCGCTCCGCCAGAACGAGGACCTGGCCGCCAGCATCGGCATCAACGTCGCCAAGTACCGGGTGATCGCGTTCGCGTTCTCCTGCTTCGTCGGCGGCGTCGGCGGCGCCTTCTTCGCGGCCTTTCTGCAAAGCATCTACCCGGCGACCTACAGCGTCACCAACTCGGTCTATTTCATGCTGTACTGCTTCCTCGGCGGGCTCGATTTCATCTTCGGGCCCGTGGTCGGCGCCTTCCTGTTGGTGATCAGCTTCGAGCTGCTGGCCGACCTTCAGCAATACCAGGCGCTGATCTACGGCGTACTGATGATCTCCTGCATCCTCTGGCTGCCGAACGGCATCCTCAGCCTGTCCCTGCGGCGCGACGCGGTCGAGCGGGACGAGGAGGTCGAGGTGCCGCCGCTGGAGCGTGGCGCCAGGAAGGAGGCGACCGGGTGAGCCTGCTCGAGGTCAGAGAGCTCACCAAGCGCTTCGGCGGCCTGACCGCGGTCAACGCGGTCACCTTCGACGTGGCCGAGGGCGAGATCCTCGCCGTGATCGGCCCGAACGGCGCCGGCAAGAGCACGCTCTTCAAGCTGATCACCTCGTTCCTGCCGCCGACCTCGGGCAAGGTGACCTTCGCGGGTGCGGCGATCTCGGGCCTGAGGCCACATGTCGTGGCGCGCCGCGGCGTGGTCCGCACCTTTCAGGAGACCACCATCTTCCGCGAGATGACCGCACTCGAGAACGTCGTCGTGGCGCATCAACTGCGCTGCAAGGCGGGCAGTCTCGGCATCTTCGTCAACAGCCCGGCCGCCCGGGCCGACGAGGCGGCGTTTCGCGCGAGCGCCGCCGAGATCCTCGACTATCTCGGCCTCGGCGCGGTCAAGGACGTGCAGGCGCGCAACCTGCCGCACGGCTATCTGCGCGCGCTTGGCATCGCGCTCGCCATGGCGGCCGAGCCCAAGGTGCTGCTGCTCGACGAGCCCTTCGCCGGCATGAACCCCGAGGAAACCGAGCGCGCGGTCGAGATGGTCCGCGGCATCCGCGATCGGGGCGTCACCGTGCTCCTGGTCGAGCACGACATGTCGGCGGTGATGCGGATCAGCGACCGCATCGTCGTGCTCAACTTCGGCACCAAGATCGCAGAGGGCGCGCCGGCCGAAATCCAGCGCGACGAGACCGTGATCGAAGCCTATCTCGGCCGTGAGGACGACGAGGTCGAGGCCGCCTGATGTACTTCGAGATGAAGGGCGTCACGGTGCGCTACGACAAGGTGCGGGCGCTCAAGGGCGTCTCGATGCAGCTCGAGCAGGGCGCGATCGTCGCCCTGATCGGCACCAACGGTGCCGGCAAGACCACGACGCTGCGCGCCATCACCGGCCTCTCGCGCGCGCGCTTCGGGCGAGATCTGGTTCGATGGCCGGCCGATCGAGCGTGAGCGGCCCGAGCGGATCGTGGCGCTCGGCATCTCGATGGTGCCCGAAGGTCGCCACGTCTACCCCTACATGTCGGTCCGCGACAACCTGCTGATGGGCGCCTATCTGCGCACCGATCAAGCCGAAGATCCGGACGGATCTAGAGAGGGTGTTCGCGCGCTTTCCGCGCCTCAAGGAGCGCTCGCGGCAGCAGGCCGGGACGCTCTCCGGCGGCGAGCAGCAGATGGTCGCGATGAGCCGCGCGCTGATGGCGCGGCCCAAGCTCCTGCTGCTCGATGAGCCCTCGCTCGGCCTCGCCCCGATGCTGGTGCGCGAGATCGCCGGCGCGATCATCACGATCAACCGCGAGGACCGGGTGAGCGTGGTCCTGGTCGAGCAGAACTCGCGCATGGCGCTGCGGATCTCCTCGCACGCCTACGTGCTGGAGACCGGGCGCGTCGCCCTCTCCGGCCCCTCGCGCGAGCTGATCGACAACGATCACGTCCGCCGCCTGTACCTCGGCGGTTGAGGCACCCGAGCCGGCGCGGCCGGTCCAGTCCTTTCGTTGATCGCAGGCGCCTCGATTGCTACGATGGCCAGGATGACCTGATCACGCGGAGGGAGGCATGTTCGATCGGCGCAGGGTCCTCACCGGAATCGGGAGCGGACTGGCGCTTGCCGGGTCGGGGCTGGTGCCGCGCTGGGCACTCTCGCAGCAGCCGCCGCCGCTGGTAGCGGGCCTGCCAGAGGGAGTTTATGACACGGCGATCCTCGAAGCGCTGCCGGGGAAAAAGCCGCTCATCAAGCTCACCTACCGGCCGCCTAATTACGAGACGCCGGTTTCGTACTTCAGGACCGCGATCACGCCCAATGACGCCTTCTTCGTGCGCTATCACCTCGCGGCGATCCCCGAGGAGATCGACCCGACGAGCTGGCGCCTGCAGATGGGCGGCGAAGCGGTGGCGACCCCGTTTGAACTGACTCTGCCGGAGTTGCAGACCGGGTTCGAGCAGGTCGAGATCACGGCAGTCTGCCAGTGCTCCGGCAATCGGCGCGGGCTTCTCGCAACCGCATGTGCCTGGGGTCGAGTGGGGCCTCGGCGCGATGGGCAACGCGGTCTGGCGCGGCGTGCGGCTCAAAGACGTGCTCGCGAAGGCCGGATTGCGCAAGGAGGCGCTCGAGATCGTCGTCAACGGCGCGGATGGCCCGGTCATCGAGAAGACGCCCGATTTCGTCAAGAGCATCCCGCTGTGGAAGGCGCTCGACGAGAACACGATCATCGCACATCAGATGAACGGGCAGCCGCTGCCGCACTTCAACGGCTTTCCGGCACGGCTGATCATCCCGGGTTGGACCGCAACATACTGGATGAAGCACCTCGTCACGATCGATGCGGTGGCGAAGCCGTTTGACGGTTTCTGGGTGAAGAGCGCCTACCGGATCCCCAGCGGGAAATTTCCGGTCGTGCAGCATTTCCTGAGCCAGATGACCGCTGCGAACGAACCCATCACCGACATGGTGGTGAACTCGGTCGATCGCCTCGCCCGCCAACGACCAGCAGGTGCAGGTCGGCCAGCCGGTAGAGATCAGCGGCGTCGCGTGGGACGGCGGCTACGGGCTAAGCCGCGTCGAGATATCGGTCGACAATGGCAATGTCTGGCAGGCGGCCAAGCTCGGGCCGGATCTCGGGCGCTTCGCCTTTCGCAGCTGGACCTATTCCTTCACGCCGCAACCCCAGGCAAGCACACGATTATGGCGAACGCGAGCAACGTCATCGGCCAGACCCAGGCCGAGAGCCTCATCTTCAACCCGGCGGGCTATCACAACAATGTCGTCGCCCGCTCACAATCACCGCCGTGTGATGGGAGGTGGACCATGAAGAGTACCTTTCTCGCGGCCGCCATCGTGCTCGCCGCTGCCGCTGCCTACGCCGAAGAGCAGGAGGTGACGCTCAAGGACGCTCCGGGTCGCGAAGTGGTCGAGGACAACTGCGCGGCCTGTCACAGCCTCGACTACCTTCGCATCAATTCGCCATTCATGGATCGCAAGATGTGGCAGGCCGAGGTCAACAAGATGATCAACGTCATCGGCGCGCCGATCGAGCCGACCGACGCGGCCACGATCGTCGACTACCTGGTCAAGAATTACGGCAGCGGCGGCTGATCGCCCGACCTCGCGGCAGAATTGGTTCGGGTGCCTCAGCTGCCGAGGCAGGCGCTCTGCATGAACGAACTCTTCTTTCGCCGCGGCCTGAGCCAGGAACGCATCGTGTTTCTGCTGGCGGTGATGCTGTTCATTGCCGCCTCGCTGACGCTCAGAGGCTTCTTCACCGCCGCCAACCTGGTAGCCATCGTGCGCAGCGTCAGCGTCCTCGGCATCCTCGCGGTCGGCATGGCGATCGTCGTGATCGGGCGGGGCATCGATCTCTCGGCGGTCGCCATCATGGCGATGTCCGTCGCCTGGTATCTCCAGATGCTGAACGACGGCAGCCCGGAAGGCGTGGCGCTCGCGATCGCGCTCGCCGGTGTCGTGGCCATGGGCGGCCTCAACGGCTTCCTGATCGCCTACGCCGAGGTGCCGGCGATTTTCGCGACCCTCGCAACGGGCGCGTTCGTCTTCGGTGTCGTGCGCTCGCGCTTCATAGACCAGGACATGATTGCCGTCCCGAAAGACAACTGGATCGAACATCTCGGCCAGATACGTCTGACCTCGATTCCGATCGAGGTGTTTGTGTTTGCCGGAATGGCGTTGATTGCCTTTCTGCTGCTGCGCTTCACGAAATGGGGGCGCTACGTGTATTTCATGGGCGACAATTTCATGGCCGCGCGCAACATGGGTATTCCGGTCCGGCCGATGATCGTGCTGCGCTATGTCATCTCAGCGCTGATCGCCTTCGTCGCCGGCATCCTCACGGCATCCGGGCTGCTGATCATCAACACGCGCGTCGTCAACTCGACGCTGCTCTACGACATCGTGCTCGTTGTCGTGATCGGCGGCATCGGCCTGAGCGGCGGCAAGGGCGGCATGCGTAACGTCATCGTCGGGGCGCTGCTCATCGGCATCATGCTCAATGCCATGACCATCCTCGACATCCCGAACATCTATCAGAACCTGATCAAGTCGACAATTCTGCTGGTCGCCATCATGATTGACAGTCTGCTCAACCCTCGCGATGAGCAGACGGCCCAGCAGGGTGACATCTAGGGGCTGGACGCGCCGGTCGCGGCAGCCGAGACTGACTGCACCACGACAACGAAAGGGAGCCAACCATGCGTCTGACCAGGATCATCGCCGCGCTCGTGGGCGGGGTGCTGCTCGCCGGC
>CAWFGZ010000018.1:0-36841 GCA_963815435.1 uncultured Alphaproteobacteria bacterium
CGGTCCGCTTTGCCATTGACCAAAGCCTCTCCAGCCGTGGTGGTCGGCTCGGACCCGACCCGCCGGCGTACCCCCTTGGGCTCGGCGAGGCCGCGCGCGCGGCCTCCGTTCGTGAGCATGTTGTATTCGGGCAAATGGCAGTTTCTGCGCCGAAATTCTTCGAGCAGCGCCTGTTCCCGGCTCAGCGGGTAGTGCGTGACCTCGAAGCAGAACAGCTTCGCCTTGACCCGGCCCGGTGGCTGCCGCCCGGTTAGATGCCCGTTCAGGCGGCGTCGGATGGTGTCGCTGCCGCCTTGCGCCCGACCGTAGTAGGCCACCTCGCCGTCGTCGAAGAGAGCATAGACCCCAGGGGCGTCCGGTGCCAGCTCGACGTTCTTGCGCGTGAAGCGGTGCTTTTCCCCGAAGATGGGCATTGGTCGCTTCTCCACTGCCAGGAGTGCCGCGAAGCGTTTCCCCATTTCCCCTTTAGGTAGAAATACCTCTTCCCTCGACCGTACATGGATGCTGTCTTCATATCAAGCGTTTAGATGATCCTCTGGAGGCAGTTTCCCAGTCCAGGGTCCTTCGATGGCTCGGCGTCTCTACCCGAATCAGCAATGATGAATAACATCGTTGTTAATCAATATGTTATGAGAGCAAGGCGCGAGCTCGATTGAGATCTTAGGCGATTATTCTGAACAAGAACCTTCGTCATGCTCTCAACTTTAGGTATAGAAGCTCGATTCGCCAGTTTGGCCAAGATCTCGCCGGTGCTGGCCGGCAGCGCGAAAGGGATTGGCCGTTCAGGCTAGCGGCCGCCTCCAGTCCACGGATTCTTAACGGCCGCTACTGTACGGTTCAGGTCAATCATAGCGAACGGGCTTCATGGCTCCACCGACGCGTCTCATCGTGGTGCAGCGGCCGAACGAGCCGCTCGGGGCCGTTTGCGCCCGGCTGAGCGACTGGAACTGCGAACTCGGCTGTTGCAGCAGCCGCGCCCAGGCGATCAAGGCGCTGACCACCGAAGGGGCCGACCTACTCCTGATCGACGCCTGGGTCGAGGAGGGCATGGCGCTGCTGGCGCAGCTCAAGGCCGACTCGCGCCTGCGCCATCTACCGGTAGTGATCGCGACCGCGGACGAAGAGGCCGTCGCCGCCCACGCCCTGGCCCTCGGCGCCGACGACATCCTGATCCTGCCGATCGAGGACGCCGAGCTCTACACCCGCATCCGCGCCCTCTCGCGTCTTGCGACCATGGAGGTGGAGCGCCGCCGGCGCGAAGCAATTCTGGCAGACTTCGGGGTCGCGCCGCCCGCCGAGATGCCGGGCGTGCCGGCGATCGATCGGGTCGGCGTTCTGTTGATCGGCCCCGCCGGCGGCGATCAGGTTCAGGCCATGACCGCGCTCGGCGGCACCGCCACGCCGGCCTACGCCGAGACCGCAGAGAGCGCGCTCGAGCGCCTGCGCCGTGACGATCTCGACGTCGCTCTGATCACCGCGAGCCACGATCACAACGAGCTGCAGCGCCTGTGCGCGGCGATCCGGGCCGACCTCGCGCTGTTCGATCTGCCGGTGCTCCTGATCGGCCGACCCGATGCCTTCCCGGATCGCTCGCTGCCGTTTTACTGGGGCGTTTCGGACGTACTGTTTCAGCCCTTCCAGCCGGAGGTCCTGCGGCTGCGCGTTCAGGGCTGGGTGCGCCAGCAGCGCCTGCGGCGCCGGCTGCACGGCAGTCTCGACGGAACGAACCCGCCACCCACGACCGACCGGCTGACCCGGCTCTACGGCCACGGCTTCCTGCACGCCTACGTCGAGCGGCTGATCGCCGAGAACCTGCGTTCCGGGATCCCGCTCGCGCTCGCGAGCTTCGACGTGGCCGGGTTCGGCCAGATCAACCAGGCTCACGGCTACGCCGCGGGCGATCAGGTCCTGGCGCAGCTCGGCGCCATCATCGTCCGCACGTCGCGCGCCGAGGACCTCCCGGCCCGCCTTAGCGAAGACCGATTCTGCCTCGTCATCAACGGCGCATCCGCCGCCGACGCCCGGGTGGTCGGCGAGCGGATCGCGAGCATCCTCTCGCAGATGCCGCTCCGGGTTGGCGACAAGCAGACGATCTGGGTTGCGCTCACGACCGGGGTCGCCGAACTGGAGCAGGGTGACAGCGCAGCATCACTAATCGCCCGCGCCTTCGAGCGGATGCGGCCCTTCGAACTCCGCGAGGCCTCCTGAGCGCCGGCCGGGGTCGCCGCCAGCAGGGCCGCACTGGTCGCTAAAGAGGCCGCCCGGGCGGCTGCCGCCCGTTCAGGCCATGTACTGGCCGCCGTTCGCCGAGAGGGTCGAGCCGGTGATGAAGCCGGCCTCGTCGCTCGCCAGGAACACCACGCAGCGCGCCACCTCCTCCGGTTCGCCCAGGCGGCCCACCGGGATCAGCGGCAGGATGCGCTCGTTCAGCACCTTCTCGTCGACCGCGCGGACCATCTCGGTGCCGATGTAGCCGGGGCAGATGGCGTTGACCGTGATGCCAGAGCGCGCGCCCTCCTGCGCCAGCGCCTTGGTGAAGCCGATGTCACCCGCCTTGGCCGCCGAATAGTTGACCTGGCCGGCCTGCCCCTTCTGGCCGTTGACCGAGCTGATGTTAATGATCCGGCCGAACTTACGCTCGCGCATGCCCGGCCAGATCGGATGGGCCATGTTGAACACGCCGTTCAGGTTGGTCGAGATCACCTCGTTCCACTGCTGCGGCGTCATGCGGTGGAACATGGTGTCGCGGGTGATGCCCGCATTGTTGACCAGGACCTCGATGGGGCCGAGGTCGCCCTCGACGCGCTTGATGCCGGCCACGCAGGCGTCGTAGTCGGCAACGCTCCACTTGTAGACCGGAATCCCGGTCTTTTCCTTGAACCGGTTGGCGGCCTCGTCGTTGCCGCCGTAACTGGCCGCGACCTTGAAGCCGGCCTCCTTGAGCGCGATCGAGATCGCCTCGCCGATCCCCCGCGTCCCGCCGGTCACCAGTGCCACACGCGCCATGCTCCGACCTCCCTCGTGCTTTGCCGTTCCCTCGATCCGCCTGGTTTAGCGCCGAAGGCCCGCGCTGACCACTCTCGATCCACTCCAGGTTCACGAGCGCACGAAGGGCGTAGGCGATCGGATCGTGCGCGGCGACGTGATTCCCGAATTGGCACGCCCACTATCGGGCACCCCCGCGGGCCGGCGGTTACTCCGTTTCTCGACCCGCATCGCGTTGAACTTCATGTAGGATTTGCCCTTCGTCGAATAGAAGATCTTGACCCGATCGCCTTCTTTCAGCTGGTCGATTTTCAGCCCGACGTGTTGGTCGGCGAGATGGCGAAAATCTTGCCGTCGACGAAGATCGTGTTGGAGGCGGTGTAGATCTTCCCGACTTTGCCAATCACCTCGGCCGCCTGTGCGCTGCCGACCGTGAATGCCAGCGCGGAGGCTGCTGCGAGCGGTAGCATGGTTTGTGTCTTCCATTGTCGTGACACCGGCTGCCTGCCATCAGGCACCGCGAACGACCTTTCGGATCAACAATCCTCGCCGTCGTCGCATTGAGTTATACCAGCCCTGCGATGTTTTGACTTACCCTAGTTGTGAAATTCGCGGACATGTGATTCGTAACGCTGCGAGTTGATGCAGCGGGGCGGCGCCATGGGTGCACGATTGGCGATTCGACAGGACATCGCGGCCGAGGAGCTGCGTCGGCTGGCGCGCCAAGAGACCGAGGGTCGGGTCGCCTGTCGGCTGCTCGCCGTGGCCATCGCACTGGACGGGATGAGCCGCGGACAAGCGGCCCGTCAGGCGGGGATGGACCGGCAGACGCTCAGGGACTGGGTGATCCGGTTCAACGCTGAGGGCGTCGAGGGGCTGCGCGATCGGCCCAAGAGCGGCCGCCCGAGCTGGCTCGACGAGGGCCAGCTGGCGACCTTCAGGGCGTTGGTGCTGCGTGGGCCCGACCCGGAGCGCGATGGCGTCAGCACGTGGCGCGCCAAGGATCTGTGTCGGATCGTGCAGGGCCGCTTCGGGGTCGTCTACAGCGAGAACGGCATGCTCCGGCTGTTGCACGACCTCGATCTGTCCTGGCAGAAGGCGCGGCCGATCCATCCCGAGGCGGACCGCAAGGCCCAGGAGGCTTTTAAAAAAAGTTCCCGGCGCTGATTGCCGAGGTCGCCCGCGATCACCCCGACGCCGAGCAGTTGGAGGTCTGGTTCCTGGACGAGGCCCGGGTCGGCCAGACCGGCCGCGTCTGCCGACGATGGTACCAGAAGGGCCTGCGCCCGCGTGGCGTGCGCGACCTGCGCCACCAGGCGGTCTACCTGTTCGGCGCGGTCTGTCCCGAGCGCGATGCCGGCGTCGCCCTGGTGCTGCCCACGGTCAGCGCCGCCGCGATGCAGGCGATGCTCGACGAGCTCGCCCAGGCGGTCAGCCCCGGCGCCCATGCCGTCGTGCTGATGGATCGCGCCGGCTGGCACATCGCCAAGACGCTCGCCCTACCCGGCAACATCACCCCACTGTTCCTGCCGCCGTACTCGCCCGAGCTCAATGCGATCGAGCGGGTCTGGCTGTATCTGCGCGAGCGCTGCCTCTCCCACCGCCTCTGGCCGACGCATGACGACATCCTCGACGCCTGCTGCACCGCCTGGAACGCGCTGCTCACCGAGACCGGCCGCATCCGCTCCCTCTGCGACTTCGATTGGGCAACGGTCCGTTCTTAATGGGGCTGGTATTGAATGACGTGTCGGCCGCTGGCCGCTCATCCGTCGCGGTCTCCGGGTTCGAGATGAAGCGGGCTCATGGCAACGATGAGAAAGTCGCGCGCGCCGATAGCCGGGCCATCGGCTATGCTCGGCCGAAGACGGGCGGGAGGTTGCCATGACGAAGCAGCGCGAGCCGGTGCTGACCGGCGGTTGTCAGTGCGGTGCCGTGCGCTACGCGTTCTACGTCGAGCCGATGTCGGCCGACATCTGCCATTGCCGGATGTGTCAGCGGGCGCTCGGCAATGTCTTTGCGCCGTTCACCGGCGTCCGGCTCGGCGACTTCGCCTGGACCAGGGGCGAGCCCGCGACCTGGCAGAGCAGCTCGATCGCCGAACGCGGCTTCTGCCGCCAGTGCGGCACGCCGCTTTCCTTTCGCTACCTCGGGCGGGACAAGATCTCGGTCACCATCGGCAGCCTGGATGAGCCGGCGCGCGTCCGGCCGACCGAGCAGGTCGGCATCGAGAGCCGCGTGCCCTGGCTGCATGCCGCGTTGGCTCTGCCCGGCAAGAGCACCGAGGACGATCCGCCGCCGGGCGGCGTCGAGTCGCTCGAAAGCTACCAGACGCCGGCCAAAGACTGACCCGTGCAGGATCCCGGCGCTACATGTGGCCGAGTTCAAACTCCTCGCAGGACAGGCCGAACTCGGCCAGGCCACCTTCGAGATAGTCGGGCAGCAGCGGCGTGCCGAGCAGATAGTCGACCGTGTGCCGCTCGCGCACGTCGCGCACCTCGCTCATGATCTCGTCCCAGTCGTCGAGGCTGTAATCGCCGCGACCGAGCCAGGTCAACGCGAGCAGGTCCTCGACCTCGTCGTCGTTCAGGCTCTCGAGAAAGCTCTTCAGCTCCTCGAAGGTCGGATCGTCGGCGTAGTCCTCGAGGATCGCCGTCATCTGATCGTCGGTCGGATTGGAACCCTCGTCGAGCTCCTCCGGCTCGACCTTGACGTCGAGCTCGCGCGCCTTGACGACGACGAAGCATACTTTCTCCGGGCTGATCCTGAGCGTCGCCATGATCCCCTCTCTGGAGCATTTCCGCCTTGCCCTGCGCTGACCGAGCACAAGTTGGGTGGGCCGATCGCCCGATTCCAGTGCCGCCCGCAGCAGGTGCTGCCCAATGAGCCGCTTGGGGCGCCTCAGAAGCCATAGAGTGCCGCTGGATTCTCGGCCAGGATCCGATCGCGGGTGGCGCCGTCGGGCGCCCATTCGAGCAGCAGATCGAGTAGCAGGACGTCGTCCGGGTAGCGCTCGCCGCTCTGGCCGGGGTGTGGCCAGTTGCTCGCCCAGAGCATGCGCTCGGGCGCGGCCCGGATCAGCGCCTTCGCGAGCGCGCCGACGTCATCGTAGAGCGGCGGACCGACCTTCGAGGTCTCGTAAGGCGCAGACAGCTTGACCCAGACCCGACCAGTCTCGACCAGGCCGACCAGGCACCTGAAGGCCGGATGATCGGGCATCACCGGCTCGAGGTACTTGCCGACGTGGTCGATCACCAGAGTGCCGGGCAGGCGTCGCAGCATGGCGTCGCGCTCAGGCAGCTCACGCCCGTCGAGCTGGAGCTGGATGTGCCAGCCGAAGGCGTGCACCCGCGCCGCCATCTCCTCGAGGATGTCCCAGGGCAGGACACCGCCCCGCAGCATGTGAAAGCGGATGCCGCGCGCACCATCCCTGCTCAGTTCCTCGATCTCGCGATCGCTCGCCGACTGATCGACCACCACGACGGCGCGTGCCGCCTCGCCGAGCTCGGTGACCGCATCCATGGTGCAGCGGTTGTCGGTGCCATAGGCTGAGGGCTGGACCACGATCACCCGCTCCAGCCCGAGACGCCTTTGGACCTGGCGGTAGTCGGTAACCGAAGCCGGCGGCGGCGGAAAAGGCGCGGTCGTTGCGAGCGGGTAGCGGTCCGCGGGGCCATAGAAGTGGACGTGGCAGTCGCAGGCGCCGGCCGGCGCGGACAGCTTGGGACGATCGTGGTTCATGGCGGCCTCCTCAGCGTCTTCCGGCTCCGCTCGAGCTCTGGCCTAAATGCATGAGCCGGGTCGCGTGTTCCGGGTTGACGCCGCCGGCGGGGGCGCGACCGCCCAGGATCTCGGCGACCTGGCGGGTAGTCTCGAGCGCCTGATGCTCGATTGCCTCGGGCACCAGGCCACCGATGTGCGGCGTCGCGACGACGTTGGGCAACCGGGCGAGACGGGGCGATGGCATCTGGTCCGGAGCGCGGCCGACGTCCATCGCGCAGCCGGCGATCCGGCCCTCGCGCAGCGCTGCCTCCAGCGCCGCTTCGTCGAGCAGATTTCCGCGCGCGACGTTGATCAGATAGGCCGAGCGCTTCATCCAGCTGAGTTCCTCGGCGCCGATCAGGTTCTCGGTCTCTTCGGTCGCCACGGCGAGGACGACCACGAAGTCGGCTTCGGCCAGCAGTGTACCGAGGTCGACCTGCCTGATCTCGCGCTCGACCACCCGAACGTAGGGGTCGCTGACCATCAGCCGCATGCCGAGCGCCAGGCCGAGCTGGGCGAGCCGGGTGCCGATGTGGCCGTAGCCGATGATGCCGAGGGTGCTGCCGCGGAGCTGGCGGCCCATGCGCGTCGGGGGTTGCTCGCCCCCGCGGTAGGCGAGGATCGCATCCGCAATGCCGCGGGCGAGATCGACCATCAGGCCGAACGCGAGCTCGGCAACCAAATCGACGAAACCGGGGCTCGCCCGCGTCACCAGGACACCGGCCGCCGAGGCGGCGCCGACATCGACGTTGCGGATGTCGACCGCGCAGCGCACGAAGGCCGCTAGTTCCGGCAGTTGCTCGAACACCGCCGCCGGCCCCTCGGTCATGCGATCGGAAACGATGATCGCGCAGCCCGCTGCGCCCGAGATCAGCTCCGCGGTGCTGAGCACCCGGCCGCTCTCGTTCAGACGAAGTTCACCCAGCTCTCGCAGCCGCGAGAGCGCGTTGTCGCCATAGTAGTTGCGCCGGGCGTCCGCGGTGTGAGCAAGGAAGATGCGTGCCATCTCGCCTCCTCGGGCGGCTTTGAGGACGCTTTGGGAAAGCCCACCCTACCCGCTACGGTCACTTGGCCGCTACCCCCGCTCCTCGCTGCCCGACGCCCGCCGGCGACCATGGACGACCACGCCCGCGACGATCAGGCCCAGTGCGGCCAGTCCAATCGCCAGATAGCCGAGGCGATGGATCCAGGGTGCCAGCGCACCGAGCCGTTCACCGATCGTATAGACACCGATCCCCCAGGCAGAGACCCAGAGCGTGCCGCCGAGGGCGTTGTAGGCGAAGAAGCGCCACCAGCTCATGCCGACGCTGCCGGCGACGATGCCGTTCAGCTGGCGTAGCAGCTCGAAGAAGCGGGCGACAATCACGATCCAGCCGCCGTAATGGCGAAAGAAGCCTTCGACCCGGTCGAGGCGGGCCGCGGTGATGCCAAGCCGGCGACCGTATCGGGTGATCAGGCGCCGGCCGCCGAACCGCCCGATCGCATAGCCGATGTTGTCGCCGAGCACCGCCGCGGCCCAGGCGCTGAGCAGAAGCGGCGCGAGGTGCATCCCGCCCCGCGCGGCGAGCAGGGAGCCGGCGATCAGCATGGTCTCGCCGGGCAGCGGCAGGCCGAAGAGACTCGAGCAACAGGCTGCCAAACACGGCTGCATAGCCGTACCGGTGGAGATAGGGCGCGAGCGCATCGAGGGACTCTGGCAGGCCGGTCATTGCCAGCCCGCCCGCTGTCTTAGGGGTGACATTGGCAGATGACCGAGGCCTGGCTTGACGCGGTCATCAGAGCGTGGGGCGAGCCTCAGCGATCCTGATAGCTTGGCGCGCGCCGCTCCAGGAAGGATTGATGGCCCCCTCGGCGTTGAGGTCCCGAGCGAAAGACATCGGCAATCCCCCCTTTTCTTGCCGGCTGCTCACGGGCCGGATCTGTGGAGCTTATCATGGCACGGATCGGCGCCGGCGCGTAGCACCCACTCCTACAGTCGCGCGGGCGGCCCCGATCAGACCGGCGCGTCGTCGCCCGGCTCGTAGAGCAGGATCGCCCGCTCGGCGAGATCGAAGGCGGTGGCCAACCCCTCGACCACCACCGCGTCGGCGCCGGCGGTCCGGATCCTGGTCGCGCTCGCCTCGTCCGGCACGCGGGCGAGGATCCGCAACCGGGGCCAGAGCGCGCGTGCCAGGCTGACCACTCGTTCGCCGCTGGTCTCGCTCGGCAGCGCCACGATCAGCAGTCGCGCGCGGCCGACATGGGCGGCGCGAAGCACGTCGGCGCGCGCGGCGTTGCCAAAGTAGACCGGCAGGCGGTGCGCCTGGCTCGAGCGCACGCGCTTGGGATCATAGTCGAGCACCAGCACCGGGATGGCGAGGCTGATCAGGTGACGGGCGAGCGCCATGCCGACCTGACCAAAGCCCGCGATCACCACATGGTTGCGCAGCTCGGCGGTATGCGCTTCGAGGTCAGACAAGGAGGCGCGCGCCTCACCTTCCAGCCGGTCGAGCACGCGCCGGCCGACCGCCGCTGTCAGGGCGGTGATCGCCATCGAAAGCGCGACCGCCACGGTCAGCGATGGCACGCCCGCTCCGACCAGCAGGCCGGTCTGCACGGCGAGCCCGAACAGAACGAAGGCGAACTCGCTGCCCTGCGCGAGCAGGCAACCGAGCTCGAAGGCCAGCCTGGAGCCATAGCCCAGCGCCCTCGCCAGTCCATACAGCAGGAGGGCTTTGAGCAGCAGGAGCCCGGCGGCGATGGCGAGCACACGGTCGATGTGCGCGACCGCCGCCTCCAGGTCGATCGCCATGCCCACGGTCATGAAGAACAAGCCGAGGAGAAGTCCGCGAAACGGCGCGATGTCGGCGGCGATCTGATGGCGATATGCGCTGTCGGCGACCATCAGGCCGGCGACGAAGGCGCCGAGCGCGGTGGAGAGGCCTGCCTGCTCGGTCGCGAAGCTGGCGCCGAGCACGATCAGGAGGGTCGCCGCGGTGAACACCTCCTCGGCGGCGAACGCCGCGATGTACTCGAGCGCCAGCGGCAGCAGGTAACGCGAGACGCCGACCACGAAGAACACTATCAGGGCGCCCTTGGCGAGCGCAGTCAGCAGCCCCAGCGCGATCGAGCCGCCCGGGCCCGAGAGCACGTTGACCAGGACCAGGAGCGGCCCGACCGCCAGGTCCTGCACGAGCAGGATCGCGATCGCGAGGCGCCCGAGCTGGGTAAGCGTACGACCAAGATCGGCCAGCACCTGCAGCACGACCGCGGTCGAGGACAAAGAGAGCGCGCCGCCGACGATGATCGCCGGCCCGGGCTCCAACCCGAGATAGCTCGCGATGGCGCCGATCGCCGCGGCGGTCACCAGGACCTGCGTGCAGGCGAGCGCGTAGACCCGAACCCCGAACAGGCGAAAACGCTCGAGCTTGAGCTCGAGGCCAAGATTGAACAGCAGGAAGACGACACCGAGTTCGCCGAGCAGACGGACCGCCTCCAGCTCACGGATCAGGCCAAGGCCGGATGGTCCGACCACCGCACCGCCGATCAGAAAGCCAAGCACCGTCCCGAGCCGGAGCCGCTGGAACAGCGCTGCAAAGGCGACGAAGACCGCAAGGACGATCAGGGTTTCCTGCAACTGCTCACCGCCGGTTCATCTCGATCCGCAACAGCGTAACCCTACCGCGCACGAGGCCACGTTCGTACAGGGCGAGGCCGGGGCGCGCTGTCCTTAGCCGAGGCGGGCGGACCAGGCGGCAACCGTGCCGGCGAGCTCGACCAGGACCTCCGCGTCGGTCCGGCCCGAGCGCTTCAGGACATGGAACGAGTGATCGGCCGTCGGCATGACGTGCAGGTGCGCGCGCTCACCGAGCCCGGCACAGATCGGCCGCAGCAAGGCGAGATCGGCGAGCTGATCACGCTCGCCCTGGAGGAACAGCATCGGCATTTCGACGTCGGCCAGATGCGCCCCGCGTTCGCTCGACGGCCGGCCCGCGGCGTGCAGCGGAAAGCCGAAGAACACCAGGCCGCGCACGCCCTCAAGCGGCGCCTCGGCGGCGGCGAGCGAGGTCATCCGGCCGCCCATCGACTTGCCGCCGGCGAGCAGCGGCAGATCGGGCGCCGCGGCGCGCGCGGCCGCAATCGCCGCGCGCACCGTCGCCAGCAGCGTCGCCCGCGGATCGGGCCGCCGGCCGCCCGCCTCCATGTAGGGGAACTGATAGCGGAAGGTGGCAATGCCCTGCTCCGCGAGCGCCGCGCTCATCGCGGCCATGAACCGATGGCGCATGCCGGCGCCGGCGCCATGGGCGAAGACCAGCAGCCGGCGCGCACCCGCCGGCCGCAGCAGCAGGGCCGACACGTCGCCCTGCTTCTGCGGTCGCCCGAAAGGTGGAGTTCAGGGCATCGATCTCTGTGTCACCTGCCATCTGCCTCGCCCCGGTTCCGGTCGATTGCCCATCGGATCGGCGTCATTCTGGCACGAATTCACACAGCAGATCGACGGTCTCGCACCGGAGACGGTCATCGGTGATCTGGATCGCTGGCTGAAAGGTTTGCGCCTCGGGCATCTGCCCGGGCCACCGGCGCCGCGGCTTGGCTCACCTTATCGCCAAAGAGTTCCTCGACCTGATCTGACGGGCACGAAGCGGCACGAAAAAAGGCGCTGACGCCTTTTAACAGATCAGCACCAGTGCCGGCCCCCGGGATCGGCCAACCACGGATATCGCCAGAGCAACTTGCGTCGAGGCCAACACCACTGTGAAATCCATTGCACCCTTAAGGCAACAGACATGCTAGAGGATGCAATCTGTAGCTTTGCTTCGATCTCAAACGAGCAGCACCCATGCCCGAGGGCTCGGCGCCCGAGGGACGAGACCTGAGATCCCCGCGGGCGGCGCTGAGAACGCCCTGAGTGAGAGCCCCTGCCCGCAAAGCCGCCGAGATGTCCCAGGGCATGCGCGACGGGCTGCGCAGCCTTCTGGTCACGCCCCTCGGATCGATTGCGCCTGCCGGCGGGTTCTGAGGCGGCCAAGGCGGCAGGCCTCAGCTGCTGCGGGCGAGCTCGGCCACCACCTCTTCGACCGACGCGGCCGAACGCGCCCAGTCTTCCGGCGCGATCCGGCCGGACGGCGTCGCCGCGACCAGGGCGAAGAGTTCGGCAGCGCCGGCAAAGGTGAGCGGGGTGAGGCCCACCGCTTCGAAGGTCCTCGCGATCTCCTCCATCTCGCCGACCCAGCGGTGCGCCTTGGGAATCATGCCCGGCACGGCGCGCCGCATGCGCTCGAGCATCTCCGGCTGGCTTGCGGCGAGCTCCTCATGCAGCGGCTGGCTGACGCCAAGCCGCCCGGCCGCGATTGCGAGCTCGGTCATGATCGCCGTCGTACCCTTGGTGAGCGCCGCGTAACACATCTTGAGCGCCGACGCGTCGCCGGGCGCCGCGCCGATCACCCGCACGTCGAGGCCGTAGTCCCGCAGCTGCGCAAAGTGGCGGGCGGGTGCGCCCGAAGCGTAGAAGCGCGTGCTCGACGAGCCGGGCGTTGGCGGCGGGCCGATGATTCCGGCATCGACGAAGCGGGCACCCGCCGCCTCAACGGTCGCGCCGACCTGGCGCGCGGTCTCCGGCGCGATCGCGTTGCAGTCGACGTAGAGCAGGTCGGCGCCGGTCGCTCGCAGCGCGCTCGCGATCCGTTCGGCCAGCGCCCGCGCCTGGGAAGGTACCAGGATCGCGAGCAGGACATCGGCCGCGCGCACCAGGCTCTCGTCATCGGCCAGGTCCTCGATGCCGGCCTTGGCAGCGAGCGCAAGGGTGCGTTCGCTTCGCCCGCGCAGGCAGGTCACGACGCGCAGGCCGTTCCGGCGCAGGACCGCACCCATGGCATGGCCCATGTCGCCCGGCGCGACCACCGCGACGGTGCTGATCCCGGTGCCCAAGTCCCGCCTCCTGTGCCCGCTTCAATGCGGCCGGCCGCTCGAAAGCGCTCCGGTCCTAGTCTCCGGCCGCAGCCGCGCGCTGGTCAAGCCCCGGGCCTCGGGGTGCTCGCTCGGAAGCCGTCCGCATGCGCTTCGACAGTGCGTCCAGAACGCGAAGCCTCAAACTCGAGACGGGCCGTGCTATTGCGGGCCTCTGCCCTTGAAGATCTGCTCGATCCGCGCCATCAGGGTCGGGTCGTTCTGCGCCGCGAGGCTGATCTCGCGATACTCGTCGACCGTCATCCCGTCGGTCTTCTCGATCGCGGCGATGAGCTCGCCATTGGCCTGCGTACGGAGGTCGGCCGCTTCGGCTTCGCTCTGCGCGCCCTGGATGCGGGGAGTCCACTGCTGGATGAGCTCGTTGACCGAGAGCGCCGCGGTCACGAACGACTGGAGCTTGGCGTCGTCATAGGTGGTGGTCTGAGCGTTGGCCGCGCCGATCGTCAGGGCGAGCGACAGGGCGAGGATGACGGCGCCGCAGATGCGCCTTGCGGTCGATGTCACGCGAAGTCCTTTCCCGGAGATGTCACGCGAAGTCCTTTCCCGGAGAAGAGCTGAAAGATCAATTTGCCAACAGGCAGCGGCGCCGACTATTCCGCGACCCGATCGTCAAGCGCGTCCTTGACGGGTGCCGCGACCGTGCTGATGCGTGCTGGGGGGAGGGTCCCTGATATCGCTTGACGCTAAGGTGAGCATAAACTTCGCGGTTAGGAGTGACTTACGGATCAGCTCTGTCGGCACTCGCCGATCCGACCCGCCGGCGGGTGTTCGAGCGGCTCCGGTCGGGCCCCCCAGGCCGTCGGCGCGATTGCGCAGCGACCTACCGGTCAGCAGTCCCGCGGTGTCACCGAAGCTGCCCGCGATCTGGGCGGCGAGCTCGCGCGTCGGGGTCAGGACCAGAGCGTGGCAGGCCTTTCTGTCCGGCCGGCTCGCGGTCAGTCGCCAGGCGCAGCAGGATCGGCAGGGCGAAGGCCGCCGTCTTGCCCGTGCCGGTCTCGGCGCAACCGAGCAGGTCGCGGCCCGGGAGGAGATGGGGGATCATTTGCGCCTGGATCGGCGTCGGCGTGGCGTAGCTCTCGGCACGGATCGCGCGCCGGATCGGCTCGATCAACCCGAGGTCGGAAAATGCAGCCAAGTGGCAGTTTCTTTCGGAATGGCCATGCGGCGGTTGACACCTGCGCTGGTCGGTTCAGGCCATCCCGCGCGCGGCCGAGGCAGCGTCGGAGTTCATCGCATGTGTCTCGGGATGCAGCGACCGGCCTTGAGATGCCGCAGGCCTGCTTTTGCGCGCTCGCGAGGTTTCGGGGCTCATTGAGACCCTCGCAATAGAGGCGGGTTCGCAGCGACGCAATCAAGCATGCTCGTGCAATTTGGATCATCGCACGCCTTCATCCGGCCGGCCGCGATGCCGATCTTCAAGGGCAAGCCTGGACCGATCCGCGCTTGATGGCCTGTCAATCCCGGCCTTTATGACGGCTTGGCCTCGGCCGGGAGTGGCAATGCGGTTGCGGCATCACCATATCGTAGGTGACCGGTTTTCAATGCGGGTCAGACCGCGATCATCGCCGCGCTCCAAGCGATGGGAGCCGGCTCTCCCAAATCGAAACCTGCTCGAGCGCCCGCACTTCCGCGGGCCACTGCTCTTGGGGAGAAAGCTATGCCTAGCGGCACGGTAAAATGGTTCGATCCGAGAAAGGGCTATGGCTTCATCCAGCCCGACGACGGATCCAAGGACGTCTTCGTCCACATATCGGCAGTTGAGCGGTCCGGCCTCGGACAACTGGTGGAGGGCCAGAAGGTCGAGTTCGACATCGAACGCGGTCAACAGGGTAAGACCGCGGCGACCAACCTGCAGGCTGCCGGCTGACCGCCGGGAAGACGTGCCGTGCTCGGGCGGCGCCCATGCCGGCCGAGGGTCGACGATGACAAGAGAGGTCCAAGTCAAAGGGGTGACGGCGTCTGCCTGATCTCTGACGCGCGGCCTCTTGAACAGCAGGCGGGGTTTGGCGAGTTTCCATCCAGCCAGCCGTTTTGGATGTCGCCAAAAAGCCCCGTCAGAGCTAAGTCGAGGGGACCAGCAGAATGGATCTTGTTGCGAAACTGCCCTCCATGGAGGACGCGGCTCTGGCGGTCCTGCGTGAGAACGCCGAGCGCCTCGAGCAGTCTGGTACGAAGGCGCAGAAGAGCGCTGCTGCCGCCCTCCTCCCCGCGCTCGAGACCGAACTCGCCAATCGCCGGGCGGCCAAGCTGGCCGCGTCGCCTGGCAAACGTACACCCTCCAGGCGGGTCACGAAGCGCCAGCGCTAGTTCGTGCACGGGCCCCATCCAGCCGGAGCAGCGGCGCCATCCTCAAGACAGATCGTCAGTGCGCATCGGCTGGCGGCGCCTTGGGCGGCGCGACCTTGCGCATCAGCGGCACCATCGCGGTCGCGACGACGAAGCAGACCATGATCACCAGGAAGATGTCGGCGAAGGTCAGGGTCTGGGCCTCGCGCTAGGTCAGCGGCCAGAGCGGCGAGCGCCGCGGCTGGCCGTGCTACGGCGTCGCCGCCGGCGCCCGCGTGTCGCGGTCGCCGACCCGCTGCAGCAGATCGACGATCGCCGGGTTGGCCGTGTTCAGATGCTCGGCCAGCCGCAGGAAATGCAGGTTGGTGCGGTCGTTCAGGATCGTGCCGCAGGCGGCGATGCCGATGGCGCCGCCGAGATTGCGCATCAGGTTGAACAGGCCCGACGCGAGCTTCAGGCGCTCCGGCGCGAGACCGCCGAGCGCCAAGGGTCACCGTCGGTGCCACGGCGAATTGCTGCGAGAAGCCGCGCAGCGCCTGGGGCAGCAGCAGCTCGCGCCAGCCCCAGTCATGGGTGATCGGCGCGAAATTCCACATGCTGAGCGTGAAGCAGGCGAGGCCGAACATCATCAGCCAGCGCAGATCGACGCGCCGGGCGAGGAAGGTGTAGACCGGGATCGCGCGCGAGCTGGAACAGGCCGGTCGAGAGCACGGCAATGCCCGATCTCCAAGGCGCTGAAGCCGCGCACCCGGCCGAGGAAGAGCGGCGTCAGGTAGATGGTCGCGAAAATGCCGATGCCGGTGACGAACGAGAACAAGCAGCCGAGCGCGAAATTGCGGGATCTTGAGCGCGCGCAGGTCGACGACCGGGTTGGGGTAGGTCAGGCTGCGCCAGATGAAGGCGATGCCGGCGAGGCCGCGATCCAGGCGGTCGTGCGGATGGTGTCGTCGCCGAACCAGTCCCAGCGCGGCCCTTCCTCGAGCGTGTATTCGAGGCAGCCGAGGAACAGCGCCATCAGGACCATGCCGGGATAGTCGGCGCCGCGCAGCAGCGACAGGTTCGGCCGGTCGATGCGCACCAGGATCGGCACCACCACGGCGACGAAGATGCCGGGCACCAGGTTGACGAAGAACAGCCAGTGCCAGGAGTAGTTGTCGGTGATCCAGCCGCCGACGGTCGGGCCCAGGGTCGGCGCGAGCGAGGCGATCGCGCCGATGGTCGCGGCCGCGGCCACGCGCTTGCCCGGGAAGAAGACGAAGGCGGCGGTGAACACGGTCGGGATCATCGAGCCGCCGAGGAAACCCTGCAGCGCCCGGAACACGATCATGCTCTCGATGTCCCAGGCCCAGCCGCACAGGAGGCTGGTCGACGGTGAAGCCCGCGGCCGAGATGCAGAACAGCCAGCGCGTCGACAAGACGCGCGACAGCCAGCCCGAGAGCGGGATCACGATGATCTCGGCGATGAGGTAGCTCGTCTGGACCCACGCGGTCTCGTCGGCGCCGGCCGAAAGCCCGCCGCCGATGTCGCGCAGCGAGGCCGAGACGATCTGGATGTCGAGCAAAGCGATGAAGAATCCGACGCACATGGTCGAGAAGGCGACGATTGCGCGCCGGCAGATAGCGCGGCAAGGGCCGACGCCGCCGGGCTGTGCGCGGCGGCGGCGGCGCTCATGGGCGCGTCTACGGCGGCGCGCGCTGGTCGACGATCGCGGTGACCGAGAGCCCGGCCGCAGCCGGCCGAGCGAGGAGGCATCGCCGTCGAGCTGGATGCGGACCGGCACGCGCTGCACGATCTTGGTGAAATTGCCGGTCGCGTTCTCGGCCGGCAGCACGCTGAACTTGGCACCGGTCGCCGGCGCCAGGCTGGCGACATGGCCCCGGAATACCTCGCCCGGCAGCACATCGGCATGGATCACGGCCGGCTGGCCGGGGCGCATGTCGGGCGAGCTGGCTCTCCTTGAAGTTGGCGTCGACCCAGAGGCCCCTCGCCGGCACCAACGACATCAGCTGGGCGCCGGCCGGTGGCAAAGGCGCCGGCCCGGGCGCTGCGGTTGCCGACGGCGCCGTCGATCGGCGCGCGCAGCTCGGTATAGCCGAGGTTGAGCTCGGCGATGTCGCGGTCGGCCTGCGCCTCGGCAAGCGCCGCCTCGGCCTGCTGCTTTTGCGTGTCGATGACGTCGAGCTGGCGCTGGGCGGCCGCCAGCGGCGCGCGCCTTGTCGGCGGCGGCGAGCTGCCTTCTTGTGATCGGCATCGGCCTGCTGCAAGCGCTGGGCGGAGGCGAACTCGATTGGCGCCAGCTGGCGATAGCGGACGAGGTCGAATTGGCGCGGGTAAGCTCGGCATCGGCCGCCGCGATCCGGCCTCGGCCTCGGCGACCATCGCTCGCGCAGCCGGCGCGTGGCCTCGAGATTGGCGAGCGTCGCCTGTGCGCCGCGACCGCCGCGTCTGCCTTGTCGAGCGCCGCCTTGTAGTCGCGGTCGTCGATCCTGACCAGGAGATCGCCCGCGCGCACCGCCTGATTGTCGCTGACCGCCACCTCGGCGATGAAGCCGGCGACGTTCGGCGCGATCACCGTGATGTCGCCGCCGACATAGGCGTCGTCGGTACTCTCGATGAAGCGCCCGACCGTCCACCAGTGGTGGCCGTACCAGGCGGCGCTCAGCGCGACCAGCGGCACCGCGCCGGCGAGCCCAGCTGCCGGAGCCGCGGCGCGATCCCATCTCGTGCGGGTCGCCGGTTCCGCGGTGACCGCTTCGCGGTCGAGCACGGCGATGTTCATGACGCGCGCTCCGATCTGTGCGCCCGACCTCCGGAGCGCTGCGGGGCCGGCTGGCCGACGCCCGCGTGGCGTAACGCCGGCGCGTGCTCTCGCTGGCGGCGGGGCCGGCGGCCGACGCGGAACGCCGGCTCGACCAGCAGCCGACCGCTCGCGCGGTCGACCAGCACCGGATCGGCCTCGACGCCGGTCGCGCTGTCGACGATGATGACGCTCTTGCCCTCGGGCGCGAAATGCTTGTTGCCCCAGGCGAGCATCGCCCACAGCACCGGCCGGAAGTCGCGGCCGCGCTCGGTCAGAAGATATTCGTCGCGCGGCGGACGCTCGCTGTAGCGCCGCCGCTCGATCAGGCCGGACTCCACCAGGGCATTGAGCCGGCGGGTCAGCATGTTGGGCGCGATGTCCAGGCTCTTCTGGAACTGGTCGAAGCGCGTCAGGCCATGAAAGGCGTCGCGCAGGATCAGCATGCTCCACCATTCGCCGACCCGCTCTAGGCTGCGCGCGATCGGGCATTGCATAGTCGTCGAAGCTCTTGCGCTGCATGGCCGGTCACATCAATGTTGCTTTCATCCTGAAAGTAATATAGTCTACTCACTATCATCATGCAAGTGGATTGCGATCGTTTTCGAACCTCCAAAGGGAACGAGCCAATGGCGTCAGAAGGCGGTGACCGGAGCCGCGGCTTTATCTGGAGGATCTGCGGTGGGGCAGCGCTTCACGAGCGGCAGCCACGCGGTCGACGAAGGCGCGATCGGGGCCTTCGCCAAGGCGTTCGATCCGCAGCCCTTCCATCTGGACGACGGCTGCGCGCGCGAGCCTGTTCGGCGGCCTCGCCGCCAGCGGCTGGCACACAGCGGCGATCACCATGCGGCTCCAGGTCGAGAGCGGATTGCCGATCATGGGCGGCATCGTCGGCGCGGGCGGCGAGATCAGCTGGCCGAGCCCGACGCGGCCCGGCGACATCCTGCGCGTCGAGAGCGAAATCGTCGAAATCAGGCCGTCACGATCGCGCCCCGACCGCGGCATGGCCACCGTCCGCAGCGAGACGCGCAATCAGCAGGACGAGGTCGTGCAGACCCTCGTGGCCCGCCTCGTGGTCCCGTGCCGCCCGCCCATCGGCGGCACCTGACATCCGAAGGCTACTCCCAAGTATCGCCGCCTGCTCCGGCAGCAATATCGCGGCGGCGCGGGGCGAGCTGCGAGCACCGTCTTGACCTCGTGCGCGGCGGCGCCCATCACCGAACCATGGACGGACGGGGTGGACCGCCGAGACGCTTGGCGTGGCAGGCATTGGTGCTGACCCTCGCGATCGGCTCGGCACCGCCCGCGCTCGCCGGCCCGGTGACGCTGGCCGGCCTCACCTTCTCCGACGAACTCGGCGGCCTCACGATCGTCCAGGGCTCGGGCACCGGCAGTCTCGAGGATCCCTTCGTCCTGGTCGAGGACATCACCGGCGAGGGCCCCGCGATCCTGGTCATCCGGGGCATGAGCCATCGCTTCGGCAATCGGATCGGCTCGCAGCACGACGTCGGCTTCGCGCTGACCAAGATCGTGCGCAACCGGACCGAGCAGCCCTGGTCGATGTTCAATCTGGAGCTGCGCGAGCTCCTCGACGACCCGAGCCCCTTCGGCGATGGCCTGTCGTTCGGCCAGGCGAGCGATGCCGGGCGACCGTTCCGTTCCGACCGCTTCGCCGAGGTCATCGAGACGCGCGAGCCCTATGACGGGGTCCAGTTTCGTCGACGGGCTGGTTGCGCCCGGGCAGACCGTGGCGGTGAGCGTGGTGGTGACCGATACGACGCCGCGCTGGGAGTTCTATCTCCTGCAGAAGCGGGACACCCCGCTCGCCGACCGGCGGCCGGCGCCGCTCGCACCCGACGCCGCCGACCGGACGCTCGCCGCCGCGGGCGATGCCGCCACTCCGACACCGTAAAGTGGTAAACGCTCGGAAAGAATACTTAGGTGCGCCGCAAAGCGGGTGACAAACGTGTCATTGATGTTTAGCGTGATATAGGGTTCGGGCAGAGACGTCATGTCCTCCGGTTGGCAGGGGAGCCTTAGCCGGGTCGGGAGCGGGCGTCGCAACGGTGGCTTGCCGGGGGCGCGGCCAGGTCGGGTCGCGCGAGTTTGTCCATGACCGGTGGAGGTCGACCTGGAATGAAACCCTCGTTTCACGAGGACTTCAGTCGGGCCGAGGACGTCAAGGGCAGCACCGATCGGGGCTTCGGCCTGACGGTCGGCGGAATTCTGCTCCTGATTGCGGTGGTCCGCACCTATCTCCATGGCGTTGGCTGGCTGCAGCCTGCGCTCGGCGTGATCGGGCTCGCCCTAGTTGCGCTCGGCCTGATCGCGCCGACCGACCTGAGTGGCCTGAACCGCGCCTGGACCAGGCTCGGTCTGATTTTGTTTCGGGTCGTCAACCCGGTGGTCCTCGGCCTGGTCTACTTCGTCGTGGTCATGCCGCTCGGACTGCTGATCCGAACCTCGCGGCGCGACCCCTTGAATCTCAAGTTCGACCCGTGGGCGGAGAGCTACTGGGTGGTGCGCGAGCCGCCCGGGCCGGCGCCCGAGACCATGATCAACCAGTTCTGAGCGATCAACTAGTCTGAGGTGGTGCGATGTCGTTCCTCGCCGAGCTCTGGCAGTTCATGCGGGTGCGCAAGAAATACTGGCTGTTGCCGATTGTGGTGATGATGGCTCTGTTTGGCAGCCTCATCGTGCTGACCCAGGGCAGCGCCGTGGCCCCGTTCATTTACACCATCTTTTGAGAGCGAGAGCGGCTCGATGCGCATCCTCGGCATCTCCGCATTCTACCACGACAGCGCGGCGGCGCTGCTCGATGACGGCGTGCTCGTGGCGGCCGCTCAGGAGGAGCGCTTCACCCGCAAGAAGCACGATGCCGGCTTCCCGAAGCACGCCGTCGAATACTGCCTGGCAGAGGCCGGCGTCGGCCTCGACCAGATCGACTACATTGCCTTCTACGACAAGCCGTTCCTGAAGTTCGAGCGGCTGCTGGAGACCTACCTCGCCTTCGCCCCCAAGGGCTTCACGTCGTTTCGGATGGCGATGCCGGTCTGGCTGAAGGAGAAGCTGTTCCAAAAGCGCCTCCTCGGCAAGCATCTCCAAGAGCTGGCGCCGGCAAAGACGTCGAGAAGCGCCTCCTCTTCACCGAGCACCACCAGAGCCATGCGGCGAGCGCCTTCTTCCCCTCGCCGTTCGAGGAGGCCGCGGTGCTGACGATCGACGGCGTCGGCGAGTGGGCGACCACCAGCGTCGGCGTCGGTCGCGGCCGGGAGCTGCAGATGCTCAAGGAGATGCATTTCCCGCACTCGCTCGGCCTGCTCTATTCCGCGTTCACCTATTACACCGGCTTCAAGGTCAACTCCGGCGAGTACAAGGTCATGGGGCTGGCGCCCTACGGCGAGCCCAAATATGCTCAGCTGATCTTCGACCATGTCCTCGACCTGAAGGCCGACGGCACCTTCCGGCTGAACCTGGAGTACTTCAACTACTGCACCGGCCTGACGATGACCAATGGCGCAGTTCGATCAGCTGTTCGGCGGGCCGGCCCGCAAACCCGAGGAGCGCGTCCGCCAGCGCGACATGGATCTGGCCGCCTCGATCCAGCAGGTGACCGAGGAGGTGGTGCTGCGCCTGACGCGCGCGCTGGCGCGCGAGACGGGCCAGAAGAATCTCTGCCTGGCCGGCGGCGTGGCCCTCAACTGCGTCGCCAACGGCAAGGTCCTGCGCGACGGCCAGTTCGAGCGCATCTGGATCCAGCCCGCCGCGGGCGATGCCGGCGGCGCGATCGGCGCGGCCTGGGCGGCCTACCACCTGTTCAAAGGCCAGCCGCGCCAGCTGGACGGCGTCCGCGACGGCATGAGTGGCGCCTACCTCGGCCCGGCCTTCGAGCAGGCCGAGATCGAGCGCCGCCTGGGTGCGGCGGGGGCCGTGTTCGACGTGGTCACCGACGACGGCATGATCGCGGACGCCGTGGACTCCCTGGTCGACGGCAAGGCGGTCGGCTGGTTCCAGGGGCGCATGGAGTTCGGCCCGCGCGCGCTCGGCGCGCGCTCGATCCTGGGCGATCCGCGCTCGCCGACCATGCAGAAGATGCTCAACCTCAAGGTCAAGTACCGCGAGTCGTTCCGGCCCTTCGCGCCCTCGGTGCTGCGCGAGACGGTCGCCGACTGGTTCGAGCTCGACGACGACAGCCCCTACATGCTTCTCGTCGCCGACGTCGTCGAGGAGCGCCGCCGGCGCATGACCGAGGAGGAGCAGGCGCTGTTCGGCATCGACAAGCTCAACGTGCCGCGCTCGGAGATTCCGGCCGTCACGCACGTCGACTATTCGGCCCGCATCCAGACCGTGCACGCGGACACCAACCCGCGCTACCACGCCTGCTCAGCGCGTTCAAGCAGCGGACCGGATGCCCGGTGCTCGTCAACACCAGCTTCAACGTGCGCGGCGAGCCGATCGTCTGCACCCCGGAGGACGCCTTCCGCTGCTTCATGGGCACCGAGATCGAGGTCCTGGTCGTCGGCAACTGCGTTCTCGAGAAGGAGCGCCAGAACGCCGCCCTCAAGCAGGACTACAAGGACAAGTTCGAGCTCGACTGAGTCGGGAGCTTCGAGGACGGATACGACCCGCGTGCAGGCGTCGCACGACGCTGCGCCGCCGCCCAATCGATCCCTCGGAGACGACCGCTCCGACCGGTCGCGGGCGATCGTCATAGGCGATGTAGTCTCGTTCTCCCGAGAATCGCGGCGCAGACATTCACCGACCAGCCAGAGACACATTTCGATGCCGGACATGACGCCCGCGGCGGTCACCAGATTGCCGTCGCGGACGAAACGGACGCCACGAGCGACCTCTGCGCTTCCCATCTCTTCGAGCTTGTCGAAGAAGTCATGGTACGTGGTCACGCCTTCTACCTGAGACCAGCCCCGCGCCCACCAGTAAGAAAGCACCCGTGCAGACACTCGTGACCTCAGGTGCAGCTCGCCGCCCTGGCGCGCAGCCATTCGACGGTCACCGGGTTCGTCATCTCGCGCCGCGCACCGCTGCCGCCAGGAACCAGCACGACGTCGAGGGCGGGGACGTCGCGATAGCTGAAGCGGGGATCACGCGCATGCCACTCTCACAGAGGAGGGGCTCGATCCGCTCGAGCAAACACGGCTCCTGATTTTCTCGTTGGCGTTCGTGAAGACCTCCCAGGGCCCGACGAAGTCCATCTCCTCGGCGCCGGCGAACAGCGAGATGCCGATCGTATTGGCATAGGCTCTCATTGGGTTGTGAGGAATAGGTTTTAATGAGTGATGAGAGGAGCGGGGGCCGTAATTGGCGCCGCGGCACCAAGGTCTCCAAGACGTGGCGGCAATCACAGGCGTGCCACGGCCTTGGTTTCGTGACAAGATCCGCATCGGTGATCGCTCGGCAGGGAGTCTTCAGCCATGCGCGAGAGGAGGAACGGCTTCATCCGGGTCGCGTCGCTCGAAGAGCTCGCGGCCAGGCAGCGGCTGGTCGTCAAAGGGCGGCGCTGCCCGCTGCTGGTGGTCTATGATCGGGGCGCGGTACGCGCCCTGGACAATCGTTGCCCGCATCTCGGCTTCCCCCTGCACAAGGGCAGCATTCAGGACGGCATCCTCACCTGCCACTGGCACCACGCCCGCTTCGATCTGGCGAGCGGCGGCACCTTCGATCTCTGGGCCGACGACGTGCCGACCGCAGAGGTCCGGATCGAGGACGGCGAGGTTTGGGTTGCGGCCGAGTGCCGGCTGCGCGACGACCCGGCGGTGCATTGGCGCCGGCGCCTTCGCGACGGCATGGATCACGACCTTGGTTTGGTGATCGCGAAGGCGGTGCTCGGCGCCCGCGCGGCCAGGGTCGACGATCTGACCCTGGTGCGCGATGCGGCATTGTTTGGCGCCCGGATGCGCGACGGCTTCGGCATCGGCATGACCATCCTAACCGCGCTCGCCAACGTTCTGCCGGCGTTACCGGAAGAGGAAGGCTACCTCGCGCTGTTCCAGGGCATCCGGCGCGTTGCCCAGGACTGTGCCGGCCAGGAGCCGCGCCGCGATCGCGAACCCCTGCGGGGCAGCCCGGCGACTCCCGCCACGCTGCGGCGCTGGTTCCGGCAGTGGACCGAGGTGCGCCACCGCGACGCCGCCGAGCGCACCCTGCTGACGGCGATCGCGAGCGGGGCGGGGCTGGCAGAGCTCGCCGATCTGATGCTCGCCGCGGTCACCGATCGCCCGTTCGCCGACGGCGGTCACGCGCTCGACTTCATCAACAAGGCGTTCGAATGCACCGAGCGGATCGGGCGCGAGCATGCAGCGGCGATCCTCCCGACCGTGGTCGCTCAGCTGGTAGCGGCGCGCGGCAGCGACGAACTGAACGCCTGGCGTCATCCAATCGACCTCGTGCCGCTTATGGCGCAGGCGTCTGAGGCGCTGCCCCAGGCCTTCGCTGAGGGTCGGACACGAGCGGAACGGTTCGTCGGCCATGCGGTGCTCGCCGACGATCTGCTGGGCGAAGAGCCCGCGCCGATCATCGACGTCTTCCTGCAGGCGATCCGGGCCGGCGCCCTGGCTTCGGATCTCGCTCGCGCGCTCGCCTACGCGGCTGCGCTGCGGATCGCCCGCTTCGGCACCGCGAACGAATTCTCGGACTGGGACACCGCGCTCCACGCCTTCACCTATGCGAATGCGGTGCACCAGCTGCTCAAACGTGCCGAGGAGGCGCGCCCCAGCCCGGAGAGCGACTATCCGCTTGGGGTCCGCGGCGTGTTCCACGGCGCCATGGCACTCTATCTGACCCGCTACCTCAACCAGCCGCCGGCGCGCCTTCCGGGCGAGCGCGGCGAGCACCTGGATGACTTGCCCAAGGCTGCTAGCGAGCTTCGCCGCGCGCTGCTCGACGCCTTCGATCGCCGGCAGCAGGTCCATCCGAGCGCCCGGCTGGTCGCCCGCTATCTGGCAGAGGCTCACCCGAACAAGCCCTTGATCGCGACCTTGGGCCACGTGCTCCTGCGCGAGGATGCCGGCTTCCACACCTTCCAGATGTTCGAGGCCGGTCTGCAGCAATATCGCGAGTGGGGCGACGGTCCCGAGGGCCGCAACATCCTGATCGCGCTGACCCGCTATCTCGCCGCCCACTCGCCGACCGAGCGAGCGCGCTTTCAGACCGCGGACATTGCCCGCCGCCTGCACCGCGGCGGCCAGGTGCACGAGGTCGAGGCGGCAAACGTCGAAGGAGAGTGAGCGGGCGGCCTCCCGGCGGCCCTTCTGGGCCCTGCTGAATCGGCGAGCGGCCCAGCCTCAGTGCGACATCAGCACCGGCACGGTCATCTCGGAGAGGATCGTCCGGGTGACGCCGCCGAGGACGAACTCGCGCAGGCGCGAATGGCCATAGGCTCCCATCACGAGCAGATCGGCGGCCTCGTTGGCGACATGCGAGAGCAATGTGTTGGCGACGTCGATGTCGCGCGACTCGACCCGCTGGACGTCGATCTTGATGCCGTGCCGGGCGAGGTGCAGGCCGACGTCGGCGCCCGGCTCCTCGCCGTGGCCGAATGGCTGGTTGCTCGGATTGATCGAGACCACGCTCACCGACTTGGCGCGCTCGAGCAACGGCAGCGCATCGTTGACCGCGCGCGCCGCCTCGCGCGAGGCATCCCAGGCAACCACCACCCGCTCGCCCAAGGTGGCGCCGGCGCCGATATAAGGCGTGACCAGCGCCGGCCGGCCGCCGCCCAGGATCACCTCCTCGGGCAGATAGCGCGGCCCGGTCGCCGCATCGTCCGGGTCGATCTGACCAAGGATCACCAAATCGGCGTAGCGCCCGTTGGTCGCGAGCGCATCGGCGACCTCGGTATAGAGCACGCGGTCGACCCGGGTCTCGAACGCGACCTGGTTGCGCTTGGCCACATCGCCGAAGCGGGCGAGGGCGGCGTCTGCGCGCTCGCGCGCCTCCCGCTGCATGGTGGTCAGCAGCTCGGCCGGCAGGTAGCCCTGGACGAAGCTCGAGGGTGAAGGCTCCGAGATGATGTAGACCCCGGTCAGGTGCGCCTCGTGCGCCGCCGCCAGATCGACCGCGGCCTCGATCCGTTGGGCGCAGCCTTTGGTGTCGTCGACGTGCACCAGCAGGTCTTTGTAGGTCATCGTGGTCCACTCCGTTCGGCCGCGATCGCTTCGACCGGGCCTGCGTCGACCGCTTCGGTCGCCCGCGTTCATCCCGGCCAGAACTCACGGATCGGTCGCGGCAGGATGCTCTTGACGTCCTCGATTTCGCCTGCGCTCACTCGCTCGGCAAGCAGGCCGAAGACCGCGCGCACCGCCCACTCCGGGTCGAAATTCGAAGCCCGGGCCGCGCTCGCGACGTGACCGAGGAAGGCCTCCTTGCTGTGCTCCTTCACCGGTTTGCCGGCCGGATGCCAGCCCTCATAGTAGAAGCCCCGCACCAGCATCGGCAACTGCGCACCGAGATGCGCCGCCTCGTCCACCGTCAGGCGGTCGCGGAGCGCGTGCAGGGTCGAGCGCAAGGCGAGATAGGCGAGATGGCGCTGGTCCGTCCCGAGGCGCGCCATCAGGTCCTTCAGCCAGACGTTGGTCAGCTGCAGCGAGCTCTCGAACGGCTCGATTCCCGTCGACGTCATCGGTTCCACTCGTCCTCGACCATCGACGCAGCATAGTCGCTCATCCGCCCCTGCCCCTTGATCTGGGTCAACGAACTGAGGACCGATGCACGTGCGATGACTGCGCGTGCCGTCGCCCGACACCCTACCAGCCATGTCATCAGCCGTCGCGGGCACACTCCCGCCCGGTTGGCGTGAGCGATACGCTACCTAAATAATCCGGCGGGCGCATTTGACCGGAGGCCGATGTGCGCAAAGCTCTCATCGCCCTGCTTGCCACGGCGCTGTCGGCGGGTACCGCGATGATGACCGCGTCGTCGCCCGGGGTCGCGGACACGTCTGACAAGCCAGTGCTCACGATCAATTTCTCTGACTACGACGCCGACAAAGGCTCGGTCCGAGACTGGTTGGCCGCCAAAGGCTTCAAGTTCAAATTCGACTCCGAAGATCATGACACGATCGCGCTGAGCGCGGAGCATGGTGCTTGCACATCCGCACCAAGAAATCTGCGTTCGGCATGATCTATCGTGAACTCGACGCGCCGGGAGCATCGCGGGCTCGGATCACCTGGGGCGTGTCGGAGTTTCCCGAAGGCGCGTCCTATGAGCACGGCGTGCATGATGAAGCCCTGATGCTCTACGTCTTCCTCGGCGACGAGAAGATGCCGAGCGGGTCGCTGCTGCTGCCCGACAGCCCGTATTTCATCGGATTGTTTTTGTGTAATTCGGACCAGGTCGAACGGCCCTACGAAGGCAAGTATTACAAAGGAAGTGGCCGCTTCGTATGCGTCGGCAGGCCGAGTCCTGACGAGAAGGTGGTCTCCGAGTTCGACTTCGCGACCGCTTTCGAGAAGTATTTCGGCAAGGACCGGGTGCCGGTCGTGTCGGGGATCGGCCTCGAGGTTGACACCAAGGAGGCCGGCAACGACGGCCGCGCCGCCGCCTTCATCGAGAAGATCGAACTGCTCGAGTAGCCGCGCCTGTCGGGCGCCCGCTCACGCCTCTCGCGGGGCGTCGAGCGACCTGTAGAGGTAGGACTGACGGCTCAGGCCGGCGGCGTCGGGATGGTCCCAGCCGAGCATCTTGCCGGGGTTGAGGAGGCCCTGGGGGTCGGCTTCGCGCTTGAAGGCGAGCTGCGTCTGGTCGACCTGCTTCATGCCGCCTTCCTCGAGAGTGAAGGCGTGCGGATTGAAGATCGGGCAGCCTTGGTCCTCGTGATGGCGGATGATCTCGTCGAGGCGATTTTCGGTCGTGAACCGCACGATTGGCAGCCCGAAACAAGCGATTTGGCCCTCGAATCGGACAAATTCGAGGTGAATCATCACCTCTTCGTCATAGTGGCGGTGCATCTCTTCGACCCGCTCAACGTGCGCGGGCGGCGGATAGAGGACCTGCAGATAGGTGACGGTCGGGTCGATCTTCAGCGCGTGCAGGGTGGTGTGGTTCCACGACTAGTTCGTAGACCGGCAGCGCGCGGCGCTTGGGGTCGGCGGCGGCGCGCTCGAGCAGGATCTCGCCGGGCCAAGCCTCGAGGAAGTCGCGGAACGCTTCGAGCGCGAAGTCGGCGATCATCAGCAGCACGACGCTCGCACCGTCCGGGATCCGGCTCTTCAGCGGGCGGAAGTAGAGCTCGGGGATCGGGGCGGCGAGCGGCGTCACCAGCTTCTTGAGGATGCCGTCCTGGCGGGCCAGCGCGTCGGCGAAGCGCACCGCGGTCATGAAGTTGTCGAAACCAACGATCAGGTCGAGCCAGGGGCCAGGCCGGTGCCAGCGGCATCTCGACCTCGGTGATCACGCCGTTGGTGCCGTAGGCGTGGTTGACCTTCTGGATGGCGTCGCCGCGCAGCTCGATGCACGCGCGGCTCGGCCTCCATGGTGACGACGCGCAGGCCCAGGATGTTGCCGCGATCGCGCAGCAGGCCCCAGGTGATCGAGCCGATGCCCGAGGAGCCGCCGGCGACGAAGCCGCCGATCGTGCCCATCTTGAGCGTGCTCGGGTGGAGGCGCAGCTCCTGGCGGGAGTGCTCCTGGCAGGCCTGGTCGATCCGGGCGAGCTTCGCCCCGGCCTCGGCGCGCACGCGGCCGAAGCCGATCTCCTTGACCTGATCGAGGCGCGAGAGATCGAGACGACGCCGCCGCGCGAGCGGCATCGCCTGGCCGTAGTTGCCGCTGCCGCCGCCGCGCACGGTGACCGGCACGCGGTGGCGGTGGCAGGCGGCGAGCGTGCGGATCACCTCGGCCTCGCTCTTCGGCTCGACCACCAGATCGGCCGAGACGTGCTCCAGCTGGCGCTTCAGGACCGGGCTGTACCAGTAGAAATCCCGGCTCTTCTGCAGGACCTTCGCCGGATCGTCGATAGTCAGGATGTCGCCGAGGTCCCGCACCAGCGCGTTGAGCTCGGTCATGCCTCACGAGCACCCTATTCGGTGAAACCCTTCTCCTTCATGCAATAGTTAGTGTAGTTCTGCAGCCACTCCCCCCGCTGATCGTGGGCAATATCACCGCCCGCGTCCAGGTTTTCGAACGCCTCTGCCTGGCATTGCGCCCAGGCATCGTCCCAGGCTTTGCTGTGCTGCGCGCAGCCGAACAGGAGGAGCGTCGACAAAGCCAACCAGAGAGCGGTGTTCCTCATGTGCCTCACTCCGACAGGTGCGATTTGCGGTTCTTGGAACTGCCGACCACGAGCGCCGATTCCGACACACAAGGCTTAGCGGATACCGTCGTCCATGGCGAGCGGTCGGGCCGATCGATCAGATCCCCACGCAAGCCGGGCTCGCTCGGCCGAGTTGCTCGTCCAGCTCGCGGTAGTCAGGCAGCGTCCGGTCGATGGGGCGGCCGGCGCGCAGCACGACACGCCCAGTCTGCGGCCGGGACAGCAGCTCACTTCGGCCACGCGCGCGAAACAACACCAAGTCGGCCGGCGCACCCTGGGTAATCCGGCCGCGCTCGGGCAGGCCCATGATCCCGGCGGGCGTGCGGGTCACCGCCGCCGGCCAGTCGCCGACCGGGCGGTCGAGGTGCGCGATCCGCACCGCCTCGCGAAAGACCTCGAGCAGGTCGTGGTCGCCATAGGCAAAGAAGGGATCGCGGCAGTTGTCGGAGGCGAGCGCTACCGGGATGCCGCGCGCCGCCATCTCGTGCAGCAGCGTGACGCCGCGCCGGCGCGGGGTACGCCCGGCCGCCCGATCCTGCAGGTAAAGGTTGCACATCGGCAGGCTGACGATGGCGATGCCGGCCTCGCGCACCAGATCGAGGCGTCGTCTCGACCTCGTCCGGCGGCTGCACCGACAGCGAGCAGCAATGGCCGCAGAGGATGCGCCCGGCGAAGCGTTGCCGGAGCGCCGTCTCGGCGATGTGGCGAAGCGAGCGGGCGCCGGGGTCGAGGCTCTCGTCGACGTGGAAGTCGAGATCCAGGCCGCGCTCCGCGGCGAGCCCGAAGACCCGCTCGAGCTGCGCGTCGATGTCCGCCAGCATGAAGGTCACGCAGCCAAGGATGCCGGCGCTCTCGGCAACCCGATCGGCGATCTCCTCGGCGAAGGCGCCGCGAAGGTCGTCGAGCGTGACCAGCGAGACCGCCTGCAGCTCGATCCGTCCGGCCCATTCGGCGCGCAGCTCGCAGAACAAGGGCCAGGAGATCCGATGTTGCGGCGGCAGGCTGTCGAGATGGGTGCGGATCGCGACCGTGCCGTGGGCAAAGGCGCAGCGCAGCCCGAACTCGAAGCGCACCCGCACATCGTGCTCAGACCACCTCGCTTCGCGGTCGAGGCGCACGGCCTCGCGCGCCGCATCGAAAGTGCCATCGGGTTCTCGCAGCGCGGCCAGATATGACCCTTGTCGAGGTGCGTGTGACATCCACAAACCCCGGCCAGACCTGCCCGCCATCCTGCTCGATGACGGCCGCGCCCTCCGGGGCGACTTTGCTCCCGGCCGGGCTGACGACGATGATCCGCCCATCCCGGATGTCGATGTCGACAGAGCGAGGCTGTCGCCGGCATCGGCGAAGGCGCCATCCAGCAGGCAAAGCGGGACGCGGGCGTCGGTTATCTTCAGAGCATGCGTTGCAACAGGCATCTTCGCTCGCTTACACCGACATCATCAGGGCTCGCTTCAAATTCGAATGGAATCACGGAATGGACATCGACCAAGCACAAGTGGCCGCCGCGTGGGATGTGAACGCCAAAGTCTGGGTCGAGCATGTCCGCGCCGGATATGACCGCTATCGCGAGGTGTTCACCCTGCCCGCCTTCCTCGCGTTCTTTCCGGAGGTCGACGGACTTCGACGTCATCGATCTTGGCTTTGGGGAGGGTCATAACACGCGCGCGCTGGCGCGTCGCGGAGCGCGATTGACGGGCGTGGACATCGCGGAACGAATGATCGCGGCCGCGCGCAGCGCCGAATCCGAAGAACCCCTCGGCATTGCCTATCGCGTGGACTTGTTCACGCGGTTGGACGGCATCGACGACCAGAGCTTCGATGCCGCGGTCTCGACGATGGCGTTGACGGATAGCCCTGGGCTTGCGCACGCAGCCCGTGCGGCCTTTCGGGTGCTGCGGCCCGGCGGTGGGCTCTATTTCAGTGTGCTCCATCCCTGCTTCAATACCCCGGGTCTCGGCTGGTGCCGGGACGAATCGGGGTGGGAGACCCACCTCCTGGTGGCCGACTATTTTTCGGATCAATCGTACATCGAGCGATGGCGCTTCTCCAAAGCCCCGGAAGCGACCCGAGCAGAGCTCTTTTGCGTGCCTCGCTTCGGCCTCCGTCTCGAAGACTACGCAATGCGCTGTGCGGCGCCGGATTCCAATCACGCACATCGCGGAGCCGCGACCGACCGCCCAACAGAGCGAGAAGCATCCCTGGCTGGATCGTTGGCGACGGCATGCAGCCCTCGTGCTGTTCGTAGCTGCGAGGAAGGATTGAGCCCACGCTCCCGATGACCGAGCGGCGAGGAGGCGCACATCAGCTCTCGCGGCGGACCGCGCTCTCGTGCCAGCGGCGCAGGACCAGGTGCGAGAGCAGGCTGAAGGCCAGGAAGATCAGGATGCCGGTCGAGCGAGATCAGGAACACGGCCGCGAACATGCGCGGGATGTTGAGCCGGTAGCCGGCCTCCAGGATGCGGTAGGCGAGGCCGGAGCCGGTGCCGGCGGTGCCGGCGGCGAACTCGGCGACGATCGCGCCGATCAGCGACAGGCCGCCCGCGATCTTGAGCCCGCCCAGGAAATACGGCATGCGCCGACGGCAGGCGCAGATGCAGCAGCGTCTGCCAGCGCGAGGCGCCGTAGAGCTGGAACAGGTCGACGCAGATTGTGGTCGGCGCTGTTCAGGCCGAGCGTCGTGTTCGAGAGGATCGGGAAGAAGGCGACGATCCAGGCGCAGATCAGGAGCGCCAGGTGGACGTTGTCGACGTAGATCAGGATCAGCGGCGCGATCGCGATGATCGGCGTCACCTGCAGGATCACGGCGAACGGGAAGAAGCTGCAGCTCGATCCATTTCGAAGTCGTGAACAGGATCGCCAGCCCGACGCCGCCGAGCGATGGCCACGGCCGAGCGCCATGAAGGTGATCTGCGAGCGTGACCAGGAGCGAGGGGAACAGCGTGCCCCAGTCGTGGATCAGGCTCTCGAGCACCAGCACGGGCCCGGGCAGGATGTAGTGCGGGATCTGGTTGATCCGGACCACCGCGTCCCAGAGCCACGAGCGCCAGCGAGCGCCGATCGCGAGCGGCGCGACGACGCGGCGATCCGCTCGGCGCTCGGCCGCGGCGCGCGCCCAGGGCGTCGGTCTCCGCGCGCCGTCGGCGCGCTCGTGCCGCGAGCGTCGCCGCTCATTCGCCCATCGCCTCGTGCAGCTTCGCCGAGACCGCGCGGCAAAGCGCGTTGTAGGGCTCGAGGTGCGGAACGCCTCGCTCGCGCGGATAGGGGGCGTCGATCGCGACCTCGCCGACGACCCGCCCGGGCCGCGCCGCCATCACCGCGATGCGGTTGGACAGATAGACCGATTCGAAGACGCTGTGGGTGACGAAGACCACGGTCCAGCTCTGCGCCTGCCAGAGCCGCAGCAGGTCGTCGTTGAGCCTGAAGCGGGTGATCTCGTCGAGCGCCGCGAACGGCTCGTCCATCAAGCAGGAGGCGCGGCTCGGTGACCAGGGCGCGGGCGATCGAGACGCGCATCTTCATGCCGCCCGAGAGCTCGCGCGGATAGGCGCCTCGAAGCCCGTCGAGCCCGACCATCGCGAGCGCCGCCTCGACCCTGGGCGCGGCCTGCGCGCCTGGCCACGCGCTCGAGGCGGAGCGGCAGGTAGACGTTGCTCCAGACGCTCGCCCAGGGCATCAGCGTCGGCTCCTGGAAGACGAAGCCGATGTCGCGCCGCGCTCGAGCCGTGGCGCGCCGGCGCCGGTCCAGACGATCCGGCCCGGGCTCGCCTCGCCGAGCCCGGCGATCAGGCGGAGCGCCGTGCTCTTGCCGCAGCCCGAGGGCCCGAGCAGGCTCAGGAACTCGTGCTCGCCGACCACGAGGTCGAGCCCCTCGAGCGCCACGGTGCCGTTCGCGAAGATCTTGCCGACCCGCTCGAGGCCGGACCAGCTCGCGCCGCGCCCGCGGCCTGGCGACGCGCCCCTGCCGCTCGGCGACGACCGTTGGCTCAGCCATGCCCGACGCTACCACGCCAGGGCGGCCGGTGCGATCGAAGCGATCGAAGCGATCCCGAGGCGCGAGCCGCAGCATCGCTCCGTCCGGTCATGCCGGGGCCAGGTCGGGCCCACGGCGGTCCGGCCTCAAGCTTTCGTTAACCATGGCTCACTACAGTGTTCCTCTCGATGGTCCATGCGATCCTGGAAGTCCATGCGCCCGGACAAGGCAGGCGGCGCGGATTCCCAAGGCGGGGGCGCGTGACGGCAGGACTAAGTTCCAAGGGCATGGCCCCTTCCGAAGCAAGAAAGGAGCCAGGCTGCGCCTCGGCCATGGCAGATCCGGCAGCCCCCGGCCGGCGATCCCGTCGGATCAGACCTTCGAGGCGATCCCTGGTCCGCATGCTCTCAGATGTGATGGGGAGCCCAGGGTACAATCCCCTCCGGCCGCCCGGCTGGCTTCGGGAGCGGGCCAGCTCAGCTCGGGGCGCCTGGCGACGGCGGCGTGGGCTTCGGGCCGACGCGGCGAAGGAACTCCCAAACCGGCAGCGCGGTCAGCCCGCCGATCACGCCGCCGAGATAGCTCGGCAGGCCGAAGCCGAACAGGGCCGACCAGATCAGCCCGACGACGAAGCTCGTCGCCAGCATGGCGACGACGGTGATCACCAGCTTCTGCCAGAGCGGCATCGCCCGCGCTCCTCGTTTCCTTCCCGCCGCTCCCTTTAGCACCGCCCGGCCGATCGCGCCATGCAGGTCCCGACCATAGCCGTGCGCCCTGCCCCACCACGAACAGCGCGCGCCTCCAGCGTCTCCATCCCACCTGGAGATTGATCCGCCGATCCATCCCGGCTGATACCGCGGCTGGTGCCGGACATCGATGCTTTTCTTGCCATTGCTTCGAGCATCCACATCATTCTCGGCGACATTGGCCCTGTTGTTTGAATTGAAAGCCGGATTGATGCAATCCTCCAGCCACGCCGAATACTCGCATGTGTTTCCAATGCGACGTCACTGGCGCAAATCGGGCGGCTCGTATCGCGCTACACGCGCTCGGTCCTGCGCCGCTACCGCGACGCCGACAAGCTCACCACGCCGATCGCGGACCGTCAGGTCGAGGACGTATTCGTCGTGATGAGCGACCAAGAGCGTCAGGTGTACGAGGACGTCGAGCAGTACATTTCATCGGTATATAACCGTTCGTCGCTTGATCGGCGGATCGCGGTCGGCTTCGTCATGACGATTTATCGCCGCCGGCTCGCGAGCAGCTTTCATGCGCTCGCGGAGGCCCTGGGGAATTGGCTGGTTGCAGTTGGCGAGAGCCCGCACACCCTTCGCGCAGCGGACGAGGACGTGCCCGAGGGCGAGACGGACGATGAGGGTGACGAGCTCGCCCCCGACGAAGCAATTGAACTGGAGCGCCAAGCCCTCATTGACGAAGAACGCGAGGAGATCGAGCAACTGCTTGCTCGCATCGAGCGCCTACCGCGGGACACGAAGTCGAGCCGCCTGCTCGAGGTTATCGGCGACCTGCAGAAGCAGGGATACGGCAAGTCCTGGTATTCACTCAAACTAGCTATCCGCAAGCTTCAGGCTGGTTGACTCGGGCGGCGGGATGGGCGATGGTGAACGAAGGAAGAACATAGGCTGGAGGGTGCCATGGCCGACGAGCTGCTGCAGGATCTGCCGCGGGATCTGCCGACGTTCCTGAAGCGCTTTGGCACGGACGCGAAATGCCGGGCGTATCTGGTCCGGGCGCGCTGGCCCGCGGGCTTTTGCTGCACGGGTTGCGGGCACGACCAGGCCTGGAGTCACAAGAAGCGCCTGATCGAGGAGTGCACGGCCTGCGGCAAGCAGCATTCACTGCTCGCCGGCACCATCTTCGAGCAGACCAAGACCGGGCTGTCGCGCTGGTTCCTGGCGATCTATCTGGTGACCTCGAGCAAGGGCGGCATCTCGGCGATGGAGTTGCAGCGGCAGATGGGCTTCGGCAGCTATCAGACCGCCTGGAGCTGGCTGCACAAGATCAGAAAGGCGATGGTGCGGCCGGCGCGGGCGCCGCTGAGCGCGCGGGTCGAGGCCGACGAGACCTACCTCGGCGGCCCGCGGCCAGGCAAGCCGGGCCGCGGCGCCGGCGGCAAGATCAAGGTCGCCGGGGCGGTCGAGACCGGCCGCGGCCAGGCCCGTGGCCGCCGCCTGGGCCGCCTGCGCCTGGCCATGGTGCCGGACGCTTCGGCCAGCAGTCTCGGCGGCTTCTTCGGCCGCAACGTCGCCCGGTCCGCGACCGTGGCGACCGACGGCTGGCCCGGCTATGCCGGCCTCGCCGCCGCCGGCTACACCCACGAGCCGGTCAAGCTCGCCGCCAGGGGCGACGCCGCGCTCCGCCTGCCGGCGATCCACCTGGTGTTCGGCCTCGCCAAGCGCTGGCTGCTCGGCACTCACCACGGCGCAGTCTCCCACAAGCACCTGCCGGCCTACCTCGACGAGTTCGTGTTCCGCTTCAACCGCCGCACCGCCAGAAACCTCAGCCACCGTTTCGCCCGCGTGATCGAGCACGCGGTCCAGATCCAGCCCACCACCTACCGCGACCTCATCGCCATCCCGAGCCCAACCTGATGGTCATGGCTAGCTAGTTCACTCAATTTACCGATACGCTCGACTTTCTCCGTGGGATCTTGGTGGACCGGGGCATCAACGTGATGTGCTTTTCTGGTCGGGGAGGCGAGGTTCGGCGTCGCGAGCGTTGGCAGGTGGTATCAAGGAACGAAATCCGCGAGGGCGCTGCTTTGCACCAATGCCGCGGCAGAAGGCCTGAACTTCCAATTCTGCGGCGGCCTGGTGAACTACGACATGCCCTGGAATCCGATGCAGGTCGAACAACGGATCGGACGCATAGATCGGTTGGGCCAAGTTCATGCACCATCAAAGTCGTCAATCTCCACTGCGAAGATACGGTCGAGACCGACGTCTACCGCGCGCTTCGCCCCCGGATTCATTTGTTCGAGCAGTTTGTCGGGCGACTTCAGCCGATTTTCGCCCGGCTCCCGCGGGCGATCGCGGATGTGGCCCCGGCCGGAGACGATGCTACGCATCGCGACCGTCTCGTCGCTCAGCTAAATCGAGATGCCGACCGCGCCGACCGGGACGGTTTCGACCTTGATGCCGCGACCGAGGCGGACCTCGACATACCGCCTCGGCCGACGCCACCCTACGGTCTAGAAGACCTGGACCAGATCCTGCGCCGGCCCCTCGTGCCACCGAGGTCAGGCCGGCGGATGCTCACAGCTTTGCTTTGCTCGAGCCAGGGATGCACGATCGCGTCCGGGTGACAACCGATTCAAGCTACTTCGATCAGAACCCGGAAAGCTGCGAGCTATGGCCGCCCGGTAGTCCCTTGTTTCCGAAACCGGATCCAGCTGATCTGTCGACGCTCGTTCAGAACGTCGATGCGAATTTTCTCGATGCAATTCTCAGGCAGGAGAAAAGACGTTCGGCCTGAATCCGTCAGACGATCTTAGAATACCGAAGGCGCATGCCCTGCGCGCCATAAATTGGCCCCCGAAACCCAGCGAAAATGCCGGCCCTCGACCCGAATCCGCCCGAATGTCCGCCCCCATCACCAGCCCCCTCGGCGCTTCCGCCTTTCCCGGCGCACCGCCCGCGCTCCATTTCGCGAATTTCCGGGAATTTCCACGATTTTTCAGCCGACGGCACTGATGATGGCGTCCCCCCTTCGCCTCGAGCAGCCGCCTCACACAGGACGACACCGGGCGGGGTCGTCGAGTGGAATGCTCGGGGCGTATACGCGCCGGCCTTGCCGTCGCCGCCG
>CAWFGZ010000019.1:0-23993 GCA_963815435.1 uncultured Alphaproteobacteria bacterium
GGCCTGGTGCAGTCCGGCGCAAGGCTCCCCGGGTTACCGGCGAGACCGTCAGCGGCGGGCTCGCGACGCGCGACTTGCGGCCGACCGGCCACCGGGGGAAGCGGGGATGCCTGGCACACTTGGTGCTCCGCACTGCATTGCTACGCGCCGCAACCTGGGACGCGATGCGCACCGAGGCGCTCCGGCACATCCGGGAAGTGGTCGCGATGGTCGTCGCGAGTTGATCGAAGACGGCGGATCCTTCCGGCCGATGAGGCGGAGAGCGCAGGCACGCTCGTTTCGTCACCGTATCAGCCAGATCGACCGGGCCGCGCGTGCGTTCGGTCACCGCGCGTAACCCATCTTCGACAGTGGGTTTTGCTAAGTAGCTGAACGTGAACGGCAATCGGCGCCGCGGAGGCGGCGTGGCACTACGTTGAGCGGGTGGGTCAGTCGGCCGCGAGGGGCTGGACGGTCGGCGGCAGGGCGACACCAGCGGCGCGCAGGGCGAGGCTGGCGGCGGGGCGCGGCGCGGATCGGACGAGGAAGCGCCGGCCGTCATGGACGATCTCGGTCTCGGTCAGCAAGTCAAGGTCGGCGCGGATCTCGGACCACGAGCCGTCGCGGCCGAGCGCGGCGATGCGCTGCTCCAGCTCGCTCTTGAGGACCAGGGCGAGGAATGAGCAGAACACGTGGCCGCGGATGGTCTCGTCGAGTTTATGGAAGATCGGCCGGGTGGCGAGCAGGTGCTTGGCCGTACGGAAGGCCGCCTCCACGGTCCAGAGCTGCTTGTAGCGCAGCATGGCGGCGAGCGGATCGAGGTCGGTATTGGTGCGCAGCACGAAGACGCCGTCGAACCTGGCGTCCGCCTCGGCTTTGGCCGGGTCGATGGCGAAGTGGCCGTGGCCTTCGGTCTTGAGGAAGCGGCGAAAGCCGGTGTTGCCGACCAGCGCCTTGTCGCCCTTGGCCAGCTGACGTTCGAGGCTGGCCAGGATGGCCACGCGGGCGGCGGCGTCCCTCTCGGCCTCGTGATGGTTGCGGCACAGGATGTAGCGCTGACCGCCTACGGTCACCGCCTTGGCCTCGCAGTCAATCTCGTGACCGCGCTTGGCGATCGTCAGCGGCACGCACGGCGCGGTGTCGGCGAGCACGACCTCGCGCACCACCTTGTCGGTACGTTCGCGGGTGCCGAGCAGATAGAGGAGCTTGCGCGCCTCGAGCTCAGCGATGGTCTCGGCGCTGATCATGCCGCGGTCGGCGACCACGCAGATCCGGCCGATCGCGAAGCGTTGGCGCAACCGGTCGATCACCGGGATCAGCGTGGCGACGTCGGCGACATTGCCCGGCCACATCTCGGAGCACACCGGCCGCGCGTCGCCATCGATCAGGACCGCCAGGATCATCTGGGGCAGGTCCGGGCGATGATCCTTGCTGTGGCCGTGGCGGCCGAGGGTCTGCCCGCCGGCGCCCTCGAAGTACAGACTGGTGGTGTCCATGAAGACCAGGTCGAGCCGGCTGAAGAGATCGCGCCGGTGGGCGAACAGCCGCTCCTCGACCAGGTCCTTGGTGCAACGCGGGGCGAACGGCGTGCGCGCGTCCTGCTCCTCTTCCGGCAATTCTTGGCCGAGCCACGCCATCGCCCGGTAGAGATGGTGCAGCTCCAGCGCCTCGGCGCCGGCGATCCGATAGTCCTCGCGCCAGCGATCGGCCGCCAGGTCGGAGCCGCCGCCCATCAGCCGGTGCAGCACGGTGAGGAAGATCGCCCGCTCGAGCGCGAACCCGTGCTTGCGCTCCTCGGCCAGGTCTTCGATGACCGCTCGGCAGCCGGTCTCGGCCCACAGGCGCTCGAACACCAAGCCCGGCCCGATCCGCCGGACCACCGCGGTCGGGTCGTCCTGCACCGCGGTCACCACCAGCGCGCGCGTCGCGAACCGCGCCCCCGAGCGCAGCAGCCGCTCCAATTGGCCGCTCGCCTCCAGCTGGTCGAGGCGCCCGAGGGTGGCGATCACCCGCTGCTGCACTCGACCACCCGCACGTCGGCTCTCGGCGATCTGGAGATAGGCCCGCCCGCCCGAGGTCTTCTTGCGGAAGTACATCGCTGCTCCCACGTGGAGCGTACACACTTCCACTGTAGACCGCATGATTCAAGCAAAATCGATCGATTGCGTGGCACTACATTTTGAGCTTGACCCACCCTCGACCCTAGGAAATCTGCGGCTTTCACAGCTACTCGGCCGTCCCAACTGTCGAAGATGGGCGTGAGATCCTCGACGCCCCCAATCGCGACGGCTTCTCGCTCCGCAAGCGGTCGGGCAGCCACCCAGCTAACCACCACCCGGTCGACCGGCGCGTGACGGTCTCCTTCCATCGCGTCGGCGATCGCCCCCAAGGTCGCGAGCCGGATCAAGCTCCGGAGTCAGCGCGGGCAAGCGACCCCGGACCGCCGACGTGGCGTCACTCCCTCATTCTTCTCCTGATACCCACGGCCGCCAGGGCTAGAAGTCCAATGACACCTAGGTTGCTAAGCCAAAGCCATATCGCGATCCATAGATTGCCAGACATAACCGGTTGGTTCTCGCTAAGCACCCGGGCGGGAGCAAAAAGGTCTTGAAACGTCACTAAAAAAGAAGCCTCAAAGCGAGACCACCCATCACCTCCGCAGAGCGTCGCGAGCCAAGCCGATGGCTTAGCCATGCAATCTACTTCAATAGAATACAACCCATTCGTCCACACAAGTAAGAGATTGTATACAACGAGCAGAAGCAGCAAGCTTAAGGTTCTTTCCGGTCGATTGCCGAAACCTGACGAAAATTCATACAAATAATTAATTGCACAGATTAAATTACTCCGATAGTTCTTTCTCTCAGCTAGCAGTTCAGCAGCGCGGATCACGTAGGCTGCCGAGAAGTTTCTTAGTTCAAGAAGATTATGACGCAGATTGCGAAAGTGCTGTATACTTACTTCCCCTAAATCTTTCGTACCTAACTCCACGTCACCCGATAGCACCAACGCTCCTACGAATGGATTTCCATATCCGGGTGGGACACAGTCAATATCCCTTACGTAAACGTCTGTCAAAAACAGATCGGAGCAACAGTGAGATTGCAAACAGAGTTTGTCAATGCGTGTATTTGTAATCAAGATCCTTGGTTCGCGCGCGGATTTCTTGGTATGAATGCGAAGCGTGTTAATCCAGCTGTCGAAAATATCCACATCTGCCGCAAAATCGCTATCGACAATTAGATAATTGACGCGAAATCCAACCAGGATAACCCTCCCGGTAGGGCACCACTTTCTGAGGCGGATCGCAAAAATGTGTGGTGTATTGTGCTGCGGACCGGTAAACGCTATCGCTAAAGGAGTGTTCACGTCAGTGGAATCGATCGTTCTGGGCCGAGCAAGGAAGGCACGCGTTTTGGCATCGGATAAGAGGGTGAGAAATTTTGCATTTTCATGGCTATAGTCGATATCTACGCCTACACAATGTTTCGTCTCTTGTTCAGCAGCCCGTGCTAACAAGCATGAAGCTTGACGAGTTAACCATTCTTGCACGCTATAACTGTCCAAAGTCGAAGAATCGAACGCCTCGAAAACCCTGGTGCCCCGGACTGTGGCGACCTGCGATGAAAGGCTGATCCACTTTGGTTCAGGTTCTGGCATAATATGAGGCAAGAATCCGGCGCCGTGTTTGCGAGATGCTGAGGGTCCTCCGATCGTCGAAAGCCGCCACGAAGCCAACGTGATCGCCGCGCCAAGAGTAAGAAGGATCGTGATGGACGCGCTCACTATGCCCCCGGGCCCCATGGTTGCGCAGAAACAGCGCGTCAGCCCGCCCGCCGGAATGGCGCGGCGGGCTCAATATGAGCGGCTGCCGCGCAGTGCGCAAGCGCCTGGAGAGCGCTGCCGCCAGAGCACAGCCGTTAATATCGCGCTGGATGTACAGAGAGGGTAATCGCCTGACAGGGCCGCTCGGTTTGAGGCTCAGGCGGCTTGGGCGGTTTTCTGCGGGGTCGTCTCCTTCTGCTGTTGGGCGGGTCGGGCAGGCCGTCCCTGAAGGCTTGAGCGGGGGTTCTGCCGTTCATGCCGCGACCCTGGTGGGGCCGCTGATGATTGTAGACCACCAGGTAGTCGTCGAGAACGCGTCTGCATCTCCTCGATGGTCTCGAACCAGGTGCGCCGGCCTTCGACGCGGAAGTGCTCGTCGAGCAGCGTGCGGTGCAGGCGCTCGACGATGCCGTTGGACTGCGGCCGCTTGACCTTCGTGGTGCGATGCTCGATATCCTCGAGCTGCAGGAACAGCTCGTAGGGGTGCCGGTCGGGCCGGCCGCAGAACTCGCGGCCGTTGTCGGAGAGCACCGCCGCGATCCTGGCGCCGGCGCCCTCGAAGGTCGGCAATGACGTCATTGTTCATCAGGTGGACGGCGGTGATCGGCAGCTTGCTGGGGTAGAGCCTGGCCCAGGCGTAGCGCGAGTGGCAGTCGATCGCGGTCTGCAGGTAGACCTTGCCCACGCCTTTCAGCGTGCCGACGAAGAAGGTGTCGACGGCGACCAGGGCGCCCGGTGTGCGGGGCCTCGATGTGGCGCTCGCGGAACTCGGGCGAGAAGCGCTCCAGCAGCCGGATCTGCTCTTCGGTGAGCTCGAGCTTGCGCTCGGCGGTCGCCTCTCGAGCCGCAGCAGGCGCTCGTGCTTGGTCAGCAGGCCGTGGCGCTGCCACACCCCGCGGACGCCGCCGGCGGAGACCTGGATGGCCCCGCAGCAGAGCTCCTGCTCGACCCGCATGGCGCCGTGGCAGGGATGGGCGAGCGCGTGGTCGAGGATCGCCGTCTCGATCTCGGCCGCACCCGGTTCGGGTGCGGGCCGCTGGCGCCAGGCAGCCGGTCGATCAGGCCCTCGGCGCCGTAGGTCTGGAAGTTGCGGCGGATCTCGTAGAACTGCTGGCGCGCGTAGCCCATCACCTTGCAGGCGCGGCTGACGTTCGCGAGCTCGCTGGCCAGTTCCAGCAGACGAGAGCTTGCGCCGTGCTATCTTGTCCTTCGTGGTCATGTCTTGCTCCTGCTGCTGCGGATGGTTCGGCAAACTCATCCTAAGCCATCTCAGGAGCGGCATGGCCACGCCTGGCCCGCTCGCCCCATGGATGGGCGCGGGCCGCCGTGGCCACCTGTCAGCCGATTACGATCTCAGCACACGCTGCCATTGCAAATTCGATTTCTGCTGCTGGTGACCGCCGCGCTGGGGCGGGGCGGCAGATGGAATTGCGGCGGTCGCAAGACAGCCATTTCCGCCCCGCATCACCGGCTCATGCCTCGCCGCGGAGAAAAGGTGGCACGGAGAAAAGTGGCAGGAACCTTTTCGCTGGGACCGCCGCGTTAAGATGGGTCGGCCAGGTCTGCAAGCTTTAGGCGGCGCTTGACGCGCTCCATATCCTTCTCGAGCTCGATCACATGGCGCTCGAGAAAGACCGCATCGCCGTCCTGGGTTGCCATGGGCGCACGGAGCGAGGCAAAGCCGTCCCCGCATCCCGAGGCGCATCTCTTCGAGGCTCGCGAGGCGGCCCTGAATGTCCCCGAGGCCCTAGTAGATCAGGCGATTGTCGATCAACTCGGCCATGGCAGGCTCCGGTGGACGCTCGCACCATTCCAGGCCATGGCGCCCGCGGGCTCAAGGCAACCGTTCCCGCCCCGCCTGGCCGACCGATGCCTCATCGTGGCGGCGAATTCCCACGGTCGCATGGACCATCCGAAGAAAAGATTAAGGGGCAATCCTTAACGTTCGGTTAAGAGGTCCCGGCCATGGCAGCACCGGCCCCGGCCTCTGCACGGGCCCGTCATTGGATCAAACCCAACCCTGACATTGCCGCAAGCGAAAGCGTTGGTGGGTCGGGGCGATCGCCTGGGTAGAGCTCGGCGAGGGGTGACGGGCAGTCGTCCGACCTCCGTTACGCGCCACGACAATGCGTCAGATCTGCGCCTTCTGTCGCATCAGCGCGAGGACCCATGGAGATCAATGTCAGCGGCGGGGCGTGCGGTGCCGCAAGCTAACCACTTGGAATCGCTGGGGTCGATAGTTTGACTGGAGGCAGATTGAGATGGAGATCAGCATCAATCGCTGATGCCGCCATTGATCCCGCTCGCGCAAGTCATTCATGCGCCAGAAGTGCGCCATTGCTGGCGCATATTTGCGCCAGTGCTGTGTCATTTGAAAATAATGATAAATAACAGCGGCGCTGGAGGATTGCCTCAATCCGGGAAATAATTTGAAAACATGGTTATTATTCAGGACACATACACATTCTCCGGAGTATCTTTGTCTATAGCTGGATGAATTTCGTACAGGCGAAGCAATCGCAAGAAAATCGCCGATTTTTGCCGGCATCGGAGGTATCAGCCGGGATGGATCGGCGGATCAATCTCAAGGTGGGATGGAGCCGCTGGAGGCTGTCGCTGATCGGAACGGGGCAGGCCCCTGGGTATCGTCGGGAGGCGCATGGCGCGATCGGCCGGGCGGTGCTAAAGGGGGCGGCGGGAAGGGAACGAGGAGCGCGGGCCATGCCGTTCTGGCAAAAGCTGCTGATCACCGTCGTCGCCATGCTGGCGACGAGCTTCGTCGTCGGGCTGATCTGGTCGGCCCTGTTCGGCTTCGCCCTGCCGAGCTATCTGGGCGGCGTGATCGGCGGCCTGACCGCGCTGCCGGTCTGGGAGTTCCTTCGCCGCGTCGGCCCGAAGACCACGCCGCCGTCGCCAGGCGCCCCGAGCTGAGACGGCCCGCTCCTGCAGCCGGCCGGGCCGCCGGAGGGGATTGCACCTGGGCTTCCGATCACATCTGACGGCATGAGGACCAGGCGAGCGCCTCGACGACCTGATCAGACAGGATCGCCGGCGGGGTTGCTCGATCTGCCATGGTCGAGGCGCGCTCTGGCCCCTTTTGCTCTGGGGGGGGCCAATGCGACCCCTCGGAACTCAGCCCTGCCGTCACGCGCCCGGCTTGGCGATCCACGCCGCCGGCCTTGTCCTGGCGCATGGACTCCCACGATCGCATGGACCATCGACGGGACACGGTAGTGAGCCATGGTCAACGAAAGCTTGACGCCGGACCGCCTTGGGCTCGACTTGGCCGCGGCATGACCGGACGGAGCGATGCTGCGGCTCGCGCCTCGGGGATCGCTTCGATCGCACCGGCCGCCCCGGCGTGGTAGCGTCGGACATGGCTGAGCCAACGGTCGTCGCCGAGCGGCAGGGGCGCGTTGCCAGGCCGCGGGCGCGGCGCGAGCTGGTCCGCCTCGAGCGGGTCGGCAAGATCTTCGCGAACGGCACCGTAGCGCTCGAGGGGCTCGATCTCGTGGTCCGCGAGCACGAGTTCCTCTCCCTGCTCGGGCCCTCGGGCTGCGGCAAGAGCACAGCACTCCGCCTGATCGCCGGGCTCGGCGAGGCTAGCTGTGGCCGAATCGCCTGGACCGGCACCGGCCGCCCCGCCGATCGAGGGCGGCGCGACATCGGCTTCGTCTTCCAGGAGCCGACCCTGATGCCCTGGGCGAGCGTCTGGCAGAACGTCTACCTGCCGCTCCGACTTCAGCGCGTCGCCAGGCGCGCGGGCGCGCCCAGGGTCGAGGCGGCGCTCGCGATGGTCGGGCTCACGGGCTCCGAGGGTGCCTATCCGCGCGAGCTCTCGGGTGGCATGAAGATGCGGGTCTCGATCGCCCGTGCCCTGATCACCGAGCCGCGCATCCTGCTCATGGACGAGCCGTTTGCAGCGCTCGACGAGATCACCCGCTTCAGGCTCAACGACGACCTGCTGCGGCTCTGGCAGGAGCAGAGCTGGACCGTGGTGTTCGTGACTCACAGCGTCTTCAAATCGGTCTATCTTTCCAATCGGATCGCGATCATGGCGCCGCGTCCCGGGCGGATAGTCGGCGAGGTCGCAATCGATGCCCCCTATCCGAGGAGCGAGGCGTTTCGTACCTCCGAGCCGTACAACGCGTTTTGCCGCGCGGTATCGGCGAAGCTGCACGAGGCGATGGGCGAATGAGCGGGGTCGTATCCCGGGGCAAGGAAGCCCGCCCGGCAGCGGCGGCGAAGACGGGGGAGCCCATGGGCGCGCGCCGGCGGCCGGGCGCGGAGCGGATCGCGCGCGTCATCGCACCGCTCGCGATCGGCCTGTTGGCGCTCGTGCTCTGGCAGGCGGTGGTCCAGATCAACCAGATCCCGCACTACATCCTGCCCGGGCCGGTCCTGGTGCTCCAGAGCCTGGTCCGGGACTGGAGCATCCTCTTCCCCTCGCTCCTGATCACGCTCCAGATCACCTTCATGGCGCTCGCCGCGGCCACCCTCGGCGGGGTCGGGCTCGCGATCCTGTTCTCGATGTCGAAGTGGATCGAGGCGAGCTTCTTCCCGTTCGCCGTGATCCTCCAGGTGACGCCGATCATCTCGATCGCGCCGCTCATTCTGATTTACGTCGACAACGTCCATCTGGCGCTCCTGATCTGCGCCTGGATCGTCGCCTTCTTCCCGGTCCTCTCGAACACGACGCTCGGGCTGAACAGCGCCGACCACAATCTGATCGATCTGTTCCAGCTGTACGGCGCCTCGCGCTGGCAGATGCTCCTGCATCTGCGCCTGCCCTCGGCCATGCCGTATTTCCTGGGCGGGCTCAAGATCGCGGGGGGCCTGTCGCTGATCGGGGCGATCGTCGCCGAGTTCGCGGCCGGCACCGCCGGCACCGGCTCCGGCCTCGCCTATCGCATCCTGGAGGCCGGCTACCGGCTCAACATCCCGCGCATGTTTGCGGCCGTGCTCCTGATCTCCCTGACCGGCATCCTGATCTTCCTGGCCTTCAGCCTGCTCTCGCACCTGATCCTGCGCCGATGGCACGAGAGCGCGGTCCGGCGCGAGCGCTGAGCGATGAGCGGGGTCCAACTGCGCATTTGCGACGCCCGTGTGCCGCTCTGCCTCCTGGACGGCGACTTCGCGGATGCCGGCGATGGCCTCGCTCTCATCGACATCGACATCCAGGGTGGACGTATCACCGCGGTGCGCGCAGCGGGCAGCGAGCCCGGGCCGATGGACGCCGCGCGCATCGAGCAAGATGGCGGGCAGGTCTGGCCGGGGTTCGTGGATGTGCACACGCACCTCGACAAGGGCCACATCTGGCCGCGCTGCGCGAATCCGGATGGTACTTTCGATGCGGCGCGCGAGGCGGTGCGCATCGACCGCGAAGCGAGATGGTCTGAGGACGATGTCCGGGCGCGCTTCGAGTTCGGGCTGCGCTGCGCCTTTGCCCACGGCACGGTCGCGATCCGCACCCATCTCGACAGCCTGCCGCCGCAGGAGCGGATCTCCTGGCCCTTGTTCCGTGAGCTGCGCGCCGAATGGGCCGGGCGGATAGAGCTGCAGGCGGTCTCGCTGGTCACGCTCGACGACCTTCGCGGCGCCTTCGCGAAGGGGCTCGCCGATCGGGTCGCCGAGAGCGGCGGGATCCTCGGCTGCGTCACCTTCATGCTGCCGGACATCGACGCGCAGCTCGAGCGGGTCTTCGGGCTCGCTGCGGAGCGCGGCCTCGATCTCGATTTCCACGTCGATGAGAGCCTCGACCCGGGCGCCCGCTCGCTCCGCCACATCGCCGAGACCGCCCTCCGGCGACGCTTCGCCGGGCGCATCCTCTGCGGTCATTGCTGCTCGCTGTCGGTGCAGCCGCCCGAGGAGGTCGGGACGACCCTCGATCTGCTGCGCGAGGCCGGCATTGCCATCGTGAGCCTGCCGATGTGCAACCTCTACCTGCAGGATCGCGCGCCGGGTCGCACGCCGCGCCGGCGCGGCGTCACCCTGCTGCACGAGATGGCCGCGCGCGGCATCTCGGTGGCGATCGCCTCGGACAACTGCCGCGACCCGTTCTTTGCCTACGGCGACCACGACCTGCTCGAGGTCTTCCGCGAGGCGGTGCGGATCGCGCACCTCGACCGCCCGGTCGGCGCCTGGCCGGCGGCGGTGACCCGCACGCCCGCCGGGATCATGCGCCTGCCCGAGCGCGGCCGCATCGGACCGGGTGCGCCGGCCGACTTGGTGCTGTTCCGCGCGCGTGGCTGGAGTGAGCTGCTGTCCCGGCCGCAGAGCGAGCGTATCGTGCTGCGCGCCGGCCGCCCGATCGACCGGACGCTGCCCGGCTACCGCGAGCTGGACGAGCAACTCGGCCGGGCGAGCCTGGCTCGCGTGGGGCCCTGATCGATCGCCCCGACCCGCTCGCCATGGACGACGGTATCCGCTAAGCCTTGTGTGTCGGAATCGGCGCTCGTCGTCGGCAGTTCCAAGAACCGCGAATCGCACCTGTCGGAGTGAGGCACATGAGGAATAGCGCTCTCTGGTTGGCGTTGTCGACGCTGCTCCTGTTCGGCTGCGCGCAGCACAGCAAGGCATGGGACGATGCCTGGGCGCAATGCCAGGCCAGAGTCGTTCGAGGCGCTGGATGCCGGTGGTGACATCGCCCACGATCAGCGTTCGGAGTGGTTTCAGAACTACATCAATTCTTGCATGAAGGAGAGGGGGTTCCCCGAGTAGGGTGCTCCTGAGGCATGACCGAGCTGAACGCGCTGGTGCGGGACCTCGGCGACATCCTGACTATCGACGATCCGGCGAAGGTCCTGCAGAAGAGCCGGGATTTCTACTGGTACAGCCCGGTCCTCAAGCGCCAGCTCGAGCACGTCTCCGCCGATCTGGTGGTCGAGCCGAAGAGCGAGCCGGAGGTGGTCCGCACGCTCGCCGCCTGCCACCGGCACCGCATCCCGGTCACCGTGCGCGGCGGCGGCAGCGGCAACTACGGCCAAGCGATGCCACTCGCGCGCGGCGTCGTCATGGATCTCTCGCACCTCGATCAGGTCAAGGAGATTGGCTTGGGTCGCGTGCGCGCCGAGGCCGGGGCGAAGCTCGCGCGGATCGACCAGGCCTGCCAGGAGCACTCCAGCCAGGAGCTGCGCCTGCACCCGAGCACGCTCAAGATGGGCACGATCGGCGGCTTCATCGCGGGCGGCTCCTCAGGCATCGGCTCGATCACCTGGGGCCTGTTGCGCGATCGCGGCAACATCCTGGGCCTGCGCATCGTCACCATGGAGGCCGAGCCGCGGATCATCGAGCTGCGCGGCAACGCCATTCAGAAGGTGAACCACGCCTACGGCACCAACGGCGTGATCACCGAGGTCGAGATGCCGCTGGCCCCGGCCTGGCGCTGGGTCGACCTGATCGTCGGCTTCGCCGACTTCATGATCGCGGTCCGCTTCGCCGACGCGCTCGCCCACGAGGATGGCATCCTGAAGAAGCTGGTCACGCCGCTCGCCGCGCCGATCCCGGAGCTCTACTTCCGCCCGCTCAGGAGCCGGATCCCGGACGGTGCGAGCGTCGTGCTGCTGATGATCGCGGACTTCGCGCTCGAAGCGTTCAAGGACTTCCTCGATGCTTGGCCCGGCGAGATTCTGCTCGAGCGCGCCGCCGCCGACCCCAAACGCCGGGCGCTCCCGGTCTTCGAACTAGCGTGGAATCACACCACCCTGCACGCGCTCAGGATCGACCCGACGGTCACCTATCTGCAGGTCCTCTACCCGCCGCCCGCTCACGTTGAGCGGGTCGAAGAGATGCACCGCCACTATGACAAAGAGGTGATGATTCACCTCGAATTTGTCCGATTCGAGGGTCAAATTGCCTGTTTCGGGCTGCCAATCGTGCGGTTCACCACCGAAAATCGCCTCGATGAGATCATCCGCGATCACGAGGACCAGGGCTGCCCGATCTTCAATCCGCACGCCTTCACTCTCGAGGAAGGCGGCATGAAGCAGGTCGACCAGACGCAGCTCGCCTTCAAACGCGAAGCCGACCCCCAGGGCCTCCTCAACCCCGGCAAGATGCTCGCCTGGGACTATCCCGACGCCGCCGGCCTGACCCATCAATCCTACCTCTACAGGTCCGTTCGAGGGCCAGCGTGAGGCCTGAGCCGCGCCCGGCAGGCGCCGCTAGTCGAGCAGCTCGATCTTCTCGATGAAGGCGGCGGCGCGACCGTCGTTGCCGGCCTCCTTGGTGTCAACCTCGAGGCCGATCCCCGACACGACCGGCACCTGGTCCTTGCCGAAGTACTTCTTGAACGCGGTCGCGAAGTCGAACTCGGAAACCACCTTCTCGCCGCGTTCCGGCTTGCCGACGCAGACGAAGCGACCGCTGCCCTTGTAGTACTTGCCTTCGTAAGGCCGTTCGACCTGGTCCGAATTGCACAAGTACAATCCTATAAAATACGGGCTGTCGGGCAGCAGCAACGAGCCGCTCGGCAGCTTCTCGTCGCCGAGAAAGACATAGAGCATCAGAGCTTCGTCGTGCACGCCATGCTCATAGGAAGCGCCTTCGGGAAACTCCGACACTCCCCAGGTGATCCGAGCCCGGGCCGCTCCTGGCGCGTCGAGTTCGCGGTAGATCATGCCGAATGCGGATTTGTTGGTGCGGATGTGTAGAGCACCCTGCTCCGCACTCAGGGCGATATCGTCATGATCCTCGGAGTCGAACTTGAAACTGAATCCCTTGGCGGCTAGCCAGTCGCGGACCGAGCCTTTCTCGGCGTCATAGTCCGAGAAATCGATCGTGAGCACCGGCTTGTCAGGCGCGTCCGCGACCCCCGGCAACGACGCGGTCGTGATCGCGGCACTCGCCGACAGCGCCATGGCAAGCAGGGCGACGAGAGGTTTGCGCACATCGGCCTCCGGTCAAATGCGCCCGCCGAATTATTTAGGTAGCGTATCGCTCACGCCAACCGCACGGGAGTGTGCCCGCGATCGTTGATGACATGGCTGGTTAGTCTGTCGGCCGACGGCACGCGGTCATCGTGCCTGGATCGGTCCTTCCTCAATTCGTTGACCCAGATCAAGGGGCAGGGGCGGGTCAGCGACTATGCTGCCTCGATGGGCGAGGACGGGTGGAACCGATGACGTCGACGGGAATCGAGCCGTTCGAGAGCTCACTGCAGTTGACCAACGTCTGGCTGAAGGACCTGATGGCGCGCCTCGGGACGGACGAGCGCCATCTCGCCTATCTCGCCTTGCGCTCGACACTGCACGCGCTGCGCGACCGCCTGACGGTGGACGAGGCGGCGCATCTCGGTGCGCAGTTGCCGATGCTGGTGCGGGGCTTCTACTATGAGGGCTGGCACCCGGCCGGCAAACCGGTGAAGGAGCACAGCAAGGAGGCCTTCCTCGGCCACGTCGCGAGCGCGGCCCGGGCTTCGAATTTCGACCCGGAGCGGGCGGTGCGCGCGGTCTTCGGCCTGCTTGCCGAGCGCGTCAGCGCGGGCGAGATCGAGGACGTCAAGAGCATCCTGCCGCGACCGATCCGCGAGTTCTGGCCGGGATGAGCGCGGGCGACCGAGGCGGTCGTCGCAGGCCCGGTCGAAGCGATCGCGGCCGAACGGAGTGGACCACGATGACCTACAAGGACCTGCTGGTGCACGTCGACGACACCAAGGGCTGCGCCAAACGGATCGAGGCCGCGGTCGATCTGGCGGCGGCGCACGAGGCGCACCTGACCGGGGTCTACATCATCTCGGAGCCTTCACCCTCGAGCTTCGTCCAGGGCTACCTGCCGGCCGAGCTGCTGACCACCATGCAGCGGGAGACGAGCGCGCGCGCCGACGCCGCCCTCGCCCGCTTCGGCGATGTGGCCAAGCGCAACCAGGTCGCGTTCGAGACCCGGGTCGACCGCGTGCTCTACACCGAGGTCGCCGATGCGCTCGCGACCAACGGGCGCTACGCCGATCTGGTGATCCTTGGTCAGATCGACCCGGACGATGCGGCGACCGGGCCGCGCTATCTGCCCGAGGAGGTGATCCTGGGCGGCGGCCGGCCGGCGCTGGTCACGCCTTATATCGGCGCCGGCGCCACCTTGGGCGAGCGGGTGGTGGTTGCCTGGGATGCCTCGCGCGAGGCGGCGCGCGCGGTCAACGATGCGCTGCCGTTGCTCGAGCGCGCCAAGTCGGTCAGCGTGGTCTCGATCAACCCGAGCAACCAGCCGTTCGGCCACGGCGAGGAGCCGGGCGCCGACGTCGGCCTGCACCTCGCCCGGCACGGCATCAAGATCGACGTGCAGCGGGTCGAGTCACGCGATATCGACGTCGCCAACACACTGCTCTCGCATGTCGCCAACGAGGCTGCCGATCTGCTCGTAATGGGGGCCTATGGCCATTCGCGCCTGCGCGAGTTCGTCCTCGGCGGCGTCACCCGCACGATCCTCTCCGAGATGACCGTACCGGTGCTGATGTCGCACTGAGGCTGGGCCGCTCGCTGACTTCAGCAGGGCCCAGAAGAGCCGCTGGTATGCCGCCCGCTCACTCTCCATCGGCGTTTGCCGCCTCGACCTCGTGCACCTGGCCGCCGCGGTTCAGGCGGCGGGCAATGTCCGCGGTCTGAAAGCGCGCCCGCTCGGTCGGCGAGTGAGCGGCGAGATAGCGGGTCAGCGCGATCAGGATGTTGCGGCCCTCGGGACCGTCGCCCCAATCGCTATATTGCTGCAGACCGGCCTCGAACATCTGGAAGGTGTGGAAGCCGGCATCCTCGCGCAGGAGCACGTGGCCCAAGGTCGCGATCAGGGGCTCGCTCGGGTGGCCCTCTGCCAGATAGCGGGCGACCAGCCGGGCGCTCGGATGGACCTGCTGCCGGCGATCGAAGGCGTCGAGCAGCTCGCGGCGAAGCTCGCCGGCAGCCTCGGGTAAGTCATCCAGTCGCTCGCCGCGCTCGCCCGGCAGGCGCGCCGGCGGCTGGTTGAGGTAGCGGGTCAGATAGAGTGCCATGGCGCCGTGGAACACGCCGCGGACCCCAAGCGGGTAATCGCTCTCCGAGCGGGCGTGTGCAGCCTCGGCTCGCTTGAGCAGCTGGTGCACCGCGTTCGCATAGGTGAAGGCGTGGAGCGCGGTGTCCCAGTCCGAGAATTCGTTCGCGGTGCCGAAGCGGGCGATGCGCAGCGCGGCCGCATAGGCCAGCGCGCGAGCGAGATCCGAGGCCAGGGCGCCGGCCCGAATCGCATCCAGGAGGCCGTCGATGATCGGCCCGGGCTCTTCGCCCAGCAGATCGTCGGCGAGCGCCGCATGGCCGGCGAACCGCCCCGCTCGTGTCCGGCCGCCGGCGAAGGCCTCGGGCAGCGCCTCGGACGCCTGCGCCACAAGCGGCACGAGGTCGATTGGATGACGCCAGGCGTTCAGTTCGTCGCTGCCGCGCGCCGCGACCAGCTGAGCGACCACGGTCGGGAGGATCGCCGCCGCATGCTCGCGCCCGATCCGCTCGGTGCATTCGAACGCCTTGTTGATGAAGTCGAGCGCGTGGCCGCCATCGGCGAACGGCCGATCGGTGACCGCGGCGAGCATCAGATCGGCGAGCTCGGCCAGTCCGGCCCCGCTCGCGATCGCGGTCAGCAGGGTGCGCTCGGCGGCGTCGCGGTGGCGCACCTCGGTCCACTGCCGGAACCAGCGCCGCAGCGTGGCGGGTGTGGCCGGGCTGCCCCGCAGGGGTTCGCGATCGCGGCGCGGCTCCTGGCCGGCGCAGTCCTGCGCAACGCGCCGGATGCCCTGAAACAGCGCGAGGTAGCCTTCCTCATCCGGCAGCGCCGGCAGAACGTTGGCAAGCGCGGTCAGGATGGTCATGCCGATGCCGAAGCCGTCGCGCATCCTCGCGCCAAACAATGCCGCATCGCGCACCAGGGTCAGATCGTCGACCCCGGCCGCACGGGCACCGAGCACCGCCTTCGCGATCACCAGACCGAGATCGTGATCCATGCCGTCGCGCAGCCGCCGGCGCCAATGGACCGCCGCGTCGTCGCGCAGCCGGCACTCGGCCGCGACCCAGACCTCGCCGTCCTGGATCTGGACCTCAGCGGTGGGCACGTCGTCGGCCCAGAGGTCGAAGGTGCCGCCGCTCCCCAGATCGAAGCGAGCGTGGTGCCAGTGGCAGGTCAGGATGCCGTCCTGAATGCTGCCCTTGTGCAGGGGGAAGCCGAGATGCGGGCAACGATTGTCGAGGGCGCGCACCTCGCCCCGGTCATAGACCACCAGCAAAGGGCAGCGCCGCCCTTTGATGACCAGCCGCTGCCTGGCCGCGAGCTCTTCGAGCGACGCGACCCGGATGAAGCCATCCCTCGTCTCGCGCATGGCCTAAGCCTCCCCGGCGGGCGATCACTGATGGCGATCTTGTCACGAAACGGCGGTCACGGCACGCGTGTCATTGCCACCGCGTCGTGGTTATCCTCGTGCCGCTGTTCCGATACGGCGCCCGGCGCTCGGGCGGTCTCGATGGCAGCGTCATTAAGGAAGCCCTGATGTCCGGTCACGGAACCCAATCATGGAGAGGCCTATGGCCAATACGATCGGCATCTCGCTGTTCGCCGGCGCCGAGGAGATGGACTTCGTCGGGCCCTGGGAGGTCTTCACGGCCGCCAACGAGAAAATGCAGGGGAGCGCGTGTTGACGGTGCCGGGCGCATCGAGCCCATTCTCTGCGAGAAGGGCCTGCGCGTGATTCCCGACTTCAGCTATCGCGACGTCCCCGCCCTCGACGTCGTGCTGGTTCCTGGCGGCAGCGGTGCGCGGCGCGAGATGACGAACCCGGTGACCGTCGAATGGCTGCGCGCCAGGGCGGCGAGCTGCACCTGGGTCACGAGTGTCTGCACGGGTGCTTTCTTACTGGTGGGCGCGGGGCTGGTCTAGGGTCGAGGCGTGACCACGTACCATGACTTCTTCGACAAGCTCGAAGAGATGGGAAGCGCAGAGGTCGCTCGTGGCGTCCGTTTCGTCCGCGACGGCAATCTGGTGACCGCCGCGGGCGTCATGTCCGGCATCGAAATGTGTCTCTGGCTGGTCGGTGAACTGTATGGCGCCGCGATTCTGGGGAGAACGAGAAGCTACATCGCCTATGACCATCCGCCCCGCGACCGGTCGGAGCAGTAGTCTGCCGACCGATCGATTGGTTGCGGCGGCGCATAGGTTCGGCGATGCCCGCTCGGCTGGGTCGAGTTGATCGGTCCTCGAAGCTCCCGGCTCAGTCGAGCTCGAACTTGTCCTTGTAGTCCTGCTTGAGGGCGGCGTTCTGGCGCTCCTTCTCGAGAACGCAGTTGCCGGCGACCAGGACCTCGATCTCGGTGCCCATGAAGCAGCGGAAGGCGTCCTCAGGGCTGCAGACGATCGGCTCGCCGCGGACGTTGAAGCTGGTGTTGACCAGCACCGGGCATCCGGTCCGCTGCTTGAAGGCGCTGAGCAGGCGATGGTAGCGGGGGTTGGTGTCCTCGTGAACGGTCTGGATCCGGGCCGAATAGTCGACGTGGGTCACGGCCGGAATCTGCGATCGCGGCACGTTCAGCTTATCGATCCCGAACAGCGACTGCTCGTCTTCGTTCATGCGCCGGCGGCGCTCCTCGATGACGTCCGCGACCAGGAGCATGTAGGGGCTGTCGTCGTCCAGCTCGAACCAGTCGGCGACCGTCTCGCGCAGCACCGAGGGCGCGAAGGGGCGGAACAACTCGCGATACTTGACCTTGAGGTTGAGCATCTTCTGCATGGTCGGCGAGCGGGCATCGCCCAGGATCGAGCGCGCGCCGAGCGCCCGCGGGCCGAACTCCATGCGCCCCTGGAACCAGCCAACCGCCTTGCCATCGACCAGGGAGTCCACGGCGTCCGAGATCAGGCCGTCGTCGGTGACCACGTCGAACACGGCTCCCGCCGCACCCAGGCGGCGCTCGATGTCGCCCTGCTCGAAGGCCGGGCCGAGGTAGGCGCCACTCATGCCGTCGCGGACGCCGTCCAGCTGGCGCGGCTGGCCTTTGAACAGGTGGTAGGCCGCCCAGGCCGCGCCGATCGAGCCGCCGGCATCGCCCGCCGCGGGCTGGATCCAGATGCGCTCGAACTGGCCGTCACGAAGGATCTTGCCGTTGGCGACGCAGTTGAGGGCGACGCCGCCTGCCAGGCAGAGATTCTTCTGGCCAGTCTCGCGCGCCGAGCGAGCGGGTGAGGCGCAGCATCACCTCCTCGGTAACCTGCTGAATCGAGGCCGCCAGATCCATGTCGCGCTGGCGGACGCGCTCCTCGGGTTTGCGTGCCGGCCCGCCAAACAACTGATCGAATGCGCCATTGGTCATCGTCAGGCCGGTGCAATAGTCGAAGTAGTCCTGGTTCAGCCGGAAGGTGCCGTCGGCCTTCAGGTCGACGACATGGTCGAAGATCAGCTGAGCATATTTGGGCTCACCGTAGGGTGCCAGACCCATGACCTTGTATTCGCCGGAGTTGACCTTGAAGCCGGTGTAGTAGGTAAACGCGGAATAAAGCAGGCCGAGCGAGTGAGGGAAATGCAGCTCCTTGAGCATCTGCAGCTCCCGGCCACGACCGACGCCGACGCTGGTGGTCGCCCACTCGCCTACGCCGTCGATCGTCAGCACCGCTGCCTCCTCGAACGGCGAGGGGAAGAAGGCGCTCGCCGCATGGCTCTGGTGGTGCTCGGTGAAGAGGAGGCGCTTTTCGACGTCTTTGCCGGCGCCAAGTTCTTGGAGATGCTGGCCGAGGAGGCGCTTTTGGAACAGCTTCTCCTTCAGCCAGACCGGCATCGCCATCCGAAACGACGTGAAACCCTTGGGCGCGAAGGCGAGATAGGTCTCCAGAAGCCGCTCGAACTTCAGGAACGGCTTGTCGTAGAAGGCAATATAGTCGATCTGGTCGAGGCCGACGCCGGCCTCTGCCAGGCAGTATTCGACAGCGTGCTTCGGGAAGCCGGAATCGTGCTTCTTGCGGGTAAAGCGCTCCTCCTGAGCGGCCGCGACGAGCACGCCGTCATCGAGCAGCGCCGCCGCGCTATCGTGGTAGAATGCGGACAGGCCGAGAATGCGCATCGAGCTGCTCTCGCTCTCAAAAGATGGTGTAAATGAACGGGGCAACGGCGCTGCCCTGGGTCAGCACGATGAGGCTGCCAAACAGAGCCATCATCACCACAATCGGCAACAGCCAGTATTTCTTGCGCACCCGCATGAACTGCCAGAGCTCGGCGAGGAACGACATCGCACCACCTCAGACTAGTTGATCGCTCAGAACTGGTTGATCATGGTCTCGGGCGCCGGCCCGGGCGGCTCGCGCACCACCCAGTAGCTCTCCGCCCACGGGTCGAACTTGAGATGCAAGGGGTCGCGCCGCGAGGTTCGGATCAGCAGTCCGAGCGGCACGACCACGACGAAGTAGACCAGGCCGAGGACCACCGGGTTGACGACCCGAAACAAAAGCAGACCGAGCCTGGTCCAGGCGCGGTTCAGGCCACTCAGGGCGGTCGGCGCGATCAGGCCGAGCGCAACTAGGGCGAGCCCGATCACGCCGAGCGCAGGCTGCAGCCAGCCAACGCCATGGAGATAGGTGCGGACCACCGCAATCAGGAGCAGAATTCCGCCGACCGTCAGGCCGAAGCCCCGATCGGTGCTGCCCTTGACGTCCTCGGCCCGACTGAAGTCCTCGTGAAACGAGGGTTTCATTCCAGGTCGACCTCCACCGGTCATGGACAAACTCGCGCGACCCGACCTGGCCGCGCCCCCGGCAAGCCACCGTTGCGACGCCCGCTCCCGACCCGGCTAAGGCTCCCCTGCCAACCGGAGGACATGACGTCTCTGCCCGAACCCTATATCACGCTAAACATCAAGGACACGTTTGTCACCCGCTTTGCGGCGCACCTAAGTATTCTTTCCGAGCGTTTACCACTTTACGGTGTCGGAGTGGCGGCATCGCCCGCGGCGGCGAGCGTCCGGTCGGCGGCGTCGGGTGCGAGCGGCGCCGGCCGCCGGTCGGCGAGCGGGGTGTCGCGCTTCTGCAGGAGATAGAACTCCCAGCGCGGCGTCGTATCGGTCACCACCACGCTCACCGCCACGGTCTGCCCGGGCGCAACCAGCCCGTCGACAAACTGGACCCCGTCATAGGGCTCGCGCGTCTCGATGACCTCGGCGAAGCGGTCGGAACGGAACGGTCGCCCGGCATCGCTCGCCTGGCCGAACGACAGGCCATCGCCGAAGGGGCTCGGGTCGTCGAGGAGCTCGCGCAGCTCCAGATTGAACATCGACCAGGGCTGCTCGGTCCGGTTGCGCACGATCTTGGTCAGCGCGAAGCCGACGTCGTGCTGCGAGCCGATCCGATTGCCGAAGCGATGGCTCATGCCCCGGATGACCAGGATCGCGGGGCCCTCGCCGGTGATGTCCTCGACCAGGACGAAGGGATCCTCGAGACTGCCGGTGCCCGAGCCCTGGACGATCGTGAGGCCGCCGAGTTCGTCGGAGAAGGTGAGGCCGGCCAGCGTCACCGGGCCGGCGAGCGCGGGCGGTGCCGAGCCGATCGCGAGGGTCAGCACCAATGCCTGCCACGCCAAGCGTCTCGGCGGTCCACCCCGTCCGTCCATGGTTCGGTGATGGGCGCCGCCGCGCACGAGGTCAAGACGGTGCTCGCAGCTCGCCCCGCGCCGCCGCGATATTGCTGCCGGAGCAGGCGGCGATACTTGGGAGTAGCCTTCGGATGTCAGGTGCCGCCGATGGGCGGGCGGCACGGGACCACGAGGCGGGCCACGAGGGTCTGCACGACCTCGTCCTGCTGATTGCGCGTGTCGCTGCGGATGGTGGCCATGCCGCGGTCGGGGCGGGATCGTGACGGCCTGATCTCAAGGACCTCGCTCTCCACCCGCAGGACGTCGCCGGGGCGCGTCGGCTTCGGCCAGCTGATCTCGCCGCCCGCGCCGACGATGCCGCCGGCGAGCGGCAGGCCGCTATCGACCAAGAGCCGCATGGTGATCGCCGCGGTGTGCCAGCCGCTCGCGGCGAGGCCGCCGAACAGGCTCGCGCGCGCGGCCTGATGGTCGAGATGGAAGGGCTGCGGATCGAACTCTGTCGCGAAGGCCCGGATCTGGCTTTCATCGACTGCGTGGGTGCCGCTCGCGAAGCGCTGCCCGACCCGCAGGTCCTCCAGATAGAGACGCGGCTCCGCGTCACCGCCGTTCGTGACCGCCATGGTGGCTCGTTCCCTTTGGAGGTTCGAAAAAGACGCAAGCCACTTGCATGATGATAGTGAGTAGACTATATCACTTGCATCATGAAAGCAAGTTGGATGTGACCGGCCTGTAGGGAGCGCGTGAGCTGGCCGGTTTAGGTAGCGCGTGATCTGTCCGGTTCTGGAAGCGTTCCAAGGAACTTGGAACGGGGGGCTGGGTGGAGAGGCTTGCGAGGATCGGGATCATGCGTTTCGAGGAGCTGGTGGAACGTTGGGAGAAGGGTCGCCTGAGCCACGCCGAGGCGGCGGCAGCGCTCGGGGTCAGCGAGCGAACCTTGCGCCGCTGGCGGGAACGCTACGAGGAGGAGGGCGCGGCAGGACTGGTCGATCGCCGGGCTGGCCAGCCGTCGCCCAAACGGGCGCCCGAGGACGAGCTCGAGCGTATGCGCGCGCTGTATCAGGAGAACTATCAGGGCTTCACGATCAAGCATTTCCACGAGAAGCTGGAGAAGCGCCACGACTACAAGCTCGGCTACACCACGACCCGGATTTACCTGCAAAAGACCGGTGTGGTGGCGCCGGCAGCCCGACGGGGCGCCCATCGTCGCAAGCGTCCTCGCCGGCCAATGCGTGGCATGTTGCTGCATCAGGACGGCTCGAAGCACGCCTGGCTCACCGACCAGCCGGCGCTCGACCTGATCATCACGATGGACGACGCCACCAGCGAGCTCTATTCGGCGCTCCTGGTCGACGAAGAAGGCACGATGAGCAGCTTCCGCGGGCTGCTCGAGGTGGTCGAGCGGCACGGCCTGTTCATGGAGCTCTACACCGACCGTGGCAGCCACTACTTCTTCTTCACGCCGGAAGGGGGCGGCAAGGTCTCCAAGACCCAGCTGACCCAGGTCGGGCGAGCCCTGAAGCAGCTCGGCATCGGTCACATCCCGGCCTACTCGCCCGAGGCCAGAGGCCGATGCGAGCGCGCCTTTCGAACCCTGCAAGATCGCCTGCCCAAAGAGCTGGCGCTGGCCGGGATCACCACTGTCGAGGCCGCCAACCGCTTCCTGCGCGAGGGCTACCTGCCCGAGCACAATGCCCGTTTTGCCGAGCCCGCCGAAGAGCCGGCCGCGGTCTTCGTCAAGGTGCCCGAGGCGCTCTGGCGCGACGCCCTCTGTGTCCAGGAAGAACGTCGGGTCGGCAACGACAACTGCGTGCGCTGGCATGGCCGCAGTCTGCAGATCCCGCCGACGCCGCTGCGTCCCCACCTGGTGCGGGCGACCGTCCGGGTGCACGACTATCCCGACGGCACGCTTGCCATCTTCAAGGGGCCGCAGCGCCTGGCCAGCTTCCCGCCGGCGGCGCCTGCGCGCGCCGAGGACCTGGCCGCGTGACCACCGCCACGCGGCCAGCCCTGTGGACTTGCTGGACGACGCTGCGCGTCGCCCACAACCCCACAGGGCCCACAACAGCGGTCAACTCATGCGCTACCTATTGCGGACAAAACAACGCGCTCGCTACACCCTCCGGTACCGAACCTGTAGGGAGCGCGTGAGCTGGCCGGTTTAGGTAGCGCGTGATCTGTCCGGTTCTGGAAGCGTTCCAAGGAACTTGGAACGGGGGGCTGGGTGGAGAGGCTTGCGAGGATCGGGATCATGCGTTTCGAGGAGCTGGTGGAACGTTGGGAGAAGGGTCGCCTGAGCCACGCCGAGGCGGCGGCAGCGCTCGGGGTCAGCGAGCGAACCTTGCGCCGCTGGCGGGAACGCTACGAGGAGGAGGGCGCGGCAGGACTGGTCGATCGCCGGGCTGGCCAGCCGTCGCCCAAACGGGCGCCCGAGGACGAGCTCGAGCGTATGCGCGCGCTGTATCAGGAGAACTATCAGGGCTTCACGATCAAGCATTTCCACGAGAAGCTGGAGAAGCGCCACGACTACAAGCTCGGCTACACCACGACCCGGATTTACCTGCAAAAGACCGGTGTGGTGGCGCCGGCAGCCCGACGGGGCGCCCATCGTCGCAAGCGTCCTCGCCGGCCAATGCGTGGCATGTTGCTGCATCAGGACGGCTCGAAGCACGCCTGGCTCACCGACCAGCCGGCGCTCGACCTGATCATCACGATGGACGACGCCACCAGCGAGCTCTATTCGGCGCTCCTGGTCGACGAAGAAGGCACGATGAGCAGCTTCCGCGGGCTGCTCGAGGTGGTCGAGCGGCACGGCCTGTTCATGGAGCTCTACACCGACCGTGGCAGCCACTACTTCTTCACGCCGGAAGGGGGCGGCAAGGTCTCCAAGACCCAGCTGACCCAGGTCGGGCGAGCCCTGAAGCAGCTCGGCATCGGTCACATCCCGGCCTACTCGCCCGAGGCCAGAGGCCGATGCGAGCGCGCCTTCGAACCCTGCAAGATCGCCTGCCCAAAGAGCTGGCGCTGGCCGGGATCACCACTGTCGAGGCCGCCAACCGCTTCCTGCGCGAGGGCTACCTGCCCGAGCACAATGCCCGTTTTGCCGAGCCCGCCGAAGAGCCGGCCGCGGTCTTCGTCAAGGTGCCCGAGGCGCTCTGGCGCGACGCCCTCTGTGTCCAGGAGAACGTCGGTCGGCAACAACAACTGCGTGGCTGGCATGGCCGCAGTCTGCAGATCCCGCCGACGCCGCTGCGTCCCCACCTGGTGCGGGCGACCGTCCGGGTGCACGACTATCCCGACGGCGCGGCTCCCATCTTCAAGGGGCCGCAGCGCCTGGCCAGCTTCCCGCCGGCGGCGCCTGCGCGCGCCGAGGACCTGGCCGCGTGACCACCGCCACGCGGCCAGCCCTGTGGACTTGCTGGACGACGCTGCGCGTCGCCCACAACCCCACGGGCCCACAACAGCGGTCAACTCATGCGCTACCTATGGCGGACAAAACAACGCGCTCGCTACACCCTCCGGTACCGAACCGGCACTGGCGGACCGGTCGGTCAGAAGATCGCGAAAGGCGGCCCTGCTGGCCCCTCGGCGCCGCAGGCGTAAAAAATCGGCCCGGCATGACGCG
>CAWFGZ010000020.1:0-90931 GCA_963815435.1 uncultured Alphaproteobacteria bacterium
TCTCGGCATTCTCGGCGGCGTGCTGCTGCTGACCGCTTTGCAGACCCTGCTCGCCGGCACCACGCTGCCCTACGCGACCCAGCTGATCCTGTTTGGCCTGGTCGTCCTCGGTGCGGTGATCGCGCTCCGCGAGCGGACGAACTGAGGCGCGGAGGAAGAAAGCGAAGATGACAGCGAGCCCGCCGCTCATTGCCGGCATCAAGCCGGGCCTGCAGGGTGTTCGTCAGCGCCGGCGCCGCCGGCATCGGCCGGGTGATCGCCGACAGCTTCGTCGCGCACGGCGCGAGCGTCATGGTCTGCGACGTCGATGACGGCGCGCTCAATGACTATCGCGGCGCGCACCCCGGACATCCGACCGTGCGGGCCGATGTCGGCGTGCAGGCCGAGGTCGACGCCGCCTTTGCCGTCCTGAGCCGGGAGTTGGGCGGGCTCGACGTCCTGGTCAACAACGCAGGAATTGCCGGTCCGACCGCGGCCGTCGAGTCGATGGACCCGGATGCCTGGCGGCGCACGGTCGACATCAATCTCTCGGGTCAGTTCTACTGCCTGCGCCAGGCCGTGCCGCTGCTCAAACAGGCCGGGGACGGCGCGATCATCAACATCAGCTCGGTCGCCGGCCGGCTCGGCTACGCCTATCGTCTGCCCTATGCCGCCACCAAATGGGCGATCGTCGGCATGACCCAGAGCCTCTCGCTCGAGCTGGGCCGTCCGGCATCCGGGTCAACGCCATTCTGCCGGGGATCGTCGAGGGGCCGCGCATGAACCGCGTGATCGGGCGCGCGCGGCCGAGGTCGGCGTCTCCTTCGACGAGATGAAGAAGCGCTACCTCGAGAAGACCGCGCTCGGCCGGATGGTGGCGCAGCAGGACGTCGCCAACATGGCGCTGTTCCTGTGCTCGCCGCTCGGCCGCAACATCTCGGGCCAGGCGCTGAGCGTCTGCGGCCACGTGATCGCGCTCTAGGGAGCATTCGGGAGGAGACCATGGCCAAGGCCCAAAAGGCGATCATCACCTGCGCCGTGACCGGCGCGATCCACACGCCGTCGATGTCGCCCTACCTGCCGGTGACGCCCGAGGAGATCGCCGACGCGGCGGTCGGCGCCGCCGAGGCCGGCGCGGCGATCATCCACCTCCACGCGCGCAATCCCGGACGACGGCCGGCCCGATCAGACGCCCGAGGCCTTCGCGCCGATCCTGCCGCTCGATCAAGCAGCGCTCCGCGTGCGTGGTCAACATCACCACCGGCGGCGCGCCCTGGATGCGGGTCGAGGAGCGCGTGCTGCCGGCCGCGACCTTCAAGCCCGAGGTGGCCTCGCTCAACATGGGCTCGATGAACTTCGGCCTGTTCCCGATGCTGAACCGCTTCAAGGAGTTCAAGCACGAATGGGAGCGCCAGCACCTCGAGAGCAGCCGCGATCTCATCTTCCGCAACACCTTCAAGGACATCGAGTACGTGCTGAGCACCTGCGTGGAGAACGGCACCCGCTTCGAGTTCGAGTGCTACGACATCGGCCATCTCTACAATCTCGCGTATTTCCTCGACCGCAGGCTGGTCAGCCCGCCGCTGTTCGTGCAGAGCGTGTTCGGCATCCTCGGCGGCATCGGCCCGCACCCGGAGGACGTGCAGCACATGCGGCGGACGGCCGACCGGCTGTTCGGCGACGACTATCGATGGTCGGTGCTGGGCGCCGGGCGCAACCAGATGCCGATCGCCGCGATGGCGGCGGCGATGGGCGGCAATGTCCGGGTCGGGCTCGAGGACAGCCTGTGGCACGGGCCCGGCACGCTGGCCAAGAGCAACGCCGCGCAGGTCAGCCGCGTGCGCCAGATCCTCGAAGGGCTCGGGCTCGAGGTCGCCTCGCCGGCCGAGGCGCGCGAGATCCTGGCCCTCAAGGGCGGCGACGGGGTCGATTTCTGAGAAGGCTACGATGCTCAGGATCGAGCTGCTGATCGATGCCGGAAATCAGCTCGGCGAAGGCCCGCTCTGGGACGTCGAGGAGCAGCGGCTCTACTGGATCGACAGCTACGGCAAGCTGGTCTGCCGCTGCGATGCCCGGGGCGGGGAGCGCCGTGAGCTGGCCGGTTCCCGACCATATCGGCTCGATGTGCCTGCGCGAGCGGGGCGGGGCCGTCGTCGCGCTACGCAGCGGCTTTCACTTCCTCGACCTCGAGAGCGGCGCGGTGACGCCGATCGGCGATCCGGAAGCGGAACTGCTGCGCACCCGCATGAACGACGGCAAGGTCGACCGGCAGGGCCGCTTCGTCGCCGGCTCCATGGACTACGAGGAGCAGGACGGGATCTGCGGGCTCTACCGCCTCGATCCCGATCTCACCATCACCAGGCTCGACGACGGCATCATCGTCTGCAACGGCCCGTGCTGGAGCCCCGACGGCCGGACCTTCTATTTCGCCGACAGCTTCAAGCGCGTCATCTACGCCTACGACTACCGGCCAGCGGACGGCGCGGTCGGAGGACAGCGCATCTTGGCCCACTTCGAGGCGCTGCGCGGCTTTCCCGACGGCGCCACGGTCGATGAGGAAGGCTTCGTCTGGAGCGCCGAGGTGTTCAGCGGCCGGCTGATCCGCTTCGCGCCCGACGGCAGCATCGACCGGATCATCGGCATGCCGGTCGAGAGCATCACGAGCATGATGTTCGGCGGCGCGGACCTCGACATCCTCTACGTCACCTCGATGCGCCGGCCGATCAGGGGGATACGGCCGCGCGAGCGCGAGGCGGGCGGCCTGTTCGCGGTCTACGGGCTCGGCGTGCGCGGCCTGCCGGAGCCGCGCTTCAAGGGTTGAATGTCAGGATCGGGAGGTTTGGCCATGCAGATCGAGGTTCTGGTCGACGTCAAGACCACGCTCGGCGAAGGGCCCCTTTGGGACGTCGACGAGCAGCGCCTGTACTGGATCGACAGCTTCGACGGCCGGGTCTTCCGCTGCACCGCGGACGGCCGCGGAACTGCGCAGCTGGGACGTGCCGCAGAAGATCGGCTCGATGGCGCTGCGCAAGCAGGGCGGCGCCGTGCTCTCGTTGCAGCGCGGCTTGCATTTCCTCGACTTCAGGACCGGCGACGTCGATCTGATCGTCGATCCCGAGCCGGACAAGCCCAACAACCGCATCAACGATGGCAAGGTGGACAAGCGCGGGCGCTTCGTCGCGGGCTCCATGGACACCGATGGAGGAGGGGCAGAACGGTGCGCTCTACCGGCTCGATCCGGACCTCAAGCTGCACCGGCTCGAGGGCGGCATCATCGTCAGCAACGGCCCGTGCTGGAGCCCGGACGGCCGGACCTTCTACTTCACCGACACCTGGTCGGGCGAGATCTCGGCCTACGACTACGATCTCGACAGCGGCAGCATCTCGAACAAGCGGACCTTCGCGCGGATGACCGAGGAGGGCGGCGCGTTCGACGGCGCCACGGTCGACGCCGAGGGCTGCCTCTGGAGCGCCTTCGTCTACGCCGGCAAGGTCGTGCGCTATGCGCCCGACGGTCGCGTCGATCGGGTGATCGAGATGCCGGTCAAGAAGGTGACCAGCTGCATGTTCGGCGGGCCGGACCTCGATGTTCTCTACATCACCTCGATGGCCAAGCCGCCTCTGCCGCGCTTCCCGGGCGATCCGGTGCTCAGGGGCTCGCTGTTCGCGATCACTGGCCTCGGCGTCCGCGGCGTACCCGAGCCGCGCTTCGCCGGCTGAGGCCTGCCCCATCAGGTCAACCGCTCGACGGCGAGGATGACGCCGCGCAGCTCGGCCAAGCCCCTGAGTCGGCCGATCGCGGAATAGCCCGGGTTGACCTGCTTGCCGAGGTCGTCGAGCATCTGGTGGCCGTGGTCCGGGCGCATCGGGATGACGGCGATCCTCGCGCCCGACCGCCTGCCGGCGCCGCTCCTCGGCCACGATCTCACGGATCACCCTGACCATGTCGACGTCACCCTCGAGATGCGCCGCCTCGTGGAAGCTCTCGGGCTCGGCCTCGCGACGCGTGCTGCGCAGGTGGACGAAGTGGATGCGATCGGCGAACTCGCGCGCCATGGCCGGCAGATCGTTGTCGGCGCGCACGCCATAGGAGCCGGTGCAGAACGTGAGGCCGTGGGCGGGACTCTCGACCTCGGCCAGGAGCCAGCGGCAGTCCTCGGCCGTGCTGACGATGCGCGGCAGGCCGAGCAGCGGGCGCGGCGGGTCGTCCGGGTGGATGCCGAGACGCACGCCCGCCTCCTCGGCTGCCGGCGCCACGGCGCGAATGAAAGCCGCATAGTGCGCCCGCAGCCCCTCGCGGCCGAGGTCGCGGTAGCGCTCGAGCGCCGTGCGCAGCATGTCGAGGCTATAGCTCTCCTCGGCGCCCGGCAGGCCAGCGATGATGTTGCGGGTGAGCTTCGCTCGCTCGGCTTCGTCCATCGCCGCGTAGACGCGGCGTGCGTACTCGATTTGCTCGGGGCGGTAGTCGCCCTCGGCGTCGCGCCGCGCGAGGATGAAGAGATCGAAGGCGGCGAAGGCGTCGGCATCGAACCTGAGCGCCCGCGCACCGTCGGGCAGCTCATAGGCGAGGTCGGTGCGGGTCCAGTCGAGCACCGGCATGAAGTTGTAGCAGACGGTGCGGATGCCAGAGCGCGCGAGGTTGCGGATCGACTGGGCGTAGGCGTCGAGATGCGCCCGCCAGGCGCCCGGTCCGGGTCTTGATCTCCTCCGAGACCGGGATGCTCTCGACCACCGACCACGCGAGCCCGGCGGCCTCGATCTGGCCCTGCGTCCGCTCGATCTCCTCGACCGGCCAGAGGGCGCCGTTCGGCAGGTGGTGCAGCGCGGTGACGACGCCCGTGGCCCCGGCCTGTCGGACATGCGCGAGCGGGATTGGGTCCTTGGGCCCGAACCAACGCCAGGTCTGCTGCATGGGTTGGCTACTCCAGGCTCACGAAGAGCGATGGTTCGGCGAGCACCGCGCGCGTGCCCCGCGCCAGAAGCGCGCGCAGCGCAGCGATGAGCGGTGCGGTGAACCGCCTGTCCGGAGGCAGATCCTCGCCGAAGATCTCCCGCATCGCGAGGAGGCCCGATGCCAGCGTCTCGGCGTCGTCCGCCCGGGCAGCGATGGCCGCAAGGCGCGGCGCCAGCGGATCGGAGACGGGGATCGCCCGGCCATCCTCGGCGATGCCGCGGACGTGGCGCATCCAGGCCGCGACCGCGAGCGCCAGGGCGGGGATCGGCTGGCCCCCGACGAGGCGCTCGCGGATCGGCGCGAGCAGGCGCTGCGGCAGCTTCTGCGAGCCGTCCATCGCGATCTGCGAGGTCCGATGCGCGAGCGCCGGGTTCGCGAAGCGATGCCCGAGCGCCTCGACGTAGCCCGCGCGATCGTAGCCCGCCGGCAGGTGCAGGGTCGAGCCCGAACTCGGCCCAGAGTGCCTGCAGATAGCGCTCCATTCCGGGCGTGGCGACGGCATCCGCGACGTACTCGATCCCGGCGGCCACAGCGAGATAGGCGATCGCCGAGTGCGCCCCGTTGAGGAGGCGAAGCTTCATCTCCTCGAAGGGCGCGACCTCCGGGACGAACTCCGCGCCGGCCCGCTCCCAGGCGGGACGCGGCGCTGCGAAACGGTCCTCGATCACCCACTGACGGAACGGCTCGCAGCTGACCGGCGCTGCGTCCTCGACCCCCAGCCGGCGCGCGACCGTGGCGATGTCCTCGGGCGTGGTCGCCGGCACGATGCGATCGACCATGGTCGAGGGGAACGGGATCGTGCGCTCGATCCAGGCCGCGAGGCCGTCGTCGCGCAGCCCCGCGAAGGCGAGCACGATGCCGCAAAGCGTCCGGCCGTTCTGGGGCAGATTATCGCAGCAGACGATGGTCAAAGGGCCGGTGCCCGCCTTGCGGCGCCACTCCAGCCCCGCAACCAGCAGGCCGATCGCGCTGCGAGGCGCCTCCGGATGCTCGAGGTCATGGCGGATCTCGGGATGGCCCTGATCGAGCGCGCCGGTCGCCGGGTCGTGGCAGTAGCCCTTCTCGGTGATGGTCAGCGTGATCACCCTGGTCGCGGGGTCGGCCAGACGGCGGACGACGGCCGCCGGATCCTCCGGGGCGAACAGAACTTCGCGCACTGTGCCCACGACCGTGAGCCGCTCCGCGCCGGGCCCGCGCTCGATCACCGTGTACAGGCCGTCCTGCGGCACGAGCCGCTCGCGCATCGAGGGCGAGCGTAGCGACACGCCGCAGATGCCCCATGGCCCGGGCTCGCGCGCCAGCGCATCCTGCGTGTAGCAGGCCTGATGCGCCCGGTGAAAGTTGCCGAGGCCGAGATGGACGATGCCGACCGGCAGATGCTCGGCCGCGAACGGCGGCCGCCCGACTTCCGGCGGGAGATGAGCGAGCGTGGCGAGCCCAAGGCGCGGCAACGGTTCAGTCACGGTGTCCTCCCTGTGTCCTTCCGCCGAGTCGCTGCTGGGGAGGACCGGTCGCCGGCCGTTTCGATGGTGCGCTTCGCCCTATGTGGCCTGGCGCGGCGTGAGGGGCGGCTTGGCGATGTCCAGGAATTCACCCGCGCCGAACCGAGCGCTTGATGGAAGCTCCAGCCGAGCAGCTTGGCCGCTTCCTCGACGCCGAGCGCAGCGCCGTTGCGCTGGTCGGCCGAGGCGTAGATGATGATCTTGCCGGGCTGCGCGGCGGGGCCGGTCGTCGGCACGTTCCAGGGCGGGTTGGGCTTGCTCACCTTCTCCACGAACGCCTTCCTCGGCGACGGCGTCCTGCGCCCCGGCAGGACCGGCGGCAAGGCACCGGCCCGCCGCAAGCGCGAGCGCCAGTATCGATGTCGAAAGCTTGTCCATGTCGGTCTTCCTCTCTACGGACATCATCCGGAGAAGAGCAAGCATCGACAATTGGGGGAGGACCCATGACCGACCACGATCTCCCGAAGCCCGACTACGCCAAAAACATGCGCCTTGTCGGATATTGCGACCAGGGCGGCCGCTCGGACGGCGTGCAGATCATGGTGCATCGCGGCTATGCCTATATCGGGCACATCTTCTCGAAGGGCTTTTCGGTGGTCGACGTGCGCGATCCGAAGAAGCCGAAAACGGTGAAATACGTCGCCGCCCCGCATAACACCTGGAGCCTGCATCTGCAGACGCACGAGGACCTGCTCCTCGTCATCAACAACAAGGATATGTTCGCGCAGCCCGACCTCGCCGACGAGAAGGCCTACTACAAGGGCGCGGTCGACAAGCATGCGCAATCCGGGGCGACGGAACGCGACTGGTCGGCGGGGCTCGCCGTCTACGATATTGCCAAGCCCGACGATCCAAGGCAGATCGGCTTCATGCCGGTGGAAGGAACGGGCCTGCACCGGCTCTGGTACGTAGGCGGGCGCTGGGCCTACGCCTCGGCGCTGATCGACGGCTTCTCCGACTACATCCTCATCACCATCGACATGCGGACCCGACCAAGCCGCTGCTCGCCGGCAAATACTGGCTGCCGGGCATGAATGTCGCCGCCGGAGAGACGCCGAACTGGCCGACGCCGAACGGCCGCTTCGGGCTGCATCACGCCATCATTCACGAGGACATCGCTTATTGCAGCTGGCGCGACGCCTGCCTCGCGGTCGTCGACGTCAAGGATCGCGCGAACCCCAAGCTGATCGTCCACAAGGTCTGGGCGCCGCCTTTCGGCGGCGGAACCCACAACGCGCTGCCATTGCCGAAGCGCAATCTCCTCATCGTCGTCGACGAGACCGTGCTCGACGACCAGGAGGACGGGTTCAAGCCGATCTGGGTGTTCGACAACCAGGTGAAGTCCAACCCGATCAGTATCGCCACCTTCCCGGAGCCGACGGACAGGGACTATCTGAAGATCGGCGGTCATTTCGGGCCGCACAATGTCCACGAGAACCGGCCGGGCAGTTTCCAGAGCGAAGAGCTGATCTTCGCGACCTATCAGAACGCCGGTGTCAGGGTCTATGATATCCGCAACCAGCTACGGCCGGAGGAGGTGGCGGGCTTCGTTCCGCCGACGCCGCCGGCCCGCTGGGTGGACCCGCGACCAAATCGGCCGAAGGTGCTGCACTCCGCCGACGTCTATGTCGACAGGAATGGCCTCTGCTATACGACCGACTTCAACGCCGGCCTGTACATCGTACAATACGAAGGTTGAAGCGGCGGCGCAGGCTTCGATCATTCGGGGAGGGGGGTTGAGATGGCCGACGAGCGACGGTTCCGGCGCCGAGCTATGCCCACAACATGCGCCTGATCGGCCATACCGATCAGAACGGTCGCGGCGACGGTCAGCAGATCATGGTGCAGGGCGGCCACGCCTATATCGGCCATGTCTGCTCGCGCGGCTTCAGCGTCGTCGACGTGCGCGATCCGACGCGGCCGAAGACGGTCAACTACATCGAGAACCCGCCGAACACCTGGAGCCTGCACCTGCAGGTGCATGACGACCTTCTGCTGCTGGTCCACGGCCGGGACATGTTCTCGCAGCCGGAGATGGCCGACGAGCGCAACTACTACAAGCCCAAGGCCGGGCGCCACGACGACCACGCGACGCCGGCGACGCGAAACTGGTCGGCCGGCATGGCGGTGTTCGACATCTCCAGGCCGGCCGAGCCGCGGCAGATCGGCTTCATGCCGGTCGAGGGCACCGGGCTGCACCGCATCTGGTACGTCGGCGGCCGCTGGGCCTACGCCTCGGCGATGATGGAAGGCTTCTCGGACTACATCCTCGTCACCATCGACATGGCCGACCCGAGCAGGCCCGCGATAATCGGCCGCTACTGGCTGCCGGGCATGAACCTCGCCGAGGGCGAAGTGGCGGACTGGCCGCTGCCGACGCGGCCGCTACGGTCTCCACCACGCGATCGTCCACGACGACGTCGCCTATTGCGCCTGGCGCGATGCCTGTCTCGTGGTGGTCGACGTCAAGGACAAGAGCGATCCGAAGCTCGTGGTGCACAAGAACTGGGCGCCGCCGTTCGGCGGCGGCACCCACAACTGCCTGCCGCTGCCCGACCGCAACCTCCTGATCGTGCTCGACGAGGCGGTGCTCGACGAGAAGCAGGACGGCTTCAAGCCGATCTGGGTGTTCGACAACCAGGTGAAGTCGAACCCGATCAGCATCTCGACCTTCCCGGAGCCGAGCGATCGCGACTACATCGCGGTCGGCGGCCACTTCGGCCCGCACAACATCCACGAAAACCGGCCGGGGTCTTTCGTCAGCTCGGAGCTGATCTTCGCGACCTATCAGAACGCCGGCGTCAGGGTCTACGACATCCGCAACCCGCTTCGGCCCGCGGAGGTCGGAGCCTGCGTGCCGCCGGCGCCGAAAAAGCTCGTCGACCCGCGTCCTAACCGACCGGTGGTGCTGCACTCGGCGGACGTGTTCGTCGACGCGAACGGGCTCTGTTATTGCACCGATTGGAGCGGCGCGGGGCTCTACATCATGGAATACACCGGGTGAGGCGGCGACCGGAAGCGGCGCCGAAGGCGCCGCTTCACTGCAAGGCCGTACGGTCTATTTGCCCCAGATCTTCTTGTAGGCGTCCCTGTAGCCGTTGCCAGGATCGAAGGTGTTCTTGTCGCCGCCATCGGCGTCGATGTTGGCGTTGATGAACAGGTGCGGCGGTGCGACATAGCCGCTTGGGGGCTCGCCGGCGAAGGCGCGGTTCAGTTCATCGATCGTCTGCCAGCCGTGCAGGTGCAAAGGCTCGGCGACCGTCGCGATCTGATACTGCTTCTCGCGGATGCGCTGGAAGGCCGGCACCGAACCATCGCCCGCCGCGATCTGGCGTGGATAACCGACCGCCGGGTCAATGCCGGCAGCCACCAGCGAGGGCACCGCGAAGTCGAAGTAGAGGTCGTTGACGCCGATCGAATAGGTCCAAGCCTTGCCGTATTTGGCGAGAAGCGAGGTCGTCAATTGTCCCATGCGGTTGGCCAGATCGCCGATCGGCGTGTCCTCGATCGACAGCACCTTGCAGCCCTTGCAGCCCTCGATGGCGGTCTTCTCGGCATTGGTCTTGGCGGTGGCGATCGCGTAGATCGAGTTGGTGAAGAGGATCACGCCTGCCGTGCCTCCGGAGTCGACGACGGCGTAGAGGCCCGACGCCTTGGCAACCTCGTTCGGATCCGTGGTGATGTTGGTGAAGACGCCGGGGACGGCCTCGATCTTGCCCGGGCCCGGGCCGGCATGCCAGCCGACGACCTTGATGCCCGCCGCGATCGCCTGCTCGATGATCGGCGCCTGCTCGGCAGCGTCGATGGTGCCGAGGATGATGCCGTCGGGCTTTAGCGCGATCGCTTGCGACAGCGCCGACGTGCGCGCGGGAACCGACCCCTGTCCGTCGAGGATACGAAAATCCCAGCCCATCACCTTCGCCGCTTCCTGCGCCCCGTCGCCGACGCCGCTGGCCCCCCCGTTCCTCTGATCGGCGGAGGCGTAGACGACAAGCTTGCCCTCCTGCGCCTTCGGGCCCGTCGTCGGTCCGTCCCACGTGGTGACCGGTGCCGTCACTTTCTCGATGTAGGCCTTCGCCTGCTGCATGTAGGCGTCGTCTTGCGCCCAAGCCGAACTCACTGCGAGCCCGGTGATGGCGGTGGAAGCAAGCAGCGCAGCTGCGAACACACTCAATCTGGACATCCTCGTGCCTCCTTCTCTGGTGCCGGACAAGCCGGGAACCGGCTCGTCGGCGTGCTGCGGCGGTCTTCACGGGCCGCCGGCATTCCTTTCGCGTGCGGCGGTCGCGGCGGCGGCCCCGCCTTCGCGTCCTTCGCGGTCGATCGGGTTGGATCACGCGCGGCCTTGACCGCAGACCGGCGGCGCTGCGCAAAGCCGGCAAGGGCGATCGAAATCACCAGCGTCGTGCCGTTGAACAGGGGCTCGACGAAGAAGGCGCCGCCGAGTTGCTGGATGCCCGAAATGCCAACGGCGAGGATAAGCACGCCGCACATCGTGCCCCAGACGTTCACCCGGCCCGGCTTGATCGTGGTGGAGCCGAGGAAGGCCCCCACCAGCGCCGGCAGCAGGTAGTCGAGACCGACATTGGCCTGGCCGATCCGCAGCTTGGCGGCGAGAACGCAGCCGGCAAAGCCCGCTATGATTCCCGACCCGACGAATACGCCGATCACATAGGCCCGGACCGGGATGCCGTTGAGCGCGGCGGCCCTCTCGTTGGCGCCGATCGCATAGATGTGGCGACCGATCGGCAGCCGTTCGGTGACGATCCATAGGAGAAACGCCAGCACGATCGCATAGACTGCGGGAATTGGGATGCCGGCGATCGACAGCGTATTGATTCGAATGAACCCCTGCGGCAGCACCCCGATGATCTGGCGCCCGTCGGTATGCCACAGTGCAAGCGCGTAGAGGATGGTGCCGGTGCCGAGCGTGGCGATGAAGGAGTTGATCTGCGCCACCTCCACAAGCAGCCCGTTAGCCAGGCCGATCAGAGCGGCGCACGTGATCACGAGAAAGATGGCGAGCGGCCATGGAACGCCATAGTTGACCAGCAGGCTCATCGCCAGGATATGCCACATGACGATGCCGAAGCCGACGGTGAGGTCGATGCGACCGGCCATCATCGGCAAGGTCGCGGCCAGCGAAAGCAGCGCGATTATGGCCTTGTCGGCGAGGATCGAACGGAAATTAAGGTAGGTCGGGAAGGTGTTCGGCAAGAGCAGCGAAAAGAAAACGATCAAGAGGACCGTCATGATCGGCAGGCCATAGACCGGTAGCAGACGTGCGATCGCCTGCCTGCGCGACAGTGCGGCGAGCTCCGAGCGGGTGGGCTCCAGCGCGTTCGACTTAAGAGACTGCACCGATGACCCCACCGCCGGGTGATGTCGCTGCCATGTGCCCGACGCTCGCGGACGCCGCCGCAAGCAGGTTTTCGACCGCGAGATCGGAATCGCCTAGTTCGGCCACCACTCGGCCGCGGTCGAATACCAAGGCACGATGGCAGACCTTGGCGACCTCCTCGAAATCAGTCGAGATGATGATGATCGCGCCTCCGTTGTTCAGGACGGCGTCAAAGAGGCGGTAGATCTCGGCCTTGGCGCCGACATCAACCCCAGCCGTCGGGTCCTCGAAGACGTAGACCTTGCCGGCCAAATGCAGCCAGCGACCGACAACGACCTTCTGTTGATTGCCGCCGGACAAAAGCTCGATGGGCAAGAGCGGATCGTTCGGCCGTAGCCCGACCCGGTGGCCAAGTTCCACGGCGCGCCCGGTTCTCGCGGCCAGGGCCGAGCAGCGACAGAAGCCGCAAGCCGGCCGCCAGCGGGTTGAGAAAGAGGTTTTCCCGGATAGTCAGGTTGGGTACGACCGACTCGCCGACCCGGTCGGCGCAGACGAGATTGATGCCGCTCGCCATCGCCTGGCGCGGCGTGGCCGGGGCGATCGGCTTGCCGTCCAGCAGAATGCGTCCGCCCGTCGTGGGCACGGTGCCGAAGAGGGCCCTGCCGATACTTTCCTGGCCGGCGCCGCGCAAGCCGACGAAACCGACCACCTCGCCGGCATGGAGCTCACAATCGACCGGTCCAATCTCCCCTACCATGACGGATTGAAGGGCCATGCGCGGCTGCCCTATGCGCCGCGCCGGGCGACGAAAGACCTGCGACGGCTCTCGCCCGACGATCAACAGGATCACCTCCTCCGGCGTCGTCTGGTCGACCCAGCGCTCCCCGGCCACCCGGCCGTCGCGCAGCACCACCATGCGATCGGCGATCTCGAACACCTCATCGAGACGATGCGAGACGTAGATGATGCCGACCCCACGGTCGCGCAGGCGGCGTAGAGCGACGAACAAGCGCGCCACCTCGTCGGCGGGTAGGCTGGCGGTCGGCTCGTCAAGCACGAGGACCTCCAACTCCGCGGCCAGCGCGCGCGCGATCGCCACCAGCGACTTCTCGGTCCGGCCGAGGCTTTGGATGCGCACATCCGGGTCGATGTCAGCGTCGAGCACCTCAAGAGCTCTTGCGGCGCGCTCCCTCGCCGCCGCCCAGTCGATAAGGCTGCCGCGCCGCGGATAGCCGAGGGTGAGGCATATGTTCTCAGCCACCGTCATCCAGTCGATCAGGCCAAGGTCCTGATGGATGAACGAAATCGGCAGGCGGCGCAGCGTGCTGGTCGCGTCGCGCCCGCGGAACTCTATGCTGCCGGTGTCCAGCGTATAGACGCTGGCGAGGATCTTGATGAGCGTCGACTTGCCGGCACCGTTCTCGCCGAGCAGCGCGACGATCTCGCCGGCGCGGACCTCGAGGTGAACGTCATCGAGCGCCAGCGTGCCGCCGAACCGCTTGGTCATGCCGCGAAACGACAGGATAGGGCCGGCGACCTCAGGCACCCGGTCCGCAGCGCTCGCTTGCAGCGCCATCCCCGAGCCTCCCCGGCTACACGGGCGCTCGAGCGCCCTGCCTTGGCGCTCTTGGCTGGCAAGGTGTCACTCTTTGCCGGGCGCAGCAACTGCTTTCTCCGCCCAGGCACTCAACGGGTCCTTCGTCCCCACGAGTACTTGGGGCTGGCGGCCCGAGCGACGGCAGGCCCACGTGTTGTGCTGACGAAAGCACGTGTTATGAAGGTATCTGCCGCCTGGGTTGGTGGACTTGGTTCAAGAACATTATTGAAGGGGCGCGGTGGCAACTGGCGGTCGGAGAACGGCGCTTCGAGGCGATATGTCCGAACGATCGGCCAGCGCCCTGCTCGCGCTCGTCGCGCTGGCGCTTTCGGCGTGCACGGTCGGTCCTGACTTCGCCAAGCCGCCGGCGACGGTCGGATCAAGCTGGATCGAGGCGAGCGATCCGAGGGTCAGTACAAAACCGGCAGATCCGACCTGGTGGAAGGCGCTGGACGATCCGACTCTCGACCGGCTGATCGACACCGCCCACCGGCAGAACCTGACGCTGCACCGGGCGGCCGTGCGGGTGCTCCAGGCACGGGCCCAGCTCGGCGTCGCGATCGGCGACCTCTATCCGCAACAACAGCAGGCGGGCGGCAAGCTCACCTACGTGAACGTGAGCCGGCGCGACCCGTTGCTGACCCGCTTCGGGGACAACACCTTCTGGCTCGGTCAGGTTGGGGTCAGCTCCGCCTGGGAGATCGACTTCTGGGGCAAGATCCGCCGCGCCATCGAATCGGCCGACGCCGGGCTCACCGCCGGCGTCGCCGATTATGACAACGCCCTGGTCACGCTGCTCGCCGATGTCGCCAGCACCTACGTCAACATCCGCACGTACGAGGAGCGGGTGCGCATCGTGCGCGACAACATCAAGCTCCAGGAGAGCAGTCTCGCCGTCGCTGAGGCGCGCTTCCGGGAGGGCGAGACCGGCGAGCGCGATGTCGAGCAGGCGAAGTCGGAGCTGGCCGAGACGCAGGCGCAGGCGCCGCAGCTCGATGTCCAGCTCCAGCAGGCTCGCAACGCGCTGAGCGTACTGCTTGGCCTGGCGCCCAGCCAGCTCGGCGACCTCCTCGGGCCGGCCGGCCCGATTCCGCAGGCGCCGCTCGAGGTGGCGGTCGGCATCCCGGCGGACCTGCTGCGTCGTCGGCCGGACGTGCGCTCGGCCGAGGAGAACGCGGCGGCCGAAAGCGCCAAGATCGGTGCGACCAAGGCCGAGCTCTATCCGGCCTTCTCGCTGAGCGGCACGTTCGGCTTTCGCTCGAGCGACAGCGGGAGCTTGTCCGTGAGCGACATCGCCGAGTGGAGCAGCCGGATCATACAGCTTCGGTCCGGCCTTCAAGTGGAGCCTCCTCAACTACGGGCAGATCACCAACCAGGTCCGCGCCCAGGACGCCGTGTTCCAGGAGGCCGTCCTCGCCTATCAGGAGCAGGTTCTGGATGCGCAGCGCGAGGTCGAAGACGCGCTCGTCGCCTTCCTGCAGGCGCAGGAGGCCGTGGACTACCTGACCAAGGCGGTCGCCGCCTCGCGCCGCTCGGCCGACCTCGCCATGGTCCAGTACCGCGCGGGGCAGACCGACTACACGACCGTGCTGACGGCGGAACAGGCACTTCTGCGCCAGCAGGAACAGCTCGCCGTCGCCCGCGGGGACATTCCCCAGGGATTGGTCTCCGTCTACCGGGCGCTCGGTGGCGGCTGGCAGATCCGCGAGGGCAAGCCGCTGGTTCCGGCGGACATCAAGGCCGAGATGGCCAAACGTACCGACTGGGGGAAGCTGCTCGAGCTCGACGACGGCAGTCCGCCCGCGCCGGTGCCGCCGCTGCCGCCGCCGCTGCCAGATTTCTAGGGTGCGAAGATGATGGCGATGGCGCTCGCCTGCCGGAGCCGGACCCAGCCCCTGATCGTCCTGGCGATGCTGGCCGTCACAGTCCTCGCCGGCTGCAAGAAGGAGAACAGCTACGTCGCGCCGCCACCGGCCGCGGTCGCCGTGGCCCGGCCCGTGCAGCAGACGGTGACCAACTACATCGAGCTGACCGGCAACACCCAGTCGAGCAACAGCGTCGATCTGGTCGCCCGGGTCCCGGGCTACCTCGATTCCGTGAATTTCAAGGATGGCTCCTTCGTGAAGAAGGACGACCTGCTGTTCGTGATCGAGCCCGAGCCCTACAAGGCCAACGTTCAGCTCGCCCAGGCCACGGTCGAGCAGCAGCAGGCGACGCTCACGCAGGCAGCCTCGGAGTACGCGCGTCAGCAGCGCCTCATCAAACAGAACGCCACCTCGCAGTCCGACGTGGAGAAGTGGCAGGCGCAGCGCGACGCTGCGCAGGCCGCCGTGGACGAGGCCAACGCCAACCTGCAGATCGCCCGGATCAACCTGAGCTACACGCGGATCGTAGCACCCTTCGCCGGCCGCATCGGCCAGCATCTGGTCGACCCGGGCAACCTGGTCGGGGCCAGCGGGCCGACCAAGCTCGCCACCATCGAGCAGCTGGCGCCGATGTACGTCTACTTCAACGTGAACGAGCAGGACGTGCTTGCCATCCGTGCGAGGCTACGAGGGACAGGCAAGACGCTCGCGACCGTCGAGCCGGTCAAGCTCGGCATCGGGCTCCAGAATGAAACCGGCTACCCGCACGAAGCGACGCTCGATTTCGTTGCGAGCGATGTCGACCAGAGCACCGGCACCCTGCAGGCGCGCGGCACCATTCCGAACAAGGACTACGTCTTCCTGACCGGACTGTTCGTGCGGATACGGGTGCCGGTCGGCACGATCGAGAATGCGCTCCTGGTTCCGGATCGCGCGCTCGGGATCGACCAGCGCGGCCACTATCTGCTGGTGGTCAATCAGGACGACATGGTCGAGCAGCGCGAGGTCCAGATCGGCTCCCTGATCGACGACATGCGGGTGATCGAAGGGGGGCTCAGCGCGGACGACTGGGTGGTGATCGAGGACATCCAGCGCGCCATTCCGGGCAGCAAGGTCGCGCCGCGAAGGATCGAGCCGGCGCCTGCCACGCCGAAGGCCCCAGCCGGACCGGAAGCGAGCGCGGCCGCGACGCCCGACCAGGCGTCCCCGGCCGCAGGTCAGCCGGCCGCGCAACCCTAGGCGCCGAGGCGTCCGGCGTGTTCTCGCAAGTTCTTCATCGAGCGGCCGGTCCTCGCCAACGTCATCGCTCTGCTGACGGTTCTGATCGGCGCAGTGGCCCTGCTGCGGCTCCCGGTCGCGCAGTATCCGCCGATCACGCCGCCGACCGTCCAGGTTACCACCCGTTATCCGGGCGCCAGCGCCCGCGTGCTGGTCGACACCGTGGCGCTCCCGATCGAGGAGCAGGTCAACGGCGTCGAGAACATGCTCTACATGCAGTCGACCAGCGCCAGCGACGGCACCTACATGCTGATCGTGACCTTCGACATCGGCACCGATCCCGACTTCGCTCAGGTGCTGGTCCAGAACCGCGTCGCGATCGCCTTGCCGTCGCTGCCGCCGCAGGTCCAGCAGCAGGGCGTCACCACCCAGAAGAAGTCGACCGCGATCCTGCAGATCGTGACCCTGAGCTCGCCGGACGGTCGCTACGACAGCCTGTTCCTGCGCAACTATGCCACTCTCAACCTGCAGGACGAGCTCGCCCGCCTGCCCGGCGTGGGCAACGTCACCATCTTCGGCGCCGGCCAGTACAGCATGCGCATCTGGCTGAAGCCGGACCAGCTCAAGGCGCGTGGCCTGGTGCCGCAGGACGTGATCAACGCGGTTCAGCAGCAGAACCAGCAGGTGGCGGCCGGGCAGATCGGCATGCCGCCCGCCGCAACCGACCAGAATTTCCAATACACGATCAACGTGCCCGGGCGTCTCGCCGACGTCGGCGAGTTCGCGGACATCATCGTCAAGGCAGAGCCGGGCGAGGGCGGGCAGATCACGCGCGTAAAAGACATCGCGCGGGTCGAGCTCGGCGCCCAGAGCTACAACCAGTTCTTCAAGCTCGACGGCCAGCCCGCCGCCGGCATCGCGATCTTCCAGCTGCCGGAGGCCAACGCCCTCGACGTCGCGACCCGGGTGCAAAGCACCGTAAAGCGACTGAGCGCAGCCTTCCCGCCGGGCCTGGCCTACGACATTCCCTTCGATACCACGACGTTCGTGCGCGCCTCGATCGCGGAGGTGTACCGGACGCTGTTCATCGCCGCGATCCTGGTCCTGATCGTGATCATGGTGTTCGTTCAGGACTGGCGGGCCATCCTGGTGCCGGCAACTACCGTGCCGGTCACCATCATCGGCGCGTTCGCGGCCATGGCCGCGCTCGGCTTCAGCGTAAATCTGGTGACGCTGTTCGCCATCGTGCTCGCGATCGGCATCGTGGTCGACGATGCGATCGTGGTGGTCGAGGGCGCGGCGCGCCACATCGAGCGAGGCGTATCGCCGAGGGAGGCGGCGATAGCCGCCATGGCCGAGCTGTTCGGCCCGATCATCGGGATCACCCTGGTCCTGATGTCGGTGTTCCTGCCGGCGGCCTTCCTGCCGGGCGTCTCGGGGCAGCTGTACCGGCAGTTCGCCCTGGTGATGGCCGCGACGGCGCTGATCAGCGCAATCAACGCCGCGACCTTGAAGCCGACGCAATGCGCGCTCTGGCTGCGTCGCACGCCCAAGCGGCGCAACCTCTTCTTCCGGGGCTTCAACCGGGTCTACGCCGCCGCCGAGCGCGGCTATGCCGGCCTCGTCGCGCGACTGGTCAGGCACAGCCTGGTCACGGCGGCATTGGGCCTGGCGCTCGGCGCGCTCGCGATCTGGGGGTTGGCGGCCTTGCCGACCAGCTTTCTCCCGATCGAGGACCAGGGCTACGTCATCGCAGGCGTGCAGCTGCCCGCGGGCGCGTCGCTCGAGCGTACCGAGCGGGTCATGGACCAGGTCACGAAGATCGCCCGCGCCACGCCCGGCGTCGCGCACGCGGTCGCGATCGGCGGCATCTCGGTGCTAGACAACAACGCATCGCTCGCCAACGCCGGCGCGACTTACATCGTCCTCGACGACTGGAGCAAGCGCGGCCGCGGCGAGGACCTGCGCAGCCTCTACACGAAGCTGAGCGACCAGCTGTCCAAGCTCGAGGGGGCGGTGGGCTTCGTCCTGGTGCCGCCACCGATCCAGGGCGTCGGCAATGCCGCAGGCTTTCAGATGGAGGTCGAGCTCCAGGACAACAGCTTCGATTTCGAGAAGCTGCAGAACGTGGGTCAGGCTGTCGCCGAGAAGGGCAGCACGCAGTCCGGCATCGAGCGCATCATGAGCCCGTTTCGCGCCGGGGCGCCGCAGCTGCACGTCGAGGTGGACCGGGTCAAGGCCGAGACCCTCGGCGTGTCGCTCGGGGACGTCTTCCAGGCGCTGCAGACCTACATGGGCTCAACCTATGTCAACCAGTTCAATCGGTTCGGCCGCACCTTCCAGGTCTACGCCCAGGCCGATCACCAATATCGCGTGACGCCCGAGGAGATCAGCCGGCTGAACGTGCGCAACGCCAATGGCGGCATGGTGCCGCTCGGAACCCTGATCGACGTCAGCTACCGCACCGGCCCTTCGCTGATCAGCCTCTACGATCTGCGCCCGGCGGCGCAGATCCTCGGCATCCAGGCCCAGGACTTCAGCTCGGGCCAGGCGCTCGCGCTGCTCGAGCAGATCGCCGCCGCCACGCTGCCGCCGGGGATAGGCTACGAGTGGACCGGCATGTCCTATCAGGAAAAGCAGGTCGGGAATCAGGCGTACTACGTGCTCGCACTCGCGCTGCTGCTGGTCTATCTGGCGCTCGCGGCGCAGTACGAAAACTGGACCGCGCCGATTGCGGTCCTTCTGGCGGTGCCGATCGCGGTGCTGGGCACCGTCGCGACCCTCACTCCGCTCGGCGTCGCCAACAACCTCTACATGCAGATCGGTCTCGTACTGCTGATCGCGCTGGCCAGCAAGAACGCGATCCTGATCGTCGAGTTCGCGCGCGATCTGCGCCTCAATCAGGGCCGGGAGACCGTGGACGCCGCGGTCGAGGCGGCGCGGCTCCGCTTTCGGCCGATCCTCATGACCTCCTTCGCGTTCATCCTCGGCGTGCTGCCGCTGGTCTTCGCGAGCGGCGCCGGCGCCAGCGCCAGGAAATCAATCGGCATCACGGTCGCGAGCGGGATGCTCGCTTCGACCTGCATCGCGGTGCTGTTCGTGCCCGCCTTCTTTGTCGTGCTGCAGCGCTTCGACGAATGGCGCGCGCGCCGGCGTGCGGGTCGCCCGGCAGCGACGGCAGCCGGCGCATCCGAGGCGGGCGACTGACCGCGCGACTACCGGGCGACCATGGCGTCAAATCCGCACGCCAGCAGAAGTCGCGCGCGAAGCCGGCGCTGGCCGGCTTGCGCTCATGGGCTCGCGAGCAACGTGGTCAGGCGATCGCGGGCGTCGCGGGCGCGCTCGCGAATCTGCTCGATCAGCGCGCGAGCGTCGGCGGGAAGGTCGTCGCGGCCGAGCGCATTCGCCGCGGCCTGCTCGAGGTTGGCCTCGGCCGCGGCGCGCTCCTCGAGCAGGGCCCGGCGCTCGTCGGCCGAGAGGGCGGCCTTGAGGCGCGAGACGACACCGCGCACTGCCTCCAGATCGGAATCCGGCGCCCGCGGCAGATCGCCCATGGCCTTGAGGCGCTCGCCCAGCGCCTCGGCGAGGGAACGTCGCTCCTCAGTCAAGGCGTGGAGCAGCTCGGCGAGCTCCGGATCGAGCTCGAAATCGGCGGCCCGCTCGTGGCCATCGGCGGCCTCGTAGCAGGCGACCACGACGTCGTCGAGCGCGACCTGCCGTTCACTGCGCAGCATGGGCGCTCAGCTCCTCGATGCGGGCCGATGGCTCCGCAGGCGCGAACACGGTGACCGCCTTGGGCACCACCACGAACCGCCCGGATGTCTGTGTCGTGATCTCGCCGTCGGTGTTGATCGGCATCGGGCGGCGGGTCTTGACCTCGACCTCGCGCCCGCGCAGCAGCAGCGCCGCCTGCTGACGTTCGAGCCGGCCCCGGCGCAGCGCCGGAAACAGCGCCATCAGCCGCCAGAAGCTCTGGGGCCGCAGGCAGTACACGTCCAGGCGGGCGTCGTCGATCGCGGCGTCTTCGGCGATCGTCATGCCGCCGCCGTAGTGCCGGCCGTTGCCGATCGAGATCTAAATCGCGCGCAGACGCACCTCCCGGCCATCGCAGCGCAGCCGGGCGCGAAACGGTCGTGTCGTCCGGTAGGCATCGCGCACACTCAGCAGATAGGCGAAGATCCAGAAGCGGCGCTTGCGCTCGACCGTATGATGGCGCGGCAGCTCGGCCGAGAGGCCGATGCTGGCGACATTGAAGAAGTGCTTGTCGTTGACCCGGCCGAGGTCGATCTGGCGTCGCTCCCCGTCGGCGATCGTCGCCGCCGCCTCGGAGAGTTCGGTCGGAATGCCGAGGGTGCGGGCGAGATCGTTGCCGGTGCCCGTGGGCAGGATGCCGAGCGGCAGGTCGGACTCGGCCAGAGCGTCGGCCGCCGCGTTCATGGTGCCATCACCACCGGCGAGAATCACCAGGTCGACGGCGTCTCGCTCACGCCGGATCGCCGCGCCGATTTCATCGGGTGCTTCGACCTGGCATTCCTGCACTCTGATGCCCCGCGCGCGCAGCACCTCGATCGCCGGGGCGAGATCGCTCTCGCCGCCCCGGCTGTGGCGGTTGACGATGAGCAGCGCGTGCGCCGCAGCCACCCGTGGCGGCTCCTTCCCTGCTGAGCAAAGCCGACTCTTTCCCTTGGCTGAGCAACGCCTGGGTCTCGGCTTTGTTCCGCCGCGGCGGCGGGTCGGCCCTGGATCCGCCAGCTAGCGGGTCAGCCGATAGTCGATCGTGCTGACCACGCGGATCTTCTTGTCGACCTGGTTCTGCTCGGTGAGGCCGGGGGCCGGATCGCGCGGCAGGATCTCGAACAGGCCCTGCGATGCGCGCCGGATCTCGCCGATCTCGCTGCCGGAATCGGCGGCGAACTGCTCGGCCGCCTGCCGGGCGTTCCGGGTCGCCTCGGCCAGCATCTGCGGCTTGATGTCGTTGAGCTTGGTAAACAGGTAGGTCGGGCCACCGGTGTCGGCGAGCACCACGCCCTGCTTGACCAGCTCGCCGGTCTGCCGGTTGAGTTCGGCGACCCGATCGACCTGCTCGGTGCGCACGATCACGGTCTGGGCGATGATGAAGCGGTTCTCGTCGACGCGCTCCGGCCGGTAGGGCTGGGCGAGCAGGTCGGTCACCTCGACCCGCTGCGGCTGGATCGCCCCGGCTTCGATGCCGTGTCCGGTCAGGAACCGGGTGATCGTGCCGAGGTCGGCGTCGATCTGATCCTGGATCCGGGCGAGGTCGTTGCCGGTCGCGGTGATCCGCAAGGGCCAGACCGCGAGATCGGCCTTGACGAAGGTCTCGGCCAGGCCCTTGACCGTGACGAAGCGATCGGCGGCGCGGCCCAGCTCGAAGCCACGGCCGACCAGGAAGCCCGAGCCGAGCAGGCCGAGCCCCAGGATCAGCGCGCCGAGCAGCAGCGCCCAGGCCGGCGCGCGGCCAGGCGGACGTTCTGACGGCGTTGCCATGGCTCAGACGACCTCGCCGGCCGCGTTCTGACTGACGCAGCGCCGCCGCGGACGGGCTCGCCCCGCGCTCGGGTGAAGCGGACCCCGGCCACGTTGCAAAGGTCGACCGCGCCGCCCTGCGCGGCGGTATCTGCCTCATGGACGTCCTCCCTTGCGCTGCCGGCTGGTTTGGTTGCATGTCGGAGCGCTCGATGTCGAGACCAAAAGCGAGGTCAGTCGGCAAACAATGGTGAGCGCGCAAGGCCAATTTCGACAGACCGCTGCGCGCCGACGGCAGGCGCAAAATATCTATACTTGATCATGCTTTCGGCAAGATGCCGCATAAGCTGGGTCAGCATGAAATCATCGCCGCCAAGCCGGAGCGTACAGGTCCTGCGCGGCTTCGTGCCCGGCTTCGGCCTTGCAGTTTTTGGTAGGTGTGGCGGGCGGCGACTGAAAGGCCAGTCCGCCCCGCGCAATGCGCGGCTCAGCGGAGCGGCGTCGCCGAGTCGACGGCCGAAGCACTCAGGTCCCCGCCCGGCGCCGCCGCTGCCTCCTGGGCGGCGCTGGCCAGGCGGCCGAGGCCCTGGTCCAGCTCGTCCAGCACGCTGCTCGCCTGGTCGCGCAGCGCGGTCGTGTTTGCCGGCTCGGCAGCGCCCGACAGGCGATCGATTCGCTCCTGCAGCTCGTACATGCTGAGCTGAAGCATCTCGGCGAGCTGCACCCGCTTCTGGTCCTGCATCTCGCGATAGACGTCGAGCAGTCGCTCGAGATGGCGCTCGGTCGTGTGCACCAACGTCGCCAGGCTCGAGCGGCGGAAGGCCGCGCTGCCGTCGGCGATGTCGGTGTTGAAGGTGACCGTCTCCTGGTCGCCGCCGTCGTGCAGGGGGTCGATCTGCTCGAGCTGGACCCGCAATGCGCCGAGGTCGCGCCGCAGGATCTCGACCAGCCGCGTCGGACTGTCCGCCTGGGCGACCGTGATCGAGACCGAGATCAGGAGCATGACCGCCAGCGCCACCAGCAGCCAGAAGGGGCGCTGATGTCCCGAGAATCGAAGCGCGCGCGAACAAAACATCATCGCACCTGATGGTCCGGCTCTACATCCGTGAATTGGAGGCTCCTGAACTCGGGAGCCATGTCGCCGACTTGCTGTTATCCTCTCTTTAACTCCTTACGAATTCGTTAGCAAAATTCCTTGCGGATTGGTTACCTCGACGCGGCTGCGGGCTGGCGCGCCGCCGGTTGCTCGCCTTGGTCTCGATAGGCGGGGTTGCGAAGGCTAGGACAGGCGCGAAGCTGACCGAAGAGGTACCATGCGACCATCCGGGCGGACTGCCGACCAGCTGCGCGACGTCACTCTCGAGCCGGGCTACGCCCCTTACGCCGAGGGCTCCTGCCTGGTTCGCTGCGGCAACACCCACGTCTTGTGCACCGCCACGGTCCAGGACCGGGTGCCGATGTTCCTGCGCAACAGCGGCCGCGGCTGGGTCACGGCCGAGTATGGCATGCTGCCGCGGGCGACCAGCAAGCGCACCGAGCGCGAAGCGGCGCGGGGCCGCCAGTCGGGTCGGACCCAGGAGATACAGCGGCTGATCGGGCGGGCGCTGCGCGCCGTGACCGAGATGACCCTGATGGGCGAGCGGCAGGTCGTCCTCGACTGCGACGTGCTGCAGGCCGACGGCGGCACCCGCACTGCGGCCATCACCGGCGCCTACGTCGCCCTGCACCAGGCCTTCGCCGGCCTGGTGGCGGCCGCGGCGCTGCCCGCCCTGCCGCTGCGCGAGCCGCTTGCCGCGGTCTCCTGCGGCCTGCTCGAGGGGCAGGCGGTGCTCGATCTCGACTATGCCGAAGACAGCACGGCCGAGGCCGATGCCAATTTCGTGCTGACCGCGTCCGGGCAGATCGTCGAGATCCAGGTCACTGCCGAGAGCGCCCCCCTGGACGCCACGCAGTTCGCCGCCATGCAGCGGCTCGCCGGGCAGGGCGTGCGGCAGCTGGTTGGCCTGCAACGTCGTGCGCTCGGTCTGGAAGCCTGAGCGTGGCGCGCCGCTTCACGGGCCACCGGCTGGTTCTGGCGACCCACAATCGAGGCAAGCTCACCGAGATCCGCGAGCTCTTGGCGCCGTATCGGGTCGAGGTGCTGTCGAGCGAGGAGCTCGGTCTGCCGGAGCCGCTCGAGGATGGCGACAGCTTTGCCGCCAACGCCCGGATCAAGGCGCAGGCTGCGGCCGCCCGCACGGATCTGCCCGCGCTGGCCGACAACTCGGGGCTGCTGGTCGACGGTCTCGATGACCAGCCGGGCGTGCACTCGGCCCGCTGGGCAGGGCCGGGGCGAGACTTTCGGGCGGCGATGAGCCGGGTTCGCGACGAGCTGATCGGCCGCTTCGGCAGCTTTGCCGCGGCCGATCGCCGGGCCACGTTCGTCGCCGCCCTCTGCCTCGCCTGGCCGGACGGTCAGGTCGAGCTGAGCGAGGGCCGCGTCAGCGGCGAGATCGTCGATCCGCCCCGCGGCACGGGCGGCTTCGGCTATGATCCGATCTTCGTTCCCGAAGGCCTCGGGCAGACCTTCGCCGAGCTGCCGCCGGCCGCCAAACAGGCGCTGAGCCACCGCGGCCGCGCGCTGCGTCGCCTGATCGAGCTCTGCTTCGAGCCGCCCGACACCACGCATGCGCCGTAGCGCTGCTCGTCCCGGCCGGCGGCTCAGCGCGCCGCGAACTCCTCGCGGAAGCTCTGCGGCGCCGGGTCGACGGTTCGGACGCTGCCGCCGCCCGCGACCTCCAGGATCGCGAGGCTGTGCTCGGCGAGCCCGTCGGTTCGCAGCCGGAACACGCCGGTGCTGCCGGCGAAGCCCTTGGCATTGGTGAGGCTCTGGGTCTCGAAATGCGGATCATGCATATCTCTGGCGACGATCACCAGGAGCGCGGTAGCATCATAGGCGAGCGCGGCCAGGGACTGCGGCGGCCGGTCGTAGACGCTCTGGAAGCGGGTATTGAACCGCTCGAGGCTTTCCGGCGCGGATGCGGCGAACCAGCCCTGCCGCAGGGCCGCTTCCTGGAGGACGCGCGGATCGTCCTGCCAGCGCATGGTGCCGAGAAACCGGATGTGGGCCGGGTCGACGTCGAAGAAGGTCAGGAGCGAAGCGACCGAGCGCAGCCGATCGCCGCCATCGGCGAGCAGGATCGCATCGAACGGCGGCTCGCCGAGCGTATCCAGCGTCTCCAGGCGCTTGAGCTCGCGCCGGGCCTCGTCGGTGTTTTGCTGGGTCAGTCGCCGGCGCGCCGCATCGAGCGCCGCCTTGCGTTGATCATAGTTGGCAATCTGGCGCACCACGGCCGACGGATCGGCGAGGTCGGGCGGATAGGACAGGGTCTGGGCGACCTCGCCGCCACCCGCCGTGACCGCCTGACGCAGTTCCTGCAACGCCGTGGCGCCGTAGGGGTCATCGGGCGCGAGACCGGCGATCCGCACCGGCCCCGCATCGACCGCCGCCGGCGAGCTAGGACCCTGATCGAACGGCGGCAACTCGCCCGAGGCGACCGGTTGCTCCGACGGCTGACGCTGGACGTGCTCGAGGGCGTAGCGGACGACGCGGTCGACCTGCTCTTCCGGGCGAAAGCCGAGCAGAAATGTGCCGTCGGTGGCGACCGCGGCGACGTTGGAGAAAGCGAGCACACGAATGTTCGCCTGCGCCGCGACCGGGCTGACCGCGGTCACCGCCTGATTGAACAGGGGGCCGAGGATCACCGAAGCGCCCTCGGCGACCACCTGCTCGGCGGTCTGCCGTGCACCCTCGGGCGTGCCCCGGGTATCGCGCGGCAGCAGCACGAGGTTGTTCTCGCCGACATCGAACAACGCCATCTCGGCCGCATCGAGCATGTCCTGGGCGAGATCCGCCGCCGGGCCGGTCAGCGGCAGCAGCAGGCCGACCCGGATCTCCGCCGGCGGCTGCTCGACAGCGCTCTGCTGCGGTTGCGACGGCGCCTGCTTGGCCGTCTCGGACGCACAGGCTGCCAGCAGCAGGAGGAGGCCGAAACCCGATGCCGCCAAGCCTGACTTCACGCCCATCGACCTCACTTTCGTCGTCAAGACCACGGTCCAGGCCGTGACCGCATCGCCCGGCCCCGCACTGGACGCGGGTGAACCTAGCGGCGCTGCCGAGCGAAGTAAACTCGCACCGGGCCTCCATCTGGTGGCCACCCCGATCGGTAATCTGGGCGATCTCTCGTCGCGCGCTCTCTCGGCGCTTTGCACCGCGGACCTGCTGGTCTGCGAGGACACCCGCGTGAGCGCGAAGCTGCTCCGGCGCCACGGCATCGAACGCGCGCTGCTGGCCTATCACGAACACAACGCCGCGCGCATGCGGCCGCAGATCCTGGCGCGACTTCGGGCGGGCGCGGCGGTGGCTCTGATCGCCGATGCGGGCACGCCGCTGATCTCGGATCCCGGCTACAAGCTGGTGCGGGCGGCGATCGCGGCTGGAATCGTGGTTTACACCATCCCGGGCCCATCGGCTGCGATCGCGGCGCTCACGGTCTCGGGCCTGCCGACCGATCGCTTTCTCGTGGCGGGCTTCCTGCCGCCGCGGCCAGCAGCACGCCGGCGCGCGATCGAGGAGCTCGGCCGGGTGCCGGCGACCCTGGTCCTATTCGAATCGCCGCACCGCCTGCCCGCGACCCTGGCCGAGGCCGCGGCAGCGCTCGGGTCGCGCGAGGCGGCGGTGGCGCGCGAGCTGACCAAACGGTTCGAGGAGGTCCGACGCGGAGCGCTGCCTGAGCTCGCCGCGCACTACGCCGAGGCCGGCCCTCCCAGGGGCGAGGTCGTGCTGGTGATCGGGCCGCCGCCCGCCAAGGCCGCCGAGGCCGTGACGGGCGAGGATCTGGACGCGGCGCTCGAAGCGGCGCTCGCCACGATGGCGCCGGCGGCGGCCGCGACGACCGTGGCCGCGGCGACCGGACGGCCGCGGCGCGAGCTCTATCGCCGCGCGCTCGCGATCCAGCGGCGGTGAAGCGCGAGGCGCGCCAGCACTGGGGACGTTGGGCGGAGAGCCTCGCCGCCTGGAGCCTTCGGCTGCGCGGCTATCGGGTGATCGCGCGCCGCTACCGGACGCCGCTCGGCGAGATCGATCTGATCGTCCGGCGCGGCCGTCTGCTCGCCTTCGTCGAGGTCAAGGCGCGGCCAGAGTGGGATCAGGCGCTGGCGGCACTCGGGCCGCGGCAGCAGGAGCGGACACGGCGGGCGGCGGAGCTGTTTCTGCTCCGTCACCCGCGCTACGCCGACTGGGCGCTTCGCTTCGATCTGGTCGCGGTGCGCCCCTGGCGGCTGCCACGCCATCTGACCGACACCCTCCGGCTGGGCTAGACGGCGTGGTCCGGTCGCAGTGATCCGCCACTTCTTGTCCCAGCTGACCGCCCCGCGGTGCGCCGCGCTTCCGCGGGGTGGACGGAAGGCAAGCGCTGATCGAGGTCATCGGCGATAGCAGGATAGCCATCGGCGGCCGTGCGGGATCTTCCGATGCCATTGCCAACAATATTTGCATTAATTTATCGCAACACATTAACACAGTTGAAGTTCTTGAAGCTGGTTGGTAGCCTTTAGCCGTGGCGATAATGTAGGAAACCGGCGGCTTTCACTGAGCGCTAAATTGCGTGCCGAAGTGAACGCAGGAGGACTGCCATTCGTCCAGCTTTTGATGAAACGTGGAAGCGAAGGGCTCGGTGTCGGGTGAGTTTTTGGGCCAACTCCTGACACCGAGCCCCGGTAACACAGCGACCCCTCGGAAGGAGCGCTACGCGTGAGTATGCATCAAATTGTCCCCAGCGCAACAAGGCAGAGCGATCTAGCTCCCGCCAAGAATGAGTTTATCCGAGCGCTCGGCGCGCGGAACTGGCTTGTCCGGGTGTCTCTGCGTGTAACGCGGTGGTTTCGAGCTGAAGTTGAGATACGCAGTACCGACCGGCCGGAGCGCCCGACCGATTAAGCCCCGCAATTCGCTCACGGTGCCTCAGGCGTCCGGGCTGAGGATCACCCGGCCGCGGACGCGCCCGGCGCGAAGATCATCGAGCGCCTGCGGGGCGGCCTCGAGCGGCCGGACGTCGAGCGGGATCGGCGGCACCTTGCCGGCGCGACCGAGCGCCAGCACCTCCTGCAGCTCCTCGAGCGTGCCGACGTAGGAACCGCGCAAGGTGAGCGAGCGCTGCGGCATCAGCGGCAGCGGGACCGGCAGCGCGCCGCCGTAGAGACCGACCAGGATCAGCGTGCCGCCCTTGCGCAGGACATCCATGCCGAAGCGCGCGGTCTGCGGCGCGCCGACGAAATCGATCGCCGCCCTGACCCCGCCGCCGGTCAGCTCGAGGACTTTCCTGGCAGCGCCCGGCTCGCTGTTGTCGATCGTCTCGAAGGCTCCGGCCTGGCGCGCGACGGCGCGCTTCTCGGCGTCGACGTCGGCGACGATCAGCCGGGCGGGCACCACCGCGGGCGCGATGTGCAGGCCGCTCAGCCCGACCCCGCCGGCACCGATCAGGACCAGGTAATCGTCCTCGCGCAGCGGCGCCACCTTGCGGATCGCGCCGTACGCGGTCAGCCCGGCGCAGGCGTAGGTGCAGGCGAGCTCGGTCGGCACGCCTTCGTAGTCGACCAGATATTTCGGATGCGGCACGACGACGTAGTCGCTGTAGCCGCCGGGGACCCGCGCGCCGAGGAACTTGGGCGTCAGGCACCACTGCTCGCGCTCGTGCTGACAGATCGCGCACTGCCGGCAGCCGATCCAGGGGAAGGCGACCCGCCGATCGCCGATCGCGACGCCCTCGGCATCCGGCCCGAGCGCCTCGACCACGCCCGCGATCTCGTGGCCGAGGGTCAGCGGCAGCGAGGCACCGAGCCTGGCGAGGTCGATCCGCTTGCCCTCGCCGAGGTCGAAATAACCGTCGTTGATGTGCAGATCGCTGTGGCAGATGCCGGCCGCGGTGACGCGCAGCAGCACTTCGGTGCCCGAGGGCTCCGGGGTCGGGTACTCCCGAAGCTCGATCGGCTGGCCCCATTCGACGATCTGGTAGCTTCTCATCATCACCTCACCCTAGGAGTCGTCGATCAGGATCGCCCGGAAATCGTTGACGTTGGTCAAGGTCGGACCGGTGACCACCAGGTCGTCGAGCGCGCTGAAGAAGCCGTAGCTGTCGTTGTCGGCGAGCATCGCCTTGGCGTCGACGCCGCGCGCCTCGGCCCGGGCCAGCGTGTCCGGCGTGACGATCGCGCCGGCGTTGTCCTCGCTGCCGTCGATGCCGTCGGTGTCAGCGGCGAGAGCGCTGATCCCGGGCGCGCCGTTCAGCTGCACGGCAAGCGCGAGCAGAAATTCGGTGTTGCGGCCGCCGCGGCCCGGGCCGCGCAGAGTGATCGTGGTTTCTCCGCCCGAGAGCAGGACGCAGGGCGGCTCGGCGGGCTGACGGTGACGGCGTACCTGGAGCGCGATCGCCGCCATGACCTTGGCGACCTCGCGCGCCTCGCCCTCGATCGCATCGCCGAGGATGAGGGCATTCAGGCCGCGCTCCCGGGCCAGCTCGGCGGCCGCCTCGAGTGAGGTCTGCGGCCGCGCGACGACGATCGTCTCCGCGCTGGCGAGGCGCGGGTCACCGGGCTTCGGGGTCTCGTCGGCCGCGGCGCGCAGATGCTCGAGCACTTTGGTCGGCGGATCGAGCCGGTAGCGCTCGAGGATGGCCAGCGCGTCGGCGAAGGTGGTCGGGTCGGGCACCGTCGGCCCGGAGCCGATCACCGCCGGATCGTCGCCCGGCACGTCCGAGATCAGGAGGCTGACGACCTTGGCCGGATGCGCCGCCGCCGCCAGCCGGCCGCCCTTGATCGCCGAGAGATGCTTGCGCACGGCGTTCATCTGGGCGATGTCCGCGCCCGAGGCGAGCAGCGCCCGGTTCACCGCCCGCTTGTCGTCGAGCGAGAGCCCCGGCGCCGGGAGCGCGAGCAGGGCCGAGGCGCCGCCTGAGATCAGACAGAGCACCAGATCGTCGGCGCCGGCGCCTTGGGCGAGGGCGAGGATGCGCTCGGCGGCATCGCGGCCAGCCGCGTCCGGCACCGGATGCGCCGCCTCGACCACTTCGATCTGGCTACAGGGGACCGCATGGCCGTAGCGGGTGACCACGAGCCCCTCGACCGGGCCGGGCATCCGCCGCTCGACCGCCTGCGCCATGGCGGTCGCTGCCTTGCCGGCGCCGAGCACGATCGTCCGGCCGCGCGGCGGTGCGGGCAGATGGGGCAGGAGCGCGCGCGCGGGCGTCGCCACCTCGATCGCGGCATCGAGTAATTCGCGCAGACGCGCCTCGCCCTCGATCATCCGTTGTGGCGAACTCATCGTTCCGGCCCTGCCGCGGCCGCCGCCGATCCCGGGTGGTCCTCCTACTCGGGTCTGATGCACCATCCTCGAGGGGTCAGAACGCCACCGCCGGCCAGCGACGTCAAGCGCAACGTCGGTGCTCGATCAAGGCGGGGCGACCACGACGTCGACGCCCGCCTCGGCGAGCGCGCGCCCGAGATCCGGCGGTGGATCGTCGTCGGTAACCAGAACGTGGACCCTGGAGAGCGGTACGATGTGGGCAAACGCGTTGTGCCGGAACTTGCTCTGATCGACCAGGACGATCGTGCGAACAGCCGCTTCAATCATGCTCGCGATCATGCCCGCTTCGGCCAGCATGGTCGTCGACAGGCCGCCGCTCGCGGTGACGCCGCCGACCCCGATCACGGCGGTGTCGGCGCTGATCGCGCTGACCGAGGCAAATCGCACCTCACCGATGGTGACCTGGGATTCGGGCCGATAATGGCCGCCGAGCACGTAGACGTCGCGCACCGCCTCGCCGCTCAAGAGCGGCGGCAGGCTCAGATTGTTGGTCACGATTGTCAGGTTGCGGCGCACGGCGAGCTCGGTGGCGAAGGCACGCGTCGTCGAGCCGCCGTTGATGATCAGGGTCTCGCCGTCGCTGACGAGGCCGACGGCGGCGCGGGCGATGCGTGCTTTTGCGCTCCTGTGCGTGTTCAAGCGCTCGGCGAACGGTGTGTCGCGCGTGGCCAGGTCATCGGCCGGAATCGCACCGCCGTGGGTCCGCGTGAGAAGGCCCCGCTCAGCCAGAAAGTCGAGATCGCGCCGCACCGTATCGAGCGACACCTCGAACAAAGTCGCCACTTCTGTGACGGTCACCTGGCCTTGGGTGCGCGCCAGCCGGACGAGCTCGGCGCGCCGGCGCGCGGGCAGGGCATTGTCGCGCAGATCGGTTTCGTTCGCGCGCCCTGCGACGGGTCCCTGAATACCACGATCACGCATGACGTTACGATATATAGCTTGACTCTGCATGAATCTCAATGATATTCGTGCGTGATACCGCTTAGAACGGCATAGAGCTGCAGAAAGCGGCATCCAGCTCAGGAGAGGAAGCATGTCAGATGACGAACGGTCGCGGTCCGCTCCCACCGTACCGCCGATGATCCGCCGTGAGTTCATCCGCCGCTCGGGCACAGCACTCGGCGCAAGCGCGAGCGCGGCGTTGTTGAGCGCCATGCCGGCGGCGCGGGCGCGCGCGGCCGATCGCACCGAGATCACCTTTGCCAGCGCCAAGTTCTTCGGCAAGGAGACCATCGCCGAGGTCGTCGAGGCCTACAATCAGGCACAGAGCAAGGTGCACGTCACCTATGTCGAGCTTCCGCCGCCGAGCTCCTCGACCGAGGTACATCAGGGGCTGGTCCAGCAGCTCGCGCGGCGCAACGGCTCGCCGGACGTCTTCACCCAGGACATCATCTGGATCGCCGAATTCGCAGCTGCTGGCTGGGCGATGCCGCTCGACGACGTCGTCGATGCGGCGACCAAGGCGCAGTACTTCCCCGGCATCATCGATGGCTGCACCTGGCAGGGCAAGCTCACCGCTCTGCCCTGGTTCGTCGACTCGGGCATGCTCTACTACCGGACCGACCTGGTCGGGGAGAAGGCGCCCCAGACCTGGGCCGAGCTGGCCGACAGCGCTACGAAGCTGATGGCGGGCGGCAAGGCGCGCTTCGGCTTCCTCTGGCAGGCCAAGCAGGCCGAGGTGCTGGTCTGCGATCTGGTCTCGTTCGTCACCTCCAACAACGGCGGCATTCTCGCGGCCGACGGCAAGACGGTGCTCATCGCCGAGCCGGCCGCGGTCGAGGCGGTCCAGTTCATGCACGACACCATCGCGCGCTACAAGATCAGCCCGCAGGACGTGCTGAGCTGGGACGAGGAGCCGTCCCGCCGGCCGTTCACCGCGGGCCAGGCGGCCTATCTGCGCAACTGGTCCTACGTCTGGACGATCGCCCAGGACGCGTCGGAGTCGAAGGTGGTCGGCAAGGTCGGCGTGGCGCCGCTGCCGCATTTCAAGGGCGGCAAGAGCGCGGCCGCGCTTGGCGGCTACCAATACGGGGTCAATGCCTCGACCCAGAACCGCGAGGCCGCGCTCGACTTCGTGCAGTGGATGTCGTCGCCGGCGACTCAGCTGCGCTTCGCGACCCAGCTCGGCCTCGCGCCGACCCGGCAGGCCGTGTTCGACGAGCCTGAGCTGGCCAAGGCGCAACCCTTCATGCAGACGCTGAAGCCGGTGTTCGTCGGCGCCACCCCGCGGCCGGTCACGCCGAAATATCCGCAGGTGACGCTGGTCCTGCAGTCCGAGGTCTCGCGGGCCCTGGTCAGTGGCGACGTCAAAGGCGCGCTCGAGACCGCCAGGCAAAAGATCGAGGCCATCGTCAAGGCGTGAGGGTGGCGCCAATGGCGACCGGTCGAGCGTCGCTCGCGGCGCCGCCGCTTGGCTTCAAATGGCAGCGCCGGGCGGGTCCCTGGGCCACGCCGGCGCTGCTTCTCCTGCCGACCGCGGCTTCGCTGCTCGCGATCTCGGTCTATCCGATCCTGAGGGGCCTCTGGCTGTCGCTCCGCGACACATCGCTGATCGCGCCGGAGGACCATTTCATCGGCCTCCAGAACTACCTCGCCCTGCTCACTGACGGCCAGTTCTGGAACGCCTGGACGCATACGATCCAGTTCACGGTCGCCTCGACCCTGCTGGAGACGCTGCTCGGCCTCGCCATGGCGCTGGTCCTGCACGAGACCTTTCACGGCCGCGGCATGGTGCGCGCGGCCATGCTGGTCCCCTGGGCCATTCCGACCGTGGTCACTTCCAAGATGTTCGGCTGGCTGTTCGATGGCCAGAACGGGCTGGTCAACCACGCGCTCCAGGGGCTCGGCCTGATCTCCGAGAACATCGGCTGGTACAGCTCCCCGGACACCGCTCTGCTCACGATCATCATCGCCGACGTCTGGAAGACGACGCCCTTCATGGCGCTGCTCCTGCTCGCCGGCCTTCAGACCATTCCGGGCTCGCTGCGCGAGGCCTCGTTCATCGACGGCGCCAATGCCTGGCAGCACTTCTGGTACGTCCGGATGCCGATGCTGCTGCCGACCCTTCTGATCGCGGCGCTGCTGCGCGCCCTCGACGCTTTCCGGATCTTCGATCTGGTCTATGTGCTGACCGGCGGCGGGCCCGCCAATTCGACCGAGACCCTCTCGACGCTCACCTACAAGCAGCTCTTCTCGGCGCTGCAGTTCGGCTACGGCTCGACGCTCGCGACCGCGATGTTCCTGACCGAGGCCGTGATCGCGCTCGGCTTCGGCATTTTCCTGATCAATCGGATGCGGCGGACTTCGCCATGAGCGCCTATGCGCCCCCCTCGAGCGCCAGGTGGCTGACCTCGCTCGGGCTGCAGCTCGCGGGACTGCTGATTGCAGCCTGGTCGCTCGGCCCCTTCCTTTGGCAGCTCAGCACCTCGTTTCAGTCCGACAGCGAGCTGATGGCGACGCCGCCGCACCTCTGGCCGTCCCCGGCGACCTACGAGCATTTCTACAATGTCTTCGCGGTCAAGCACTTCCACCTCTACGTCGTCAACTCGATGATCGTCGCCAGCGCGACCACGCTGATCTGCCTGCTCTTCGGCCTGCTCGGCGCCTATGCCCTCGCCCGCTTCGACGTCCGCGGGCGTTTCGGCATTCTGGGCGTGATCCTCTCGATCTCGATGTTCCCGCAGATCGCGATCGTGGCGCCCCTCTATCTGATCATGTCGAATCTCCACCTGCTCGATACCTACACCTGTCTGATCGTGGTCTATCTGGCGCTCGGGCTGCCGCTCGTGATCTGGGTTCTGTTCGGCTATCTGCACTCGGTGCCGCGCGAGCTCGACGAGGCGGCCAAGATCGACGGCGCGGGCCCGCTGCGCATCCTGCTCCTGATCATTCTGCCGATGGCGCTGCCCGGAATCGTGACCACCGGGCTGCTCGCCTTCATCGCGGCCTGGAACGAGTTCATGTTCGCGCTCGCCTTCACCTCGACCATCGAGCATCAGACGATCCCGGTCGGCATCGCCAACTTCCAGAGCCTCTACTACCTGCCCTGGGGCGATCTCGCGGCGGCGTCGGTGGTCGTAACCCTGCCGCTCGTGCTCCTGGTCCTGTTCTTCCAGCGCCGGATCATCGCCGGGCTGACCCAGGGCGCAGTCAAGGAATGAGCGAGCACGCCTGGCGCGCGCGCTACGAGGGCCTCGAGCGCCGCTTGCCGGCGCTGGTCGGCAATGCCCGAGCCGTGCTCTGCGGGCTCTCGGCCTGCATCGATGCCTACGTCGCGCTGCACGAAGCGAAGCCGCTCCTGGCCGCGGCGCCGGGCACGCCAGCCGGCGCTCTGGCGCGCGCACTGCTCGCCCGCGCCGCGCGTGGCATAGGCGGTGAGATCCGGGTCGAATGGCCGGACGGCCCGGCATGGCTCGATGCGAACCTGCCGGAACGGCGCGGGCTCGGCGGCACCGGCGCCCAGGCGGCGCAGACCCTCGCGATCCTCGGTGCGCCGGCGGTCCTGGCGCTTTCTGACCGCAGCCGGGAGCAGCTCGCGCTGATCCATCCCGAGATCGGCCTCGCGACGGCCGACGGCGTCCGGCCGGCCGGGACGGTAGCGGGCACCGCCGGGCCGGCGGCCAAGCCGCCGCACTACATCTTCGAGTTCACCGCCGGCCGAGCGGTCGGCCAGATCGTCCCGCCCCGCTCCTCGCGCGTCATCGTGCGCTTTGCCGAAGATCCGCTTGAGGACGATCCGTGGTTCGAGGCGGCCGGCGCCGAGCTCGCGGCATCGGCCGGCGCCGGCATCCTCTCGGGCTTCAATAGCCTCGACGCCGCGCGACTGCCGGCGACGCTTGTCGGGGTGGCGCGGCTCGGGCGCCGCTGGCGTGAGGGCGGCCTCCGCTGGGTCCATCTCGAGCTCGGCGACTACCCGTCGGTGGCGATGATGGCCGACGTGCTGAGCCGGCTCGCGCCGGTCGCGACCTCCCTCGGCCTCAGCCGGTCCGAGCTCGACAAGCTGCTGCCGGACGAGCGGCCGGTACCGGAGCGGGCCTCGGTCCTGGCGGAGCGGAACGGCCTGGAGCGCGTCGTGATCCATGCCGACGAGTGGGCGCTCGGCGTGACCCAAGGCGGCCCCGAGGTCGAGCTCGAAGCGCTGCTCCTCGGCTCGCTGCTCGCCGCGACGAGAGCCCAGCACGGTCGCATCGCCGTGCCGGAAGGCTGCCCGCCCGGCGCGCGGTTCGCCGAGCCGCCGGCACCGCCGATCGCCCGCCACGGCGCCTGGCACGTCGTCGCCTGCGCGACGCCTTATCTGCCGAAGCCCGCGGCCACCATCGGCCTGGGCGACACCTTCGTCGCCGGCTGTCTTCTGGTCCTCGGCCAGGCCGAAGCGACCCGACCGACCATATCAACCTTTCTGGAAGGAGTTCCGCGATGAACGTCGCGACCATTGCCCCGATCAGCCGGCTTGCGCTCGACCCCGGCAAAGCGCGCAGTCTGCAGCGCGTGACCTCGACCGACGGCTTCTTTCTGATCTGCGCGCTCGATCATCTGTCCGATTTTCAGCAGCTGCTCGATCCGGATCCGACGACCGTCGACTACGCCCGCACGGTCGAGGCGAAGCTCGAGCTGATCGAGGCACTCGCGCCGGAGGTCAGCGCGTTCCTGCTCGATGCCCGCTTCGGTCTCGCGCCGGCGATTCTCTCACGCGCCCTGCCCGGCACGGTCGGGCTGATGGCGAGCATCGAGGACGAGGACTATCAGCACGCTCCGGGCGCCAGGCGGACGCGCTTTCGCGCGCACTGGGGCACCCGCAAGATCAAGCTGATCGGCGCCGACGTCTGCAAGCTCCTCTGGTTCTACCGTCCGGACGCCGACGGCGCCGAGCATCAGCGCGAGGTCGTCCGCCGGCTGGTCGCCGAATGCGCCGACCTTTCGCTGCCGCTGGTGGTCGAGCCGATCTGGTATTCGCTCGAAGGCGAGGACCCTTCGAGCGCGACGTGGCAGGCGCGCCGGGTCGAGGGCATCGTCGCGTCGGCGCACGAGGCGGCTAGCTTCGGCGTCGACATGCTCAAGGTCGAGTTTCCGGGCGATGTGCGCACCGAGCAGGGGCGGGCGGCTGCCGCCGAGGCCTGTCGCCGTCTGGACCGCGGCGTCGAGGTGCCCTGGGTGATTCTGTCGGCCGGGGTCGGCTACGGCGACTTCAAACGCCAGGTCGAGATCGCCTGCACCGCCGGCGCGTCCGGCTTCCTGGCCGGTCGTTCCATCTGGCGCGATGCGGTCTCGACCCACGATGCCGAGCGTCGGGGCCACGCCGCTGCCGACGCAGCCCGCCGGCTGGCCGAGCTGGCGGCGATCACGCGCGCCCACGGGCGGCCCTATCTGCCCGCGCTCGAGGATCGGGCGCTGATCGAAAGCGTTCCCGAAGAGTGGTATCGCACCTGGCACCGCTGAGCCGAGTAGTCCGTTGACGAGGCAGCCGGCTGCCAGGTCGACGCCGCCGGCCTTGCCTTTTCCGGGCTCGCGTTCCAGCTAAGGCATACGGGAATGTCGATCAGTCAGGGAGGTTGCGATGCGGATGATGCTCCGGTGGACCGTTCCGGTGGAGCGCGGCAACGAGGCGATCAAGGACGGCTCGCTCACGCGGACGATGCGATCGCTCTTGGAAGAACTGAAACCCGAGGCTGCGTACTTCTGGCCGGAAGACGGCGAGCGTGCCGGCATGATGGTCTTCGACATGGCTGACCCGTCGCAGATACCCCAGATCGCTGAACCATTGTTCATGAACCTTGACGCGGCGGTGCAGTTCGTACCGGTCATGAACGCGGACGACCTGAAGGTCGCGCTGGAGAAGGTCGCGGCCAAAGTCAATCGCTGACGGCGCGTCGCCATCTCGAAAGGGCTCGCTCGCTAGAAGCGAGCGGCGCCCCAGGTCTGCCAATTCAGGGCATTGAAGCGGTCGTGGCAGTCGCGGACCGCGTACACCAAGGCATGGTGGAGGCCGATCAGCACCAGAATCTTCCGGACGAGCTCCTTGGCGTTCGGATCGCTCGCAGGGATGCTGTGAAGCGTCTCCAGCCAGGCGTGGTAAGGGGCTGCCAGCTCCGAGATGGCGGGCACCTGCGCGGCCGGCTCACAGCGGGCAGCAGCCTTCTCGAGAATGCCGTAGGCGCGTTCGGCCCGCGCCCGCAGCACCGCGGCCGGCTCGGCGAGCCCCCGCAGCGAACCGACGGCCGGGAGACCTAGTCGCGCGCGTTCGAGGGCGTCCAGACGGAAGGCAACCGCTCGCATTGCGGCCATCAAGAGTCCTGCCTTGTGGCGCTCGTCCTCGGAGAACCGCTCGTGGTCCAATTGCGCCCACCACATGTGGCACGCCCGCAGCTGCTCCATCTGCCGGGCCCTTGGTGCCGAAAGTGAGATCTCGGCCGTCGGATAGGCAGGCGCCAGCGCCGCCACCTGGCGCACGGTCTCACGGCACATCGCGAAAAAGCCTCGAACGTGTCTGCGGAACCTCTGCTCCGGAATTGTGGGATCGAGCAGGGAAATCACGGTGACCGCAACGAGAACGGCGCCCACGATACCGACGAGGTTCTCGGCGAAGGCCGAGAACGGATAGATCTGACCCTGCGACAGATCGATCAGCTCGAGGACCCAGATCCCGCTGATCATGCCCGTGATGCTGGTTGCGGGATTGGGGCTGTTGACAAAGTAGGCATACGGGAACAGGGCCAGAATCAGAAAGGGTGCGAGCTGCCACATGTCCGCGAGAGACGGCATGATCCCGAAGTAGAGGACGGCTGCGATCGGCGGGCCGTAGATCAGACTTTTCAGAAGCGCTTTCATCGAAAACTGCGGCATCAGCGCACCCAGTGCCGCGGGCATAAAGGCGAAGAGGGTCAGCTTGCCTGGCTGTGGCCAGTTGGTGACGATCCACAACAGAGCGCTTGCCGCTACCACCAGGCTCGCGGCGGCCGCCTTGCGCCAGCGGTCGCTCGCGAGACCGAGGTACACGGCCCCGGGCGCGAGCGCCCGCAGGCGCTGCCTGGCCACCTCGGTGCCGTGGGGCTGCGCCCGCAGGGCCAAAGTCTCTCAAATCGCCGCCACCCGCGAAGCCAGCTCGATCATCTTGGCCAAGGCCGCCGCCAGCGCCGCCATGTCCATGGGGTCGTGCTGGCGCGCCCGCAGGGCTTCGAACAGATCGTCGGTCAGTGCTTGCACCCGGGAGAGGGGGGCCTCGCGCGATCCCGCCTGCGCACCGAGCGGGCCGTGCGCGGCGTCCTCGGCCAGCCTTTGGAGCTCGCGGTCCAGGATCGCCAACGCCTGCTGAGCAGCGCCGGATTGCTCGATGGCGGCCATGACGACGGGCGCTTGCGTACAGGTCTTCACGCTTTCACCGAGCGTGATGACCAGGGTGACCAGCGCTTGGACCTCCTCGATCAACAGCTCGTAGTCTGGTCGCAGCGCGGCCACCCGACCGGTTTCGCGCCCGGCGATCTGCAGAGCCAGCCGCAGCTGCGGCATGGCCTGAATGAGGCCACTCTCGATGCGGCCGATTTCCTGCGATGGTGTTTGACCTTGCAGCAGGCCGCCCACCTTGAGCGCGAACAATCGCGCGCTGTCCCGTAGCATCGTCCGGAGCTGCGCGTCGAACTGTCGCTCGCCGGTGTGAGGCCAGAGCACGCCGTGCATGATCAGAACGACCGTGATCCCGAGCGCATTGCCCGAGACCCAGGCCACGGCCGTGTCAAAGCCACTTTCCGGCTGCGACACGCTGCCGAATGTGAGCAGCATCACCGAGAAGCCGCAAAACAGCCAGGCGTAGGGATACCGGCTGCCTTGCTGCATGTAGATGATGCCACCTATCAAGAGCGCCACGACCACAATGAACAGGGCGCGCTCCTGCGCGAACAGGTGCAGGAGGAACAGTCCGACGATCGACCCGATCAACGCTCCGATCATGCGCAGGATGGCGCGCGCGAGCGTCCGTCCGAAGTAGGTCTGCTGCAACATCAGGACGGCGAGCGTGGCGCCGGTAGGGCTCCAGTCCATCCACAGCGCCACAGTCTGGGCGATGACCACCCCGACCGCGGTCTTGAGGCCGATCTGGACGCTGACCGGGTCGAGCCAGTCGGGCAGGCGGAAACCCAGGGTCTGGTCGGCAATCACGGTCCGGGCCGCCGGGCTGGCTGCTGCGGTGCTCGAAGGTCGAGCCGGCGCTGCCATGAGGCTCACCAGCGAGTGGCTGAGGGCAGGCTGCCGCCGGCGATCATTGGGGGCGGATGGCCACCGTGGCCGTTGTGCCGACGATCAGATTGATGCCGTCCGGCACGTGCGTGATCTTCACCCGTACAGGCACCCGCTGCGCGAGGCGCACCCAATCGAAGGTCGGCTGGATCTGGGGGACCAGTCCCGCCGCACCCTCGACCAGCGCGACATTCGGCGGCGAGATCGCGCGGCCGAAACTCTGGACCTCACCCTCGAGCGGCTTGTCCGGATGCGCCATCAAGGTGATCACCGCCGGATCGCCGACCCGGATGTGGCGCAGCTGGGTCTCCATGAAATAGCCCGAAATCCAGAACGAGGTGCTGTCGACGAAGGCGACCAGCGGCTCGCCGACCTGTGCATAGTCGCCCTCCTGGATGTTTACGTTGGTGACGAAGCCGTCCGATGGCGCTGCGATCTGGGTCCAGGACAGATTGAGCTTGGCCTGATCGAGCGCCACCTTGGCCGCCTGGACGCGCACGTTGTCATCGCCCGGTGCACCCAGCGTCTGTTTGGCTTCGGCGAGCTTTGCCTGGGCCTCGGCCACTCGTGCCTCGGCCACCTCGACCGCCGTCGCTTTCTCATCGATATACTCGGCGGAAACTGACTGCCCGGCGGCGCGTGCGCGCTCGCTCTCCTTCTTTGCCTCGTCAAGGGAGGCGCTCAAAGATGCGACGGTCGCCTCGGCCGAGCGGATCGCTGCCTCGAGATCGGCGACCTGCTGACGCCTTTGCTGGAGCTCGACCTCCGCCGCCTGTACGGCGAGCTGGTACCGGGACGGATCGATCTCGAGCAACGGGTCGCCCTGGTGGACGAACTGGTTGTCGGCCACGTGGACCTTGACGATGTTGCCGGCCACCCGCGGCGTCACGGTGACGATCAGAGCGCGGACCTGGCCGTCCCGCGTCCATGGCCGCACGATGTAACTCTGGTAGAGGTAGAAGGCGGTGCCGGCCGCCAGGACGACCAGCGCCGTCGTGAAGAGGATCTTCGTCAAACGACTGGGATTGGTCATGTCGATTGCTTAGGGCGGGAGCACCAGGATGCCAAACAACGAACCCATGAGCACCACCAGCGCCAGGAATGCCAGCGGCGGATGCCAGAAGAACCTGCTGAGCCCGGTCCGGTTCAGAATGTGCGCGACGACATAAGCCAAAATCACCCCGGCCACCGCATCCAGAATGAATGGCGGCAGGTAGAGAAAGCCGAGAGATACGTTCGAGGGGATTCGAAACATCATGCAGGATTTTGGACGGTAGCCGACCCGATCGCCCCGCGGGAGCCGGACCGAAAATCCTCCACGGTCCCCCTACGGAGTGGTTCTTGCGTTACCGGCATCGCAGAGATTGTGCGAATGCCGGCAAAGCCGACTATGCGTCGGTGCAGAGCGGCAGGCAAGGCTGCAAGAACCGCAATGTGCCCCGAGGTTGTGTGAGGCGTCGCTCGAATCAGGCGACCTGGCGGCTCCCCCGCTGGCCGGCCAGCTCCTCGAGAATCTGGTCCGTGCTGCGGACGCGGCAGTAGCCCTTGAAACCGGTCAGCGATTCCTTGTGCCGCTGCTCGGAGTACGTGGCACAGGCATCGTCGATCAGGGTCATCATAAAGCCGCGATCGCAGCCATCGCGCACCGCGGTCTCGACGCACTGGTCGGTGACGATGCCCATGACCATGAGGTACTCGACGCCGAGGTTGCGCAGAACGTACTCGAAGTTGGTCGAGTTGAAGAGGCTGGACGAGGTCTTGGAAATGACGATCTCGTTCTCCAGCGGCTTAAGCTCGTCGAGCACCTGGGCTCCCCACGATCCCTTGGCGAAGAAAATGCCGGAAACCTTGTAGTCGAGGCTGCGGTCGCGGCCGTCCAGGGTCAGCGATTCGATCACCGTGTAGATGACCTCCACGCCGGCCGCGCGACAGGTGGCGAGCAGCTTCTGGCCGTTCGGAATGACGAGGTCGCGAATGCGATTGTACAGGTAGGCGTGGTCGGGCTCGGTCGCGATCCTGTCCGGGTTGTACTCGCCCTTCTGCAGGTCGATGATCAAAAGGGCCGTCCGGCCCGGCTCGACCGCGCGCTGGCGGAAGGACACGTCGCCTTCGAGCGGGATGGCGTTGATCTCACTTCGTTGCATGCTGACCCTCTCTTCTGGCGGCCCTCGCCCGCAGACCGACGGCAGCGGATCAGCAGATCCGCGGCAGCTGCTCGCCGCTCAACATGTCGACGACGCGCGTCCCGCCGATGGCCCCGCGCATCGACACCCGGCCGGGCGGCCCCGCGCTGACGCGGCCGATCGCGGCCGCCGCGCGTGAGATCTCATGCCGCTTCAGTATTGCGAGCGCCCGATCGGCCTCGCCCGGTGCGACGAACGCGACGAAGCGGCCCTCGTTGGCGACGTAGATCGGATCGAAGCCCAGCAGCTCGCAGGCCGATCTGACATCGTCCCGGACCGCGATCGCAGGCTCCTCGAGCTCGATCCCGAGCCCTGCGCTCTCGGCGATCTCGACCAGGGCGCTGGCGAGGCCGCCGCGGGTCAGGTCGCGAAGGCATCGTAGCTCCACGCCTGCCTCGATCAGCGCGAGCACGGGCTCGACCAGCGGGGCACAGTCGCTCTCGATCGCGCTCTCGAAGCCCAGCCGCTCGCGCGCCGCCATGACCGCGATCCCGTGCCGGCCGAGATCGCCGCTCAGCAGCGCGGCATCGCCCGGGCGAACGTGCGCCGGCCCGATCGGCAGCGCCGCCTCGATGCGCCCGATCCCTGTGGTGTTGACGTAGAGCCGATCGGCGTTGCCGCGCTCGACCACCTTGGTGTCGCCGGTCACGATCAGGGCGCCGACGGCCGCGGCCGCCTCGCGCATCGAGGCGGTGACCCGCTCGAGGATCGCCATCTCGAGGCCGTCCTCGATGATCAGCCCGACGCTGAGATAAAGCGGGCGGGCGCCGCACATGGCGAGGTCGTTGATTGTCCCGTTGACCGCGAGCCGGCCGATGTCGCCGCCTGGGAAGAACAGCGGCCGCACGACGTAGGAATTGGTCGTGAAGGCGGTGCGCCCGGCGAGGTCGAGCGCGGCGCCGTCATGGCGGGCGCAAAGCGCCGGGTTGTCGAAGCTCGGCAGAAACAGCCGCTCGATCAGCCGCGCCATGGCGCGCCCGCCGCCGCCGTGCGCGAGCTGCACCAGCTCGCCGCCCGGGGCGGGCAGGGGACAGACCGGGCCGAAGTCCTCCCCGTCCGGCATAGCACACACTACTCCGCCGCGGTGCGGGCGTCGGGGCGATAACGATAGTAGGCCGCGCACGCGCCCTCCGAGGACACCATCGTAACGCCAAGCGGGCGCTCCGGCGTGCACCGCGTGCCGAAGGCCGGGCACTCGGGCGGCTTCTTCACCCCTTGCAGGATCAGGCCGCTGATGCACTCCTGGCTCTCGGGACGGCCGGGACCGGTCGCGCCGAAGCGCCCTTCGGCGTCGAAATCGCGATACGCCTCGGCGAGCCCGAGGCCGCTTCGCGGGATCTCGCCGATGCCGCGCCACTTCCTGGGAATGATGCGGAACACCTCGCGCATCACCTCCTGCGCCGGGCGGTTGCCGTCGCGGCGGACCGAGCGGCCGTAGGCGTTCTCGACCTCGGCCCGGCCGCTCTCGAGCTGGCGCACGCAGCAGTAGATGCCGTGCAGGATGTCGAGCGGCTCGAAGCCGGTCACGACGATCGGAACGCGGTAGCGCTCGGCGAGCGGCACGTATTCCTCGAAGCCCATCACCGTGCAGACGTGGCCGGCGGCGAGGAAGCCTTGAATGCGATTGGTGGGCGAGCCCAGGAGCGCATCCATGGCCGGCGGAACGAGGACGTGCGAGACCAGCATCGAGAAATTGCGCACACCCTGACGCTTCGCCTGATAGGCCGCCATGGCATTGGCCGGCGCTGTGGTCTCGAAGCCGACGGCGAAGAACACGACCTCGCGGTCCGGATGCTCGATCGCCAGCCTGAGCGCATCGAGGGGCGAGTAGACGACCCGCACGTCGCCGCCCCTCGACTTGACCGCCAGCAGATCGGTCTCGCTGCCAGGCACGCGCAGCATGTCGCCGAAGGAGCAGAAGGTCACCTCGGGTCGGGCCGCGATCTCGATCGCCTTGTCGATGCTCTCGAGCGGGGTGACGCAGACCGGGCAGCCCGGCCCGTGGACCAGCGTGATGCCATCGGGCAGGAGCTGGTCGATGCCGAAGCGGACGATCGCGTGGGTCTGCCCGCCGCAGATCTCCATGATGGTCCAGGGCCGGGTCGCCGCGGCCGCGATCGCCCGGGCGTAGCGGTGCGCGGCCTCTGGATCGCGGAACTCGTCGCGGAACTTCATGGTCGCAACCTCATGGCGCGGCCGGCTCCAGGGCTCGGCCGAGGTCGTCGAGCTCACCGATCGCCTCGAGCTCTTCGAACACCCGCTCGGCCGCCGCCTCGTCGAGCACGCTGATCGCGAAGCCGACGTGGACGAGGACGTAGTCGCCGACGCGGGCTTCCGGCACGTAGGCGAGGTTGACCTCCTTGGTGATGCCGCCGAAGTCGACGCGCCCGGTTCGCATGAGATCAACACCCTTGGTGCTCAGCACTCGTGCAGGTACGGCGAGGCACATCAGGCCATGCTCCCTCTCCGCCGTCGCGCCGCCCAGGCGATCTGGCCGAGCGCCAGGCCACCGTCATTCGGCGGCACGCGCTCATGCCAGTAGGGCTCGAACCCCGCATCGCGCAGGCCGCGCACGGCGCCCTCCATGAGATACCGGTTCTGAAAGCAGCCGCCGGAAAGCGCAACCCGCTTCTCGCCGACCCGCGCGGCCACATCGACGATCGCGCGCGCGAGCCCGTTGTGAAAGGCGGCGGCGATCGCGGCCGGGACCGTCCCGCTTCGAAAGTCGACAAGCAGAGCTTTGAGCGCCGGCTCCCAGTCCAGGACCAGGACCTGTGACGCGGCATCGTCCTCGGCTTCGCGCAGTACGAACGGATAGTGCGCATCGTGCTCCAGCGCAGCGATCGCCCACTCGAGCTCCGAAGCGGCCTGGCCCTCGTAGCTCGCCTCCTGGCGGATGCCTACGAGCGCGGCGACGGCGTCGAACAGCCGGCCGACGCTCGACGTCCAGGGCGCGTTGATCCCGCGCTCCAGCATCCGGCCGAGGACCGCGCGCTCGTTCGGCGCGAAAGCGGCGACTGGTGCCAGGTCCTGCATTTCGAGGGCGGCCGCGCCCAAGCCTTCGTGCAACAGGCCGAGCGCGGCGCGACGGGGCTCGCGCACCGCCGCCTCGCCGCCCGGCAGACGGAAGCGGCGCAGATGGGCGACCCGCTCGAAGCCGTCTGTCGTCACCAGCAGGAACTCACCGCCCCAGACCGTGCCGTCGAGACCGTAGCCCGTCCCGTCCCACGCGACGCCGAGGACCGGCGGCTCGAGATCATGCTCGGCCATGCAGGCCGCCACATGGGCGAGGTGATGCTGAACCTGTGTGACCGGAAGACCGCTCTCGAGAGCGAACCGGGTCGAGGCGTAGTCCGGATGAAGATCGGCGACCACGCTTGCGGGCCGGGTGCGATAAAGCCGCTCGATGCTCGCGACCGTGCGGCGGTGCGCGTCGCGCGCGTCGGCCGTATCGAGGTCGCCGATGTGCTGGCTCAGCACGACCGAGCCACCGGCGGTGAGCGCAACCGTGGTCTTCAGATGACCGCCCACCGCCAGGATGCCGTCGGAAAAACGGCCGCTCGCTACCGGCGCGGGCGCATGGCCCCGCGCGCGCCGGAGCAGCATCGGCCGGCCGGCCGCGAAGCGCACAACCGAATCGTCGACCACCCGGACGATCGGCCGGTCGTGTACCAGAAACAGATCGGCGATCCCGCCGAGCCGCCGCAGGGCTTCCTGCTCGTCGATCGCCATCGGCTCGTCGGTGAGGTTGCCGCTGGTCGCGACGACGGGAAAGCTAAGTGCACGCATCAGCAGGTGATGCAGTGGGGTGTAGGGCAGCATGCAGCCGAGATAGGGGTTGTGCGGCGCGACCGCGGTCGCGATGGGCGCGGCACGCTCGGCGTCCGCTCGGCGAAGCAGCACGATCGGTGCGGCGCGACTCACGAGCAGATGGGCCTCCACCGGCGCTACCTCGCAGTGGCGCAGGATGGCAGCGAGCGAGGGGAACATCAGGGCGAGCGGCTTCTCCTCCCGGCGCTTTCGCGCGCGAAGGCGGGCAACGGCCTGCTGATCACGCGCATCGACCATCAGGTGAAAGCCGCCGAGCCCCTTCACGGCCAGGATCTGACCGCTGCGAAGCGCATCGATCGCCCTCTCGAGCGCCACGTGCCGGACCGCGAGAGGCATGCCGCCAGCATCCCAGAGCGCCAGCTGCGGCCCGCATTCGGGGCAGGCGTTCGGCTCGGCATGGAAGCGCCGGTCGAGCGGATCTTCGTACTCGGCCCGGCAGGCCCGGCACATCGTAAAGCGGCGCATGGTCGTGCGCGCGCGGTCATAGGGCAGGTCTTCGATGATGCTGAAGCGCGGCCCACACGCCGTGCAGTTGGCAAAGGGATAGCGATAGCGCCGGTTCGAAGGATCGAAGACCTCGCGCAGGCAGTCCTGACAGGTCGCGAGATCGGGCAGCACGGCGGCGGTAGGCAGCCCGCCGACCTCGCTCGTGCGGATCACGAAGCCGCGCTCGCCACGGGGCGCGGCATGCTCGATCCGGACTTCGGCGACGCTCGCGTGCGCGGGCGCCTCATGGCGGAGCGCCTCGACCAGCCGGGCGAGGTCCCGGGCGGCGCCTTCCGCCTCGAGGGTCACCCCCTCGGTGGTGTTCGCGACCCAGCCCGCGACGCCGAACTCGCTCGCGCGGCGATAAACGAACGGCCGAAAGCCTACCCCCTGGACGCTGCCGCGGACGCGGATGCGAAGGCGCTCACGCTCGGGCATGGTCGACAGGGCGGCGCCCATGGCCTCGCTCCGCTCAGGTCTCGAGCTCGACGCTCTCGAGCACGATGTGCTGCGCGCGCGGATCGGCGAGGTCATCGGAGACCGTCACGTCGAGCTCGGCGCCTTCGGCGATCGTGCCGGCCGCAGCCTGCTCGAAATGCTCGGCGAAATGCCCGCGTGACATGTGACTTAACGCGCCGCACCAGACCTTGATCCCGGCCACCCGCGCTGCCCCCTCGGCCTCGGCGACGGCGCGGATCTGGCGCATCAGACTGGTCATCAAGGATGCTTCGTGCATCGGCTCACTCGCTTGTCGGTCTGCTCGCGATTGCAGCTCGTCGATGATGCGCTCTGCCACCGCCGCGGCCGCGCGTGCCGCCTCCGGCGACAGCGGCGCACCCGCTTCGAACCCGCGCCCCTCGATCGCGTAGACGACGCAGCGGCGCGGCATCGCATCGAGCACGCGCGCGAGCTCGATCGCCTGCGCCAGGCCGAAGCCGTGCGAAGACACCTCGGCAAGCCCGCTCGGCAACGCCCGCGCGCCGGCATCGAACCGGTGCACCGTACCCGGCGCGCCGCCAGAAAGCGCGGCATCGACGAGGATCGCAACTTCGGCTTCCTGCAGCACGCTCAGCAACCTCGTTGCCTCGCCCGATTGGTGCAGCACCTCGACCCCTTCGGGCGTCCGCCCGCGCAGGCGGCGGACCACTTCGCAGCCGACCGCGTCGTCGCCCCGGTCGGGATTGCCGATGCCGACGATCAGCCGCCGACCGTCCGGCATGCCGCAAGGCCATCTCTAGGCACGGTCGACCTCGAGCCTGAGGAAATGGGTAGAGCAGGAGATGCACGGGTCGTAGTTGCGCACGGTCTGCTCGCAGCGCCAGCGAAGCGCCTCATCGGGCAGATTCAGCCAGGCGCCGATGAACTCCTGCAGATCCTCCTCGATGGTCCCCTGGTTCTGCGAGGTCGGCGGAATGATCACGGCATCCTCGATGCTGCCGTCCGGAGCCAGCCGATAGCGGTGGTAGAGCATGCCGCGCGGCGCCTCGGTCGCGGCATGGCCGGTGCCAGCGCGCGGCACGAGAGGCACGGCCGGCCGGTCCGGCTCCTCGTACTCGCGGATGATTCTGAGCGCCTCGTCGCAGGCGAACACCATCTCCACGCTGCGCACGATGATGCTCTTGTAGGGATTGGTGCAGACCGGAGCGAGCCCCGCCTCCCTGGCCGCCTGCTGGGCGATCGGCGGCAGCCGGTCAAAATTCAGGCTGTAGCGGGCCATCGGTCCGACGAAATAGTGGCCGCGCGCTTTGAGCCGGCCGTGCAGCGCCGTCGACTGCGGCAGGTGCAGCTCCTCGAAGTGATCGGGATATTCGCGGGCCTTGATGTCCAGGCCGCGGTTCGAGACGATGTGCCCCTCGTTGAACGGATATTCGTTTGGGTGCCGCAGCGAGACGAACTCGTAGTCGCGCTCGCAGGCCGGAAAGTCGAACGTCGAGACCCAGCGCACGGTCTCGAGCGCGGCCTCGCGCGCCCGCTCGAGCGGCTCGATGAGGGTTTCGAGCTGGCGCCGGGTCGGCGCCTTGTAGAAGCCGCCGACCCGGACGTTGATCGGGTGCACCTCACGACCGCCGACCAGCGCCACGATCTCGTTGCCGGCCTTCTTCAGCCCCAGGCCGCGCTTGACGATGTCGGCGTGGTCGCGGGCGAGCTCGATCGCGCTCTGGTAGCCCAGGAAATCAGGCGCGTGCAGCATGTAGACGTGGAGGCCGTGGCTTTCGATCCATTCGCCGCAGTAGATCAGGCGCCGGAGCGCCCGCAGCGGCCCCTCCACCCGGATGCCGAGCGCGTCCTCCATGGCATGGATCGCGCTCATCTGGTAGGCGATCGGGCAGATGCCGCAGATGCGCGCGGTGATGTCGGGCGCCTCGCTGAACTGGCGGCCGCGCAGGAACGCCTCGAAGAAGCGCGGCGGCTCGAAGATGTTGAGCTCGGCCTCCTTCACTGCCCCGTCGCGGATCGTGACCTTGAGCGCGCCTTCGCCCTCGACCCGCGCGAGCGCGGCGACCTTGATCGTTCTACGCGCCATGGCGGCGGCTCTCCTCGCGAAACGGCTCGGCATTGACGTTGAAGGTGGCGTAGAGGCGGCCGATCGTGCCCTCGTCCACGCCGAGGCGCTGGAGCCAGCCGGAGAGTGCCCGGACATCCGGGCTCTCCATCGGGCCGAAGCAGCCGTAGCAGCCGCGGTCGTAGGACGGGCAGAGCGCGCCGCAGCCCGCGTGCGTGACCGGCCCGAGGCAAGGCGTGCCGTGCGCCACCATCACGCAGACATTGCCCTTCTGCTTGCACTCGATGCAGACGCTGTTGGCCGGGATCGCGGGCTTGCGGTCGTAGAGGAAGGCGGCGATCACCTCGAGCAGCTGGCGCTTGTTGATCGGGCAGCCATGGAGCTCGAAGTCGACCCGTACGTGATCGGCGATCGGGGTCGAGGTGGCGAGCGTCTCGATGTAGTCCGGGCGGGCGTAGACGATGTCGATGAAGTCCTTGACGTCCCTGAAGTTGCGCAGCGCCTGGATGCCGCCGGCGGTCGCGCAGGCGCCGATCGTCACCAGCGTCTTCGAGCTCTTGCGGATCTGGCGGATGCGCTCGGCGTCATGCGCCGTGGTGACCGAGCCTTCGACCAGCGACAGATCGTAGGGGCCCTTGACCTCGGCGCGGGTCGCCTCGAGGAAGTAGGCGATCTCGATCGCGCCGGCGACCGCCAGAAGCTCGTCCTCGCAATCGAGCAGGCTCAGCTGGCAGCCGTCGCAGGAGGCGAACTTCCAGACGGCGAGCTTGGGCTTCTTGCGATTCGCCGCCACTTCAGAGCTCCTTCACCGTGAGCAGGTGCCCGATCCGATCGTAGCTCACGACCGGCCCGTCCCGGCACACCAGCATCGGTCCGAACTGGCAGCGTCCGCAGTGGCCGAGCGCGCACTTCATGTTGCGCTCCATCGAGAGGTGGATCGCCTCGTCGCGGACACCGGCGTCGTGCAGCCCGAGCGCGGCGAAGCGCATCATGATCTCAGGTCCGCAGACGAACGCCACGGTGTGCTCGGGATCGAACGACGCGCGCGGGATCAGGTGGGTCACGACGCCGACGTGCCCGTGCCAGTCCTCGCCGGCGGCGTCGACGGTCACCTCGAGCTGGACGTCGAGGCGTCCCCGCCAGTGCTCGAGCTCGCGCGGATAGAGGATGTCGGCCGGGCTGCGCGTGCCGTACAGCAAGGCGATCCGACCGAAGCGCTTGCGCTCCGCGAGCAGGCGATAGATCGCGGGGCGGAGCGGCGCGAGACCGAGCCCGCCGGCGACGACCAGGACGTCGTGCCCGACCGCGGCCTCGACCGGCCATTCGCTGCCGAACGGCCCGCGCACGCCGAGGCTGGCGCCCGGCCGCAGGCGGGTGAGCGCGCGCGAGACCTTGCCGACGTCGCGGATCGTGTGGATCAGATGCTCAGGCGCGCCGGGATCGCCGCTCACGCTGATCGCCACCTCGCCGACCCCGACCACATAGAGCATGTTGAACTGGCCGGGTCCGAACCGAAGCAGGCCGTCGTCCTCGGGCTCGATCTCGAGCGTCCAGGTGTCGGCCAGCTCACGGCGCCGGCGCAGGACGCGCGCCCGGCTCGGCACCATCGGCTCGGCGGGAACCTGATCGACCCTGGTCATGCGTCAGGCGGACTTGGCGTAGACGTCGAGCATCTGCAGCCGGGTCGTGTGCAGGCGGCGCACCAGCTCCGGCACGAAGCGCTTCATCAGCTCGTAGCCGAGGTGATGATCCTCCTCGCATTTGCCGCGCAGGCACTTGGCGTCGAGCGCGATCGCGCGGGTCAGCTCCAGAGCTTTGGCGTCGTAATTCCAGCGGTAGGGCGGGACGAGCCAGGAGATGCCCGCGATCTCGCCCGGATCGATCGTCAGGAAGCGCATCGCACCGCGCCCCGGCACCGTGACTTCGAAGGCGACGCGGCCATGCCGGATCAGGAAGAACTGATCCGCGGAACCGCCCTCGTGGAACAGATACTGCCCGGCATCGAAGCGGACGTTCTTGCCGCAGCCGGCGATCATCTCGCAGTAGGACGGTTCGAGATCCGCGAAGAAGCGATGCTCTTTGATCGGCTTCTCGAGCCCATACACGACGCGCTCTCCTCAGGCTGTCTCACTGTCCCGGATCGCCCGGACTTCCTCGGTGATGTCGATGCCGACCGGGCACCAGGTGATGCAACGACCGCAGCCGACGCAGCCCGAGGTGCCGAACTGGTCGTACCAGGTCGCGAGCTTGTGGGTCATCCATTGCCGGTAGCGGGACTTCGCGGTGCGTGCGCACGCTGCCGCCGTGGATGTAGGAGAAGTCGAGGGTGTAGCAGGAGGTCCACTTGCGCGTGCGGCCGGCCGTCTCGCCGGTGAGGTCGAGGTCCTCCTCGGTGTTGGTGCAGAAGCAGGTCGGGCAGACCATGGTGCAGTTGCCGCAGGTCAGGCAGCGCCCGGCGACGTCGTTCCAGCGCGGGTGCTCGAGGTTGCGCATCAGGAGGTCCTGCATGTCGACGTCGGGCATCTCGCGGCCCATGCTGGCCGCGGTGCGCTCGGACACGGCGCGCGCCGTCGCCCGATCCCGCTCGCTTGCCGTGCGGTGCGACACCTCGGCGAGGAGCTGTGCGCCGCGCTCGCTCCCGACCTCGATCAGGAAGCGGTGGTCGCCGTCCGGATCGAGCTCGGTCAGCGCCAGATCGAAGCCGCGCTCGGCCTTCGGGCCGGTCGACATCGAGACGCAAAAGCAGGTCGCGGCGGCCTGGCCGCAGTTGACCGCGAGGACGAAGGCGCCTTCACGCCGCGCCCGATAGTGCGGATCGACGTAGGAGCCCCCGAGGAACACGCGATCCTGCACGGCGATCGCCTGGATGTCGCAGGGCCGCACGCCAATGAACGCGAAGGGCCGGTCCGGCCCCGGCTCGGGCCGGATCTCGAGGCCGTCGCCGGTGCTGCTCGGCGCTCCAGAGCCGCTGGACCGGCGGGTGGAGGAAGCGCTTCCAGGAGTGCGGGCCGACGACGTAGCCGAACAGCGCCTCGTCGGTAGCGCCGGTGCAGGCGGTAGTGTCCGCCCTCGTGCTCGTCGGTCCAGCCGACCGGCAGGTCCCCGGTCGTGGCGATGTCGTCGTAGATGATCGCCTGATCGCGCACCGTCGGTCCGACCACGCGATAGCCGCGCTGCGCCAGAGCGAGCAGAGTCTCGTCCAGGCCGGCTCGGGAAAGAAGGACCTCGTGACCGATGTCGAGCATGGTGTGTGCCAAGGATCGGTTGCGGTGCCTGTTTTCGGGTCGGGTCACGGCTTCTTGGGACGGCCCGACCTCACATCCGTGGGTATCTTGGCAGGCCTTCGCAAGCACGTCGAGGCCGAGATGAGCTTTGCCGCTACCTGATCTCGCGTCCTTGATCTGGATCAATTCGAGCGCGGGCGGCCGTGGGCGAGGGCAGGGGCGTCCGGCGCCGCCGCCCGCTTGCTCTTGCCGGTCCAATCCCTCTATGCGAGAGTCGAGCGTGCGGTCAGACAAGAGCCGCCGCGGCAAGAACCGGGAGGCAGTGATGAAACACAGGCTCACGAGACGTGCTCTGCTCGCAACCGCGGGGGCCGGGGCGGCGCTTGGCGCCCTGCCGGCAAGGGTCTTCGCCCAGGACGCGACCACGCTCGATTTCGTCGTCTGGAACTATTCGCTCGAGACGATCCAGGACAACATCGCCAAGTTCGAAGCCGCCAGTCCGGGTCTCAAGGTCAAGCTCACCGACTACACCTGGCCGGACTACTTCGACACGATGGTGCTGCGCTTCCGGAGCAGCACGCCCACCCACGTCATGTATTGCGGCGAGGACTGGCTGCCGGGCTGGGCACTGGCCGGCTGGCTGGTCCCGATCGAGGACTATTTTCCGGAGATCGATAAGTACAAAGACAAGGTCGCGAACTACGCGATCCGCGACATGACTTACAAGGGCAAGCTGTATGGCCTGCCGTACTACGCCGATCTGATCACCTTCCAGTACAACCGGAAGATTCTCGAGGACCATCAGATTCCGGTGCCGGCGGACTGGGATCAGGTGCTGGATGCCTGCCTCAAGCTGAAACAGGCCGGCATGGAGAAGCCGATCGTCTACGAATACAACCAGACCCTGCCGAACTTCTATCAAGCGTACGTCTCGCAGGTCTACGGCCGCGGCGGGCAGATGTTCGACGCCGACCTCAATCCGCTGTTCAACGATCCGGGCTCCGAGGCGTTCAAGCACCTCCAGTGGCTGCAGGACGCGGTGACCAAGCACGAGATCGTCGCCTTCGAGAACCACGAGTCGCGCGTCATCCCGGCCATGAACACCGGCAAGCACGCCTTCAGCGTGCTCTTCAACTACGTGCTCGCGGCCATGAACGAGCGCGCCACGCAGCCCCTTGCGGGTCAGTTCGCGATGGCGCTGATGCCGGGCAAGGCGCATGCCTGCCTGGGCTTTTGCAAGTTCTACGCGATGACCAGCCAGGCCGCGGCGGACCAGGCGCACCGGGACGGCGCCTGGAAGTTCATCGAGTTCATGGGCGGCGGCGACTACCAGGTCGCCAAGCGCTGGGCGGTCGAGAAGGGGCTGGGCTTCGCCCAGCTGCCGCTGTTCGACGACCCGGACGTGCAGAAGGCCTGGTCGAGCTGGATCGACGTCAACCTCTTCAAGCAGCAGGCGCAGCTTGCCATCAACGGCACCCAGACCGAATGGCTCGGTATGTGGAGCGGCTTCTTCCGCCCGCTCATGGCCAAGGCATTCGTCGGCGAGGCGAGCGTCGCCGAGGTGATGGACGCGGGTGCGGCGCGCTGGGTCGAGCTCAGGAAGCTCGTGCGCGGCAGCTGAGCTGAGGCCGGGGCCGCCGGCGGCGCGCTCTGCCGGCCGCCCCGAGCCGATGCGCGAGGATCGCTTTCCGGTCGTCTGGGTGCTGCCGGCTCTAAGCCTCGTCCTCCTGTTCACGCTCTATCCGGTCGCCGACGCGTTCTGGCGCAGCCTGCATCAGGTCATCCTGATCTTCCCGACCGAGCCGTTCGTCGGCCTCAACAACTACTGGGAGGTGATCAGCGGCCCGGCGTTCTGGGAGGCGCTGCGCAATACCGTGGCCTTCGCCGCGATCACCGCGCCGCTCGCCGTACTCGCCGGCTTCTTCACCGCGCGCCTCCTGCTCGCCCGCTTCCACGGCCGCGGCCTGGTGCGCGCCATGGTGATCCTGCCCTGGGTCCTGCCCGGCGCGATCTCGGCCGTGATCTGGACCTGGGTGTTCCACCCTTCCTGGGGGATCCTCAACCTGCTGCTCTACGAGGCCGGGCTGATCGATCGCTACATCCCGTGGTTGACCGATCCCGATCTCGCCCGGCTGACCGTCGTGATCGCCTTCGTCTGGACCCAGTTTCCCTTCGCCGCGATCCTCATCATGGCCGGCCTCACCATGATCGAGCGCGACCTCTACGCTGCGGCCCAGGTCGATGGCGCCAACCGCTGGCAGCGCTTTCGCTACGTCACGTTCCCGAGCTTGCGGCCCGTCTTCACGATCCTCCTGATCTACCACTCGCTGGTGGCGCTCACGAGCTACGACCTGGTCTACGCCATGACTGCGGGCGGCCCCGGCACCGCGACCACGTTGCTCTCGTTCCGGATCTGGCAGGAGAGCTTCTCGATGATGAACTTCGGCACCGGCTCGGCGATCGCCTTCATCCTCGTGCTGCTCTCGCTCGCCTTCATGGCGGCGATCATCCGGGCGCTGCCGGCCGAGCTCCTGCCGCGGCGCGCCTGAGACGATGCCCTGGCTGCGCAGCGTTCTCCTTCACCTGGCGGCTTTGTTGCTGCTGCTCGTCTGCGTCGGCCCGATCGCGCTGAGCTTGTTCGCGAGCGTGATGCCGGACCAGGCGATCTTCGCCTTCCCGCCGCACTGGTTCGGCTACCGCGCGACCTTGGACAACTACGCGCTACATCTTCACCGGCCGGCTGCCGGCCGCCTATCTCACCGCCGGCGCCAACCGGGCGATGATCTCGGATGCGGCGCGCCAGGTGCCCGGCGGCATGTGGAACAGCACCGTCGTGGCGCTGGGCGTGATGGCGGTCAACATCGGCCTCGGCGCCCCTGCCGCCTACGCTTTCGCCCGTCTGCGCTTTCGCGGCCAGACCGTGAGCTTCCTTGCGATCATCATGTCACGCCTGGTGCCGGCGGTGGCGCTCGTCGTGCCCTTCTATCTGATCGTGCAGAGCTTTGGCCTGCTCGGCACCAAGCTCGCCCTCGTCCTGGTCCACTCGATCCTCACCCTGCCGTTCACGGTGCTGATCCTGACGGTGTTCTTCCGCCGCATCCCGCCCGAGCTCGAGGAAGCGGCCGTGCTCGACGGCTGCGGCCGCGCTCGAGGCATTCCGCTACGTGTTCCTGCCGCTCGCGCGCACCAGCATGATCGCGACCGGGCTGTTCGCCTTCATCCTGTCCTACGGCGAGTTCCTGTTCGCGCTGGTGCTCTCGGGCGATGCCGCCAACCGGCCGCTATCGGTCGTGATGGCGGCGCTGGCGCGCAACGTCGACGTCTCCTGGGGGCTCCTCAACGCGGGCGTGGTCCTCGCCGTGGTTCCGACCGTGGCGCTCGCCGCTGTCGTCTGGCGCTTCGTCGTCGAGGGGCTACTCGAGGGCGGCATCGAGAACTGACGCCTGCGGATCAGCGCGGCACCACTTTGCGATACAGGTGCCAGGTGGCGTGTCCGAGCACGGGCATGATGATGATGAGACCAAGGAGCACGGGTATCGACCCGATCACCAGGCCGCCCGCGACGATCAGGCCCCAAACGGCCATCGGGCCCGGGTTCGCCACCACCGCGCGGACCGATGTCGCCACCGCCGTATAGAGCCCCACGTCTCGGTCGAGCAACAGCGGAAACGACACGACGCTGATCGTCAGCACCAGCACGGCGAAGAGGAAACCGACGCCGACGCCTACGACGATGAGCGCCCAGCCCGCGCGGGTCGTGAACACGTCGCGGACGAACGCGCCGATCGAGGCCGGCGCCTCGGGTCCGAGCGTGTCCAGGTAGATCGCTTGGGCCGCGGCCAGCCAGAGCAAAAAGATCGCCAGCAGCACCAGGCCCAGCACCAGGATGGCGCCGAACGCGGGCGCGCGGACCACGCCGAACGCATCCGCCCAAGTGATGTCGACGCCCTGCTCGCGCTGGCGACTTATTTCATAGAGACCCACCGCCGCGACCGGGCCGATGAGGGCGAAGCCGGACGCGAGGGGGAACAACAGCGGCAGCATGTCATGGCCGAAAGCCAGCCATGCCAGGACCAGGCCCGCTACGGGATAGATGATGCAGAGGAACATGACGTCGGTCCGGTAAGCCCCGAAGTCACTGAGGCCTCTGACCAGGACGTCCCTGAGATCGGCCAGCTCGATCCGGCGGATCGCCGGGAGCGGGGCATCTCGGGCCTCCGCGGGACGACGTAGCGAGTGGCCCGCCCGTCCCACGGCGAGATTCGCATTTCTGAGCTGATCCGCGCCCCACTCGAGTGGGTTTCGGATGCGGTCCCTGATGGTCATGTTCGCTCCTCCCGAACCGCTGGTTCGAGGGGTCGTGCGCCACCCGTGGCTCGTGCCCGATCCGGCCGCTGGTCACGAGAGAGCCGCGACCCGCTACGCCGCGGAGTATGCTCCGATTTCCGGCCCGCGTCTTCTCACGTTTAAGCGCGTATTCTTGTGGGCGTTCATCCGGTGCTCTCGGGCGATGCCGCCAACCGGCCGCTTTCGGTCGTGATGGCAGCGCTCGCCCGCAAAGTCGACGTCTCCTGGGGGCTCCTCAACGCGGGCGTGGTCCTCGCCGGGATTCCGACCGTGGCGCTCGCCGCCGTCGTCTGGCGCTTCGTGGTCGAGGGGCTGCTCGAGGGTGGTGTGGAAAACTGAGCTCGCGACACGAATGTGAGCCACACGATCGAACCGGGCGGACGATCGCTGATTGCTCCGGGCGCAGACAGCAAGGGCGGCACGGCGCCGCCCTCATCCTCTCTCGCGCAAGCCTCGAGCTCGGGAAACCGGGAGCTGTGTGCGGTGCCGAGCGCCGGTGCTTCAGTCGCGCGGTTGGGGCACGAATCGGATGTAGGGCTTCGGCGCCTTCCAGCCGCCCGGGTACTTCGCCTTCGCGGCCTCGTCCGAGACCGAGGGCACGATGATCACATCCTCGCCCTGCTGCCAGTTGACCGGCGTCGCCACCTGATGCCTCGCGGTCAGCTGGACCAAGTCGAGGGCGCGCAGGACCTCCGCGAAGTTCCGCCCGGTGCTCATCGGATAGGAGATCACCAGCTTGATCTTCTTGTCCGGGCCGACGATGTAGACGTTGCGCACGGTCGCGTTGTCGCCCGCTGTCCGTCCCGCCGCCTTGTCGCCGGCGCCGGCGGGCAGCATGCCGTAGAGCTTGGCGATCGCCAGATTGCCATCGCCGATCATCGGGTAGTTAGGCGCGTGGCCCATCGTATCCTGGATATCCTTCGACCAGCGTACGTGGTCGTCGACCAAATCGACGCTCAGGCCCAGGATCTTGCAGTTACGCCGGTCGAACTCGGGCTTGAGCTTGGCCATGTAGCCGAGCTCGGTCGTGCACACCGGGGTGAAGTCCTTGGGGTGCGAGAAGATGATGCACCAGCTGTCACCCACCCAGTCGTAGAAACGGATTCGCCCGGCCGTGGTCTCGGCCTCGAAATCCGGTGCCGTATCACCGATCTGTAGCGCCATGTCGGTTTCTCCTGTTTTGGCTGTGGTAGCGCAGATATGGGCGTTGGCCGCGCCGCGATCCATACCGACCCGATCTGACCGCCGCCGCGACCATGACATGACGGTCAGCCTGTGTTGGCGCCAATCACAGTTCCGTCAGGACCCGGCAGGCGAGCGACGATATGCGTGCTGGTCCGGGCGGATCGCTGCTATGAGCTTGGGCCTGGCGAGATCGACCAGGCGATACCGCGGGGCTCAAACGACTGAGGCGCAAGGGGTGACGCTCACGCTCGGGTGCGGCCTTCTCGTCGCCTGTGCGCTCGGCCTCGCCGATCCGGCCGCGGCCGATGGCCTCGGGGCGGCAGAGGCGCTGTACGAGCAGGGCCAGATGTCCGAGGCAGCGGCCCTGGCGCGCGCGATCGACGGCGCCGAAGGGCTGACGCTCGCGGCCAGGGCGACGCTGGTCGAGGCCCTCTACGTGGCTCCGGCGGTCGACCAGCCCAAACTTCTGCGGCGCGCGGCCGACGATGCACGCAAGGCTCTGGTGATCGCCCCCAAGCTCGAGGACGCCTATCTACAGCTGGCCATCGCGCTCGGCGCCATGGCAGAGCGCGAGGGGCCGATCGCCGCCCACTTGAGCGGCTACGCCAAGGAAGGCCGCGAACTGCTGGAGCGCGCCCGCGCGCTCGCGCCGGACGATCCCTGGCCGGACGGTCTGCTCGGCATCTGGCATCTCCAGCTCGTGCGCTTCGGTTCGGCGGTGCTTGCCGGGGAGCTGTACGGCGCGAGCGAGGAGGCGGGCCTTGCGCTCTGTCGAGGCGCGGCCGAGCGGGCACCCGGAGCGCTCGCGCTTCGCTACGGTTGCGCCGTCTCGATGCTCGAGCTGGATGCGGAGCGCTTGGGCCCGGAGGCGCTCCAGACGTTTCGCGCCATCGTCCAGCTGCCGGCGGCGAATGCGGCCGAGCGGCTGATCCAGAGAGAGGCGCGAAGCCGGATCGAGGAGCTCAGGCCGCACGCCGCTCGTTGATGCGATCGAGCCCGCTCAGGAGCGATCATGTCCCCGACAAGCGCGACGAGAAGTCCCGGCGGCGGGTCGTTGTCGGCGCCTCGGCCCGCCGCGTATAGTGGCGCGCAGGCAAATCAGCGAACTGGGCGGGATGGCAATGGGCGACAACTTTCAGCAGGTTTACACGCGCTCGATCACCGACCCGGTCGGCTTCTGGGGCGAGGCGGCTCAAGCGCTCGACTGGGATCGGCGCTGGGATCGCGTCCTCGATGATTCGCGCCCGCCGTTCTTTCGATGGTTTGCCGGCGGCCGGCTCAACACCTGCCACAACGCGGTCGACCGCCACGTCGCGGCCGGGCGCGGCGAGCAGCCGGCGATCATCTACGACAGCCCGGTCACCAACACGTTCCGGACGCCTCACCTTCAGGGAGCTGAAGGACCAGGTGGCGCGCTTCGCAGGCGTGCTGCGCGCGCAGGGGGTCGAGAAGGGCGATCGGGTGATCGTCTACATGCCGATGGTGCCCGAGGCGCTGATCGCGATGCTCGCCTCCGCCCGGATCGGCGCGGTGCACTCGGTCGTGTTCGGCGGCTTCGCCGCAAAGGAGCTCGCGACCCGGATCGACGACGCCAGGCCCAAGCTCATCGTCTCGGCCTCCTGCGGCATCGAGATCAATCGGGTGATCCCCTACAAGCCGCTGCTCGACGGCGCGATCGAAGCCGCCGCGCACAAGCCTGAGCGCTGCATCATCCTTGCCCGCCCGGAGGCCGAGGCCGCGATGCGGCCGGGCCGCGATCTCGACTGGGGCGAGTGCATGGCCGGCGCCCGGCCCGCGGACTGCGTGCCGGTCGAGGCGACCGATCCGCTCTACATCCTCTACACCTCCGGCACGACCGGGCAGCCGAAGGGCATCGTGCGCGACAACGGCGGTCATGCAGTTGCGCTGCACTGGAGCATGAAGAACATCTATGACGTCGACCCGGGCGAGGTCTACTGGGCCGCCTCCGACGTCGGCTGGGTGGTTGGCCACAGCTACATCTGCTACGGGCCGCTGCTGCACGGCAACACGACGATCCTCTACGAGGGCAAGCCGGTCGGCACGCCCGACCCGGGCGCCTTCTGGCGGGTGATCGCGCAGCACAAGGTGGCGGCGCTGTTCACGGCGCCGACTGCGTTCCGGGCGATCAAGAAGGAGGACCCGAGCGGCGCCCACATCGGTAAACACGACCTCTCACGGTTTCGCACCCTGTTCCTGGCGGGCGAGCGCTGCGATCCGGACACCCTGCACTGGGCCGAGGAGAAGCTGCGGCGGCCGGTGATCGATCACTGGTGGCAGACCGAGACGGGCTGGGCGATCGCCGCCAACTGCTGGGGCATCGAGCATCTGCCGGTCAAGCCGGGCTCACCGACCAAGGCGGTGCCGGGCTACGACGTCCACGTGCTGGACGAGGCGGGCCGGCGGCAGAAGCCGGGCGAGATCGGCACGATCGTGGTCAAGCTGCCGCTGCCGCCCGGGACGCTGCCGACCCTCTGGCATGCCGATCAGCGCTACATCGAATCCTACCTCGAGCGCTACGAGGGCTACTACCTGACCGGCGATGCCGGCTACCAGGACGAGGACGGCTATCTGTTCATCATGAGCCGGATCGACGACGTCATCAACGTCGCAGGCCACCGGCTCTCGACCGGCGCGATGGAGGAGGTTCTGGCCGGCCACCCCGACGTCGCCGAGTGCGCCGTCTTCGGCGTCGACGATCAGCTCAAGGGTGAACTGCCGCTCGGTCTCGTCGTGCTCAAGGCCGGGGTCGAGCGGCCCGAGGACGAGATCGAGAAGGAGCTGATCCAGCGCGTGCGCCAGGTGATCGGCCCGGTCGCGGCGTTCAAGCTGGTCGCCGCCGTGGCGCGCCTGCCCAAGACCCGCTCGGGCAAGATCCTCCGCGGCACCATGAAGAGCCTCGCCGACGGCAAGGAGTACCGGATACCGGCCACGATCGACGACCCGGCGATCCTCGCCGAGATCGAGGCGACGCTGCAGCGCCTCGGCTACGCCAGGTCGTAGTTCAGCACGAGATCTGCGGTCGGCCACTTGCCTGAGCTCGTCGCCGACATCGCGGGAGGCAACGATGTCCGTCCGAAGGGTCGTCCCGAACATCGAGTCCGCTGATCTCGAGGCCAGCCGCGCCTTCTACGTCGACGTGCTGGGTTTCGAAGTGGCGATGGACATGGGGTGGATTGTCACCTTCGCATCACCCGAGAACCCGACGGCCCAGATCAGCGTCATCCAAGCGGACGGCTCGACGCCGCCGCAGCCGGATTTCACCGTCGAGGTGGCAGACGTCGATGCGACGTATGCGCGGGCGCTGGCGCGGGGGCTTCCGGTCGTCTATCCGCTCACCGAGGAGCCCTGGGGCGTCCGACGCTTCTTTCTGCGCGATCCTAACGGCAAGATCGCCAACGTCATGAGCCATCAGCAGGCCGGCGCCTGAAGTCTTGTCCGCGACGGGCAAGTCCAGCCTGGTCGACATCGACCGTCTCGAGGCGCTGCTGATCGCGGCCGCGCGCGAGCGGCGCTCGCTGACCTATGCCGAGGTCCTGGCGCACTTCGGCATCCGGATCATGCCGCGGCGGGTCTACGCGCTCTGCCGTGATCTCGGCGTCGTGTGCGAGCGCAACCGGGCGCGCGGCGAGCCCGAGCTCGCGGTGCTGGTGGTGCGCAAGGCCGATCGCCTGCCTGGCGAGGGGTTCTTTCACGGCGCCTGGCTGGACGGCAGCTACGACGGCCCGGCGAGCGGCCCGCTCGCGCGCGCCTACATCGACGCGCTGAGCGAAGAGGTGTTCGCCTTCTGGGCCGCGCCACCAGCGGGGCCAGCTCGTCGGCACGGGCAGCGCGATCAGTGATCTGACGTCACGACCGACCGTGGGCCTTGCCACACGACGCGCACGAAACCGTCACGCGAACGTCGTTATCCCTCGCTAGTTGAATTTCGACCACAGTTGCAACCAGCGCGCAGGGTCGGCTGGCCCGGCGGTGCAGCTCGGTGAGGTGTCGGTGACCACGGATTCGAGCGTCGATCTTTTGATCCGCCTCGCCCGTACGCGTCGCGATGTTGCCTCGGCACAGGCACTCCGCTACCGCGTCTTCTACCAGGAGATGGGCGCGTCCGCGAACCTGAGAGCCAAAGTCTGGCGGCGCGACATCGATCGGTTCGATCGCGCCTGCGATCATCTCCTGGTGATCGATCATGCCCGACGCCGGACGCCGCCCTGGATCTTTGGCCAGGTGGTCGGGACCTGCCGGCTGATGCGCCGTTCGGTCGCCGACCGGCAGCGGGGCTTCTATTCCTCCGACGAGTTCGATCTCCGGCCGGTGCTCGCGCAGCCAGGCGAATGTCTCGAGCTCGGGCGCTCCTGCGTCGATCCCGACTATCGCTCGCGCGCCGTGATCGACCGCCTGTGGAGCGGCATCGCGGACTATGTGCAGGGGCACGGCATCACCCTGCTGTTCGGCTGCGCCAGCCTGCCTGGCACGAACCCCGCAGATCTGGCGGTGCCGCTCTCCTATCTCCACCACTTTCATCTCGCCCCGCCCGAGTGCCGGCCGCAGGCGGTCGCGGCGCGTTACGTCGACATGCGGCTTCTGACACCGGACGCGCTCGACCCGCGCGCAGCCTGGGCAGCCCTGCCGCCGCTCCTCAAGGGCTATCTCCGGCTCGGCGCCACGATCGGCGACGGCGCCGTGGTCGACCATCAGTTCAACACCACCGACGTGTGCGTGGTGCTGCGCACCGAGCGGGTCACGGCGCGCTATCTCCGCCGCTACTTTGGCCGGCCCGAGGCGGGCGTGGCGGCCTGACCATGCACGAGCGACTGCTGGCTGGCTGGCGCGTGGCGGCGCTGGCGCTCTGGACCGGGGCGCTGCTGCTACCCGCTCTGCTGACCTACGCCCTGATCGGCCGCACGCCCCGCCGCCTGGCCCGATTGTGGAACCGGAGCTGCTGCGCCATCGCCGGCTTGCGGCTTCGGGTCGTCGGCGTCCCGGCAACCGGACGCCCGACGCTGTTCGTCGCCAATCACATCTCGTAGCTCGACGTCGTCGTGCTCGGCGGTCTGCTCGACGGGGCCTTCATCGCCAAGAGCGAGGTCGCGGACTGGCCGGTGATCGGCCTGATCGCAAGGCTCGGGCGGACCGTGTTCGTGCAGCGCAGCGCCATGCACTGCGCCCGCCAATGCGATGCGCTTGCGGCGCGGCTCGGCGCCGGTGACAGCCTGGTCCTGTTCGCCGAGGGCACGAGCAGCGATGGCGCCCGCGTGCGACCGTTCCGGAGCGCGCTCTTCGGTGTTCTGGACCGGCCGGACCTCGCGGCGCGCGTGACCGTCCAGCCGGTGACGCTCGCCTACACCCGCTTTCGCGGCGGTCTTCCCATCATCCACTCGCTGCGCTGCTGCTACGCGTGGTACGGCGACATGGCGCTCGTCCCCCACCTCTGGTCGGCGCTGGGCCTGCCCGGCGTCGAGGTCTAGCTGCGCTTCCACGACCCCTTGCCGGCAACAGCGTTCACCTCACGCAAGGCACTGGCGGCGCATGCCGAGCGACAGGTGGCGAACGGCTTGGCCGAACTGCGCGCGACGGCCTGACGGACGCCGCCGTTCTCGAGATCACGCCGCCCGCTGAGGGCGCGATGGGTTATGGTGGGAGGGCCCATGTGATGTAGTCTGGGCTTGGAGGTGACGGTTGCGCCGGATCGCGGGGTCCGGCCGTCCCGTTGCGGGAGGGCTGCCGCGACGCTGCCAAGGTCGAGAAGCGCACGCGGCAAAACCGCTCTGGGGCGTCTGAGCGCGCCGCTCGGTCTCGGAGCGCTGCTCGTGGCCTGCGCGGTCCGGAACGCGAGCCCCGAGGGCATCACGATCGAGCACGACACGTTTCAACCGGAGCTGGCCGCGATTGAGGCCGAGAAGCATTGCGCCAAGTACGGCAAGAAGGCGGTGCTCGTCAAAACCACTCCGGAGCCGCCCAACTCCTCCCTCTTCTATCTGCACTCCAGCCTCAGCGTGTTCGACTGCGTGAGCCAGTGAGAGCCTGGGCTCGGGCCTGTCGGATCGTTTGGGCAGCCGGCCTCTGCAGCTCTCTACTTGGCCGCCTCGGGGGTCTTGGGCGCAACGCGGAACGCCATGCCGCTGCCGTCGGACAGGGTCAGGTCCAGTCGGCTGGCGGCGACGGTGAACGCCGTGGCGCCGGCGATCCGCATCAGATACTCCTGCTCCAGCTCCATCACGGTCGGCGGCTCGCAGGCTTTCCGGGTCGAGCTGGGCTGAGAGACCTGGATCTGCTCGCCCGAGACGGTGATCGAGGCGAAGTAGTCATTGCAGCCGGCGAAGCCGGTCAGGCGACCGCTGGCCAAATCGAATTTGGCCGTGATGCGACTGGCCGCCCACTCGGCCTCGGTGTGGCCGCTCGGGCTGATGTTCGCCAGCAACCACTCGCCCTGGTCGAGCTGTCCGGTCAGTGCCTTTTCGGACTCGCCAGCAGCTTTCTTGCTGAGGACCTGGATCAGCTTCAGCCGCGGCGGCGTGAGGGCCTGCACCTCGCTGGCCTGCGACGGCTGCTCGACCAGCAGCTGGTAGGTGAACCCAGGCTCGTAGGTGAAGCCCTGGATCTCGTCGGGCCGCGTGATCCAGATGTCGCCCGATGCATCGGTGACCTTGATGCAGCTTCCCGGCGTACCGTTCGCGCAGTCGACCGGGTCCGGCGCGATCGTCAGCTGACTCTGGCTGGTCCCGCGGCCGGAGCAGCTGGCGAGGACCAGGGCGGCGGCGATCGCCATCGCCCCGAGCGCAATCTCGGGCGCGATCCCACCGGAAGGCTTTGATCGGCGCGCGGCCCGCTTCATTTCGCCTCGTCTCCGCCCGTGGGGCCAGCCACCTTGGCCCCGGTGAAGCTTTCGTAGACCTTGACCAGGCCGGCGTCGTCGATCGGGCCAAGACCCTGCGCCGCGGCCATCATCACGACCTGGTAGGCGGCCGCTGCCACGGGCAACGGCATCTTGAGCGCCCTGCCGGTGTCGAGCACCAGGCCGAGATCCTTGACCCAGATGTCGACCGCGCTTCGGGGCATATAGTCGTCGTCCAGCATGTGCGGCACCCGGTTCTCGAACATCCAGGAGCCGCCCGCGGCGTTTCGGATCACCTCGTAGAGCACCTTGGGATTGGCGCCGAGGGCCATGCCGAACGCCATGCCCTCGGCGGCGGTGACCAGATTGACGCCCGCGAGCAGCTGGTTGACGGCCTTGACCGTGGAGCCGATCCCGGGCGCGTCGCCCAGGCGATAGACCTGCCTGGCGCAGACCTCCAGAGCCGCCTCGGCGGCCGCGAACGCCTCGGGCGGGCCCGAGGCCATGATCGTCAGCTGGCCCGTCTCGGCGCCGATCGCGCCGCCGCTGACCGGCGCGTCGAGCAGATGGAGACCCCGCCCGGTCAGCCGCCCGCCGAGGCGACGTACATAGGCTGCGGGCACCGTGCTCGAGAGGACCACGGTCGCCCCTTCGGGCAGCGCCCCGATCGCGCCGTCTGTGCCGAACAGCGCTTCCTCGACCTGGGCGTCGTTGACGACCATGAGGATCAGGAGGCCGGCATCGCGGGCCGCCGCCCGCGGGCTCTCGGCCGCGACGCCGCCCAGCCCGACGAACCGCTCGAGCGCCGTGCGCTTCAGATCGAAGCCCGTCACGGTGAAGCCCGCGCGGACCAGGTTCGCCGCCATGCCAAAGCCCATGGCGCCGAGCCCGATGAAGCCCACCCTCTGATCGCGTTGCATGGTCTCGACCACTTCTGCCAGGTTCAGGGATGCCGGAGCGCGTGGCCGCGGCTTTGCCGATGGCGTCACGCGAAGCTAGCCAAGAGAGCGCCCCGCCACAACCGACGGGCCGCTTCGAGTCTGGCCTTGCGCGGGTTCACCAGGCAATCGGCTGGCGGTCGCGGAACAGGCCGCCGCTCGGCCCGTCATCGGGCAACGTGGCGAGCCAGACGGTCGTGTCGACGCCCTGCTCGAGCGAGCGGGTCGCGCCCGGACCGCCCATGTCGGTCCGCACCCAGCCCGGGCAGACCGCGTTGACCTTGACGTTGGTCGCGCGCAGCTCGGCGGCGACGATTCGGGTCAGGGCATTCAGGCCCGCCTTGGACACACGATAGGCGACATGGCCGGCGCCCATGTCGGCCAGCTGGCCGAGGCCGGACGAGACGTTGACCACGCGCCCCCGCCCCTGCATCAACGGGATCAGCGCCTGACAGAGCAGGAACGGCCCGACCAGGTTGGTCTCCAGCACCTCATGAAAGCCCGCCGGATCGGCCGTGAACGCGCTCGCCGTCGCGGCGCGCGAACTCATTGGTGCCACGGGCGATGCCGGCATTGTTGATCAGGATGTCGAGGCGGCCGAACTCGCGCTCGATGAACGCGGCGAGCCGTCGGATGCCGGCCTGATCGGTCACGTCCAGCGGCTGGGCGACGACATCCAGCCCCTCCGCTCGCAGCCGCTCTGCGGCCGCCTCGCCCTTGACGCCATCGCGGCTGGTCAGCAGCGCCCGGGCGCCGCGGCGCGCCAGCTGACGGCAGGTCTCCAGCCCCATGCCGCGATTGGCGCCGGTGACCACGGCTACCTTGCCGACTGCATCTTGCATCATGACTCCGGTCTCCGATCAGAGCTCCGGCTCGGAGCGCGCCGATACGCCGTCGGCGCGCGATTGCCGATATGTTGTGATCGCGGTTGTAGCGAGCGCGTTGTTTTGTCCGCAATAGGTAGCGCATGAGTTGACCGCTGTTGTGGGCCCTGTGGGGTTGTGGGCGACGCGCAGCGTCGTCCAGCAAGTCCACAGGGCTGGCCGCGTGGCGGTGGTCACGCGGCCAGGTCCTCGGCGCGCGCAGGCGCCGCCGGCGGGAAGCTGGCCAGGCGCTGCGGCCCCTTGAAGATGGCAAGCGTGCCGTCGGGATAGTCGTGCACCCGGACGGTCGCCCGCACCAGGTGGGGACGCAGCGGCGTCGGCGGGATCTGCAGACTGCGGCCATGCCAGCGCACGCAGTTGTCGTTGCCGACCCGACGTTCTTCCTGGACACAGAGGGCGTCGCGCCAGAGCGCCTCGGGCACCTTGACGAAGACCGCGGCCGGCTCTTCGGCGGGCTCGGCAAAACGGGCATTGTGCTCGGGCAGGTAGCCCTCGCGCAGGAAGCGGTTGGCGGCCTCGACAGTGGTGATCCCGGCCAGCGCCAGCTCTTTGGGCAGGCGATCTTGCAGGGTTCGAAAGGCGCGCTCGCATCGGCCTCTGGCCTCGGGCGAGTAGGCCGGGATGTGACCGATGCCGAGCTGCTTCAGGGCTCGCCCGACCTGGGTCAGCTGGGTCTTGGAGACCTTGCCGCCCCCTTCCGGCGTGAAGAAGTAGTGGCTGCCACGGTCGGTGTAGAGCTCCATGAACAGGCCGTGCCGCTCGACCACCTCGAGCAGCCCGCGGAAGCTGCTCATCGTGCCTTCTTCGTCGACCAGGAGCGCCGAATAGAGCTCGCTGGTGGCGTCGTCCATCGTGATGATCAGGTCGAGCGCCGGCTGGTCGGTGAGCCAGGCGTGCTTCGAGCCGTCCTGATGCAGCAACATGCCACGCATTGGCCGGCGAGGACGCTTGCGACGATGGGCGCCCCGTCGGGCTGCCGGCGCCACCACACCGGTCTTTTGCAGGTAAATCCGGGTCGTGGTGTAGCCGAGCTTGTAGTCGTGGCGCTTCTCCAGCTTCTCGTGGAAATGCTTGATCGTGAAGCCCTGATAGTTCTCCTGATACAGCGCGCGCATACGCTCGAGCTCGTCCTCGGGCGCCCGTTTGGGCGACGGCTGGCCAGCCCGGCGATCGACCAGTCCTGCCGCGCCCTCCTCCTCGTAGCGTTCCCGCCAGCGGCGCAAGGTTCGCTCGCTGACCCCGAGCGCTGCCGCCGCCTCGGCGTGGCTCAGGCGACCCTTCTCCCAACGTTCCACCATCTCCTCGAAACGCATGATCCCGATCCTCGCAAGCCTCTCCACCCAGCCCCCCGTTCCAAGTTCCTTGGAACGCTTCCAGAACCGGACAGATCACGCGCTACCTAAACCGGCCAGCTCACGCGCTCCCTACATATGTTGTGATCGCGGTTCGCGAAGCACGCCTTAGCGTGCTAGACTGAGCAAAGCCGCGCGAGGTCGACGCAGGGGAGGCGATCATGAAGCTCGGGATCTGGTCCGCGATGTTGACCGCGCTGCTCGCCGGAGCGGTGCCCGCCGTCGGCGCCGAGATCACCATGTCCTGCGGCTGGCAGGAGACGGAGCTGCGGCTCTGCCAGGAGGCGGCCGCAGCATGGTCGGCCCAGAGCGGCAACACGGTCAAGGTGGTTCGTGGCCCCGAGCGGAGCAACGAGCGCTACTTCGAATATCTCGACCTGCTGGGCCGGGGCGACCCCAGTATCGACGTCCTGGAGATCGATGTGATCTGGCCGAGCGCGCTCGCGGGCGAGCTGGTCGACCTGAGCGGGCACATCCCGCCGGACGTGCTCAAGCAGCACATTCCGGCGATCGTCGCGAACAACACGGTCGACGGGCGCCTGGTCGCCATGCCGTGGTTCACCGACGCCGGCATGCTCTACTACCGCAAGGATCTGCTGGACAAGTATGGCGCGCCGGTGCCCCAGACCTGGTCCGAGCTGGCCGACACGGCCCTGACGATCCAGCAAGCCGAACGCGCCGAGGGCAAGGGCGATCTCTGGGGGTTTGTCTTCGAGGGGCAGGCGTATGAGGGCCTCACCTGCAACGCGCTCGAGTGGATCAATGCCTATGGCGGCGGCACGATCGTCGATCAGCAGGGACAGATCACGGTCAACAATCCGGCCGCGGCGCTGGCCCTGGGTGACGCCGCGGCCTGGGTCGGCACGGTTGCGCCGCCGCGGGTGACGCGCTTCGTCGAGGAGGACGCCCGGATCACCTTCCAGCTCGGCAACGCAGTGTTCATGCGCAACTGGCCCTATGCCTGGTCGCTGCTCCAGGCTGCGGACAGCGAGCTCAAGGGCAAGGTGGGCGTCGCGCCGCTGCCCAAAGGCGGCGCCAACGGACGGCACAGCGCCACGCTCGGCGGCTGGCAGCTCGCGGTCTCCAAGCACTCGCGCAACCGAGAGGCGGCGATCGATTTCGTCCGCTACCTGAGCAGCGAGGCCGAGCAGAAGCGACGCGCTATCCAGGGCTCGTTCGCTCCGACCATCGAGAGCCTCTACCACGATCCGGAGGTCCTGGCCGCGAATCCGTTCTTCGCCGACCTCGCTGAGGTGCTCAAGGACGCGGTCGCGCGGCCCTCCTCGTTGACCGGCGCGCAGTATGCCCAGGTGTCGACCCTCTTCTGGGAGGCGGCGCACGCCACCCTGAGCGGCTACGGCACGGCGCGCCAGAATCTCGCCGGTCTCGAGGATCGCCTCAGGCTGTTGCGCTCGCGCGCGGGCTGGTAGCCGCAGCTCAACCATAGCCCGGCGAGACGAACCGAGGTCTGATCGAGGCCGACCGCTCCATTGAATTGGTCACGCGGTCGACAATTTACTAAGCAGTTGGCGCGTTTGTGATCGTCCGGGGCTCCTGCTACGCTTCGGCATCGTCGAAGAGAGGGTCGCGGTTGATGGAACTGCCGGCTGTCGAGCGCAGGCTGGCCGCCATTCTGGCGGCCGACATGGTCGGCTACAGCGGCCTGATGGAGGCCGAGGAGGCGGGCACGCTCGCGCGCCTCAGAACCCACCGGCTCGAGCTGATCGACCCGGCGATCGCCAAGAACAACGGCCGGATCATCAAGACCGCCGGCGACGGCATGCTGGTCGAGTTTCAGAGCGTCGGCAACGCGGTCCAGTGCGCGGTCGAGATCCAGCGCCGAATGGCCCGCCGCAACGCCGACGTGCCGGCCGGCCGGTGGATCCAGTTTCGGATTGGCATCAACCTTGGCGACGTCATCATCGAGGGGGACGACATCTTCGGCGATGGCGTCAACGTTGCCGCGCGCCTGCAGACGCTGGCCGAGCCGGGCGGCATCTGCGTGTCCCGCGCCGTCCGCGATCAGGTCCAGGTCGGCGATCGATTCGACGTCGAGTTCGAAGATCTCGGCGATCAGAGCGTCAAGAACATCGCCCGACCGATCCGGGTCTTCCGGGTACTGCTGGAGGAAAAGGCGCCCGCGGCGGCGCAACCCGCGCCACCGACGGCGACGGTCGCCGCCAAGCCGTCGATCGCCGTACTGCCGCTCGCCAACATGAGCGGCGATCCGGAGCAGGAGTTCTTCGCCGACGGCCTGACCGAGGACATCATCACCGAGCTGTCTCGCTTTCGCGAGCTGTTCGTCATCTCGCGCAACTCGGCTTTCGTGTACAAGGGCCGGGCGACCAAGATCCAGGACGTCGCGGCGGAGCTCGGCGTCCAGTACGTGGTCGAGGGCAGCGTGCGCAAGGCCGGTAATCGCGTGCGCGTCACCGTGCAGTTGATCGATGCCGAGTCCGACCGCCATGTCTGGGCCGAGCGCTACGATCGCGACCTCGAGGACATCTTCGCCATTCAGGACGAGGTGACGGCGGCGATCGTCGCCACGTTGCCGGGGCGGGTCGAGGCGGACAGCCACGATCGGGCCAAGCGCAAGCTCACCACCAACATGGCCGCCTACGAGTGCGTGCTGGCCGGCAAGGTGCTGCATCATCGCTCGACCCGCGACGCCAACCTAGAGGCGCAGCAGCTGCTCGACCGCGCGATCAGCCTCGATCCCGAATACGCCCACGCCCACGCCTGGAAAGCCTGCGTGCTGGGTCAGACCTGGGTGCACGGCTGGACCACGGATCGGGACGCGACCTGGAAGCGGGTGGTCGAGGAGCTGCAGACGGCGCTGGCGCTCGACGACAACGACAGCGACGTTCACCGCACCCTGGCGGCGGTGAGTATCACCTACGGAGACCACGACAAAGCAGCCTATCATCAGGAGCGTGGGCTCAGCCTCAATCCCAACTACGACCTGCTCGTCGTGCAGCAGGGCGAGCTCTTGACCTGGCTGGGGCGACCGGAGGAAGGCATCGAATGGATCAAGCGGGCGATGCGGCTCAACCCGTACCATCCCGAGCGCTTCTGGAACCACCTGGGGCGCGCGTATTTCGTCGCCCGTCGCTACGCCGAGGCCGCTGAAGCGTTCGCGCGTATCAGCCGCCCGGATCACACTCACCATGCGTTTATTGCGGCCGCCTTCGCTCAGATGGGGGATGCGACCGCAGCGAGCGCCCACGCCCAGGAAGTGGTCAAGCAGCAGCCCGAGTTTTCAGTTGAGAGTTACCTGGAGACGCTGCACTACAAGCGCGAGAGCGACCGCGAGCACCATCGCGAGAGCCTGCTCAAAGCTGGCCTGCCCGCCTGAGCGCGGGTCCGCGACGGACCAGGCCTCATAGTAGCTACGGCGCGCCCCGGTCGAGCTGGAGGTCGATCGTGAGGCCTTGCACGGCGACGCCCTTGAGCTCGGCGTCGCGCGGGACGAACACGAAACCGATCTTGGCGTCCTTGCTCATGCTGATCAGGAAATCAGCGGAGAAGCGAAGGTTGAGGCGGTCGGTCCCGGCCTTGTCCGAGCCCAGAACGGCGATCGCGCTCTGCACGACCGAGAGCAGGCCGAGATCGGCCTCGCAGGCGGGCTCAGACGCGTCGTTCTCAGCAAACGGCACGAAGCCGATCTCGACCGTGTGGGTCGGCTCATGCTCGAGGTCGGAGGGCCCGGCCTTACCGAGCGCATCGAGGCCGATCTGATCGACGACGGCCGGGATCTCGACGGCGACCCCGGTGCCTTCGCCATGGCCTCCCCCGGCGTTCACGTGCAGCTCGACATGCGAGATGGTCAGCTGCATCTTGGCCTTCTTCGCGGCCGCGACGGCCTTGTCAAGGTTGCAGCGGATCTCGTCGACGACGCGTTGGATCGGGACGTTGCCGGCGTCGTATGGCCGGGCGGGCTCCGCCTTCGCCTTGCTCGCCTCGTCCCCGGCTTTCGCCGGCTCCGCCGCGGCTGCGGGGCCGCCCTGGGACGACAGCAGCGCCATTATCGCCAGGAAGGCGCCAAGCAGAATTCTCGTCCATTGCCGGTGTATGCGCGGGCGTCTGCACGCCATGGCGGCGATCCGAGGCGGACCTAGGTGTAGGCCGGCCGCGGGAACGCCTTGCCCTGCTCGTCGAACAGATAGCAGGCGGCCGCGGGCACGCCGACCGGCAGGGTCTCGCCGACCCGGGTCTGCGAAATGCCCGCGGCCTTGACCACCAGCGGCTCGCCGCCGCCGCGCTCGAGGTAGATATAGGTCTCACCGCCCAGGTGCTCGACCGCGATCACCTTGCCCTTCAGCTCGGCGTCGCCGCCGCCGCCTTCGGCGATATGCTCGGGCCGGAGGCCCAGGGTCACTTTCTCACCCGCGCGGGCACCATTCGAGCTCACCGGGGCCACCAGCTGGGTGCCGTCGCCCAGATCGACCGTGATCGCGTTGTTGGTGCCTTGGGCGACCGTACCCTCGACGAAGTTCATCTTGGGCGAACCGATGAAGCCGCCGACGAACAGGTTCTGCGGGTGGTGATAGAGATCGAGCGGTGAGCCGAACTGCTCGACGATGCCTGCATTCAGGACCACGATCCGATCGGCGAGCGTCATCGCCTCGACCTGATCGTGGGTGACGTAGATCATGGTCGCGTCGAGCTCGTGGTGCAGCTTGGCGATCTCGATCCGCATCTGGACGCGCAGCGCCGCATCGAGGTTGGAGAGCGGCTCGTCGAACAGGAACACCTTCGGGTCGCGCACGATCGCGCGGCCGATCGCGACCCGCTGCCGCTGACCGCCCGAGAGCGCCTTTGGCTTGCGCTCGAGGAGATGCTCGATCTGGAGGATACGCGCCGCGCCCCGGACCCGTTCGTCGATCCCCTCCTTGCCGGTTTTGGCGAGCTTCAGGCCGAACGCCATGTTCTCGTAGACCGTCATGTGCGGGTAGAGGGCGTAGGACTGGAACACCATGGCGATGCCGCGCTCGGCCGGCGGCAGGTCGTTCACTTCCTCGCCGTCGAACATCATCTGACCGGAGGTGATGTCCTCGAGCCCGGCGACCAGGCGCAGCAGTGTCGACTTGCCACAGCCCGACGGACCGACGAAGACCACGAACTCCTTGTTCTGGATCTCGAGATCCACGCCCTTGATCACGTGGGCAGTGCCGAAGGACTTGCGCACCTCACGCATCGTAATCCGAGCCATTGTCAGCCTCCCATATCAGGCGTTCTTCGGGCGGCGCCCGAAAAACGCGCCGTAGCCTGGCAGCTTGATGACACCGTCCTCGAAGCCCGCCGCAAAGCCGTGACCCTCCAGCGGCGCGACCGCCGCCGGCGACCTGAAGTCTACGGTCTCCGGGCCAAGATTGAAGACACAAAGTAGCGTGTCGTCGCCATGCTCGCGGAGCAGCGCCAGGATCGGCTCCGGCGCCTCGACGAGCCGCTCGCCGCCGCGGATCAGCGCCGGCTGGGTCCTGCGCCAGAGAAGGAAACGGCGGGTGCTGCTCAGCACCGAGCCCGGGTCGCCCTCCTGGTGATCGACGGCCAGCGGCAGATGGGTCGCCGGCATCGGCAGCCAGGGCTTGACCGCGCTGAAGCCGCCGAACGGCGCCGCCTGCGCCCAGGGCATCGGGGTGCGACAGCCATCGCGGCCCGCAGCCTCCGGATAGAAGGCGATGCCAACCGGATCGCGGAGGTCCTCGAACGCCAGCTTCGCCTCGGGCAGGCCCAGCTCCTCGCCCTGGTAGAGGCAGATCGTGCCGCGCAGAGAACCGAGCAGGGCCGGCAGGAGCTTGGCGAGAGCGGGCGGCGCCTTTGGCCCGCCGAGGCGGGTCACGGCGCGCGTGCACGTCATGGTTCCCGAAGGACCAGCAGGGCCAGCCGTCCGCGATGCTGCGCTCGAGCGCGTCGATCACCTCGCGCAGCGCGCCCGGACGTGAGAGGGCAGCCCAGGAGCTCGAATGTGTAAGCGAAATGGAGCGCTTCGGCGCCCCGCGTGTAGGTGGCGGCCCGCTCGAGCTGCCCGTCACCGCTCAACTCGCCGAGCAGCGGCGCGCCATAGCGGTCCACCAAGCGGCGCAGCGGCCCGAGGAGCTTCGCCGGGAGATCCGGATGCGCCTTGTCGTAGACGTGGATCTGGCGGGCGTAGGGGGCGAGGGGATTGAGGCCGCGCGCAACCGGCTCCTCCGCCGCGCGCGCCGGATTATTGCGCAGCGCCGGGTCGTGCATGGCGAAATCGATGGCGTCCAGGCGAAAGCCGTCGACGCCCGCGGCGCAGCCAGAACTCGGCCTCGTCGAGCAGCGCCCCGACCACGGCCGGATTGTGCGTGTTGAGATCGGGCTGCGCGGCGAGAAAATTGTGCTGGTAGTACTGGCCGCGCCGCGGCTCCCATTCCCAGGCCGAGCCGCCGAAGATCGAGAGCCAGTTGTTGGGCGGCGTGCCGTCCGCTCGCGCATCCGCCCAGACGTACCAGTCGGCCCGGTCATTGTCGCGCGAGCTGCGGCTCTCGAGGAACCAGGCGTGTCGGTTCGAGGTGTGGCTCATGACCATGTCGACCATGACCCTGAGCCCCAGCTCATGCGCCCGCCTGAGCAGCGCGTCGAAATCTTCGAGCGTGCCGAACATGGGGTCGACCGCGCGGTAGTCCTCGACGTCGTAGCCATAGTCGGCCATCGGCGACTTGAAGAATGGCGAGATCCAGACCGCATCGGCGCCGAGCGAGGCGATATGCTCGAGGCGCCGGGTGATGCCGGGCAGATCGCCGACACCGTCGCCGTTGCTGTCCTGAAAGCTGCGCGGGTAGATCTGATAGATCACCGCCCCGCGCCACCACTCGTCCATGGCCTCCCTTCCGCAATTCGCCTCCCGGTCATCATGGCGCAGGCCAAGCCATGCGTCGAGGGGCAGACGATCGCCGCCACCCGATGCGGCCGTCCGGAGCGAAGCCATAGATTGCCGTGAGGCAGGACGAAATGTGCTAGCATTGTGGGACGATGCGGTCCGAGGAGGGCAAGAGATGGCAACGCAGATCAAGTCACCCGCCGGCCGGCTTTACGAGGAGGACTTTTACGCCTGGTCGAAGCGTCAGGCTGAGCTGCTGCGGGCGGGGCGTTTCGGCGATCTCGACCTCGAGCACCTGATCGAGGAGGTCGACGACTTGGGCGAATCCCTCAAACGTTCGGTTCGCAGCCGTATCCGCACGATCATTGAGCATCTGCTGAAGCTCGAGCACTCGCCCACGCGGGAGCCCCGCGGCGGCTGGTACGACACCATCATTACCCAACGAAGCGATCTTCTCGACGAACTCACGCCGAGCATCCGGCGCGAAGTCGAACCCGCGCTGCCGGACCTCTATGACAGGGCGCGGCAGAACGTTGCCACGTCTTTGCGCAAGCACGGCGAAGCCGCGGCGGCCGACGCGCTGCCCGGGGTATGCTCCTACACCCTCGACCAGATCACCGGCGACTGGCTGCCGTGACAGGTCCGGCTGCGAGGGACATGACCTGCGGCAGAGTCGCGTCGGGAGCGGTCGATGGCAAGGCAGCCATGACATTACGCCAGGGCTGGCTATAGACCGAGCGTAGACCGAGCGGATCACCGCTCCCACGCACGAGGCATCATCGGGCAGTCCCGGGCAACCAGTCGCTAGCGATCCGGTCGAGCGTGTAAGGACAAGCCTCAGGGAGCGCGTCGGCAGCGGAGTTCTCGACCATGGCGGCGAAGGGCACGCGCGGCCGCGGCGCGGGCACGCTCGTACTGCTTCGGCAGCTCCGCTTCGATCCGCGCGCGCAGGCTCGGCGTGAGATCGTCCTCCAGGTCCGTTCGCTGCACTACGATGGTGTCTTGCCACAGGCTTTTCGGACCCTGCGCCGGCGAGTGCTCGAGCTTGAGGAGATGCTCGATGATCGTGCGCACCCGCGAGCGCACCGACCGGTAGAGCGAGAGGCCCAAGTCGCAGACCTCCTCGATCAGGTTCTGAAGGTCGAGCTCCTCATACCGGCCGGCGCGCAGCAGGGCAGCCTGCTCACGGGCCCAAACGTAGAAGTCGGCCTCGTAGAGCGGCTTGGTCGCCTCCTTGATCCGTGTCGCCATGGACAGTCCCACTCTCGAATACCGAACCTACCACAAGATCGAGACAGCGGCTGTCGCTTGCAAGGCGTCCGTATCTGGCAGGCGGAGGCTCACCCCTTGACCGCGCCGGCGGTCAGGCCGGAGACGATCGCGCGCTGGAAGATCAGGACCAGGACGATCAAGGGCACGGTCACGATCACCGAGGCGGCCATGATGTTGCCCCAGGGCAGCTCATAGCTGGATGCGCCCGAGATCAGCGCGATCGCGACCGGCACGGTGCGCTGCTCGGAGGAGAGAGTGAAGGTCAGCGCGAACAGGAACTCGTTCCAGGCGGCGATGAAGGCGAGCAGGCCGGTGGTGGCGAGCGCCGGGCCCATCAGCGGCATGAACACCTTGGTGACGATGGTGAACGGCTTGGCGCCGTCGACGATCGCGGCTTCCTCGAGCTCCTTGGGCAGCTCGCGCATGAAGGTGGTCAGCACCCAGACCGTGAAGGGCAGGGTGAAGATCATGTAGGAGAGCGTCAGCGCGAGCAGGTTGTTGTACAGTCCCAGCGCCCGGACCAGCTCGAACATGCCCGAGAGCACCGCGATCTGCGGGAACATCGAGACGCCGAGGACGACGAACAGCAGCGTCGTCCGTCCCCGGAACTGAATGCGGCCGAGGGCGTAGGCGGCCGCCACGGCGAGCCCGAGCGAGAGCGCCACGGTCGAGACGGCGACGAAGACCGAATTCAGGATGTTGCGGCCGAACGGCTGCTCGCGGAACACCGCGACGTAGTTGTCCCAGGCCGGATGCGGCGGCCAGAAGTTGACCGTGAACAGCTCCGAGCCCGATTTGAGCGAGGACACGATCGCCCAATAGAATGGGAACACCGTGTAGAAGATGATCACCACCAGGAACAGGTAAAAGGCGATCCGGCCGATCAGCTTTTTGGTCTTGCGGCTCATGGCGCGCCCTCCCGCTCAATCTTCCCGGCCGATCCGGCCGATGGTCAGATAGCCGACGGTGAACAGCGCGATGATCAGGAACAGGAGCGTCGCCGCCGCCGAGCCGTAGCCGACGTCTTGGAAGTCGACCAGCTGCTGACGGGCGTACACCGACATCGACATGGTGTCCTTGTTGTTGCCGTTCATGACGTAGATCAGATCGAAGATCCTGAGCGCATCGAGCACGCGGAAGATGATCGCGACCATCAGCGCCGGCTTGAGCAGCGGCAGCGTCACCTTCAAGAACACCGTCACCGGCGGCACGCCGTCGACTTTGGCGCTCTCGTAGCACTCCTGCGGCAGCATCTGCAGGCCGGCGAGCAGGAGCAGCGCCATGAACGGCGTGGTCTTCCAGACGTCGACCATGATCACCGCGATCAGGGCCGTGTTGGGCGATGCGGTCCAGGCGATCGGCGCGCTGATCAGGTGGATCGCCTGAAGCGCGTGGTTGATCACGCCGAACACGTCATTGTACATCCAGGCCCACATCTGAGCCGAAACCACGGTCGGGATCGCCCAGGGGATCAGAACTGCCGCCCGCAGAAGCCCGCGGCCGCGGAAGTGGGCGTCGAGCGCGAGCGCGATCGCGAGGCCAAGGGTGGTCTCGATGGTTACCGACACCGTGGCGAACAGCACGGTATTCCAGACCGCATTCCACCAGTCCGGGTCCTGCAGCAGGTAGAAGTAGTTGACGAAGCCGACGAACTGCGCCGCGCTCAGGTCCGACAGGTTGGCGTCGGTGAAGCCGAACCAGATGGTGCGCACGAGCGGCCAGCCGGCGACCAGAGCGAGGACGACCAGCATCGGCGCCATGAACAGCCAGGCGGAGCGGATCCGCTCGCGCGTCAGGCGCGAGGCCTTCTCCGGAACCGGTGTGACCGCTTCTTTGGCAGCGACGGCGGCGGTACTCATGGCGCACTCCCCTGATCGTTCACGCCAAGCCCGGCCTCGATTGCGAAGCCGGGGGTCCGTTCAGCCGAGGGCCGCCCTTCGATCGTAGCCGGCGGAGGCGACCCTCGGCCCGAATCTCTACCAGCGGCCGCCCCGCGACAGCCGATCGAGCTTGCGCTGCAGGCCCGCGAGGCTCGACTCGGGGTCGGCGTTGCCGCTGAGCACGGCGTGCACGGCGTTGAAGAACTCCGCGCTCACCTGGTTGTACTTGTCGCCGGTGACCCGCGAGGGCCGCGCCACCGCATGGGTGAAGGTCTCGTAGAGGTCGCCGAAGAACGGCACCGCTGCCAGCACCTCCGGGTCCTTGTAGAGCGCGGCGATGGTCGGGTTGTAAGAGCCCTCGATCGCGCGCCGCTTCTGCTCTTTGGCGCTGGTCAGGTACTTGACCAGATCGGCCGCGGCATCGGCGTTCTGTGAGTATTTCGACACGGCGAGCTGCCAGCCGCCGAGCACGCCGGTGTGCTTGCCGCCCTCGCCGCCCATGGGCAGCTGGGCCACGCCGATCTTGCCTTTGACCTCGCTGTCCGCGGCATTGCCGAGCGCCCAGGCGTAGGGCCAGTTACGCATGAACACCGCATTGCCCGACTGGAACACGCCGCGGCTTTCTTCCTCGGCGTAGTTCAGCACGCCCTCGGGCGCGATGTTGTTGATCCAGGACGCGGCGAGCTTGAGTGCCTCGACCGCCTTCGGGTTGTTGATCGTGATCTTGCCCTTGGGGTCGACGATCGTGCCACCGGCGAAGCTGTCGATCCACTCGAGCGCATCGCAGGTCAGGCCCTCATACGCCTTGGCCTGGAACACGAAGCCCAGCATCTTGTCGTTGCCGGCCTTGCGCTCGCCGTCCTGGATCTCCTTGGCGATGTCGGTCAGCTGCTGCCACGTGGTCGGCGGCTGCTTGCCGTATTTCTCGAGCAGGTCCTTACGGTAATAGAGGACGCCGGCATCGGTGAACCAGGGCATCGCGACCAGTTTGCCGTCGATCGTGTTGTTCTCGACGATCGCCGGGAAGTTCTGGTCGATGGCCGCCTGGTCGATGTGCTGCTTGAGGTCAATGAAATGGTTGGCGAGGGTGCCGGTCCAGATCACGTCGATCTGATAGACGTCGATGTCGGCGGAGTTGGCCGCCAGGATCTGCTGGTAGAGGGCGAGCCGCTCGGTTGACGAATTGGGGGTCGAGATCACCTTGACCTGGTTGCCGGTCTGCTTGGCCCAGGCGTTGGCTCCATCCTGACAGAGCTTGAGCTCGAGCCCGACGGCGCCGCAGGAGATCGCGATCGTCGCCGCCTGCGCGCTCGCGAGCGCGCAGGCAAAGATCGTGGCCAGGGCCGCAAGGCCGGTCATCATGCTGCGCATCGGTTGCCTCCCCTCGTTCGCTGTATCGATCATCGGTACGGAAAGCCTCCCGACCGACCCTATCGCAGCCGCGCCTCCGGGAAAAGCCTCGAAGCGATCCGCTCTGCCGGATCGCCGACCGTGCCCGGGGACAATCGGCCAGGCCGGTCGCTCCGTCTTGATCTCCGGCGCCAGCCGGTCACAATGGGCGGACCTTGGCGCAGGGCGGAGCCTGACGTGAACGCGAAGCTCGATCCGACCCGGGATGAGTTCGCATCCCTACGGTTGCCGACCAACGGCATCGGGACCCGCGGGGGCTGGTCGTGACCGGGGTCGCGCTCGAGCTCGCGCATGACGCCTTCGGCGAGGCCGGACCGGCCGTGGTGATCCTGCACGGCCTCCTGGGCTCGGCGCGCAACTGGGCCACGATGGCGCGCGAGCTTGCGGGCACGCATCGGGTGTTCGCCCTCGATCTGCGCAACCATGGCCGCTCGCCCTGGGCCGACAGCATGACCTTCGATGAGATGGCGGGCGACGTGGCGGCCTTGATCGAGCGCCGGGACCTCGGTCAGCCGACGGTGCTCGGCCACAGCCTGGGCGGCAAGATCGCCATGCGCCTCGCGCTCGCCCGCGCCGATCGGGTCGCCCGGCTGATCGTGGTCGACGTCGCACCGGTCGCCTACCGTCACAGCTTCGGCGAATACGTCGAGGCGATGCGGGCCGTGAACCTCGCCGAGGTAAGCCGACGGGTCGATGTCGACCAACAGCTCCACGCCACGGTGCCCGACGCCATGACCCGCGCCTTTCTGCTCCAGAACCTCGTGCGCAGCCCAGAGGGCGGCTACGCCTGGCGCGCCAATCTCGACGTGATCGCCGCGAGCCTGCCGACCCTGATGGGCTTTCCGACCGGCGACGACCTCATTTACAGCGGCCCGGCTTTGTTCCTCGCCGGCGGCCGGTCAACCTATGTGCGCCCGGAATATCGGCCGGTGATCGAGCGGCTGTTCCCGAGGGCTGAGCAGGCGACGATCGTCGGCGCGGGCCACCGGGTCCATGCCGACCGGCCGGATGAGTTCCTGGCCCGCGTGCGGCCGTTTATCGGCTGACGACCGACCTGGCCGCGCCCTCTGGCGACAGCCAGGTCAGGCGCGCTCGGGACCATAGGGATCCTTCGGGGTGCGGTCCGCCGAGAGGCTGGCCCGGCGGGCGCTCAGGCGCTCGATCGCATCGGCGAGATGGATCTCGGCGATGTTGTAGTCGCCGCGCTCGGTCCTGATCCGGTGGCTCTCCATCAGAACGTCGGCGTGCGTGCAGCCCGCCGGCGGCTCGAACCGATAGGCGGCGAGTTCGATCAACAGCCCGAGCGGATCGGTGAAGTAGATCGAATCCATGAAGCCCCGATCCTTGACGCCGCTGTGCCGGATGCCGCGCTCGTCCAACCGTTCGGCCGCCTGCTGAAACGTCGCGCGCGACACGGCAAAGGCGACATGGTGCACCGCGCCGACCTCGGTCGAGGTGCGCGTCGGCTCGGGCCGGCGCTCTTCGTCGGTGAACACCGTGATGAGCCGGCCGTCCCCCGGGTCGAAGTAGAGGTGGTTTTCGGACGGCTGGTCGAGGTTCGGCTGCTCGAACACGAACGGCATCCCGAGCACGCCTTCCCAGAAGTCGATCGAGGTCCGGCGATCGGCGCCGACCAGCGTGATGTGATGGACACCCTGAGACTGCAGCTTGCGCATCGAACGTCTCCCCGAGCTGCGCATGACCGTGGTCGTCTCGCCTGAACTCGAACAAGCGGCACCGAGCCGCAAACGACCCGGCAGAGATGAGGTTAGAGCGGCGATGGACGAAGCAAAGGCCTGGGCAACAGCCGGCGATCATGGCCGCTCGGCGCGATCCGGACGCAGGCCGAGAAACGGCGCGATCGCGGCGACGAACCGATCGGGGGCCTGGATGTGCGGGCAGTGACCAACATCGGGCATCTCGATGAGCTCGGCGTTCGCGAACCGGCCCGCGAGTGCGCGCGCGAGCGAAGGTGGCGTCGCCTCGTCCCGCGCACCGACCACGATCAGCGTCGGGTTCTGGATCTGAGCGAGCTGTTCGCTCAGGTCGAGCGCGGCCAGCGCCCGACAGGCCGAGGCGAAGACCTTGGGGTCGATGCGCCTGAAGACCGCTTCCCGTTCGGCAACCACGTCGCGATGCGCCGCGATGAACTCCGCGGGGAACATGCGCCGCATCGCCACCTCGACGACGGCCGCCATGCCGGCGCGCTCAACCTTCTCGGCCAATGTCCGGAAGGTCGCTCTTGCCGCTTCCGGGAATGCGATCGCGCTGCCGACCAGGACCATGCGCTCGAAACGCGCCCCGTTCCGGAGCGCGAGCGTGAGCGCCACGAAGCTGCCGAGGCCATTGCCCAGAACGTCTGTCTCGGGCGAAAGCGCGAGCTCGTCGAACAGCGCGGCAATGCGGTTCGCGTAGTCGCTCAAGGCTGGTCCGGCGGGCGCCGACGCCCCGAACCCCGGCAGATTGACCATGATCAGGCGGCGTCGATCGGCGATTCGGGTTGCCAGCGGCTCGAATGACGTCCGATCGGACAGCAGGGAGTGCAGCAGAACCAGGTTGCGACCCCGGCCAACTGTTTGAACGTCCAGCCCAGACTCGGCCATTCTGTAGTCCTTTCACGGCGCCATTCCCGTGCGCGCCAGCTTCACCGCCACCACGTGTTCTTGGCAAGCCACAACATTCCTGTGATGCTCGCCAGGGTTCTGCTGGCATGGTTCACACTTGCGCCACCAACCGTCGCGGCGGGGGCCTCCATGGACTTCATCTTCATGCTGACCCGCGACGATCAGACCGTCGAGGATGCGCTCGATGTGCTGGACGCCATCCGCCCGCTCGGCCTGCGCCACATCGGGTTCAAGGACGCCGGCGTTACGCCCGCGATGCGGCAGAGATTGAACCGCACGATCAAGGAGCAGGGCGCGATCAGTTATCTCGAGCTGGTCGGCACCACGCCCGAGACGGGCCTCGCTTCGGCGCGGGCCGCGGTCGAGATCGGTGTCGACCGGCTGATGGGCGGGACCGATGCGGGCGCGGTTCTGGAGGTCGTCGGCCGCAGCGGGGTGCGCTACTATCCTTTCCCCGGTTTTCCGCGCGGCCATCCGACCCTGCTTGACGGCGGGCCCGGCGATGTCGCGGCGCATTGCGCGACCTTCATGAGCAACGGCTGCGCCGGCGTCGATCTCCTCGCCTATCGGGCGACCGAGGCCGAACCCCTGGAGCTGGTGCGGGCGGCGCGGCGGGCGCTTGGCGCCGGCTGGCTGATCGTCGCCGGCAGCGTCGACAAGCCGGAGCGGGTTCAGGCACTGGCCGAAGCCGGCGCCGATGCCATCACGATCGGCTCTGCGGTGTTCAATGGTGCGTTCTCGCCGCGTAAGGGGACGCTGCTCTCGCAGTTGCGCGACGTTCTGGACGCCTGTGGTTGAAGGATGATCGTCGGCGTCGACGTCGGCACTCAAAGCCTGAAGGTCGTGGTCACCGACGAGGCGTTGCGGCTGCGCGGCGAAGCGTCGACGGCGTACCGGCCGAGCTTTCCGCGGCCCGGCTGGGCCGAGCAGGAGCCGGAACTCTGGGAGCAGGCGCTGGCAGGCGCGATCGCCCGCGCGCTCGCGGCTGCGGACGCGTCACCGCAATCGGTCCAGGGGCTTGGCATCTGCGGCCAGCTTGATGGCTGCGTCGCCGTCGACCGGAACGGCCGGGCGCTCGGCCCCTGCATCATCTGGATGGACCGGCGCGCCGAGGCGGAGGTCGCGGGCCTGCCGGCCGAGCGGATACAGAGCACGACCGGCCTCATCCTCGATGCCACGCACATGGCGGCCAAGGCGCGCTGGCTGAAGCGCCACGCGCCGGAGCGAGCGAGGACCCGACGATTTCATCAGCCGGTCTCCTATCTCGTCGCCAGGCTGACCGGGGCCGAGGTGTTCGACCACGGCCTCGCCTCGACCACGATGGTCTACGGGCTCACCGAGCGAGGCTTCGATGCCGGCTTGCTCGAGCTGTTCGAGCTGACCGCAGACGAACTCCCGGCGATCGACGAGGCGTTCGATTGCGCGGGACGGCTGCACCGGCAGGGCGCCGCGCTCACGGGCTTGCCCGAGGGCACGCCGGTTGCGGTCGGGACCGGCGACGATTTTTCCAACCCGCTCGGCGCAGGTCTGACCCTGCCCGGAAGGCTCGCCTGCGCGCTCGGCACCGCCGAGGTCGTGGGCGCGCTCCACGACCGGCCGGCGATCGACCGGCTGGGCCTGGTCGAGACCCACGGCTACCCCGGCGGCCGCTTCTTCATCGAGAACCCGGGCTGGCTCGCGGGTGGTGCTCTCGCCTGGTTCATCGAGACGTTTCGCCTGCGCGACGTGCAGGAGCTCGACGCGCTGGCCGCGGCCGCACCTGCCGGGTCTGAGGGGATTACCTTTCTGCCGGCGCTGAGCGGTGCCATGGCTCCGGAATGGATCGAGGCAGCGCGCGCCTGCTTCTACGGTCTGAGCGCGGCGCACGGCCCGACGCACCTGGCGCGGGCGGTGCTCGAAGGCTGCGCTTTCGCCATGCGCGACGTGCTCGAGCGGCTCCTGGAGATGGGAGTCGCAGTAGGCTCGATTCTGCTGCTCGGCGGAGGCGCACGGAGCCGTATCTGGGCCGAGATCCGCGCCGACCTCAGCGGTCTTCCGGTCGAGGTGCCGAAGGTGGTCGACACCTCGCCCGTGGCGGCGGCGGTTCTCGCCTCGGTGGCCGCTGGCCTGCAGCCCGGGCTGCTCGAGGCTGCGCGCCAGGTCGGAGGCGATGCGACCATCATCTATCCCGATTCTGCCCGTAGGAGCGCCTACGACGATGCCTATGCCGCCTACCGCAAACTGTTCGAGAGCCTGCGGCCGATGTTCGAACACCAGAGCTGATCGGCGCGACCCGCCGGCCTCGGAGGCCTGAATGCCCAAGGACACGCTCGCGAGCGTCTTGGCCGGCGAGTTTCAGGACCCGGACGACGGCCAGCTCCTTCTCGTTCCGGTTCGGACGGTCGTGATCGAGGACGACCTGGCCGGGCGCGAGGCCGATCTGGTCGGCGCTCTGGCGCTGGGCGAGCGGCTTGCAGTGGTGAGCGATCCGACCACGTACAGGGTTCTCGGCGGACGGGTGGTCGATGCTCTCGAAACCATCGCTTGGGTGCAAAGCGTCGTCCTGTTCGAACGGCCGCAGGCCGACCTTGCGACGGTGGAGCGAATCCGGAGCGAGACCCAGGCGGCCTCGGCTCTGGTCGCGGTCGGCTCGGGCACGATCAACGATCTCTGCAAATATGCGTCCGCCTCGATCAGAAGCCCTATGCGGTGTTCGCGACCGCGCCTTCGATGAACGGCTACACCTCGGTCAATGCCTCGATCAGGGTGGACCGCCACAAGAAATCGCTGCCGGCGCAGGCCGCCGCGGGCGTGTTCTTCGATCTGGCGGTGCTGGCCGCCGCGCCGGTGCGCCTGATCCGGGCCGGGCTCGGCGACTCCTTGTGCCGCTCCACCGCGCAGGCGGACTGGCTGCTCGCCCACCTCCTGCTCGGCCGACCCTATCGTGAAGCGCCCTTCGCGCTGCTCGCCGAGGACGAGGCGGCACTGCTCGAGGTGCCCGAGGCGCTGGTCGCGGGCGATCTCGAGGCGACCCGCCGGCTCGTCCGGACGCTTGTGCTCTCGGGCTTCGGGATGACCATCTGCGGCGGCAGCGATCCGGCCAGTCAGGGTGAGCACCTGATCAGCCACTACTTCGACATGATGGGCGACCGCGCCTGGCCGGAAAACTTCCACGGCGAGCAGATCGGCGTGACCACGCTCACCATGGCCTGCCTGCAAGAGCAGCTGCTGAACGGGCCGCCGCCTCGGATGTATCCCTCGGCGATCGACGAGGCGGCGCTGATCGATCATTTCGGCCCCGCGCTCGGCCGCTCCTGCTGGCAGGAATTCCGCAGCAAGCGCGTCGATCGCGGCGCGGCCATCCAGCTCAATCGCCGTATCGCCGGGGGCTGGGACCAGATCCGCGAGCGCATCGCCTCAATTCGGCGATCGCCCGAGCAGCTTCTCGACGCCCTGAAGCGGGCCCGCGCGCCGACCGCTCCCGCCGAGCTCGGCTGGCCCGCCGATTTCTATTGCGCCGCGGTCCGGCACGCGCGCGAGATCCGCAACCGCTACACCTTTCTCGATCTCGCCGCTGACAGCGGCATGCTCGAGCGCCCGCACTGGCGCGCGTAGGGCTAGAATGCCGGCTGACCCGCGACCTCAACCCGCACACGATAGAGCGAGGTCGAAGCGCAGACGAACAGGCTGCAGAGATCGGCGTCGCCCCAGGTGAAGTTCGCCGCGACCTCTGGCATCGAGAATGACGCCGAGGCAGGTGGCGTCGGGCGCGAAGACGTGGATGCCGCCCGGCCCCGTGCAGAACAGATGGCCCGCGCTGTCAACCTTCATGCCGTCCGCCGCGCCCTCGCCCTCGCCCTCAGGCGCCGCCCAGACCCGGCTGTTGGCGAGCGTGCCGTCGGCGCTCACGTCGAAGATGCGGATGTGCGCCCGCTCGGTGTCGTTGACGAAGAGGCGCTTCTCGTCGAGCGAGAAGCAGAGCCCGTTGGGCTGGCCGAAATCATCGGCGAGCAGCTCGAGCTTTCTGGCGGCCGGCTCGAGCCTGTAGACGCCCCGAAACGACAGCTCCGGCTCGCGCGGCAGGCCATAGTATTCCATGCGCCCGAACGTCGGGTCCGTGAAGTAGATCGAGCCATCGCTCCGGACGACGACGTCGTTCGGGCTGTTCAGCTCCTGGCCCTGCCAGTGGGTCGCCAGACCCTCGATTCGGCCGTCGAGACCGGTCCGGGTCACCCGGCTGGTCGCATGCTCGCAGGTCACGATCCGCCCCGCGCGATCATAGGCGTTGCCGTTCGCCATGTTCGACGGCTTGCGGAACGTGGTGATCCCGTCCTGAGCGCTCCACCTGCGCATGTGGTTGCCGGGCATGTCGCTGAAGATCAGATGCTGCGCCCGCGGGTGCCAGATCGGCCCTTCGGTGAAATCGAAGCCGCTGGCGAGCCGTTCGATCTCGACGTCGCTGCCGACCACCGAGCGAAAGCGGTCGTCGCGGATCTCGACGTTCATTTCTGGGCCGCCCGCAACTCCTGAACGCTCTTGGTGCCGACGTACCAGTCGCGCGCCGCGACCTCCTCGAACACCACCCAGACGGCGTCCTTGGGCAGGCCGGTCACCTCGCTCACTGCGTCGGTCACGCGCCGGCTGATCTCGGCCTTGCGCCCTTGCGGATCGTCGGCAATGACCTCCTTCACGATACGAATGTTGACGAACGGCATCGAAAGCCTCCCCTGTCTTGATCGTCATTGCTGGCCGACCCGGCCGTAACGGCCCCGATCGGGGTCGTGCCGCAGAATAGCTAACTGCCGCGCCAAGCGCATGTCCAACGGAAGCCGGACGTCGGACGTCAGCAATCGGCGAAGACGGGCCGTGGCGGGGGCCTTCTTTCTTCCAACAGGGAGGTCGTCGGCGCTGCCAGTGAGGCGCGCATCGCCGGGCATCGACGCTGGATGAACCGGACGTCCCGAATTCCCGCCGAACGGCGCCCTCGCGCCTGATTCGCGTTCAGCGCGAATCCTTCTGTCCGCCGGCGGCGGTGATGACGGCGACGATGACGAGGCCGGTCAGCAGCAGGCGCACGCCGGCGCTGACCCCGAAGGTGTTGAGCATGGTGAGCAGCAGCACGAGGAAAAGCGCCGCGCCCCACACCCCGGGCACGTTGGCCTTGCCGCCCGCGACCGAGGTGCCGCCGATGACGACGACGGCGATCGAGGCGAGCAGGTACTCGTTGCCGATGTCGACATTGGCGCCGCGGAAGTAGCCGGCGAGCAGCGCGCCGTTCAGCCCGCCGAGGGTCCCGGAGAGCGTGTAGGTGAGGAAGCGGACGCGGCCGACCGGAACCCCCGCCAGGGCGGCCGCGCGGATGTTCTGGCCGATGGCGGTGACCGACCGTCCGTAGACCGTCCGGTTCAGGGCGATGCCGGCGCCGACGGTGAACAGCACGGCAAGGATCGCGATGACGGGGACCCCGAGGAGCTGGATGTTGGTGAAGTCGGCAAATCCCGGCGGCGGCTTGATCTGCAGGCCGCGGCCGTAGCTGATGTCGATCGACTGGATGATGAAGCTCGCCGACAGCGTGGCGATGATCGGCGGGATGCGCAGAGCCCAGATGAGCAGGTAGTTGGCGGCGCCGATCGCCATGCCGGTGGCGAGGGCCGCGGCAAGCCCGACGGGCACCATGGCGTCGCTGCCGTCCATGATCTTCATGGCGACGGCGCTGGCGAGCCCGATATTGGCCGGCAGCGAGAGGTCGACATTGCCCGGGCCGAGGGTGATGACGAACATCTGGCCGACGCCGACGATCACCATGAACACGGCGAGCGACAATGCCGCCGTGATCATGCCGCCGGCGCCATAGCCGCGGGTGAAGGCGATGGCGGCGAGCCAGACGAGCAGCGCGCCGAGGAACGACCATATCCAGGGCTTGGCGACCAGGGCGCGCGCGGACGTCATGGCCGTCACCCTTCCTTGCGGCTGATGACGGCCCGCGCGGCGAGCACGATGATCAGGATGGCGCCGTTGGCGCCGACCTGCCAGTCGGGCGGGATGTGCATGAAGGTGAGCAGCGGCGAAGCGGCGAGCGCCAGCGTCAGCGCGCCGATGACGGCGCCGATCGGCGACACGCGCCCGCCGACGAACTCGCCGCCGCCGAGCATCACGCCGGCGATCGACAGCAGCGTGTAGCCGTTGCCGATGTTGGCGTCGGCGGAGGTGGTGATCCCGATCAGCGCCATGCCGGAGAGAACGCCGAAGACGCCGGCGAGCGTGAACATCGTCACCTTCGTCTTGAGCAGCGACCAGCCGGCGCGGCTGATGGCGAGCGGGTTGCCGCCGGCGCCGCGCAGGATGGCGCCGTAGGACGTGCGCATGAGCGCGACATGGGTGACCGCCGCGATGAGGAGGGCGGCGATGATCGGGAACGGCACCCAGGGCGGCTTGAAGCCCATGAGCTGCAGCAGCCAGTCCGGCGCCTTGCCGCCGGGCTTCGGCAGCAGCAGGATCGCGAGGCCCTGCCAAGCGAAGCTCATGCCGAGGGTGACGACGATCGAGGGCAGCTTGCGCAGGTGGATGAGCGCCCCCAGCGCGGCATAGACGCCGATCGCGCCGACCAGCACGACCGCGCCGACCAGCGGCGTCTCGCGCAGCCAGGTCGCGGTGACGCAGCCCACGAACCCGACGAAGGTCCCGATCGACAGGTCGAGGTCGTTGCCGGTGATCACGAACATCTGGGCGATCGTCGCCAGCGCGATCGGGATCGCCAGGTTGAGCATCAGGTTGAAGCCGAAATAGCTGATGGCGCGCGGGTTGAGCCAGGCGATGCCGATCAGGATCAGGGCGAGCGACAGGGCGGGCAGCAACGCGCGCAGCAGGCTGCGCGGCGCCATCCCGCCGAGCGTCGGCAGACGGGCAACGCTCGCTGGCGACGGGATCGAGGCCATGGCTCAGCCGGTCGTCTCGAACGAGGACTGGATGACCTTCTCTTCCGTCAATCCGCCGCGGCCGAGGTCGGCGACGATCCTGCCGTTGCGGAAGACGTAGACGTGGTCGCAGTTCTCCAGCTCGTCGGTCTCGGTGGTGTACCAGAGGAAGGTGCGTCCGGCGCGCGCCTCCTCGCGGATCAGATCGTAGACCTCGAGCTTGGTGCCGACGTCGACGCCGCGCATGGGATCGTCCATCAGGACGATGCGGGCGTCGGAGCCGAAGGCGCGCGCGAACAGCGCCTTCTGCTGGTTGCCGCCGGACAGCGACAGGATGTTGTTGCGGATGTCGGGCGTGCGGATGTTGATCCTCTTCTGCCAGCTCGAGGCGAACTCGTCCTCGCGCGTGCGCGAGATCAGGAAGCCGCTGCGCAGCCTTCCGATCGAGCGGATGCTGATGTTCTCGGCGATCGACCAGAGCGGGAAGATGCCGTCCGCTTGCCGGTCGCCGGCGACGAGGGCGACCGGTGCGGTGACCTCGATGCGCTCGCTCCTGCGCGATGCGCCCTTGAAGATCTCCAGGAGCAGTTCGGTCTGGCCGTGTCCCGAGAGCCCGGCGAGACCGATGATCTCCCCTTCATGCGCGACCAGCTCGGCGCCGTCCTGCTGCCGTTCGGGCCTGGCGCGCACGCGGACCGGCGCGGCGCTGAGCCTCTGCGAGGCGACTTCGTCGCCGACGCGCGTCCGCCTTTCGGCCGCTCCCATCGCGGTGACCAGCTTGTCGCGATCGAAGGCGCCGGCCGCGTCGCCCGCGACCACCTTGCCGTCGCGCATGACGATGATGCGATCGCAATGCTCGAGGATCTCGCCCAGAAGATGGGAGATCAGGATGCAGCTGGCGCCGCCGGTGACGATGCGGCGGACGAACGAGAGGAGCTGGCCGGCGGTGCGGGCATCGAGCGAGGAGGTCGGCTCGTCCAGAATGACGAGCCGCAACGGGTCGTCGGTGACGGTGAAGGCGCGCGCCACCTCGACCATCTGGCGCTTGTCGATCGGCAGGTCGCGGACGATGTCTGCCGCCTCGATGCCGTGCCCCGGAAAGATCTCGTCGAGCTTGGCGAGGATCAGCTCGCCGGCGCGCCGCCGCCATCCCAGGCCGCTCAGCGAGGCGTGATTGATGCGCGCGTTCTCCGCCACGGTGAGGTTGGGGCAGAGCGACAGCTCCTGGAAGACGCAGCGGATGCCGAGAGCCGCGGCGAGGGCGACGGAGTAGCCTGCCTGCTGGACGCCCCCGACGGCGATGCGGCCCCCGTCCGGCGTCAGCGTCCCGGCGAGGATGTGCATCAGCGTCGATTTGCCGGCGCCGTTGTGCCCGACGAGGCCGATGCACTCTCCCGCGGCGATCGCGAAGTCGACGCCGTCGAGCGCCCGGACGGCGCCGAAATGCTTTTCGACGCCGTCCAGCCTGGCGATCACGTCCGCGCCTGCCTCGGCCATCACCGATGATCCGCCGGGATGGCGCCGGCGCGCAACTCGCCCTGCGCGCTTCACTTCATGTTGGCTTTGATGGCCTCGATCGCGTCGGCCTGCGTGTATTCGTGGCTGGCGACCCCGCCCTTCTCGATCGTCGGCAGGACCGCCTCGAAGTCGTCCTGGGTGAAGGCGAGGTAGGGCACCAGCAGGTCGTGCGGCACGTCCTTGTTGCCGTCGAGGATCTGCTGGGCGACCCAGAAGGCGAGGGTCGACACGCCCGGCGCGATCGAGGCCGACCAGGTCACGTAGCCGTCCTTCTCCTTCTGCTCCTTCCACCATTGCAGCTCGTCCTGCCGGTTGCCCATGATGATCGTCGGGCGCGGCCGGTTGGCGGCGGCGAAGGCCTGGGCGGCACCGTAGCCGTCGCCGCCCTGATCGACGACGCCGACGACGTCGGGCAGCGAGGGAAGCACGGTCGCGACCGCCTTCTGCGCCGTTGTCTGGTCCCAGTCGCCCGTCACCGACGAGACGATCTTGAACTCGGGGTGCGCCGCGACGCCTTCGAGGATGCCGGCGTGGATGGCCTCGTCGATGGAGGTGCCGGCGAGACCGCGGATCTCGAGCAGGTTCCCGCCCTTGGGCTGGAACTTCGCCATGTGCTCGACTTCCTGCTTGCCCATGTCCTTGAAGTCGACGACGACGCGCCATGCGCAGGGTTCGGTCACGATACCGTCGAACGACACGACGACGATGCCGGCATCGCAGGCCTGCTTGATGGCGCCGTTGAGGGCGTCCGGCGAGGAGGCGTTGATGACGATCGCGTCGTAGCCTTGCAGGATCAGGTTCTGGATCTGCGCCGCCTGGGTCGGCACCTCCTTGTCGGCGGTCGTGAACACGTCCGCCGCGGCGACGACGTGATCGGCGACCGCCTTCTTGGTGACGATGTCGTAGCTCTTCAGCATCGCCTGCCGCCAGGAGTTTCCGGCATAGTTGTTGGAGAACGCGATCTTCTTGCTGCTGGTGTCGGCCGCAGCCGTTCCGCCGACGACGGCAGCGCCCAGCGCCGCCAGCGCCAGGATTTTCGGCAAACGATTCATGCGAGCTCTCCCTATGGCTGATGTCTTTGTGCCTTGAAGGACCGGCCTCGGACCCTTCGCTCAGGGCCAGCTGCAATCTACTTCATGGC
>CAWFGZ010000021.1:0-79442 GCA_963815435.1 uncultured Alphaproteobacteria bacterium
TACCTACGAGATGTGATCCTCGGACAGTCGCCCTTGCCGTTCGGCACCCTCAGCCGCTGGTATCACGATCTGACGACAAAGGGTGAGCTAGTACGAAATGCTGACCGAATATTTCGCATGGCCAAGGAGATCGCGACCCAGCGCGGCGCTGATTTCATTCTGCTTTTTATGGCCCGGTCAAGCGAATGCAAGGCAGGGCGTCATGATACAGATTGGCATGATCTTGAGATTTCGTTCGATAGCTTGCTAACCTATTGTCCCAAAGACAGGGCGGAAGTCGGGAATTTCGCCTTCCCGACCGAAGGACACCTTAATCCAGCGGGAAACGCGTGGCTCGCCGAAGCGTTGAGGCAATATCTGGCGAAACGCGGGATAGGCAGGGACGAACAGGACGGTCGAGAGACGCAATGAGTTGTCAGCCGCTGAAGCCGCTCGAACCACACCTATTGTAACGCCGGACTGGGCCAGACGGCGCGAGTGAACTTGAGGCTCGCTACCGGCCGCTGCCGCCGGATGAGGGCCGGCTGCTATGACGCGCTCGAAGCTTTCGACGGCGACCCCCTCGCCGCGCTCGAGGCGAATGATCCGACGGTGGTACTCCGGCTGAAAGCCCTCAAGCTACGCGGCGAGCGGCGGGGTGCGCTCCATGACCTCGAAGGCGTCGTGGCGGACGTGGTTGCGCGCCATCTCCTCGCGCAGCATGGCCTCCGAGATCACGCCCTTGTCCAGGCATTCGCGCAGCAGGCCGAAGAAGAAGCGCTCCTGGTTCGGGTCCCAGTGCGCCCGATAGGTGCCGAGCAGGGCGTAGCGGCCGACCAGCGCCTCGCGCGCGCGGCGGAACCAGCCGAGCGGCGCGAAGGAGCGGGTCTTGTCCGAGGGCGTGAAGTCGACCGGCAGCCCGGTCTTCCAGGGCTGGGTCCAGCGCTTGGTGTTGTGCAGCAGCTTGGTCTGCTCGGCTCAGGTGGTCGAAGTCGTTCCACTCCGGCTCGAACAGGCCGATCGTCTCGCGGCTCGAGCTTCAGCCAGATCCAGTCCATGTAGTCGCGCTTGAAGGCGAACAGCTCGTCGAACTGCTCGGCGCAGCGCCAGTGAGTGGAGCTTGGCGCAGTCGAGCAGCATGACGCTGCTGGCGAAGCTCTTCGGTCCCTTGCGCGCGCGGCACATCAGAGCCTTGCCCTGCATGTCGCGGGTGAGCAGCTCGTAGACGTCGCCGACCGCGAACACGTCGGGGTCGATCACGACCGCCCGGCCCTGGTAGCCCATCAGCTCGGGCGGCATGAAGCGCAGCGGCGTGAACGACTGCAGGTCCTCGATCAGCCACTGCCGCTTGTGCCCGCCGCGCAGGTAGAACTGACCCTCGCGGGCGCGCAGGAACGGGTGGTCCTGGGTATGGATGATCCGGACGTCGAAGTGGTCGTTGTGGGCGCTGTTGCGCCGCATCGAATACTGCGAGACCAGCGCGCCGACCATCTGCCGGTGGTTGGTGTGGACGAATGCGCAGGGCTTCACGGGCCGATGATCCGCTCGTCTGGCGACGATGACATGTCAAAAGCTCCCTAGCAGGACCCGCGTCGCTTCAGCAAGTGGCCGCAACGGGGCACCGCCGCGCTGCGACCATTGACCTCAGGCGCTCGCCGCAGGGGCCGGTTGATCCGAGCCCGCGTAGCCGAACACCGGTGACAGCTCGGCTCGAATCATCGCCTCGATCCGGGCGATCGCAGCGTCGTCGAGATCGTCGCGATAGCCGCCGACCTTGCCGCGACGCACCTTGTAGGACTCCGGATTGTCGCGGTCCCGGGGCAACATCCGGCCGCCGCTCAGCCAGAAGGTCCGCTTCTCCTCCATCTTCTTCATGTTCTCGAACGACGCGAAGGCGACCGCCTCGCGGATCTCCTCGGGCGTGCCGGGCGTGCCGATGAACGCCAGGATCTCGCCGAGCTTCTGCTCGGGCCGGGCGCGCAGGTCCTCGTAGCGGACCATGAGCAGATCGGGCAGACGCGGCATTTCCTCCGCCCAGCCGTTCATGAAGTCGATCACCTTGCGCAGGCCGGCCTGCCGTTCGGTCACGAACTCACCGATCGAGACCGCCTCGCCATGATCGGGGTAGGCGTTCAGGGTCTTCTTGCGCGGCCGCATGCGGTAGCGCCATTGCTGATATTGCGAGACCGCGACGTCGGCGGGGTTGCGCACCAGCAGCACGACCTTCTTGCCGTAGTAGTCCGCCTTGCTGTCGGCGTTGCCGGTGTAATCCTTGGTGTAGTTGTCGTGGGTGAAGAAGATCTTGGGGATCGCGCGATTGCGCAGATGCAGGTTGTCGAAGCCGATCAGATGGTGTTCGGCCAGACCATGCTTGACCTGGTAGAAGCGCGACAGCATCACGCGCAGCCAGGTGCGGCCGCTCTTGCCGAAGGATACGATCACGCAGTCGGCCCGGCGCAGCTTCTTGAGCTGTTCGCGGCCGCGCAGCCGGCGCTCGGTCCGGATCCTCTCTGCCATCGGCAGGAAGAACAGGGGCTTGAGGACGACGAACCGCGTCATCTTCTTTGAGGACGCGGTCAAGCGCTGGACGGAGCAAGGCGAGCATCGAGAGACACCGACCAGAGGAACGCGCGCGCCGCTATAGCGGATCGGGGCCAGGGGTGCAACGTCAGGGACGCGCTGTCGGCGCGGTGACCGCAACCGCCTCGGCACCAGCTGACGGCAGCGCTTCATCCGCCAGCCGGCTCAGCCATCCCCGTCAGCGCGAGCGGCCAGCGGCCAGCTGCAACGGGTCGCCCTCGATCGAGAGCGCGCTTTGCTTGAACTCGACGACGCCGACGCTGGTCGTCCGTTTCTGGCCATTCCGGTAGAAGATGAGATCGAGCTTGCTGCCGATCGAGGCGAGGCCCACCTGGTTGCGCAGATCGCCCAAATCCTGCACCTCATGACCGTTGACGTCGACGATCACGTCGCCCGGCTTGAGGCCCGCCTGCGCTGCCGGGGAGCCGGGCTCGACCTGGCTGATCAGAGCGCCGCCGCGCCCGCCAGGCCCAATGCCTTGGCCAGATCCGGGGTCACGTCCTGAATCACGATGCCGAGCCGGCCGCGCCGCACCCGGCCGTGCTCGATCAGCTGCTGCATGATCGAGCGCGCAATGTTGCTCGGCACCGCGAAGCCGATCCCGACATTGCCGCCGGCCGGTCCGATGATCGCGGTGTTGATCCCGATCAGCTCGCCCTTGGAGTCGACCAGAGCCCCGCCCGAGTTGCCGGGATTGATCGAGGCGTCGGTCTGGATGAAGTCCTCATAGCCCTCGATGCCCAGGCCGCGCCGCCCGAGCGCGCTGATGATGCCCGAGGTCACGGTCTGGCCGATGCCGAAGGGATTGCCGATCGCAATCACCAGATCGCCGACCTCCAGATCGTCGGAGTTGCCGAAGGGCAGCGCGACCAGCCCGCTCGCATCGATCTTGAGCACCGCGAGGTCGGTACCCGGGTCGTTGCCGACCAGCTTGGCGTCGAGCTCGCGCCCGTCCTTGAGGGTGACCCGGATCTGATCGGCCTTGTCGATCACGTGGTGATTGGTCAGCACGTAGCCGTTGGCGGCGTCGACGATGACGCCTGAACCGGCGCTCAGCACCTCGCGTTCGCGCGGCTGCTTTGGCAGGTCGAAGAAGCGCCGGAAGAAGGGGTCTTCGAACAACGGGTTGGTCGGTACCTGAACGACCGAGCTGGTGGCGATGTTGACCACGCTCCCGGTCACCCGCGCGATCACCGGCGCGAGCGTGAGCACGCCCCGCTTCGGGTCCAGCATCGGCGCGATGGTCGACACGGGCATCGTGCTCGCTGCGGGTAGCGCTGCGGGCGAAGCCGGTGCCGAAACGTCCGAAACCGGCGCTGCGCAGGCCACCGCGAGCAGCCCGATCAGGGCCGCGAGTGCCACCATCAAGCAACGCTGGACCACCACAACAATCTCCTTCAGCCCGATTGCACGGCGTCGGTTTCGACCCTCCGTGCTGGAATTGAGGTCGGTCGGCCGGGCCGCCCCGGCAAGGGACATCGCTGCCATGGACGCCATGAAGGGCGCCCGCTACCCTTCTCCGATGGCTCGTGCCGTGCGATGGGCAATGCCACGCCGATTCTAATCGGCAGCGCTCGCCTGCGCCCTGTCGTCGCCCTGACGGCCGTGGGGCGGCCCGAGACAGCGATCGATCGCAGCCCGATCCAGCGTCTCCTGTCGCTCGAGCTCCGCGACCAGGGTCTCCAGCGCTGCCCGGTGGGCACCGATGATCCGGGTCGCGCGCTCCTCCGCCTCGCCCAGGAGACGATGGACCGCCGTGTCGACCTCATGCGCCGTCTCGGGGCTGAAGCGCCGCGGCTGAGCGATCTCGCGCCCGAGGAACGGATGCTCCTCGCTCTGGCGCAGGTCCACCGGGCCGATCTCCTCGGCCATGCCCCAGCGGGCCACCATCGCGCGGGCGAGCGAGGTCGCCTGGCGGATGTCGTCGTCGGCGCCCGAGCTGACGCTGCCGAGCAGGGTCTTCTCCGCGGTCCGGCCGCCGAGCAGCACGCCGAGACGGTCCTTGAGATACTCCTCCGGCAGCGTGTGGCGCTCCTCGACGGGCAGCATGTGCGTGCCGCCGAGCGCGCGACCGCGTGGGATGATCGTGACCTTGTAGAGGGGGTCGGCGTGCTCGAGGAAATGCGCGATCACGGTATGCCCGGCCTCATGCACGGCAAGACGATGGCGCTCCTCGGGCTGGATCGCGAGCGTGCGCGCGGTGCCCATCATGATCTTGTCGCGCATCTCGTCGAAGTGGCGCATGCTCACGCCGCTCAGGCCGTCGCGCGCGGCCGCCATGGCCGCCTCGTTGACCAGGTTCTTGAGATCGGCGCCGGAGAAGCCGGGCGTGCCGGCGGCGATGGTCGCCAGATCGACATCGGCGGCGAGCGGCACCTTCTTGCTGTGCACCTGGAGGATCGCGAGGCGCGCCGGCTTGTCCGGCAGCTCGAGGGTGACGTGACGATCGAAGCGGCCGGGCCGCAGCAGGGCCGGGTCGAGCACGTCCGGCCGGTTGGTCGCGGCGAGCACGATCACCGCCTCGTGCCCGGCGAAGCCGTCCATCTCCGAGAGGATCTGGTTGAGGGTCTGCTCGCGCTCGTCATGACCGCCGCCGAGCCCGGTGCCGCGCACCCGCCCGATGCGAGTCGAGCTCGTCGATGAAGACGATCGCGGGCGCGCGCCGCTTGGCCTCCTCGAACATCTTGCGCACCCGCGAGGCGCCGACCCCGACGAACACCTCGATGAACTCCGAGGCCGAGATGTGAAAGAACGGCACGCCGGCTTCGCCGGCAAGCGCGCGCGCCAGAAGGGTCTTGCCGGTGCCCGGCGGGCCGACCAGCAGAATGCCGTGGGGCGGCTCGGCGCCGAGCTTTCGATACTTGTCGGGCGCCTTCAGGAACTCGACCAGCTCGGCCACCTCGCGCTTGGCGTCGTCCTGCCCGGCGACGTCGGCGAAGGTCACCTTCTGAGCCCGCTTCTCCTCCTTCCTGACCGCGCCCGAGAGGAAGTCGTTGATGCCCTGGCCGCCGAACGTGCCGCCGATGGTCCGGCGCATGCGACCGAGGAACCAGAGGTAGATGCCGATCAGGATGATCCAGGGCAGGAACGCATAGAGCAGGCGCGAGACGCCCGACGGCTCGGTCGGCTCGCTCTCGACCTCCACGCCGTGCTTTTCGAGCAGCGGGTAGAGGTCCGGATCCTGGACCGAGGGCACCCGGCTCAGCACCTGATCGGTCGGCTCACCGCGGGGGCCGGTCGAGGTTGGCTCGACCAGCTTGACCGTGACCTCGTCGCCGCGGAACGTGACGTGCGCGACCTTGCCTTCGACCACCAGCTGCTTGAACTGGCTGTAAGGGATCTGGCCGGCGCCCGGCTCCAGCCTCGGCGTGGTGAACAGGAGGAGCAGGATCAGGCCGCCGATCAGCGCAAAGGGCAGCCACTTGGACACCGGTCACACTCCGCGACTAGCTCTGGCCTTGCAGCCTAGCGGGTCGACCGCACGCCCGATAGGCCTTTGCTGTTGCTGCTTTCGACCGCCCCGTCTGCGCCGCGGGCTTGGGCGGCTCAGAGACAATAGGTGTGCTGGGCATTGTCGTGGAACAGGGCGCGCCGCTCGGCGTCGGAGAACTCCGCCGTGATCTCATCGAATGCCCGCCAGATCGCATCGTAGTCGCTCGCCAGCTTGTCGACCGGGAAGTTGGACGCGAACATGCAGCGCCCGGTGCCGAAGATCTCGATCGTGTCGAGGACGAACGGGCGGATGATCTCGGCGGTCCAGTCATGGTGGAACATCGAGAGGCCCGAGATCTTGGCGGCGATGTTCGGCGCTTCGGCGAGACGGCGCATGCCGCGGCGCCAGTTCGCGACATAGTCCGGATCGCGCGAGCGCGGCATGCCGGTGTGGTTGAGGATCAGCGGGATGTTCGGAAAGGCTCGCGCGAGGCGGGCGGCATCGGCCATCTGCTGCCAGTAGATCTGCAGATCGAACGAAAGTCCGTGCTTCTCCAGGAGGGCATAGCCCGCGCGCCATTGGCGATCGGTCAGCCAGTCGCCGCGCGTCGTGGCCGAGTAGAGCGGCGCGCCATCCTCGAAGTTCAGCAGGTAGCGGATGCCGCGGATGTTCGGATAGCGGCAGTGCCGTTCGAGCACGGCCTCGACCTTCGGATCGGCGAGATCGGCGAAGGCGACGATGCCATGCGGGAAGCCGCCCGAGCCCGGATCGTCGGCGATGGCCTGCAGCCAGGCGGTCTCCCTGACCGGATCGGCGCGGTCGATCTCGGCCTGGAGGTGGACCGACTTCGCGAGGTCCTGGTTGCGCGCGTCCTCGAGGAAGTCGGCGAGGCGATAGCTCCGGCAGATCGGGGTGAGGTCGCCCGCGGGATGACGGGTCTCGGGCTTCAGCCAGGGATAGCTGTTCGCCGCCAGATCCCAGAGATGGTGATGCGCATCGATGATCCGCATGAGCTTTGTCCTAGTGGAACACGTGGTGGCTGGTGCGGTTCTTCTCGATGAAGCCCCAGTCGTAGCTGACGCCGAGGCCGGGGCCGTCCGGCACCGGGAAGCAGCCGTCGGCGCCCACGTCCTCGAGATAGTCGCTGTAGCCAGAGGTGTAGACCGGCGGCATGGCATTCGGCATGTCCGGGCCGACCAGGGCCAGCTCATAGAAGTGGGTGTTGCGGAGCGCGGCGAGGCAGTGGCGGTGCGCCGGACCCGAGGCGTGCAGCTGGACGTCGAGGCCGAGCGCTTCGCCGAGATGGGCGATCTTGATCGCTCCGGTGATGCCCATGTCGTATTCGGGATCGGCGTGGATCATGTCGCAGCCGCCCATGATCACGAAGCTCGCCTTCTGCTCGAGACCGCGGACATGCTCGGTGATCAGAAGCGGTGTCTTAAGTTTCTCGCGTAAACGATTGTGGCCGAATGCGGATACCGCAGCATCGCGATACGGATCCTCGTACCAGAAGTAGTTCGCCTCGTCGCAGGCACGGCCGACGTAGAGGGCGTCCATGAAGGTCCGAAGCTCGCAGGCGGGGTCGATCATCAGCGCCATGTCATCGCCGACCCGGGCTCTGACGCCGAGCAGGTTCCTCGCCTCGCGCCGTCGGTCGCCATCGTGCCAGCCATGGATCTTGAAGCCCGTGTAGCCAAGCTCCTTACAGGCTTCGGCGAAGTCGGCGAACGCTTCGGGACTGTCGAGACCGCCCGGCTCGTCCTGCCCATGATAGGTGCTGGCGTAAGTCGGCAGGCGCCGGCGAAAGCCGCCGAGGAGCGTCGCGACCGGCTGGCCGTATTTCTTGCCCGCGAGGTCCCAGAGCGCGATGTCGAGCGGTCCGTGGCCCATGTGATCATAGGCGCGAAGCTCGCGCTTCAAGTCGTCGTAGATCTGCTCGCGGGTCTCCGGGTCGCGGCCGAGCAGATGCGGGGCGAGCATGCAGCTCTGCGCCATGGCCGAGGGCGTGCCGACCCAATGGGTCACGTACTCGCCGACCAGGCCGTCGTCGGTCCCGATCCGGACCGCGTAGCGGCTCGCCTTCACCTTGGCGCCCTTCCGGTAGACCCAGTTGCCGACGCCCGCGGCGCCGTGCCCGGGCAGGCCGAGATTTGGCACCTCGTAGGTAAAGCCATGGATCTCGACCCGATCGATCCTGCTCATCGGTTGCCCCTTTCCACGGGTTTCATCGTGTCTTTCGCGAATTAACGCAAAAGGCACTTCATGCCTTGCCTGGTACGTCTGAACGGCGCAGAATTGGCCCGGGTGGTCGCCATCTCGAACAAAACGCAAATCCGCGCCGCAAACACGGTCGGGTGCCGAGCGCGACGGCAAAAGGGGAACCATGAAGAAGCAGGATATTGTCTGCTTTGGCTTCTGGCTCTCGCTCGTCGCGCTCGCTGTGGTCCGTGCCTATCCAGCCGAGGCGGGCGGCTTCGCGCTGCCAGCGCAGAATCCGATGCAGATCGGGCGCGCCCTCGCCGGCGGCACCGTCGCCACCTCCGATGCGACCGTGGTGTTTCACAATCCGGCGGGGATGACGGCGCTGCCTGGCGAAGGAATGTTGGGCAGCGTGTCGGTCGTCTATCACCGCGTCAACCTCTCCAACCGCGGATCGACGGAAACCACGCCGGGCAGCGGCGGCGTGCCAGTGCCGGAGTCCGACCCGAACGGCAGTGCGGAGACTGTGATCGCGATCCCGACTTTGTACTACGCCCGGCCGGTCGGTGAAGAGCGCAGGCTTTGGTTCGGTTTTTCGGTGACGTCGCCCTGGGGGCTCAAGGGCAAATATGGCAATGACTGGTTCGGCCGCTACAACTCCATCGAGACCGAGCTGACCACGGTGAACGTGAGCCCGGTCGCGGCCTTCCGGATCACCGACTGGCTCTCGGTCGGCGGCGGCCTCAATATCGAGTACGCCGACGCCAAGCTCACCAACGCCATCCCGAACACCTTGGCGCCCGGCGGTCCGAGTCCTGCGACCGACGGATTCGCCAAACTCTCCGGCGACGATGTTGCCGTCGGCTTCAACGTCGGCCTGCTCCTTCAGCCGTGGTCACACACCCGGTTCGGCGCTTACTACCGCTCCGCAATCACGCATGACATCTCGGGCAAGCTCAGCGTGAGCGGTCTCAGCGGCCCGCTCGCCGGTGGCAACGGCACCCGCGACGCCGACGCCAAGCTCAAGGAGCCGGACGTGGCAACCTTCGGCGTCGCCCAGGATCTCACCCCCTCCACCACCCTCTACGCCGAGGCGCAGTGGTACAACTGGAGCCGCTTCAACGAGCTCCGGGTGACGTTCCCCGATGGCGAGGCGCCGATCGTGCGCGAGGCGAACTGGAAGGACACCTGGAGCTTCTACGGTGCGGTCGAGCAGCGGCTCGGCGACCACTGGATCGTGCGTGGCGGCGCCGGTTACGAACCAACGCCGACCCGAAACGAAACTCGCGACACGATAGTTCCGGACGCCGATCGGGTGCACCTCGGCGTCGGCCTGGGCTATCGATGGGGCGACAGGTTCCAGATCGATTTCGGCTATGAGCACATCTTCTACGACGACAGCAACATCGACGTCACGCGCAGCTTTTTCGAAGGGACGCCCGCGGCCGGCAGCGCCAACATCCGGGCACGTGCTGAGAACATGACCGACATCTGGGCCATCAGTCTGCAGTACCGGTTCTAGCTCGGACGGGCGGCTGTTTTCCCCCGACGCTCCGGCGATCCGCTCGGACGTCGATCCGAGGGCGTGATCGGCGGTTGGCTGATCGTCATTCGCTCAGGAGGACGCCCGATCCGCCCATCTCGGCGGGCATGTCCTTTTGCTTCGGGAGGCCGTCTTTGATCCGCAGGACGGTTTCCTGATAGTTGACGTGCAGCGCCGGCGTGAAGGGGACCTCCGGAATCACGGCGGCATAGACGTCGACCAGACCCCAGGTCGGATGCTCGGTCAGCAGGTGGCCGCCGCACAGCTTGCACCACTTTCGGACGCTGATCTCGGTCTTCTGAAATGCGCCGACGTGCTCGGCCCCCTTGGCGACCTTCACCGCCTCCGGCTTCCAGAGCGTGAAGGCGTTCACAGGGCCGGCCGACCACGCACGGCAGGAGCTGCAGTGACAATAGCCCATCGCCACCGGCTCTCCGGTGACGGTAAGCTGGACCGCGCCGCAGAAGCACTTGCCTGCATGAGTATCGGGCATGCTTTCTCTCCCTCCATCCGGTGTTGCTCTGAGCTCGGGACGCGCGCGTCCCGATGCCATTTCTGCGAACTTTGTGCCGGTTGCCAAGCACCAAACCCAACCCGGCGGGCACCGCAGGGGTGCTTCTGTCGCGGCTCGACCTGCTCAGCCGGGCACCGGCGCGGCCGGGTGGAGGAGGCCCTCGGCTTTGAGCTCGCCCCAGAGGTCGGACGGGATGGCGGCGCGGACGTGGCCGAGGTTGCGCTCCACTTCGCCGGGCGAGGCCGCGCCCGGGATGATCGCCGCGACCGCCGGATGGCCGAGCGGAAACTGCAGCGCCGCGTCGGCAAGCGCGACGCCGTGGCGCCGGCAGACCGCCTCGATCCGCCGGGCCTTGTCCAGGATCTCAGGTGAAGCCGGCGCATAGTTGTATCGGGCACCCTCGACCGGCCCGGTCGCCAGGATGCCGGAGGCGTAGGGTGAGCCGATCACGACCCCGATGCCCCGCTCGACACAGCGCGGCAAGGCGTCGTCGAGCGGGCTCTGATCGAGCAGCGTGTAGGGCATCGCGACCAGGAAGAAGTCGAGCTCGACCCGATCGAGCAGGCGCGAGAGCATCGGAGCCTCGTTGATGCCGGCGCCGAAGCCCTTGATCTCGCCCGCCGACTTCAACTCCTCGAGGGCGCGCCGGCCGCCGCCCTCCTCGAGCTGGCGAAAGCAGCGTTCGATGCCCGCCTCGTCGTCGTGATAGCCGATGTCGATGTCGTGGATCACCAGAAGGTCGACCCGCGCGCAGGCCGAGGCGCTGCAGGCTGTCCTCGTAGGAGCGCATGATACCGTCGTAGGTGTAGTCGAACCGGAGCACGAACGGCAGGCCCCCGGCCCAGAAGCCGGTCGGCGGGTCGTCCGGCCCGCGCGAGCGCCGATAGACGCGACCGACCTTGGTCGAGATCGCGAAGTCGCCGCGCGGCTGCTGGCGCAGGAAGTGGCCGAGGCGGTGCTCGGCGAGCGTGTTGCCGTACCAGGGCGCGGTGTCGAAGTAGCGCACGCCGCCAGCCCAGGCGGCGGCGAAGGTCGCCTCGACCCGGCTCTCCGGGATCAGCTCCCAGAGATCGCCGAGCGGGGCCGTGCCCATGCCGAGCTGGCTGAGCTGGAGCCCGGTCCGACCGAGTTCACGCCTCGCCGACGGTTCCATCTCATGCTCCCTGTGGTGTTGCCGCGCGCGCGACGAGCTGCTGCCGGACCGGAGATCCCGCCGCTAGGTCGTCGCAGGCTCCCGCTGCACCAGCTGCAGCGCCTGCTGGGCGGTCGCGGCGGTCGAGGGCTCGCCACCGCCCGCGACCGTGACGGTCGGAAAGGCGAACTTGATGCCGTTGGCGTCAAACGCGTGCTTGATCAGGCTGTAGGCGCGCCGGCGGATCACGAACTGCTCGCCCGGCTTGGTCATCATCTTCATCGCGGATCTGGATGGCGAAGTCGCCGAACTGCTCGACGCCCTGCATCTTCAGCGGCTCGATGATGTTTGCCGCGAGTTCGGGCTCGGCCATGATCTCCTTGCTCACCTGCTTGATCACCTTCTTCACTTTGTCGACGTCGGTGTCGTAGGTGACCCCGACGCTCAGCTTGTCGATCACCCAGTCGCGGCTCATGTTCTGCGACCGCGCCGAGCTCACCGAAGGGCACCGTGAAGAGCGGGCCGCGATGGTGGCGCAGCTTGATCGAGCGCAGCGAGAACGACTTCGACCGTCCCCTTGAAGCTGCCGCTGACTGGATGTACTCGCCGACCCGGAAGGCGTCGTCGAGCAGGAAGAACATGCCCGGCGAAGATGTCCTTGACCAGCGTCTGCGCGCCGAAGCCGACGGCGATGCCGACCACGCCGGCGCCGGCGAGCAGCGGACCGATCTGCACGCCCAGCGAGGACAGCGCCATCAACACCGCGGTGATCGCGAGGACGATGAACAGCACGTTGCGCATGATCGGCAGCAGCGTGCGCAGCCGGGCGCGGCGGCGCGCCTCGTCGGTTTCGGCTCGGACCATCCTCCTCCGCCGTCTGCAGCCGGCTGTCGATCGCGGTACTCGCCAAATGCCACACGAAATCCGCCACCAGCCCGATGACGGCCACGTTGAACGCGCCCCGTACGAGTCGGGTCAACAGGGTGTCGCCCGTGGCGACTGCGACGAGATCGAAATCGAGGGCCCAGGCCAGTGCCAGGACGGTCCCGATCAGCAGCAGGGCGCGGATACCGCGATCGAGGCAGATCACCGGGATACTGATTGACCCGTCCGGCCGCCTCTCGGGGTCGATGCGCAGCGAGGACGCTACCAGGGTCTGGACGGGCTGCAGGACGAACGGCAGCGCGCCGGCCACGGCGAGAACCCAGAAAGCGGCCGTCGCCGTGGCGCTCCGGAGGTAGATGCTGGCGAGCAGCCATGCCGCGCCGACGACGACCGCGACCACCGCCAGCCGATACCCCGCCTCGATCGTCTCGGTGACGCCGGGGGCGCCCCTTTGGGCCGGACCGCCATGGCGACGCTCGCAGGGCGCTGGCCAGATCACGCAGAATTGCGCACAAGAACAGCGCCAGTCCGGCTGCCGCCAGAAACGCCGCGAGGCCGCGCGCGATCGCCCAGCCGAGATTGATCCAGCCGGCGAGCCCGACGACCGCGGCCACGACCATCAGACCAGGCACCATGTGGGTTGCGCCGGTGAGAACGCGACCCGCAGGCGACGCGACGCGTTTGTCTCGTACGGAGGACAGCAGGTCCCCGCGCAGCAGCCACGTCGCGAGGGCGGTCAGGAGCAGACAGGCAAACCCCGCCCGGTCGACGAGGTCGGCCACGGACGGCAGCATGGGAACGCTTCGGACCACGAGACCTAGAGCGGCGGCACTGGTGGCCGCCAGCACAGACCAGCGCGCCGCCGTGTGCAGGCGACGGCGCATGGCCCCGCGCTCGCTCGCGTCCGCGAACAGCAACGTGCTGAGCTCGAGCAGGAAGACTGCCAGCGGCAACAGCGCTAACGCCCCCGCCAGCAACCAGGTGGGACGCTCGGCCACGCCGAGCGCCCGGGCGATCACGATCCAGCCGGCCATCGGCACGAACAATGGCAGGCTCCGACGCAGGGCCTCCAGCGGCACGCTTGACTTGCCCGCTGGGTTCAGCACCGCAATCCGTGCCAGCACGATGCGATCGAGCCCCCACAGGACGCCGCACAGCACGAGGATCGCCGCGCCGAGACCAGCCAAAGCACGCGCGGGGAGAGCGACGAGCCGAGCGAACAGAGCCGAGAAAATCCCCTGCCAATAGTCGACAGTCCTCTGCGACAGGCGGATCAGTTCGCCCTTCACCAGCTGCCATTGTCCGAGGTTGGTCGGCAAAGAACGACGTTCGTGGAGCGCGCTGAACTCTCTCTGGACGATCACGGAATTGAGTCTTGGCGACCATTTCGTCGAGCCGTTGCTGCAGCCGCATGATGTCGGCCTGCTGAAAGTCGAGCAGCTGCGCCAGATCCTGCACCGTGCCGAGCGGCGACACGGCTGCGCTTTTGGAGTCGGTGGCCTGAGCACTCACGAGCTCCCGCTGCCCATCGAGCGTCAGGCGGTCCCCCTGGACCGTCGCCAGACGGCTTTGGAGCCGTGCGTGATCGGCGCCGAGCTCCGAGCGGGCCTCATGGAGGATCGGGATCGGGAGAGAATTGTCCTTAATCAGCTCTTCGAAAAAGTCGAGCTGGTTTCCGACCCGGATCAGATCGAGATCGCCGACGCGAACGGAACTGCGGATGATCGCATCGCCGGCCTCGAGCTGGAGGAAAGCCTTTCGGGCCGGATCCGGCTTCTCTTTGGGCCGGGTGGTGGCGACCTCGTTGTACAGCTGGATGGCTTCGCGCCCGAGCCGGGTGATGACCGCCTTGATCGCGAGCGCCCTCGGATCCTGATCGAGGTCGTCATTGCCACGGATCGTTTGCAGCTCAGCCCTCGAGCGCAGCAACGCGAGCCGCTCTTCGGCCAGCGCCAGGTGTTCCGACTCGGCGTTCTGGCAGGATCTCGCAGCCCGTCGACGAGATCGGCGGTGACGGCTCGGAGCTCACGCAACTGCTGTAATTCGGCTTGCGCGCCGAGCGTCTCGAGCGTCGCAGGACCGCCTTGCAAGTCCGTTTCGCGTCGCTTGATGTTCTCATCGAGCAAACTCAGCGTTGCCTGGCGCTGGGCGATCCGATTGTCCAGGGTCGTGAAGTGCAGGCGTGCGGTATCGGCATCCAGCCGGGCGAGGCGCATGGACCGCGGCCGTGACGTCTTCGACGGTCAGGTTTCGGACCTCGATGGGGAGGGTCCTCTGGAGGGTGAGGTTCTCCGCCTGGACCCGGCGCACGGCCTTGAACACTTCGGCCGCGACGGCCCGCGTCTCCTCGGTCTCGCGCTGCACCCCTGTGCGGTCGGCGGCGGCGGACGCCGTGGCGAGAGCGAGAATGAGGCCAAACCCCAACGCACAAGGCAGCGCGCCGCACCATACCGAGCTCGTTCCCGGGCGTAGCAGCCGCGCGAAGCTCGCCCACGCCATCACAATGCCTCTTCCCCGCCGCGCCGCCAGGACCATGCGCCGGGCTGGCCCACTGCGTTTGCGCAACCGCTGTCATCAGTGCAGTATTTCATCACGGGTGGCAAGGTGCGCTGGCAAGATGGCAGCCATCTGCCCGATGCCGGCAAGGTCAGGGAAGACTTCGACATGTGGACGCGAAGCTTGCTAGCAGCGGTCGTTCTGCTGACATCGGGCGCGGGCACCATTGCCGAAGCGCAGGACAGCGTGCTGCGCGTCGGGGTCCAAAGCGAGCGTCCACCGTTCAGCTTCAGAGGCGACGACGGCGAGCTTGAGGGTTTCGACGTCGAGATTGCGTGGGCGCTGTGCAGCGTGCTCGAGGCCCAATGCGAGCTGGTGCCGCTCGCTTTCGCCGATCTCATCCCGGATTTGAAGGATATGCGGATCGACGCCGCCGTGGCGTCGATGTCGATCACCGAGGAGCGGTTGCAGCTGGTTGACTTTACCGACAAGTACTATCAGGCGGCCAACCGGTTCGTCGCCCGTCGGGACAAGATCGACGGCCCGCCCGAAGGCGTCGACATCACGCCCTCGGGCCTCGCCGGCAAGACGATCGGGGTGAGGCGCGGGACGACTTACGACCGTTTCCTTTCCCACGACTACGCCGAAGTTGCGGCGATTCGGCGCTACAGCAATCCGGACGAGATCTTCATCGATCTGGCGTTGGGCCGGCTCGACCTGGCGTTGGGCGACGGCATCACCCTGACCGACAGCTTCCTGAAGACCGAACTCGGCGCCGGGTTCGAGTTCGTTGGCCCGCCCCTCGATGATCCGCACTGGTTCGGTCGCGGCGAGGGGATCGCGGTGCGCAAAGGCAACACCGATCTGCTGGCGCGCTTAAATCAGGCGCTGCGCGAGATTCGCTCCGACGGCACCTACGACGAGGTCCGGAAGAAGTATTTCGACTACGACATCTACGGCGATGCCGTCACGGTCGCGCAACCCCTCGAGGATCAGGGCGGGCAGTAAGCCAAGGTCGGTACCCGTCGCACGCCCTCGCCGACCGCGGCCGGCAAGGTTTGGAGGCCGCGCAGCCGAGCTCAGGCGCCGCCGGCGATATAGTCCTGGAGCATGTGGGTCTCCGCCTCGAGCTCACTCAGGCGGTGTTTGACCACGTCGCCGATGCTGATGATGCCCGAAAGCTTGCCGTCCTTGACCACCGGGAGGTGACGGAAGCGGCCCTCCGTCATCGTCTGCATGAGCTTCGCGAGCCCGTCTTCGGGCGAGCAGGTCACCACATCGGCGGTCATCAGCTGGGCGACCGTCATCTCCAGAAGCTTGGCGCCATAGTCCGCGAGGCCGCGTGCTAGGTCGCGCTCCGAGATGATGCCGCACAGCTGGCCGTCGGCGTCGGTCACGACGACCGCGCCGATTCGCTTCCTCTTGAGCACGCTCGCGACCGCAGCAATGGTCACGTCGGGCCGGGTGGTGACGACGTCGCTGCCTTTGCCCGCCAGTATCTGGCCAATGAGCATGGTTCTCGACCTCCTGGTTAGGTCTCACCACGGCGCTCGCACGCAATGCGCATCGCCATCTGATCAAAAAGCGGCGGTGAGGTCCAGAAGATAGCGCGCCGTCTCGGCCCGGCGGCAGCAGTCTGCCGGCCGAATCGGTCGCCGATCGCGTGGGGCGGGCGGCCATCGGCTTCGCGCGTTCGAGGATTTGGGCCGACGGAGCGAACGGTCGGGAATGGTTGATTCGGGCGCCGCGCGGCGGCACAAGACCATTCGGGCAGAATCAAAAGGGCGGGCTCGGCATGATCATCGGACTGGTCGTCCACGTCCTCGCCGCCACCATCTGGGTCGGCGGCATGTTCTTCGCTTACGTCGTGTTGCGGCCGGCGACCGGCGAGATGGAGCCCGCGGCCGCGCCTCCGCCTCTGGCGGGGCGTCTTTGCGCGCTTCTTCGCCTGGGTGTGGGCGAGCATCCTTGCCCTGCTCGTGACGGGCTACGGCATGCTGTTCTTCGGCTTCGGCGGCTTCGTCGGCGTCGGGCTGCACGTGCACCTCATGCAGACGACCGGGCTCGTCATGATGGCGCTGTTCCTGCACCTCTACTTCGCCCCCTGGCGGCGCTTCCAGCGGGCGCTCGATCAGGGCGACCAAGCGGGGGCGGCCAAGCAGCTCGGCCAGATCCGGATGATCGTCGCGATCAACCTGATCCTCGGGTTGATCACGACGGCGATCGGCGCAAGCGGCCGCTACTGGGGTTGAATCACCGGCGCGGTGCCACCCGCCAGCGGGCGCCGCTCACGATCCGGTTCACATTTGACGCGCGAAAGAGTAGACTTGCGGCAGAATAGCGCCGCCGCCTCGAGAGACACGCCATCTTCGAGATCGTCCTCCGCAAGCGACCGACGCCGTTCAGCGCAGGGGCCATGCCCTGCGACCTTCGACTACTTTACTGAGGCGCGTGTCGCCGAGAGGAGTTCGTCAATGCCTGTTGGCACCGTGAAGTGGTTCAACCCGACCAAGGGCTATGGGTTCATTCAGCCCGATAGCGGCGGCAAGGACGTGTTCGTGCACATCTCGGCCGTGCAGCGTGCCGGGCTGGAGACCCTCGAAGAGGGGCAGAGGGTCGAGTTCCAGGTTGTGCCGGGTCGCGACGGTCGCACATCCGCCGATCAGCTCAAGATTCCGGCCGGCTGACCGCCGGCCGGCGTTTCCCCGCCGCCTCATCCACGAGCCGGGTGAGGCGGTTCAGCGCGTCCTGCAGGATTGCGGCCGCGGCCAGGGCGTCCAGCATTTCGGCGCGCTTTTTGCCGCGCAGTCCGGCCCGATTCGCCGCCTCCTCGGCCGCAAAGGTCGTGAGGCGCTCGTCCCAGAGCAGCATCGGCAGCCCGAGCTCCCTCTCCAGCCGCTCGACGAAAGCACGCACCGCCTGACATCTCGGCCCCTCGCTGCCGTCCATGTTGAGCGGCCAGCCGATCACCAGCGCACCGACCGCGCGCTCGCGCATGATCCGGCTCAGGGCGGCCATGTCCTGGGCCCATCGCCGGCGGCGGACGGTGAGGAGCGGCGTTGCGAGACGCCAGTCGGGATCGGCGCCCGCCACCCCGATCGCCCGCCGGCTCACGTCGAGGGCGAGCAGCCCGCAGCGCCGGTCTGGCTTGCGATCCGGGCCGAAGCGGGTCAGTCCTGCGAACGCCTCGAGGTTGCTCAGGATCGGCAAAGGGGTGTAGCTTCCGCCGCGTTTTTCCGCCCGGCGGCGCGCCCGTATGATGGGCCGCGGCGCGCTGACGGTGGCTGCGGGGGGAGCATGGCAGATGTCGCTGGATGAGGCCACCGTCGCGCGCATCGCGCGCCTCGCCCGGATCGAGGTGCCGGAGGCGGAGCGCACGCCGCTTGCGCGCGAGCTGTCGCACATCCTCGACTGGATCGAGCAGCTGAGCGAGGTCGACACCGAGGGCGTGCCGCCGATGACCAGCGTCGTCGCGATGAAGCTCGCCTGGCGCGAGGACCGGGTGAGCGATGGTGGCCGGCCCGAGGACATTCTGGCCAATGCTCCCGAGCGTCAGGACGACTATTTCGTGGTGCCGAAGGTGGTCGAATGAGCGCGCTCACCGCGCTCTCGCTCGCCGAGGCGCGCGCGGCTCTGGCGAAGAAGGAGTTCTCGGCGCGGGAGCTGGCCGAGGCGCACATCCGGGCGATCGAGCGGCGCGCGCGCTCAATGCCTTCATCACCGAGACGCCCGAGCGCGCGCTCGCCATGGCCGGGCGAATCGGACCGCGGCATCGCCCGCGGCGAGGCGCGGCCGCTCGAAGGCATCCCGCTCGCGATCAAGGATCTGTTCTGCACCAGGGGCATCCGCACGACCGCCGGCTCGCACATCCTCGACAACTTCGTCCCGCCCTACGAATTGACCGTCACCCGGCAAGCTCTGGGACGCGGGCGCGGTGCTGCTCGGCAAGACCAATCTGGACGAGTTCGCCATGGGCTCGTCCAACGTCACCAGCTATTTCGGCCCGGTGGTTAATCCATGGACTGAAGTCGGAGCGGCGCAGCCGCTGGTGCCCGGCGGCAGCTCGGGCGGCTCGGCCGCGGCGGTCGCCGCCAGGCTCTGCCTCGGTGCGACCGGCACCGATACCGGCGGCTCGATCCGCCAGCCGGCCTCGTTCTGCGGCATCGTCGGCATGAAGCCGACCTATGGCCGCTGCTCGCGCTTCGGCATCGTCGCCTTCGCGAGCTCGCTCGATCAGGCGGGGCCGCTCACGCGCACGGTCGCGCGACTGCGCGATCCTGCTCGCAGCACATGGCGGGCTACGATCCGCAGGACAGCACCAGCGCGAACGTGCCGCTGCCCGACCTCGAGGGCGGCGCATGACCGGCGACGTGCGCGGCCTCCGGGTCGGCATCCCGAAGGAGTATCGGATCGAAGGCACGCCGCCCGAGATTCTGGACCTGTGGCGGCAGGGCGAAGCCTGGCTGAAGGCGGCCGGCTGCGAGCTGCGCGAGGTCAGCCTGCCGCACACCAAATACGCGCTGCCCGCCTACTACATCGTCAACCCGGCCGAGGCGTCCTCGAACCTCGCCCGCTACGACGGCATGCGCTATGGCCTGCGCGTCGAGGGCAAGGACCTGATCGACACCTACGCCAAGACCCGCGCCGCCGGCTTCGGCAAGGAGGTGCGCCGGCGCGTCATGATCGGCACCTACGTGCTCTCGGCCGGCTACTACGACGCCTACTATCTCAAGGCGCAGAAAGTGCGCACCAAGATCCTGGACGACTTCAAGGCGGCGTTCGAGCAGGTCGACCTGCTGCTGACGCCGGCGACGCCGAGCGCCGCGTTCCGGGTCGGCGAGAAGATGGACGACCCGGTCGCGATGTGGCTGAACGACGTGTTCACGGTGCCGGCCAACCTCGCCGGGCTGCCCGGGATCGCGGTGCCGGCCGGGCTGTCGGCGGACGGCCTGCCGCTCGGCCTGCAGCTGATCGCGCGGCCGTTCGACGAGGCGACGATGTTCCGCGCCGCGGGCGTGCTCGAGGAGGCGGCCGGCGTTCAAGGCGCTGCCGCCTTACCTGGCCGCGGGGACAAGGCCATGAACGCGGCGATCGCCAGGGAAAACGGGACAAGACCTGATCGAGGGCGCCACGGGCCCCTGGGAGGTCGTGGTCGGGCTCGAGGTGCATGCCCAGGTGGTCTCGAACGCCAAGCTGTTCTCGGGCGCCTCGGCCGAATTCGGCGGCAAGCCCAACCGCCATGTCTCGCCGATCGATGCCGGCATGCCCGGCATGCTGCCGTCGGTCAACCGCTTCTGCATCGAGCAGGCGGTCCGGACCGGCCTCGGCCTCGAAGGCCGAGATCAACCGGTACTCGGTGTTCGAGCGCAAGAACTACTTCTATCCCGATCTGCCGAACGGCTATCAGATCTCGCAATACGCCGCAGCCGCTGGTCGGCCGCGGCGCAGCTCATCATCGACCTCCCGGACGGCACGACGCGGGCGATCGGCATCACGCGCCTGCATCTCGAGATGGATGCCGGCAAGAGCCTGCACGATCAGCGCCCGGACGCGACGCTGGTCGACCTCAACCGCTCGGGCGTGGCGCTGATGGAGATCGTCTCCGAGCCGGACATCCGCTCGGCCGAGGAGGCGGTCGCCTACATGCGCAAGCTGCGCTCGATCCTGCGCTACCTCGGCACCTGCGACGGCAACATGGAGGAGGGCTCGCTGCGCTGCGACGCCAACGTCTCGGTCCGCCGGCCGGGCGCGCCGCTCGGCACGCGCTGCGAGATCAAGAACCTGAACTCGATGCGCTTCGTCGGCCGCGCGATCGAGTACGAGGCGAGGCGCCAGATCGAGCTGATCGAGGCCGGCGGCACGGTCGAGCAGGAGACCCGGCTGTTCGATGCCGACGAAGGGCGAGACGCGCTCGATGCGCACCAAGGAAGAGGCGCACGACTATCGCTATTTCCCCGATCCCGACCTCCTGCCGCTCGAGCTCGACGACGCCTTCATCGAGGAGATCCGGGCCGAGCTGCCCGAGCTCCCGGACGCGAAGAAGGCGCGCTTCATCGACGAGCTACGGGCTTTCGGCCTATGACGCCGAGGTGCTGGTCGCCGAGCGGGCGGCCGCCGATTACTTCGAGGCAGCCGCCAAGGGCAGGGACGCCAAGCTGGTCGCCAACTGGGTGATCACCGAGCTGTTCGGGGCGCTCAACCGCGCCGGGCCGCGACATCGCGCTCGCCCGATCACGCCCGCGCGTCTCGGCCGAGCTGGTCGATCTGATCCAGGACGGCACGATCTCGGGCCGGATCGCCAAGGACGTCTTTTCCGAGATGTTCGAGAGCGGCGAGGACCCCGCGGCGATCGTGGAGCGCAAGGGCCTGAGGCAGATCTCCGACGCCGGCGCGCTCGAGAGGATCGTCGACGAGCTGATCGCCGCCAACCCCGGCCAGGTCGAGAGCTACCGCAAGAACCCGAAGGCGCTCGGCTGGTTCGTCGGCCAGGTGATGAGCGCCACCCAGGGCCAGGCCAACCCGCAGCTGGTCAACCAGGTGCTGAAGCAGAAGCTGGAGGGGTAGCTGGCGCTTGCGGCGTCTGCGCTGCTATGATGTCAGTCATGGGCGAGGCTGTAAGCGAGGTCATCTTCTCGGTCGAGGAGGCGTCGGAAGGCGGCTTCGTCGCGCGCGCACTTGGCCACTTCTATCTTCACCGAGGCCGACACCCTGGATGCGCTCCGGGACGCCGTTCGCGACGCCGTGCGCTGCCACTTTAACAAGGACGATCGCCCGAAGGTCATCCGCCTACGCTCCCTGCATGATGACGTGGTTACAACCACGACTGTTTCGGGGCGTGCCAATCCGTTTGCTTACTTCGAAGAATGGGCTTCGGACGCCGATACGTCGGGGTATTCCCTCCTTGGCCAGTCGGGTGAACCCCCGGGAGATTGAAGCCATGCCGGTTCCCGGTTTCCAGAGCCTGATGCTGCCAGTGCTGCGCGGCGCGGCCCAGGGTGAGATCACTTCGGCGGAGCTGCGCAAGCGCGTGGCGAACGACCTCGGCCTGAGCGAGCCCGATCTTGCGGAAATGTTGCAAGAAGGGCGTCAGCCGATTTTCGTCAATAACACTTCGTTTGCATTGTGCACCTGCAGGGGGCTGGTCTGCTCGAAAAGGTGAGCAGCGGCGTCTATCGAATCACCGACCAAGGTCGGAAAGTGCTGGCCGAGCAGCCCGAACGGATCGACACGGTCTTCCTCCCGCGCTATCCGGCCTACGTCGAGTGGTACCGGCGCATCACAGCTCGCAAGCCAAAACAGATCGTCGGCCCACCGGACGAGCTGGAGACCGCGCTGCTCGACCGCGTGCGCGAGATGTCGCCGGTCTTCTTCGAGAAACTCATCCTCAAACTGCTGATTACCATGGGCTATGGCGGTGGCCTGGCCGAGAGGGCACGTCCGCCGGTCGGTCTGGCGATGGCGGCATCGACGGCTGGATCAAGGAAGACGCGCTCGGAACCGACGTGGTCCACTTCCAGGCCAAGCGATACGCCGAAGGCAATACGGTCGGGAGTTCCGAGGTGCAGCGCTTCGCGGGAAGTCTAGACGCGAAAGGCGCAACCAAGGGAATCTTCGTCACGACCTCGACTTATAGCCAGGGTGCACGCGACTTTGTGAATCACATCACCAAACGCATCGTGCTGATCGATGGCGCCGAATTCGCTCGCCTGATGGCGCAGCACAACATCGGCGTGCTCACCTGCGCCGAACCCAATGAGCTCAAGAAGATCGACGAGAACTACTTCACCGAATAGCCTCGGTCCCGGCTGGGTTGGACCTACCTCCAATCAACTGAGCGTGCCTCGCCATGCCCCAACGCCGGGGCGAAGCCGCGGCGTGATTGCGGCGAACCGGACGATCGCCTAGATCTTCGCCGTGGGCGCCGGACGAGGGCGCCGGACCTGAGCCTTGCGCACCATGGCCGTCGCCAGCTTGCCGATGTACGACCTGCCGGAGCTGCGTCCGGCCCTGGACGCCTTCTGGGCCGGCATCGCGCGGCATCTCCGGCGGGAGGGTGTGACGGACGCGCCCGCCGCCCTGGCCCAGGGCCAGCTGGGCAGCGCCCTCTGGTCCGCCCCCGATCTCTTGTTCAGCCAGTGCTGCGGGGCCGACCTGACGGGCGCCTTCGCCGGGTCGCTCCGCCCGCTCGCTACGCCTTGCTACCACGCCCCAGGCTGTCGGGGCCCCGACTACGCGAGCGTCGTGGTGGTCGCCGAGGACGCCGCGGTGAGCAGCCTCGAGGGCCTGCGCGGCAAGGTCGTGGCGATCAACGACCCGCACTCGCACTCCGGCATGAACGCGCTCCGCGCCCTGATCGCACCGCTAAGCCGCGGCGGGCGCTTCTTCGCCGCGGTCGAGGTGAGCGGGGCCCATGCGGCGAGCCTCGCCATGGTCGCCCGGGGTGAGGCCGACGTCGCCGCGATCGATTGCGTGACCCACGCGCTGCTCGCCCGCCACCGTCCTGCGGCTCTCATTGGCACACGCGCCCTATGCGAGACCGCCAGGGCGCCGGCACCGCCCCTCGTGACGCGCGCGGACGCGGGCGAGGATCTGATCGAGCGCCTCCGGGCGGCGCTCCGCGCAGCCTGCGAGGACCCCGGCCTTGCGGCGGCGCGGGACGATCTGCTGCTCGCCGGCATCGAGGTGCTGCCGCCCTCCACCTACCGGCGGATCATCGCCTTCGCGCGCCTCGCTGCTCGTCACGGCTACCCGACCCTCGCTTGAGCACGCCCCTGGGAGGGGCGGACCCGCGCAGGTGCCGCTCCCCGTCAAACCGCTGAGCGGCGTCACGATGTCAAGATCGCGACCACATCGGTCGGCGCGACGAAGGTCGGGGCGCCGGCCCTGATGCCCGCTCGGCGGGAATCGCCCGGGAGGAATGGCCAAGACGGCCTCGTCGAATTAGCTTCACCGCGGTACGCTCGGTCAGCCGGTCGCACGTGGGGAGGGACAGCGCATGAACGCCCGGTATCGGATCATGGTTGTGGCGGTCGCGTGGCACGCGGCGACGGCGCTGCCGGCGCTGGCGTTCGAGTGTCCGAAGCCGGAGGCCGGCGGCAAGGGCACGCTCGCGGAGTCGCCGGGGGAGATCGAGCAGCTCAGCGCGCTGCTCGGCTCGGGCGATGTGGAGAACCGGCTCGACGTGATTGCGAGCGATCTGAAACGCAAGCATCCGCAGGCCGACCCGACCGACCTCGCCAACTTCATGGTCACCGCCTATTGTCCGGTGGTCGCCGCGGGGGCGGGCAGCGACGCCGAGAAGGACGCCCGTCTGGCCGCGTTCAGCGATCGCGTCTGGCAGGTTCTCGGCAACCAGTGAGCGCATAGGCAAGGCAAGCGGGCCCAGAGCGCCGAGGCTGGCGACCAAGGCCCGGCGGCTGATCGGCGTGACAAGGTCATGCTGGCGGCTCCGATCTGGTCCGCGACCAGACGACGCCAGATGAGAAGACTGGCACGCCAACTCTTGCGGTCAACAGGTCCGCGCTCAAGGTCCGACTTTGGAGGTGCCGGACGGCGCCGGGTTGCACCGGTGCACCGATCCGAACTCAGCGCATGGCGCGTATCCACATCTGGCGAGTGAGGATCACAGGCAGGAATATGCACCTGAAATCGATCACTGATGCCGCCGGCTCTGCAGAGGTGGCTCGGCCTGGCGGGTTTCGTGGCGCTTTGTTTTGCCGTCGCGGCGATCGGCGGCGCGGTCACGGCGACCAGTGCCCAGACCTGGTACCCCAAGCTCGCGAAGCCCGCATTCACGCCGCCAGATTGGCTGTTCGGGCCAGTCTGGACCACGCTCTACGCCATGATGGCCGTCAGCGCCTGGCTGAGCTGGCGCCGGGTCGGCTTGGGTCACTTGGCACTCGGCCTGTTCTTCGCCCAGCTAGCCCTGAACCTTGCCTGGTCGCTTCTGTTCTTCGGCCTGCACTGGATCGGGGTCGCGCTGGTCGACATTCTGCTCCTGCTCGTGCTGATCGCGGCGACCACGTACGCCTTCTTGGTCATCGACCGGCGCGCCGGCCTGCTGTTCGTCCCCTACCTCCTCTGGGTCGGCTACGCGAGCCTGCTCAACGGTGCGATCTGGCTGATGAATTGAGAGATGTGCGATGCGGTGCGCCGCGTGGCGTTGCATGGATCAGGCACTTGACGCGGCATCGCTCGAAGACTGGACGTCCAGCGGCCGCGGTCCAGAAGCGGAAGGCTTCGGCCGACACAACCCACAGCTCGATCGACTTCCGGATCGGCGGAAGCGTCACTTCATGGGCCATCCGAGCCTCGGAGCGGATCGACGTGAGGGCAGGCCGTCCTATCTAGTCTGGCTTCAAGGGGCGAGGTGCGCGGGGAGGGAGCTCGATGAAGCAGGTCCGGTTCGCCGCGTTCGGGACGCCGCACGAGGTGGCGGCCTGCGCCGAGGTGCCGGACGTCGGCGCGCCGGGGCCGGACGAGGTCGTGGTCGAGATCCTGGCATTTCCGATCAATCCCGCGGACCTTCTGACCATCACCGGGGCCTATGCCCTGCGACCGAAGCTGCCGGCGACGCTCGGCGCCGAGGGCGTCGGGCGGGTCCTCGAGGTCGGATCGCAAGTCAAGGCCGTCGCCCGGGGCGATCTCGTGATGATCATCGCGCGCGACAACTGGTGCCAGAAGCGCTGTCTGCCGGCCAATATGGTCATGAAACTGCCGAAGGGCGGCGACATCCTCCAGCTCGCCATGTTGAAGGTCAACCCGGCGACCGCGCTCTTGATGCTCCGAAATTACGTCGAGCTGCAGCCGGGCGACTGGCTGATCCAGGACGCGGCCAACTCGGGCGTCGGCACCAATCTGATCCGGCTCGCGAGCGCCGATGGCATCCGCACCGTGAACGTCGTGCGGCGCGGGTCTCTGGTCGATCCGCTGAAGGCGCTGGGCGCCGATGTGGTCGTGGTCGACGGCGACGATCTGGCCGGCCGCGTGCAGAAGGCAATCGGCGGCGCGCCGGTGAAGCTCGCGATCGATGCGATCGGCGGCGAGATCGTGCTCCGCCTCGCCGACTGCCTGGCCGAGGGCGGCACGGTGGTCAACTATGGCCTGCTCTCCGGCAAGCCCTGCATGCTCGGCGCGCTCCACACGATCTTCAAGAGCATCACGCTGACCGGCTTCTGGCTGACGAAGGCGCTGACCTCGATGGCCCGGCCCGACCTCGAGGCGCTCTACGCCGACCTTGCCGAGCGGGTCCGCTCGGGCGCCCTCAGGGTCGAGGTCGAAAAGACCTATCCGATCGAGGAGATCAAGGCCGCGCTCGCCCACGCCGAGCGCGAGGGCCGCGGCGGCAAGATCCTGGTCACTCCGAACGGCCCGATCGGCTGAGCTCCCGCATCGCGGACCCGAGCAGCAACAGCTCACTCGAGGAGACGCAACCCATGACCACCGAGCATCTCCAGACCGTCTGGGCACCCCGGCTGCTCAGCGTCCTCCGCATCGTGGTGGCGCTGATCTTCATGGAGCACGGCACGCAGAAGCTGCTCGGATTCCCGCCCTCGGATCGTCCCGGCCCGGCACTGTTCTCGCTCGTCGGCCTCTCGGGCGTGCTCGAGCTGTTCGGCGGCGCGCTGCTCGTCCTCGGGCTGTTCACCCGCCCGGTGGCGTTCATCCTCGCCGGCGAGATGGCGGTCGCCTATTGGATGGGGCACGCGCCGCACAGCTTCTTCCCGGTCAACAACGGCGGCGATTCGGCGATCCTCTATTGCTTCGTGTTTCTCTATCTGGTCGCCGCGGGTGGCGGCCCCTGGAGCCTGGACAACACCGTGCGAAGTAGAGGTTGGTGAACTGGCGCGACCGGAAGAGCCGTGAAGCTCATGTCCGGACCCAATCTGACCTGATATCCAGTATCAGGAGTCGGTGTTCTTCGATCATGCGCGGGCTTCGCCTGGCTTGGCCCGCGCATCCAGTGGACCCGCAGGTCGAGTTCGCGGGTGACGAGGAAAGCGGGAGGCCCACTCAGTTGCATGGGCGGCACGACTTCGAGCATCCAGACCCGCGCGATCGTCGGGTCGAGCCCGTTGGCATGCGCCGGCGCGGTCGTCGTGGTCGGGGCCCGCCCCCGCCGGCCCTGGGCGGCGATGCCGGTGCATCACGACATCATATGGCGCCCCTGAAGTCTTCATCTTCGCGGGGCGTGCCCCGCGCCGCTCCGGGCCGACCACCGAGGCCGGCCCTGGGAGCCAGGCGCGCGCCGCCAATCGACGCGCGCAGACCAGGTCCCGAAAGTTGTCACTTCCTGCGCTTGGTATTAGCCGAACATTAACCTTTCGAACGTGAACTGATTTTTCCCTCGTTGGTCCATGCGATCCTGGGAATTCATTCGCCCGGACAAACCGGCGGCGCGGATTCCCACGGTCGCATGGACCAGGAGGGCAGGCTAGCGAGCAATGGTTGACGAAGGGTTAAAGGCGGACGGCGTCGGGTCAGACGCGCCAGCGACAGGCTTCTGACGCCTGGCGGGGGAGCACGGGGGCGAGAGGGCAAAGGCGGCGAGCACGGAAACGAAGGACGCGGGAGCGAGAGGGCACAGGCGGCGAGCAGGGAAACGAAGGACGAAAGCAGGATCGCGCCCGTGCATGCATAAGCAGAGGCTGTTGAAGATGTTGCGGGCGTAGCCGCCAGGGCGATCTGCGCGGTCGGGATCTGGATTTTGGATCGGCTCCAGCCCGGTCGCGAAGCCGAGCCTGGTCTCGAAGCTGGCCTCGGGCTGGGGATCAGCCGGTCGGCGTGACGGTGGAGAGGTCGCCCCGGCCGTGAGCGATGGCCAGATCCTTGCTCGCCCACCAGCCTCCGCCCATGGCGACGAACAGTTGCGTCGTGTCCTGGAAGCGCTCGGCCAGATCACGCGCGTAGCCGAGCAGGGCCTGCTGGTAGAGCCGCTGCGAGTCGAGCAGCTGGATCAGATCCGACTTGCCGGCGCTGTAGCTCAGCCGCTGGAGAGCGAGCGAGGCGTTGGCGACGTCGAGGGCGCGCCGCCCGGCGCCCACCAGATCGGCATCGTTGGCGAGCGCGCGCAGCGTGTCGGCGACCTGACCGAAGGCCTGCAGAACGGTCTGCTGATAGGTGGCGAGGGAGGACTGAAGCGCATCGATCGCGCCGCGCCGTTGCGCCTGCAGGGCGCCGCCGTGGAAGATCGGGGCGGAGAGGCCCGAGACGAAACTCCAGATCTCGCTCGAGCCCTGGAACAGCGTGCCGAGGTCGGTCGAACTCGAAGCCGAAGGAGGCCGAGAGGGTCACCGTCGGGTACAGCTGGGCGGTCGCTACGCCAACAGCGGCGCTGGCGGCGTGCAGATTGGCCTCGGCGGCGAGAATGTCGGGCCGCTGGCGGACCAGCTGCGAGGGCAGGCTGAGGGGCAGCTCGCCGGGCAGCGTGAACGCCGCGAGGTCGAAGTCCATCGCCCCCGACTGCTGGGGAAACTTGCCGCTCAGAACCGCAAGCGCGTGGCGTGCGACGCTGAGCTGCTGGCTTAGCGGCGGCAGAAGCGTGCGGTCGTTGGCGAGCTGGCTCTCGGCGATCAGAACGTCGGTCCGCGCCGCCTTGCCGGCCTGAAACTTGGCCCGGACCAGGGCGAGATTCTGCTCGTCCTCGGCGATGATGTCCTCGGTCGCTTTGATCTGCAGCCGGGCGGAGGCGATGTTGATCGCCTGGCTGACCGCACTGCCGGTGAGCGTGAGGTAGGCGGCGGCCAGCTGATAGGCCTGCGATTGGGCGAGCGCCTGCTCCTGCTCGACCTGGCGGCGGGTCAGGCCGAAGACGTCCGGCGCGTAGCTGATCGAGGGCCCGAGGCTGTAGAGATTGGAGACCATCGTCGAGCCGCCGCCGCCCCCGCCCGACCGGCCGGAGGTGGAGCGCAGCGAGGTCGTCTGATCGCGGCGGGCGCTGATCGCCAAATCGATCTGCGGGTAGAACGCGGCCCGGGCCTGGTTGACCGCCTCCTGCGCCTGAGCGAGCGTGGCGTTCGCGGCCGCGAGCGTCTGGTTGCCGGCGATCGCTTCGCTCAGCACCGCATCGAGCGGCGCCGAGTGAAACAGCTGCCACCAGCCGGCGGTGATCGTCTGGCCGCTCGCGATCCGCTGGTCTGCCTCGCCGGAGCCGGGGGTGAGCGCCGCGGGCATCGCGCTCGAGGTGTAGGCCGGCACCGTGGGCGGCGCCGGCTGGACGAAATCGGGCCCGACCGCGCAGCCGGCGAGCAGCAGCGCCGCGAGGCCGCTTCCGCGCCAGAGGCGCGAGACGATCGACGACGGTGCGATGGGATCGGGCGTGCCCACGGGCGGTTCGCTATTCGTAACGCAGGGCCTCGATCGGATCGAGGTGCGAGGCGCGGCGCGCCGGGTAGTAGCCGAAGAACACCCCCACCGCCGCGGAAAATACGAAGCCGCCGGCAATGACCAGGGGCGAGAGCAGGGTCGGCCAGCCGGCGAGCGCCGAGATCAGCTTCGAGGCGGCGATCCCGGTGACGATGCCCGCCCCGCCGCCGATCACGCTGAGCAGCACGGCTTCGACCAGGAACTGGAGCAGGACGTGGATCCGGCGCGCGCCGATCGCCATCCGGATGCCGATCTCGCGGGTCCGCTCGGTCACCGAGACCAGCAGAATGTTCATGATGCCGATCCCGCCGACGACGAGCGAGATCGAGGCGACCGCGGCGAGCAGGAGGGCCATGACCCGGCTGCTGCCTTCGGCCGCCTGGGTGATGTCGCTGATGTTGCGGACGCCGAAGTCGTCGGTCTGCCCGGGCGCGATGTGGTGGCGGCGCTCCAGCGTCCGGGTCACCTGCTGCAGCGCGGTCGGAACCATCTCGGTGCTGATCGCCTGGACGAAGATGGTGTTGACGTAGCCGGCGAGCTTCGGCTGGATGCCGAGCGGATTGGGCGGCGGGGTGTAGATCGAGGTCGTGCTCGTCTCGGTCTGGGTCGGCGCGGCGACGCCCAGGACCTTGCGCTCGGCGGTCGTGAAGGGGATCAGGATCACGTCGTCCTGATCCTGGCCAAAGCCGGACTGGCCTCTGGCGGCGAGCACCCCGATCACCTGCATCGGTACGCTCTTCACCAGAATGGTGGTTCCGATCGGGTCCTCGTAGTCACCGAACAGGTTCCTGAGTACCGTCTGGCCGAGCAGGCAGACGCTCGCGGCGCTGCGCAGGTCATCCTCGCTCATCGGCCGCCCGGCGACCACGGACCAGTTGCGAATCGCGAGGTAGCTCGGCGTGACGCCCTGGATCGCGGTGCTCCAGTTCTGGTTGCCGTACTGGAGCTGGCCGACCTGGCGAATGAGATAGCTGACGTCGGCGACTGCGGCATCGTCCTTTCTGATCGCTTCCGCATCGGCTGCGGTCAGGGTCGAGGCGCTGCCGGAGCCGGCGCGCACGCCATTGGTGGTCGTGGCCCCGGGGACGACGATCAGGAGGTTGGTCCCGAGGCTCTCGATCTGCGCCCTGACGGCGGCGTTCGCGCCTTCGCCGACCGCGACCATGGCGATCAGGGCCGCGACGCCGATGAACACGCCGAGCATCGTGAGCGCGGAGCGCAGCTTGTTGCGGGCGAGCGCGCGGCCGGCCACCTGCACCGCCATGCCGGCGAAAGACCAGATCTCTCGCGATGGCACGGCGGGCGCCGGCGGCGGCACCGTCCCGGCATCTGCCGGCCGGGTTGCGGCCAGCTGCGCCGGTGCGGGCGGCTGCTCCTCGTTGCGGTGGTCGGCGACGATGCGGCCGTCGCGCATCGTGACGATCCGATCGGCGAACGCGGCCATGTCCGGCTCGTGCGTGACCAGGACCACCGTGAGCCCCCGCTGGCGATTGAGCGCGCGGATGGTGGTCATGATCTCGTTCGCGGTGCGCGAATCGAGGTTGCCGGTCGGCTCGTCGGCCAACAGGACGGCCGGATCATTGATCAGCGCGCGGGCGATCGCGACGCGCTGCTGCTGTCCGCCCGAGAGCTGGGCCGGATGGTTGTCCTCCCGACCGCTAAGGCCAATGAGAGCTGAGCGCCTCGGTGGCCCGCGCCGCGCCTTCCGACCACCGCCCCGAGTAGAACAGCGGCAGGGCGACGTTCTCGGCGGCGCTCGTGCGCGCCAGCAGATTGAAGCTCTGGAAGACAAAGCCGACCCGCCGGCTCCTGATGTCGGCCAGTGACGGCTCGTCGAGCCCGCGATGTCGGTCCGCTCAAGGAAGTAGTCGCCGCTGGTCGGTCGATCGAGGCAGCCGAGGATGTACATCAGGGTCGATTTGCCTGAGCCCGAGGCGCCCATCAGTGCGACGAACTCGCCCTGCTCGACCGTCAGATCGACGCCGCGCAGCGCTTCGATCTCGACGTCGCCCAGACGATAGGTCTTGGTGACGCTGCGGACTTCGATCACTGGGGCGCTCATGGCCAAACTCTCGCTCATGCGCCGAAGCGGAACGGCGGGCGCGGAGCTTGCCCGCCGCGGCTGCTCGGTCCGCCCGGATTGACCTCGTTGATGACCACCTGATCACCGGGCTTCAGGTCGCCGTGGACGACCTCCGCGTAGGTGCCATCGTCGAGGCCGGCGACGATCGGGATGCGCGCCGGCTTGCCGTCGCGCAGAACCCAGACATGCGCGCCGGACTCGGCTTTGCCAGCCGCGGCGTTTCTGCCCTTCCCGGCGAAGCTCTCGGGCGAGAACTTGAGCGCCTGCACCGGCACCCTGAGGACGTTGTCGCGCTCGGCGGTGATGATGCGCGTGTTCGCCGTCATGCCCGGCAGCAGCCGCAGATCGGGGTTGTCGACGCTCACCACCACGTCATAGGTGACGACGTTCTGCACGGTGATCGGGGCGCGCGGACCTGGGCGACCTGCCCGCAGAAGGTCTGGTCGGGGTAGGCCTCGACGGTGAAGCACGCCTTCTCGCCGAGCTTGGCCCCGCCGACGTCGGATTGCTGACGTTGGTGTCGACCTGCATCTTGGTCAGGTCCTGCGCGATCAGGAACAGGGTCGGGGTCTGGAAGCTGGCGGCGACCGTCTGGCCGACGTTGACGTCGCGCGACACGACCGTGCCATCGACCGGCGAGACGATGTCGGTGTAGTCGAGATTGACCTGCGCCGCGTGCAGCTCTGCGGCGCGTTGGTTGATGGCGCTCTCATCGAGGGCGACCTGCGCGGTGCCCTGATCGAAGGCGCTCTTGTCGCTGTCGACGGTATCCTGCGAGACGATGCCCTGCTTGAGCAGCTTGCGGTCGCGCTCGTAGTTCACTTGGGCATAAGCGAGGCTGGCCCGATCCTTGTTGAGCTGCGCGCGGGCGCTTTCCAGATTGGCGCTCGCCTGATCGACCACGACCTGGAAGGGGCGCGGATCGATCTTGGCGCAGAGCTGTCCTGCCTTCACCTGGGTGTTGTAGTCGCAATAGAGAGTTTGGATGACGCCCGAGACGTAGGACCCGACCTCGACGGTGACGACCGGATTGACCGCGCCCGTGGTGACGATGGCGCGCACGATGTCGCCGCTGCTCACCGGCGCCGTGACGTACTGCGGCTCGGCCGCCTGCTCCTGCTGCCACACGTAGACCGTAGCGCCGGCAGCCACCGCCGCGAGCAGCAGAAACCAGCGCAGACGTGGAAGACGAACCTTGAGCATGGTTCTGGCGGCCGGGCCGGGCCGGGATAGGGCGACGTTTCCTCTTTGGACTGCCACTGACGGACACTGGCAACGCGGACGGCCCAACCGGTATATCGAAGCCTGGACGCAGCGCTCGGCGGTATCAGGCACGCCTATGAATTGGATCTCGGTCCGCTTCGGGCAAGAGAAGCGCAGCCGCGGCGTCCCCGCCCGGGTGGAAGGACGAAGCTGGAGGCCCGCCTGGTCAGACGCTCTGAGGCGCGAGCGGGAGGTAGATTGCCAGGAACCGGCGGATCATGGCGTTCACCTGGTCGGGAACCTCCAGCTGGAGGAAGTGGCCGGAGCCGACGATCTGGCCGTGCACCAGGGTCGGGCAGGCTTCGCCGAAGCGGACCACATCACCGCGCGGGTGGCTCGACGCGACGTAGAGGGTCGGCACCCGGCAGCGGGCCGCCGCTGCCCCCAAATCCCAGGCGAAGATGTTCTCGAACGCCGAGGCCAGCACGTATTGGGGCGTCGCCAGCATGGCGGCGAGGATGGCCGCCTTGCGCTCGGCGTCGTCGGTGGGGAGGAAGAAGGCTTCGGCGAAGAACCGTCGGGCCGCCTTCTGGTAGCCCGGAGCTTTGAGGGCCGCGATCACGGGCCGGACCCCGGCCCAGACTTGCGGCGAGGGCAACACGGCGGTGTCGAGCACGACGACGCCCGCGAGCCGCTCCGGCTGCTCGGCCGCGAGCTCGAGCGCGATCGCACCGCCCATGCTGTGCCCGACGACGACGGGTCGCTCCAGGGCAAGCTCGCGCAGGACCCAGGCGAGGTCATCGGCGAACCCTGGAATGGTATAGTCCTGCTGCGGCTTGTCGCTCCGCCCGTGCCCGCGCAGGTCGACCGCGACGACCCGGTGGGCGCCGGCGAAGGCGTCGAACTGCGGCGCCATGAAGCTGTGATCGCAGCCCAGGCCGTGCACGAGGACGAGCGGAGGCGCGCCGCCCGGCGCCTCCTCGTAGAACAACGACACGCTGTCGCGCTGGAGACGGGGCATAGGCGTGCCTCCAGTGATCGGCAATTGCCTCGATGCCGGGTTCCGATGAACGACCATGCGCTGGCTTGGCGCACAGGGGAAGGCTCCAAGGCGCGAATCAGGCGCCGCGCTCGGGAAACTACCGCGGGGCCGCGGTGCCCGACCATTTTACGGCCTCGAGGCGCGTCTCCAGTAGGGCGCAGGTTCGACCTGGGGCACCACAAGTGCTAGTGCAGCGATGCAAACGCTCGATTCAGCCAGATGGCGGTTTGCACCGCAGGCGGCGCGGCTCCGGCCTTGAATCGTCTGCCTGCGCCTGGGCACCAGGTTGCACTCATCGGATGGCTATGGGCTTGAAAGCGCTTACGCTCGTCATCGGTGTCGCAGCGCTCATGCTGTTCCTTCAGACGTCGGAAAGCGCGGAGACATCGCATGGTGCCAGCCGCGGCCGCTCCGCGCCTGCGTGTCAGCTGCAACCGAAGCCGAATACACTCTTGTCGCTTGCGGAGTGCTGCGCCACTGACCTGAAGAGCGATCCGGACTGCCGGGACTACAACCAGGCAAACTCATTCGTCATCGTTAAGGACAACGATCCACAGAAGAGCAGGTCATACTTGATCATTTCATCGGTGCCAGTGACGGGGATCGAGGATGCCAAAATTTTCAAGAAGCCGTTCGTGAATTTCTGGCAATACGGGTGGGCGGAGGCCCAGAAATACCTGAAAAAACCGGCGGATGATACCGCCCTCGCGATCAACTCGAAGCGCGGCCGCAGCCAGAACCAGCTGCACATCCACATCTCTTGCGTGCTCGGCAGCGTCGCCCAAACCCTCGCGAGCACTGACAAGAGCATCGGGTCGGACCCGGCGAAGCCCTTCACCGTCGAGCTGGGCCCGCACGGCAACGCCTATGATGTGATCAAGGTGAAAAGCTTGAGTGACGCCAATAGCCCGTTCCAATTGGTCTACCAATTCCCCGGTGCAAAGGCTCACATGGCTGATCAGAGTATCGCCTTCATCGGGTCCCATGCCGCCGGCGTATATTACGTGCTGGATACGTACGCGCACGGGAGCAATCGTGGGGCCGCCGAGGAACTCCTCAACCAAAAATGCGGCTAGCGCATCGATGCAGACACTCAATTCAGCCAGATGGCGTTTGGCGCCGCGGACGGCGGCTCCGGCCTTGAATCGTCTGTCTGCGCCTGTCCACTAGTTTGGTCGTTGACAGCAAGATCGAGCACGTAGGACAAAACTGTAGTGCTATATCGAGCCTGGCAGCTTGGGGAATGGTGGGAGGTGACCCATGAGTGAGGCGCTGAGGCAGCTGATCGGGGAGACCCAGAGCAAGTTCAAGGCGGAGCCGGAAAGTGCGCTCGCAACCTTCGAATTGCGATCCGCGCTCCAGGACGGGCTTCGCTCCGAGGTCGCCGTGCGTGAGCATAAGCTGGTCGTGGACGAGCCGCCGGAGCTGGGCGGAAACGATGCCGGGCCCAATCCGGTCGAGCTGATCCTGGCGGCGCTCGGCACCTGTCAGGAGATCACCTATCGCGCCTACGCCACGGCGCTCGGCATTCCGCTCAAGCGGGTCTCGGTCAACCTCACCGGCATGATCGACCTCAAGGGGTTCTTCGCGGTCGACGACACGGTGCGGCCCGGCTACCAGAAGGTCACCGGAACCGTCCGGCTGGAATCGACCGCGAGCGACGAGCAGCTGGAAATGCTGCGCAATGCGGTCAACGCCCACTGCCCGGTGCTCGACATCATCCGCAATCCGGTCCCGGTCGCGCTCGAGCTGAACATCGAGCGGGCGCCCGCCGTCGCCGCTGAGTGACCGGCGCGCCGCGGCGGCGTGCTGCGCCGCCGCGGTCATTTGCCCGGTGGGCGAACTGAGGGGATCAGGCGCTCGCCGGTCGACCGGCTCCCAGCCACACCCAGCCAGCGGCATCGTCCCGGCAGGCCGTGTGATAGAAGCGGCCCGTATTGCCGGCGACCGCTAGCGCTTCGCGGTAGTCGCGGCAGAAGTAGCCCCGCTCGCTCACGTAGGTGCGCAGCGGCGTGATCTCGCCGCTGTTGCCGGTCTGCTGGTTGGTCCAGCGCCGCGTCGCGCCGTCCGGCGCACTCTCGAGGGTCGTCTGTGCGAGCCGCGCCGCGAGCTTCACGTCGCTCTCGGCAAGCCCCTGATAGAGAGCGGGGGCGCCAGCCGTGAGGCTGGCGCACCCGGCAAGCAGCAGCGCGACGATCGTCATCGCCAGCATGCGCGTCATCATCAATTTCTCCACCCCGTGCTCAGCTGGCCGGCGGCGCGCCGTCCGTGCCATCGGCGCTGTCGGTCGGCTCGAGCGCTTCGAGGTCACGCTTGTCGACCACGCCATCACCGTTGACGTCCAGATCGACGGTCGCCCACGAGTTCGTCCGGTCCCTGGCCGGGCTTGGCGTTCTTGATTGCATCCGCAAGCTCTGCTTTGAGACGCTCGACCTCGGCCTGGTTGCCGGTGGCGTTGGCGACCTCGATCTGCGCCTGCAGATCGGCGATCCCGTTCTCGAAGGGCGTGCCGAAGTTCGCCTGCAGCGCGCCCACCCGGGCGCTGTAGCCGAGCCGCTTCGACAGCTCGACCATGGTGCGCACCCGCTCGCCCTGATTGCGGAAGCCGTCGGTGGTGGGCGCCGTGCGCCCCTGCCAGCCCCGCTCCAACAGCGCCTCCGTCTCTTCCGGTGAGAACTGGTGGGCGGCGGGACCGATCTCATCGGCGCCGAAAGCGTGCCCCGTCTGCCTGCCGCGGTTGCCAAGCGCTTCTTGATAGCGCTCCTCTGCCGCCGCGATCCGTTCGTCGCGCTGCTCGAGGCCGAACGCCTTGCCGCTGCGGACATTGTCGAGGAACTCGTCGACATCGTGGTATTCGTTCACGCCGCCGGCATGGTCGCCGTGCCCCCTGGCATACCAATAGGCCTTGCCTTGGCTGTCTGGGCCGCGCTGCCCCGGACCATGAGCCCCACGGCCGGCCCCTCGACCCAGGCCATGACCGTTGGAAACATCCTTGGCAAACGCCGCGTGCCAGCTCAGCAGCGGCCCCTCGCCGCTCAGGCTCATCGGCGGCGCGGTCAGCACAAGCGCTACGGCGCTCCCCAGCAGAAGTTGCTCGAGTCGACGATGCGATCGGGCTTGGGGTCGGAACGAGGAACGGGTCATGCCAGTGCTCCACAGCTGTGCGCGTCAGCGGCGGATAGCCCGCCTGAAGAGGTCCGATCCTAACCCCGTGCGGTTGGCAAGCCGTTAAGCTTCGGGAAAGAAATTGACGGGCTCTCCCCTCTCTGACCCCACGCTTGCTTCATGGCCCGGTGCGGATCGCACGGTCGACCAGCCCGACCGGCTTCGTGGTCGGGTGCAGATTGTTTCGCGCGGGTTGAGAACCGCCCGTCGCCCTGATCCCGGGCCCGCAGCAGTAGTGATCGGCGCCGAGCACCCGATCGACCCCGCGGCATTAGGGCCTGTTTTCAAGGCCAAGGCAGTGATGCCATGCTGGACGAGAGTGATTCAGAGGACAGGTCACGATCCCGCTTCGAGCGTGCCGGACAGAGACGCTGCGACGCTGTCCTCGTGCAGGTGAGGGAGTTCCATGTCCAATCCGTGGTTGAGCCTTTGGCTGAGCGCCGCCAATGCCTGGGCCGGCGCGGCGCGCGGCTTCTGGACGGCGGAAATGCGCCGCCAGCAGACGGCAATGCTCAACGAGATCAGCCGTCAGATGGTGCGCTTCTGGATGGGCGCTTGGGCGCAGCCTTCCGCCAACGAGGGGAAGCGGAGACGCCGCTGAAGGCTGCCGCCTCGCGGCCGCTTGCCCTGCGGCGATGCTGGCGACGGTCTTGCCGATCTGCTCCCCCCCGAGGTGCGTCTTGGCGTTGTTCGAGTAGGGCGTAAGCGTGGCCCGCTTGCGCCACTCGATCCGCGGCTCGAAGAGTTTATCGCAGGTCGGTTACCCGATATGCTTGCAGTCGGTGCCGCTCTGCCTCGGACGGGCCGAGGTGAGATCGCGGCGCTCGCTAAGGAGGGGACACCATGTATGCCAGCATCAGGCGCTATCGCATCACCGGATCGGCGAAGGACATCGCGCAGAAGGCGGAGTCCGGCCTGGTGCCGATCTTCAGAAAGAACCCAGGCTTCGTCGCCTACTACATCGTGGATGGCGGCGACGGCCATCTCGCTTCCATCAGCGTCTTCGACAGCGCCGAGGCCGCTCACAACTCCAACGAACAGGCTGCTGCCTGGGTGAAGAACAACGCGAGCCAGTCCGCGCCGGAACCGCCACAAGTCACTCATGGCCAAGTGCTCGTCTCAGCGAAGGCTTGAGCCGATCCGAACTCGGCCGCGGCTGGGCAACCTAAGGCCGGCCGCGGCCAGCCGGTCAAGCAGATCCGCCACCGCGCGCAGCTCAGTCGCGGTCACGGCCGTTGCTGTCCAGGCGCTCGCGCCGCACCATCGGCAGGCCTGATGCGTCAGTCTCACCGCGCGTGGCCTTGGTGATCTGGCTGACCTGGGCGGCTTTGCGAACTTGAGGTGACCAAGCGCCTCGCCTGTTCCGAGAACGAGGGATCGGGCGCATACTTTGGCGGAGTGGGCCCTTCAGCAAGGCGAAGGAGGGTGAGATGAAGATCGACGGCACCGAGTTCGGCTTGATCACCATCGCGGGCAAGACCTACGAGCACGACGTGGTCATCCGGCTCTCGGACAAGGTGGTCAAGCGCAAGAAGAAGCTGTCCAAACGCCTCTATGGCACCTCGCACACCGTCTCCGAGGACGAAGCCCGCTTCGTGTTCGAGAAAGGCTGCAAGGAACTGATCTTCGGAACCGGCCAGTACGGCAACGCCGCGCTGTCGCCGGAGGCGGCCGCATTCTTGAAGAAGAAGGGATGCAAGGTCATCGCCAGGCGGACCCCGAAGGCCCTCAAGATTTACAACCTGACGCGCAAGCCCAAGGTCGGGCTGTTCCACGTGACCTGCTGAGCTATCCGGCAGCGCCGACGCCTGAGACCTGCCGGGTCGGGATCAGGACGGCGGCCCGGCTATAGTGCCGCGCGCCGGCTGTGGCCACTCTGCCACAGCGTGCCCACAAGCCGACATCCGACCGGAACTCGCCCTACCCGCTCGGTTGTTATACAGGCGCCATGTTGAAAGCAAGATCGGTCACGGTGCTCGCCGCGGCCATGGTCGTCAACTTCCTGCTGTGGTGGGCGATCCTGACCTCGGCTGCCTGGGTAGCCCACGAGGCTACCTCCGTCGTGGTCGCCGCCGTCGGCTAGGTCCCGCAGCGCCGCACCGGCGAGTGCCGCGCCCCCACCCGGGTCCGCGCCTCACAGGGCCGAGCCTGCGACCGCACACAGCCCTCCGTCACGTGCTACGGCTCGCTGCGAATCCGGAATCACGGCGTGTCGCTAGCGATGTTTCGCGCGGCGCCCCCTGTTACGCGACGCACACTGCGTCAATCGGGGCGTGGCCCTCGGCAGTGAAACAGCCTGCCCGGGACCGGGGGCGGGCTGCTGCGCACACGCTCTTCGAGCGTGCGGGAGACTATATCTTGTGATGGTTGCTGTCAAGCATTCAAGATACAGCGGGTCTGCCTTCCACAGACGGCCCAGTCGTAGCCCGGCGCCATTCCGCCACGCCGTCGAGCTGTCGGACCTTCCGCCACGCCATGTCGACGGCATCGGCATTGGCCCGCGAGGGATCGCGGGCGTAGGCACGCACAGCCTGCTTGGCCTCCTGCATCGCTTGTTGCCGCTCCGGCGTCTTGCTCGCCTGCATGTCCTCATCCTCAAGACCGTGCCCCTTTGGCCGCCAAGAGATACGCGCGCCGCTTGACAGGCTCATGACGGCTACGGGCGGGATTGACCAGACCGTCATATCCGCTCTGCCCGGTCCTGCTGCACCGGCGGACAGATTTGCCTCAATCCCGACTGAAACCCGATCGAAACCGATCGTGGTCCGAGCGGTTACAATTGAAACCAAATCGCCCGGCCGACGACATCTGACCGAAACGTTCGCGACTCTAATCTGTCTCCCAGGTTCGATTGAAGGCTCGCGTGATCCGGCGAGCGAATGGTCCGGAGCACGAGAGTCCGCATCCTGATCCTGACGGCCGCCGAAGCAGCGGCGCCGGATCGAGCGAAGTTGATGGAGGACGCAAATGGCGGAGCAGTGCGCGATTCGGGAGATCGTCGAGCGCAACATCCATCTGCTCGCGCTGAAGCCGCATCGGGGGCACCTCACCTGCGCCACCAAAGCTCGTCTCGTCGACGGGCTGCGCTGCGAGATCGAGGAAGGTCCTTGGAAATTCGCGGCCGACCTGCCCGCCAAGGTGGGCGGCGACGACACCGCGCCGACCCCCGGCGTGCTCGGCCGGGGCGCGCTTGCGAGCTGCCTCACGATCGGGATCGCCATCTGGGCCGCGCGCCTGGGCGTGCCGATCGAGGTGCTCGAGGTCGAGGTCCAGGCCGACTTCGACGCGCGCGGCGAGCTCGGGGTGGGGAACGCCGTGGCGCCCGGCTACAGCGAAGTCCGCTACGTGGTCGCGATCGAGAGCCCGGCCCCCCGAGATCAGCTCGATGAACTCCTTCGCATGGCCGAGCGCCACAGTCCCTATCTGGACGTCTTCGGCAGGGCCATGGCGCTCCGCCGCGTCCTGCACCTGAACGGCGAGGAGGCCTGACCATGGACCCCCGGCTTCAGCGTCGCGTCCAGCGTTACGGCTGGGACAGAGCTGTCACCGCTTACGAGGAGGGCTGGCGAGCCCAGCTCGAGCCGGCGCACTCCCTGATGCTCGACATGGTGGCCTTGCGGCCTGGCGATCGCGTGCTCGACGTCGCCTGCGGCACCGGTCTGGTCAGCTTTCGGATGGCCGAGGCGGTCGGCGCGCGGGGTGCGGTCGTCGGCACCGACATCTCGGGCCAGATGGTCGAGACGGCGCGCCGCTACGCTGCCGAGCGCAGGCTCGGCAACGCAAGGTTCGAGCGCGGCGATGCCGAGGAGCTGCTCCTCGCGGACGCGAGCTTCGATGCGGCCGTTTGCGGCCTCGGGCTCATGTACGTCCCGGACCCCGTAAAGGCGCTCTGCGAGATGCGTCGGCTGCTCAGGCCCGGCGGCCGGGCCGCCGCAGCCGTGTGGGGTGCGCGGCGCAACTGCGGCTGGGCTGAGATCTTCCCGATCACGGATGCCCGGGTCGCCTCCGAGGTCTGTCCCATGTTCTTCCATCTCGGGACCCAGGACATGCTCGCGCGAACCTTCGCGGCGGCGGGCTTCGCCGACGTCCGCCTGGAACGTCTCCAGACGACGCTTCACTACGCCTCCAGCGACGATGCGCTGGGTGCCGTGTTTCGCGGCGGGCCCGTGGCGCTCGCTTACAGTCGCTTCGACGACGCGACGCGCCGAGCGGCCCACGCCGAGTATCTCGATTCCATCGCTGCCTACGAGGCGGCTGGTGGCTACCGGGTGCCGGGCGAGTTCGTGGTTGCCGCCGCCCGGATTCCCGTCCCCCAGAACTGACCGAGCAACCGAGGAGAAAGTCGATGACCATGACCGACATCAGAGTTGACAATGGCGTCAACGTCGAGGCGCTGATCGGCGCCCGTGAGGCTCTGACCGCAGCGCCCGAGGCCGCGCAATTCCGCTGGCGGGCGACCTGCAAGTGGATGAACGGCACCCACAGCCACTCGACGGTCGAAGAGTTCTTCGGCCTCGGCGCGGACCAGAAGCACAGGACCGAGTTCAGCTTCGAGGCCGACCACCCGGAGGTCTTCGCCTCCGAGGACAACGGCGCGACGCCGGTCGAGTACGTGCTGGTGGGTCTCGGCGGCTGCCTGACGGCCGGCATCGCCGCGGTTGCCCAGCACCGCAACATCCAACTGCGCTCGGTCAAGGCGACGATCGAGGGGACCATGGATCTCCAGGGCATCCTCGGCATCGACAGCGACGTCCGCAACGGCTTCGACGGCATCAAGGTGACCTACACCATCGATGCCGATGCGACGCCCGAGGAGATCAGGGCGCTGGTTGCCCAGTCGCAGAAGCGCTCGGCCGTCTACGACATCATCACCAACCCGACCAACGTCAGCGTCGAGGTGAATTGACCGGCGACGTCCTGCAGCAGGGAGCAGGTCTCATGCGCACGACTACGACCGTCGTCATCGGCGCCGGCCATGCCGGCCTGGCGATGAGCCGGTGCCTCACCGAGCGCGGCATCGACCATGTAGTGCTCGAGCGCGGCGAGGTCGCCAACTCCTGGCGGACCGAGCGCTGGGACTCGCTCCGGCTGCTGACGCCCAACTGGCAGAGCCGGCTGCCCGGCTTCTCTTACCAGGGCGACGATCCCGACGGCTTCCGCACGATGCCGGAGGTCATCGAGTTCATCGAGCGCTATGCCCGCGCGATCTCCGCCCCGGTGCAGACCAGCACGAAGGTGAGCGCGGTGCGCCGCACCGATGCGGGCTATCTGGTGAGGACCGACCGGGGCGACTGGCACGGCAGGACGCTGGTGCTCGCGACCGGCGCGTGCAACATCCCCTCCGTTCCCAAGGTTGCGGAGGCTGTGCCGCCGGCGGTCCGGACCCTCACGCCCATGTACTACCGCAATCCCGACCAGCTCGAGGAGGGCGGCGTGCTGGTGGTCGGCGCTTCGGCGACCGGGATTCAGCTCGCCGACGAGATCCACCGCTCGGGCCGCCCGGTCACGCTCGCGGTCGGCGAGCACATCCGCGCGCCCCGGACCTATCGCGGCAGCGACATCCAGTGGTGGATGGACGTCGCTGGCGTGCATCGACCAGCGCTACGACGAGGTCGACGACATCGCCCGCGCGCGCAGGGTGCCGTCGCTCCAGCTCGTCGGCTCGCCCGAGCGCAGAACTCTGGACCTCAACGCGCTGACCGACATCGGCGTGAGGCTCGTCGGCCGGCTCGCCGGGATCAACGACGGCAAGCTGCAGTTCTCCGGCTCGCTGCGCAACCAGTGCGCGCTCTCCGACCTCAAGATGGGCCGGCTGCTCGACACCATCGACCGTTGGGCGACCGACAAGGCCTCGACGTCGGGTCGAGGCACCGCATCGCTTCCCCCCGACCCAGGTCGAAGAGTCACCGCCGCTCGCCCTGGACCTCGTCCGCAGCGGAATCAGGACGATCATCTGGGCGACCGGCTACCGCCCCGACTACTCGTGGCTCGAAGTGCCGGTGCTCGACCGCAAGGGCCAGATTCGTGCACGACGGCGGGGTCGTCGCCTCGCCCGGCATGTACCTGATGGGGATGCCAGTTCCTCCGCCGCCGCAAGTCCGCCCTGATCGATGGCGCCGGCGACGACGCCCGCGATCTCAGCGACCATCTTGCGTCCTACCTGCGCGGCCAAATCACTCTGGAGGTCGCCTGAGCCGTTCAAGGGCGAAGGAGGCTCGCCCCGCTTCGCCGCAGCCGGCATCAGAAGGCGAGTCTCGGCCCGAACTCGTGAGCCGACTGCCGACGCCGCGCGCTAAGCGGGCGTCGTGAAGCTGCCGGGGCTGTCCGGAGTGGCGCGCCACTGCGGTCCACGATCCTTGCTCGCCTCGGCCAGCGCGCGCTGTACACCGGCCACGTCAAACCGATCTTCGACACCGCGATCGGAGAAAGATCGGATTCTCAGACGCTTACAGCGCGCGCGAATGGGCTTAGCACTACAAGAGGGCGGGTTCGGCGGGAGTGTCGTCGGGCTGGGAGGCAGCGTCGCGGAGGTTCGGCGGCAGCGCGACGCGAAGCGTCTGGAAGAGCTTGCCGGCCGAGCCGGTGGTCGGGGTACGTAGAACGAACCGTTTGCCGTCCTGCTCGACCTCGACCTCCTGGAGACGATCCAGGTCGCGCAGGACGTCGGCCCATTCGAAGTCGAGGCCGGCGGCCGCCAGGCGATCGCGGAGCTCCTTCTGCAGCACCAGCGCGAGGAACGAACAGAACACGTGGCCGCGGATGGTCGCGTCGCGTTTGTGGAAGATCGGCCGGGTCGCCAGCAGGGATTTGGCGCTTCGGAACAGCTGCTCGACGCCCTGCAGCTCGCGGTAGCGCAGCATCGCCTGGAGGGGGTCGAGCGCGGTGTTGGTGCGCAAGACGAAGATCCCGTCGAAGCGCGCGTCCTCGGCGATCCGCGCTTCGTCGATCGCAAAGCCGACCTCAGGCGCCTTCAGAAAGCGCCGGTAGCCGCGGTTGCCGACCAGCGCCTTGTCGCCGTGCCGGAGTGCTCGGCGCAGGCTGGCCACGATCGCCTCCCGGTCGGCGGCGTCCTTCTCCGCCTCGGCCAGGTTGCGACAGACGATGTAGCGGCGGCCGCCGAGGGTCACCGCCTTGGCCTCGAGCTCGGTGTCCGGCCGACCCTGGCGCGGGATGGTGAGCGGGACAAACGGGCCGTCGTCGTCCAGCACCAGGGTGCGAGCCTCCTTGGTGGTCCGTTCGCGGACCCCGAGCACGTACTCGAGGCCGCGCGCCTCCAGAGCGGCGAGCGTCTGGGCGCTGATCATCCCGCGATCGGCCACCACGCACACCCGAGCGATCCCGAACCGCCGGCGCAGGCGGTCGACCACCGGGATCAGGACCGTGACGTCGGTGGTGTTGCCCGGCCACATCTCGCAGCAGAGCGGCCGGCCACGTTGATCCATGACCACGGCGACGATCATCTGCATCAGGTCGGGCCGGTGGTCCTTGGAGTGGCCCCGCTGGCCGAGGGTCTCGCCGCCCGCGCCCTCGAAGTAGAGACTGGTGGTGTCCATGAAGACCACCGACAGCTCGCTGAACAGGTCGCGGCGGGCTTCGAACAGCCGCTCCTCCACCATATCCTTGCGGCAGCGCGGGACGAATGGCGTGCGGTCCGTCTGCTCGGCGTCCGGCAGCTCCTCGCCGAGCCAGCCCATCGCCCGGTAGAGATGGTGCAGCGCGAGGTCGTCGGTGCCGTCGATCCGGTAGTCTTCGCGCCAGGCATCGGCCGAGCGGTCCGAACCCGAGACCATCAGCCGGTGAAGCACGGTGAGGAAACACGCGCGTTCGAGTGAGAAGCCGAAGCCGCGCTCGGCGGCCAGGTCCTCGATCACGGCCCGGCAGCGGGTCTCACGCCAGAGCCGCTCGAAGGCGAGCGGCGGTCCGATCCGGTGAGTAGTGAGCGCCGGCACGCTGCCCTGGTCGAGCAGCGAGAGAACCATCGAGCGCTGCGCCATGCGGGCGGCGGAACGGGCGAGCCGATCGAGGTCGCCGTTCGCGTCGACGGATTCCTTGCGGCCGAGGTTCTTGATGATCCGCTGCTTGGTACGGCCACCCTCGCGGACGCTCTCGACCAGGTAGAGGTAGCGGTAGGGGCCGATCTGCTTCTCGCGGACGAACATGCCGCAAAGCAGCACACGAACTGGCCAAAATGTCAATACAAAAGCGCGCTCTAGAGCGATTATTTAGCAGCACACCCCTTCACCGCCGCCAGTCTCGCTTCAACAAAATCAATCAATTGGCGGCCAAAACCGCCCGATCTCCCCCGCCCACTGTCGAAGATCGGTCAAAGTCCTTGGCGTAGACCGGGGTGCCGGGCTGCTGGCGCCAGGACTCGTCCAGCCCACCGGCATCGACGGCATCGAAGCCGAGCTCGTCGATCAGCCGCAGCACGACAGCCTTGGCTGCCTCGTCGTCGCCGGCGACCGGCAGGGCGATCCGCCCGGGCGTGCCGGCAGGCCTGCCCAGCTCCAGCAGGTGTCGGGCAAAGATGTTGTTGAACGCCTTGACCACGGGGCGACCGAGTTGCTGCGCGGCCCAGCGGCTCTCGGGCAGCCCCGCCTCGATCGCCTCGATCCGGCCGTCGCGCTGGCGCGGGTAGTAGTTGCCGGTGTCGATGACGACCACGCCGTCGTCACGATCTGCAAACAGTCCGGCCGGCAGCCTCGGGATGTTCTTCTGGGGAATGGTCACGACGACCAGCTCCCCGCCGCGAGCCGCTTCGGACACCGAGACCGCGCGCGCGCCGGTCTCCTCGGCTAGGTCCGTGAGCGTCTCGGGTCCGCGCGAATTGGCGACGAAAACCTCGTGTCCGAGCGCGGTGAAGCGACGGGTGAGGGTGCCGCCGATCTGGCCGGCGCCGATGATGCCGATCTTCATGACTCCTCCTCGGGGATAGGTGCTCAGTTCTCGATCACCACCAGGGTCCGCACCTCGATGCTCTCGCGGGGTGCGGCGTCCCGGGGCGTGTCCGGCAGCTCGAAAGCGCCGTGCGGGGTGAAGCGGGCGCGACCGTCGTCGATGCTGTCCCAGCCCTTGATCAGCAGCACCTCGTCCGCCCTCATCCGGGCGCGTAGTACCAGTGCTGCGACGGATCGTAAGCAAGGTGATAGATCTCGCCGACCCGGTCGGGGAACACCTGGTCGGTGGCGATCAGGTCCTCGGCCCGGACGCTGGAGGCGTCGGCGAGCGCCAGCGGCGAGCGCTGCACCGGGCCGCGGATCGGCCGCCAGACGTTGACCTGCACGATCCGTGCACCGGTCGCGGCGAGCCGCGCCGCCTCGGCCTCGCCGAGAAGATCCTCGACCCGCTGCGGGCCGCTCTTTTCGGTGTAGTCGACGTGCACCCGGGTCGCCGGGCCGCGCAGCCCGTCCCGATTGCTGGCGCCCGCGCCGCCGTCGGAACGACGCGTGGCGTCGAACACGACGACCCGGCTGGCGCCGGTCACCGAGCGCAGCAGGGCGTCGATCTCCGGGTAGTAGACCTTCTCGATCGCGCCATCGTCGTACAGGTCGCGCACCGCGGTCTCGTGGCGAAGCAGCTCGAATCCCTCATGGTCGAGCGACAGCGCGTCGGCAAGCGGCCGAACGTCTTCGATCACCACGTCGTGCCGCTCGGTCTCAAAGAACACCCGCGGCGCGCCGCCGGTGTACGCCGAGCTCTGGAACACCGGCTTGGTGGCCGATGGCGTGATGAAGGTGAGCGGCGCCCTCACGTCGGCCGAGGTCCGCCGGAGCGACGGTGGTGGGACTGGCAGCAAGGACAGCCTGGGTCACGGGCTTGCCTCCTCAGTTGGCATGCCGGCAGGCGGCCATGGCTTGCATCGCGAGGAGACGTAGGCGCGGCGAGCGGGCGGCGCCAACGAGTTCGCTTCAGGACGACTTGAACATCGTTCAAGTCGCAGCGGCCAGGGCGTGCAGCCAGCGCTCGAGGCGCCGCGCGACGGCGGTTGGCGGCAGGTCGGACGGCCGGCAGAGATAGTAGGCCGCACCGGTCGGGTCGCCGGCCCCGAACGGGGCGACCAGCGTCCCTCGGTCCAGGCGGTCGTCGACCAGGGGCCGTCGCCCCAGAGCGAGGCCGTGCCCGCCCTCGGCGACCTGAAGCGCCTGCTCCATTCCCTCCAGCTCGACCGCGCCGGTGAGCGCCGGCGGCGCCAGGCCTCGAGCGCGGGCCCATTCCTCCCATTCGTTCGGAAAGCGGGCGTTGACGATCAGCCGGGCGCGCTGCAGCGCGGCCAGCGGGTCGTCGTCGGGCCGGAGCGTCAGATACCCGGGCGCACAGACCGGCAGCGCCGTCTCGTCCAGAAGGAAAACGGCGTCGATCCCGGGCCAGGAGCCCCTGCCGTGGCGGACCGCCAGATCGACCTGGTCGCGCCTCAGATCGACCACCCGCGTGGTCGGCACCAGCTGCAGGTCGACGTCCGGGTGCTCGCGCTCGAAGGCGCTGAGCTGCGGGATCAGCCAGGTCGCGGCGAGCGAGGGCGGCAGGGTCAGGCGCACCATGTTGCGTCCGCTCGGCCGAAGCAGAGCTTCGGTTGCCGACTGGATCTGGCGGAGCGCCGGGTCGATTTCCTCGAGATAGCGCCGCCCGGCCGCGGTCAGGCGCACCCCCGGTCCGGAGCGGTCGAACAAGGCGGTGCGCAGGAAGTCCTCGAGCCGCCGCACCTGATGGCTGATCGCCAACTCGGTCACGCCGAGGCTGAGCGCGGCGGCGCGGAATCGTCCGTGCAAGGCGGCGGCGTGAAAGGCGCGCAGCGCGGCGAAGGGCGGCAGCGGGGTTCTCGGCTCGGCCATGGGGCGAGCGTGCCGACGGTGTGAGCAGGATTCAAGTGGCAAGGCGGGCCGGGCCGCAGCGAGCTGCGCTCGAGCCCGACGACGAGCATGCTGGGCTGTGTTAGAGCAGGCGAGCGCGCGGTGGCCGGGGCACATGAAGTGCAATGGGTCGCCGCAGTCGGTGCCGGCTTAGACGATCGCGGCCCGGAGCCCCTCGTCATAGTGATCGGCCAATGCAAGCAGGGCCGCGGCTGCATCGCCGGAAAACGACGAGCCGTGCATGACCGCCAGCCGTTGCGGGGCCAGATCCGCGAGCTTGCGGATTGTCGGCGCTGTCGCGGCCCGAGGCTCGTGTAGTGGAACGCCTTCTCGGCCTCGATCGTCGGCCCGATGACGTCGGCTTCGGTCAGGGCGGGGCCGTTGCCAGCATGGGTGAAGAGGTCACCGCAGAGCAGCGTCCCGGTCGTCTCCTCGTAGAGCACGCCGGCATCCCACCCGTGCGGGACATGCGGTGTGTCGACGTAGCGGATCCGTTTTCCGCCGATTTCCAGGACCTCGCCGTCTGCCAACACCCGCGCCGGACGATCGGCGAGATCGTTGATCGACACCATGCAGCCGATCATCCCGTGGGCCACTGCGGCCGATGGTGCGGCCGCAAGCCAGGAGTTCATCGACCCGCACTCGTCCGCTTCGACATGACCGAAGCTGATCCAGCGCAGTCGCTCGAGCGGGAGAATCCGAGCGATTGCCGATGACACCGACGGGAACATCGCCCGCAGGCCGCAATGAAAGAGCAAGGGCTCGTCCGCGACCACGAGAAAGTGGTTGAAGGTGAAACCGGCCGGCGGCGCGATCTCAGGCACGAAGGTCGAGATCCGATAAATGCCGTCGGTGATCTCGTCGGTCTTCGTCTCCATGATGGCGTTCTCCAATCGACGATTTGCGTCTCCGCCGACGCTCCACCCGTCCGCGACGTGTCCTGGTCTCCATACACCACTGGCCGTGCGTCGACATCGGCCAGCAGCGACAGAAGCGTCGGGATCAGTCCGCGCGGACCCGGATCGTCTCGCCGACCGTGTTCAGGATCTGGCGCAGCTCGTCGTAGTCGGGGTGGCGCAGCGCATCCAGGCGTTGGCCATGTAGCCGGCCTCGACCGGCTGGGTGGGCGTGCCGGGCGGCGGGGAAGTGGTGCGCGACGATGCAGTCGCCGTAGCGGCGCCAGATCTCCTCGCGCCCCTCGTAGCCGGCGATGCGGCCGTCGCGGTCGGGGCGCAGCGCGATCATGCCGCAGGCGTAGCGGCGCGAGGGCCGCCGGTCGGTGCTGCCGTGGCACGACCGCCATCGCCCATTCGCGGTAGAGGTCGAACTCGTTGCGCGGCGCAGTAGACGTCCCACTGCGCCGACGCCCGGCGGCCGGCAGCCGATCTCGGAGAACCGCAGGCCCTTGGGGCCGAAGAACCACTCCATGTGCGTGGCGGAGGTGCCGATGCCCAGCGCGTCGATCACGCGCCGGCCCATCGCCTTGACCTCGTCGTAGGCCGGCGCGTCCATGCGGTTGGTGGCGACGATCTGCGGCGAGATCCAGCGGGTGCGCATCGCCTCGAGCACGTTCGGGTAGTAGTGGCTGACGAAATCGTGCGCGACGCGTCCGTTGATCGTCAGCGTGTCGTAGAAGCCCTCGTGGCCCTCGACGAACTCCTCGATCGCCGCGGCGCGCCCTGGGCGACGCCGCTCGCGCGCGACGGCGTGGTCGAGCTCGCGCGTCGCGTCGGCGCGGTAGGTGCCCGCGGCGCCGGCCGCGGCGCGCGGCTTGAGGATCACCGGGAAGCCGACCGCCTCGGCGAACGCCCGCGCCTCGTGCGGCGCTCGACGACCCCGGCCGAGGCGGCGCAGGGCACGCCGGCCTCGCGCAGCACCTCCTTCATCGCCACCTTGTCGCGGCAGAGATAGGCGGTGCGCGCCGAGATGCCCGGGATGGTGCAGGCCTCGCGCACCTGGCGGTCGGCAGGATGTGCGCCTCGACCGTCGCCTCGAGCCGGTCGACCCACTCGCGCGCCTGCACGCGCGCGCACCGCGTCGAGCAGCGCCCTCGTCGGTGACCGAGCCGATCTGCTCGTAGCCGGCGAGCCAGCCCTTGAGCTCGTCGTCGAGCCAGTCGAAGGGCCGCTCGCCGATGCCCGGTGACGCGCGCGCCGACGCCGTGCAGGGCGCGCACGAACTCGCGCTGGTTGGCGGGGAAGCCCGGCTCGACGAAGATGACGTTCATCGGCTCCTCTCCGCCGGTGTCCGCGCGTCAGGTCAGCTGGCCGAGATAGAGCGGCAGCATCTGCCGCCAGGTCGGCCAGTCGTGGTCGTATTCCGGGCCCCAGGGATCGACCCGGTTCGGGATGCCCTTTGCGCCGAGCACGCCGGCCAGCCGCCAGGACTCGTCCGGGTTCTCCCAGCGGCCCTGGCCGTAGGCGAGCAGCACGAAGCGGCGGCGCAGCAGGTCGAGCTGCCGCCCTCGCCGAGGTTCGGCAGGAAGCAGCAGCGGCGAGGCGAAGTAGATAGTCCTCGTTGCCGCTGAAGCCGAACAGGCGCTCCAGATCGTAGGTGCCGCTCATGCCGATCGCGGCCCGGAACAGCCACGGGTAGCGGCAGGCGACCGCCACCGCGATGAAGGCGCCGAGCGAGGCGCCGGCGGCCACGACCTCGATGTCCGCCGGAGCGGCAGTCGGTGCGGATCGCCGGCACCACCTCGCTCGGCGATGCAGTCCTCGAAGCGGTTGTGCAGCGCGCAGCGGTAGTCGACCGAGCCGGCTGCGGCGGCGAAGGCGCGCCCGGCGAGGCTGTCGCAGGAATAGACCTTGATCCGGCCGGCCTCGATCAGCGGCGCCAGCGCCGCGATCACCTGCATGCGCTCGATCTCCTCGGCGTCGCCGCCGGCGGTCGGGAAGACCAGCACCGGCTGGCCCCAGTGCCCCCAGCGCACCAGCGCTGACCTCCTGCTCGACCCGCTGCGAGTACCAGCTCGAACGCCTTCCTCGGTCACGCGCGCGGCCCCTTCCTGCTCGCCGCCAGTTCTGGATGCGGCTGCCAGAAGAGCTCGGTGAACTGCGTCGACCTCGTGCGCCGGGAACAGCGCGGTCACCTTCTGGCGCACCGCGTCGCGCGATGGTCTCGGAGCCGAAGAACTCGTAGGCGACCTCGTCGAGATGGCCGAGGTGGTTGCGGCAGAAGTCGCGGAACTGCTCGGTCTCGAAGCGCTCGTGGGCGATCGCGGCATAGCCGCGCAGCTTCTCGCGGACGGCATGTCCTGGTCGGCGATGGCGTAGAACGGCTCCCAGTCGAGGTTCTGCGCGCATCGGCTCGGTCGGTGGCGGCGCAGAAGATCGACCAGCGCAGGTTCGCCTTGATCAGCCAGGGGAAGTGGTAGTGCAGCGAGGTGACCTGGCTGTCGGGACAGGCGTTGGCGAAGTCGATCGGGTGCCAGACGCCGTCCTTGCGCAGCGCCTCGCAGGAGTTGAAGTCCCAGCCGAAGAAGGCGTTGATGGTCAGCGTCATGTCCTCGAGCACCGAGCGGTCCTCGGCGCCGAGGAAATCGTGTCGATGCGTGTAGCGGTCGTGCAGCGGCGCCGACGGGTCGTAGTTCACGCAGCGGGTCTGCGGCCCGAGCCCGACGCAGCGCACGAACCAGTCGTAGGGCAGAACGCCCTTCTGCAGGTTCATCAGCTCGTGCCGCTGTGCGTCGTAGGCGCGCCGCAGCTCGCTGCTCGTCGTCGATCTTGGTGACGCCGACCCAGCCGCCGCCGTGGTAGGGCTTCATGAAGACCGGATAGCCGACCCTGGCGCCGATCTCGCCGAGGTCGAAGTAGCGGGCGTACGCGCGCAGCGTCGGCTGCAGGTCGGCGGCGTGCTCGTAGGCCTTGGGCGGGATCATCCAGGTCTCGGGCACCGGCAGGCCGAGCCGCATCATCGCGGCAATAGGTGGTCTGCTTCTCGTTGGACTGGAGCGACCAGGGATTGTTGTAGACGTAGAGGTCGTTGAGCAGGATCGCCTTCTTGATCCACTCGCGGCTGATCGTGATACCAGTGCGTCAGCCGGTCGATGACGACGTCGTACTTGACCGGCTGGCGCAGGTCGAAGGGCTCGATCGTCACCCGCTCGCATGCGAAGCGCACCGTGTCGCCGTCCGAGTCGGCAGCTCGAGGTCAGCCGCTCGCAGCAGCTCTCGTAGCAGATCGGCCAGCAGATATCGGCGCCGAGCGACAGGCCGATGGTTATGGTTCGTTCGGCCACGGCATCCCCCCTCCGCTCATCGGGCGCCGGTTCGTTCTCGTTCTTGTCGCCGGCCCGCTCAGACCTCTTCAGAGCTGCTTTGCTCGTAGCCGACAGGACGGGGTCCAGGCAAGGTCCACGTCAGTCCCGCCCGCATCTGATCGCGCCAGTTCTGCCAATGGTGCGCCGTCGCGCGGCTCCTCGAAGCGGACCTCGCGGCCCTGTCGCCGGAGGAAGCGCGCCAGCGCCCGGTTCTGCCCGATCAGCCCTTCGTAGACGCCGCAGCTCACGAAAACCTGGTCCGGAAGATCGGCGGGGATCCTCGCGCAGACGCTCGACGAAGTCGGCGATCCTCGCGAACAGGGGATCGCGCCCGTTCAGCAGGGATCGATCGAAGATGAACGACCCGAGAGCAGGACCAGGCCCGCCCACGAGACCGGCATGGTGCCAGGCGGTCGAGAGCGATGCGACCGCGCCGAGGCTCGCGCCGAGCAGCACCACGCCGGCCGGGTCCTCGCGCAGCGGCAGGCGCGCGCGCAGCATGGGCAACAGATCCTGGGCGAGAAAATCCTCGTGCCGCGAGCCGCCCGTGTATTCTGCAATCCGATCCTGCGCCTGCGTCAGCGCCGCGATCACCGGCGGGATGTCACCTCGATGAATGAGGTTGTCGAGAACGATCGCCAGGCCGCCATGGCTGACGAAGTCGTCGCCGTCATGCACGATCAGCAGCGGATAGTCTCGATCGTCGGCGAAGCCCGGCGGGAGATAGGCGCGAACCAGGCGTTCCTCGCCGAAGGCTGAGCTGAGCACGCGGAGCTCATCCAGGCTGCCGGCCGGTGTCGATGGGTCCCGCTGGCTCCATGCCGGCGTCACGTAGCCGAAGGTGCGGCAGACCGAGTTGGCGCCGAACGGGTCCGTGGCGACCTCCGGGTTCAAGGGATCGTTGATCCAGGTGCTCGCCCCGTCGCGCACGACGTCGAACTTGTACTCGAGCCGGGCCCCCTTGGTGACCGGGACGCGGACATGCCACAAATCGGAGCCATCCAGCCGCTCGAGCGGCAGACCATCAGTCGCGCCGTGCATCCACCGACGCAGATAGACGGCGTCGGCCTCGCCCCGGTAGACGAACGTGGCGGCGCTCGGCTCGATCAGCGGAAAGCGGTTGCGGCCGATGAAGCGGTCGATGTGGTGCCGCTCGAGCGGGGCCATCCGCTCGAGCCGTCTGATCTTGGGATTTCGCGGCCGACTCCCGGCGCGCCCGACGGACGGCCATGCGCCGCTGCCCTCGCAGAATCTCGTGTCGTCGGTGCTCGACAAGCGCACTCCATTTCAACGCTCAAGCCGTCAGGCCGGGCACGGGGCAGCCCGACGCCCGCCGACGTGGGCCCTGCCGTCGCGCCTTTCAAGGCATTGAAGGCGTTGAGCGTGCATGGCTGCCATCCGCCAACGCGAGTGGTGTCGAGGGAAAAGCCCTCGATGAGCTCAGGCGGAGACGCCTTCGAGCGAGGCCTCGATCAGCCAGTCGACCACCTCGACCTGCGCCTCGTGCTCGCTCGCGCCCGCCTCGAGCGCGGCGTGGTAGACCTGGAGCTGGTGGTCGGCGCTGGTGCCGTCGCGCAGGCGATCTCGCGGGCCCGCTCGAGCTCGGCGAGGCAGCCGAGCTCCTCGCGCCTGCTCACTCAGCAGACCGATCATCTCCTCGATCAGCTCGGCGAAGGGCACGAGCTTCCGCTGACCGAAGTCGGCCAGCTCCCCTCGAGGCCGTAGCGCTGCGCCCGCCACTTGTTCTCCAGGACAGGATCCGGCGATACTTGCGCCAGGTCTGGTTGTTCGCCCGGAGATGATAGAGGAAGGCCAGGATCGACTGGTAGAACGCGGCGATCGTGATCGCGTCGTCGAGCCTGGTGCAGATGTCGCAGATGCGCATCTCGAGGGTCGGATGCCGGGCGCTGGGCGCAGGTCCCACCAGATCTTGGTGGCGTCCGTCGCAGATGCCGGTCTCCGGCCAGCATCCGCAGCGTCTCCTCCAGTCGCTCAAGCTCTCGAACATCTCCGGCAGCCCGAGCGCGGCAGGTCGCCGAAGATGATCGGCCGGAACGCCTTGATGCCGGTATCGCGCCCCTCCCAGAACGGCGAGGACGATGCACAGCGCCAGCAGGTGCGGCAGGAAGTAGGTGGCCTGGCTCATCAGGTCGATGCGCAGGTCGTCGTCCTCGATGCCGGCATGGACGTGCATGCCGCAGATCGCCATGCGCCGGGCGAGGGGCTGATGCTCCTGGCGCGAGGATGCGGTAGCGCTCCAGTCGACCGGCGCCTGCTCGGCCCAGTCGCCCAGGGGTGGGTCGAGGCGGCGATCATCCGCATGCCGAACTCGCGCGCGCACGCCGCGACGGTGCTGCGCAGATGTGCCAGCTCCTGCGTGGGCCTCGTCGACCGAGCGGCAGACCGACGGTGCCGACCTCGACCTGCGACTGCAGGAACTCGTGCGTCACCTGAGGCCCCGAGCGCCTCCTCGCAGCGCTGCATGAAGCCGGCGGCGGCCGGCTCGCGAGCGCCCGCGTCTCGGGATCGACGAGCAGGTATTCCTCCTCGATGCCCAGGGTCAAAGCCGGCTTGGGTGATGCCATGGCGCCTGCCCCCGCGATTTCTTCTCGGACCACGTCCCGGATCGCCTGCCTGCCCGGGGTCCCGGCTTGTATTCTGAGGCGAGCCAGGGGCGTGGGCAAGTCCGTCCGTCCGACCGGGGCCGGGCGATCGTGGCAGGAGCACTCGACAGCTCCGGCGGACGGGCCTGGCGTCCGGCCCTGATCGACCACATACCTGCAAGCGAAATCATCGTTTGGGCGAGCTTTCTCGGGTTCGTTCGGTTTGCGCGAGGCGTGATCGCTCTGCACTTCGGGCTCACTCCGGAAATTCTACCGAATTCATGCCACGCACGTTCCCGAGCGAATCCGTGCGGCCTGGTTTGACATATTGCCATCCAGATCATATGTTTTCCCATATGAAGACCACGCTCAATATCGACGATACGGTCATGGCTCAGCTCAAGCGCGAAGCGGCGCGACAGGGGCGAACGATGTCCGAGCTGGTGGAGACCGCGCTGCGCAACCTGTTCCGATCCCAGAAGAAGGCTGCGGCGCTTTCGCCCCTGCCGGTGTTCCACAGCGGCGGCGCCGTGGTCGACATCGCGGACCGGGACGCCCTCTACCAGGCCATGGAAGGGCGCTAGCGAGTGATCGTCGTCGACACGAATATTCTGGTCTATGCCGCGGACGCGGATTCGCCCTGGCACGCCAGGTCGCGCCACTGGCTAGAGCACCAGCGAGGCCGGCCGGACGCGTGGTACACGACGTGGCCCATCCTCTACGAATTCATGCGGGTGACCACCCATCCGCGCGTCATGAAGAGGCCGTGGAGCGCCTCTCACGCCTGGGCGTTCGTCTCGGTCCTGCTCGGCTCGCCGGGGCTGGGGGTGCTTGTCCCGACGGAGCGACACGCCGATGTTGCCGAGCGAGTAATCGCGGAGCTTCCTTGGCTCGCTGGCAATCTGCTCCACGATTCACACACGGCGATCCTCATGCGCGAGCATGGGATACGCCGGATCTGCACGCGGGACACAGACTTCCACCGATTCGCCTTTCTCGAGGTCGTCGACCCACTATGAGGTGATTTCTCCCCTGGCCCCATACGTCATTTCACACCCATTGGATCACAACGCTTCCGGACCGGCGCGCAGATGCCTGAGGGCGAGCCTGATCCGCGACTTCACGGTACCGAGCGACAGCCCCAGCTCGGCCGCGATCTGCTGATGGGACTTGGCCTCGAAATACGCCTCGCGGAGGACCCGCTCCTGCTCGCTCGGCAGGCTTTGCAGCGCCTTGTGCAGAATCGCACCGGAGCGGCGAAGGTGCAGAGCGGTCTCAATGTCGGGCTCGTCGGACGGCGTCTCCTGCCACGCCTGCCACTCGACCCGGATGCCATCGTCCAGCTTGCGCCGGCGTATCAGGTCGGTGTGCTTGTTGCGGGCTATGGCGTAAATCCATGTCGAGACCGTCGCCCGCCGGCGGTCGTACAGCTCGGCGCGACGCCAGACCGCGAGCAGCGCTTCCTGGGTCAGTTCCTCCGCCACCGCCAAGCTTGCGCCACGCCGGACATGGAGGCTCCTCAGCCGCGGCGCGTAGTGGTTGAAGAGCTCGGTGAACGCGGCGAGATCCCGCCGGAGTCGGACCGCTTCCAGGAGATCGGCGAGATGCTGGTCGCTCGGCGCCCGCTCGTAAGCGCTGCGGCCCCAGCCGATGGGACACTCCTCCTTCGTGCATGCACGGCCCACGGCAGCACCTCCCGTGCTTGGGCATGGTCGGCCAGAAACAGGGCGCGTCAGACATCATCGCGTCCTGATCGCGGTCTATCGCTGCGTCCTCGATCGAGGTTGCCGCGAAGCCAGCAACCGTTCCTCCACCCCAAAAGCCCCCTGCGCATCGCGGTTCAGCACAATGTTCGCTACTTGTAGCTGCCAACGATGGCACGCTGAGAAAGTGGATGCACGCCTCCCAGTATCTTATGGACGCAATCGCACGCAGTTCTCGTTCGCCTGACGTCCGTGCTGACGTGGATAGGTTTCGTCGTCGCTGCTCGAATTCGCTCCCTGCGATCCACGATCATCACTCATGGACCGATGCGACGGGCAGCCGCAATTGGACCTTGGTCCAATATCGTCGGCCGCTCCTCTCGGCCGTGAGATCTGGCTACCTCGCCGATGGCGTCGGACAGCCGAAGCCGGCTCAGTGGGCGAGGCTGATCGCGTCGTGGATCGCCGCGAGGAGGGTCTTGGCCTCGAGCGGTTTGCGCAGATACGCCCGTGCACCCGCGGCCAGGCACCTGGTCTCCATTCCGGGCGCGTCATGCCCCGTGATGACGACGATCGGCAGGCGCGTTCCGGCGCGTGCGAGCTCGTATTGAAGCGCCAGACCGTTCATTCCCGGCATCTGCACGTCGAGCACCAGACAGTCCGGCACGACCGCATGCTGCAGGGAGTCGAGAAACTCCCGTCCAGAGGGATAGGTGTCGGTATCAAACTCCGACGCGCGCAACAGACGCTGGAGCGCCTTGCGCACGAACTCGTCGTCATCGACGACGGCGACCCGGTGGCGGCAAACGACCATGGCCTCGAGTCGTTACCAGATCGGCACGCGTGCCGGTATTGGACCTTGGTCCTACGAAGTGCGGCGCCGGCGCTCGGTCAGAGCCCGAGGGCAGTTCCCGGCCCGTTCGCGACCCCGGCGGCCATCATGGCGGCAGACGCGGGCTGCCCGCCCCAATTCCCAGCCGGTCGGCGATCCGAACCAGCTCTGCAAGGGACCGCGCCGCCATCTTCTCCATGATGCGGGCACGGTGCACCTTGATCGTCTTTTCCACGGTACCCAGATCGGCCGCGATCTGCTTGTTGAGACGGCCCGCGACGACGTGCCCGAGCACCTCGCGCTCGCGCGGTGTCAGCCTCGCCAGACGTTGCCGCAGGGCGTCCATCTCGCCCTGCGCCTCACGGGCCGTCGGTCGATCTCGATGGCATGCCCGACCGCCGCCAGCAGGTCCTTGTCGTTGACGGGCTTGGTCAGGAAATCGACCGCGCCGGCTTTCATGGCGCGCACGCTCGTCGGGATGTCGCCCCGTCCGGTGATGAAGACGATCGGCCGCGCGCAGCCGGAGACCGCCAGCGCCTGTTGCAGCTGCAGCCCGTCGAGCCCCGGCAAAGCGACATCGAGCACGAGGCAACCGGGCGCCCCCGGGTCGTCCACCTCGAGGAAAGCCGCCGACGAGGGAAACGCCCGCGCTTCGAAACCCGCCGCGGTGAGCAGCCGCATCAGCGCGCGTCGCACGCTCGGATCGTCGTCGACCACGAAGACGGTTGCGGCTGCGGCGCTCAGCCGGGGTCTCCGCTCTGCGCGGGCAGCGCAAGCGTGAAGGTTGCACCGCCGTCGGGGTTGTTGTCGGCCCAGAGCGGCCTCCATGGGCGGCGACGATCGAGCGGCAGATCGACAGCCCCAGCCCCAGTCCATGCCGCTTCGTCGTGAAGAACGGCTCGAACAGGCGATCGGCGGCATCCGGCGGAATTCCGCCTACCTCGGTCGGCGATCGAGGCCAGGAGGTGTCCGTCGCCATCAACCGCCGTCGACACGGTCAGCGTGCGCTCGGCGGGAGTGCTCGTGCTCATGGCCTCACAGGCATTCAGCAGAAGATTCAGCATGACCTGCTGCAGCTGGACGCGATCGCCACGGACGCTCGGCAAAGCAGGAGCCAGCCGGGTGTCGACCGTCACGTGTCGCTCGATCAGCTCGCTTCGCGCCAGCGCCAGGACTTCCGTCGTGACGTCGTTGAGGTCCAGCGGCTGTAAGATCGCCTCGCCCTTCTTCAGCAACGCACGTAGTCGGGTGATGACTTCGCCGCCGCGCAGGTCGTCGCTCGCAATGTCCTCGAGGATCTGGCCCACTTCCGCCAGATCGATCGGTTCCCGCGCGAGCAGGCGCTGGCCAGCCTGGGCGTTGTTCAGGATCGCATTCAGCGGCTGGTTTAACTCGTGGGCGATCGACGCGGTCAGCTCGCCCGGGATACGGCGACCCGCGACGATGGGCGAGCCGCGGGTCGCCTCCTCGGCGCGCTTGCGCTCGGTGATGTCACGGCCGATGCCCTGCATTCGTCACGCCGGCCATCCGGAGCGACGGATCGCCGAATCGATCCACTGCTGCCAGCCGATGGTGCCGTCGGCGAGCGACCTCGTGCTCGTAGGTCCGCACGCGCGGACCCGCAAGAGCGACTCGACCTGGTTCAACACGCCGCGCGCCAGGATTCGGGGATCAGCTTGATGAACTTGCGCCCGATCAGTCCTCCCGGCCTCGAGCAAAGAACCGGCAGTAGGCCTCGTTGACGAAGGTGCAGCGTCGTGTCCGGCAGGTAGCGGCAGACAGCTCGGTCTGGCTGACCACGGTCGCGGTAGCGCTGCTCGCCCTCGCGGAGCAACTCCTCGGCGCGCCGCCGCCGGCGCCCCTGCAGCAACAGTGCCGCGATCAGCGCCGACTGCAGCGCCACCACCGCGGCGACCGCCAGGATCTGGTCGCGGTATTGCTTCCACAGGCTCGGCTGCTCGAAGCGGACGATCGTGCCGGGCGGCAATCTCGCCTCGTCCAGCCCCCAGCGGCGCATCTGCCGCCCGTCGACCATGAAGGCCTGGGTCTGGACATCCTCGGGCGGCAGGCTTGCTGCCGGTTCTCCCGTCAGGACCCGCAGGCCGAGGCGGGCGGCCTCCCTGCCGATTGCCTCGAAGCTGTCGATATAGCCGCCGACGATGCCCCGGCCGAGGAAGGTCTCGTAGACGCCGTAGACCGGGGCTTTGGCGGCCGCAGAAATGTTTGCCGCGAGGTCTCGCGGAATGAACCGCCTGCCCGTCCCATCCTCAAAAATGCTGAGATAGATGACGATCGCGCGCGGCGGCAGGCGAGCGAGCTCGTCCAGCAACTGCGGCAGCGGCAGGCCCTACAGATAGGTCACCCGGAGGCGGGCAGCGTAAGGAAGGAGTTTCTCGCGGGCCACCCTCTCCCAGCTCTGGTCGAAGGCCGAAGCACCGGTGACCACCACCACCTGCCTGACATCCGGTTGCAGACGCAGCGCCAGCTCCAGCGTCTGCACCGGATCGAAACGGCTCACGACACCGGTGCTGTCCGGCGGTACACTCCGCTTCTCCATGGCCGCCTCGCTGACGCCGGCAAAGATCATGGGTGTGCCTGGAAGCAGCGATGCACGGCGCCGGCTCAGGAAATCCAGCGCCTGAGGACCGAACGCGATCGCGAGGTCGATTGGGATCGATGCATACTTACCGCGCAGCAACGCTTCCATCCGGGCCTCGTGCGCCGGACCTGGGAACCGGCGGGCGTCGAGGAATTCGGTGAAGATCTCCACGCCTTGGGGATCGTCCGCCTGGAGCCTCCCTCGAAAGCTCGAGGCGATGGCATTGTTGGCCGGCAGGAGGCTGTCGTCCGAGAACAGTATGAGGACATGCTCGGTCTCGCCGCCTGGGAGGTCGCGGCGCAGAGGCCGAGAGCCAGCACGATGAACGAGCGCAGCACCAACCGCACCGCCGGGAAGCGCTCTCCGGCAGCCAGGCATCTGCCGGTTTCCTCCGAAACACGCAGCGTCCCGGAGATGCGGCACCTCGCTTTCCCGCCAATGTCGCGGGCATCAAATCTAGTCCACTGCGGGGCCAGGTCGATGGGTAGCGCGAGTGGTGGCGCCCGATGCTCTCGTTGAGATCCCGCCGCTGTCTCGGGGGCTGCAGCCCAGAAAAAGACGCTGAAAATCACCGCTTTTCGCCAGCTTTTGGTCGAAAATCAGTGGTTGAACAAATCAGGAGTCCGTGCTAGACGCCCAAAATAGATACCCCAAACAGCAGAGCTGATGGCTGAGACGTGATCACCGCCGGACAGATCCGGGCGGCGCGGGCGTTGCTCGGCATGGATCAGCGGGCGCTCGCCGAAGCTGCGTCCCTGTCGGTGCCGACCATCCAGCGCATGGAGGCGAGCGAGGGCGTGATCCGCGGCAACGTCGATTCGCTGATGAAGCTGATCGGCGCGCTCGACGCGGCCGGGATCGAGCTGATCGGCGAGGGCGCGGTCAGCCAGGGCGGCGGCCGCGGGGTCCGGCTGAAGGCATGACGACGCGGCCGGTCCGGTCGGCGTCGTGGGGCGCGGCATGCCGCTCGCGCTGATCCTGGTCCTGATCGGACTGCTCCTGGCCACGGGCGCCGGCGCGATCGTGCTCCGCCGCGACGCAACGCCCTGGGTCTACGGCACGAGCTTCGCCCTGACCTCGCTCGGGCTGGTGGTGGCGCTGGCGCGTCTCGTCTCGGGCGGTGATGCCGCGACGATCGTCCTGCCGCTCGGCCTGCCCTGGATCGGCGCCCATTTCCGGCTCGACGCGCTGGCCGCGTTCTTCCTCGTCGTGGTCAATCTCGGCGGCGCCGCCGCCAGCCTCTACGGCGCTCGGCTACGGCCGGCACGAGACCGGCGCCGGGCCGGGTCCTGCCGTTCTTCCCGGCGTTCCTCGCCGGCATGAACCTCGTCGTCGCTCGCCGACGACGCCTTCACCTTCCTGTTCGCCTGGGAGTTCATGTCGCTCACCTCCTGGGCGCTGGTGATGGCGCACCACCGCGAGCGCGGCAACGCGCAGGCCGGCTACGTCTATCTCGTGATGGCGAGCTTCGGCACGCTCTGCGCTGCTGCTCGCCTTCGGCCTGCTCGCCGGCGCCGAGCGGCGGCTACGCCTTCGACGCGATGCGCGGCAGCGGCCTGCCGCGCCGGCCGCTCGGCCCTGGTGCTGGCTCTGGCGCTGCTCGGCGCCGGCTCGAAGGCCGGCCTCGTGCCGCTGCACGTCTGGCTGCCGCTCGCCCATCCGGCGGCGCCGAGCCACGTCTCGGCGCTGATGAGCGGCGTCATGACCAAGGTCGCCGTCTACGGCTTCGTGCGCATCGTCTTCGACCTGCTCGGGCCGCCCGCCTGGTGGTGGAGCATGCGTGGTGCTGGTGCTCGGCGGCGTCACCGCGGTGCTCGGCGTGCTCTACGCGCTGATGCAGCACGATCTGAAGCGGCTGCTCGCCTACCACACGGTCGAGAACATCGGCATCATCTTCATCGGCCTCGGCCTGGCGCTCGCCTTCCAGGCCAACGGCATGGCTGGCGCCGCGGCGCTGGCGCTCACCGCCGCGCTGTTCCACGTCCTCAATCACTCGCTGTTCAAGAGCCTGCTGTTCTTCGGCTCGGGCGCCGTGCTGACCGCGACCGGCGAGCGCGACATGGAGCACCTGGGCGGCCTCATCCATCGCATGCCGCTGACCGCCTTCGCCTTCCTCGTCGGCTGCGTCGCGATCTCGGCCCTGCCGCCGCTCAACGGCTTCGTCTCCGAGTGGCTGACCTTCCAGGCGATCCTGCTGAGCCCGAACCTGCCGCAATGGGGCCTGAAGCTCCTGGTGCCGGCGGTCGGCGCCATGCTGGCGCTCTCGGCCGCGCTCGCCGCGGCCTGCTTCGTCAAGGCATTCGGCATCACCTTCCTCGGCCGGCCGCGCACGCCGGCGGCCGCGAGCGGGCGCGACGAGGTCGATCGCTGGTCGCTCGCCGCGATGTTCGCCTTCGCCGGGCTCTGCCTGCTCGCCGGCATGCTCCCGGGCCTGGTCATCGACGGGCTGGCGCCGGTGGTCACGGCGCTGACCGGCGGCGCGCATGCCGGCGCAGATCGACCATCGCCTGGCTCATCGATCGTGCCGATCGGCGAAGGCCGCAGCTCCTACAACGGCCTGCTCGTCTTCCTGTTCATCGCGGTCTCGGCGTCGCCTCACCGCCTGCGGCGATCCATCGCTTCGCCTCGCGCGCGGTGCGCCGCGCGCCGGCCTGGGACTGCGGCTTTCCCGATCCGAGCCCGATCACCCAGTACACCGCCGGCAGCTTCGCCCAGCCGATCCGCCGCGTGTTCGGCACGCTCGTCTTCCGCGCGCGCGAGGAGGTCGACATGCCGCCGCCCGGCGATCTGCGGCCGGCGCGCCTTCGAGGTCGCGCTGCGCGATCTCGTCTGGGAGGCGCTCTATGCGCCGATCGCGGGCGCCGTCGGCTTCGCCGCCGATCGGCTCAACACCTGCAGTTCCTGACCATCCGCCGCTATCTGAGCCTGGTCTTCGCTCGCCCTGGTCGCTCCTCCTGCTGGTGCTGGCGATATGGCGCTGATCGCACGATCTCGCTCGTCCAGGGCGCGCAGATGCTGCTGGTGCTGCGCTGGCGCCGCTGCTGACCGGCTTCGTGCGCAAGGTCAAGGCGCGGCTGCTGCGCCGCCGGGGGCCGCCGCTCATCCAGCCCTACCGCGATCTGCTCCGCCTGCTGCGCAAGGAGGTCGTGCTGGCCGAGAACGCCTCCTGGCTGTTCCGCGTCGCGCCCTATCTGATCTTCGCCGCGACCTGGGTCGCCGCGGCGCTGGTGCCGACCTTCGCGACCGGGCTGCTGTTCAGCTGGTCGGCCGACCTGATCGCCATCATCGCGCTGCTCGGCAGCGCGCGCTTCTTTCTGGCGCTGGCCGGCATGGACGTCGGCACCAGCTTCGGCGGCATCGGCTCGAGCCGCGAGGTGCATGATCGCCTCGCTCGCCGAGCCGGCGATGATCATGATCGTCTTCACGCTGGCGCTGGTCGCCGGCTCGACGCAGCTGTCCACGATCGCCGGCTTCATGCTCGACGACCAACGTCGGCCTGCGCGTCTCGCTCGGCCTGGCGCTGGTCGCGCTCATCATCGTGGCGATCGCCGAGAACGCCCGCATCCCGGTCGACAATCCGGCCACGCACCTCGAGCTCACCATGGTGCACGAGGCGATGGTGCTGGAATATTCGGGCCGGCACCTCGCGCTGATCGAGCTCGCCGCCTCGCTCAAGCTGCTGCTCTACGTCTCGCTGCATCGCCTGCGTCTTCGTGCCCTGGGGCATGGCGCGCGCCGCAGCGGGCCTGGTCGCCGATGCGCGTCGGCGTCGCCGCCTATGTCGCCAAGCTCGCCGTCGGCGGCTTCCTGCTCGCCCTGTTCGAGACCGCGATCGCCAAGATGCGCGTCTTCCGCGTGCCCGAGTTCCTCGGCGCCGCGCTGATGCTGGGCCTGCTCGGCACGCTGCTGCTGTTCGTCTCGCGGGGCCTCTGATGGACGCCGGTCTGCAGTTCGACGTCGCGCATCTGCTCGCCGGCGGCCTGGTGCTGGTGAGCTTCATGCTGCTCTACCAGGACCGCATGTTCGCGCTGCTCAACGTCTTCGCGCTGCATGCCTTCGTGCTCGCGCTGTCGGTCGCCTGGCAGGCGTACATCCAGGACGCGCCGCATCTCTACGTCACGGCGGCGATCGCGCTCGTGTTCAAGGCGCTCGATCATCCCGGTGGCGCTGCACCGCATCGTGCAGCGCCTCGGCATCCACCGCGACGATCGAGACCGTGGTCGGCATCGGGCTCACCATGCTCGCCGGCATCGGGCTGGTCGCGCTGTCGATCGTGGTGATGCTGCGGGTCACCGCCGGCGCCGATCCGCTGGCGCGCGAGGATCTGGCCTTCGCCCTGTCGGTCGTGCTGCTCGGCCTGCTGATGATGGTGACGCGGCGCAACGCGGTGAGCCAGGTGGTCGGCTTCATGTCGCTCGAGAACGGCCTGATCCTCGCCGCCGACCGGCGCCAAGGGCATGCCGCTGGTGGTCGAGATCAGCGTCGCCTTCTCGGTCCTGATCGCCTTCATCGTGATCGGCATCTTCCTGTTCCGCATCCGCGAGCGCTTCGACACGGTCGACGTCGCAGGCGCTCGAGCTGTTCCGGGGCGAGCGCCCATGACCGAGCTCGGCCTCGCTCGCGCGTCGCCGCCGTGCTGGTGATCCCGGCCGCCGCTGCGGCGCTCCTGGCGCTCGCTGCCCGGCTACCGGCTGCGGCGCCGGCTCAACGTCGGCGGCATCGCTGCTCACCTTCCTCGCCGCGCTCGCCGCTGTTCGCGGCGCGGCCGGCCGCGGGCCAGCTACCTGCTCGTCGACGACCTCAACGTCGTCTTCATCGTGCTCAACACCTTCGTCGGCTTCACGACCAGCGTGTTCAGCGCCAGCTACATCGCCCACGAGCTGGAGACCGGCCGGCTGACGCCGCGGCTACCTGCGCTTCTACCACGCGATGTACCAGGTCCTGATGTTCGCCATGAACCTGGCGCTGGTCGCCAACAACATCGGGCTGATGTGGGTGGCGATCGAGCTCGCGACGCTCACCACCGTGCTGATGGTCGGCATCTACCGCACCCACGAGGCGCTCGAGGCGGCCTGGAAGTACTTCATCCTCGGCAGCGTCGGCATCGCGCTCGCGCTGTTCGGCACCATCCTGGTCTACCTGGCGGCGCGCGCCGGTGGTCGGCGAGGGCATGGACGCCATGGTGTGGACCGTCCTGGTCGACCCGGGCGCGCGCTTCGATCCCGGCCTGCTCAACCTCGCCTTCGTCTTCCTGCTGCTCGGCTACGGCACCAAGGTCGGGCCTGGCGCCGCTGCACGCCTGGCTGCCCGACGCCCACGCCGAGGGCCCGACGCCGATCTCGGCGGTGCTCTCGGGCCTGCTGCTCAACGTCGCGCTCTACGCGGTCCTGCGCTTCAAGATGCTGCTCGCGGCCAACGCGGGCGCGCTCGCGCCCGGGCCCGCTGATGGTGACCATGGGGCTGGTCTCGCTGGTCTTCGCCGCGCTTCATGCTCTACCGGCGGCGCGACATCAAGCGCATGTTCGCCTACTCCTCGATCGAGCACATGGGCATCATCACCTTCGCCTTCGGCATGGGCGGCCCGCTCGCCAACTTCGCCGGCCTGCTGCACATGACCATGCACAGCCTGACCAAGTCGGCGATCTTCTTCGCGCGTCGGCCACATCGCGCAGGTCAAGGGCACGCAGCGGATCGCCGACATCCGCGGCCTGACCGAGAGCCATCCGCTGCTCGGCTGGGGCCTCGTGCTCGGCGTCGTGGCCATCGCCGGCCTGCCGCCGCTCGGCATCTTCATGAGCGAGTTCCTGGTCGTCAGCTCGACCTTCGCCCGCGAGCCGCTGCTCGCGCTGCCGCTGGTCGCTCGGCCTGCTGGTCGGCTTCGGCGCGCTGATGCTGCGCCTGCAGCGGCCTGGCCTTCGGCGACGCCGCTGGCGGCGCGCGGCGCGCCGGTCGAGGCCTCCTACGTGCCGATGTTTGCCCATCTGGCGCTGGTGCTGGCGGCCGGCATCTACCTGCCGCGGACCGCTGGTGGCCTGGTTCCAGAACGTCGCCGCGGCTCGGCTGAGATCATGTCGAGCGAGAGCCGTGCTCTCCGATCTGCTGGCCGCCGGCGAGCCGGTCGCGGCGCATCGGCCCTGGCCGCGGGCCGTGCGTCGTCGGAAGACGGCTGGCGGGCCGCGGTCGAGCATCTCGCGGCCGGGCGAGCTGACGCTGCTCGGGCTGTGGGGCGAGCCGCGACGCGTCCACATGGCGCTGCTCGACGAGGCGAGCGGCGAGATCGCGGTCGCTCAGCCTTGCCTGTCCCGACCGCCGCTTCCCCTCGGTCGCGCGCCTGCATCGCGCCGGCGATCCGCCTCGAGCGCACGATCCGCGACCTGTTCGGCCTCGAGGCCGAGGGCGCGCCCGACGCAGCGCCCCTGGCTCGACCACGGCCGCTGGGGCGTCCGCCATCCGCTCGCCGTGCAGCCGCGCCAGCCGGCCGAGGCCGACCCCTACGCTTTCTTGCCGGCCGAGGGCGAGAGCCTGCACCAGATCCCGGTCGGCCCGGTGCACGCCGGCATCATCGAGCCGGGGCATTTCCGCTTCACCGCCAACGGCGAGACCGTGGTCCGCCTGGAGGAGCGGCTCGGCTACGTCCACAAGGGCATCGAGGGGCTGATGGCCGGCGCCGACGTCGAGCGCGCGGCGCAGGCTCGCCGGCCGCACGTCGGGCGACAGCACGGTCGCCTACGCCCTCGCCTTCGCCCGCGCCGTCGAGGCGGCGCTGCGGCGTCGAGCCGCCGCCGCGCGCCGTCTGGCTGCGCGCGCTGATGGCCGAGCTGGAGCGCATCGCCAATCACTTCGGCGACATCGGCGCCATCTGCAACGACGCCTCCTTCGCGCTGATGCACGCCCATTGCGGCGTGCTGCGCGAGCGCGTGCTGCGCGCCGCCGACGCCTGCTTCGGCCACCGGCTGATGATGGATCGCGTCGTGCCGGGCGGCGTCGCCGCCGATCTCGGACGCGACGGGCGTCGGCGCGCTGCGCGCGCTGATCGCCGAGATCCGGCGCCGCTTTCCCGCGCTGGTCGAGCTCTACGACAACACCGCCTCGCTGCAGGATCGCACCGTCGGCACCGGCATCCTGAAGCGCCGAGCTGGCGCGGCGATTCGGCGCCGGCGGCTACGTCGGCCGCGCCTCGGGCCGCGCCTTCGATGCGCGCCGGACCCCGGGCTATCCGCCCTACGACGAGCTCGCTTCGAGGTGCCGGTGCTCGAGCGACGGCGACGTCAACGCGCGGGTGTGGATCCGCATCCGCGAGGTCGAGCAGAGCCTGTCGCTGATCGAGCAGATCCTCGAGCGGCTGCCCGCCGGGCCGCGATCCGGCGCGACGCTGCCTCGCCGGCCGCGGCCGCGAGGGCATGGCGCTGGTCGGAAGGCGTTCCGCGGCGACATCCTGGTCTGGCTGCGGCTCGACGCCGACGGCGCGATCGAGCGCTGCCACCTGCGCGATCCGTCGTGGTTCCAGTGGCCGCTGCTGGAGGCGGCGATCGAGGGCAACATCGTCGCCGACTTCCCGCTCTGCAACAAATCGTTCAACTGCTCCTACTCGGGCCACGACCTCTAGCGATGCGCCATGCGCAAGCTGCTCTTCAAAGCCTGTTCCGGCCGCCGCTGACCGAGCGCGCCGCCGCGGCCCGACGACGCGGCGCTGGCCGAGCTCGCCGCCAGCGTCGAGCGCGCCGCGCGCCGGCGGCTCGGCCGCAGCCTCGCGATCCGCGAGGTCGATGCCGGCTCCTGCAACGGCTGCGAGCTGGAGATCCACGCGCTCAACAACGCCTTCTACGACCTCGAGCGCTTCGGCCTGCGCTTCGTCGCCTCGCCGCGCCACGCCGACGTGCTGCTGGTCACCGGGCCGGTGACCAAGAACATGCGCGAGGCGCTGGAGCGCACCTACCAGGCGACGCCCGATCCGAAATGGGTGGTGGCGGTCGGCGACTGCGCGGTCGACGGCGGCCTGTTCGCCGGCAGCTACGCCGTGCGTCGGCGGCGTCTCCGCGGTCGTGCCGGTCGATCTGCACATCCGCGGCTGCCCGCCGCAGCCCCGCGCAGCTGCTCGAGGGCCTGCTCGCGCTGCTCGAGAGCCGGCTCGCATGGGCCGGACCGCCTAGTGGAGAGATCCGAAGGTAGCTGGTACGCGGCGTGTCGAAGCCCTCGGTCAATCAAGCGTAGATAGGCGCCAGGAGGTCGTCAGGGCCCTCGGTGCGCTTGCCCGGCTCTGTCCACAGCGGGCGAGGCCCCGTGCAGCCAGCAATCCGGCCACTGGCCTGCTCGCCCCGAGCCCCTCGATGGCCTTCCTGAACGCTGCGATTCGGCGGCACCCTCTCAGCTAGGAAGGGACACAGCAGCTCGCCTCAACGATGAGCCTCCGTTCTGCCCCTCCCGCTCCTCTCATGTTCAATCCCACCTCCGGCTGCCGCGCCCCCCCCTCCTCCCCCTCTCGCCTCGCGCTACGGCGGTCGGTTGGCGTGGGCGAGCGTCGGCTGAAGAAGGAATCCCGTTATGACCGTGCCGCCGCCTGGCCGAGCTGTAGGATCACCGCTGCGACGGACTCGGACCGTACTCAAGATCCGCTTCCCACGCTCGTAGAAGCGAAGCAAGTCGTTCCGCCCGCGTAGCTCTTCTCGACCCGGTACCGGCCGAGCGACCGTCCGCAGATCAGTCGCCCATCGTTGACGACCGCATCGCCCCGGAGCCGGCCGAGACCAGCCATGATGGCGCGCCGGGCCGGGTGATCTCGTGAGGCATGACACCGCGCTCAGGGCTGATGCAGGCACCCCCCCCCCTCGATGGCCCGTCGGTCCTCAGAACCGTGGCCCTCGGCCCCGACCGGCTAGCGGTTTCAACGATCCGGGTCGACCGGCAGACCGGTGAGGACGCCAAAAACGAGAACCGCGACAGCTCGCAGGGAGCACGCCAAGTCGACGATCATGACGTGCGATCAGGCCTCGGAACTCTCCACCCCCTCCCCCCCCCCTCCCTCCCTTTCCGACCTCTGGCTCTCGATCGATTTGGCTGTTCGGTCCGGACTATACCCATCCCCCTCCCCAGATACGGATATTGTTCGAAGTTCACCCCTGAAGGCTTCAACCGGCGTTCCAATCTCTTCCACTAGCCAAATGTCAGGACGTCCATGCCCTCGTCCATCAGGCTCGAGCCGCCACGGCTCGTTCCCAACCTGGCCTACTGGTCTCTGCAGGACCGTGTCGCCATAGTCGAGACCCGCTGGTCCCAGCGGGTTTGACGAGTTGAGCCTGAATGTCGGCTTGGTCGGCTTCGTAGCGACAGACCGCCTCATCCGCTCAACTTCCCCCTTACCGGACATCTCCATCCCTGGCGAACTCGCCGAAAGCGTCGGCGCTCCGACAAGCGAGCAAACCCACTGCCAGCGGCTTTGCAATGTTCTGAGCCTCGCATATCGGGATCCTCTCGGGCTGATGCATTGATCCCTGAAGCTCAGTTTCAGCCCGTGGCATTAATTCCCTGCCCTCCCTCCAAATCCAATAGCCGCTAAACCACGAATCGGAAGAAGAATGGCTCAAGCGCATGGTTGTGGCCCCCGCCGGCTGTCTTGGCCCACGTCAGTTCGGGTCACGACCGGCCGCTCCGTATGTCCGGCAACGGGAGGTGCGGGCCGGGATCCCATCCGTTAGATTTCGACCACTAGCAGAGCGGATGCGTCGCGGCATGGGGGGGCGGACGGGACAGGTCGGACAACCGGGAGGGGGCGATGAGCGCGCCGCACTGGTGGCAGAAGGCCGTCATCTATCAGATCTACCCGCGCTCGTTCCAGGACAGCAACGGCGACGGCGTCGGGCGACCTCGCCGGCATCCTCGCGCGCCTGGACTACCTCGCCTGGCTCGGCGTCGACGCGATCTGGCTCTCGCCGATCTATCCGCTCGCCGATGGCCGACTTCGGCTACGACGTCACCGACTACAGCGACATCGATCCGCTGTTCGGCACGCTGGCCGACTTCGACGCCTGGTCGCCGCCGCCGCACGAGCGCGGGCTGCAGCTGATCCTCGACTTCGTGCCGAACCACACCTCGGACCAGCATCCCGTGGTTCGTCGAGGCGCGCGCGTCGCGCGCCAACCCGAAGCGCGACTGGTACATCTGGCGCGACCCGGCGCCGGACGGCGGGCCGCCGAACAACTGGCTGAGCGCAGTTCGGCGGCAGCGCCTGGGAGTTGGACCCGAGCGACCGGCCAGTACTACTACCACGCCTTCCTCACGGAGCAGCCGGACCTCAACTGGCGCAACCCGCACGTGCGCGCGGCGATGTACGACGTGCTCCGCTTCTGGCTCGACCGCGGCGTCGACGGCTTCCGCGTCGACGTCATCTGGCACATGATCAAGGACGCCGCGTTCCGCGACAACCCGCCCAATCCCGACTATCGCGCGGGCATGAGCCGCTATCCGCCGCGTCCTGCGCCGCTCCACACCGCCGACCAGCCCGAGGTGCACGAGATCGTCGACCGAGATGCGGCGCGGTGCTCGACGCGTATCCGGGCGAGCGCGTCCTGATCGGCGAGATCTACCTGCCGATGCGAGCGCTGGTCGCCTACTACGGCGCGGACCACAGCGGGGTGCACCTGCCGTTCAATTTCCACCTGATCGCTGGGCCAGTGGCAGCGCGCGCCGATCATCGACGCCTGATCCGCGACGTACGAGGCGCTGCTGCCGCCGGGCGGCTGGCCGAACTGGGTGCTCGGCAACCACGACCAGCACGCGCATCGCGAGCCGGGTCGGGCCGGCGCAGGCGCGCGTCGCCGCGATGCTGCTGCTGACGCTGCGCGGCACGCCCACGCTCTACTACGGCGACGAGATCGGCATGGACGAACGTGCCGATCCCGCCCGAGCGCGTGCAGGACCCGTTGGAGCTCAACGTCGCCGGGCCTCGGTCTCGGTCGCGATCCGGAGCGCACGCCGATGCAATGGGACGCCGCGCGCCAACTGCCGGCTTCACGACCGGCGACGCCCTGGCTGCCGCTCGGCGCGGACTACGCGCGCGCGCAACGTCGGGCGCAGAAGCGGCGAGCCGCGGCTCGATGCTGACGCTCTACCCGGGCGCTGATCGAGCTGCGCCGGCGCGAGCCGGCGCTCGCCGTCGGCGATTGGGCCGAGGTCGAGGTCGACGGCGAGGTGCTGGCCTACGCGCGGACAGCGGGCGAGCGGCGCTTCGTTGTCGTTCTCAACCTCGAGGCCGTGCCCAAGTCGGTCCGCTTCGGCGAGCGCCTGAGCGGGCGGGTCGTGCTCTCGACCCATCCCGAGCGGACCGGGCGGAGCGTTGCCGGGCGCATCGACCTGGCCGGCGACGAGGCCGTCATCATCGCCGTCGGCCGGGGCGCCGACTGAGAGCGCACGCAGGCACCCGGCGGGGTTGGGCAGGGCGCGCCCGCGTGCTATGTCGCGGGCGCCATGCTGCATCTGAACGACGTCACCCTGCGGATCGGCGGTCGTCTGTTGCTGGAGGGGGCGAGCGTCCACCTGCCGGCCGGACACCGGGTCGGGCTGGTCGGCCGCAACGGCAGCGGCAAGACGACGCTCCTGCGCCTGATCCGGGGCGAGCTCGCGCCGGATGCGGGCGCGGTCCGCCTTCGCCGCGGTGCCCGCATCGGCTGGGTCGCCCAGGAGGCGCCGGGCGGCGAGCGCACGCCGCGTCGAGGCCGTGCTCGCTGCCGACCTCGAGCGGGACGCGCCTGCTGCGCGCGGCCGAGCGGGCGCGCGACCCGCGCGCGAGATCGCCGAGATCCACGACCCGGCTCGCCGACATCGGCGCCCACGCCGCGCCGGCGCGGGCGAGCGCGATCCTCGCCGGCCTCGGCTTCGACGACGCCGCCCAGGAGCGCCCGCTCGCGAGCCTTCTCGGGCGGCTGGCGCATGCGGGTGGCGCTCGCCGCGGTGCTGTTCGCCGAGCCCGACCTCCTGCTGCTCGACGAGCCGACCAACCACCTCGACCTCGAGGCGAGCCTCTGGCTCGAGGACTATCTCTGCCGCTATCCGCGCACGCTCCTCCTGATCAGCCACGACCGCCATCTCCTGAACCGGGTGCCCGAGCGGATCGTCCATCTCGATCAGCAGAGGCTCACCAGCTACACCGGCGGCTACGACGCGTTCGAGCGCGTCCGGCGCGAGCGGCTGGTGCTGCTCGAGAAGGAGCGCGCCAAGCAGGAGGCCAGCGCGCGCCACATGCAGGCCTTCGTCGACCGCTTCCGCTACAAGGCGAGCAAGGCCCGCCAGGCGCAGAGCCGCCTCAAGGCGCTGGCCAGGCTCGAGCCGATCGCCGAGGTGATCGGCGCGCCGGACGTCGTGCTGCGCTTCCCGGCGCCGGCCGGTGCCGCCGCCGCCCCTGATCACGCTCGAGCGGGTGCGCGCGGGCTACGGCGCCGACGATCGTGCTCGACCGGCTCGATCTGCGCATCGACCCGGACGATCGCATCGCGCTGCTCGGCGCCAACGGCAACGGCAAGTCGACCTTCGCCAAGCTGCTCGCCGGGCGGATCGCGCCGCTGGCGGGCGAGATCGTGCGCGCGCCCGAAGCTCCGGGTCGGCTACTTCGCCCAGCACCAGATCGAGGAGCTGCGAGCCCGAGCGGACGCGCGCTCGCAGCATCTGGCCGAAGCGCTGCCGGACCTGCGCGAGCAGCGCCTGCGCGCCCGCCTCGGCGCGCTTCGGTCTCGGCCAGGAGAAGGCCGAGCTCGCCGCGCGGCCTGCTCTCGGGCGGCGAGAAGGCGCGGCTCACGCTCGCCCTGATCAGCGCGCAGGAGCCGCAGATCCTGGTGCTCGACGAGCCGACCAACCACCTCGACATCGACTCGCGCGACGCCCTGATCGAGGCGATCAACGAGTTCCCGGGCGCCGTCCTGCTGATCAGCCACGACCGCCATCTGATCGAGCTGACCGCGGACCGGCTCTGGCTGGTCGCCGGCGGCCGCGTCGCGCCGTTCGAGGGCGATCTCGACGACTACCACCGGAGCCTGCTGGCCGGTTCGGGCGATGGCGCCGAGGCGGCCGCCAGCGCTCCGCCCAATGCCAGGCGCGCCTCGCGCCAGCAGAGCGCGGCGCTCCGCTCGCAGCTGGCACCCCTGCGCAAGGCGGCGCGGGCCGCCGAGCACGAGCTCGAGCAGCTCACCACCGACCGGGCGAAGCTCGCCGCCAGGCTCGCCGACGGCGCCACCTACCAGCTGCCGGGCGAGGAGGTCGCCGCGCTGCTCAAGCGCGAAGCCGAGCTCAAGACCGCGATCGAGGCCGCCGAGCAGCCGCTGGCTCGCCGCCGCGGAGGCCCTGGAGCGCGCCCAGACGTAGGGGCCGGGCCCCAGGGGTCGATGAGGACGATCCTGGCCTGGGAGCTGGGCGGCGGGCTCGGCCATCTGACGCGCCTGCGCCGCTCGCAGCGGCCCCGGCCGGCAGCATTTGTGCGGTAGCTTCCGATGTTGAACAGCGGGAGGAGGTTTGCCATGGGCCTTTTCAGTCGAGAGCCGGATCGCGGCCTCCAGAAGGAGTTGGCGAAGCAAGCCAATGGCGCTCGAAACTTGCTTGGATATGCACTTCTTCACAAGAGAACTATTAATATCAAGGTGATACCTGACAATCAGGCGGCATATTTGACGGGGTCGGGCTCGAAGCAGCGCCGGATGCGGCCGGTGAGCGCTGAATGGCGCGCAGCACCGCGCGGGTATCTGCGACGAGCGCGTCTTGAAGTCGGGCTGTGACTTCTGGCGCAACCGCTGCTTGACGTGGTTGTTCAGATATTCGTCGGGTTGTGCTCGGGCGCGTAGGCCGGGCAGGTAGAACAGCTCGATCTCATGGCGATGGCTCTGGTACAAGCCTTGACCTTCCTGGCGTGGTGCACTTCAGGTTGTCGACGACGAGGAACACCTTCTGCCGGCGTTTGATCAGCGACGCAGGAAGGTGATGAACCGCTCGACGTCGAGCGCGCCATCGTAGAGCATGAAACGCATCAGGCCGCGGTTGGAGACGGCCGAGATCATGCTCTTGGTGATCCGTTTGGCGGTGCGTGCGATCACAGCATCTGGCCTCGCGGGGCGTAGCTGCGGCCGATCTGGTCTGGTTGGAGATGCCGGTCTCGTCGCAATAGATGATGGCACGTCTCGCTTGGCGCGCTTGGCGATCGCGGGTAATCGCGCGCAAAGGCGGCACGGCGGCGGGAGCGCGTTGCTTGGCGCGAAAACGGCTTCTGCGGGGTATGCAGCGTTTAGGTAGAGCTGGACGGTGAGAGGCCGAGGCGCTTGCGAAGCGACGCTCGATCAAGCTCGCGCGCCGCCCGTGACGTCCACAGTGCGAACGGCAACTTCAGCTGGTCCGGCGTCTTGTCGGCGATCCAGCGGCGGGCCTGTCGCGCCTCCTCGGCGGTGAGTGCTCCCTGGCCCTTGCGCCCGGAGACCCGACGGCCATCCAGCAAGCCGGCCTCGCCCTGCGCACGGTAGCGCTTGAGCCAGATGTTGACCGTCTGTCGCTGCACGCCCACCGCTCTGGCCGCCTCGGCCTGGCTCATGCCGCGCCGCTCGACCAGCACGATCGCCCGCCGCCTGAACGCTTCCTGCGCCGCCGGGCCGATGCTGCGAAAGTCACGTGCGTCCATCCATCACACATGACACAGTTCCGCCGCCTTGTCAGGTATTATGTTGGGAAATTAGTAATCCGCCCGCCGGAATGGAAGGCGCGGCGCTCGACCTCACCATCAAGGAAGATCGGGACGCGGTCCGAGACGAACTCGTCCGGCTCATTCGCGAGCACCAGCTTTCAGGTTGCACCGAGGCCGAAATCGGAGGCGTGCGCCTCGTCCCGCTCGCGATGATGCAGCCGAAAGCACCAGTTGAAGACGCCGCGTATGTAGCGCGATCGCGATCAACTCCGTCAACATGATTACAAGGGTATACTACGAGCAGTATCCGAAGTACCGACCACTCTATGAGATGGTCGATAGCCTCGCAAAGACATGCTGTACTGGAGCCGCGCAGATTGTCGGTCCTGACATCCCACCGGAAGTCGTCAGAACGTGGCCATACTTTTCCGAGATCTTCGAGGAGGCCAAACAGTCACTTACGTGGTTGTGGCCCGATGTGTAGCCGCGCACCTAGGGGAAAAAATGTCAGGGGGTCACGTGCCGGGTGGTGAGCCAAAAGGCGCTGGCACCTTTTCCGCACCTGACACCTTTTCCCCGCACCAAGACCTATACCCGTCTGTCTTCGGGATCTTAGGTGCGCCTCTTCCGTCCGCCGTGACATTTACGCTGCCGGTAGGTCGCGAGGGCGCAGCGCGTCGCGCGCTTCCTCCTCCAGCACGGACTGGAGGCGCGCAAAGAGTTGCGCGGCCTCCTCGGGCGTGTCACCGACTGCTGTCGCGCCGACACGGCCGTTTTCAGCCAGTGACGCGAGCATGTGCAGGACGACGCCTTTCTGGCGCGTCTGGTCAAAGTGCAGGCCGTGCCGGATCACGATGTCGAACAGGTCGTCGGGCGCGAAGGCGCGATAGAGCGGCAATTCGATATGATCTCCGGCGACGAAGCACTTCTCGCGGCCGCTCGGCGCTTTGAACACCGCTCGGTCCTCGTCGTAGGTGCCGTCGGTGAGGAACTGGAGCGTCAGAAACGGATGGGTAGTGCCGCCTTTGCGCAGGTTCAGCTCGACGGCGTAGGGTTCCCAAATCCCCTCGACCCCCCGCCTGACCACGAAGTCTACGGCGAAGCGGCCGAGGACCCCCTCGCGCGCGAGGCGCGCGCCGATCTTGTATGCCTCGCGGCTGATCAGCGCCGCGTACGCCGGGTCCGCGGGGAACCGGCAACCGATATACAGCTGGCCCGAGGGCCCGCCGAGCAACTGGTCGTGAGTCGATAGCAGCTCCAGCTTACCCAGAGGCGTGACCCGCAGTTGCACGCTCGGGCTGCGGATCTCGTCCCCAATGATGCGCTCCTCGACAATTCCGCCCCGCTCTTGGAGCTTGGCGGCGTAGCCCTTGAGTGTGACGTTTGGCGCCTCGAACCGCATCTCCTGGACGCGCTCGGCAAGCGCTTCAGCCTCATCCGGGCCACCCGGGGTCGGGAGGCCCTCAAGTGTGACGATCGCGTTGCCCTCGCCTGAGATGGCCTCGTTCAGTTTGACTATCGCCTCGCGCATCGCCGGTCGCTTCATGCGCATTCCGAAGAGGGCTTCAGTGACCTCGCCGGTCGAATGTAGGTCTTCGCAACCGAGAGGATGGGTCACGCCCACCTCGGCGAACAGCCGGCGGCAGCCCGTCTTGGTCCCGAGCGGGAAAAACTTCGGATCGGCGCCGTAGAGAGGAATGCCCAAGCGTAGCGCCAGATCGCGCTCCAGTATCGTCACATTGTACGTCACCAAGTGTGCCCGCTCGGGATCGAGGACGAGCGAGCAAATCCGCTCGATCAGGTGCGGGCGCTCCAGGAGCTTGAGCGAGAGCGGCCTCGGACTGCGGTCCTCGGGCGCGACCGTGAACAGTCGTGCGCGGGCGTGGCTTGAGATCACGCCGGGCAGGAGCCCGAGGTAATAGTCGATGGTCTTCGGCAGAATCGTCTGCGAAGTAACGTAAACGAGGCGCGCCCGCGGCTGGCGCAGGAGGAGCAGCAGAAAGAGGTAGCGCTCCTCCAAGGCCTGCATCTCGGCCCCCTTGACGTCGAACTCGACGCTCTGGGATGGGACGACCACGATTGTCTGTTCGTTCTGGTTGAAGGCCCGGATTAACTCCCATAGCGGGACGAGCTTTCGCTGGAGCTCTTGAAACCGGCTCGTCGCCTCGTCCTCAGAGAGGCCGAGTTGTGGCACGGGCAGATCGCTTTGCGCCGACATCACTTGCATTCAAAGCCGGGATCCCCAGGTGCCGACTCCTGAAGGCCGATCATGCGCCGTTCCAGCGCGACAGGCAAGGCTGCGAGGCCCTCTTGAGCTTGGCGCCGCGGCACATCGTGACAGTCCGATGATTTTCGAGTTGCCATCGCCCGGCGGCTTGTCGAAATTGATGGGTCGAGCAAGGGCCGTCGGCGCCGCCGAGGATGGCGAAGCCAATCCAGGCGGCCGCAGCAGCAACGCAGGGAGACTGCCATGGCCGCAGGTGAATTCGGTCCGGAATGTCGCGATCGTCGGCCCCAACGGCACCGGCAAGACCACGCTGCTCGAGAGCCTGCTGTTCGTCACCGGCGCGATCGGCCGCAAGGGCAAGGCGGGCGAGGGCAACACCGTCGGCGACGCCTCGCCCGAGGCGCGCGAGCGCCAGATGAGCACCGAGGTCAACGCCGCGACGGTCGAGCACGAGGGCATCGTCGTCACCTTCCTCGACTGCCCGGGCTCGATCGAGTTCGCCCAGGAGGCCCGCAACGCCCTGCTCGGCGTCGATGCCGCCGTGGTCGTGGTCGAGCCGGTCCTGGAGCGCATGATCACCGTCTCGCCCTTGCTCAAGTTCTCGATGCGCACCAGATCCCGCATCTGATCTTCATCAACAAGATGGACCGCTCCGAGGTCGCCTATCGCGATCTGCTGCAGAGCCTGCGCGATCTGTCCGACCGGCCGGTCGTGCCGCATCAGTACGCGATCGGCCGCGCCGAAGCCTGGTCGGCTACATCGATCTCGTGACCGAGCAGGCCTACAGCTACAACGACGGCGCGCCCTCGGACGCTGATCGCGCTGCCCGAGGAGTATCGCGAGCGCGAGCAGGCGGCGCGCACCGAGATGCTCGAGACGCTCGCCGACTTCGACGACGATCTGATGGAGATGCTGCTCGAGGAGCAGGAGCCGCCGGCCGACGACATCCTGCGCCACATGCAAAAGACGCTCGGCGCCGATCAGATCGTGCCGGTGTTCATGGGCGTGGCCGAGCGGGACATGGGCGTGCGCCGCCTGCTCGAGGCGCTGATCAAGGAGACGCCGCCGCCGGCGTCGACCGCGGCCCGGATCGGGGTCGACCCGTCCGGCGACACGCTGGTCCAGGTGCTCAAGAACTACCATCTGCCGCACGCCGGCAAGCTCTGCCTGGCGCGGGTCTGGGCCGGCGAGCTCAAGGACGGCATGACGCTGGGCGGCATGCGGGTCGGCGGCGTCTATCCGGATGTTCGGCGCCCAGCACAACACGCTGCCCGGCGCCGGCGCCGGCGAGATCGTCGGCCTCGGCCGGCTCGAGGAGGCGAAGACCGGCCAGACGCTCGGCAACGGCGCCGGGCCCGCGCCGCGCTCGAGCTGCCGGTCGCCGAGTCGCTGGCGCCGATGTACGCCTTCGCGCTCAGGGCCGAGAACCGCAACGACGAGGTCAAGCTGTCGGCGCGCGATCGGCAAGCTGGTCGACGAGGACCCGAGCCTGCGCTTCGAGCAGGATCCGGAGCTGCAGCAGAGCCTGCTCTGGGGCCAGGGCGAGATGCATCTGCAGGGTCGCCCTCGACCGCATGCGCTCCAAGTACCACATCGCGGTCGAGGGCCGGCCGCCGCAGACCCCCTATCGCGAGACCATCCGCAAGGGCACCCAGAGCCACGGCCGGCACAAGAAGCAGAGCGGCGGCCACGGCCAGTTCGGCGACGTCAAGATCGAGATCAGGCCGCGCCAGCGCGGCGAGGGCTTCGAGTTCGTCGACAAGATCGTGGGCGGCGCGGTGCCGCGCCAGTACATTCCCGCGGTCGAGGCCGGCGCCCGCGAGTTTCTGCAGCGCGGCCCGCTCGGCTTCCCGGTGGTCGACGTCAGCGTCACGCTGTTCGACGGCCAGTTCCACAGCGTCGACAGCTCGGAGATCGCGTTCAGGATGGCGACCGCGCTCGCGCTGCGCGAGGGCCTGCAGCAGTGCGAGCCGGTGCTGCTCGAGCCGATCCTCGCGGTCGAGATCTCGGTGCCGACCGACTACACCTCGCGCGCGCTGGCACTGGTCAGCCAGAAGCGCGGCCAGATCCTGGGCTACGACGCCAAGGCGGGCTGGAGCGGCTGGGACCAGATCTCGGCCCAGATCCCGCAGGCCGAGATCCACGATCTGATCGTCAGCCTGCGCTCGCTGAGCCAGGGCGTGGCGTTCTTCGACTGGCGCTACGACCACCTCAACCCGGTGCCGGAGAAGCTCGCCGAGACCGTGGTCGCGCACCGCCAGGAGGAGTTGCAGGCCTCCTGAGCGGGTCCGGACGGCGCGGGGGCCGCGGACAACCGCTCGCCTCCGAAGACGCCCGGGCGAGCACCACCTGCCGCGGCCGTCGGCATCAAGCCATCGACACGCGCGGCCGCTTGGCTACGAGCGGTAGACACCGGTCAAGGATAGGGGTATGGGTTCGCGCTGGCTCGCCAGTCTTCAGACCATGCCATCAAGTCGGTGACAGGAGGAACTACGCCGATCGTCGGGGTGGTCGGTCCGATTCCCATCGACCGGCGAATGGGGAGGCCACACAGTTTCGTGGCCTTCGCCATCGTCGGCAGCATCGGGTTTCTTGTCGATGCAGCGGTCCTCGCGATCCTTTTCCACGGCCTTGGGACCAATGTCTACGGTGCGCGCGCTCTCTCATTCACCGCCGCCGTAACATCCACTTGGTGGCTCAATCGCCGTTGGACCTTCAGGCCCTCGCCGTCGGGACGGAAGTCTAACGAGTATGTCCGCTACGTCAGCATCAACGGCGTTGGCTTCGTCGTCAATTTTTCCCTCTATGCATTGTGTATTCAAATGAGCCCGATCATGGCTTCCCATCCCGTACTGGCTGCGGCCGTGGGTTCGGTCGGTGGGTTGTTGTTCAACTATTTCGGTTCCCGGCGCTTTGTTTTTGCTTAGGGAAAGCATCTTGCCGCATAACGCTGCTTGGCCCGGCTGATCGAGCACGCCGTGCAGATCGAGAATTCCGGTTTGCGCAGAGGCAAGTTCGGTTTGGCAGCAGGTTACTCTCGTAATCGTACAAGTATGACATGCGAGATCGTTGGTGGGGAGGGCGGGGTCACCCGCTGCCCGCGGC